>CAWGUS010000027.1:0-16141 GCA_963825755.1 uncultured Actinomycetota bacterium | reverse complement strand
CGACCTGCGGGTTGCCGGGCAGCACGTTGGTGCCTGTGATGAACGCGTCCTGCTCCAGCTCCGGGTCGAGCAGGAAGCAGCGGTAGTCGTCGGTGCCGACCCCGGTGGGCGCCGACGGCGTGTAGGCCGCCGGCATCTCCAGGGTCACCCGGCGCTCGCCCGCCCGCAGCGGCTTGGGCTTCGCGGGCTTGGCGGGCGTCGTACCTCCGTGGGAGTCGTGGGCCGCGGCGATCGGCGTCTCTGAGGGCGCGCTGGGGCCCGGGGACGCGTCGCCGTGGCCGGAGTGGGCGTCCTCGCCACCCCCGCCGCAGCCGGCAAGCAGGAGGGGCAGCGCAGCACTGGCGAGGGCTATCAGGCGGCTCATCCTGGCGGCCAGGTGAAGGCTCGGCCTCCGAGCAGGTGGAGGTGGGTGTGGAAGACGGTCTGGCCGGAGTCGGCGCCGGTGTTGAAGACGAGGCGGTACTGGTCTCCGAGGCCCTCGTCGTCTGCCACCTTCGCAGCGGCCGAGACGAGGTCGGCGACCGAGCCCGGCTCGGCGGCGGCCAGCTCGGCGGCGTTCGCGTGATGGCTGCGCGGGACGACCAGCACGTGGGTGGGCGCCTGGGGGTTGAGGTCGCGGAACGCGAGGACGGTCTCGGACTCGTGCACGACCTCGGCCGGGATGTCGCCGGCGACGATCTTGCAGAAGAGGCAGTCCTCGGCAGCTGTCATGCGCACACTGTCCCACGCAACACGACCCTGCGGGAGCGGTAAACCACGGGAACGGGTCGTGCGTCCCACTACCGTGACCACCCATGCACCGGCTCGCCCCGCAGGGTTGCGCGCCCCGTTCCGCGCGGGGCTCGTGACCGACCGCGCGGGCTGGCACGCCGACGAGGCGCTCGAGCAGCTGTACGCCGCCCACTGGCGGCAGCTCGTGCGTCTGGCCGTGCTCCTCGTACGCGATGTCGGGACGGCGGAAGAGGTCGTGCAGGACGCCTTCGTCGCGGTCCACGGCCGGTGGTCGCGCATCCGCACCCCCGAGTCCGCGCTGCCCTACCTGCGTCAGGCCGTGGTCAACCGTTCGCGCTCCGTGCTCCGGCACCGGATGGTCGTCGACCGGCATCTCCGTGCGGAGGCCGGGCTCCCTGCTGCGCCCGCCCCCGACGCCGCGGGACAGGTGCTCGACTCGGCCCGACGCGACGCCGTACTCGACGGCATGCGGCAGCTGCCCCAGCGCCAGCGTGAGGTGATGGCGCTGCGCTACTACGCCGACCTGTCGGAGGGTGAGATCGCCACGACCCTCGGCATCTCCCGCGGGGCGGTCAAGAGCCACGCCTCCCGCGGTGCCGCCTCGCTGCGCGCACTGCTCGGGCCCCTGCTCGAGGAAGAGTCATGACCGACGACGAGAAGATCTCCCGCGCCCTCCACGACGCGGTGTCCGGCATCGAGCCACGCGACGCACTCGGTGAGATCCGGGCGCGGACGCGCACCGGCACCGAACGACGTGGCTGGCCACTCGTCCTCGCGGGCGCCGTCGCGACGGCGGCGATCGTGGCGACGTTCGCCGTCGTCACGAACGGACCGGACGAGCCGGAGCCCGGCCCGGCGGTGTCGCCGACGCCCGTCGTCCCGCCGTCGACGGCGCCGCACGCCGTGCCGGTCTACTACATCGGCGACACCGAGCGAGCTGGTCCGAGGCTCTACCGCGAGTTCCAGTCCCGCTCCGGTGATCCCCTCGAGTCCGCCCTCGCCGCGCTGACCGACGCACCCCTCGACCCCGACTACCGCACCGCTTGGCCGTCCGGCGTGTTCCTCGGCGCCGAGGACGACGGCGACGTCATCACTATCCGTCTGGTCGACGACTCCCTGAGCACTCCCCCGTCGGGTATGTCGGAGGCTGAGGCGCAGGCAGCCGTCCAGCAGGTCGTCTACACCGTTCAGGCCGTGGCCCAACGCCGCGCGCCCGTGCAGTTCGCGGTCCGCGACGCGGCCGCGCAGACCGTCCTCGGCGTGAACACGGCTGAGCCGATCGCCAACGCGCCGATCCTCGACGCGCTCAGCCACCTGAACATCACGACCCCCGAGCAGGGCTCGACGGTCACCAGCGACGAGCTGCGGCTCACGGGGGTGGCCAACGGCTACGAGGGCACGGTCTCCTACCGGATCCTGCGCGGCGACGAGGTCGTGGTCGAGGACGCCGGCATCGCGGACGGCGCCGGCGGCCGGATGCTCTATCCCTTCTCGATCCCCGTCGACGTCTCCGGTCTCTCCCCCGGCGACTACACGATGTGGGCATCCACGGACGACCCCAGCAACGGCGAGGGCATCGGGGCCTTCACGGACTCCAAGCAGTTCACGATCCAGTAACCGTGACGACGCGCTGGCCGACATCCGAGCGCCGTCCGGCCCCGATGCGAAGGTGGCACCATGAGCAAGAGCACCTGGCCCCTCATCCTGCTCGGCGCCGTGGCGACGGCGGCCGTGATCGGCGTTGTCGCCTTCGTCGGTGGCTTCGGCGGCGACGAGCCCGACCCCGACCCGGCAGCGTCGTCTTCGCAGGCCCCCGAACCGTCGGAGCCCGCGACCACGGCGTCCGAGGCCCCGTCCGAGGCACCCTCGTCATCGGCGGCGGACGTCGCCACAGCGCTCTACTTCATCGGCGACACCGAGCGCGGCGGGCCACGTCTCTACCGCGAGTTCCAGACCGGCACCGGCGAGCCACTCGCGGCCGCGATCGACCTGCTCACGGGCACGCCCAAGGACCCCGACTACCGCACGGCCTGGCCCGAGGGGTCCCTGTCCCCCGGCGGCGTCGACGGCGAGGTCATCACGGTGAACCTCGACGACCCCGCGCTGCAAGAGCGTCCTGCCGACATGGACAAGGCGACCGCCCGGGCAGCCGTGCAGCAGGTCGTCTACACCGCACAGGCCGCCGTACAGCAGCGCACCCCGGTGTGGTTCATGGTCGACGGCGAGGTCGCGCAGACGGTATACGGCGTCCCGACGGCCGACCCGGTCGGCAACGGCTCGATCCTCCAGCACCTCAGCCACATGAACATCACCACGCCCGAGCAGGGCGCCGGCGTCAGCGGAACCCTCGAGCTGACGGGCGTCGCGAACAGCTTCGAGGCCAGCGCCGGTTGGGAGCTCCGCCAGGGCGACAAGGTCGTGAAGAAGGGACCCTGGATGGCCGACGGGTGGATGGAGGACAAGCTCTTCCCGTTCGAGGTCTCCGTCGACCTGGCCGGCGTCGCGCCCGGCGACTACACGATCTGGGCGACCACCGACGACCCGACCGGCGGCACCGAGGGCAGCGGTGCGATGACGGACTCGAAGGACATCACGATCGAGTGAGTTAGCCGTGGATGAGCCACTTTCTCGATCGCCCATGATGTGGCTCGCGCGCCGCGCTCAGTGCCAGCGCGGGGTGCCGGCGAGCAGGGCCGCCACGGCGGCCACGCCGGCGGTCGACGTACGCAGGACCTCGCTGCCGAGGCGCACGGTGACCGCACCTGCGGCGACGAAGGCGGCGACCTCCTCGTCGGTGAGCCCGCCCTCGGGGCCGACGATGACGACGATGTCGAGGGCGTCGCCGACGACGGGGAGCGGGAGCTCCGCCTCCTCATGGAGTACGACGACCAGGTCGGCTGCGCGCACCAGCGACTCGACGTCCGGGGTACTGGCCAGCGAGGTCACGTCGGGGAACCACGCGCGACGCGCCTGCTTCGCCGCTTCGCGGGCGGTGGCGCGCCACTTGGCGAGCGACTTGTCGGCCCGGGCCCCACGCCACACGGCGACGCTAGCGCGCGGCGGCCCACGGGACGATCCGGGAGACACCGATCTCGGTCAGCATCTCGACGGCCAGCTCGCCGCGGTCGCCCTTCGGCAGCGCCTGCACGACCGTGATCGCCGGCGTCGGAGCGGGCGCGGTCTCGACGGACTGCACCATCAGCGAGAACACCCGCTTGCCCGTCGAGGAGACCTCACCGGTGACCGACACACCAGAGCCGTCGGTGAGCACCACCGGCTCCCCCACCCGCAGCCGGCGGACGGCCACGGCGTGATGGGCCTCGTCACCTGTCACCTCGACCGTCGACCCGGGTCGGACGCCCTGAAGGCTCGGCACCAGGTGGACGGGCAGCGACATCAGACGTTGAACGCGTCGCGCAGCCGGCCGAAGACCGACTTGTGGGACGCGCGCACGGTGCCCTCGGGCGACTCCTCACCACGGATCGCCGCCAGCTCGCGCAGCAGCTCCTCCTGGCGGGCGTCGAGCCGGGTCGGCGTGTCGACGATGATGGTGACGACCAGGTCGCCGCGGCCACCGCGCAGGCCGGGCACGCCGTACCCGCGCATGACGTGCTCGGTGCCGGACTGGCTGCCGGCCTTCACGTCGAGATCGAGCGACGTGACGAGGTCGGAGTCGTCGGCCGGCTCGAGGTCGGCCTCCAGCAGGGGCAGCTGCACGGCGGTGCCGAGCGCCGCAGCGGTCATCGGCAGCGACACGGTGCAGTGCAGGTCGTTGCCCGCGCGGGTGAAGGTCGGGTGCGGCTCGACCTGGATCTCGACGTACAGGTCGCCGGCCGGACCGCCGCCGGGGCCGACCTCGCCCTGCTCGGTGAGCTGGACGCGCGTGCCCGAGTCGACGCCCGCGGGGATCTTCACCTTGAGCGTCCGGCGCGACCGCACCCTGCCGTCGCCGGAGCACTCGCGGCACGGGTCGGGGATCAGCGTGCCGAAACCGCGGCAGGCCGCGCAGGGACGCAGGGTGCGGATCTCACCGAGGAACGAGCGCTGCACGTGCGCGACCTCGCCGGCGCCGCGGCAGGTCTCGCAGGTGATCGGGGTGGTGCCGGGCGCGGTGCCGTCGCCGTGGCAGGTCGTGCAGACGACAGCGGTGTCGACCTTGAGGTCACGGGTCACGCCGAACGCGGCCTCGGCGAGCTCGATGTCGAGCCGGATCAGCGCGTCCTGCCCGCGGCGCGTGCGCGGCCTCGGTCCGCGGGTCTGGCCACCGGGGCCCTGCCCGCCGAAGAACGCGTCCATGATGTCGGTGAACGAGAACCCGGCGCCCTGCCCGAAGCCGCCCGCACCTGCACCGGCGAACGGGTCGCCCCCACGGTCGTACGCCGCCCGCTTCTGCGGGTCCGACAGCACCTCGTAGGCCCGGGACACCTCCTTGAAGCGCTCCTGCGTCTCCGGGTCCGGGTTGACGTCCGGGTGGAGCTGCCGGGCCTGCTTGCGGTAGGCCTTCTTGATGGTGTCGGCGTCCGCGTCGCGGGCGACACCGAGCAGCTCGTACAGGTCCTGACTCACGTTTTCCGTCTTCCTTGTCTTCTGAGGCTCAGGCCTCGTCGAGAATGCGAGACACGTAGCGGGCGACAGCACGCACCGCCGTCATCGTGCCGGGGTAGTCCATGCGGGTGGGGCCGACGATGCCGAGGCTGGCGAGCGCGTCGTCGCCCGGGCCGTAGCCGGTCGCGACGACGCTCGTGGAGGAGAGCTCGGCGAACGGTCCCTCGTGGCCGATGCGCACCGTCACGGCACCGCCCGTGCTGGCCTCGCCGAGCAGCTTGAGCAGCACCACGTGCTCCTCCAGCGCCTCGAGCAGCGGCCGGACCGAGGTGTCGAACGAGTCGCCGTACCTCGCGAGGTTGGCGGCGCCGCCCACGGCCACCCGCTCGTCGCTGCGGTGGTCGGACATGGCGTCGGCCAGGGTGTCGACGACGGCCGTGGCGATCCCACCGGGTACGTCGCCGGGCTCGGTGGCCAGGGTCGCGAGCGCGGTGAGGGCCTCGGCGATGCTCTCGCCGACGACAGCGCGCCCGATGCGGCTCCGAAGGGTGGCGAGCAGCTCGTCGTCGAGCTGGTCGGCCACCTCGACGAGCCGCTGCTCGACCCGCCCGGTCGAAAGGATGAGCACCACGAGCAGCCGGGTCGGCGCCAGCGCGACCAGCTCGACGTGGCGCACGGTGCTGCGCGAGAGCGTGGGGTACTGCACGACCGCGACCTGACGCGTCAGCTGCGAGAGCATCCGGACGGAGCGCTGGACGACGTCGTCGAGGTCGACCGCGCCGTCGAGGAACGTCGAGATCGCGCGCTTCTCCGCCGCGCTCATCGGCTTGACGGTGGTCAGCCGGTCGACGAAGAGTCGGTAGCCCTTGTCGGTGGGCACGCGCCCGGCGCTGGTGTGCGGCTGGTGGATGAAGCCCTCCTCCTCCAGCACCGCCATGTCGTTGCGCACGGTGGCCGGCGAGACACCCAGCCCGTGCCGCTCGACGAGGGCCTTGGAGCCCACCGGCTCCTCGGTGGCGACGTAGTCCTCGACGATCGCGCGGAGGACGGCGAGCTTGCGGTCGTCGGTCACGTCGCCCTCCTCTCGACTGGTTGCTGGCACTCCACGAAGGCGAGTGCCAAGACTACCCGCCGGGACACGCGCCTCACGGCACCCGTGTCGCAACTCCATCATCAGGTTAGGTTAGGGTTGCCTAACTCACACATGGAGGACCGATGGCTCTCGCACCCGACCTGCGCCGCCGAGGCACGCGCAGCGTCCTGGCCTGCCCCGCGCTCGATCCGGCTCGACGTGGCCGGCCTGGCGTTCGAGCTCGACGACCTGGCGATCGACCCGACCGACGGGTTCCCCGTGCTGATCGCACCCGTCGGGTCTCCCCTGTGCCGCGCCGCCTCGGAGGGCGCCCATGCGGAGTTCACCGTGACCAGTGGTCTCGGCCGGCGCGGCGACCCGGAGCGCGAGCAGGGACTCACCCTCGAAGGCATGCTCGTGTCGCGCGCGGTCGAGGTGTGCGACTGCTGCGGCGAACGCCGGGCCGCGATCGCCGTCGACCTCGAGTCCGTCGTGCTCACCCGCTGGAACATCGGCTTGGCCGTCCCCCGCGAGCGGTTCCTCTCCCGTGTGCACGACCTCAACCGCGGCTACCTGCAGCGCACCGTGGAGCACGCCAACACCAGTCATGAGGAGGAGCTGCGGGAGGCCGTTGCCAGGGCCACCCGGACGCCCGCCGCCGACCTGCTCGCGGCGTCGCTGGACGAGCTCACCACCACGGGTGTCGTGCTGGTCTGGCTGGACGCGGCCGGGGCGCATCGCCGCCACATCGCCTTCCGTACGACGGTCACCACCGCCGTCGAGCTGGGCGAGGCGCTCCGCGACGAGCTGCACGCGGGCATCTGCTAGCGGAAGCCCGGATAGCCTGCGGCCATGTCCGACTTCATCGAGGTGGCCGAGCGCGTGTGGGTGGCGCGCTACGAGTGGCTCGACGTCAACGTCACGGCGGTCGGCAGCGACCGCGGCCTGATGGTCGTCGACACCCACAGCTCCGGCCTGGCTGCGAGCGGGGTCATCGACGACCTGCGGCGCCTCGGCGCCGGCGAGGTGACGACGATCGTCAACACCCACTGCCACTTCGACCACACCTTCGGCAACGCGGCCTTCCGGTCGGCGTACGGCGACATCGCGATCCACGCGCACGAGAACGCCGCTGCTGCCACCGTCGCCGCGGGCGAGCGAGTGAAGGGCTACTACCGCGACGACGCCGACGACCCGCATCGCGACGAGATCCTCGCGACCGAGCCCGTCCCGGCCGACCACGTCTTCTCCTCGGCCCTGTCACTCGACCTGGGCGACCGCGTGGTCGAGCTGGTGCACCCCGGGCGCGGGCACACCGACGGCGACCTGGTGATCCGCATCCCCGACGTCGACGTGGTGCTGGCGGGCGATCTGGTCGAGGAGTCGGCGGCACCGGTCTACGGCGTCGACTGCTTCCCTCTCGACTGGCCACACAGCATGGACATCGTGCTCGGCCTCACCACGCCGAAGAGCACGGTCGTGCCCGGACACGGGGCCCCGGTCGACCGCGACTTCGTCGAGGTCCAGCGCAACGACCTCGGCCTGATGGCGGACGCGATCCGCCATCTCGCGAGCCGCGGCGTACCCCTCGAACAGGCTGTGGAGGTGGGAGAGTTCCCGTTCCCGGCGGATCGGCTGGCCGACGCCGTACGCCGTGGCTACGAGCAGCTGCCGCGGGGCCGCACGCAGCTTCCCCTCGCCTGACGCCGCGGTTTCGAGACAGGCGCTAGCGCGCCTTCCTCAACCAGCGGCATCCTCGGGGCATGAGCGAACACGAGGACGAGACCCCCGAGCCCGAGGCCGGCATCACCGACGACCAGCTCCCGGAGGACCTCCAGCCCGGCGAGGACAACCCGCTCGCCGAGCCGCTCGACCCCGACGAGGTCGACCGCGACCTCGAGATGGACGCGACCCAGGAGCCCGACGAGGACGAGGAGTCCGGCGACTCCGACGCCTCCACCGACGACGACTGACGGCGCGCCCCCGCCACCTGAGCCGTCCGGCGACCTAGCGTTGGCGGGTGACTTCCCCGATCGCTACGGCTTCGACGTGCTCTCGACCGACTGGAAGGCGCCCAAGCGCGGACGGGCGCAGGAGCACACCGCCGACCTCGGGCTCGTCGTCGAGGAGGTCACCACCGACTGGTGCGGCGAGATCATCGCCGTCGACCGCGACCTCTTCACCGTCACGCTCGAGGACCGCCGTGACAAGCGGCGCACGTTCCCGCTCGGACCGGGGTTCCTGCTCGAGGGCAAGCCGGTGATCCTCGTCCCGCCGCAGCGGCGGTCCGCGCCCGCCGCACCCACGCGTACGGCGTCCGGCTCGGTCGCCGTACCAGGAGTGAAGGCGCGGGTGGCCCGGCAGAGCCGCATCTTCGTCGAGGGCCGGCACGACGCCGAGCTGGTCGAGCGCGTGTGGGGCGACGACCTGCGCATCGAGGGCGTGGTGGTGGAGTACCTCGGCGGCGTCGACGACCTCGCCGACCACCTCCGCGACTTCAAGCCCGGTCCCCAGCGCCGGGTCGGGGTGCTGGTCGACCACCTGGTCCCCGGGTCGAAGGAGAGCCGGATCGCCCAGGCCATCGTGAAGTCACCCGTCGGCCAGCACGTGCTGATCGTCGGGCACCCGTTCATCGACGTGTGGCAGGCCGTCAAGCCCGAGCGGCTCGGCATCGCGCGGTGGCCCGACGTGCCGCGCAACGTCGAGTGGAAGAAGGGCACCTGCCAGCTGCTCGGCTGGCCGCACCGCGACCAGGCCGACATCGCCCGCGCCTGGCAGCACATCCTGTCGAAGGTCGACTCCTTCGCCGACCTCGACCCCGCGCTGCTCGGCCGGGTCGAGGAGCTCATCGACTTCACGACCCAGGACTGAGCTTGCTCAGGCCTGATCGGGTCGGGAGATTGAGGAAGGCTCGGCCAGGCCTGCGCGCAGCGACGGACTGGCGACCCGTCTCGCAATCCGCGGGTCGCCAGGTCTGGTGAGAGGCTCAATCGGGCAGCAGGTCGCGCACCACGCCGTCGGCGAGCAGCCGTCCACGCGGGGTCAGCACCAGGCGCTCGGTCCGCAGCGTCAGCAGGCCCTCGTCGACGAGCCGGCGCACCTGGCCGCGGCCGTGCTGGTCGAGCGCGAGCACCGGCAGACCCTCGCGCAACCGGATCTCGAGCAGCACCCGCTCGACCCGGCGGCTCTCGTCGTCGAGCACCTCCCGCGCATGGGCCGGGCTGGCGCCGGCCGCGAGCCGGTCGGCGTACGCCGCGGGGTGCTTGACGTTCCACCACCGCACGCCGCCGACGTGCGAGTGCGCGCCCGGCCCGGCGCCCCACCAGTCGCCGCCGGTCCAGTAGAGGAGGTTGTGGCGACAGCGGCTCTCCCGGCGGCGGGCCCAGTTCGACACCTCGTACCACTCCAGCCCGCCGGCGGAGAGCCGCTCGTCGGCGAGGAGGTACTTGTCGGCCAGGTCGTCCTCGTCGGGCATCGGCAGCTCGCCACGGCGTACCTGCCGGGCGAGCGCGGTGCCGTCCTCCACGATGAGGGAGTACGCCGAGATGTGGTCTGGCCTGCACGCCAGCGCCGACTCGAGCGACTCCTCCCAGTCGCCGAGCGACTCGCCGGGGGTGCCGTAGATGAGGTCGAGGCTGATCTCGTCGAAGCCGGCGGCCCGGGCCCACTCGACCGCGGCCGGCACGCGCAGCGGGTCGTGGGTGCGGTCCAGCGTCTTGAGCACGTGCGGCACCGCCGACTGCATGCCGAAGCTGATCCGGTTGAAGCCGGCGCTGCGCAGCTCGTCGAGGTCCCACTGCGCCACGCTGTCGGGGTTGGCCTCGGTGGTGACCTCCACGTCGTCGGCCAGCCCGAACTCGCTGGCGACCGATGCCAGGATCGCGCCCAGGTCGAAGGTCTTCAGCAGCGTCGGCGTGCCGCCGCCGAGGAAGATCGTCGACACCGGACGGTCGACCGCACCCAGCACGCGCCGGGCCATCCGCAGCTCGTGGATCACCGCTTCGGCGTACGTCGCCCGCGAGGCGCCGGGAGTGTCGGTGAGCTCCTCGGCGGTGTAGGTGTTGAAGTCGCAGTAGCCGCACCGCACCGTGCAGAACGGCACGTGGACATAGATGCCGAAGGGTCGCTCCCCCGCGCCGGCGAGCGCACTCTCCGGCAACGACCCATCCGCAGGAGCAGGGTCGCCCGAAGGCTGTGCGGGGGCCACGGGCTCATCTCACCACAGTCGTCCGCATGACACCGGGTCCTGGCCCGGCGAGAGGCGGACGACCCAGCCTGTGGAGAACCTCAGCAGTGCTCCGTCCTCCTTCGGCATCCTCGTCGCATGGGTCGACACCAGCTGACGTGGCACGACGTGGCGCGGCGCCAAGCCGGCCTGATTGCGCGCCGCCAGCTCAATCGGCTCGGCCACTCTTGGGACTTCGCTGAGGCCCAGCTCACCGCTCGGCGCTGGCAAGCCGTCTCGCCGACCGTCCTGTGTACGACGACCGGCCCGCTCACGAGGCGACAGCTGATGTGGGCCGGCGTTCTGCACGCCGGTCACGGCAG
This sequence comes from uncultured Actinomycetota bacterium, assembly GCA_963825755.1. Classification (GTDB taxonomy): domain Bacteria; phylum Actinomycetota; class Actinomycetes; order Propionibacteriales; family Nocardioidaceae; genus Nocardioides. Next base: position 5,244 of record CAWGUS010000027.1, on the reverse strand, counting down.
TGCCGTGGGGCACCTCACGGCCCTCGAACGGCATGGTCTCGAACGCTGGCACCGCGACGACATCACGATCCTGCTCGGGAAGTCCCACAACCTCGAGCCGCTCGAGGGCGTGCGGTTCGTCGAGACCCGGCGGCCGATCGCACGATTCACGGCCGAAAGTCCGCTGCCCGTGTGGCGGGTCGAGCCGGCGGCCCTTGTCTTCGCGGCCTACGAGCCCGTGACCCGCACGGCGTACGGCCTCCTCAACGCCGTCGTCCAGCAACGCCTGACCACACCCCACGACCTCGAACGCTGGATCGGACGACTCAGGCCCTTGCGCCGGGCCAGGCCGTTCCGTCGGCTCCTCGCGGAGATGGTGGGCGGAGTGCAGTCGGTCGCCGAGCTCGACGTGAGTCGGATGTGTCGGGCCTACAACCTGCCGTTGCCTCGGCGTCAGACGAAGAGGCGCGACTCGAGCGGCCGGATCCGTTACACCGACGCCGAGTGGTGCATGCCCGACGGACGCATCGTCGTGCTCGAGGTGGACGGCGCCTTCCACATGGACGTTGCGCACTGGGGCGACGACATAGAGCGCGAACGCGGGCTCGTCGCGGCCGGCGCCGTGGTGCTCCGATGCACCGCGCTGGAGCTGCGCGACGACCCGGGCCGGGTAGCCCACGATCTGCGCCGCGTCGGCATCGAGTCGTCCGCCTGACACCGGGTCCTGGCCCGGTGTGAGGCGGACGACCCGCTCAGACGGGGACGTTGAGGGTGGCGGCGTACCCCTCCGACACCGATCCGGTCACCGCGGCCATCTGGAGGGTGTAGCCGTCGCTGAAGACGTTGTCGGAGTCCAGGCTGGTCTGCGCCATGTTGGCGACGCTGTCCTCGTAGCCCTCGGTGGCGTAGACCTCGTCGCACACGTCCTGGGGCAGGGCGAGCTGCGAGGTGCGCATCTTGTTGGAGGCGCTGGTCGCCTGGTCGAGCGACTCGTAGACCTCGAAGTGCATGTGCGGCCAGCGTCCGGAGTACGCCGCGGGGAAGATCGTGGTGAACTCGACGTTGCCGTCGGCGTCGGCCTCCTGCACGCCGCGCAGGTAGTTCTCGCTCGCCGCGTCACCGTCGTACATCGAGTAGGCGCCGTCGCGGTCGCAGTGCCACAGGTAGATCGCCGCGCCCGCCATCGCGGTGGCGTCGTCACCGGCGAGGTCGTAGACCTTGAGCCGCACCGTCAACGGCACGCCGTCGGCGACACCCGACGCGCTGCCGAACGACGCCGTGATGTCGCTGCGCACGATGCCCGACTCGGTCAGCACGTTGGGCCCGTTGGACCCGTCGCCGGGGTACGGGCCGGCCGTCTCCTCGGGGATCTCCCCGTCAGCGACCTCGACGTTCGACTGCGAGGGCGGCGCGCCGCCCCCATCGCCCGACGGCCCGTCGGGGCGGTCCGGGGTGCCGGTCGCCGTGCTTTCGCTGTCGTCGGCGCAGCCGGCCAGCGCCACCGCACCCAGCCCGCCGAACAGACCCAGCACCCCGCGGCGACCGAGCGCCTTCCTGCGCAGGGTGGCGATGTCGTGCTGGAGACCGAGGTCGTGCTCGTGCTGGTCGTGGTCGTGGTCGTGGCTCATGCTGTCCTCCGGAATGGCGAATGGGTGCCGGTGGTCTCCCACCAGCACCCATTCGACGGTCCGGACCTGTGTGTCTGCTGTGCGCAGCCCCCGGTCAGGCTGAGCGGATCACGCGTACATCGCGTCGATCAGCTCCTGGTGGTTGGTCTGCACGACGTTGCGCTTGACCTTCATCGACGGCGTCATCTCGCCCGACTCGATGCTGAGGTCGTGGTCGAGCAGCCGCCACTTCTTGATGGTCTCCCAGCGGTTGAGCTGGGCGTTCATCTGGTCGACGTAGCCACTCACCATCTTCTGCACGGCGTCGGACGTGACGATCTCGGTGTACGACGCGCCCGCCATGCCGTTCTCCGTCGCCCAGTTCGCCATGGCGTCGGGGTCGAGCGTCACGAGCGCCACGCAGTAGTTGCGCTCGTCGCCGAAGACCACGAACTGGCTGGCGTAGGGGCAGACCGCCTTGAACTTGGCCTCGATCGCCGGCGGGGCGACGTACTTGCCTCCCGAGGTCTTGAAGAGCTCCTTGATGCGACCGGTGATGGTGAGGTAGCCGTCGGCGTCGATCGAGCCCTTGTCACCGGTGTGCAGCCAGCCGTCGGGCGTGAGCGACTTGGCGGTCTCCTCGGGGTTGTTGTGGTAGCCGTCCATGATGCCGGGGCCCTTGATCATGATCTCGTCGCCGTCGCCGAGCTTGACCTCCGAGCCCGGGACCACCGGGCCGACCGTGCCGAAGCGGTAGTCGTCGGGGTGGTTGACGAAGGAGCCGGCCGACGACTCGGTCAGGCCGTAGCCCTCGAGGATCGTGATGCCGGCGGCGTGGAACCACTCGGCGATGTCGCGGTTGAGCGCCGCGGCGCCCGAGATGAAGAACCGCACCCGGCCGCCGAACCGCTCGCGCACCTTGCTGAACACCAGCTTGTCGAACAAGCCGTGCTGGACCTTCAGCGGCAGCGGGACGGACTTGCCCTCACGCTTGAGCTGGTCCACCTTGAGGCCGACCTCGAAGGCCTTGTTGAAGATCTTCTCCTTGGCCCCGCCCTCGGCGGCCTGCATGGTGACGATGCGGCCGTGCGCCTTCTCGAAGATGCGCGGGGCGGCGCCCATGAACGTCGGCTTCACGACGCCGAGGTTCTCGACGATCTTGTCGACGCGACCGTCGATGGCGGCCGAGAAGCCGCAGGCCATCTGGGCCGACATCAGGACCTTGCCGAAGGAGTGCGCCATCGGCAGCCAGCGGAACTCCAGGTCGTCCTCGGTGAGGATGCCCTGCACGTGGATGGCCTCGCCCTCGTAGACCCACGAGCGGTGGCGCAGCCGCACGCCCTTGGGGCGACCGGTGGTGCCGGAGGTGTAGATCAGGGTGGCGAGGTGGTCGGGCGAGATCGACTTAGCGGTGTCCTCGATCGCGGTGGGGTGCTCGGCGAGGTAGGCGTCGCCGAGCGCGGCCAGGTCGTCGAGGCCGATGACCCAGTCGCCGTCGGCCGTGCCCTCGAAGGTGATGATCTTGCCCAGGTGCGGCAGCTCGTTCTTGTGCTCCTTGATCTTGGCGACCTGCTCGTCGTCCTCCGCGAACACCACCCGACACTCGGAGTCGCCCAGGATGTAGCCGGTGTCGTCGGAGTTGGTGGTCGGGTAGACCGTGGTCGTCGCGCCGCCGGCGCACATCACGGCCAGGTCGGCGAGGATCCACTCGTAGCGGGTGCCCGAGGCGATGCCGGCGCGCTGCTCGGACTCGAGCCCGAGACTCAGCAGGCCCGCGGCGAGGCTGCGCACCCGGTCTCCGGCCTGGCTCCAGGTGACCGACTCCCAGGCCCCTCCCCTCGGGAAGCGGAATGCCTCGCGGTCGGGCGACTTCTGGACCCGGTCCCAGAACTGGACGGCCACGCTCGGCAGCATGTTCTCCACGAAGCTCGTGTCAGTCTTGATGGGCATGTGACTCCTGCTGTTCGGGGGGCAAGGGCGCCCCTCAGGCTGACTCCTTGCGGAGTAACCTAGATCACTGCCCAACTCACGGGTAGCAAAAGCTCACAGGGATTTCCGCGTCGGCCCGACGCGATCACTTGCCAGATCGGAAACCGATCGATAGGTTTCCATCATGGAAAGCAACGAGGAGTACGCCGCGGCCGCTCGCGCCGCGGACCGCGCCGAGGCCGCTCCGTGGGTCGACTATCCGGCCACCCCGGCGTGGTACCCACCCGTCGTGGGGCTGTGGGCCGCGGCCCTGACCGCGTCGGCAGCCAGTCTGGAAGGCGTCTGGCGGGCGGTCGCCGTGCTGGGCCTCGTCGGCATCGAGCTGGGGTTCATCGAGCGCTACCGACGCTACCGCGGCACCATGCCGGCCGGCCGGCCGCCACGGGAGCTCAACCGGGCCATCTGGACGTTCGCGGTCTCCGCCGCCGGGATTGCCGCCGTGGTCACGGCGCTCGCGCTGGCCGGCCTGACCTGGTGGGCCGTGGGGGTGGCGGCGGTGTTCCCGACATTGCTCGCCTGGTGGTACGAACGCGCCTACGCCCTCGCCGCACGCCGTGCCCGCGAGAGGCTCGGATGACGACCGACGGCCCGCTCGGCGGACTCGATCCCGTGATCACGGCCCCCAAGAGACTGGCCATCGTCGCCCTGCTGAGCCGGGCCAGCGCCACCGACTTCACGTTCCTCCGCGACCATCTCAAGGTCAGCGACTCCGACCTCTCCAAGCAGATGTCGGCACTGGAGTCGGCCGGCTACGTGCAGATCAGCAAGCAGGGCCGCGGCCGAGGAGCGGTGACGTCGTACACCATCACCAAGGCCGGTGGCCGTGCCTACAAGGCGCACCGGGCGGCCCTTCGACAGCTGCTCGCCGACTAGTCCTGCACGGCCTTGGTGATCGCGATGCAGCGGGTGATCCACTCGCGTTCGTCGGGGGTGAGGTCTCGGTCGGCGCGCTGGGCGTCCTCGACGGCCCAGTGGGCGTTGAGCACCATCCGGACCACGACCCAGTCGCGGGCGCGGTCCTCGTCGAGCCCGGCACCGTCGACCAGCGCGTGGAAGCGGCGGCGTACTCCCCCGCGGACGTCGCCAGCGAGCTCGTCGAACCGGTTCCACAGCATCGGCGCCGGCTCGTAGTGAGGATCGCCGCTCATCGGCTTGGGATCGATGACCAGCCACGGTTCGCGGTCGGCGGCCAGCACGTTCTCGTAGTGCAGGTCGCCGTGCACGAGCGTGCCGGTGCTGGCGTCGTCGGTCACCAGGTCGCGCGCGAGCGACAGCGCCTGCTCCACGAGCCGGTGCGGGACCGGCGCGTTGCGAGGCATCTCGGCCAGTGCAGCGGCCCACCTCTCGACGTACGACGTGACGGTGCCCAGCTGCGGCAGGGCCGGCACGTGGATGCGGCGATAGAGACCGGCCACGACCTCGCAGGCCTCGACGTCCCAGACGCCGGTGAGGTCCTCGGTGTGGAGCCGCTCCAGCAGCATGGCGCGGCGGGCCGGGTCGGCGCGCAGCAGGCGCACGGTGCCGTTGCCGGCCCAGCGCTGGAGGGCCAGGTGCTCGTGCTCCGACTCGTCGTCGAAGTCGATGGTGACCTTGAGCGCCGCGGGACCGCCGGAGCGCGTGCGCACCGGCACGACCACCGAGCAGAAGCCATGCATCACCGCGCCGTCGA
>CAWGUS010000026.1:0-50206 GCA_963825755.1 uncultured Actinomycetota bacterium | reverse complement strand
CGGTCAGCTCCCACTCGTCGACGATCTCGGCGAAGAGGCGCGGCAGACCGTCGAGCCAGGTGCCCCACTCGTCTCCGAGACCGCGGTTCGCCTCCAGCCCCGGGGGTACGACGAGGCGTCCGGTCACACCGTGGATCCCGGTTCGACGCGCGCGCCCGCCGGCAGGGTCGCACGCGCGCCGACGACCGACTCCTTGCCCACGAGGGCGACGTCGTCGTCGTGGGCGATCCGGTGGCTCGAGGTCGCACCGACCCGGGCACGCCGCGCCACCACGACCCGGTCGTCGAGGACGCTCGTCGTGACCGCTGCGTCGCGCTCCACGCGCACGTCGGCGAACAGCACTGAGTCGCGCACCACGGCGCCCTTCTCGATCACCACGCCCGGGCCGAGCACGCTGTTGACGACGGTGCCGGCGACGTCGGCGCCCGGCGAGACGAGGCTGTCCTCGACGACGGCGCCGGCCCTGAGCCGGGCGGCCTCCCGGTCCGTCCAGTGCGAGATGACGGGGCGCTCGGCGTCGTCGAACACACCCACCTTGCCGGCCAGCAGGTCGCGGTGGCCCTGGAGGTAGGCGCCCGGGCGGCCGACGTCGCGCCAGTAGCCGGTGATCGGGTCGGCCAGCACCGTGCCCTTCTCGATCAGTCGCGGCAGCAGGTGCTCGCCGAAGTCGCCGATGCCGCTGTCGGAGCCCTCGGCGTCACCGGACAGCTCGGCGCGAAGCTCCCGCAGCGCCTCGAGCAGCGGCTCGGTCTGGTAGACGAAGACCTCGGTGGCCACCGTGCCGGTGGACGGTCGCGAGGGCTTGACCTCGAGCCCGGTGACCCGGCGGCCGCGACCGGTCGTGACGGTGACGTTCGACGAGGCCTCACGCTTGGTGACCTCCGCGGTGAGCAGGGTGGCGACGGCGCCCGACTCCAGGTGCCGGTCGACGACGGGTGCGAGGTCCATGGCGAAGACGTGATCGGCACTGCTCACGACGATCGTCGGGGCTCCCCAGGACTCCAGGTCGCGCGCCATCCGCAGGAGCAGGTCGCCGTTGCCGTGGGCGAACTCGTCCTCGGTGGCGGGCCCGCTGCCCGTCTGCGGCACGATCCGGCGGAACCCGCCACGCGTCGCGTCGAGGTCCCACGGGCGCCCGCCGGCGAGGTACTCGTCGATCGACGCGACCTGGTACTCCACGCTGACCCACACGTCGCGGATCTGGCTGTGCACCATGCTGGAGATGGCGAAGTCGATGAGGCGGTGGGTGCCGGCGTACGGAAGCGCCGGCTTGGCGCGCTCGCGCGTGAGCACGTCCATGCGGGCCCCGGCGCCACCCGCCTGGACCAGACCGAGCACCTGTCGTGCGGGCATCTGCCACCTCCGAGTCGGGAGCCTAGGCGATGGGCCCAGCGGGCTGGTCGGCGAGGAACTCGCCCGGGGTCATGCCGGTGACGGTGCGGAAGTCGTGGGTGAAGTGGGCCTGGTCGGCGTAGCCGAGCTCGACGGCGAGATCGACCAGCGACGTCTCCCCCGCCTTGAGCCGCTCGATAGCGTCGTGCAGGCGGCGACGCTGGATGAGCCACTTGGGCGTCATGCCGACGCGCTGCTCGACGAGCCGCTGGAGGCTGCGCTCGGCCATGGCGAACTCGTCTGTCAGCTCACGGACCCTGGTGACCTCGGGGTGCTCGACCAGCCAGGCGACGATGCGGTTGATGAGCTCGCCCTGCTCGTCGACGGGCAGGTACGGCGTCAGCTGCCGCTCGACCGCAGCCGTCGCAGCCGCGTGGGCGTGCGGGTCGGTGGGATCGGGCGTCATGGCGCCGCGGATCTCGTCGACCAGTCGGGACGCGTCGAGCGAGGCGACGTCGCCGAGCTCCAGCCAGGTGTCGACGACGGTGGCCACCGGGCGCCCGAGCAGCAGCCGGCCGGCGGCTGGCGTGAGCATGGTGCCCACCGCCCAGCCGTCGCCCTCGAGGGTGACCGACGACCGGCCGCGGACCACGCCGTAGAACCGGGCGTAGGAGTCGCTGACGACGATCAGGCACACCGGGTGCTGCAGCGTGCTCTGGGTCTGAGGGGCGTCGACCGACCAGACCGGGATCCAGTAGCGCTCGACCAGCGACGCCAGGGCGGGCGACGGGGCGTAGCGGAAGATGGGTGGCGACGGCCGCGTGGTGCCGGTCAGGTGGGCCCGGTCGACCGGGTCGACGCGACGTGGAGGCCCGGTCTCGCGCATGTGTCGGATTATCACAAGAGCCACCGACACCGGCGTTCCTAGGTTGGTCGCATGAACCCCACAGCCCAGCGATTCCACGCCCGCGCCCACCGTTTCGCCCAGATCGTCGACGCCGCCGAGGGCCGCTGGGACGCCGCCACGCCGTGCGACGACTGGACCGTGCGCGACGTCGTCAACCACACGATCGAGACCGAGCGCGACTTCTTCGCCAAGCGTGGCCTCGACCTCGGCCCCGCGCCGGACCTGACCGAGCCCGCCGGTGCATGGAGCTCGCACGCCGCCGCGATGGTCGAGGTGCTGGGCCGCGACGGCGTCGCCGAGGAGGCGTACGACGGCTACTTCGGCCCGACCACGGTGGCCGACACGATGGCCGACTTCTACGGCTGGGACCTGGTGATCCACGGCTGGGACATCGCCCGGGCGACCGGTCAGGTCTGGGGCATCGGCGACGACGAGGTCGAGCAGCTCAACGCCACGGCCGACGGGTGGGGCGACGCCCTGCACTCGGAGGGCGTGTGTGGGCCCGAGGTCGTCCTGCCCGACGACGCGTCCCCGCAGGACCGGCTGCTGGCCCGGCTGGGTCGCGACCCCGACTGGGCCCCGCGGGTCACTGCTTCTTGAGCTTGCGCCAGCCTCCCGCGCGGTTGTCGGCGATCAGCCGGCGCAGGAACGCCGTCAGCGCGACCTCGTCGACCGGGTCGTCCTCGCGGAAGCCGATGGTGCGGGCCGTGGTGTTGTCGTGGCCGGCGGTGACGAGTCCGTCGGGATCGGGCACGAGGCCGCCGTCGTACACGAAGAGGTTGACGTGGTCCTTCGCGGCGAGGAGCGCGGCGACGTTGCCCTGGAGCACGAAGTAGGGCTGCACGGTGCGCTTGATGGTCTCGGTCATCTCGGGATCGGCCGCGTGCAGGATCTCGCGCAGCCGCTGGCACAGGTCCTGCTGCCAGGGCGGCAGCGCAGCGATGTAGTCGTCGACGCGCGGGTCCCGGGGCCCCGACACGGGCCTACTTCTTCTTCTCGGAGCCGGCGGTCGTCGACAGTGCGGCGATGAAGGCTTCCTGCGGGACCTCGACGCGGCCGACCATCTTCATCCGCTTCTTGCCCTCCTTCTGCTTCTCCAGCAGCTTGCGCTTGCGGGTGATGTCGCCGCCGTAGCACTTGGCGAGCACGTCCTTGCGGATCGCACGGATGTTCTCGCGGGCGATCACCCGGGCGCCGATGGCGGCCTGGATGGGCACCTCGAACTGCTGGCGCGGGATGAGCTCCTTGAGCTTGCCGGCCAGCATCACGCCGTAGGAGTACGCCGCGTCCCTGTGCACGATCGCGGAGAACGCGTCGACCGGCTCCCCCTGGAGCAGGATGTCGACCTTGACGAGGTCGGCGGCCTGGTCGCCGGAGCGTTCGTAGTCGAGCGAGGCATAGCCCTTGGTGCGCGACTTCAGCTGGTCGAAGAAGTCGAAGACGATCTCGCCCATCGGCAGCGTGTAGCGCATCTCGACGCGGTCCTCGGAGAGGTAGTCCATGCCCTGGAGGTTGCCGCGCTTGGTCTGGCAGAGCTCCATGATCGTGCCGATGTAGTCGGACGGCGACAGGATCGTCGCGCGTACGACGGGCTCCCGGACCTCGGCGATCTTGCCGCCGTCGGGGTACTCGCTCGGGTTGGTGCACTCGACGACGGTGCCGTCCTCCATCGCGACCTGGTAGATCACGTTGGGCGCGGTCGAGATCAGGTCGAGGTTGAACTCGCGCTCGAGCCGCTCGCGCACGATCTCCATGTGCAGCAGGCCGAGGAAGCCGCACCGGAACCCGAACCCCAGCGCGCCGGAGGTCTCGGGCTCGTAGGCCAGCGCGGCGTCGTTCAGCTGGAGGCGCTCGAGGGCGTCGCGCAGCGTCGGGTAGTCGTCGCCGTCGATGGGGTAGAGCCCGGCGAACACCATCGGGTTGGGGTGCTTGTAGCCGCCCAGGGCCTCGCTCGCCCCGTGGTGCTGGCTGGTGACGGTGTCACCGACGCGCGACTGACGGACGTCCTTCACCCCGGTGATGAGGTAGCCCACCTCGCCGACGCCGAGGTCGCTCGACTTCATCGGCTCGGGGCTGATCACGCCGACCTCGAGCATCTCGTGCACGACGCCGTTGGACATCATCTTGATGCGGTCGCGGTGGCTCAGCTTGCCGTCGACGACGCGGACGTAGGTGACGACGCCGCGGTAGGTGTCGTAGACCGAGTCGAAGATCAGCGCGCGCGGCGGGGCGTCGGCGTTGCCGACGGGGGGCGGGGTCTGCAGGACGATCTCGTTGAGCAGCGCCTCGACACCGAGCCCGGTCTTCGCCGACGTGCGGAGCACGTCGGACGGGTCGCAGCCGATGATGCCGGCCAGCTCCGCGGCGTACTTCTCGGGCTGGGCGTTGGGCAGGTCGATCTTGTTGAGCACCGGGATGATGTGGAGGTCGGCGCCCAGGGCGAGGTAGAGGTTGGCCAGCGTCTGGGCCTCGATGCCCTGCGCGGCGTCGACGAGCAGCACGGCCGCCTCGCACGCCTCGAGCGACCGCGACACCTCGTAGGTGAAGTCGACGTGGCCGGGGGTGTCGATCATGTTCAGGACGTAGGTGCCGGGCTCGGCGCCCTCGTCGTTGCCGACGGGCACGGTCCACGGCATCCGGACGGCCTGGCTCTTGATCGTGATGCCGCGCTCGCGCTCGATGTCCATCCGGTCGAGGTACTGCGCGCGGGCGGCGCGCTCGTCGACGACACCGGTGAGCTGCAGCATGCGGTCGGCCAGCGTGGACTTGCCGTGGTCGATGTGCGCGATGATGCAGAAGTTCCTGATGATCGCGGGATCGGTGTGGCCGGGCAGCGGTGCAGGGGTCTGTGAGGGCACGTCGTACTTCCGTGAAGGTGGTGCGGAGCGGTCATTGTTCCACGGGCACCATGGCGGCGAGGAAACCCCGGACGCGCCGGTAGCGTGCCCCGAGATGTCCACCCCAGCCGCCCCGACGCCCCCGGCGCAGCACCTGCCCTGGCTGCCGGCGGCGGGGTTCGTGCTCGTCTGGTCGTCGGGCTACATAGCCGGCCCGGCCGCAGTGCACGCGGCGGCGCCGTTCAACGTGCTGGGCTGGCGCTTCTCGCTCGCCGCCGTGCTCGGCTGCCTGCTCGCGCTGGTGCTGCGGCGGCCGTTCCGGATGAGCCGCCACACGCTCGGCCGGGTGGCCGGCGTCGGGCTGGTGATGAACGCGATCCAGTTCGGCCTGATGTACGTCGCCTTCGACCTCGGCCTCGGCGCGACCGTCAGCTCGATGTTTCACGCGCTCAGCCCGGTGCTGACGGCGATCCTGGCCGCCCTGGTGCTCCACGAGAAGCTGTCGTGGGTGCAGGTCGCCGGCTTCGTGACCGGCGTGGTCGGAGTGCTCGTCGTGCTCGGCGCCGACCTCGGGCACGTCGGCGGCATCGCTGCGGTGGCCCTCGGTGCGCTCAGCGTGCTGACCCTGAGCCTCGGCACGCTCGGCCAGCGGTGGATCGGCGACGCTCCCGACCTGCTCTGGTCGGCGACGGTCCAGTTGGCCGTGTCCGGACCGCCTCTGCTGCTCCTCGGCTGGCTGACCGAGGGCTTCTGGCCGGTCGAGGACCCGACCAGGGCCGCCGTCTCGGCGCTGTGGCTGGCCGTCGTGAACTCGATCCTCGGCATCGTGCTGCTGGCCCTGCTCGTCCTGCGGGGTGGGTCGGGCGCCGCCGCGAGCCTGTTCTTCCTCTCGCCGCCGGTCACGGCCGTGCTGGCCTGGGTGGTGCTGGACGAGGCGCTGGGGCCGCGCCAGGTGGTGGGCCTCGTCATCACGATGGTCGGCGTCGCGGCCGCAACCCGGTCCAGACGTCCGGTGCCCCTGTCGGCGTGAGCGCGACCGTCGGGAAGGATGACCGCATGAGCGCAGCGATCCCGCACGGCCGGACCGCCCGCCGACTGGAGTGGAGGTTCCTGCCGCCCCACGTCCGCGACCTCGTCGAGCGACACTGCGGGTCACCGGTGGTCGACGAGGTCTCGCAGGGCGGCGGCTTCACGCCCGGCTTCGCCTCGGTGCTCACGTGCCAGGACGGGTCGCGGCACTTCGTGAAGGCCGCGTCGGCCAAGGCCCAGCGGATGTTCGCCGAGTCCTACCGACGCGAGGCGCTGGTGCGCTCCACCCTCCCTGAAGGGATCCCGGCGCCGGCCCTGCTCTGGAGCCACGACTCAGACTGGGTCGTGCTCGGCCTGGAGTACGTCGAGGCGCAGGCGCCGCGCCGGCCCTGGCAGCACGACCAGCTCGACGTCGCGCTCGACGTCCTCGAAACGTGCGCCGAACTCCTCACACCGGCACCGGAGTCGCTGACCGACGAGACCGCGGTCGACGAGTTCGCGTCCTGGCCGGGTCGGTGGGAGAAGGTCCGGGTGGCCAGCCCCGACGTGCCGCACCTCGACGAGGCGGCGGCCCTCGCCGCGTCGTACGCCACGGCGGTTGCGGGCGAGACCCTCAGCCACACCGACGTGCGCGACGACAACCTGCTGCTCCGACCCGACGGCACCATGCTTGTCTGCGACTGGAACTGGCCGGTCGTCGGCGCCGCCTGGCTCGACACCGTGTTCCTGCTGATGGGAGCACGCGGCGACGGCCTCGACGTCGAGGAGGTGCTGGCGTCGCGGCGGCTGACCGCGGACGTCCCGGCGGACCACGTCGACGCCGTGCTGTCGCTCGCCGCCGGCTACTTCCTCTCCTCCGCCGACGAGCCGGTGCCGCCGACGTCGCCGCACCTGCGCGACCACCAGCGCTGGTACGGCGAGGCGTGCTGGGCGTGGCTGGCCGCGCGCCGCGGCTGGGCATGAGCTCGCCCCGCGCGGTCGGTGTCCGGGCGCCGTACACGGCGGTGCCCGAGCGGGTGCGCGCCTGGGTCGACGAGACGCTCGGGTCGCCCGTGGCCGAGACGGCCGAGCAGGTCGGCGGCATGTCGCCGGGTTGCGCGACGCGCGTGGTCTGCGCCGACGGCAGCCGGGCCTTCGTCAAGGCCGTGGGCGCCGAGCTGAACCCGGACACGCCCACCCTGTTCCGGCGCGAGCGTGCCGTGCTCGAGCTGCTCGGCCGGCACCCCTTGTGGGCGGGGCTGCTCGCGGCGTACGACGACGGCGAGTGGGTCGCGCTCGTCCTGGAGGACGTCGAGGGCGGGCACCCGGACCTGTCCGACGACGCCACATTGGACCGCCTGCTCGCGGCCACCGACGCACTGACGGCTGAGCTGGGCCGACGGGAGGCGCCCGTCGACGAGCCGTTGTTCCGCACGCTGGCCGACGGCTGCGAGGCCTGGGCCGGCGCCGTAGACAGGGTCGGGGAGGTGCCGGCCGAGCTGCTGCCCGCGTGGGTGCGCGACGCGGGTCCCGACATCGCGGCCGCCGTACGCGATCTCGGGGCCGGGCCGATGGACCGGCTCGCTCACTGGGACATCCGCAACGACAACCTGCTGCAGCGTGCGGACGGCTCGCTGGTGTTCGTCGACTGGGGCATGGCCCTGCGCGGCCCAGCCTGGGCGGACCCGCTGCTGGCAAGGCTCGAGCGGGTCGAGGATCCGTGGTTCGACGACAGCCTCGCGTCGTCGCCGGCACTGGCCGCCCTCGGCGACGACGCGGTCACTGCGTGGCTCGCCGGCTTCGGCACCTTCCTCGCCTGGCGAGCCACCACTGCCGTCGACGTCAACCTGCCGACCCTGAAGGCCTTCCGGCTGACCGAGTCCCGACGATTCCTCGCCGGGGCTGAGCGCAGATGGGGAGCCTGAGCGCGATTTGGGCGGCCCGTCGGCCCGCTGGTAGCGTGTGTCCTCGCATGTCAGGCGCCAGCCCATTCGGTGTCCCAGGCGGCCCGACAGCTCCAAACTTTCCCTGACCAGACCGATCCAGCGAAGGCTCATCAGTGGCGAACATCAAGTCCCAGATCAAGCGCAACCGCCAGAACGAGGCGGCCCACGAGCGCAACAAGTCCGTCAAGACCGGGCTCAAGTCCGCCGTGCGCAAGTTCCGCGAGCTCGCCGAGTCGGGCGACAAGGACGCCGCGGTCACCGCCGGTCGCGAGGCCTCGAAGAAGCTCGACAAGGCTGCGTCCAAGGGCGTCATCCACAAGAACCAGGCCGCCAACCGCAAGTCGGCGATCGCGAAGAAGTCCGCCTCTCTCTGAGGCCGACCTCCTCCGCACGAACGCCGCCTCCGGGCGGCGTTCGTCATTTCCGGCGGTGTCCGTCAGCGAGCGTTGCGCAGCCCGGTGACGGTGAGCACCAACCGCTCCAGCGTGTACGCCGCGTCGTGGGCCGCCCCCTTGATGTCGGCGTCGGCCCGGGCGACCGCCTGCACCGCCGCGCCGATGCCGTCGTCGCTCCAGCCGCGGGACTGGTCGCGGATCGTCTTGACCTTCCACGGCGGCACGCCCAGCTCGCGGGCCAGGTCGGCCTCGCGGAGGCCCCGGGGCGCGCCGAGGTACCGGGCGATGCCCCGGGCTCCGGCCGCGAACGCGGAGGTCACCAGCACCGTCGCCGTACCGCCGTCGAGGGCCCAACGCAGCTCCTCCAGGGCAGGCGCGGCCCGGCCACCGAACGCATGGTCGGCGACCGCGAACGACTTGGCCTCGGCCCGGCCGCCGAAGTAGCGCTTCACCTCGTCGATCCCGATCTGCTGGTCGGGGAAGTCACTGGCGAGCTGGTTGACCGCGGCCGAGAGCGAGCGCAGGTCCTGTCCGACGGCCTGGACGAGGAAGTCGGCGGCCTCCGGAGTCGAGCGGGCGCCCTGCACGGCGAACTCGGCGGCCACGAAGGACACGAAGTCGCGGGCGTACTTCACCTCGGTCGACTTCACCTCGGTCACCGCGTCGAGCTTGCGCAGCTTGGTCAGCACCCCGCTGCCCTTGGCGCCGCCGGAGTGCACCAGCACCAGCGCGACCTCGTCGACCGGCGACGCGGCGTAGTCGACCAGGCCGTCGGCGACCTCGTCGGAGGCGTCCTCCAGCGAGGTCACGACGACGCAGCGGGTGGACGAGAACAGTGACGGCGACGACATGTCGTCGAGCGCCGCCGGGGTGAGGTCGCCGGCCGGTGACTCGGCGATCTCCGCGTCGGCGTCGTAGGCGCGGATCGCCTCCCTCACGGAGGCCACCGTGCGGGCGCTGAGGTACTCCTCCTTGCCCGTCACGAGGGTGACGCGACCGAGGACCTGGGCTGCGCTGGGACCGTGACCTGCCATCGTGGCGCAAGCCTGCCACACCCCGCCGACACCTTCAGTCCCCGGTGAGGGTGCCCAGCCGGCCGTCGCGCACGGTCACCACGAGATCGCCGTCGAGGTCGGTGCGCAGCACCCGGGCGCCCGCCTCCTCGAGGGCTCCGAGGGTGTCCGCGGCCGGATGCCCGTAGTCGTTGTCGGCGCCCACCGACACCAGCGCCACCCGCGCGGCGAGGCCGGTGAGGAACGGCAGGTCCTGGTAGCGGCTGCCGTGGTGCGGCACCTTGAGCACGTCGACGCGCAGCCCGGCGAGCGTGCGGGCCAGCCGGCTCTGGGCCTCGGGCTCGACGTCACCGGTGAGCAGCACCCGCACTCCCCCGACCTCGGCGACGAGCACCACGCTGGCGTCGTTGGGCCCGCTGGTCGGCGCACCCGGCACCGGCCACACCTCCTGCAGGCGTACGTCGCCCACCCGCCACCCCCGGTCGTACGCCGTCACGACGGGCTCGATGCCGCGTCCGGCCGCCAGCCGGCGTACGGCATCGACGGCCCCGGGCGGATCGGCCAGCGACGTCACGACCACCTCCCCCGCCGACCGGCCGCGGAGCACGCCGGCGAGCCCGTCGACGTGGTCGGCATGGAAGTGGGTGAGCACGACGAGCGGCACCGCCTCGATGTCCATCCGGCGCAGGCACCGGTCGACCGCCGCCGCGTCGGGACCGGCATCGACCACGACCGCCGACCCCGGGCCCGAACGGAGGAGCAGCGCGTCGCCCTGGCCCACGTCGCACGCGGCGACGACCCAGCCGTCGGGCGGCCAGCCGGGCGTCGGCGGCCGCGTCAGCACCGTGACGACGAGCAGCAGGCAGCACCCGACGCCCGACACCGGCGAACGCAGCAGCCGCGGGGCGACCAGCACGGCGCCGACGGTCAGGAGGGTGAGCAGTGCCAGCGCCCACGGCCCGGCGCCCCAGTCGAGAGCGGCAGTGGGCAGGGCCGCGCCGCGACGGGCCACCACCACGATCCAGCCGACGCACCAGGCAGCGGGCGCGGCGATGACCTGCGCGAGCGGCAGCCAGACCAACCCGATCAGGCCGCCGGCCAGGCCGAGCACGGTGGCCGGGCCGATCGCGGGAGCGGCCAGCAGGTTGGCGAGCACCGCGACCAGGCTGACCTGCCCCGAGAGCGCCGCGACCACGGGAGTGCACGCGACCTGGGCTGCGGCCGGGATCGCGATGGCCGCGGCCGCCCACCCCGGCAGCCAGCGCGCCAGGGCGTCTCGCCAGCCGGGGGCGAGGAAGAGGATGCCGGCGGTGGCCAGCACCGACAGCGCGAAGCCCGCCGTGGTCGCGAGCCACGGGTCGACCAGGAGCAGCAGGACCACCGCCACCCCGAGGGCACGCGACCCCTGCTCGCGGCCGTTGGACCCCATCGCCAGGAGCCCGACCGAACCCATCACGGCAGCCCGCAGCACGCTCGGCTCGGTGCGGGCGAGGAGCACGAAGCCCACGATCCCCACCGCCGCCACCACGAGGATCCAGCGCCCGCGCACGCCGGCCCACCGTGCGAACAGCACCAGGAATCCCACGAGCAGGGTCAGGTTGGTGCCGCTCACGGCGAGCAGGTGGGTGAGCCCGGTGGTCTGGAAGTCGGCGGCCAGGGCCTCGTCGACCAGCGCATCGTCGCCCACCACCAGTGCCGGCACCAGCGCCTGTGCCTCCGCGGAACGCGGCTCCACGGCGGACCGCATCGACGCCCGCACGGCTGCGGCTCCCCGCCACCACACGTCGGGCTCGGCGAGCGCCTCGGGCGATCCGCGTGCCGAGAGCAAGCCGGCCGCGTCGCCGTCCGCCGACGTCAGCCGCCCGGCCGTACGCACCGTCGACCCGAGCGCCACGTCACGCCACGCCGAGCCGCCGATGACGACAGCGGGCGAGTCGACCCGCCACGTGCGGCCGCGACCGGTCACCTCGGTCACCCGCCCGCGCACCACGACGTACGGCGCGAAGCGGCCCTCGCGCTCGCGCGGGTCCGACGTCACCCGGATGGTGGCGGTGACGGCGGCACCCTCGTCGGCGAGGGCGGCGACCGGCCCGCCGTCGATGCGTTCGCCACGGAGCGCGGCCACGCCGGCCACGGCGAGCAGCACGGCCACCAGCACCACAAGGGTGCGCACCGCGCGCGGGCGCCTCCACACCACGAGCACCGCCGCGAGCGCGAGCACGCAAGCGACCCCGGGCAACCAGCCGGGCCGCACGATGCCCAGCACGCCGCCGACCCACGCCGAGAGCCCGATCGCCGGCATCCGCAGGTCGGGCACCCGGACCCGCCCGACCAGCGACATCGGTCAGATCGTCACGTGCGGCACGAGCTGCTCGAGCGTCGCGTCGCCGATGCCGTCGACCTCGAGCAGCTCGTCGACCGCGGTGAACCCACCGTGCTCGGTGCGCCACCCCATGATCGCCTCGGCGGTGACCGGTCCGATGCCGGGCAGCGTCTCGAGAGCGGCCTGGTCGGCGGTGTTGATGTTGACCAGCGCACCTGCGTCGGTCGTGCCCGGCTCGGTGGCGGCGGTGCCCGACACGGCCGGGACTCCCACCAGCACCTGCTCTCCGTCGACGAGTGGCCGCGCGAGGTTGAGCGACGTCAGGTCGATGCCGCGACGGGCGCCGCCCGCCGCCTCGAGGGCGTCGACGACCCGCGAGCCGACGGGCAGGACGGCGATGCCCGGACGGCGTACCTTGCCGGCGACGTCGACGGTGACCTCACCGGTGGCCCCGGGCTCCGCCGGTGGGGCGGAGGCCGAGGGAGCGGCCACGTCGACGAGAGGTGCGGCCACCTCGGGCGGTGCGACCTCCTGCGGGTCGGTCCGCACCAGCCACCAGCACGTCAGGGCGAGCCCGGCGCAGAGCACCAGCGCCACGACGGTCACCGCCCCCTGGCCCAGCCGCACCCGGCCGCGCAGGGTCTCGGGCACCAGGTCGGCGAGCGTGGCCCGCACGCCCCGCCGCGCGTGCCGCCCGGGCACCGGCACGATCGGCACCCGCGTCTCGTCGACGGGGTCGTGCGGCTCGGCGCGGATCCGGGTGTGCTCGTGCTCGTGCTCGGCCTCGTCGTCGGCTTCCGGCCGCACCGTCGCCAGCTCGGCGGAGAGCAGCGCGAGCCGCCGGGTCACGGCTTCCTGGTGCTCGGGGCTGGGGCGTCTGCGCATGTCCCGACCCTAGGAAGTCCCACCCCCGCTCGCGACCGCGCCGACGGCCACCTGTGGATAACCGAGCGGCCGGGTCTCGACACGCTCGCTTCGCTCGCACCTCAACGCAAGGCTGACGCTCGCCACTCGACCACCCGAGGGTCCGACGGTCGCTACTCGAGGGACGATCCTCGAGCGTCGTCGAGCCGGGGCGCGACGCAGGCGGCGACCATGCCCGGCCCGACGTGCGCACCGAGCACGGCGCCGAGCTCACCGCACCAGACCTCGCGGCCGCCGAGCTGCTGCTCGAGCCGCTCGGCCAGCTTCGCGGCCAGGTGGCCGGCCCGGTCGGCGCTGGCGAGGTGGGCCACCGAGACGTCGACCTGCTGATCGCCGGAGGCCTCCACCACGAGATCCTCCAGCCGCGACAGCGCCCGGGCGGCCGTACGCACGCGCTCCAGGTTGGCGACCTTGCCGTCCTCGATCTTCAACAGTGGCTTCACCGACAGCGCGCCGCCGAGCAGCGCCGCCGCGGCGCCGATGCGGCCCCCGCGCCGGAGGTACTCCAGCGTGTCGACGTAGAAGAACGACGACGACAGGGCGGCTCGCTCGCGCGCGGTCTCCGCGGCCAGCTCGGCACTCCCCCCGTCCTCGAGTACGCCGGCAGCCGAGATCGCGGCGAACCCGGTCGCGATGCCCACCTGCCTGCTGTCCACCGGGTGCACCGGGATCGACGCATCGCGCGCGGCCAGCTGCGCCGACTCGAACGTGCCACTCATCTCGCCGGACAGGTGCACCGAGACGACGGCGGAGTAGCCGTCGGTCGCCGCCTTCTCGTAGACGTCGAGCAGCACGGCGGGCGCGGGTCGTGACGTCGACACGGGCACGAAGGCCTTGAGTGCCTCGGCGACCAGCTCGGGGGTCGCGCCGCCCGAGCCCTCGTCGTACACCTTGGCGCCGATCACCACCTGCAGCGGCACCACCACGATGCCGTGCGCGGCTGCGACGTCGGGGGGCAGGCTGGCCGTCGAGTCGGTGACCACCAGGATGCGCTCGGACATGGCGGAACCCTAGTGCCTGGAGAGCAAGATCGGCCGGGTGCGAACCGCGACGGACGCGCGAGACTGGAGCCATGCCAGACCAGGGACGCGACCGCCTCCGCGAGCTGCTCGACGCGGTGCTCGACGAGGACAACCACACGCTCGACGAGATGGCGGGCGACGCCTTCTCCTCGCCCTTCCACTTCAGCCGCCAGCTGACGCGCGGCGCCGGGGAGCCACCGGTGACGATGCGTCGCCCGGGTCCTGCTGGAGCGGGCGGCGTGGCAGCTGCGGTCCGGCGAGTCGGTGACGCAGGTGGCGTTCGCGGCCGGCTACGAGTCGGTCGAGGGGTTCGGACGCGCCTTCGCGAAGGCCTTCGGGCACCCGCCGAGCGCCACGTCCGACCGCCGCTCGGGCCACTGGCTGCCCGCACCCAACGGCATCCACTTCCACCCGCCGATGTCGTTGTGGGTCGACAGCGCCGAGGCGTCCGGGGGTACGACGGCGGCCGGTGTGACGGAGATGATGCTGCACCACGACATCGACGACACCCGCGACCTGCTCGCGTCCGTCAAGGGGCTGTCGTCCGAGGAGTACCGCAAGGTCCGGCTGCCCGGGCACGCCCCCCTCGGCTGGGACGGCCCCGACGACTCGATCGCCAACGTCGTGCGGCACCTCGTCATCACGCCCGAGATGTGGCTGGCGGCGATCGAGGGCGGCGACTACCCGGACCTGACCGACAACGACCCCGTGTCGCTCGCCGCGCGCCACGAGCAGGTGGCGCCCCGGTGGCTGGCGCTGGTGCGCGACATCGAGCGCCGCGGCGCCTGGGGCGACCGCATCGTCGACGCCCTCTGCGAGCCACCCGAGAGCTTCGTGCTCGGCAGCGTCGTCGCCCACGTCTTCACCTTCGCCGCGCACCGCCGGCAGCTGCTCAGGCTGATGCTGCGCGAGGCCGGCACCCACTGTGACAACGGAGATCCCATCGACTGGCTACGACGCCGGAGCGGAGCGACTGCATGACCCGCACCACCTACTACACCGCCGCCACCCTCGACGGCTTCCTCGCCGACGAGCACGACTCGCTCGACTGGCTGTTCCGGCAGGACATCGAGGACAACGGGGCCTTCAGCTACAAGGAGTTCATCGCCGGGGTCGGGGCGATCGTCATGGGCCGGACGACGTACGAGTGGATCCTGGCCCACAACGCGAAGACGGATGAGGCGTGGTCCTACGACATGCCGTCGTGGGTGGTCACGCACGCCGACCTCGACGGAGTGGACGGCGCGGACGTCCGGTTCGTCCAGGGCGACGTCGCACCCGTCCACGCCGAGATGGTCGAGGCGGCGGACGGCAAGGACATCTGGGTCGTGGGCGGCGGCGACCTGGCGGCCCAGTTCGCCGAGGCCGGGCTGCTCGACGAGGTGCTGGTCTCGATCGCACCGGTCACGCTCGGCGCCGGCCGCCCGCTCCTCCCACGCCGCTTCGACCTCGAGCTGAAGGACGTCCAGCGCAACCGCGCGTTCGTCTGCGCGACGTACGCCGTGGTCGGCCCGATGAAGTGAGGCGTCGCTGCCGTACTGGCGGTGCCGAAGTCACCGGTCCCGACAGCGGTGAGCTGCGGTCGCTCCCGCATCCACGAACCGACCACAGCTCACCGCTCTTGAGGGACCAGTCGAGCCAACTCCTAGACGACGATGTTGACCAGCTTGGGCGCCCGAACGATCACCTTGCGCACGACGGCGCCGTCGATCGCGCGCACCACCCCGGCGTCGGCCATCGCGGCCGCCTCCAGGTCGGCGTCGCTGATGTCGGGCGAGACCTCCAGCCGGGCCCGCACCTTGCCCTTCACCTGTACGACGGCCGTCACGGAGTCCTCGACCAGCAGCGCCTCGTCGACCACCGGCCAGCCGGCGCGCGCGACCGTCGGCTCGTGGCCCAGCCGCGACCACATCTCCTCCGCCGTGTACGGCGCCACCAGCGACAGCATGATCGCGACCGTCTCGACGGCCTCCCGCACGGCGGGGTCGGCGGGCCCGCACCCGGAGTCGATGGCCTTGCGCGTGGCGTTCACCAGCTCCATCACCCGGGCGACCATGACGTTGAACCGGTGACCCTCGACCAGCTCCGCGGCGTCGTGCACGGTCCGGTGCGTCACCTTGCGCAGTGCGGTGTCGCCGTCGACGGTGGACGTGCCGGGAGCAGACGTCACGTCACCACTCAGCCGCCAGGCGCGCTGCAGGAACCGCAGCGAGCCGGCCGGCGACATGTCGGCCCAGTCGATGTTGTCCTCGGGAGGGCTCGCGAAGACCAGGGTCAGCCGCACCGCGTCCACGCCGAACTCCGATAGTTGGTCCCCCAGACTGACGCCGTTGCCCAGCGACTTGCTCATCTTCTGACCCTGGTTGATGACCTTGCCCTGGCTCAGGTAGGCCGAGAACGGCTCGCTCCACGAGATCAGTCCCATGTCGCGCAGCGCCTTGGTGAAGAAGCGCGCGTACAGCAGGTGCAGCACGGCGTGCTCGTCGCCGCCGATGTACAGGTCGCACGGGCCCCACAGCGTCGGCCAGCGCGGAGTCGAACGCCTGGCTGTCGTCGTGCGGCGAGCAGGTAGCGCAGGAAGTACCACGACGAGTCGACGAAGGTGTCCATCGTGTCGGTGTCGCGGTTGGCCGGGCCGCCGCACGTCGGGCAGGTGACGTTGACCCACTCGGTCGGCGGCGCCCAGCGGCGAGACGCCCTTGGGCTTCAGGTCGGCGCCGCGCAGCTCCGGCAGCTCGACGGGCAGCTGGTCCTCCGGCACCGGCACCTCGCCGTCGACCGGGCAGTGGATGATCGGGATCGGCGCGCCCCAGTAGCGCTGGCGCGACAGCAGCCAGTCGCGCAGCCGGAAGTTGACGGTGCCGCGGCCCAGCCCCTGGCGCTCCAGGAACGCGATCGTCGTGGCCTTGGCCTCGTCGACGCCCATGCCCGACAGGTCGATCTCGTCGTTGGCGGAGTTGATCGCCGGCCCGTCGCCGGTGAACGCGTCGCCCTCCCAGTCGGCCGGCGGCTCGACGGTGCGGACGATCGGCAGGTCGAACGCCTTCGCGAAGTCCCAGTCGCGCTGGTCCTGGCCGGGCACCGCCATGATCGCGCCGGTGCCGTAGTCCGCCAGCACGTAGTCGGCGGCGTACACCGGGATCCTGGCGCCGGTCACCGGGTTGGTGGCGTGCACGCCCAGGAAGACGCCGGTCTTCGGCCGGTCGGTCGACAGCCGGTTCATCTCCGTCTCCTTGCGCACCTCGACCAGGTAGTCGTCCAGCGCCGGCCGCTGCTCGTCGGTGACCAGCTCCGCCGGCCAGCGCGGCGTCGGCGGCGACGACCATGAACGTCGCGCCGAACAGCGTGTCGGGGCGCGTCGTGTACACGGTCAGCGGCTCGTCCATGGCCCTCCACCGACGAAGTCGACGTGCGCGCCCTCGGACCGCCCGATCCAGTTGCGCTGCGCGTTGACGACCTTGTCGGACCACGTGGGCTGCAGTCGTCCAGACCGTCCAGCAGCTCCTGGGCGTACGCCGTCGTCCGGAAGTACCACTGCGTCAGCTCGCGCTTGGTGACCTCGGCGCCGCAGCGCTCGCACGTGCCGTCGACGACCTGCTCGTTGGCCAGCACCGTCTGGTCGTTGGGACACCAGTTGACCGGGCTGTTCTTGCGGTAGGCCAGCCCACGCTCGCGCAGCTTCAGGAACAGCCACTGCGTCCAGCGGTAGTACTCCGGGTCGGAGGTGTGCAGCCGGCGCGACCAGTCGAACGACACGGCGTACTTCCTGAACGACTCGAACTGGGTCTCGATGTTGGCATAGGTGTACGTCGCGGGGTGCTCGTCGTTGCGGATCGCGGCGTTCTCGGCGGGCAGCCCGAAGGAGTCCCAGCCCATCGGGTTCAGCACCTCGTAGCCGCGCTGCCACCAGTAGCGCGCGATCACGTCGTGCAGGGCGGTGACCTCGGCATGACCCATGTGCAGGTCGCCGCTCGGGTAGGGGAACATCGTCAGTGCGTAGCGCTTCTCCCGCGGGCTCGTCGTCGTCGGCGGTGAAGGGCTGCAGCTCGTCCCAGACCGGCAGCCACCTGGCCTCGACCTCGGACGTCGTACGCCGGGTTCGTCGGGTGTTCGTCTCGCTCGCTCATCGTCATGTCCTTCGTGTGCTGCTCCGCAGAGTGGTCCGGTCGGTCGGCAGGGCACAAAAAAGCCCCTCGGAGACGAGGGGCAGCCGCATCGACGTGTGCTCGTCGGTGCGGCTAGGTAAGGAGCAGGCGCTGCGTCATGCGGGTCATCCTACCGCGCCTGCTCCCCGACTGCCTTCCCGGTCAGCGCACGAAGCGCGGCGTCATCGGCGGGTTCCACCACTCGCCACGGTGCGCCTTGAGCGCACCCAGCAGGTGCAGGACGAACGCGACGACCAGCGCGAGGCCGTAGGTGACGAAGCCGACCAGCACGAACATCAGCGGGATCGAGATCAGCAGCACGATGCCGGTCATGATCTGCACGTTCAGCGAGTTGGCCGCGTGTGCCCGGACGAACGGGCCACGGTCCTTGTAGAGCAGGTAGATCACCAGCGAGCCGACGAAGCCCAGCAGGCCGGCGCTGACGACCATCGCGACGAGCGGCACGGCGTGCGCGACGGCGCCGAGGGTCCGCTCCTCACCGGGAGACACGGTCGGCGGGGTGGTGGCGTACGGGTTCTCGGTCATGCCCCAACCCAACCACGGCGTACGTCGCCGCCCAAGGGTTCTCGGGGTGCAGCCAGGGTGCCCTCAGGGAGCCGTGACAAGTCAGTGCAGCGGTCAGTCCCTGGCCAGCATCAGCGGCATCAGGGCGTGCACCTGAGCGGCGAGGTCGTCGAGGGCGGTCTTGCTGCCGGTGAGGTGGGCCAGCAGGGTCTGCTGGAAGATCCCGTCGAGGACGCCGTACGCCGGACCGGAGGTCATGGCCGGGAGCCGGCCGGACAGCTCGGCAAACCGGCTGACGACCCGCCAGATCATCTCCTCGAGCGTCTTGTCGATCATGGTGACGGCCTCGCGCAGCGACTCCTCGAACATCGCCTGGGTGCGGAGGTCGTACCAGAGGCGGTGCATCGGCGCCTCGTCGCGGATCGTCTCGGCCAGCTTGGCCGCGAAGGCGTCGAGCAGCTCGTCGGGAGTGGTGGAGTCGGCGACGACGCCGTCGTAACGGGTCACGCAGCGCGCCTTGTAGTAGCGCACGGAGTAGAGGATCAGCTCGAGCTTGTCGTTGAAGTAGTAGTGCACGACGCCGTGGCTGAACTGGGAGTTGTTGGCCACCTCGCGGAGGCTGGTGCGGGCGTAGCCCATCTCGCCCAGCGTCTGGAGTGCGGACTCCGCGAGCTGGTTGCGGCGCTCGTCGTACTTGTCGGCGGGCGCACGACGGGCTGCCTTCGCGGCGGTGCTCGTGCTGGCCATGCGGCACACCCTAGTCGAGAACAGCGTTCCCTGGACGAATGTCAAGCAATCTCTTGACAACTGTCAAGTTCGAGAGGCACGTTGTGACGGCCACCACTCGTACCGAGCAGAGGAACCCCTATGACCGACCTGGACCTGTCCGGAAGAACCGCCCTCGTCACCGGAGGCGCCCAGGGCCTCGGGGAGGGGATGGCCCAGGCATTGGCCGCGGCCGGCGCCCGCGTCGTCGTCGCCGACCTGCAGGACGACGCCGGCGGCCAGGTGGCCGACTCGCTGAAGGGCGACGGGCACGGCTTCGTGCACCTCGACGTCACCGACGAGGCCAGCTGGGAGAACGCCACCACCGCGGCCGCGTCCGACTTCGGCGGCCTCGACATCCTGGTCAACAACGCCGGTGTCGAGATCAGCAGCCTGATCACCGAGGTGGACCCGAAGGACATCCGGACGATGCTCGACGTCAACGTGCTCGGCACCGCACTCGGCCTCAAGTGGGGCCTGCGCACGATGCGGCCCGACGGGCTCGCCGGCAGGGGCGGCAGCATCATCAACATCTCCTCGGTCGCCGCGACCATCGCGTTCCCGGGGATCCCGATCTACTCGGCCACCAAGTCCGCCGTCGACCGGCTCACCCGGGTCGCCGCGATGGAGGCCGGCAAGCTGGGCTACGGCGTACGCGTCAACTGCATCTACCCCGGTCTCGTGCCCACGGCCATGGGCCAGGGCCTCGCCGTCGACATGGCCGCGCTCGGGCTGTTCGGGTCGCCCGAGGAGGCGGTCGGCGCGGTCGTCGAGCTGACGCCGTCCGGCCGGCTCGGCGAGGTCGCCGACATGGCCGACGCCGTGGTCTTCCTGGCCTCCGACGCCTCCCGCTTCGTCAACGGCATCGGCCTCCCGGTCGACGGCGGGATGGGGATGTGACCATGGCCGCCTCCGAGAAGCGCGTCGTCGTCTACGGCGCGTCCGGCTACACCGGCCGGCTGATCTGCGAGTACCTCCGCGACTACAACGTCCCGTTCGTAGCCGCCGGCCGTGACGCCGGCAAGCTCAAGGCCTCGATGGACAGCAGCGTCGCCGGCATCGAGACCGCCGACTACGAGGTCGTCGAGGTCACCCACGACGTCGACTCCCTCACCGAGCTGTTCGCGGGCGCATCGGTGGTGCTCAACACGGTCGGGCCCTTCGCCAAGTGGGGTCCCGAGGTGGTGCAGGCCTGCCTGGCCGCCGGTGCGCACTACACCGACACCACGGGTGAGCAGGACTGGCTGATCACCTGCGACGAGCAGTACGGCGCCGACTTCGCGGCCGCCGGCCTGCTCCTGGCGCCGGGCATCGCGCAGATGTACACCACCGGCGAGATCGCGGCCGAGGTGGCGCTCGAGACCCCCGGCCTCGACACCCTCGACATAGCGGTGTTCTGGGGCGGCAGCCCGACGATCGCGTCGACGCAGACGATCCTCTTCAACGCGGCGCTGTCCGGAGCCCACTACCTCGAGCAGAACGCCTACGTGCCGTTCGATCCGGAGGCGGGGCACTACCAGCTCGCCATCCCGGGCCAGCACGAGCTCGCGCTCGCGCTGCCGTGGGGCGGCACCTCGCACCCTGTCTGGTACCGCAACGACCCGCGCGTCGCCAACGTCAAGGCACTCGGCGGGGTGTTCAACAAGGCGCTGATGCTGGGCGTCCCGCAGATCGTCGCCGGCGCGATCGAGGCAACCAAGGACATGGAGCCCGACGAGAAGTACGCCGCCCTCGCGGCCACCGCCGCGCAGGTGATGAACGTGATGCCGCCCCGAGAGAACGCGCGCATCAACAAGTCGCTCGACTCGGTGCACGCGTCCGGTCCACTCGGCCGCGCGCACTGCGTGATCCACGGCAACCAGAACTACAAGCAGACCGGCCTGCTGCAGGCCTTCGCGGCCTACTCCCTGCTGCAGCAGCCTCCCCGCCGGGTCGGCTTCGCGTCCGGCTGCCAGGCCTTCGGCCATCGCGAGCTGCTCGGCGTGCTGCGCGGCTTCGGGTTGGTCTCCGCACCGGTGCTCACCGTGGAGGGCTGAGGGTCACGTGAGGCTGGTCGACTACCTCGAGAAGGGCGCATCCCTCGACCCTGACGCGCCCTGCCTGACCACCGAGGGCGCCACCAGCTCGTACGCCGAGGTGCGGGAGCTCAGCTCCCGCATCGCGGCGGCGTTGGCCGGCCAGGGGGTGCGGCCCGGCGACAAGGTCGCGATCCTGTCGGCCAACGACCCGGTGGCGTTCACCTGCGTCTTCGGCATCAGCCGGGCTGGCGCGGTGTGGTGCCCGGTCAACCCGCGCAACGAGGCGGCCGAGAACCGCGACCTGCTCGACCTCTTCGACTGCACGGTGCTGGTCTTCCAGGAGCACTTCGCTCCGCTGGTCGGCGAGATCCGCCACGACCTGCCGAGGCTGACGACGCTCGTCTGCCTCGACGGGTCGCGCGACTGGGCGCTCGGCTGGCAGGAGTTCCTCGACGGCGGCCTCGACGGGTCGTCGTACGACCCGCGCTGTCGACGACCTGGCGATGATCGTCGGCACCGGCGGCACCACCGGCCGCCCCAAGGGCGTCCAGCTCACCGGCACCAACCTCGAGACGATGACCGCCATCACCCTGATGAGCTACCCGTTCGAGGGCCGCCCGGTCTACCTCGCCCTCGCGCCGCTCACCCACGCCGCGGGCGTGCTGTGCTTCCCGGTGCTGGCGCTGGGCGGCGAGATCGTGGTGATGCGCTCCCCCGACATCGGCGCGTTCCTCGGCCTCGTCGAGACCCACCGGGTGACCCACACGTTCCTCCCGCCGACGCTGATCTACATGGCCCTCGCGCACGCAGCGCTCGACACCACCGATCTCTCCTCCCTCCAGTGCTTCTGGTACGGCGCCGCCCCGATGTCCGCGGCCCGACTGGAGGAGGCGCTCACCCGGATCGGACCGGTCATGGCGCAGCTGTTCGGCCAGACCGAGGCGCCGATGATGATCTCGACGATGTCCCCGAGCGACCACTTCCTGCCCGACGGCTCGGTCGCCCACGATCGGCTGTCATCAGCGGGGCGCCCAGCACCGCTGGTGACGGTCTCCATCATGAGCGCGGACGGCGGTCTGCTCCCCCGCCGCGAGACCGGCGAGATCGTCGTCCGCAGCTCGCTCGTGATGGCCGGCTACTACCGCGACCCCGAGGCCACGGCCGAGGCGTCGGCGCACGGCTGGCACCACACCGGCGACGTCGGCTACCTCGACGACGACAACTTCCTCTTCATCGTCGACCGGGCCAAGGACATGGTCATCACCGGCGGGTTCAACGTCTACTCCACCGAGGTCGAGCAGGCGCTGATGGCGCACCCCGCCGTGCAGGACTGCGCGGTCGTCGGCCTCCCCGACGACAAGTGGGGCGAGCGAGTCACCGCGGTGCTGCAGCTGCGTGCCGGCCAGCAGGTCGACGCCGACGAGGTGACGGCGTTCGTCAAGGCCCGCATCGGCAGCGTCAAGGCGCCCAAGCAGGTCGAGATCTGGGCCGACCTGCCGCGTTCCAAGGTCGGCAAGGTGCTGAAGACCGACATCAAGCAGCGGCTGACCGCGTCCTCAGAGTGCCTGGCATGACCGTCTCCGACATGTTCCGTCTCGACGACAAGGTCGCCATCGTCACCGGCGCCTCCAGCGGCCTCGGCGTGGCCTTCGCGCAGGGGCTCGCCGAGGCCGGCGCCGACGTCGTGCTCGGCGCCCGCCGCGTCGACCGCCTCGAGCAGACCGCCGAGCTGGTCCGGGCCGCCGGACGGCGCGTGCTCACGGTGGCCACCGACGTCGCGTCGGTCGACGACTGCCGGGCGCTGGTCGACGCCGCGATGGCGGAGTTCGGCCGGGTCGACGTGCTCGTCAACAACGCCGGTGTCGGCACCGCCGTGCCGGCCACCCGCGAGCAGCCCGACGAGTTCCGCCGCGTCATCGAAGTCAACCTCAACGGCTGCTACTGGATGGCCCAGGCCTGCGGTCGCGTCATGCGGCCCGGCTCGTCGATCATCAACGTCTCCTCCGTGCTCGGCATCACCACCGGCGGCCTGCCGCAGGCGGCGTACTCCGCGTCGAAGGCCGGCCTCAACGGCCTCACCCGCGACCTGGCCTCGCAGTGGACCGAGCGCAAGGGCATCCGGGTCAACTCGATCGCGCCGGGCTTCTTCGAGTCCGAGATGACCGACACCTACCCCGACGGCTATCTCGACCTGGCGATGCAGCGGGTGCCCGCGCGCCGCAAGGGCGACCCGGCCGAGCTCGCGGCGACCGTGGTGTTCCTCGCGTCCACCGCGGCCGGCTACATCACCGGCCAGACGCTGCCCGTCGACGGCGGCATGACGATCAGCTGATCATCGGAGCCGGCGCGGATACCTCAGCGCCCTCGACAGCACCGAACGGTCCTCCGCGGCGCGTCCCCAGCCCGCGACGCCGTACGCGTCGAGGTAGGTCACAGCGACCACCTTCACCCGCCCCCGCAGTCGCAGGCAGGCGGCCGGCAGGGTGACCTCGAGGTGGTCCTTGGAGACATTGCGCGTACGACGGGCGCGCGGGCACGGCGTGCTCCCACCGTCCGGCCGCACGGCCGTGACGCCACCGCGGCGCTCGAACACGACGGCGTACGCGACGAGCCGGGGTGGCTTGCGTTTCGGCGCCCGCCACGCCTCGACGACGAGTCCCTGGCGGTAGGTCGCGTCGCTCGGCCGGACCTGCCTGATCTGCGCCCGCACCCGGAGCTTGTCGTCGCGACGGGTCCGCAGGTGCGACACGACCGTGCGCTTCAGCTCGACCTCGGTGCGCCGGAGCCCGTCGGCGTCGGCCGAGCCGAACCTCACGTCCGGCACCGTGTCCGCGATCGAGAACGACCGCACGGTGCGCACGCCCGCGAGCGCCGGGTCGGCCGGCACGACCATGACGAGGAGCGCCACCAGGAGGACGGCCGCGCGACGGGTCTGCATGGCTCCAATGTCTCACGCGAATACCCCCAGGGGGTATATGGTGACACGCATGGATCACCACGGGCACGACAGCAACCGGATGGCCCTCAGCGCGACCCTGCACTGCCTCACGGGGTGCGCGATCGGCGAGATCCTCGGCCTGATGATCGGGACGGCCGCCGGCCTGTCCAACGGCGTGACCATCGCGCTGGCGGTCGCGCTGGCCTTCGTCTTCGGCTTCGCCCTCTCGACACTGCCCCTGGTCACGTCCGGCATGGCGCTCGGTGCGGCGCTCTCGCTCGTGGTGGCCGCCGACACGCTGTCGATCGCGACGATGGAGGTCGTCGACAACCTCGTCATGGCGCTGATCCCGGGCGCCATGGATGCCGGCCTGGTCAACCCGGTCTTCTGGGTCGGCATGGCGATCGCCCTCACCGTCGCGTTCGCCGCGGCGTACCCGGTCAACCGCTACCTGATGCGTCGCGGCAGGGGGCACGCACTGACCCACGAGCACATGGGTCGCGGCGTCTCGATCCCGCCCGTGACCCTGGCGGCGATCATCGCGTCGTTCATGCTCGGCGGGCTGGTCGTGTCGATCGCCGACGAGCTCGAGGACGACGCCGACTCACCACACGCCGCTGACCGGCTCTCCGGTGTGACACCGATCTCCTGATTCGCGTCCGCGGGCGAGATACGCGGCATACCCTTTCATCATTCGAGGTCGCGAGCGGCTGTCGGACGGTCACGGGGGACGGAACTTTCATGAAGGCACCATCTTCAGCCTGGGCGGAGCAGCGGTGACCGCCCAGTTCGGGGAGGCGGACCGGCACGCTGCCGTCGCCGCCCGGGCCGGTGGTGCCCGCACCACTCCGGGCGCGTGAGCGGGGATGACGACGCCACCGGTGCCTGACAGCGCCGCCGAGGTGCAGCTGCTGAAGCAGCAGCTGGCCTGCGAGCGCGCGCGTCGCCTGGACGCCGAGACCGTCGGCGAGCAGGCCACCAACGACCTGCTGCGCACCGTGGAGGAGCTCCGCTCGGCGCAGCAGGAGCTGCTCGAGAACGTCGAGCGGGCCAAGGTCGTCCACGAGCTCGGCCGCGAGCTGAGGCGGCAGACCACGATGGCGGGTCTGCGCGAGCGCACCGCTGCGGCCACCGCCGCCACCCTGGGTGCCGACCGGTGCCTGGTCTACCTCTCCGATCCCGAGCCGACCGTCACCGACTGGTCCGCGGGGTCTTCCGAGCCCGAACCCTGGCTGTCCGCCGAGAGCTACGGCGCCACCGTCCAACGGCTCGTCACCCAGCACGCGCCCGCCGGCGGCAACGTCCGGATCCACGACCTCGATGTGACCGCCCCGACTGTGGGTCGGGCGCTGGGCGTGCGCGCCATGGCCGTCGTGCCGATGTGGGCCGGCCCGCGTCTCGTGGGTGCAGTCGTCCCGATGTCGCTCACCCCCCGCGACTGGACCGACGGCGAGCTGACGATCTGCGAGGGCGTCGCCCACGAGCTCGGGCTCAACCTGAGCCAGGTGCAGGCCCACGACCGGGACCGCCGAGTCCAGCGGCTCGAGGAGATCGACCGCGCCAAGGACGCCTTCGTCTCCAACGTGTCGCACGAGCTCCGGACGCCGCTGGCCAGCATCAGCGGCTACCTCGAGATGATGACCGACGGCGAGTTCGGCCCGGTCACCCCCGAGCTCGGTCACGCGATCGGGGTCGCCAGCCGCAACGCCGTCCGGCTGTCGGCGGCTCGTGGAGGATCTCCTCATGTTCTCGGCGTACGACGCCCAGGGGGTCAAGCTGGACACCACCCTGGTACCGCCTGGCCGGCTGGTCCGCCAGTGCGCGGAGTCCCTGCGTCCGGCGGCCACGGCCAAGGGCGTCGAGATCGAGATCCACAACGTGCTCGGGCTCCACTCCGTGCGCGGCGACTGGGGCCAGCTCGAGCGCGTCATGCTCAACGTGATGGGCAACGCCGTGAAGTTCACCCCGTCGGGCGGTCTCATCAGCATCTACCTCGCCAACAACGGCGACGGCGTGGTGGTCGACGTCACCGACACCGGCATCGGCATTCCCGCCGCCGAGCACCACCAGATCTTCACGCGGTTCTTCCGCTCCAGCCTGTCGACCAAGGCCGAGGTGCCCGGCACCGGTCTCGGCCTGGCCCTCGCCCGGACCATCGTCGAGCTGCACGGCGGCTCCATGGACCTCGTGTCCGAGGAGGGCAAGGGCACCACGGTCACGGTGAACCTGCCGCCGCGGCCCCCGGAGGGCGTCTGAACGCAGAAACTCCCCGTCTCTCGACGGGGAGCCGCGTGGTGTTCCGGTGGAGGTGAGGGGACTCGAACCCCTGACCCTCTGCATGCCATGCAGATGCGCTACCAGCTGCGCCACACCCCCGGATCGTCACCCGCTGGGCGACGTCGAGAATGGTAGCCAATGGCGTGAGACTGTGGGAAATCGGGGGTCACGCCGTGCGGTTGTAGGCGCCGAGGCGCAGGACCCCGACCTCCGGGTGCTCCTCGAGCAGCACCCAGCCGCAGTTGTCGAGGCCGCGCAGGCTGTGGAACTGGTCGTCGGGCCAGCCCAGCATCGCGCCGGTCGCGACGCGGATGGCGGCCCCGTGCGACACGGCCACCCCGGTGTCCCCCGGGCCCAGGGCGGCGAGCATGTCGGTGAGTACGGCGAACATGCGGGTCCGCACCACGCCGGCGGGCTCGGCGCCCGGTGCGGCGTCGTAGTGACCGAGGCGGAAGCGCTCGAACTCCTCGGGCACCAGGGCGGCGTACTCGTCGTGGGTCATGCCCTGGCGCTCGCCCAGGTGGAACTCGCGCAGCCGCTCGTCGTACGTCGGGTCCAGGCCGGCGGCCCGGCCCAGGGTCAGGGCCGTGTCACGTGCGCGGACCAGGTCGGACGACCACAGCAACGTCGGCTCGAGCGGCGCCAGCACCGCGGCCGCGGCCTCGGCCTGGGCATGGCCCGTGGAGTCCAGCTCCGCGTCGAGCTGTCCCTGCACCCGGAGCGCGTGGTTCCACGCCGTGCGGCCGTGCCGGAGCAGGACGAGCGAGCGGCTCACCGATCGTGGGAGGTGACGTCGGCCGGCAGCGTGATGCTCGGGCAGTCGCGCCAGAGTCGTTCGAGGGCGTAGAACTGGCGCTCCTCCTCGTGCTGCACGTGCACCACGACGTCGCCGTAGTCGATGAGCACCCAGCGACCGTCGCGCTCGCCCTCGCGCCGGATCGGCTTGGCGCCGATCTCGCGCAGCTTGTCCTCGATCTCGTCGACGATGGCCTTGACCTGCCGGTCGTTGCTGGCCGACGCCAGCAGGAAGGCGTCGGTGATCGCGAGCTGCTCGCTCACGTCGAAGGCGATGATCTGCGTCGCGAGCTTGTCGGAGGCCGCGCGGGCGGCGGCATTCACGAGCTCGATGGCGTGGTCGGTGGCGCTCATGCAGGCGGGTCTCCTGGAGACGGGTAGAGGTCGTGCTTGGCGATGTACTGGACCACGCCGTCGGGGACGAGGTACCACACCGGCTCGCCGCGCTCCTTGCGCTTGCGACAGTCGGTCGACGAGATGGCGAGCGCGGGGATCTCGACCATCGTGACCCGGTCGGCGGGGATGGCCTCGAGGGTCTTCCGGTCCATCTCGTAGCCGGGCCGCGTGCAGCCGACGAACTGGGCGAGCTCGAACATCTCGTCGGCGTCGCGCCAGGTGAAGATGTCGGCGAGGGCGTCGGCGCCGGTGATGAAGTACAGCTCGGCACCGGGCAGCTGCTCGCGCAGGTCCCGCAGCGTGTCGATGGTGTACGTCGGCCCGTCCCGGTCGATGTCGACGCGCGAGACCCGGAAGCGCGGGTTGGCGGCGGTCGCGATGACCGTCATCAGGTAGCGGTGCTCGGGCGGCGACACCGCGCGGTCGGACTTCTGCCATGGCGCCCCGGTCGGCACGAAGACGACCTCGTCGAGGTCGAACCACGCCTGCACCTCGGACGCGGCCACGAGGTGGCCGTGGTGGATCGGGTCGAACGTGCCACCCATCACCCCGACACGACGGGCGCGGGGCGAGGTCGGGGTTGCCGGCACGTCAGCTGTGCTCGCGCCCGCCGCCGAAGGCCACCAGCGCACCCAGGACCGCCAGCAGGAGGCCCAGGGCGATGCCGCCCACGGCGTACGGGGAGATGGCGGGCTCGCCGTGCTCGACGGCAGCGGCAGCGATGGCGCTCAGGGTCATGGCAGACACCCTACCGAGCAACGCCGTTCCCGGCCCTTTCAGGGGCTTCCCAACGCCGTCGAGTTGGGAGTAGAACGACATCACCCCGCACTCGCGCTCTCGGCGACGCGTTCGCCGGAAAGGACCACCGATGCACCTCTCGTCTCGGGTCGGAGGAGTCGGAGCGAGCCTCGTCGCGCTGACGCTCGCCGCCACCCTCTCGCCACTGGCCCCGTCCGGCACCGCAGCTCCCTCCACGACACCACCGACCGACGCCCATGCCACCGGCTTCCAGGACGAGGGGTCGGCGCCCCGGGACAAGGACGCCCGCGGCGCCCGGGTCGCCCCCACCGCCATCCAGAAGTCGGAGGTCGCAGCACTCGACGCGACGGCCCGCTGGAACAGGCTCGGCACCCCCGCAGTCCTGATGGCGACCGACGCGCCGCTGGCCAGTGGCCTGCCCGCGAAGCCGGAGGCCGCCGCCCGCGCCTACCTCAGCCAGGAACGCGAGGTGCTCGGTCTGACCGCCCGCGCCACCGACTCGCTCGAGACGCTGACCACCCGGCCACTGGGCGAGAACGCCGCCGTGGTCGTGATGCGCCAGAACTTCGGTGACCTGCCGGCCGGCGTCGACGGGATGATCTCCGTCGGCGTGCGCGGCGGCAAGGTCCTCTACGTCAGCTCGTCGCTCGCCCGCGACGCGGCGCCGCCGGCCCCGGCGACCCTCTCCGCGGCCGACGCCGAGCGGCTCGCCGCCGACGACGCCGGCATCGCGGAGCCCGTCGTTCGCCGCACGGTGCCGGTCGCCGTGCCCATGCCGGGAGCCCCGGCCCGCGCCGCCTTCCAGGTGGTGCTCGGCTCGGCCGCGGACGTGGCCACGGCCTTCACCAGCTACGTCGACGCCCGCTCCGGCGAGGTGCTGGTGCGCGAGGACCTCGTCGACCACGACGCCGACAACCCCGACTGGGAGGTGTTCCCGAGCAACCCACCGGTCGACTACTCCTCCAACGACATCCGGCGCACCTGGTGCTTCGCGGCCGCGGCCGGCTGCGACGAGGCGGTCGGCACGTCCGCCTCTCCCCTGCCGTGGGACGTCGACCCGGCCACCGGCCAGCCGACCTTCACGACGCTCGGCAACAACGCCATCGCCGTGGAGAACCGCAACAGCAACGATCCGTTCTCCGTCGGCACCGAGACGGCGACCCCGTCACCGACCCGCGACTACGCCTACCCCTGGACCAACCAGTGGTACGAGGAGGGCTGCAATCCCGACACGTTCACCTCACCCGAGCGCGCGGACCTCGACGCGGCCCGGGCCAACCTGTTCGCGATGCACAACCGCATGCACGACTGGTCCTACCACCTCGGCTTCGTCGAGAGCACCTGGAACATGCAGAAGGACAACTTCGGCAAGGGCGGGCTCGGCGGCGACTACGAGCAGGGCAACGCGCAGGCCGGTGGCATCTCCGGCGGCCCGCCGGCCTTCGCCGCCCGCGACAACGCCAACCAGATCACCGGTCCCGACGGCGTCGCACCGATCACCAACATGTACATGTGGCAGCCGATCGCCGGGGCGTTCTACGCGCCCTGCGTCGACGGTGACTACGACATGAGCGTGATCGGGCACGAGTACGGCCACGCCGTCACCAACCGGATGATCGCCGGCCCCAACGGTGGACTCAGCTCGCCCCAGGGGATGAGCGAGAGCTGGAGCGACCAGCTGGCGATGGAGTACCTCCACGAGCACGGCTACGCCGCTCCCGGGCAGCGCGCCTTCACGATCGGCGAGTACACGACCCAGGACTCCGTCGCCGGCATCCGCAACTACAACATGAGCCAGAGCCCGCTCAACTACAGCGACATCGGCTACGACCTCACCGGGCCGCAGGTCCATGCCGACGGCGAGATCTGGACCGCGACCAACTTCGACATCCGGCAGGCGTTCATCGGCCGGTACGGCGCCGGCGATGCCGCACTCAACAAGTCGTGCGCCAACGGGCTGACCCCGGTCAACGGGTGCCCCGGCAACCGGCGCTGGATGCAGCTGGTCTTCGACTCGTTCCTGCTGATGGCCGTCAGCCAGGTGAGCCAGGTGGACGCGCGCAACGCGCTCCTCGCCGCCGACCTGCTGCGCTTCAACGGCGCCAACCAGGACATCATCTGGAACGCCTTCGCCCGCCGCGGGCTGGGCGAGGGAGCGACGAGCGCCGGCAACGCCGACCCCGACCCCGTGCCGAGCTTCCGCTCGGCGTACGCCAACGAGGCGAAGGTGACGTTCGCGCCCCGCACCGGCAACGGCAAGGTGGTCCGCAACGCGCAGCTGTACGTCGGCCGCTACCAGGCCCGGGCCGTGCCGGTGGCCGACACCGACCCGACCACGGCACTGCCGAACACGGTCGACCTGGTGCCGGGCAACTACGAGTTCACGGCCCGGGCGAAGGGCTACGGCCACGCCCGTGTGCCCCTCACCGCACTGGCCGCCGGGAAGAAGCGCAACCTGGCGCCGCGCATGGACGACAACCTCGCGTCGACGACCAACGGCGCGACCGTCGAGGGCACCGGCATCAACCTCGCCAGCCTCGTCGACGACGAGGAAGGCACCCAGTGGGCCGCCCTCGGTGCACCGGTGGACGAGCAGCACGTCATCGTCGACCTGGCCGGCAACAAGTCGCAGGACGTACGCCGGGTGCAGGTCAGCGCCCACCTGCGACCGATCGACCCGACCAACCCCGACAACGCAGCGCAGAGCCGCTTTTCAGCCCTCCGGCAGTTCGAGGTCTGGGCCTGCTCGATCGCGCGGGGCGTCGACTGCGACGAGCAGGACGAGTTCACCCGGGTCTTCGTCAGCCCGGAGGACGCGTTCCCGGCCACCGCTCCCCGCCCCCGCGCTCCCGACCTGATCATCAGGTCGTTCGACATCCGGCGCACGAAGGCGACCCACCTCTGGCTCCAGTCGGTCACCAACCAGTGCACCGGCGGGCCCGACTTCGCCGGTGAGCAGGACCAGGATCCGCGCGCGATCTCGGACTGCACCACCGGCAGCGTGCAGGCGACCAACGTGCGGGCGGCCGAGTTCCAGGCGTTCGCGCGGTAGGCCAGCCTCGGTTTCGAGACGGGACTTCGTCCCTCCTCAACCAGCGGCGCCGCTGGCCGAGGAAGGCGCCCTGGCGCCTGTCTCGAAACCTGCGGCACGTCCGATCAGCGGATGTGGCCGTCCCCGGTGACGACGTACTTGGTCGACGTCATCTCGGGGAGGCCCATCGGCCCGCGCGCGTGCAGCTTCTGGGTGCTGATGCCGATCTCGGCGCCGAACCCGAACTCACCGCCGTCGGTGAACCGCGTCGACGCGTTGACGAGGACCGCGGCGGAGTCGACGGCGGCCACGAACCGGCGAGCGGTCGCCTGGTCGCGCGTCACGATCGCCTCGGTGTGCCCGCTCGAGAAGCGGCGGATGTGCGCGATCGCGTCGTCGACGGAGTCGACGACGCAGGCGGAGATGTCGAGGGAGAGGTACTCCGCGGCGTAGTCGTCGTCGGTCGCCGGCACCACCCCGTCGTACGCCGCGAACTCGGCGTCGCCGTGCACGGTCACGCCCGCCCCGGTCAGCGCCTCGACCACGAGCGGCACGAACGACCGGGTCAGGTCCGCGTGCACGAGCAGCGACTCGGCCGCGTTGCAGACGCTGGTGCGGTGGGTCTTGGCGTTCAGCACGATGGCGAGTGCCTGGTCGAGGTCGGCGGCCGCGTCGACGTACACGTGGCAGTTGCCCACCCCGGTCTCGATGACGGGCACCGTCGACTCCTCGACGACGGAGCGGATCAGGCCGGCGCCGCCGCGCGGGATGAGCACGTCGACCAGCCCTCGCGCCCGCATCAGCGCCTTGACGCTCTCGTGGCTGTCGCCCGGCACGAGCTGGACGACGTCGGCCGGCAGCCCGGACTCGACAGCGGCATCGCGCAGCACCTGCACGATGGCGGTGTTGGAGGCCCGCGCGCTCGACGAGCCGCGCAGCAGCACGGCGTTGCCCGCCTTGAGGCAGATGCCAGCAGCGTCGGCGGTGACGTTGGGGCGGGCCTCGTAGATCATCCCGACGACGCCGAACGGCACCCGGACCTGGCGGAGCTCGAGACCGTTGGCCAGTGTGGAGCCGCGCACCACCTCCCCCACCGGGTCGGGCAGTCCGGCCACGTCACGCAGGCCCTGCGCCATGGCCTCGAGCCGGTCGGAGGTGAGCCGCAGCCGGTCGACGATGTTGGCCGACGTGCCCGCACCCTCGGCCCGCTCGACGTCCTCGGCGTTGGCGGCCAGCACCCGGTCGGCCGACGCGACCAACGCGGTCGCCATCGAGAGAAGGGCGGCGTCCTTGGTGGCCCGGGTCGCCAGTGCCAGCTCGTGGCTCGCCTCCCGCGCGCGACCGGCCGCCGCGCGAACGTCCGCCTCGATGCTCATGTGACGAGCCTACGAGCGCGGGCCGGGCGCGTCACCGCCGTCTCACGGGTCCGGCCGCGACAGGATGACCCGATGCGCGTCCTGCTGCTCGGCGACAGCCACCTCGCCCGCCTCTCCCCCGGCGACCTCGGCCGCATCGCGCCCGATGTCACGAACGCGGCGGTCGGTGGCGCGTCCGCGCCAGACCTCGCCCGCCAGGTCGCAGGCATCGCCGACCTGCCGTCGTACGACGTGGTCGTCGTCAGCGTCGGCACCAACGACGCGGCGCCGTGGAAGCAGGTTCCGATCGAGACGTCGGAGCGGGCGCTCGCCGACGCGGTGGCGCGCCTGCCGAAGCGGCCCGCGATGCACGTCGTGTACGTCGCGTCGCCGGGCGTCGACGAGACCCGGCTCGACCGCGTGCCCGACCGCACCAACGAGGTGCTCGCCGACTACAGCCGCGTCGCCGCCCACGTCGTGTCAGCGGCCGGTGGTGCCGTCGTCGACACCCCGGCGGTGCTGGCTCCGCTCGGCCGCGCGGCGTACCTCGACGACGGCCTGCACCTCACGCAGGCGGCGTACGAGCTCCTCGTGCCGGCGATCGCCGGCGCGGTGGGCTGACTACTTGCGGGCGTTGATCTGCTCGGTCGCGGCCGGCAGCACGGCGTGGAGGTCGCCCACCACGCCGAAGTCGACCAGCTCGAAGATCGGGGCCTCGTCGTCCTTGTTGACGGCCACGATCGTCTTCGAGGTCTGCATGCCGGCGCGGTGCTGGATCGCGCCGGAGATGCCGTTGGCGACGTAGAGCTGCGGCGAGACCGTCTTGCCGGTCTGCCCGACCTGGAAGGAGTGCGGCTTCCAGCCGGAGTCGACCGCGGCACGCGAGGCGCCGACAGCGGCACCGAGGGCGTCGGCGAACTCCTCGACGGGCTCGAAGTTGCCGCCGGTGCCACGACCACCGGAGACCACGATCGCGGCCTCGGTGAGCTCGGGGCGGCCGGTCGCCTGGCGCGGCTGGGAGGCGACGATCTGTGCGCCCTTCGCGGCGTCCGAGACGGTGGCGGCGAACTGCTCGACCGTGGCGGCACCCTCGGCCTCCTCCGGCGCTGCGGAGTTGGGCTTGACCGTGATGATCGGCGTGCCCCGGGTGACCTTGGCGGTCACGGTGAAGTTGCCGGCGAACACGCTCTGCGTGGTGACCGGTCCTTCTTGCACGTCGACCGCGTCGGTGATCAGACCCGACTCGGTCTTGATGGCCAGGCGACCCGCGACCTCCTTGCCCTCGACCGAGGACGAGATGAGTACGGCGGCCGGGGAGGTCTTCTCGACGAGCTGGGCCAGTGCTTCGGCCTTCGGGGCCACGAGGTAGCCCTTGATCTCGGCATCGTCGACGACGTAGACCTTCTGCGCGCCGTACTTCTTGACGGCCCCGGCCACGGCGTCGGCCTGGTCGGCGCCGCCGATGAAGACCGCGGACGGCTCGCCGAGGCGGGCCGCGATGGTGAGCAGCTCATAGGTCGGCTTCTTGACCGCACCGTCGACGTGGTCGACCAGAACGAGTACTTCAGTCATGTCCAGCTCCTCAGATGAACTTCTTGGAGGCGAGGAACTCGGTCAGCGCTGTGGCGCCCGAACCGTCCTCGTCCTTGACGATCTCGCCGGCGGTGCGGGGCGGACGTTCGGTCGTGTCCTCCACGACGGTCCACGCCACCGACAGCCCGACCTGGTCGGCGTCGACGCCGAGGTCGCTCAGCGAGTAGGTCTCGAGCGGCTTCTTCTTCGCCGCCATGATGCCCTTGAACGACGGGTAGCGAGCCTCACCCGACTGGTCGGTGACCGACAGCACCAGCGGCATCGTCGCGCCCACGACCTCGGTCGCGGAGTCGCCGTCACGCTTGATGCGGACCTGGCCGCCCTGTGCCTCGACCACGGAGGCCTGGGTCACCTGGGGCAGCCCCAGCCGCTCGGCCAGCATCGCCGGGACGACACTCATGGCGCCGTCGGTGGACGCCATGCCGCACATCACCACGTCGACCTGCGCGTCGGAACCGATCTTCTCGATCGCCTTCGCGAGCACCAGCGAGGTGGCGACGGCGTCGGAGCCGGCGATCGCGTCGTCGACGACGTGAACACCCTGGTCGGCACCCATCTGCAGCGCCTTGCGGACGGCGTCGAGAGCCTTCTCCGGTCCCACGCACAGCGCGGTCACGGTGGTCTCGTCGCCCTCGGCCTTCTCCTTGAGCTGCAGGGCCTGCTCGACGGCGTACTCGTCGAGCTCGGACAACAACCCGTCGACGCCCACGCGGTCGACGGTGTTGTCGTCCTCGAACTGCCGGTCGGCGGTGGCATCGGGCACGTACTTCACGCAGACAACAATGTTCATGGTGTGACCCGGGGGCCTCTCCTGTGTTCGGTTGGTGCGGCCGAGGCTACTAGTGGCGACCCCACCCGCGGAACGCGCTCCGGGGTGGGGTCTCTCACAGTGCGACTGTCAGGGTCACGGGCGGATCAGTCGGTCCAGGATGCGGCCGACGACGAGCCAGACGATGGCGCCGAGGCCCCAGTTGAACAGCGCGTTCTTGACCCCGGCGTTCTCGCCGGTGAAGTCCTTGATGCCGGCGTCACGCGAGAAGACACCCAGGTCGACGCGGTCGGCGGCGGACAGCACCCACGAGACGAGGTCGTTGTCGCGGTTGGCCTTGAGGGCGACGAGCAGCGCACCGACGGCGAGCACCAGCGCGGCGAGCACGCAGAGGAGCCAGACGACCTGGGCCAGCCGGGCGCGGACCACGCCCACGGCGTCGCCGACGGACCTCTTGGGCTTGTCCGACTTGCGGTCGGTCTTCGCATCCGTTGCCACGGTGTTTCCTTCTCTCGTCGTCGTCCGGGGGCTATCGGCCCACGAACGCGGCCTTGCCCGGTCCGTTCTCAACGAACGAACCCATGCCGAGGGCACGGTCCTCGGTGGCGAAAAGTGCGGCGAACTGCTGACGCTCGATCTCGAGCCCGGTCTCGAGGTCCGTCTCGAGGCCCCGGTCGATCGTCTCCTTGGCGGCGCGGAGGGCGTACGTCGCGGCGCCGGTGAACTGGGCGGCCCACGCCAGCGCCTCGGCGTACACCTGGTCGGCGGGGACGACGCGGTCGACCAGGCCGATGGTCAGCGCCTCGTCGGCCTTGACGAAGCGGCCCGTGAAGATGATGTCCTTCGCCCTGCTCGGCCCGACCAGCCGGGTGAGCCGCTGGGTGCCGCCGGCGCCCGGGATGATGCCGAGCAGCACCTCGGGCTGGCCCAGCACGGCGTCCTCCGCCGCGAAGCGCACGTCGGCGCACAGGGCCAGCTCGCAGCCTCCGCCGAGCGCGTAGCCGGTGACTGCGGCGACGACCGGCTTCGGGATCCTGGCGACCGACGTCAGCGCCGACTGCAGGGCTCCGGAGCGCTTGACCATGTCGGTGTAGGACATCTCGGCCATCTCCTTGATGTCCGCCCCGGCCGCGAAGACGCGCTCGCCGCCGTAGACCACGACGGCCTTGACGTCGTCCCGGGCGGTCGCCTCGGTGGCGGCGGCGCGGATCTCCTCCTGCACCTGCTCGTTGAGGGCGTTCATCTTGGGCCGGTCCAGTCGCAGGGTGGCGACTCCGTCGGCCACCTCCAGTCGCACGAACTCCATCGGTCTGCGTCCTCCACTCGTCGTCGGCACATGCAAGGGCGGGAGCCATCCTGACCGGCCCACATCGGCATTGTGCCGTCATCGTGGAGAATGCTCCGACGTGACACCGGGAATGTGGGACCACGAGGGCCAGCGCAACGCTGTCTGGCCCGGGCGCAACTGGCCGCTGGGCGCGACCTGGAGCGAGGAGTCGACCAACTTCGCGGTCTACGCACCCCGCGCGACCCGTGCCTGGGTGTGCCTGTTCGAGGACGACGGCCGGGGCAACGAGGTCGAGACGCGCGTCGAGCTCACCGAGCAGTCGCTGGGCATCTGGCACAGCGCGGTGCCGGGCCTGATGGCCGGCGCGCTCTACGGCTACCGGGTCGAGGGACCGTGGAAGCCCGAGGAGGGGCTGCGGTTCAACGTCAACAAGCTGCTGCTCGACCCCTACGGCCGGGCGGTGTCCGGCACGGTCACGCCCGACCCGGCGATCTATTCCTACGTCATCGGCTCGCCGAGGGTGCTGAGCGACCTCGACTCCGCGCCGTACATGCCGCGCAGCGTGGTCGTCTACGACGAGTTCGACTGGGGCGACGACGCGCCCCTCGGGCGGCGCTGGCGCGACACCGTCATCTACGAGCTGCACGTCAAGGGCATGACCCGGCTGCACGACCGGGTGCCCGAGGAGCTGCGCGGCACGTACGCCGGCCTCGCCACGCCCGCGGTCACCGACTACCTCCGCGACCTCGGCGTGACGGCGGTGGAGCTGCTGCCGGTGCACCAGTTCGTCTCGGAACCTCAGCTCGCCGAGCTGGGCCTGGTGAACTACTGGGGCTACAACTCCATCGGCTTCTTCGCACCGCACGGCGCCTACTCCGCGTCGGGCGACCGCGGTCAGCAGGTCACCGAGTTCAAGGCGATGGTGAAGGCGTTCCACGACGCCGGCCTCGAGGTCTACCTCGACGTCGTCTACAACCACACCGCCGAGGCGGGGCCGCGTGGGCCGACGCTGAGCTTCCGGGGCCTCGACGACCGCGGCTACTACCAGCGGGTGAGCGACCCGCTCGACCCGACGCCCGAGACCGACGTCTACTGGGACGTCACGGGCTGCGGCAACACCGTCGACGCCACGCA
This sequence comes from uncultured Actinomycetota bacterium, assembly GCA_963825755.1. Lineage (GTDB taxonomy): Bacteria > Actinomycetota > Actinomycetes > Propionibacteriales > Nocardioidaceae > Nocardioides. The sequence goes on along the minus strand of CAWGUS010000026.1, from coordinate 12,711 downwards.
CACGCAGTCGCTGCGGATGATCCTCGACTCGCTGCGCTACTGGGTCACCGAGATGCACGTCGACGGCTTCCGCTTCGACCTGATGTCGGCGCTGGCGCGCACCGACCAGGAGATCGACATGGGCAGCCACCTGCTCGTGGCGATCGGCCAGGACCCGGTGCTGCGGCACGTGAAGCTGGTCGCCGAGCCGTGGGACGCGTCCATGGACGGCTACCGGGTCGGCGGCTTCCCGCCGCCGTGGATCGAGTGGAACGACCAGTACCGCGACACCGTCCGTGACTTCTGGCGCGGCCGGGCGCACGGCATCCGCACGGTGGCCACCCGCCTCGCCGGGTCGTCCGACCTGTACGCCGACGACGGCCGGTCGCCGTACGCCTCGGTGAACTTCGTGACCGCCCACGACGGCTTCACGCTGCGCGACCTGGTGTCGTACGACGCGAAGCACAACGAGGCCAACGGCGAGAACGGGCGCGACGGCACCGACAACAACCGCTCGTGGAACTGCGGCGTCGAGGGCGAGACCGACGATGCCGAGATCGTCGCGCTCCGGCGGCGGCAGGCGGCGAACATGATGGCCACGCTGTGCTTCTCCAACGGCGTGCCGATGCTGACCGCCGGGGACGAGCGCGGGCGCACGCAGGGTGGCAACAACAATGCGTACGGCCAGGACAACGAGACCTCGTGGATCGACTGGCGCCCCGACGACGCGTGGCTCGACCTCTACGAGATCACGAAGACGGCGCTCCGGCTGCGGCGCGAGCACCCCGCGCTGCGGCAGCGGCACTGGTTCGAGGGCCGGCCCACCATCCAGGGCGGCCCGAAGGACATCGTGTGGCTGCACGCCGAGGGCCGCGAGATGTCCGACGGCGACTGGAGCGACGACTCGATCAAGGTGGTCGGGCTGTTCGTCCTCGGCGACCCGCTGCGCTTCCCGGGCGCCCGGGGTGAGCAGCAGCGCGACAAGTCGTTCATGATCTGGCTGAACTCGAGTCCCGACGACGTGCTGCTCACCCTCCCCGAGAACTCCTGGATCTCCGCCGGCGAGGTCGTCCTCTCCACCGACTCGACCAACCCGATCGGCACTCCCGTCAAGGCGGGCGAGCAGGTCGTGCAGGAGGGCCGCTCGGTGCTGGTGTTCCGCGAGTCGTGAGCTTCGCCGCCGGTTGAGGAGGTTGCGCAGCAACCGTCTCCTTGGTTTCGAGACAGGCGCCAGCGCGCCTTCCTCAACCAGCGAGGGGTAGCGCTCGAGCAGGTCGTGCAGGAGGGCCGCTCGGTGCTGGTGTTCCGGGAGTCGTGAGCCGGCGTACGCCGCTGGTTGAGGAGGTTGCGCAGCAACCGTCTCGAACCGCTGTCGATCCTTGGTTTCGAGACAGGCGCCAGCGCGCCTTCCTCAACCAGCGGGGATGGCGCTCGAGCAGGTCGTGCAGGAGGGCCGCTCGGTGCTGGTGTTCCGCGAGTCGTGAGCTTCGCCGCTGGTTGAGGAGGTTGCGCAGCAACCGTCTCGAAACCAAAGCTGTTCGATCCCTTGGTTTCGAGACAGGCGCCGGCGCGCCTTCCTCAACCAGCGGGGGTGGTGCTGGCGCTCCTCACGCCTCAACCAGCGCAGGTCGCCGCTGGTTGAGGTGCGAGCGTAGCGAGCCTCGAAACCGAGGCGAAGGGTCTACGCGGGGACGGCGACCAGGCCGAGCTCGGCGACCGACGCCAGGGATGCGTTGCGCGGCACGACGCGCACGGTGTAGCCGAACGAGCCGGACTTCTCGAGCGGCACGTCGGCGTCGAAGCGGTGCCGATTGCCCTCGTAGCTCTCGACGACGCGCATGACGCTCACGGTGGAGTTGGCGATGTCGTCGTCGCCGGTGATGCGGCCGTGCACGACCTGCACCTCGACGTCGTCGGCGGTCAGCGAGCCGAGGGCCACGAAGGCGTGCACGGTCAGGTTCGCACCGACCTCCGGAGAGTCGTTCACGCCCTGCGACTCCACGTGCTCGACGTGCACCGAGGGCCACGCCTCGCGCACGGTCTGCTTCCACCCGGCGAGCTCGCGCGCCCCGGCGTAGTCGGAGTTGAGGGTCCGCGACGTGTGCGCGGCCGGGGCGTAGAGGTCGCGCACGTAGTCACGCACCTGCCGGGTGGCCAGCACCTTGGGGCCGAGCGACTTGAGTGTGTGGCGCACCATCTCGAGCCAGCGCGTGGGCACGCCCTCGTGGTCGACGTCGTAGAAGCGCGGCGCGACCTCGTTCTCGATCAGGTCGTAGAGCGCCGTCGCCTCGAGGTCGTCACGCCGGTCCTGGTCCTCCACGCCGTCGGCCGACGGGATCGCCCAGCCGTTCTGGCCGTCGTACCACTCGTCCCACCAGCCGTCGAGGATCGACAGGTTGAGGCCGCCGTTGAGGGCCGCCTTCATGCCGGACGTGCCGCACGCCTCGTAGGGGCGCAGGGGGTTGTTGAGCCAGACGTCACAGCCCGGGTAGAGCGGCTGCGCCATCGCGATGTCGTAGTTGGGCAGGAACGCGATGCGGTGCCGCACCTCGGGGTCGTCGGCGAACCGGACGATCTCCTGGATCAGCTTCTTGCCGCCCTCGTCGGCGGGGTGCGACTTGCCGGCGATGACCAGCTGGATCGGCCGCTCGGGGTCGAGCAGCAGCTTCTTCAGGCGAGCCGGATCGCGCAGCATCAGCGTCAGTCGCTTGTACGACGGCACGCGGCGCGCGAAACCGATCGTGAGCACGTCGGCGTCCAATGCGGAGTCGACCCAGCCGAGCTCGGCCCGTGCTGACCCGCGCTTGATGCTCGAGCGACGCATCCGGGCCCGGGCGTCGTCGACCAGCCGGGCACGCAGGGTGCGCTTGAGGTCCCACAGCTCCCGGCCACCGAACTCGTCGACCAGCGGCCACAGCGCGTCGGTGTCGTCGCCGTCGATGTCGGCACCGCGCGAGCGGGCCAGGTCGAAGATCTCGCGGGCGATCCAGGTCGGGCCGTGGACGCCGTTGGTGATCGAGCCGATCGGCACCTCGGCCTCGTCGAAGGCCGGCCAGAGCCCGTTGAACATGCCGCGCGACACCACGCCGTGCAGCTGCGAGACACCGTTGGCGCGCTGCGCGAGCCGGAAGCCCATCACGGCCATGTTGAAGACGGCCGCGTCGCCGCCCTCGTAGTCCTCCGCCCCGAGCGCGAGCACCCGGTCGGCGGGCACGTCCGGCGTCGGCGAGGAGCCGCCGCCGAAGTACTGCTCCATGAGCTCCCGCGGGAACCGGTCGATGCCGGCGGGCACCGGCGTGTGCGTCGTGAAGACCGTGCCGGCGCGCGAGACCTCGAGTGCGGTGTCGAAGTCGAGGTGCGGGCCGTCGTCGGCCACGGTGAGCTCGCGGATCCGCTCGATGCCGAGGAAGCCGGCGTGGCCCTCGTTGGTGTGGAAGACCTCGGGCGCCGGGGCGCCGGTGATGCGGGAGTAGACACGCAGCGCACGCACCCCACCGACACCGAGGAGCAGCTCCTGGCGGAGGCGGTGCTCGGAGTTGCCGCCGTACAGGCGGTCGGTCACGTCGCGGTAGTGCTGGCTGTTCTCCTCGATGTCGGAGTCGAGCAGCAGCAGCGGCACCCGGCCGACGTTGGCCACGAAGATCCGCGCGAGCAGGTCGGGCCCGTCTGGCAGCGAGATCGAGACCGTGGCACGCGAGCCGTCGGCCTCGCGGAGCAGCGTCAGGGGCAGCTCGTCGGGGTCGAGCACGGGGTAGGTCTCCTGCTGCCAGCCCTCGCGGGAGAGCGACTGCTTGAAGTAGCCGTGCCGGTAGAGCAGCCCGACGCCGACGACCGGGATGCCCAGGTCGGACGCGGCCTTGAGGTGGTCGCCGGCGAGGATGCCCAGGCCGCCGGAGTACTGCGGGAGCACGGCCGTGATGCCGTACTCCGGGGAGAAGTAGGCGATCGAGCTCGGCGCGTCGGGCCCGGCCTTGCGGGAGTACCAGCGCTCGCCGGTGAGGTAGCGGTCGAGGTCGGCGCGCGCCGCGTCCAGCGTCTGCAGGAACGACTCGTCGCCGGCCAGCTCGTCGAGCCGGGCGCGACCGACCGCGCCCAGCAGGCGTACCGGGTCGTGGTTGACGTCCTCCCACACCCGGGCGTCGACCGTGCGGAAGACGTCTTGGCTCTCGGGATGCCACGACCAGCGCAGGTTGCCGGCCAGGACCCCCAGGGCGGTCAGCGGCTCGGGCAGGACGGGGCGGACGGTGAATCGTCGAATGGCACGCACAAGGGGACGGTAGCGAACGATCTTGGATCGTTCCAAGCCCCGGGCGGACCTATTCCGTAACCTTCCCCGCCAACCGCGGTTGTCCGAGTGACGACGGGCGGTGCCACGGGGGCCGCCCGCCGTCATGCCAGCGGGTGGGACAGCCCCGCCTCGTCTTGCATGCGGCCATGCGATTCGCGAGTGTGGGCGCATGGTCGGACGAATCCCCATCATGGACGTTCACCCAGTGGTGGACCTCGGCCGGCAACCGGCCAAGGCCACCGTGGGCGAACCGCTCCCCGTGCGCGCATCGGTGTTCCGAGAGGGACACGACCAGCTCGGAGCCGAGGTGGTGCTGGCCGGTCCCGACGGCGTCCGCCGTCCTCCGGTCCGGATGGTCGAGCACGCCGACATCCCCGACCGGTACGACGCGCTGGTGACGCCCGACCAGCCGGGGCACTGGACGTTCGAGGTGCATGCCTGGTCCGACCCGGTGGCGACCTGGCAGCACGACGCCGGGCTGAAGATCCCGGCCGGCGTCGACGTCGAGCTGATGTTCACCGAGGGCCGGCTCCTTCTCAACCGGATCATCGGCGAGGGCGGACTGACCGACGCCGAGCGGTCCGTGGTGACCGGCGCCGCCGAGGCCGCGGCCGACGAGACGCGGCCCACGGGAGCCCGGCTGGCGGCCCTCCAGTCGGCCGAGCTCGACGCCATCCTGGCGAGCCATCCGCTGCGCGAGCTGGTGACGATCGAGGGCCCCTACCCGGCGTACGCCGACCGCACCCGCGCGCTGTTCGGCAGCTGGTACGAGTTCTTCCCGCGCTCCGAGGGCGCCGTGCAGGACGAGAAGAGCGGCAAGGTCAGCACCGGCACCTTCCTGACCGCGGCGAAGCGGCTCGACGCGGTGGCGGAGATGGGCTTCGACGTCGTCTACCTGCCCCCGATCCACCCGATCGGCGAGGTCAACCGCAAGGGCCCCAACAACACCCTCACCCCCGGACCCGACGACACCGGCTCTCCCTGGGCGATCGGCAGCAAGGACGGCGGCCACGACGCCGTACACCCCGACCTCGGCACCCTCGACGACTTCGACGCGTTCGTGGAGCGCGCCGGCGAGCTGGGCCTCGAGGTCGCCATCGACCTCGCCCTGCAGGCGGCGCCCGACCACCCGTGGGTCACGACCAACCCCGAGTGGTTCACGACGCGTGCCGACGGCACGATCGCCTACGCCGAGAACCCGCCGAAGAAGTACCAGGACATCTACCCCGTCAACTTCGACAACGACCCGAACGGCATCTGCCGCGAGGTGCTCCGCATCGTGCGGCACTGGATGGCCCACGGTGTGCGGATCTTCCGCGTCGACAACCCGCACACGAAGCCGGTCGCGTTCTGGGAATGGCTCCTCAAGGAGGTGCGCCGCACCGATCCCGACGTCCTGTTCCTCTCGGAGGCGTTCACCCGCCCGGCGATGATGCACGCCCTCGGCGCGGTCGGGTTCCACCAGTCCTACACCTACTTCACCTGGCGCACCGGCAAGCGCGAGCTGGGCGACTACCTCGTCGAGCTGTCGAGCGAGTCCGACCACCTGATGCGGCCGAACTTCTTCGTCAACACCCCCGACATCCTCCACGCCTATCTCCAGTACGGCGGCCCGGCGGCGTTCAAGATCCGCGCCGCGATCGCGGCGACCGGCTCGCCGAGCTGGGGCGTCTACGCCGGCTACGAGCTGTTCGAGCACGTGGCCGTCAAGCCCGGCAGCGAGGAGTACCTCGACTCGGAGAAGTACCAGATCCGCATCCGCGACTGGAAGCAGGCGGACGCCGACGGCCGGACGCTCGCGCCGTACATCACGCACCTCAACCGGATCCGCCGGGAGCACCCGGCGCTGCAGCTGCTGCGCAACGTCACCGTGCACGACAGCGACGACGACAGCGTGCTGGTCTACAGCAAGCGGCACGAGGACGACGTGGTGATCGTGGTGGCCAACCTCGACCCGCACGGAGCGCGCGAGACGATGGTGCACCTCGACATGGCGGCGCTCGGCCTCGGCGAGAACGACTCGTTCGCCGCGCACGACGAGATCACGGGCGATGACTGGAGCTGGAGCCGCCACAACTACGTTCGTCTCGACCCCGGCCACGAACCCGTCCACATCATCTCCGTCAGGAGGCCCCGTTGAGCGACCGCGAGCACGACGTTGCGAGCCTGCCCGACACCATCCCGACCACCGACGAACCCGTCCATCCCGCCAGCGCCCAGGAGATCGGTGAGCTCGCGATCGGCGACCAGCCCGACTGGTTCAAGACGGCGGTCTTCTACGAGGTGCTGGTGCGGTCGTTCCGCGACTCCAACGCCGACGGCACGGGCGACTTCAGGGGCCTGATCGAGAAGCTCGACTATCTCGCCTGGCTCGGCGTCGACTGCCTGTGGGTGCCGCCGTTCTTCACCTCCCCGCTGCGCGACGGCGGCTACGACGTGGCCGACTACACCGGCATCCTCCCCGAGTGCGGCAGCGTCGACGACTTCCACGAGTTCCTCGACGAGGCCCACAAGCGCGGCATCCGCGTGATCATCGACTTCGTCATGAACCACACCTCCGACCAGCACCCGTGGTTCCAGGAGTCGCGCAAGGACCCCGACGGCCCATTCGGCGACTTCTACGTGTGGTCCGACACCGACGAGCTCTACGAAGAGGCGCGCATCATCTTCGTCGACACCGAGCCGTCCAACTGGACCTACGACCAGGAGCGCGGCCAGTACTACTGGCACCGGTTCTTCCATCACCAGCCCGACCTGAACTTCGACAACCCGGCCGTGCACGACGCGATGTTCGAGGCGATGGCGTTCTGGCTCGACATGGGACTCGACGGCTTCCGCCTCGACGCCGTGCCGTACCTCTACGAGCGCCCGGGCACCAACGGGGAGAACCTGCCCGAGACGCACGAGTTCCTGCGCAAGTGCCGGGCGTTCGTCGACGAGCACTACCCCGGCCGGGTGCTGCTGTGCGAGGCCAACCAGTGGCCGACCGACGTCGTGGAGTACTTCGGCAACGCCGACGTCGGCGGCGACGAGTGCCACATGGCCTTCCACTTCCCGGTGATGCCGCGCATCTTCATGGCCGTACGCCGCGAGTCGCGCTTCCCGATCTCCGAGATCATGGCCCAGACACCGGCCATCCCCGAGAGCTGCCAGTGGGGCATCTTCCTGCGCAACCACGACGAGCTGACCCTCGAGATGGTGACCGACGAGGACCGCGACTACATGTGGGCCGAGTACGCCACCGACCCGCGGATGAAGGCCAACATCGGCATCCGCCGCCGGCTGGCGCCGTTGCTCGACAACGACATCAACCGGATGGAGCTCTTCACGGCTCTGCTCCTCTCGCTTCCCGGCTCGCCGGTGCTCTACTACGGCGACGAGATCGGCATGGGCGACAACATCTGGCTCGGTGACCGCGACGGCGTCCGCACCCCGATGCAGTGGACGCCCGACCGCAACGCCGGCTTCTCGTCGGCCACGCCGGGCAAGCTGCACCTGCCCGCCGTGCAGGATCCGGTCTACGGCTACCAGAGCGTCAACGTGGAGGCACAGCTCGAGAACTCCTCCAGCCTGCTGCACTGGACGCGCCGGATGATCCACGCCCGGCGCGGCCACGACGCGTTCGGCCTCGGCACCTTCACCGACCTCGGCGGCTCCAACCCGAGCGTGCTGTCCTACGCCCGCGAGCACCAGGGCGACGTGATCGTGTGCGTCAACAACCTGTCGCGCTTCTCGCAGCCCGTCGAGCTGGACCTGCGCCAGTGGGAGGCCTGCGTGCCCGTCGAGCTGATCGGCGGGGTGCCGTTCCCGGCGATCGGCGAGCTGCCGTACCTGTTGACCATGGGCGGCTACGGCTTCTACTGGTTCCGGCTCACCCCGCCGCAACCGATCGGCGTACCCGTTGAAGGAGGTGTCGCACATGACTGAGCACCCGCAGCTCGAGGCCTACCTCGACGCCGCCCGCTGGTTCGGCGGCAAGGGTCGTGGCGCGCGCGTCACCGGCATCGATCGGATCGCGTCGCTCGACGGCTCGCCGCTGCTGACCGTCGACCTGATCACCATCTCCTACGACGACGGCGGGGCCGACGAGGTCTACCAGCTGCCGCTGGCCAACTACGGCGAGCCGCAGGGCCGGCTCGAGCACGCCCTGGTCGGCAGCTGGGACGACGGCCGTCTCGGCTACTACGTCTACGCGTACGACGCGGTGCACGACCGCGACGCGATGGCACGATACCTCCAGGCGTTCGACGAGACCGAGGGCTCCCGCGAGCTGGCGGGGCTGACGTTCCACCGGCTTCCGGGGCACGAGTTCGACACCGAGGCGCACTCCACGCTGTTCACCGGTGAGCAGTCGAACTCGTCGGTCGCGTTCGGCGAGGACTCCGTGCTCAAGGTGTTCCGCAAGATCACCCCGGGCATCAACCCCGACATCGCGATCCACGAGGTGCTGACCCGGGCCAAGTCCGAGCACGTGGCGCAGCTGTACGGCTGGGTCGAGGCCCCGGCTCCCCCGCTGGAGAGGAGGTTGCGCAGCAACCGTCTCGAGTCGGAGTTATGCGATGCTGCAGCAGTTCCTGCGCACCGGCAGCGACGGGTGGGAGCTCGCGCAGGCCAGCGTGCGCAACCTGCTCACCGAGGCCGACCTGCATGCCGACGAGGTCGGCGGCGACTTCGCCGGTGAGGCCGCGCGCCTCGGTGTCGCGCTCGCCGAGACGCACGAGGTCCTGGCGGAGCAGTTCCCCACCCACGTCCGCACGCCCGACGAGATGGCCGAGCTGGCCGCGTCGATGCAGTCGCGGCTCGACGCGGCACTCGAGATCGCTCCCCAGCTCGCGACGTACGAACCGGCGCTGCGCGCTGCCTACGACGCCGTCGCCGCGCTCCCGGGTGACCCCGTGCAGACCGTGCACGGCGACCTCCACCTCGGCCAGACCCTGCGCACCGTCGTGGGCTGGAAGATCGTCGACTTCGAGGGGGAGCCGGCGCGACCGCTGGCCGAGCGGATGCTGCCCGACTCGCGCTGGCGCGACGTCGCGGGCATGCTGCGCAGCTTCGACTACGCGCCACGGGTGGCGGCGATGATCGCCAGTGCGAGCACGACCGACGGCGACGAGCAGCGCGACTACCGGGCCCGCGAGTGGGCGGCGCGCAACCGGGCCGCCTTCCTCACGGCGTACAACGGTCGCACGCTCGACGACGTGGAGCGCGTGCTGCTCGATGCGTACGTCGCCGACAAGGCCGTCTACGAGGCGGTCTACGAGGTCCGCAACCGCCCGTCCTGGGTGTCCATCCCGCTGGAGGCCCTGGCCGCTGTCGGCAGCTCCGAACTCGACAACGAGGAGATCCGATGACCGGTCCCGGAGAGCTCGACATCCACCTGATCAACGAGGGCCGCCACGAGGAGCTGTGGGAGGTCCTGGGTGCGCACCCCACCGGCGACGGCACGTCGTTCTCGGTGTGGGCCCCCAACGCCCAGGAGGTGCAGGTCGCCGGCTCGTTCAACGAGTGGAACGGCGCCAACACGCCCCTCTCGCCGATCGGCTCGTCCGGTGTCTGGCACGTCCAGGCGAAGGACGTGCGCTCGGGAGCGCAGTACAAGTTCCGCATCCGCGGCGCCGACGGCGTGTGGCGCGACAAGGCCGACCCGATGGCGTTCCACACGCAGGTGCCGCCCGAGACGGCGTCGGTCGTCTTCGACTCGTCCCACGCGTGGGGGGACGACGAGTGGATGAGCGCGCGGGCGGCCAAGCAGCCCGTGTCGGAGCCGATGTCGGTCTACGAGATGCACCTCGGCTCGTGGCGCAAGCACTACGACGGCTCGACGTACTCCTACACCCAGCTCGCCGACGCGCTCATCCCCTACCTGGTCGAGCTGGGCTTCACGCACGTCGAGTTCATGCCGGTGATGGAGCACCCGTTCGGCGGCTCCTGGGGCTACCAGGTCACCTCGTACTTCGCTCCGACCGCTCGCTTCGGCGACCCCGACGGCTTCCGCGAGCTGGTCGACCGGCTGCACCGGGCCGGCATCGGCGTCATCGTCGACTGGGTGCCCGCGCACTTCCCCAAGGACGACTTCGCCCTCGCCCGCTTCGACGGCACGCCGCTCTACGAGGACCCCAACCCGTCCCGCGGCGAGCACCCCGACTGGGGCACCTACGTCTTCAACTTCGGCCGCCGCGAGGTGCGCAACTTCCTGGTGGCCAACGCGCTCTACTGGCTCGAGGAGTTCCACATCGACGGCCTGCGCGTCGACGCGGTCGCGTCGATGCTCTACCTCGACTACTCGCGCGAGCCCGACCAGTGGAGCCCCAACGTGCACGGCGGCCGCGAGAACCTCGAGGCGGTGCAGTTCCTCCAGGAGATGAACGCCACCGTCTACAAGCGGGTGCCGGGCGCGATGGTGATCGCCGAGGAGTCGACCTCGTGGCCCGGCGTCACCAAGCCGACCTCTGACGGCGGCCTCGGCTTCGGCTTCAAGTGGAACATGGGCTGGATGCACGACTCCCTCGGCTACGTCGAGAAGGACCCGATCTACCGCAGCCACCATCACGGCACGATGACGTTCTCGATGGTCTACGCCTACTCCGAGAACTACGTCCTCCCCATCAGCCACGACGAGGTCGTCCACGGCAAGGGCTCCCTGTTGCGCAAGATGCCCGGCGACCGCTGGCAGCAGCTCGCCAACCTGCGCGCCTATCTCGCCTTCATGTGGGCCCACCCCGGCAAGCAGCTGGTCTTCATGGGCGTCGAGCTCGGCCAGGAGTCGGAGTGGGCCGAGGCCCGCGAGCTCGACTGGTGGCTCCTCGAGCACCCCGAGCACGAGGGCGTCCGATCGCTCGTGCGCGACCTCAACCGCGTGTACGTCGAGACGCCGGCCCTCTACGCCCGCGACAGCGACCCCGCCGGCTTCGAGTGGATCGACGCCAACGACGCCAACCGCAATGTCTTCTCGTTCGTACGGCGGGCGCCCGGCGAGCCCGACCTGGTGTGCGTCGCCAACTTCGCCGCCGTTCCCCACGAGGGCTACCAGCTGGCCCTCCCCCAGCCCGGCACCTGGGACGAGGTCGTCAACACCGACGCCACGGCCTACACCGGCTCCGGGGTCGGCAACCTCGGAGCCGTCGAGGCGACCGCTGCGGGCGCGACGATCGTCGTACCGCCCCTGGCGACGGTGTACTTCCGGCACCGCCCCTGACCGCGTGGGGATACCCCACTGGCCCCTGCTTCATCAAGGTATGTCGGTCAAGCGTGACTTCCCATGGCGGGCAAGGCGTGGGAAGTCCCGGCTCGGCTACATACCTTGATGAAGCGTCGAAGCCGGTTATCCACAGGCCTGCAGACGTGGCGTTCGAGAAGCGCCGTTTCGGGCCACCCTGGACCCATGCAGCTGGTCGACTTCCTCCACGACACCCAAGGCTTCTTCACGCGTGAGCAGGCGCGCGAATCGGGCTATTCCGACACCCAGATCGCAGCCGCCGTGCGCGCCGGACACTGGGTGAGGTTCCGACGCGGCTACTACGCGTACGGCGCCGACTGGCGCGCGCTCGACGAGGTGGGCCGGCATCGCGTTCGCAGTCGCGCAGTGCTCCACTCGCTGGGGCCGGCCGTCGCCCTGAGCCACGTGTCCGCGACCATCGAGTACGGGATGGTCGCCTGGGGACATCGGCTCGACCGCGTGCATGTCACGCGACTCGATGGTGGAGCGGGCCGGGTCGAGGGTGACGTGGTCCACCACGAGGGACGCTGCCTGGCCGATGACGTGCATGAGCTGCACGGCCTCCGCGTGATGGGCCCGGGGCGAAGCGCGATCGAGGCGGCGAGCGTCGTCAGGAACGAGGTTGCCCTGTGCACCCTGGACTCCGTTCTTCATCTCGGACTGGCAGACCACGATCAGCTGATGTCCACGTTCGTCCACATGCGTCACTGGCCGCGCACGCGTCACCTGCACTTCCCGGTCCGGCTGGCGCACGCCGGTAGCGACGGGCCTGGCGAGTCGCGTGGCAAGTGGCTCTTCTGGAGCCACGGGATCCGCCACCCCACATCCAGTTCGAGGTCTACGACGCCGACGGCGTCCTGCGCGGGACCTGCGACTGGGGATGGCCCGATCACGGATTGCTTGGGGAGTTCGACGGTCGGGTGAAGTACGGGGACTGTTGGCGCCGGGCCAAGGTGCAGGCGACGTCGTCTTCGCGGAGAAGGAACGTGAAGACCTCCTCCGTGAGCTGACAGGCTTCTCGATGGTGCGGCTCGTGTGGGCCGACTTCGAGAGGCCGCGTTTGGTGGCCGACCGCCTTCGCCGAGCGCTGCGCCGGGTGAGCTGAGATCCCACTGGCCACTGCTTCATCAAAGGTATGTCGCTGACCCGGCGCTTCCCACGGCATGCAAGCCATGGGATGCGCGCACTCGCCTACATACCTTGATGAAGCACCGAGACAGCCACGCGC
>CAWGUS010000025.1:0-77659 GCA_963825755.1 uncultured Actinomycetota bacterium | reverse complement strand
GTAGACCATCGCCGAGGTGTCGGTGACCCCGGCACTGTCGGCCAGGGCCAGCGCGTAGTCGCTGGGGAAGCCGCTGCGGACCACGGTGGACGAGGCGGTCGGCTGGCCCACGACGTAGCCGCGGACCGTCGCGACCGAGCCGTTCTGGGTGGCCCGCGCCTGGGCGACCGTCAGCGGCGTCGCCACGGCGGTCGCCGAAGCGGAGGTGGGCGCGGGCACTGCCTGCGCAGGCTCGGCCAGGGGTACGACGGCCGCCAGGGCCGCCAGCATCGTGAAGAGGAGTCGTGGAGATCGCGGGCGCGGTGCGCACGCGGTGCATCCCGAGAGGTTGCTGCACGGAGAACTCCGTCCGGACGTTGGCCGGGGCGTCCCGATGAGGCCCCTGACCGATGCGCCGAGACTAGCGATCAGGCCGGGTCAGGCAACCCCCGCGCGACCACCGGTGACGACGAGCCGTTTCTCGATCGGCGCGTGCGGGACGAGCCCGAGCATCGCCTCGACGATGCCGAGGAACCGGTCGGCGTCACGGACCAGGTCGTCGGCCTCGCGCTCGGTCACGGCGCGCGTCGAGCCCGCCTCGGCGGCCGCCCGCTTGCCGGCTCCAGGCGGCGAAGAAGGTCGCCCACTCGGCCAGCTCGGGCGCGACGTCGGCAAGCAGCACCCAGGCGTTCTTCTGGCGGCGCCGTCCGGGCGCCGGGTGGGCGCGGGCGGCCAGCAGCGCGGCGGTGGCCCGCAGCGCGGCCACGTGGGCACACGCGTAGCGGGTGGGCACCTCGGCCGTGGTGATCGCCTCCTGCAGCGACTCGGCGGAGCGGGCGAGGTAGGAGTGGGTGGTCGCGGGGAGCAGGTAGGGGTTCACGTCGGTCACCGGGCCCATCAGTCGACACAGCCGACGAGCGACCAGCGGCCGTCGGACCAGTCAAAGGACAGGTCGAAGACGCCGCCACCGTCGGTGGCCGCGCTCCCCCGGCCGGCGTGCACGCGCCACAGCTCGCGCTCGACCAGCAGGTCGTCCGCGGCCCGGTCGAGCAGAGCACCCTCGGGGAGTGCGTCATCGGTGCCGACGACGGCCTGCACCCCGGCCGACTGCCACCACGGCGCGGTCTCCACCCAGTGCGCCACCACCGAGCGGACCTTCCACAACCGGCCGCGCCACAGGAACTGCTCGGGGCCCTCCTCCGCCGTGTCGGGCTCTCCACCGATGCGTCCCCGGCGAACCTCCACGGGGTCGTCGTACCTTCTCATCCGGCTCCTCCTCGCACATGTCGGCGACCCCACCGACCCCGGCGGCGGTGGGGGTCGAGGTCACCGCCACCGAGGTCGCATCGAACAGTTGTTCGAACACGGCCAAAGGTACACCCGGCCACCGACAGTCAGTCAATGGCTGACGACGGCGCAGGTGGGAAGCGTCGCTCAGACCTCGCGGAAGTACCGGTTGGTGTCCTTGTGCCAGAGCAGGACGAGCAGCAGGAGGCACAGCAGGATCGCGACGACCGAGAGCACCGCGAAGAGCGCGGGCAGGCCGAGGCGGACGACGACGGCGGCCGCGAGGATCCCGAACACGGCGGTGGCGGCCAGCGACAGCCGGGCCCACTCGTAGCCCTCCACGAAGAACGCGATGAGCACCAGGACCAGCAGTGCGAAGACCACGAAGAACACGATCGCCAGCGGCACGAACGACGGCACGATCGGGCTGTCCTTGACCGCCTGCAGCCCGCCCTCGGCGAGCAGCTTGCCGGCCGCGACGTTGCCCTCGGCCCAGGTGCGGATCACCTCGTCCTGGCGCACCCAGACGAGCACAGTCCCGAGCCCGGTCACGACCACCAGCGCGAGCAGCACGCGCACGGCGTACGTCACCGCCATCGGCCGCGTCGGCGCCGGCGAGCCGGTTGGAGCGTTGGGCGCGGTGGTCATGCATTCCCCCGAATGTTCGACAAGGTGGTGACAGCTGCGGTGCCCGACAGTCCGTCGGAGAGGGTGGCTAGGGTCGCAGCATGGCCAGCGAACATCCTTCCATCACCTCTTTCCGGGCCGAGCACGCACGTCGCGGCGGTGCCGGCGACGTGGTCATTCTCCCCGACAGCGTCCACACCGCCGCACTCGCGGCCCAGGCGCTGGGATGCGAGGTCGGCGCGATCGCCAACAGCCTGCTGTTCGACGCAGGCGGCGCACCGGTGCTCATCCTCACGTCCGGCGCCCACCGGGTCGACACCCACAAGGTCGCCCGCGCGATGGGCACCCCGCCGCTCACCCGCGCGAGCGCCGACTTCGTGCGCACCCACACCGGTCAGGTCATCGGTGGCGTCTCCCCCATCGCCCACCCCGCGCCGGTGCCGACCTGGATCGACTCCTGGCTGCGCCGCTACGACGTCGTCTGGGCCGCGGCCGGCCACCCGGCGGCGGTGTTCTCGACCACCTTCACCGAGCTGGTCTCCCTCACCGGGGCCTCCGAGATCGACGTCGAGTGAGGCAACCCGGGAGTCCGTCCACGGCGTAGGAGGGATGACACCCACCTGGTCGACAAGGAGCACACACCCGATGCGGCGAGACCAACGCGAAGCGGACTTCACCGAGTTCTACCTCGCCCATCGCTCGGCGCTGCGCCGGACGGCGTACCTCGTCGTCCGTGACTGGCACACCGCCGAGGACCTCGTCCAGCAGGCGATGGTCAAGCTGTACGCCGCGTGGCCACGCGTGCGCTCGGTGTCGGCCGACGCGTTCGCCCGCAAGGTCGTGGTCAACGAGTGCCTCAGCCACCTGCGGCGGCGCAGGGACGTACCCGTGGAGACGCTGCCCGACCGGGCGGCCGCCACGCACGAGGCGTCGCCGCTCGACGTCGGGGCCGCGCTCGACCTGCTCGCGCCGCGGCAGCGCGCGATCATCGCGCTGCGCTTCCTCGACGACCAGTCCGTGGCCGACGTCGCCCAGGCCCTCGGCGTCACCGACGGCACCGTCAAGAGCCAGACCGCCAAGGCGCTGGCGACCCTCCGCACCCACCTGCCCACTCTCGTCCTGATCGAGGAGTCCCGATGACCGAGCACGACCTCGCCACCCTGGTCCGCGACCACGTGTCGACCGACGAACCAGCCTTCCGGCACGGCTCCGCCGACGTCCTCGCGCGCGGCCGGAGGGTCGTACGCCGTCGGCGCGGCCTCGCGGGCATCGCCGGTGTCGTCGTGCTCGCCGCCGCGGCCGTCGCCGTCCCGCAGCTTCGAGCCGACGAGCCGGGCAAAGACCGGGTGGCCGACCCGGCGATCACCCGCGCGCTCGACGTCTACGACCCCCTGCAGATGCCGCGCATCATGGACGACCACGCCCGCCCGATCTTCGGCGCGTCGGTGCCCGACCTCGGGCCCGCGGACTTCGTCGCGTTCGACTCGCAGGCCCAGGAGCTGCCCGAGAAGTACTGGAAGATGGCCAGCGGCCTCGTCACGCGCTACGGCGCCGACTCGGAGCACCGGCTCTCGATCACCCTCAGCCATTCGCGGGGCGAGGCCGAGGGCGACCCCGACGACTACTGCTCCGACGGCCTCGCCGGGGGCTACTACCTCGAGTGCACCGTCGACCGCACGCAGGGCGGCGACGTCGCCATCACCACGCTCAGCGCGATGCGCCCGATGCAGGGGGGCACCGGGCCCCAGGCGTGGCAGGACTACTTCATGGGCGTGACCAGCGACCAGATCGCCACCTTCGACCCCGACCGGCTGTGGTTCTCGAGTGACGTGAAGGTGATCAAGTCCGAGAGCTTCGTGACGTACACCCGCGAGGTCGTCCGCGCCCCGGACCTGGCGACGGCGCGCGAGCGCCTCGTCGTACCCACCGCCGACCTGGCCGCGATCGGCCACGACCCGGCGCTCGTCATGCCGGTGCCGCCACGCGGCGAGAACGGCTGCCCGCAATGGACGATGCCCACCGAGGACATGGGCGAGGTCAGCTGCTCGGGCTGAGTGACCCGCGGTTCCTACACTGACTGCGTGGACTCTCTCTCGCTGGTGTTCTCGAGCGGCTGGGCCAGCGGCATCAACGCCTACCTGGTGGTGCTGGTGCTCGGCATCTCCGACCGTCTCGGCGACCTCAGCGAGGTGCCCGACGTGCTCGGCCGCTGGGACGTGCTCGGCGCTGCCGGCTTCCTCTACGCGATGGAGTTCGTCGCCGACAAGATCCCGTACGTCGACTCGACCTGGGACCTGATCTCGACAGCGATCCGGCCCACGGTGGGTGCCGTGATCGGCGTCCTCCTCGCCGGTGACGCGACCTCGCTCGACCAGGCCGTGGCCGGTGTCGTCGGCGGTGGCACGGCCCTGCTGTCGCACCTGGTGAAGGCCGGCGGCCGCCTCGCGATCAACTCCTCGCCCGAGCCGGTCACCAACATCGGCGCGAGCCTCGCCGAGGACGTCGCTGTGTTCGGCGTCGTCGCTTTCGCGATCGAGCACCCGCAGGCCGCCGCGTTCGTCGCGGGTGTGCTGCTGCTGGTCGGTCTGGTGCTGCTCGTGGTCATCGGCCGCGCCGTACGCCGGGGCTGGCGGCGGTGGAAGAAGCGCGACCCCGTGCCCGCCTAGTCTGTGCGCCATGCGGGTGGTGGTGATCGGTGGCGGCTTCGGCGGCCTGGCCTCGGCGGCTCGGCTGGCCAAGACGGGCCACCAGGTCACCCTCGTCGAACGGTCGGCCACCCTCGGCGGCGCCCTGTCCACCCGGTCGCAGGACGGCTTCTCCTGGGACGCCGGGCCGACGACGACGCTGCTGCCCGCGGTCGTGCGCGACCTCTTCCGCAAGACCGGCCGGCCCCTGGAGCGCGAGCTCGAGCTCGTCCCGGTCGACCCGATCCGCCAGCACCGGTTCGCCGACGGCTCCGCATTGAGCCTGCCCAGCGGCCGCGCCGCCCAGATCGCGGCGTTCGACGGGCTCGGCCCCGGTCTCGGCCGGGCGTGGGCGGCGTACATCGACGGGCTGGGCGACGACTGGGAGCTCCTCCGCCGCGACTACCTCGAGCGTCCGTGGGACCCGGCCGTCGCGCCGAGGGAGCTCTCCGCGCTGCTCGGCAGCAGGGACGTGCTGCGCAAGCGGCTGCGCAAGGCGTTCTCCGACGAGCGGTTGCGGCTCGTGGCCGCCCACCCCCTGCTGACCGACGGCCACGACCTGCGCAACGTGCCGGCCTGGACCGGCGTGGTCAGCTACCTCGAGCAGAAGCTCGGCGCCTGGCACGTCCCGCGCGGGATGGCGGCACTGGGCACCGCCCTCGCCGGTCGCCTCGAGACCCGCGGCGTCGACGTCCTGACGGACACCCCGGCGCTCGACATCGTGGTCCGTGAGGGGCGGGCGGTGGCGGTCGAGGTGCCGGGCGGCGAGCTCGACGCCGATGCCGTCGTGTGCGCGATCGACCCGCGCCGGCTGCCCGCGCTGGCGCCGTACGTGCACGCGACCATGCCCGCGATCCCACCCGTCATCGCCCACGTCGGCCTCGACGCGGACGCACCCGAGCTCGCCGGCGAAGTGATCCTGCACGGCAACGATCCGGTCAAGGAGGCGGTGCTGGTGGTGCGCCCCGGGGGCACGGCGCCCGACGGCGCGCAGGCCTGGAGCGTGCTCGGCCGCGGCCGGCTGGCGGAGGACGTGCTGGTGGCGCTGGCCCGTCGCGGGCTCGACGTGCGCCAGCGGCTCGTCACGCGGCTCGACCTGAGCCCGCGCGACCTCGTCGACGACTGGGGCGGCTCACCGCTCGGCGTCCTGTGGCAGGGCCGCTCGACGGTGACGCAGCGGCTCGGCCCCACCACGCCGGTGCCCGGTGTCTATGCGGCCGGGGCACACGCCACGCCCGGCTCCGGGCTGCCGTACGTCGGTCTCTCGGCCGCCCTGGTCGCGCAGGCGATCGGCCCCGCGCTCCCTTCGTGAACCGGGGTGGGTCGACAAGCTCGTCCCAGCGCGGGCGTGGCGAACCCGGGGTGGGTCACGTGCGCCGAACCGCGCGACCCGGAACGAAACCGGTCACCACCTCAGACGAGCTCGAACGTCATCGTCAGAGTGGCGCCGACCTGCGTCTCACCCGGCTCGATCTTCGCCATGTCCATGGCGGCGGCACGCACGGATCCACCGAACTCCAGGGGCCGCGCTCCGCCGCCCTCGACGACCTGCTGCACGGTGCCCAGGGTCGCGTCGCTGAGGGCGGCGAGGTGCTCGGCGCGCTCGCGAGCGTCGGCGTACGCAGCCTCCCTGGCCCGGCCCTGGGCGGCCACCGGGTCGGAGACCTCGAGGGCGACGCCGTCGAGCTGGAGCGCGTCACCGATCTCCTCGGCCAGCTCGGTCAGCAGGGCGCCGGCGGCGGTGAGGTCGGGGCAGCCGATCGCCAGCCCGTGCCGGGCCTCGAAGCCGCGGGCCTCGCCCTGGTTGTCGTGCCAGGTCCACACGTTGATGCCCTGGGAGGCGATACGGCGGGGCTCGGTGTGCCGCCGGGCCACCTCGCCGATCCGGGCGACTGACTCCGACACGGCAGCGAAGGCCTCGGCGACCCCGGCGGCGCGCTGCACGGCGGCCACCCGGACCAGCGCCGAGTCGGGGGCGACGCGGGCGGAGCCCTGGCCGGTGACGGTGACGGTGCGCATGGGAACGACGGTAGCGCCTTGGTTTCGACAGGCGCTAGCGCGCCTTCCTCAACCAGCGGTAGCGCCTTGGTTTCGAGACAGGCGCTAGCGCGCCTTCCTCAACCAGCGGCGCACGGCAGACACGGGGAGGCGGAGAGCCGCGAAGATCTCGCGCGTCGCCTTCGACCGGTTGAGCGTGTAGAAGTGCAGCCCGGGCGCACCGGCGTCGAGCAACGCGTCGCAGAGCTCGGTGGCGATGGCGATGCCCTCGGCGCGCAGGGCAGCCGGGTCGTCGGCGAGCGGCAGGATGCGGGCCTCGGTCTCGGCGGGCATCTCTCGGCCCGACATGTAGACCATCCGCCGCATGGAGTTGAGGTTCAGGATCGGCATGACGCCGGGGATGATCGGGAAGTCCACGCCCAGCGCCCGGGCCCGCTCGACCAGGCCGACGTAGTCGCTGACCCGCAGCACCATCTCGGTGACCGCGAACTCCGCGCCGGCGTCGTACTTCGCCTTGAGCGCGAGCGCGTCGTCGTCGAGGCTCTCGGCGTCGCGGTGGCCCTCGGGGAAGGCGGCGACACCCACCGACAGGTCGGCGGTCGCCTTGATGAAGGCGACGAGCTCGGACGCGTATGTGACGCCACCCTCGGTCGGCACCCACGGAGTGCCCGGCCCCTCCGGCGGATCTCCGCGCAGCGCGAGCACATTGCGTACGCCGGCCTCCTGGAGCTCCGTCGAGGATGCCGGCGATCTCGTCGGTCGTGTGGCCGACGCACGTCAGGTGCGCCATCGGGATCATCGACGTCTCGCGAGCGATGCGCTCGGTGATCGCCACGGTGCGCTCGCGGGTGCCGCCGCCGGCGCCGTACGTCACGGACACGAACGTCGGGTCGAGGTGCTCCAGCTCGCTGATCGAGCGCCACAGGATCTGCTCGCCCTCGTCGTCCTTCGGGGGGAAGAACTCGAACGAGAACGACCGCCCGCCCCCGCGGACGAGGTCGCCGATGCTGCGGGTCCGGTTGTTGCTCATGACGCAATCCTAGGCAGGGGGCGGCCCCGGACCGTGCATCGTCCACTGACTAGTCTCGGCGGGGTGAGCGTCCCTTCCCCCTCTTCCGGTTGGGACGCCGACGGCTTCCGATCCTCCGTGCAGGCCGCCCTCGACACGTTCCTCGACGGCCAGGCCGAGCGGTTGGCGCCCCTCGGACCCGACGCCGCGCGCCTCCTGGCCGAGGCCCGCGCGAGCGTCAGCGGCGGCAAGCGGTTTCGGGCGGCGTTCTGCTACTGGGGGTTCCGCGCGGTGCGCGTGCCGGCCGACGACGCGGCGCTGGTGCGGGCCTGCGCCGCCCTCGAGCTGCTGCACGCGAGCGCGCTGGTGCACGACGACCTGATGGACGCCAGCGACACCCGGCGCGGGCGGCCGGCCACCCACCGCACGTTCGAGGCGGAGCACCGCGACGCCGGCTGGCGCGGCAACCCCGAGCAGTACGGCGCCGCAGCGGCGATCCTGCTCGGCGACCTGCTCCTCGCGTGGTCCGACGAGCTGCTCCGGCGCTGCGGGCTACCCGAGGTCGACGTGACGCGGGCGCTGCACGTGTTCGACCTGTGCCGCAGCGAGGTGATCGCCGGACAGTTCCTCGACGTGTCGGTGCAGGCCCGCGGACGGGCCGACGTCGACACCGCGATGACCGTGCTGCGGTTCAAGTCGGCGAAGTACTCCATCCAGCGACCGCTCCACATCGGTGCCGCACTCGCCGGGGCGGACCAGGCGACCATGGACGTGCTCGGCGGCTTCGGGCTGCCGCTCGGCGAGGCATTCCAGCTGCGTGACGACCTGCTCGGCGTGTACGGCGACCCGGAGCTCACCGGCAAGCCCGCCGGCGACGACCTGGTCGAGGGCAAGCGCACGGTGCTCGTCGCCCTGGCGCTCGACGCGGCCGGTCGTGACGGCGCCACACTGCTCGACTCGTCGCTCGGCACCGCCCTCTCCGCCGGTGACGTCGACCGGCTGCGCGAGGTGATCGACTCCTCGGGCGCGCATGCGCAGGTCGAGGAGGTCATCGGCGCTCTGGCCGAGCGGGCACTGACCACGCTCGACGGCGCGTCGATCGACGACGGCGCCCGCGGCGTACTCCGGGACCTGGCCGCAGCCGCCACCCAGCGCGTCGTCTGAAGACGATCCGCCAGACCTGTCACAACCTGGCACCGGCCGGTGTCTCCATGTCCTGACCACGACACCAGGAGGAGACATGACCAGCAGCACCCGCGTCCCGAGCACGGAGATCACCGGCGTCTACGGGGCGCTCATCAAGAGGTTCAGCAAGAAGATGTTCGGGGAGGTGCCCGAGCCCATGGGCGTGATGTGGAACCACCCGGCGTCGCTCAAGGCCGGCCTGGCGATGGGCCGGAAGGCCGCGTCGTGGCACGAGTGCGACAAGGACCTGAAGTCCTACGCCCACATGGCGGTGGCGTCCCTGATCGGCTGCTCGTTCTGCCTGGACCTGGGCTACTTCCAGGCGCACAACGAGGGACTCGACGTGGCCAAGGCCCGCGAGGTGCCGCGGTGGCGGGAGTCCGACGTGTTCTCGCCGCTCGAGCGCGACGTCCTCGAGTACGCCGAGGCGACGTCGCAGACGCCGCCCACCGTGACCGACGAGCTCTCCGCCCGGCTGCTCGAGCAGCTCGGTGCCCCGGGCCTGGTCGAGCTCACCGTGTGGATCTCCATCGCCAACCAGATGGCGCGGGCCAACGTGGCTCTCGGCATCGAGGGCCAGGGGTACTCGGTCGCGTGCGGCCTGGCCCCCCTCGCCCAGCCGAGCGGGCTAGCGTCTCCCGCATGATCGACGACCCGTTCGTCACCCACCGCAGCCTGCTGTTCACGGTCGCCTACGAGATGCTCGGCTCGGCCGCCGACGCCGAGGACGTCGTCCAGGAGACCTGGCTGCGGTGGGCGGCGCTCGACGACGCTGCCCGGGCCGACGTACGCGACGCGAGGGCCTACCTGGTGCGCATCGTGACGCGGCAGGCGCTCAACCGGCTGCGCACGGTCGCGCGGCGGCGTGAGGACTACATCGGTCCGTGGCTGCCCGAGCCGCTGCTGACCAGCCCCGACGTCGCCGAGGACGTCGAGCTCTCCGAGAGCATCTCGATCGCGATGCTGACGGTGCTCGAGACGCTCGGGCCGGCGAGAGGGCGGTGTTCGTGCTCCGGGAGGTCTTCGAGACGCCGTACGACGAGATCGCCGATGCCGTCGACAAGTCGCCCGCGGCGGTCCGGCAGATCGCGCGTCGCGCCCGCGACCACGTCGCCGCCCGGCGTCCGCGGATGCGGGTGGACCGGGCCGAGCAGCAGTCTGTCGTCGACTCCTTCCTCGCCGCCCTGAAGGGCGGCGACATGCAGGAGCTGCTCGACGTGCTCGCCCCCGATGTCGTGGTCCGGGCCGACGGCGGCGGCGTGGTCAACGCGTCGCGGCACCCGATCGAGGGTGCCCAGCGGGTGGCCAAGCTGCTCACGAACTTCGGGCACTACGCGCCCGGCGCCATCGTCGACACGGTGTGGCTCAACGGCTCGCTCGCCGCGCGGATCGCGCTGGACGGCGAGGTCAAGGGCGCCATCCACCTGGTCGTCGAGGACGGCCGAATCAGCCGGATCTACGCGATCTTCAACCCGCACAAGCTGACCCGGCTGGACGCGATGGCGGAGCTGACGCGCTGAGCGAAGGTCGTTGGTCGAGTAGGGCGATGCGAAGCGAGCCCGTATCGAGGCCTCAGTCGAGGCTGGCGACACCTTGTACGTCGGGGCCCTCGCCGCGCAGCAGGACGGAGAACGGTCCCCCGCGCTCGGCGTTCACGCGGGTGCCGAGCACGCTGAGCGCGACGCTGAACGCCCGCTCGTCGGCGCGGGCGAACGGCCCCCAGCCCTCCCACAGGAGTACGACGCCGTCCTGGTCGCCGCCGTCGACGTCGGAGAGCAGATCGGCGAGCGCGTCGAAGTTCTGACCGTAGTAGTCGGGGAAGTCGAGGGCCTCGCCCGATGCCCTCGAGAAACTCCGGCTTCGACTCGGTGCCGACGCCGTCGAGGTGGGCGAAGCGCCAGCCTGCGTGCTCGACGGTGTGCTGCACGTCGGCGACCGCGAAGGCGCCGTGCCAGGTGTAGATGCCCGCCGGGGTGTGCCCGGCCAGCAGTGCCGCCAGTCCGCTCATCGGGCGATCCTCTCGAAGCTGCTGTAGTGGTCCTCGGTCCAGTAGAGCTCGTCCTGCTCGCCGGCGACGATGCGACGGGCGCCGCGGTCGTGGGAGCCCGGCGTCGGCACGGTGTACTCCCGGTAGTAGCCGTCGGCCTCATCGGGGAGAAGCCCCTCGAAGTTGCCGAACGTCGAGCCGTCCTTCTGCGGGAAGGGGAAGGGCCCGCCGGCGTCGATCAGCTCGACGGTCTCGGCCGCCTCGGGCGGCAGCTCCGAGAGCTGTACGACGGGTAGGCCGCTGTCCGAGCCGCTGGCCGAGGTCGTGCGCTCCGTGCCGGTGTCGCTGCGGGCCCACCACATGAGCGCGAGCACCAGGACGGCCAGCACCAGTCCGAACAGCGCCCGCTTGTTCGTCATGCCCAGCGACCCTAGCGGGGAGCGGCCACGCTCAGAAGGCCATCGCCTGGGCGCGCCGCTTGACCTCGGCGCCACGGTTCTCCCGCAGGGCGTCGATCGGGCGGCCGGGCAGCTCGAGGTCGGAGAACAGCCACGCGATGCTCTGCCGGTCGTCGTACCCACCGTCGTGGAGGACCGTCAGCAGGCCGGGCAGGCCCTTGACGACCAAGCCGTCCTGGACGAAGTCGGCGGGCACCTGCTGCCCGGCGCCGGGCGAGGGTACGGCGGCGGCGAGCTCGTGCTCGCGGATCATCGTGCGAACCCGGCTGACCGAGACGCCGAGCCGGCGGCCGGTCTCGGCCCAGTCGATCCAGTCGGGCACCAGCACGGACAGGTCTGGCCCGGTGTCGGATTCAGCGGTCATGGGACAACTCTGCCACTGGTTGCCGGTTCGTCAGACATCCGAGACCTTCACGCCTGCGTGCGCCTTGTAGCGCCGGTTGATGCTGATCAGGTTGGCGGTCAGCGCCTCGACCTGGTGGGCGTTGCGCAGCCGGCCGGCGAAGACTCCGCGCATCCCGGGGATCGCATCGGCCAGGCCCTGCACCAGGTCGGTGGCCTCGCGGTCGTCGCCGAGCACGAGCACGTCGGTGTCGACGCTGCTCACGTCGGGGTCGTCGAGCAGCACCGCGCTGACATGGTGGAACGCCGCCACCACGGTCGTGCCGGGCAGCACCGCCTGCGCCTGCTGAGCGGCCGACCCCTCGTCGACGGGCAGGGCGAAGGCACCCTGCTTGTCGAATCCCAGCGGGTTCACACAGTCGACCACGACCTTGCCGGCCAGTAGCGGCGCAAGCTCGGCGAGCAGGTCTCGGTGCCCGTCCCACGGCACCGCCACGACGACCACGTCTCCCTGCTCGGCGGCCTTCGCGTTGTCGGCACCGCTGACCGCGCCCCCGGTCGCGGCGGCGAGCTCGGTGGCCGTCTCGGCAGCTCGCGCGGCGCTGCGACTTCCGATGACCACCGGGATCCCGGCCGCCGCCCAGCGCCGAGCCAGGCCCCGCCCCTGGGGTCCGGTGCCGCCGAGCACGGCGACGATGCGGCCACTGAGGTCTGCTGTGCTCGACGTCATGCGCCCAGCGTGGCAGTACGCCGCGCGGCCGGCTCTGCCGCCCCTCCGAACTCCGACGAACGCGCTCCGCGCCACGCCGCAAGCGCGCGCGTTGGCCCCCGAGCGGGGCCGGTCCGTACGATTGAGGCCCGGATCCTTCCCCATCCGGTCAGACGGAGGTCCAGCCGTGGAGCCAGACGCGCGCGTCCGCACGACAGCGGGCGACCCCTTGGTGGGTCGGCTGCTCGACCGTCGCTACCGCATCGGACCCCGCATCGCCCGCGGCGGCATGGCCAGTGTCTACGAGGCCACCGACATCCGGCTCGACCGCGTGGTGGCCGTCAAGGTCATGCACCCCGGACTCGGCGACGACGACGACTTCGCCGCCCGCTTCGTGCGCGAGGCCCGCGCTGCCGCCAAGCTCTCGCACCCCAACGTGGTCGGTGTCTTCGACCAGGGCGAGGAGGACGGCGTCGTCTTCCTGGCTATGGAGCTGGTGCCCGGCCACACCCTGCGCGACGTCATCCGCAAGGAGGCCCCGATGTCGCCGTCGCGGGCGCTCGCACTGCTGGAGCCGGTGCTCTCCGCTCTGGCCGCCGCACACCGGGCCGGCCTGATCCACCGCGACATCAAGCCCGAGAACGTCCTGATCGCCGATGACGGCCGGGTCAAGGTGGCCGACTTCGGGCTGGCCAAGGCGGTCAGCACCGACACGCAACACACCGCGACCGGTGGCGTGCTCATCGGCACGGTCTCCTACCTCGCGCCCGAGCTGGTCGTCGACGGCCGCTCCGACGCCCGCGCCGACGTCTATGCCGCGGGCGTGGTGATGTACGAGCTGCTCACCGGCCGCAAGCCGCACGAGGGCGAGTCACCGATCCAGGTGGCCTACAAGCACGTGCACGAGGACGTCCCGGCCCCGTCGGCGATCGTGCCCGGCCTCCCGGCGTACGTCGACGCTCTGGTCGCGCGGGCGACGGCCCGCGACCGTGGCCAGCGGCCCGCCGACGCCGCCGTGCTCCTGCACCAGCTGCACCGCGTCAGCCAGGCGCTGGCCTCCGGAGTGGCCGCCGACCCCGAGCTGGTCGCCGACCTGATGCCGACGCGCGGCGCCGCGGTGGACCTGCCCGACCTCGAAGACGCGCCCGAGTGGCTCGACACGAGCGACCTGGAGGACGTCCGCACCGAACCACCCCGGGTCGAGAACCCCACCACAGCCGTACCCGTGCTGCCCGCCTCGGTGGTGCCAGCACCGCGGCCCGGCATCGACCGGCTGCCCGCGCCGCGTCCCGACTCGCGGCCGGTGGCCGTGGCTCCCCGGCGTTCGCGCCGCGGGCCGATCACGCTCCTGCTCGCCCTGCTGCTGGTCGCGGCGCTGGCCGGCGGCGCCTGGTGGTTCGGGTCGGGGCGCTACACCACGACCCCCGCCGTACTCGGTCTCGAGCAGGCCGCCGCCGAGGCCGAGCTCACCAAGGCGGGGCTGGACGTCACGGTCGGCGACCCGGCGTACTCCGAGAGCGTCGCCCCCGGCCTCGTGGTGTCCACGGATCCCGATCCCGGTGACCGGGTCCTCGACGGCGGCCCCGTCACGCTGGTCCTGTCCGCAGGGCCCGAGCGGTACGCCGTGCCGGAGGTGCAGGGCCAGACCCTCGACCAGGCGCAGGACGCGTTGCTGGGCGGCAACCTGGCGTTCGGCAAGGCGATCGAGAAGTTCAGCGAAACCGTGCCCGAGGGCGTCGTGATGAGCAGCGACCCGGTCGTCGGCACCTCCCTCAAGCCGGATGCGGCCGTCAACCTGGTCGTGAGCAAGGGCCGCAAGCCGCTCAACATCAAGGACTTCACCGGCAAGAGCGCCGACCGCGCCGAGGAGCAGATGGAGAAGCGCGGGCTCGTCGTCGACCGCGAGCAGGAGGAGTTCAGCGACACCGTGCCCGAGGGCGTGGTGATCAGCCAGAACCCCACCACCGGCACTCTCTTCAAGGGCGAGACCGTCAGCCTGGTCGTGTCGAAGGGACCGGAGCTCGTCGAGGTGCCGCGCGTGGTCGCGATGGGCGTCGAGGCGGCCACCGACCGCCTGGAGGAGCTGGGGTTCCGGGTTCAGGTGGAGAACTCCGACAACTACATCGGCGTGGGTTTCGTCTTCAGCTCCGACCCCGATGCCGGCGAGCTGGTGGCCAAGGGCTCCCTGGTGACGCTGTACCTCATTTGACCGAGCAGGAGCCTGCGAGGACCGAGCAGGCTTCGTGGGCGAGGGCAGGTCGAGCAAGCCCCGCTGCCGAGGCAGGAGGCCGCGGCAGGCGCGTCGAGACCGGGTGAGTGGTGAGCGGGTCACGGGCCCTAGGGTGCGGCCATGAGCAGTGCCGAGCCGCGTCGCACGACCGTGCTCGCGATGCTGGCACTGCTCGCCATGACGGCGTGCTGGGGCTCGACGTTCTTCCTCATCAAGGATCTGCTCGACCGGGTGCCGACCCTCGACTTCCTGGCGGTGCGTTTCGCGATCGCGACGGTCGCGCTGGTCATCATGGCGCCGAAGGCCCTGGGCCGGCTGTCCGCGGAGTCGCGGCGGCACGCGCTGGTGCTCGGCCTGCTGTACGGCGTCGCGCAGATCCTCCAGACCGCCGGGCTCGCGCACACGGCGGCCAGCGTGAGCGGCTTCATCACCGGCATGTACGTCGTGTTCACGCCCCTGCTCGCCGCCGTACTCCTGCGCAGCCGGATCACCCTGATGACGTGGCTCGCCGTCGCGCTCGCCACGGCCGGGCTGGGGGTGCTGACGCTGCAGGGGTTCGCGGTGGGGTACGGCGAGGCGCTGACGCTGGTGGCGGCTGTCCTCTACGCGCTGCACATCGTGGGGCTCGGCGCGTGGTCGCGGCCGCGTGAGGCGATCGGCATGACGATCGTGCAGATCATGGTGATCACCGTGGTCTGCTTCATCGCGACGATCCCCGACGGCATCGTGCTGCCGAGCACCGGTCGGGACTGGCTGTCGGTGGTCTACATGGCGGTGTTCGCCGGTGCGCTGGCCCTGGTCGCGCAGACGTGGGCGCAGAGCCACCTGCCGCCGACGCGCAGCGCCATCATCATGAGCATGGAGCCGGTGTTCGCCGCGTTCTTCGCGGTCCTGCTGGGCACCGAGTCGGTGACCGCCCGGCTGCTGGTCGGAGGCCTGATGGTGTTCACCGCGATGCTGGTGGTCGAGCTGGCGCCGCGGCGCAAGATCGAGGGTGAGGTCACCCGCATCGCGGTGTGACGAGGCGGACGAGTTGGGCAAACCCGGTGCCGCCTGCCTAGTCTGTCGAGCGTCCTGGACGCCTGGAGGAACCGCCGATGACGACCTGTGCCACCTGTGGCCACGAGCTGGGCCCGGGCCGCTTCTGCACCCACTGCGGATCGCCGCAGCCCGACGAGGCCGACGCGACGGCGACCCAAGACTGGCGCACCGACACGATGGTGCGTCCCCGTGAGAGCAGTACGGCGTTCGCGCCTCCGCCCGCGCCCGAACCGGTGCAGCCGGCTGCGCCCGCCCGCCACCGAGCCCGCCCACGTGCGCGCTCCACGGGAGGTCCCGCGCTGGCTGCCGTGGCTCCTCGGCTGGCTGCTGCTGGCGGTGATCGCGGCGATGATCGGCTGGACCTTCGGCAGCGGCTCACCGTCCTCACCGCCGACGTCGGACGAGTCGGACCCTGCCGCAGCCACGGACTCGGGAGCCTCGCCCTCCCCCTCTTCCTCACCGCTCCCGTCCGACGCCGCCGACATCACGGCAGCCGCGACCGCTGCCGCCCCCGACACGGCCCCGCCCAACCAGGACATCAACGGCGACGCGGTCACCTACGACGCCGTTCACATGCTCGACGGCAACCCGGCGACCGCGTGGCGGATGTCCGGTGACGGCACCGGCGTCGTACTCACGTTCACGCTGCCCGAGGCGACCCGCGTGACGTCGGTCGGCCTCATCAACGGCTACGCCAAGATCGACGGGGACGTGAACTGGTACCCCCGCAACCGCCGCATCACGTCGGTGACCTGGGGCTTCGACGACGGCAGCACCTTGCGACAGGACCTCATCGACAACCCGTCCCTGCAGACCATCGGCGTCGACGACGTGGTCACGTCGTCGGTGACGCTGACCCTGACCGCCGTCTCCCCGCCGGGCGGCGGCAAGGACGGCCGCGACTTCACCCCGGTCAGCGACATCCGGCTGATCGGCTCCGCCGCCTGACGCAGCCTCGTCGAGTTGCGCCCCCGTCACTGGTGAGTTGCGCACCTGTTCCGAGCTTGCCGGTCGGGAGCCGCACGTCAACGGTCACAGAGGCGCGACTCAACGGGGGGTGAGGCCGGCCAGGATCGCGGCGGCGCGCTCGGCGTCGGCACGGGTGACGTCGAGGTGCGTCACGATGCGTACGGCGCGCGGTCCGACCGCGGAGATCCGGACCCCTTCGTCGGCGGCGGCGGCCACGAACGCCGCGGCGTCGTCGCGGGGCACCTTCACGATGTTGGTCTCGACCCCGGCCGGGTCGACACCGCAGGCCTCGGCCAGCAGACGGGCGTGCTCGTGGTCGTCGGCCAGCCGGTCGATGTGGTGGTCGAGGGCGTGCAGCCCGGCCGCGGCGAGGATGCCGGTCTGGCGCATGCCGCCGCCCATCCGCTTGCGCCAGACGCGCGACTCGGCGATGGCGTCCTCGTCACCCGACGACGAGCGAGCCGACCGGGGCACCGAGCCCCTTCGACAGGCAGACGGTCAGCACGCCTGCGCACGCGCCGTACTCGAGGAGCGGGGTGCCGGTGGCGACGTGGGCGTTCCAGATGCGGGCGCCGTCGATGTGCAGCCAGGCACGGTGCTCGGTCGACGACCGTCCGCAGCGGCTCGATGTCGGCGGGGCGCAGGACCGTACCGCCGGCGAAGTTGTGGGTGTTCTCGATCGACACCATCCGCGTCTGCACGAAGAACGGGCCCATGTCGGGTGCCCACATGGCCCTGATCGCGTCGACGTCGATGCCGCCGCGCGGGTGGGTCCAGGTGCGCATGGTCAGCCCGCTGTATGCGCCGTGCGCGCCGAGCTCGGCGCGGGCGATGTGCGCCGACGACTCGCAGAGCACTTCCGTGCCCGGCCCGGCGCCGAGCCGCACCGCGAGCACGTTGGCCATCGACCCGGTGGGCGTGAACAGCGCAGCCTGCTTGCCGAACAGGCCGGCGACCCGCTCCTCGAGCTCGCGGACCGTGGGGTCCTCGCCGTACACGTCGTCGCCGACAGGTGCGGAGGCCATCGCCGCCCGCATCGCGTCGGTGGGCTGGGTGAGGGTGTCGGAGCGGAGGTCGATCACGGGGCGAACCTACCGCCGAGGCCGAGGCCGCCTGCCGGCGACCGGTGTTGCGACGCGCCCGTCGCACCGGCTCGCAGGCTCGCCGACGCGGGGCTTGCTCTACCCCTTCGGCCGACGCAGCCCGCTCGTCCCTCGAGGTCTGCTGGCCTCAGGCCTTCCGCAGCATCTTCGCCACGAGGAAGGAGAGCTCGAGGCACTGCACACGGTTCAGGCGCGGGTCGCACACGGACTCGTAGCGGTCGGCGAGGCCGGCCTCGTCGAGCTCCTCGCCACCGCCGACGCACTCGGTGACGTCGTCGCCGGTGAGCTCGACGTGCACGCCGCCGGGCCAGGTGCCGAGCGAGCGGTGCACGTCGAAGAAGCCCTGGACCTCCTCGATGACGTCGTCGAAGCGGCGGGTCTTGTAGCCGGACGACGCCTCGAACGTGTTGCCGTGCATCGGGTCGCACACCCACGCGACGTTGAGGCCGGCGGCGCTGACCTTCTCGACCAGGGTCGGGAGGCCGTCGCGGATCCTGCCGGCACCGAACCGGGTGATGAACGTCAGGCGCCCCGCCTCGTTCTCCGGGTTCAGCCTGGCGGCCAGGGCGATCGCGTCGTCGGGCGTCGTGGTCGGGCCGAGCTTCACGCCGATCGGGTTCTTGATGTGGCTGAGCAGCTCGACGTGCGCGCCGTCGAGCTGCCGGGTGCGCTCGCCGATCCAGACGAAGTGCGCCGAGACGTCGTACGGCGTGTGGGTGCGGCTGTCGATGCGGGTCATGGCGTGCTCGTACTCCAGCACCAGCGCCTCGTGGCTGGAGTGGAAGTCGACGCGGTGGAACTCGTCGGGGTCGGCGCCGATCGCCTGCATGAAGGTCAGCGCCCGGTCGATCTCGGCCGGCCACCAGCTCGTAGCGCTGCCCGGCGATCGAGTCGCGGACGAAGTCGGTGTTCCAGGTGTGCACCTGGCGCAGGTCGGCGTAGCCGCCGGTGACGAACGCGCGCACCAGGTTGAGGGTGGCCGCCGACGAGTTGTAGACGTCGACGAGCCGCTGCGGGTCGGGGATCCGCGAGGCGGGCGTGAAGTCGTAGCCGTTGACCGCGTCGCCGCGGTAGGCCGGCAGCGTGACGCCGTCGCGGGTCTCGAGGTCCGACGAGCGTGGCTTGGCGTACTGCCCGGCGAGCCGGCCGAGCTTGACCACCGGCACGGACGCGGCGTACGTCAGCACGACCGCCATCTGCAGCAGCACGCGGAGCTTGTTGCGCACGTTGTCGGCCGTGACGCCGTCGAAGGTCTCGGCGCAGTCGCCGCCCTGCAGCAGGAACGCCTCGCCCCGCGACACCGCCGCGATCTTGGCCTTCAGCTCGTCGCACTCGCCGGCGAACACCAGCGGCGGCACCCGGCGCAGGCGCTCGACCGCCGCGTCGACGGCGGAGCGGTCGGGGTAGGACGGCTGCTGCTTCGCGCCGAGGGCGTGCAGCTGCTCGAGGGAGGGGACGGTGCTCACGACGTCCAGCGTACGGCGACCGGCCGGGGCCGACCGATTCGTGACCGGAGTGCGGTCCGGTCACCGGTCGTCGATGTCCTCCATGTGCTCGATGTCGCGGAAGCCGGTCTTCTTGGCCCGGATGCCGCGGTTGGTCAGCCAGGTGAGCGCCCACAGCACGATGCCGACGGCGAGCAGGCCGCCCGCGATCTGGTACTGCTCCTGCTGCTCGTCGCTGCGCGCCCACGGCCCGGCCAGGAAGGCGCAGGCCACGGCGCCGAGGTACGGCAGCCAGCGTCGGCGCCGTGAAGTGGTCGTGGTCGACGGGCTGCTTGCGCAGCACCAGCACCGCGATGTTGACGATGGTGAACACGCACAGCAGCAGCAGTGCGGTCGTGCCGCCCAGGAGCGCCACGGACGAGGCGCCCTCGGCCGAGGCGGTGGCGCGGACGACGTAGATGATCAGGCCGAACGAGATCGCGGTGGTGAAGAGGATCGACGACCCACGGAGTGCGCCGGGTCGGGTGCACCTTGCCGAACGACCCGCGGCAGGACGTCCTGGTTGGCCATGCCGTAGAGCAGGCGGCTGGCCATCAGCATGTTGATCAGCGCGGAGTTCGCGACCGCGAACATGCCGATGAACGGGAAGATCGTGTCGAAGGGCAGGTCGGGTGCGCCGGCGGCGACGACCTGGGTCAGCGCCTGGCCCTTGTCGGGGTCGGTGAGGTCGCCCACCGGGCACGAGCGCGACGGCGGTGATCGAGACGAGCACGTAGATCGTGCCGGTGATGCCGAGGCCGGTGAGCATCATCTTCGGGAAGTCGCGGATCGGGTTCTTGCACTCCTCGGCCATGTTCACGGAGTCCTCGAACCCGACCATCGCGAAGAACGCCAGCGACGTGGCCGCCGTGATGGCGAAGAACGTGCTCTTGTCGCTCGGACTCTCGAAGACCGTCACCCGTGAGAAGTCCGCGTTGCCCTGGGTCACGGCCCACAGGCCGATGAAGATGATGAGCAGCAGGCCGGACAGCTCGACGAGGGTCAGCACGACGTTGGCCTTGACGCTCTCGCCGACGCCGCGGAAGTTGACCGCTGCCACCAGCGCCATGAAGGCCAGGGCGATGATCAGGATGCCGGCGCCGCCGACCTCGAAGCCGAGGTCGAAGCCGTCGTTGAGGAAGCCGGCGAACGCGTTGGACGCGGTCGAGGCGGACGTGATGCCCGAGCACATGACGGTGAACGCGACGAGGAACGTCACGAAGTGGATGCCGAACGCCTTGTGCGTGTAGAGCGCCGCACCGGCCGCCTGGGGGTACTTGGTGACCAGCTCGAGGTAGGAGAACGCGGTGATCGTCGCGACCGCGAACGCCACCAGGAACGGCGCCCACGCCGCGCCGCCGACCTCGCCGGCCACCGAGCCGGTGAGGGCGTAGACGCCCGTGCCGAGGATGTCCCCGACGATGAACAGCAGGAGCAGCTTGGGCCCCATCACCCGGACGAGCTCTGGCTCCGAGCCTTCGACCTCTGTGGTCGGGGTCTCGCTGGCACTCATGGGCGCTCCCTCCGTAGCCGGGACCCAGGACCCCGGACCAGCCCATCGTGGCCCAGATCACATCGAAGTTCCAGCACCCTCGCCCTCGCGCGCTCGCGTCGTACGCCGGGTCAGCGGACCTCGCAGTCCACGGGACTGCCACACGGCCTGACCTCGTGCCGCTCGAGCACGTTGCCGTCGGCGTCACGGGTGACCGCGAGTGCCAGCTCGCCGCTGACCGTGCCCCAGAACATGGTCTCCTCTGGCATCAGGGTCCCGGCAGCCACGGTCGCATCCACGCGAGTGCCGTCGACGCCCACGAGCTCGACCGAGGCGACGTCGGTCCCGTCGGTGCCGCCGATCCACACCGTCCGCGCCGTACCGTCGCTGTAGTCGTCGACGGAGAACAGCTCGAGCGGCTTGCCCTCCTGGACGAAGTCGTCGGTGCCCATGCCCCACTCGAAGGTGCGCGACCCGCCGACCTCACCGAGCATGGACGGGTTGCAACCGTCGCCCAGCTCATCGGCATCTCCCCAGTCGGGCAGTGGCTTCATGCAGGCCAGGTCCATCGGGCCGCCGTCGACGATGATGCCCATCTCGGTGGACCCGACGGGATAGCCGTTCTCGTCGCCCAGCTCGGTCTTCTCGATCTTCTCGACGCCGTCGTAGAGCCAGGCGGGGAACTGGCGCTTCCTGTACGTCGTCACGCCGGTGTAGAGACGCGTGCCGATGTCGACCGGTCCGGCGGCGATCCGGTCGGCCGGCACCTCCTGGCTCATGCCGGCGGGCCGTGCTCCCGGTGCGGGGATGACCACCTGCCAGGCGGAGACCTGGACGGCGCCGGGCACCTCGGCGAGCACGCGCTGGGCGAGAGGCGAGAGCTCCTTCGGGGTCACCGGGCGCTGCGTCGCCGGCCCCGGCTCCTCGGCCGCCCGGTCGCCACCATCGGTGACGGTGGAGAGCACGAGGCCGAGCACGGCGACCGCAGCGACCGTGCCACCGCTGGCGAGGAGCCCGCGAGCTCGGCGCCGACGGGTGCCGACGGCGCGGATCGTCGCGATGTCGACTCCCCCGTCGTGGGGCGCGTCGTGTCCCCGAAGGTCGTGCTCGAGCTGGTCGATCGTGCGCTGTTCCATGGTGAGCCTTTCGTCACGAGAGCGGGTGGGAGTGCTGGAGGTCGTCGACAGACACCCGGAGCTTGGCCAGTGCGCGGGCGAGGGTGCTCTTGACGGTGCCGCGGGCGATCCCGAGCTCGGCCGCCACCTGGGCCTCGCTGAGGTCGAAGTAGTGCCGGAGCACGACGACCCGCCGTTCGCGCTCGGTCAGGCCGCCGAGCATTCGGACGATCTCGTCGCGGTCGTCGCTGGTGCCGTGCGGCAGGCGGCGATCCGGCAGCAGCGCGATCGGCCCGTCGCCGACCTCGGTGATCCGACGCCTGCGGATCCGGTCGATGTTGAGGTTGACCAGGGTCCGGCGGGCGTAGGCGAGGGCATCGGCCCGGCGTACCCGTCGCCAGCTCGCATAGGTGCGCGCCAACGCGGTCTGGGCCAGGTCCTCGGCCAGGTGGTGGTCACCGGTCAGCAGGTACGCCGACCGCCGCAGCCGCGGCCAGGCCGCGACGGCGAACTCGTCGAAGTCCGAGCCGGTGCTGTTCCTCATATCGCCCCCGAACGCGTGTGCGTGTCTGTCACTCTCCCTTACGCAACGGGGAGCCAGACGGTTCTGTCGGGACGCGGACTTTCGGTCAGGCGGAGGGCACCGGCACCGACGCCCGGCGCAGCGAGGTCGCGGCCAGCAGTCGGATCTCGTCGTCCGTCAGGTCCCAGGCCCCGGCGCACCTCGCCAGCTCCTCGACGAGGCCGTGCCCGAGGAACCCGGGGATGTCGGTGCTGACCGTGACGTCGAGCCCGCGCCGGAGCAACCTCGGCAGCGGGTGCGCCGCAAGACTCGGCACGATGCCCAGGAGCACGTTCGACGACGGCGCCATGTCGAGGCAGGCACCACGGGCGACCAGGTCGTCGAACAGCTCGTCGTCGTCCTCGGGGCCGACCCCGTGACAGATCCGGCTGGGATCCAGCGCCAGGCCGGCCCGGACACCGTCCGCGCCGGTGCCCTCGCCGCAGTGCGGGACCCGGGCCAGTCCGGCGGCCGCGGCCCGGGCGAAGGTCGCGGCGAAGGCGTCGGGCGGGCACCCGGCCTCGTCACCCGCGAGGCCCAGGGCCACGACGCCGCGGCCCTGCCACCTCAGCGCGAGGTCGAGCGTGCGCTCGGCCTCCTCGACGGCGAGGCCGCGGTTGACGCACGAGCACGAGGCCGACCCGGTCACCCGCGCCGTCGAGGAACGCCTCCACCAACGCTCCCGCGGGCCCGAGCCGGCCGGCGTACGTCGACGGGGCGAGGTGGACCTCGCTCCACACGACGCCGTCGGCATGCTGGCGTCGCGCCAGCTCGTCGGCCAGCCGGCGTACGTCGTCGAGGGACCGCACCAGGTCGCGGGCGCCCTCGTAGGCGCGGACGAAGTCGGCCTGCGTCGGGAACGAGGTGCCCCACGACGGCGCCGGCAGCCCCGCCCGGTCGGCCAGCTCCGCGGCCGTGTCGGCCGACATCGTGGCCTCGAGGTGCAGGTGCAGCTCGGCCTTGGGCAGGGCGCGGAGGTCCATCACACGTCGTGGCCGACGTACACGCTCTTGGACCAG
Organism: uncultured Actinomycetota bacterium; assembly: GCA_963825755.1. Classification (GTDB taxonomy): domain Bacteria; phylum Actinomycetota; class Actinomycetes; order Propionibacteriales; family Nocardioidaceae; genus Nocardioides. The sequence goes on along the minus strand of CAWGUS010000025.1, from coordinate 54,379 downwards.
GTGTAGAAGTCCACCGCGCGGGCGCCCTGCTCGCGGAACGTGTTGGTCGAGGAGTCGCGGACGCCGCCGAACGGGACGTTCAGGTCCAGGCCGGTGGTCGGCCGGTTGACCTTGACGACCCCGACCTGGGCGCGGGCGGCGAAGTCGTACGCCGTGCCGAGGTCGCGGGTGCACACGCCGGCAGTCAGGCCGTACGCCGAGTCGTTGACGCGGCTGACCCCCTCCTCGTAGTCGTCGACGTCGACCACGGCGACGACCGGACCGAAGACCTCCTCGCGCGCGATCGGGCTCTCGTGCGGCACCCCGGAGAACACGACGGGCCGCAGGAACGCCGCCCGTCGTCCCGTGCGAGGAGTCGCCCGTCTCGTAGCCGGCGTCGGTGGCCGCGCCGATGGCGTCGAGGTCCTTGGCGAGCTGCGCGTCGGAGACGACCGGTCCCATCGTCGTACCCGGGTCGAGGCCGTCGCCCGGGCGCACCGCAGAGCCCGCTCGCGCAGCAGCTTGAGGAAGCTGTCGCGGATGCCCGGCGTCACGTAGACCCGCGACGTGGCCGTGCAGGCCTGGCCGGTGAGGCCGAAGGCGCTCGCGGCGACGATGCCGGCAGCGCTCTCGGCATCCGCGTCGTCGAGCACCAGGTAGGCGTTCTTGCCGCCCATCTCCAGCTGCACCCTGGCCCGGCGCTCGCCGACCACTTCCTGGAGGTGGCGGCCGACCGCGGTCGAGCCGGTGAAGGACACCGCCGCGACGTCGGCGTGCGACACCAGCGCCTCCCCGACGACCGCACCGGCGCCGTGCACGACGTTGAGCACACCCGCAGGCAGCCCGGCGTCGACGAGCGCGCTGGCGAGGTGGTTGACCGACAGCGGAGTCAGCTCGGCCGGCTTGATGACGACGGCTGTTGCCCGAGATCAGCGCGGGCGCCATCTTCCAGGCAGGGATGGCGATCGGGAAGTTCCACGGCGTCACCAGGCCGACGACGCCGAGCGGCTCGGAGCGGGTGTGGACGCTGGTGTCGGGTACGACGCTGGGCAGGCGTCTCCCCCGTCGAGCGCCAGCCGCCGGCGCCGAAGAAGCGCAGCACGTCGATGGCGCGGCGTACCTCCCCGGTGGCCTCGGCGAGGGTCTTGCCCTCCTCGCGCACCAGGTCGGCGGCGATGTCGGCGTGCCGCTGGCGCAGCAGGTCGGCGGCGTCCATGAGCACGGCGCCGCGGGCCACGGGCGTCATCGCGCGCCCAGCCCGGCTTGGGCGGCGACGGCGGCGCCGACCGCCGCGTCCGACGTCGGCGGCCGTCGAGCGCGGGCGAGACGGCCACGACGTCGCCGGGCCGCGCGGGGTTGCGTCGCTCGACCGTCGGCGTCGCCGGTCCAGGCGCCGTCGATCAGGTTCTGGGCGTGCTGGGTCACGATGTTCTCCTTCGTCGGGGTTCAGAGGTGGGCGAGCAGGCCGCCGTCGCAGCGGACCAGGCTGCCGGTGACGTACGACGCGAGCGCGCTGCAGAGGAAGGCGCCGACCGCGCCGAACTCGGCGGGCTCGCCGTAGCGGCCGACGGGGATCGTGCGGCCCGCGAGTCGCGGCGTACGTCGTCGACGGGCCGGCCCTGCCGCGCGGCGGCGGCCTCGTCGAGACGCGGCGACGCGGTCGGTGGCGATCCGGCCGGGCAGCAGCATGTTGACGGTGACGCCGTCGGCGGCCACCTCGGCGGCGAGCGTCTTGAGGTACGCCGCGAGGGCGGCGCGGCCGACGTTGGACGCGGCGAGGTTGGCCAGCGGCGCCTCGACGCCGCTGGACCCGACGGCCAGGATCCGGCCCCAGCCGCGCGGCCCGCATCGCCGGGCAGCGCCTCGCGGACCAGGCCGACGTGCGGGAGCAGCAGCGCCTCGGCCGCGGCTGCGGCGCCGGTCCGGGTCGAGGGCGGCGGCCGGCCCGGGCGCGGGACCGGGGCCGTTCAGCACCACGATGTCGGGGTCGCCGTACGCCGCCCGCGTCGCCTCGATGACGCGTCGCGGCCGGCGTCCGGTGCGGTGAGGTCGACGCGCGACGCCGACGGCGGACGGCAGCGACGCCGGCGAGCTCCTCGGCCTCGCTCGCGGCTGCGGCCGGTGACGACGACGTGGGCGCCCTCGCGGCCGAGGGCGCGTGGCGACGGCGGCCCCGAGGCCGCCGGTCGACGCCAGCACGAGGGCGGTGCGGCCGGTGAGTCCGAGGTCCATCAGCGCTGCCTCGAGCAGGCGTCGAGGTGCGGTTCGAGCAGCGGCACGGCAGCGACTCCGGGCAGGGCAGCGCGCCGGCGGGCGGACCACGGCCTCGGCGATCAGGCCGCGACGGCGCAGGCACTCCTTGCGCACCGCCAGCGCGATCCCGACCTGCTGCTCGAAGTTGATCAGCGGCAGGTGGTCAAGCAGCTCGGCCGGGCCTTGCCGGCGTAGCCGTCGCGTCCCAGCGCGTGGACGCATGGCCACAGCGCCTCCGGGTAGGAGAAGCCGGTCATCGCGCCGGCGGCCCCGCACGGCCAGCTCGTCGAGCAGGTCGATCCCGCCGAGGCCGCCGAAGACGGGCACGTCGAGCAGCGGGCGATCAGCTCGGCCACGGCCGCCGGGCGTCGGGGGCGCCTCGGCCTTCACGGCGGCGACGTGAGGCGAGCTGCGCGACGCAGGCTGCCGAGGACGGCGGCCGACGATCTTCACGCCGCTGACCACCGGGTAGTCCTGCACGACGACGTCGGCACCGGTGGCCTCGTGCACGCGCGCGCAGGTGCGCGTCCAGGACGCGGCCGTGTCGAGCGCTGTTGACCTGCACCATGACGCCGGCCAGCCGGTCGCCGACCAGCTCGACGGCCATCCGGGCCTCGTCGATGACGGGTGCCGTGGTCAGGCCGGTGCAGCCCGACGACGAGGGGCAGGTCGGCGCTGTCGAGCACCGTCTCCAGCACCAGGCGGCGCTCGGCCCACGACAGGCCGGGCCGCCTCGCCGAAGACGCCGAGCACCGTCAGCCCGGCGACGCCGATGCGCTCTCGCAGTGCTCGACCAGCCGGGCCAGGCCGCTGTCGTCGACGTCGAGGGTCGACCCGGCGAACGGCGTCGCGAGGACAGCCCCAGACGCCGGGCTGCATGTGTCGGGTTCATCGATCGCTCCAGTTCGGGGTGTTCGCTTCTGCTGGAAGGCCTCGATGCCCTCGGTCGCGTTGGGGCTGCTCAGGGCTCCATCAGGCCGGCAGCCGCAGCGCACGGGCGTCGCGGTCGGTCAGGTGGTCGGTGCGGTTGACGATCTGCTTGATCGCCCGCAGCGACGTCGGCGCGCAGGCGAGGATGTCGTCGAGCCAGCGGTCGACGGCGTCGTCGAGCTCCGCGGCCGGCACCACCTCGTTGACCAGGCCCGAGGTCGCGCATCTCCTCGGCACGGACCCGCCGGCCGGTGAGCAGGATCGACATGGCCGCGGGTGTGCGGGATCCGTCGGACCAGCTTGACGATGCCGCCGTCGAGCGGCCAGGCGACCGACGCGGGGCTCGGTCAGCCCGAACTGCGCGGTCTCGGCGGCCACGACGATGTCGGCAGCCGAGCACGATCTCCATGCCGCCGCCGAAGGCGTAGCCGTTGACTCGGGCGATGACCGGGACGTCGAGGCGTCCGCCGCAGGCTGAGGCCGGCGAACCCGTTCGGGTCGAGGTCGGCCCAGTAGTCGATGCCGTTCTTGCCGATGCCGCCGGTCGACATGTCGGCGCCGGTGCAGAAGGCGCGATCCCCGGCGCCGGTGACGACGACGGCGCGCACGCTCGGATCGCCCTCGATCTCGTCCCAGATCTCGTTGCAGCGCCGGGTGCTGGCTTGTCGTCGACGGCGTTGAGCACGTGCGGCCGGTCGATGGTGACCCGGGCGACGTGGCCATCGAGCTCCAAGCGGACCTCGTCGACGCGGGCTGCCGCGGTGTCCTGCGGTCATCGGATCACCCCGTCCCCGGGATCGCGGCGACCGCGCTCGTCGTCGTACCCGTGCTCGCGGAGCACCTCGCTCGTTGTGCTGCCCCAGCGTGGGCGGCACGGCGGCGTACCTGGTCGGGGTTGTCGGACAACCGGATCGGCGCGTCGAGCGCGCGGCATCGTGCCGCCGGTCGGGTGGTCCATCTCGACGATCATCCCGTTGACGCGCGTCTGTTCGTCGTCAAGCGCCTCGATCGAGGCTGCGGACCGGGGCGCAGAGGATGTCCTGCTCCTCGAGCCGGGAGACCCAGTGGTCGGTGGTGTTGCGCGGCGAACTGCTCGTGGAAGATCGCCTGCAGGACCGGCCGTCGGCGAACTGCCCTCCAGGGTGGCGAACCCGGTCGCGCGGACAGGTCCTCGGCGAGCTCCAACGCGAGCGAGATGTCGCGCAGCGGGTTCTCCTTGAACGCGCCGACCATGCAGACCGCGCCGTCGCTTCGTCGGGAACACCCCCGAGAGCGGCATCGCGGCCCAGTTGACCTCGTAGCCGCGGTTCAGCTGCATGGCACGCCTCCTGCATCTGCATGTGCAGCATGGAGTCGTACATCGTGACCTGCACCTTCTGCCCCTCGCCGGTGCGGTCGCGGGCGATGCAGCGCCATGCAGGATCCCCTGGCAGCAGGTGCATGCCGGTCGTGTAGTCGCACAGCGTGGTCGGGTAGACGCGTCAGCGGCGTGCCTCGTCGGAGCTCGCGGCGCCACATCACCCCGGAGTACGCCTGGGCGATGACGTCCTGGCCGCCCTTGTGGCGTAGGGGCCCTGGTCGCCGAAGCCGGTTCCCGATGCCCACACGATGCGCGGGTTGAGCTCGTGCACGAGCGCCTCGTAGCCGAAGCCCGAGCCGCTCCATGACGCCGGACCGGAAGTTGCTGACCACGACGTCGGCGTCGGCGACCAGGTCGAGCACGACCTTGCGGCCTGGCTCGGTGCGGGTGTCGATCGGTGACGCTGCGCTTGTTGCGGTTGATCGACAGGAAGATCGGGTTGTCCAGGCCGGCCTCGTCCGGGCATGGAGTTGCGGGACAGGTCGCCCGCGCCGGGCCGCTCGACCTTGATGACGTCGGCGCCGTAGTCGCCGAGCAACTGGGTGCAGACGGGCCCATGTAGACCTGGGTGAAGTCGACGACCTCGATGCCCTCGAGTGCTCGGCTGGCTGCCTGCTCGTGCGCGTGGTCATCGGAGCTCTCCATGCGATCGTCGGGTCGATGGTCGGCGTCCGCCGGCGGCGGCTTGTCCGCCCGGGTCGGCGCCCTGGTCGCGCATCCGCACCTGGATCTCGCTGACCGGCGACGTCGCGCACCGGCAGCGCCTTCTCCACGGCGAGGGCTGCGGCGATGCCGGCGGCCTGACCCTGCGCCATGCACGGCGGGATCTCGCGCGACATGCGCTGCGCCTCGGGTGTCGCCGAGTAGTGTCGGCCGGCCACCAGCAGCTGGTCCACGCCGACGGGCAGCAGCGAGCGGTACGGCGTGTAGTAGTCGCGGCCGCGGGCCACCGAGTCGGCGAAGTGGCGTCGTTGCATGACGTCCTCCTTCGTGACGACGTACTCGCCCTGGAGCAGGCGGGTCTGGCGCACGCCCATCTGCTGGGCGACGTCGAGGACGTAGGCGTTCTCGAAGCCGGGCAGGTCCGCCCGGATCGCCTCCAGCGCCGTCGTCGATGCGGTCGCGGGCGGCGATACTCGGCGTTCGTCAGGGACTCCGGGTCGGCGCCGTCGAAGCCGGTCATGTGCGGGGTGTTGCACCACACGACGCCGGGCAGCGGGGTCTTGAGCCACCACAGCTCCCATGCGCCGCCGAGCAGCCGCTTGATCCGGCGGTTGATGGCGCGCGCCTCGCGCGGATTCTCCTGCTCGAACCTCTCGGCGGCGTCGGTGTCGACGCCGCCGAGCCGGAAGACGAGCGTGACGAGGTACTTGTCGTGGACGTACGGCGTCCCGGCGCGCGAGGCGACGTCGATGTCGCCCGTGGTGTCGATGACGACATCGCCGAGGATCGCCTGGGGGCCCGGCTTGGTCTCGACGACCACGCCCTTGCATGACGCCGTCGTCGACGATCGGTCGCGAGAACCAGCTGTGCATGCGCAGGTGCACGCCGGCCTCGCGGACCAGCTCGATCGACGTCGACTTCCAGGCGTCGGGGTCGAACGCGACGGCGTAGCAGATCGGCTTGGGGTTGGTGTGGGAGTGGAAGTTGAAGGTGCCGTAGCGGCCCCACTTGTTCCACAGCTCGGTCGAGGTGGCCCGGTCCTCGACGGGCGGGTAGACGGCGAGCTTCTTGCGGGCCATCCGCTCGACGTACTCGTCGACGATGCCGGTGACGGTGATCTCGTCGCCGTTCACCATGTCGTCGAGCACCAGGACCATGCCGCCCGACGCCAGCCCGCCGAGCGCGGCGTACCGCTCGACGAGGGTCACGTCGAGCCCGCTGCGGGCCGCCGCGACCGCGGCGCTCACGCCCGCTGGTCCGCCGCCGACGACGACCACGTCCGAGCGACGTACGACGGGAGCGTCGAGCTGGTCGCTGCTGATGCTGAGGCTGGGGGTGTTCATGGTGCTCACTCTCCGGCGAAGGTGCCGCTGTCGCGGCGGGCGGCGAGGTACAGGACGACGCTGATGACCGACAGCGCGGCGGTGTAGACCGGGAACACCCAGCAGGAGGTCGCGGCTCTGCAGCCACACCAGCAGGTACGACGCGGTGCCTCCGAAGAGCGCGACGGCGACGCCGTAGCCCGAGACCGGTGCCGGTGGCCCGGCAGTACTTCGGCATCAGCGAGGTCGACACGACGTTGTAGAGCGTCATGTTGGCGACCAGCAGGACGCCACCGCCGACCAGGACGAGCGCGAACGTGCTCAGCCCGGGGCCGGCGTAGAGCAGCATCAGGAACACGCCGGGGACGGCCGCGAGCCGGGTGACCACGAAGGCACGCGAGAGCTTGACCCGGTCGGCGATCCGGCCGGTGACGATCGCACCCGACCAGCAGCGACCACGCCGAGCGCCGGTCGAGATGCCGAAGACGCGGTGGGGTTCTCACCGTACGTGCCGCGGGCCAGGCTCGGCAGACCGACGTTCCAGGCGTAGTTGTAGGCCTGTGCGGCACCGACGACGAAGATGATGGCGGCCAGCCCGAGCCAGTGCTTGCCGACCCCGCGCCAGGTGTCGGCGGTGTCGTCGCTCTTCTCCTCCTCCGCGCAGCGTCTCCGGCAGCGCCCGGCGCAGGTACAGCACGAAGAGGCCCATCAGCGCGCCGAACAGCAACGGCACCCGCCAGCCCCAGCTGGACATGCGTCGCCAGCCGACAGGTAGCTGGTGACGAAGCTGACCAGCGAGGCGAGCAGGATGCCGAAGTTGACGAAGAAGCTGATGTACCCGGCAGCCCGGCCCTCGTGTCCCTCGGGCATGATCTCGACGGCGTACGCCGTGGAGAGCGGAGCCTCGATGCCGGTGGACAGGCCCTGGACAGGCGGCAGACCAGCAGGACCACGCCCGGCCCAGACGCCGATCGTGTCTAGGTCGGGCAGCAGCGCCGATGACCAGCGTCGTGACGGCCATGATGCCGACCGACCACAGCATGACCGTGCGGCGGCCGACCCGGTCGGCCACCGTGCCGAGCAGCACCCCGCCGAGCGGCCGGACGAAGAAGCCGACGGCGAAGACGGCCAGGCGTCCAGGGTCGCGGACGACGGGTCCTGGCTGGCGAAGAACTGCGGGCCGATGAGGCGGCCAGCAGGCCGAAGATCATCCAGTCGTACCACTCGAGCGTGTTGCCCAGGCCCAGGCCGAGCATCGCCCGGCGCGTGGAGACGGGTGGCGCGCCGGTGAGGTCGTGGACGGGAGCGGTCACGGTCTCGGGGGGTGAGTCGTGGGTTGCGGTCATGGCGAAACGTCTCCTGGGGAGTCAGGGCCCTGGAAAGGGCGCGCTGAGGAGGGCCCCGGACGCTGGAGCGTCCGGGCCGGTCGCGGGGGATGGAGGAGGCGCGAGCACCTCCGGGGGCGGGCTACCAGGTGGGCGGAGTGCTCACCCAGACCGCCGTGCATTCCTCGGTGTCCGAGGGATTGGCGTACCAGTGCGGGAATGGTCGAGGCGTAGCGGATCGAGTCGCCGGCGTGCAGGCGGTGCCGCACCCCGTCGAGGTACACGTCCTTGGTGCCCGACAGCACGATCCCGAACTCTTCGCCGGCGTGTGTGTACGGCGTGTCACTGGTGTCGTAGCCCGGTGGGGTCACCACCCAGTTGGCTTCGAGGGCACCGTTCAGGTCAGGTGTCAGCAGCTCGTAGGAGGCCCCGTCGTCGGCGGCCAGGCCATGGTTGTCGAGACGGCGTCGCTCGCCCTTGCGGACGACCGAGCTTCTCGGTCTCGACCGGCTGCAGCAGCTGGCCGATCGGGAGCTGGAGCCCGTGCGCGAGCTGGACGAGGGTCGCGAAGGACGGGTTGCCGTGGCCGCGCTCGATCTGGCTGATCAGCCCGGCACTCACTCCCGCCGTCTCGGCGAGCCGTTCGGTGGTGAGCTTGCGTTCCTTGCGCAGGGCCCGCAACCGGACGCCCATGTCGGCCAGCATGGCCTCCATCGGGACTCCCGTGCCGTTCCTGCGCTCGGTGCTCACTCCTGGTCTCCTTCGGTCTACGTGACGTACAGCATACGAACCGTCTTCACTATGTCAATGGTTTCTTCATCAGAATGAAGATCTGGTCGGGTAGTCCGGTGCGAATTGGGCCTCGTACACCGCCACAACGCACGAATTGCACCGGACTACCCCGCCGGGTGGTTGGGATGGGCGATAGTGATCGCCGCTGCTCACTCACTCGCACCGGCCGGGGGCCCACCGTGGAACGTCTGCTCTGGATCTTCGTCGTCGTGGTCCTGCTCCTGGTCGGCGTCGTCGTGTTCGCGTCCTCGGCCGGCGAGCCCACGGAGTTCGGCTGGTTCGCCTACGCCCCCGAAGAGAGTCCCGAGCCTCGAGCGACGCACTGCTCGTGACCCGCGGCCAGGTCGCGGGGTGCGTCGTCGCCGCGCTCGGCTCGCTGCTGCTCGCCGCGGGCCTGGGCTACCGCGCCGGAGTACGCCGGGCCGCTGCATGACCGACCTCGAGACTCGCCCACGGCGGACACGCTCCGAGCGGGCCTGGGACGGTGTGCGCTACGGACTGCTCGCCGGCTGGCTGCTGATCCTCGTCGCCGGGGTGCTGGATGGCGAGAAGGCCTCGTCCTGGTGGGACGTCCAGGAAGCGGTCCGGAGCGGCGAGGTCGAGAGCGTCCGGGTCTCGGGCGAGCTGAGCGAGACCTCGACCGGTCACAGCACCGTCACCGTGCACTGGCGCGAGGGGTGGCTGGGCCACCAGGCGCAGGTTGTCCAGGTCCAGGGCTCGGCGAAGGACGTGGCCGACTCCCGGCGAGCGGGAGACGACCCGATCGTGCACGGCGCCCCGAGCGACGTGCTGGCCCAGGCGCAGCCGGGCCTCGATGTACGCCGCGACTTCGACCACTCGAACGGTACCCGGCTGCTCGGATGGTGGGTGCCCTACCAGCTCGGGACGACCGCGATGCTGCTGTTCCTCGCAGGGCTCGCGCCGCTCGTCGGGGTCCGCAGCCGTGGCGGGCGACCCGCTGGGCGTGGTTCTGGTTGATGCTGCCACCGATCGGCGGCATCGCGTTCCTGCTCCTGGCGGGGCGCCTACCAGGGGTTCCGACACCGAGGGACACCACGCGCCGGCTCACCGGCGGGTGGGCGTTCCTGCTCGCGTTCCCGCTGTCGGCTGCCCTGAGCGCCCTCCAGTGGTGAGCAGGATCAGCCGAAGAAGACCTGCGCCTCGGCGTACTCCTTGTCGCTGACGAGCTTGAGCTCTCCGGTGCCCTCGATGAGGGGAGCCGCACGATGTCGGTGCCGCGCAGCGCCATCATCGTGCCGAACTCGCCGTCGGCGACGGCGTCGGCCGCCTGGAGCCCGAAGCGGGTCGCCAGCCAGCGGTCGAACGCGGTGGGAGTGCCGCCACGCTGGATGTGCCCGAGTACGACGGCCCGCGCCTCCTTGCCGGTGCGCTGCTCGATCTCGCTGGCCAGCCGGTCGCCGATGCCGCCGAGCCGGACATGCCCGAAGGCGTCCTTCTCGCCCGACACGAGCGTCATGTCGCCGCCCTCGCGCGGGACGCGCCCCTTCGGAGACGACGACGATCGGGGCGTACTGGCTCTTGAACCGCGTCTCGACGTGGGCGCAGACCTCCTCGATGTCGAAGGGCTGCTCCGGGATGAGCACCATGCTGGCGCCACCCGCGATGCCGGCGTGCAGAGCGATCCAGCCCGCGTGCCGGCCCATCACCTCGACGACCAGCACGCGGTGGTGCGACTCGGCGGTGGTGTGCAGCCGGTCGATCGCCTCGGTGGCGATGTTGACGGCGGTGTCGAAGCCGAACGTGAAGTCGGTGCCCGACAGGTCGTTGTCGATCGTCTTCGGCACCCCGACGACGTTGACGCCGAGGTCGGCGAGCTTGGTGGCGACGCCGAGGGTGTCCTCGCCGCCGATGGCGACCAGCGCCTCGACGCCGTCCTTCTCGAGGTTGGCCGTGATCTGCTCGACACCGTTGTCGAGCTTGAACGGGTTGGTGCGCGACGAGCCGAGGATCGTGCCGCCGCGGGGCAGGATGCCGCGGCACTGCTCGATGCCCAGCGGCATGGTCAGCCCTCGAGCGGGCCCTTCCAGCCGTCGCGGTAGCCCGACGAACTCGAAGCCGTGCGCTTGCACGCCCTTGCGCACGACGGCGCGGATGACGGCGTTGAGGCCGGGGCAGTCCCCGCCTCCGGTAAGCACTCCGACGCGCATGGGACCTCCGCAGATCAGGGGACTTGGATCGTTCACAACCTCCGCGAGGGTAGCGACCGCGAGGTCGCGTTGGCGAACGCTACTCTCGCCCCGTGAACACCTCCGACGTCGTCCTCATCGTCTTCGCCGTCGTCGTCGTCGTCCTCATGATGGGGCCCGTTCAGCGGCAGCCGCGACGTCAAGGACATGCAGTTCCGCCTCCGCCGGCTCGAGAGCAAGGTCGACGCGCTCGTCGACCACGCCGGCCTGACCGTCGAGGCGGCCGGCCTGCGCGGGGTCTACGAGCAGGTCTCCCGGGGCGACAAGATCGCGGCGATCAGGACCTACCGCGAGGTGACCGGCGCCAACCTCGCCGCGGCCAAGGCGGCCGTCGAGCGCATCGAGCGCGGCGAGCAGCCCTACGGCGGCGCGCCGGCTCCGCCTCGTTGGTGACCCTGGCCGCGGCGACCGGCATCACGGACCCAGCCGGGCGACCACGAGCACCATCGCGACGGCCAGCGCGATCATCAGCAACCACAGCGGCTCGGGCCCACGCTCGAGCAGCCAGGCGAACATCACCGGCGCGATCGTGCTGCTGAGGTTCCAGGCGAGCTGGATCAGCGACAGGTAGCGCCCGCGCAGGTGCTCGGGCGACGCCTCCGCCGACAGCGCCGCGAGCACCGGACCGCCGGTGAGCTCGGCCAGCGTGTAGACGATCCACCGACCACGATCAGCCCCGTGGCCACCGCCGGTGCGAGCCAGCCGCACACGAGGAACACCACGAACGACGCGGCGAAGACGACCTGCGTCAGCAGCAGCACGCGGTAGCGCACATGGCCCGTCATCGCGTTGACGACCAGGCCCTGCCCGAGGCCGACCATGACGCAGTTGACGATGAAGATGACGGCGGTGATCCACCCGGGCAGGTCGAGCACGGTGACGGCGTACACCGGCAGCGCGAAGTTCAGGATCATCATCGGCATCGAGTAGCCCACCTGGGCCAGCACGAGCAGCCGGTACGGCCGGTCGGCCAGCACCGTGCGCCACGAGCCGGGCAGCGCCTGCTGGCCGCCCCGTGTGGTGGCGGGCACCGCCAGCAGCAGCCAGAACGCGACGGCGTACGTCGCGGCGTTGGCGGCCACGACGGCCTGGAACGCCAGGTCGGTGCCGATGGAGAGGGCGACGCCGGAGGCCACGCCGCCGAGGGCGAACCCGACGTTGCGGAGCGCTCCGAGGAACCCGAACCAGCGCTCGCGCTCCCCCGGCCTCGAGATCGCGGCGACGATGTTGCCGTAGGAGCCCCAGAAGGCGGTGCGGCCGATCGTCACCACGATCGTCCACAGCAGCACCGCCGCGAACGACTCCGTGACCAGGTAGGCCACGAAGCCCGCGGCCTGCAACGCGTTGCCGGCCAGCAGGATCTGCTTGGCGCCGAACCGGTCGACGAAGCGCGCCGATGACCGGCCCGGCCGGCAAAGAGACCGCCGAGGCGATGGAGATGGCCGCGCCGACCTGCAGCAGGCTCAGCGGCGTGACGGCCAGGAAGTAGAGCATCGTGAGCGGCATGAACACGCCGCTGCCGAGCGCGTCGACGGCGATGGCCGTGACGAAGCGCCGGTGGGGTCCGATGGGCGGGAAGCCGAGGCGAGAGAGCACACGGTGATCCTCCCTGCTCGAGCTTGCTTGAGGTCAAGCGGGTTTCGGTCAGGCACCCACTACTGTCGCGCCATGACGTTCTCGATCGTGGCCCGGTCCGACGACGGTGAGTCCTGGGGCGTAGCCGTCGCCTCGAAGTTCCTCGCGGTCGGCTCCGCCGTGCCGGCCGCCGTGGCCGGGGTCGGCGCCATCGCAACGCAGGCCGCGGCCAACGTGGCCTACAAGGGCCTCGCCCTCGCCCACCTCGACGAGGGCGCCACCGCCGGCATCGCCCTGCAACGCCTGCTCGAGGAGGACGACGGTCGCGACCACCGCCAGGTCGGCATCGTCGACGTCGACGGCAACGCCGTGTCGCACACGGGCCCTGCATGCTTCGACTGGGCGGGCGGCGTCACCGGCGACGGGTTCGCCATCCAGGGCAACATCCTCACCGGACCGGAGGTGGTCGAGGAGATGCGGGCCGCCTGGGAGGGCTCGGCCGGCGCACCGATCGAGCGCCGCCTGCTGGCCGCGATGCAGTCCGGCGACGCGGCCGGCGGCGACCGCAGGGGTCGGCAGTCGGCCGCGCTGCTCGTCGTACGCGACGAGGCGGGGTACGACGGCCTCGACGACATCGCCGTCGACCTGCGGGTCGACGACCACCCCGAGCCGCTGGTCGAGCTGGCCCGGCTGCTCGACCTCAACGACCTCTACCTGACGGCGTCCACCGACGACGAGAAGGTCGCGATCGACGCGGCGCTCGAGGCCGAGATCGACGGGCTCGTCAAGGCCGCCGGGCACCCCGACCTCGCAGCGTGGACCGGCTCGGAGAACTACGAGATGCGGGTGTCGAGCGACGGCAGCTGGATCGACCAGCGGGTGCTCGCGATCCTGCGGGGGCAGTGACTCAGCGCGTGGGCTTGGTCGCGAGCAGGTTGAACTCGTTGTAGACGAACACCTTCCCGGCGGCGCGCGGGAACGGGAAGCTGCGCCACGGCCGCGGCGCGAGGCCCAGGGTGCGCGCGAGGTCGGCGAGGTCCTCGCCGGTCGTCCAGCGCACGTGCGTGGGGTCGGAGGCGTAGCCGCGCTCCTGGGGGCAGATGAAGAGCACCTTGCCGCCGGGACGCAGGTATGGCAGGTAGGAGCGCATCATCGCCTCGCCGTCCTCTGCCGGCAGGTGCTCGATCACGTGGGCGACCAGGAAGCCGTCGAACGAGTCGGGGGCGCGCAGCTCGGACTCCTCCCACTCGGCCGTGGTGAGGGCGGTGAAGCCGCGCTCTCGAGCCATCTCGATCGACACCGGGTTGTGGTCGACCCCGACCGAGCCGGCCGGCAGGGTGGCGAGGTTGCGACCGATGCCGCACCCGATGTCGAGCGTGCGGCCGAGGTCCTGCCTCCGGAGGTTCCACTGGTACGGCGCCTGCACGTTCAGCACCTGCTTCCAGCGGGCCCCCTCCTTGGTCTGAAGCCGGCGGGCGTACTCCTCGCCTCTGGTGTCGCGCATGGCCGAGACCCTAACCCAGGGCCGCACCACTAGGTTGGGCCGCGACCTGCCCCCCAGCGGAGGAGCATCGACATGTCCGTCCTCGCCATCGACGCCGGCACCACGGGCGTCACCGCCGTCGTCGTGACGCCCGAGGGCACCATCGCCGCGAAGGGCTACGAGGAGTTCGGCCAGCACTTCCCCAGACCGGGCTGGGTCGAGCACGCGCCGGAGGAGATCTGGCAGGCGACGCTGGAGGCCACCCGCGACGTGCTGGCCAAGGTCGACGCCGGCGAGCTGCGCGGGATCGGCATCACCAACCAGCGCGAGACGGTCGTGCTATGGGACCGCGAGACGCTGGGCTCGCCGCGGCGCGCGATCGTCTGGCAGGACCGGCGCACCGCCGACATCTGCACACGCCTCCGCGACGAGGGCCACGAGGACCGCGTCAGCGAGCTCACGGGGCTGCGACTCGACCCCTACTTCTCCGGCACCAAACTGTCCTGGCTGGCCGAGAACGAGCCGCACACCTGGGCGCTGGTCGAGTCCGGCAGGTACGCCGTCGGCACGGTCGACTCCTACCTGGTCGCCCGGATGACCCGCGGCACCTGGCACGTCACCGACGTCAGCAACGCCTCGCGCACCCTGCTCTTCGACCTGGAGGCGGGCGACTGGTCCGACGAACTCTGCGGCCTGTTCGGGGTGCCGCGGGACGCGCTGCCCGACGTCGTCCCCAGCTGGGGCGAGATCGGTGCGTCCGACTCGTCGGCGTTCTGCGGGCTGTCGCTGCCGATCGCCGGCATCGCGGGCGACCAGCAGTCGGCACTGTTCGGCCAGACGTGCTTCGACGAGGGCGACTCCAAGTGCACCTACGGCACCGGGTCGTTCATCCTCACCAACACCGGTACGTCGGTGCAGAGGTCCGGCTCGGGCCTGCTCTCGACGGCGGCCTGGCGCTCGCCCGACGGCGTGCTGACGTACGCCAACGAGGGCGCGATCTTCGTCACCGGCGCGGCCGTGCAGTGGCTGCGCGACGGGCTCCAGATCGTCGGCTCGGCCGCGGAGACGCAGGCCGTGGCCTCGACCGTCGAGGACACCGAGGGCGTGGTGTTCGTGCCCGCGCTCACCGGCCTCGGCGCGCCGCACTGGGACCCGCACGCTCGCGGCCTGATCATCGGGCTGACGCGCGGCACGACCCGTGCCCACATCGTGCGGGCCACCCTCGAGGCGATCGCGTTCGAGGTCCGCGACGTGCTGGAGACGATGCCCGAGCTGGCCTCGCTGCGCGTCGACGGTGGCGCGGCCGCCAACGACCTGCTCTGCCAGATCCAGGCCGACCAGGTCGGCGTACCGGTGGAGCGTCCGACGATCGTCGAGACCACCGCGCTGGGTGCGGCCTTCCTCGCCGGCCTCGGCACCGGTGTCTGGGCGTCGACCGACGAGCTGCGCGACACCTGGCAGCTCGACCGGAGCTTCGAGCCCCGCGGCGACCGCGAGAAGGCCGACGCCGCGCACGCGCGGTGGACCCGCGCCGTCGAGCGGTCAAAGGACTGGGCGAGCGACTAGGCCACCGTCGCCCGCGATCGCCGGTCGGCACGGTGCAGCCAGCGTGCGGCGAGCCAGCCACCCGCCGCACCGCCGAGGTGGCCCTGCCACGAGATGCCGGCATCGGTGGGCAGCACGCCCCACAGCACGCCGCCGTACACGACGAAGACCAGGACTCCGATCGCGATCTGGCCGGGCCGGCCGGAGTAGAAGCCGCGCACCAGCAGGTAGGTGAGCCAGCCGAACACGATGCCGCTGGCACCGAGGGTGATCGAGCTCGGCGGCGAGAGGAGCCACACCAGCACACCCGACGCGACGACGACGGTCAGCGTCGCCCACGTCCACTTCCGCCACCCGTCGAGGAGCACCAGGATGCCGAGGACGAGGAACGGCAGCGAGTTGCCGACCAGGTGCGCCCAGCCCCCGTGCAGCCACGGCGCCACGAAGATGGCCACCAGTCCCTCGTCGGTGTGCGGCCTGATGCCGTAGGCGTCCAGGGCGTTCCCGCTCGCCTGGTCGAACCCCTCCAGCACCCACATCGCCAGCAGCAGCGCACCCACCGCGACGACGGCCGCGCCGAAAGCCGGGCGACTGCCGGTCTCGCGAGGCCGGATGGTGGTCATGGTTCCAGTGTGGGGGTGCTCTCAAGCTAGAGCTTGGCCAGCAGGCCTGCCGCCGCCTCACGGGCGCGGATCGACTCTGCGAGGGCCTCCTCGGCCTCGGCCCGCACGTCCTCGGCGTCCGAGAGCTCGTCGTCGACCTCCTCGGCGGTGGTCTCGAGCTCGGCGATCTGGCGCCGCAGCTCGTCGATCTGGGCCTGCACCTGCATGCTGCGCGCCTCGAGCTCGCCGACCTCGGCAGCCGCGGCGCCGTAGGCCTCCTGGTGGGCCGCCACCTCCGCCTCGGCGGCCTCGAGCTTCTCCTGCGCGGCCCTGCGCTTCTTCGCGTCCGCGTCGGGATCGGGTACGACGTGCAGGTCGGGCCGCGACGGCGGCTGCTCCTCCTCGGCGTCGCGGGCCGACGCCGTGAAGCCGAGCGCCTCGGGCGCGGCCACCGCACCAGTCACGTCGACGGCGTCGACCCCGGTCGCCGCGAGGGCGGCGGTGAGCAGCCCGCTGCGCACCGCGGCCGCGGCACCCTCGTCGAGCATGGCGGCGGTCAGGGTGGCCTCCACCTGGTCGGCTGCCGAGTCGCTGAGCCGCTGGCCCGCCTCGGCCGCGCACGCGCGAGCCCTCGTGGTGACGGCCGCGGTCAGCTGGCGGCGCTGCCGGGTCAGGGCGCGCAGCTCGTCGCCGTCGAGGTTGGCCTGGGCCTCGCGCAAGGCCTCGCCCACGGCGATCACCTGCTCGACCTGGGCGGTCTCGCGACGGACGAACACGTTGACCGCCCACGCCGCCACCGACGGCCGCTTGAGGCCCTTGACCCGCGCGGAGAGCTCCTTGTCGGTGGCCCTCAGCTCCTTGGCCCGTGCGTCGCGCGCCGCCGTGAAGTCGGACACGGCCAGCGCGTAGAGCTCGTCGGCGATGGCCAGCAGCGGGTCGTTGGACACGCCGCGAGCATAGGCTGCGGCCATGTCGTCGGCCGCGCAGCGCCCCCCGACACTCCCGCCGTCCCGAGCACCATCCGCCGGTACGACGAGTCGGTCCGCCGCTTCGGCGCCCTCGCGGCGCCGTACTTCGACGGCATGTGGGCCGGTGACCCACTGGCCGACGCGTTCGTGGGCGACTTCGCCGACATCGGCCACGGGCGCGGGATGCGGCTGCTCCGGCAGGCCTGTCATGAGGGCATCGACGCCGTCGACGGCGCTCCCGACTCGCTGCGTGCTCTGTTCGCCGAGCTCGACGACCTGCCGGCGTGGGTCGACCTCGAGGCGCTGGACGCGGGTGGCCGGCACCTCGCCCGCTACACCCGGCAGGCGGGCATCGTCCTCGGCGCCGCGTCGCTGGTGAGCGGCTACGCAAACTCGGCCGCGTCCCGGCCGCTCCAGCTCACGGGTCGGTACGTCGAGAGCGCCGGCGCGCGCACCATCGAGGTCGGCTCGTGGCTGGTGGAGGTGCTGGCGCAGGGCGGCCTGCGCAGGCGTTCTCCCGGCTTCGAGCTGACGGTGCGGGTCCGGGTCATCCATGCGTTGGTGCGTCAGGCGCTCAACCGCTCCGACGAGTGGGACACGGCCGCCTGGGGTGTGCCCATCAGCCAGGCCTACCTCGCGTACACGCTGGTGGAGTTCTGCCTGATCCCGCTCCGCGGCATGCGGGCGATCGGGGCGCCGTACCTGCCGCACGAGGTCGACGCCTACTACGCGCGGTGGCGCTATGTCGGGCACCTCCTCGGCATCTCACCGGACCTGCTGCCAGTCGACGAGGCCGACCAGGAGGCGCTGGAGGGGATCTACCTGCTGTCCCGGCCCGCCGTCGACGACTACTGCCGCGACCTCGTCGGGTCGATCAACACCGACTTCCTGGTGCCCGAGATCGAGGCGCTCCTCCCCCGCGCCCTGCACGGAGCCGCGCCGCCGGTCGTGCACGCCCTCGAGCGGATCTTCCTCGGCGACGAGATCGCCGACGAGCTGGCGGTGCCCGACACCCGCGTCAAGCACGTCGTCCGCGTCGATCGGACCGGTCCTCGGACTGGTCAACGCCGGCCTCGACCGGGTGCCGCTGACCCTGCCGGTGCGCACCGCCCTCGGCGAGCGCTACCGGACGAAGCAGGACATCCGGCTACGCACCAGGTACGGCGTCCGGCACGACCTCGTCGACGCCTCGCCCGTGGGAGGCCGCCCGCACCCCGCAAGGGATCCGGGCTAGTCACCTGCGAAGCACGTACTCCATCTCCTCGGGGTACGGCGGGAACTCCGCCTCGCCGCGCACACCCGTGGCCACCCAGCCCAGGTGCTCGTAGAGCCCGCGCGCCCGGTGGTTCTCGACCAGGCACTTCAGGTACGGCGTCTCGCCGCCCTCGCGGATCGCCGCGACCGCCCGCTCGACACCCGCGCGGGCGAGCCCGCGACCCCAGTGGTCGGGATGGACGCCGAGGTGCCGGAGGGTGCGCAGGTCCCGGGCTGCGAACGCGATCAGCCCGGCATCACCGTCGACCACCTCGACCGTGACACCGGCGTCGTCGAGGACCAGTGTCCAGCGGGCCAGCACGTCGGCGTCGGGGTACGGGTGGACGTCCGGAGGGAAGACGTGGGCGAGCGCGACCAGGTTGGTGGCGCGCTCGACCTCCATCAGGGCCACGGCGTCGCCCGGCCCGGCCCGGCGCCAGGCCGCGGTCACGGCCGGCCCGCCGCGTCCCACGCCTGGTGGCCGGCCCACGAGGAGGTCCACAGCGCCAGCAGCGCCTCGTCCGTGACCCCGGCGAGGCTCAGGCCGAGCGACAGCAGTGCATCCCGCCAGTCCGCGTACGACGTGAGGTCCCGCGTGGTCGTGCCCGCTGCGTCCATGCGCGTGTGCACGCATCCACGCACGGTGTCGACGGCACCGGGCGTACGCCGCTGCACGACCAGGAGCTTGGCGAAGCGACCGTCGGGACGTGCGGAGAGCACGTCATGGGCGGCGGCGACGTCCATCGGCAGCGACCTCGCCTCCAGGCCGCTGAACGTGCCGCTCGGGTCGTTGCGGAACGACCAGCCGGCGTCTTCGAGCCCGGTGATCTCGAGGTCGCGGAGATCGTCCTCGAGCACGCCGGCGACGAGGGGCACCGGGTCGACGAAACCCTCTCCCAACCCGGCGTCCGGCCACCAGCGCCCTCCCGGGTTCGTGTCCGTCGGCAGCCCGGAGACCACGAGCACGAGGTGGTTGAGGTCGTCGTGGTCGCGCATCTCGGGGTTGGTCCAGACGTGCCCGTGCAACCGCTCGACCGCGTAGCCGAGGTGTCGCAGACCGGCGGCGAGGGCACCGTTCTGGTGGAAGCAGTACCCCGACCGGCCCCTCTCGAGCACCAGGCGCAGGCAGCTGTCCTCGTCGACCGGCGGCGGTGAGCCGAGCATGATGTCGAGGTTGTTGTAGGGCAGCTGCTCGAGGTGCGCACGGTGCAGGCCGCCCAGGGTGTCGAGCGTGGGAGCTGCGCCGGCGAAGCCCAGCCGGGTGACGTACGCCGCGGCGAGGACGCGCCCCTGCTCACTCATCGTCGTCGTCGAGGCCCTGCTCGATGGCATATCTGGTCAGCTCGACACGATTGTGCATCTGGAGCTTGCGCAGGGTGTTCTGCACGTGGTTCTGCACGGTCCGGTGGGAGATCACGAGGCGCTCGGCGATCTGCTTGTAGGACATCCCCTTCGCCACCATCTTCAGCACCTCGGTCTCGCGCTCGGTGAGCTCCGGGGTGCCCGGATCCGGCTGCGCCGGCCCGGACATCCTGCGGAACTCCCCGAGCACCAGCCCGGCGAGTCCCGGCGTGAAGACCGTGTCGCCGGCGGCGACCCGACGAACGGCGGAGAGGAGCTCCTCGCGGGACGCCGACTTCACGAGGTAGCCCGTGGCACCTGCCTTGACGGCCTCCAGCACGTCGGCCTGCTCACCCGACGCGGAGAGGATCAGCACGCGGGCGGACGGGTCGTGCTCGAGGACGGTGCGGGTCACCTCGACGCCGTTGGGCTCGGGGATCTGCAGGTCGAGCACGACGACGTGCGGTCGTGCCGCCGGGAACCGCGCGACCGCCTCCTTGCCGGTGGCCGCCACCGCCACGACCTCGAACCCGGCGAGCTCGAGGTCGCGTTCGACCGCGTCGCGCCACATCGGGTGGTCGTCGACCACCATCACCCTGATCGCCTCGTCCGTCATGCGGCGTCCGCGCGGCGTCGTCAGTCGGAGGGCGGGGGCGAAGAACAGCATAGTTAGCGGCCGCGGCGGTGGATCAACGGCTCGTCGTCGTCGCCGACGGCGACTGCGTGGATCCAGGCCGTGACCTCGACCGACCAGCCGACGTCGCGGGAGTCGCGCACGACGACCTCGGCCCACGTGGTGGCGTCGACGAGCCGCGGTCCGGCCTCGGTCTGCACCCACTCGGCCTGCGCGAACGGCGCCGCCCGGGAGCCGGCATCTGGCCGGCGAACTGCTCGGCGAGGTCGCGGTGCTGCCACGCAGGAGCTGTACGACGCAGCGGCCGCGTCGCCGGCGTCAGCCGCAGTGCCAGGTCGGAGTCGGGGTCGAGCAGCCCGATGACGAGCGGCCGCTCACTCGGCGCGACGAGGATCGACGAGACGGTGAGGCCGACGCGGTCGTCACCAGACCCGGCGGTCCAGAGCGACACCTGACCGCCCAGACGGCCGCGCAACCGGCGGGCCTGGTCGGGGTCGGGGTCGAGGAACGGGTGCTCGCTGTGGATGGTCATGCGGGTCCTCCGCGGCACGGCCAGCTCCCACTCGGTGCCCGCACGTGCCGGTCGTCGAGCGTCGCGGTGCCGCCCAGGTCCGCGATCCGGCCGCGGATCGACGCCGACACACCCAGCCGACCCTCGCCCTCGGCCGCGGCCAGCCGGCCGGGCGCGATGCCGGGCCCTCGTCGCGCACCGAGACGACGACCTGGTCGCGGCAGCGCTCGAGCAGCACCCAGGCTGGCGCATCGCGGCCCGACGTGGGTGGTCGACGTTGTCGAGGCACGCGCGCGACGGCGGCGACGATCTCGGGGACCACGTCGCCGGCAGCGGCACCGGCACGCCGGGCGTCGCCACCTCGACCGCAGCGGTGCCGGTGCCGAGCGCCTCGAGCACCCCGGCCAGGTCGCTCGACGCCGGACCCGCTGGCCACACGTGCCCTGCTGGCGGATCAGCGAGCGCAGCGACCACTCCTGCTCGCCGGCGAGCCGGCCAGGTCGGCGATCTCGCCGCCGAGCCGGCGCCCCGCCGCTGCACCAGTGCCAGCACCTGCAGCACCCCGTCGTGCACGGCGCGGGCGAGCCGGGCCCGCTCCTCGGCCGGCCGCGGCCGCGCGCTGGGCCGGTCCCGCTCGGCGCGCCATCTCGTTGCAGCGACTCGCACATGTAGCCGACGATCGGGCCGCCGATCATCAGCAGGAAGATGTTGCCGTAGTTCGCCTGGTTGATCTCGGCGCCGGATCGCGAGGTCGACCGCGGACAGCGCCACGCCGGCGACCAGCCCGCCCTGCCAGTGCCAGTGCATGGCCCACGCGAGCAGCGCGCCCATCACCCAGAAGCCCGGGCAGCGTGGCCCGGAAGTCGTCGCCCTTGACCACGGCGTCGCCGCATAGCGCCGACAGGGCGACGGCGAGGTCGGCGACGAGCAGGGCCGGCGTACGCGCGGGCGGACGACGCGTAGGCCCACAGCGCGAACCCGGTCCACGCCGACCAGCGCAACACCACGACGACGGCCGCGGCAGCGGGTCGGTCGTAGTTGTCGCGTCGGCAGAGGTTCAGGACCGACGCAGGTTGACGGTGACGACGACGCGCACCACCGCGAGCGCGGCGGACAGAGCCGGTCCTCGACGGCCGCCCGCCGGCCGCGGACGAGCGCCGCTCGACCATGCCGCGTCAGGACGCCTTCTTCTCCGCGGCTGCGGCCTCGTCGCCCGGCCCGCTTGGCCTCCTCGTCGTTCTTCTTCGGCGAGATCCTTGGCGTTGCCGGCATACATGTCGACGTACTCCTGGTCGGAGAGCCGCATCATCTCGTACATGATCTCGTCGGTGATCGAGCGCAGGATGTAGCGGTCGTTCTCCATGCCCTCGTAGCGGGAGAAGTCGAGCGGCTTGCCGAAGCGCACGATCGGCCGCGTGACCGACGCCGAACTTCTTGCCGGGCGGGGCCACGACGTCGGTGCCGACGACGGCGACGGGGATCACCGGCGCGCCGGTCTCGAGTGCCAGCCGGGCGACTCCGGTCTTGCCGCGGTAGAGCTTGCCGTCGTGGGAGCGGGTGCCCTCGGGATAGATGCCGAAGAGCTCGCCCTTCGCGAGGATGGCCTTGGCCGACTTCAGCGCGCCCTCGGCGGCCGTCGCGCCACCCCGGTCGATCGGCACCTGGCCGGCGCCGGAGAAGAACTTCTTCTGGAACCAGCCCTTGATGCCGGGGGTGGTGAAGTACTCCGCCTTCGCCACGAACGTCACCCGCCGGGTCAGTGTCAGCGGCATGAACATCCAGTCGGTGTAGGACAGGTGGTTGCTCGCCAGGATGGCCGGGCCCTCGTCGGGGACGTTCTCCACACCGGACGCCTGGGGCCGGAAGATGAGTCGCAGGACGGGCCCGAGGGCGATCCACTTCAGGAACCAATACAGCACGTTCGGACTCTAGTGCCTCGCCCCGCCAGTGGCGCTCACGCGACCGCGTCTCCTCTGGCACGATGCCGCCCATGTCCTCCGTGCTGCCCACCGCCGCCCCGTTCTCGGCTCCCGCGCGTCCCGAGCTGACCGGCGGCCGCTCGGTCGGCGTGCTCCTGAGCCACGGCTTCACCGGCTCCCCCGCCTCGATGCGCCCGTGGGGCGAGTCGCTCGCCGAGCGCGGGTACGCCGTCGAGGTGCCGCGCCTCCCCGGCCACGGCACCACGTGGCAGGAGATGAACACGACGACGTGGGCCGACTGGTACGCCGAGGTCTCGCGGTCGTTCGAGAAGCTCGCGGAAGCCAACGACTCGGTCGTGGTGGGTGGGCTGTCCATGGGCGGCGGACTGGCTCTGCGCCTCGCCGCCGACCACCCCGACCGGGTCGCCGGACTCGTGCTGGTCAACGCCGCCGTCGCGACCATGCGCAAGGACGTGCTGGCCCTGCCCCTGCTCAAGTGGGTCGTGCCGTCGTTCCCCGGCATCGCCAACGACATCAAGAAGGCCGGCGGCGACGAGCACGGCTACACCCGCTCTCCCCTCAAGGCCGCGCACTCTATGGTGCAGGGCTGGAGGCTGCTGCGCCGCGACCTGGCCCGGGTCTCCGCACCCATCCTGTTCTTCAAGTCCGCCGAGGACCACGTCGTCGACCCGCTCTCGATCGACCTCATCAGGTCGGGTGTGTCGTCGACGGAGTTCACCGTGCGCAGCCTCGACGACAGCTACCACGTCGCGACCCTCGACAACGACGCCGACGCGATCTACACCGAGTCGGCCGACTTCATCGCCACGGTGACCGCCGCCCCGGCTGGTTGAGGTGCGAGCGCAGAGCGTCCGCTGGTCGAGGTGCGAGCGCAGATCGTCCGCTGGTTGAGGTGCGAGCGCAGTTCGTCCGCTGGTTGAGGTGCGAGCGCAGTTCGTCCGCTGGTTGAGGTGCGAGCGCAGCGAGCCTCGAAACCAAGGACGCAGGCAGCCTCGGCTCGAGGCTCGTCGCTTGCGCTCCTCGCACCTCAGCCAGCGGGTCAGCTGCAGGGGATCTCGCCGAGCAGCGCCAGGCCCTTCCGGTCACCCGGACCCCAGCTCAGCTGCCGGCCGTCGTTCGTGTCGTTCATGATCTCCCGGGGGTCGTCGACGTGGTCGAGGCCCACCACGTGGCCGAGCTCGTGGTCGACGACCGCCTGGTCGGTGGCGATCTGCAGGTCGCCGCCGTCGAGCCCTCTGAACGCGTCGCGATCCAGGACGATCCGCCCCTCCACGAACGTCCGTCGCCCGTTCGTGTCCTGCGCCGCCGAGCTGCCGCCCACGCCCGCCACGCTGCCCTCGAGGGCCGGGAACTCCTCCGCGGTCGCCCACATCACGAGCACCATCGCATCGGCGCCCCGAGTCCCCGAGCCGTCACGGCTGTCGGTCTCGCCGATGTAGGCGAGGTCAAGCCCCGACGCCGACCCGACGTGCTCGATCGCCCGCTCCACCAGCGTCTCCCAGTTGGCCGGCGCTTCCTCGCTGTTGGCCGCGACCGTGATCTCGGTGCACGGGTCGTAGCCGACCGGCTCCCGGCCACCGGGCTGGGTGGCGATGAAGGCGTAGCTCCCGTCGCCGACCGTGCCGAGCACACCGGCCCGCGAGAGACCGGTGGTCACGACGTCGCGCACCCGGGCCGCCGTACTCCCCGGATGCACGGCGATCACCACGGTCAGCAGTGCAGTGGTCAGGACGAGGGTCCAGAACGTGCGGAGGCGCCTGCGGGCCGGGCGACGGACCTGGCTCGGCGCCCTGGTGCCCGGCAGTGCACCGAGACCGTGAGCCCGGTCGAGGTCGTCGAGCTCCCGCATCCGGCGCTCGAGCTCGCGAGCGTTGCGTCGACGCCGCGCCTGCTCTCCGCCCCACACGGGGCCATGGTCCCCGATCGGTCCAACAGCGTCCGTGGAACGCGCGATCCCCTGCCCTCCGTACGGCGTCTACCCTCGGAGGGTGACCAGCAAGGACGAGCCCGGGCGGGAGCGCGACGTGGATCGTGCCTGGCAGGACATCGTCGAGCACTACGGCGAGCGTCCCGCGATGGACGAGGCCAGCGAGCCGGCGCCCGAGAGCGAACCCCTTCCGGATCCCGAGCCGGTCGCGACCACCCCGCACGCGCACGAGCAGTACGACGACGAGGAGCGGTTCGTCCCCCCTCCGCCGCCCCCACTGCCCCGGGTCGAGCCGCGTCGTCAGGCCGCCTGGATCGGGCTGTTCGGCGCTCCGCTGATCCTGCTGATCTTCACCGTGATGGGCTGGGACCTGCCCCGCCTGCTCGCGCTCGCGATGGTGGTGGCGTTCGTCGGCGGCTTCGTCTATCTCGTCGCGATGATGCCCCGCGGTCCACGCGACCCCGGCGACGACGGCGCCCGGATCTGAGCTGCGGCCCGGCCGCCGTTATGGTGACGCCGTGAGTGTGAGCGAGAGCGTCGAAGTCACCGGCCACCTGATGGACAGCGGCATCCTGTCGCGCATTCTCGACGACATCCGTGAGTACGGCGGCGACTACGTCATCGACAGCTTCGACGTGGGCCACGAGGCCATCGACACCTCGCGCGCGACCATCACCGTCACGGCCGAGGACGACGAGTCGCTGCAGCGGCTGCTGATGCGGCTCCAGACCCGCGGCGTCAACCAGGTCGACCCTGGCGAGGCCGCCGTGGCGGAGGCCGACCGCGACGGCGTCTTCCCCGACGGCTTCTACTCCACCACCAACCTCGAGACGAAGATCCGGCTCGACGGCCGGTGGTTCGACGTCGAGAACCCCGAGATGGACTGCGGCCTGGTCGTCGAGCCCCGCGAGGGCGGCAATCGCGTCTACACGCTTCCGATGTCCGACGTACGCACCGGGATGCTCGTCGTCTGCGGGGCCTCCGGCATCAAGGTCACCGTGCCGGTGGCCGACAAGAGCCAGGAGTCGTTCGGGTTCATGGAGTCCGACGTGTCGTCGGAGAAGCCGCAGGCGGTCCTGGTGCGCCAGGTCGCCGACGGCATGCGCGAGGCCAAGGCCGCCGGCAAGAAGGTGCTCTGGGTCGGCGGGCCGGGTGTCGTGCACACCGGTGCCGCCCCGGCCATGGTCTCGATGGTCGACGCAGGGTTCGTCGACGTGCTCTTCGCCGGCAACGCGCTGGCCACCCACGACATCGAGTCGAGCCTCTACGGCACCTCGCTGGGCGTCGACCTGGCCCAGGGCCGCGGGGTCGAGCACGGGCACGAGCACCACATCCGGGCGCTCAACACGATCCGCAAGCAGGGGTCGATCCGCGCGGCCGTCGAGAGCGGCATCCTGACCGGCGGCATCATGCACGCACTGGTCAAGCACGACAAGACGTTCGTGCTGGTCGGCTCCGTGCGCGACGACGGCCCGCTCCCCGACGTCTACACCGACGTCATCGACGGCCAGCGCGCGATGCGCGCCGAGATCAAGGACGTCGGCTTCTGCCTGATGGTCGCGACGATGCTGCACTCGGTGGCCACCGGCAACATCCTGCCCGCGTCGATCCCCCTCGTCTGCGTCGACATCAACCCCGCCACCGTCACCAAGCTCGCCGACCGCGGCTCCTCGCAGGCGCGCGGCATCGTCACCGACGTCGGCCTCTTCCTCGAGCAGCTCGCGCTCGAGCTGGTGCCGGGCTACCGCCGGGCCTGACCAGCGCGGCCGTCGTCCTCCCGCCGTCAAGGGTCCGCTCCGCCGCTTCGCGCCCTTGACACCCGGGCTCCGACCGAGGTGGCGCCTACCGGGACGACGCCGAACCAAGGTCGGCTGGCCGGGTCTCGACACGCTCGCTGGCTGGCGCTCGCTACTCGACCGGCGAGGATCGGCGTCTGGCCAGGACTACCGAGACCGCACCAACGCGGCGGCACCGACCAGCCCAGCCTGGGGCCCCAGG
Source organism: uncultured Actinomycetota bacterium (assembly GCA_963825755.1). Taxonomy (GTDB): domain Bacteria; phylum Actinomycetota; class Actinomycetes; order Propionibacteriales; family Nocardioidaceae; genus Nocardioides. The sequence goes on along the minus strand of CAWGUS010000025.1, from coordinate 27,770 downwards.
CTGGCCGCCAGCACCGGGGGTACGACGCGGTGCCGGGCCCCGACGAGCGACCGCTCGAGCGCCACGCGGGCCGGGTCGAGCAGCCGGTCGCCGGCGGCCGACACCCCACCCCCGATGACCACGCAGTCCGGGTCGAACGCGGCCACGAGGTTGGCCACACCCATGCCCAGCCAGTCGCCGACCGAAGCGAACGCCGCCCGTGCCAGCAGGTCCCCCGACTCAGCGGCCTCGGTGACCATCGGCCCGGTCAGCCGCTCGGGGTGGCCGGCACAGGACTCCTCCAGCATCGTCGGCTCGTGGCCGATGCGCTCGCGGGCGTAGCGCACCAGCGCGTTGCCCGAGGAGTACTGCTCCCAGCAGCCGCGGAGGCCGCACTCGCACGCCTGCCCGTCGGGCACCACCTGCATGTGGCCGAACTCGCCGGCCATCCCGTTGGCGCCACGCACCACGTGGCCGTCGAGGACGAGGCCGCCTCCGATGCCCGTGCCCATCGTGACCACGAGCGCCGATCCGGCGCCTCGGGCGGCGCCGTACTCCCACTCGGCGATGGCGGCGCAGTTGGCGTCGTTGTCGAGGGCGACCGGCACCTGCCAGCGCTCGGCGAGCCGGGCCCGCACCGGCTCGTCCTGCCAGGGCAGGTGCGGCGCGAACATCACCCGCTCCCCCGTCGCCTCCACGAACCCGGCCGCGGCCAGGCCCACCCCGGCGATCGGAGAATCACCCGCCACCGCGTGTACGGCGTCCGTCAGGGCGTCCTCGATGAGCGCCGCGTCGACGCGCCGGCCGGGAGTCACGGCCCGGGCGGTGCGCACGACGACGCCCTCGTCGGAGACGACGCCGGCGAGCACCTTGGTGCCACCGACATCGACGCCGATCCAGACCGGCGCCGGCAGGTCGCTCACGGGAGGCGGGCGAGGTCGGCGGCGCCGATCAGCCCCGCGGTGTTGCCGAGCGTGGCCGGCCGGACCTCGAGCTCCGGGTGGTAGCCGCGACCCGGCAGCGACGACTCGAACGCCGACCTGATCGGGTCGAGCAGCAGATCGCCGGCGGCGCTGACGCCACCGCCGATCACGGCGACCGCGGGGTCGAGCACAGCCGCGAGGGAAGCGATGCCCTCGCCCAGCCAACGACCCAGGTCGGCCAGCTGCTCGACCGCGAACCGGTCGCCGTCGGCAGCGGCGGCCGAGATGAGCGGGCCGTCGATGTCGTCGATGCGACCACCGGCGCGCTCGAGCAGCGGCTGCGCGAGCAGCGACCCCGCCTCCACGGCCGCCCGGGTCTCGCGGACCAGCGCGGTGCCGCTGCCGTAGACCTCGAAGCAGCCCCGGTTGCCGCAGCCGCACAGGTGCCCGCCAGGCACCAACCGCAGGTGGCCGATCTCGGCAGCGACGCCGAACGCGCCACGGTGCAGGCGCCCGTCGAGCACGATGCCCCCGCCGATGCCGGTGCCGACGGTGACGAGCAGCAGGTCGTCGACGTCCTCGCCCGCGCCGAAGCGGAACTCGCCCCACGCCGCCGCGTTGGCATCGTTCTCGATCACGAACGGCAGGTCGACGCGAGCCTCGAGCTCGGCTCGCAGGTCGACATCGCGCCAGGCGATGTTGGGCGCGAACAGCACGGTCGCGCGGTCGCGGTCGACGTAGCCGGCCGCGCCGACGCCCACCGCCACGATCTCGTGCCGCGACCGCAGCTCACCGACGAGGCCGACGATGGCGTCCTCCATGTCCTCGACGTCGGTGGCAGGAGACTCGACGCGGAGCTCCTCGATCACCTTGCCGTCCTCGTCGACGACGCCACCGGCGATCTTTGTGCCGCCGACGTCAATGCCGCACGACAGGCCGCCGCTGGTTGAGGAAGGCGCGCTAGCGCCTGTCTCGGAACCAAGGCTCATTCCTCGTCCTCCCAGTCGTCGTCGAGATCGATGTGCTCGACGTCCCGCCCACGCCCCTCGTCGGGTACGGCGGTCGCGAGGGCGCCGGCGACCGCGTGCATGAGCGACGTGGCGGCCGACGCCAGGTGGTGGCGCACCTCCGGGTTCAGAGACCGCACGGCGTGCACGGTGCGGCACACCGGGCACCAGGTGCACTCGGCGGCGCCCGTGTCGACGTGGGCGTCGACGTCGCGGAGCGCCTCGGTCGCGCGGGACGCGATGTCGCCGACCTGCGGGCCGAGGTCGCCGTGCTCGCGCGCCCATCCGGAGAGCGCGCCCATCAGCTTCGCGGCCTCCTCGGCCAGACTGCCCACATCGGGCTCGCTGCCCTCACCCTGGGTCACGTCCCGTCCTCCATCCGCACCTGCAGCTCACCGTCCTGGACTCGCGCCCCGGCGACCCGGTAGCGGGTGAGCCCGGCAGGCAGCGTGAGGAGACGACGATACGACCCCACGGTCACGACGAGCTCGTCGCCGTTCCTGGCGAGATCGACGTCCGCACTGGTCACCCCCGGCAGCCGCAGCGAGAGTACGGCGCCCCGCGTGGTGCGCACGACCCGGAACGGCCCGTCGTGCGCGGGCGTCGCGAGCGGATCGGAGTCGCCGTACACCTCCCGGGCGAGCGTGGCGAGTGCCTCGACCCCGACGGGCTCGGCGGCCCGGTAGACCGAGCGCCAGAGCGGCAGCCCCGTGAACGACGCGCCGGCCTCGACCAGCACGGCGTCCTGGGCGGCGACCCAGCCCGCGCGCCACGGGTCGCCCTCGTCGTCGGGGAAGATCCGGTTGGCGACCACGCCGTCGACGCGGTAGCCGAACAGCGACAGCGTCGTGTAGGACCGGCGGGCCTCCGCGAGGACGACGCTCTCGGGCGTCATCACCAGCCGCACGCTCGCCTCGGGACCGGTCAGCAACGCGCGCACCTCCTCGAGCTCGCCGTGCAGCCGCTCGACCGCGTCGAAGACGTTGTCCTCGGGCATCGGCACCCCGGCGGCCCTCGACAGCACGGGCCGCAGCGCCTTCACCACGCGGCGCTCGACCGGCAGGACCCGCTGCATGTACCACCCGAGCGCCTCGGGGAGTGCCAGCAGGCGCAGGGTCTCCGCGGTCGGCGCACAGTCGACCACGATGACGTCCCATGCGTCGGAGAGGGCGTGGAGGCGCAGCTCGAGCAGCGCCAGCACCTCCTCGGCGCCGGGGATCACCGTCAGCTCGGCCGCGGCCACCGGGTCGACGCCGGCCACGTCGAGCACACGCAGCAGGTAGCTCTGGATGTCGGCCCAGCTCTGCTCGAATCGCAGCTGCGCGTCGACCTGCTGGGCATACAGCGAGGCGGAGATCTTCGTGGGTTCGGGCCCGATCGTGGTCGCGAACGCGTCGGCCAGCGAGTGGGCGGCGTCGGTCGACAGCACGAGCGTGCGGTGCCCGTCGGCGGCGGCCAGGGCCGCGGTGCCGGCAGCGACCGTCGACTTGCCGACGCCGCCCTTGCCGGTGAGGAGGAGGATCCGCAACGTCAGAGCGACTCGACGCGCTTCTTGAGCCCCTTCAGCGCGGTGTCGATCAGGATCTTCTCGCCCTTGCGCTTCAGCATGCCTATCAGCGGGATCGAGACGTCGAGCGCGAGCCGGTAGGTCACCTCGGTCGATCCGTTGCCGAGGTCGTGCAGCACGTAGGCGCCGTCGAGGGCCTTGAGCATCTTGCCCTCGACCAGGGTCCAGGTGACCTGCTCGTCGCCGGACCAGTCGTAGCTCAGGGTGTACTCGTCCTTGATCGGCGACACGTCGAGCGCGAAGAAGACCTCGTCCGCTCGGCCTCCGGCACCCTCGCGTACGACGTCCGCCGCCTTCACGCCCTTCGCCCACTCGGGGTAGGCCGGAAAGTCCGCGATGACCGCCATCACGTCGGCCGGAGCCGCGTCGATGACGATCGAGGAGGTGGTCTGTTCGGCCATCGATACCCCTGGGGGTGCGAGTCGGTGCGGAGGACCGACGGGGTGGGCTGGGTCTGCGACCCTACCGGATCGTCGGTGCGCCGGACCGGCCAGGAGCACGCCCCGATGGGCGGTCTCCTCAACCCGGCGGTAACGTGCGCGTGTTCACCAGCCACACCGCAGGAGGCACCCCCGTGCGTGAGTTCTCCACGCCCCTGAACGTCGAGATCCCGGCCACCGGGAACCTCACGGACGACGCCGTCGCCAACGCGCGCGATGCCGGCGACACCGTCGTGTTCGCCCGCCCGTCCGGGGACGGGTGGCAGGACGTCACCGCCTCCGCGTTCCTGGTCGAGGTGCAGTCGGTCGCCAAGGGGCTGATGGCCGCGGGCATCGAGGCCGGAGACCGGGTCGCGCTCATCTCCAAGACGCGCTACGAGTGGACGCTCTTCGACTACGCCATCTGGTTCGCCGGGGCGGTCACGGTGCCGATCTACGAGACGTCGTCGGCCGAGCAGGTCCGGCACATCCTCAGCGACTCCGGAGCCCGCGCGGTCGTCGCCGAGGGCACCGACCACATGGCCCGCATCGCCGAGGTCCGGGCCGGACTCGACGAGCTGCACCACGTCTGGTCGATCACCGGCAACGCCGTGGGCGTGCTGAGCGGTCTCGGCGAGGACATCTCCGACGACGAGCTCGAGACGCGGCGCACCACCGCAACCCCGCTCGACCTCGCCACCCTGATCTACACGTCGGGCACCACCGGCCTGCCCAAGGGCTGCATGCTCACGCACGGCAACTTCATGTTCGAGCTCGGCGTCGCCGTCGAGGAGCTCGACCGGCTGTTCGACGAGGGCTCCTCGACCCTGCTCTTCCTGCCGCTGGCCCACGTCTTCGCCCGCATCATCCAGGTCGGCTGTGTGAAGGCCCGGGTCAAGATGGGCCACAGTGCCGACATCAAGAACCTGCTGGCAGACCTCCAGGCCTTCCAGCCGACGTTCATCCTCGCGGTCCCGCGCGTGTTCGAGAAGGTCTTCAACACCGCGTCCCAGCGGGCCACGGCCGACGGCAGGGGCGCCATCTTCAACCGCGCAGCCGACACCGCGATCGCCTACAGCCGCGGTCTCGACAAGGGCCGCCCGAGCGTCGCCGTACGCGCCAGGCATGCGCTGTTCAGGCGGCTCGTCTACGGCAAGCTGCTCGCGGCGCTCGGTGGCAGGTGCGAGTACGCCGTCTCCGGCGGCGCGCCCCTCGGCGACCGGCTGGGCCACTTCTACCGCGGCATCGGGCTGACGATCCTCGAGGGCTACGGCCTCACCGAGACGACCGCCGCGCTCACCGCCAACCTGCCCGACGCCCAGAAGGTCGGCACGGTCGGACGGCCGCTGCCGGGCACGGCGGTGCGGGTGGCCGACGACGGCGAGCTGCTGTTCCGCGGCGGCCAGGTGTTCTCGGGCTACTGGCACAACGAGGACGGCACCGCCGAGGCCCTGGAGCGCGACGGTTGGCTCCACACGGGCGACGTCGGCGAGGTCGACGACGAGGGGTTCGTCAAGATCACCGGGCGCAAGAAGGAGATCCTGGTGACCGCGGGCGGCAAGAACGTCGCCCCCGCGGTCCTCGAGGACCGGCTCCGGGCGCACGCCCTGGTCGACCAGTGCATCGTCGTCGGTGACGGCCAGCCGTTCATCGCGGCCCTGGTCACGATCGACGAGGAGTCGTTCCCGGCCTGGGCCGAGCAGCACGGCAAGTCCGGCAGCATCGCCGACCTGGTCGACGACCCCGACCTGCACGCCGCGATCGAGGAGGCCGTCGACGACGCCAACAAGGCCGTCTCGCAAGGCCGAGTCGATCCGCAAGTTCTCGATCCTCCCGGTCTCGTGGACCGAGGAGGGCGGCCAGCTCACCCCCAGTCTCAAGCTCAAGCGCAACGTCGTCCTGCGGGAGTTCCGCGACGACGTCGAGGCTCTTTACCTTCCTTGAGCAAAACCACCACACGCAGCCTCACGGGCCATTAGCGTTTGTCGCGCACCGGTCCACGGTTGATCAACGGCTTCCGCTGACCGGTGCACCAACCCTGATGAACCGCGGGGACGACTTCCGTCCCTGAGTGAGAGGCCAGCCCCGATGGACCGACGCAAGCTCATGCTCTTCGCAGCCACGATCGTGGCTGCGCTCGGCACCGTCCTCGTCTTCCTGTACGTCCAGGGCGCCGACAGCCGTGCCGTCGCCAAGTTCGAGAACGTCGAGGTGCTGCGCGCGGTCGCCGTGATCGAGCCCGGCGAGACGATCGACGCGGCAGCCGCCGAGGGCAAGCTGAAGCTGGAAGCCGTCCCGAAGACCGCCGCGATGTCCAACGTCGTCGCCAGCATCGACGCCCTGGTCGGCGAGTCCGCCAACACGCGCATCTATCCCGGGGAGCAGATCGTCACCGACAAGTTCGGCGACGCCGGCGACGCATCCCTGCTCACGATCCCCGAGGGCAAGCTGGCGATCTCGGTGCAGCTGACCGACACGTCCCGCGTCGCGGGCTTCATCAAGGCCGGGTCCCGCGTCGCGATCTTCCTCAACGGCGCCAACGCCGAGGGCACGCCGTACACCCGTCTCCTGCTGCCCGACGCGACCGTCATCGCGGTCGGTTCCACGACGCCCACGGCACCCGAGGAGGGCGTGGTCACCGAGCAGCTGCCCTCGACGCTGCTGACGCTCGCCCTCGACCAGGACCAGGCGGAACGCATCATGTTCGGCACCAGCAACGGCCAGCTCTCCTTTGCCCTCCGCAACTCCGACAGCTCCGTCAAGCAGGGCGACGGAGTCACTGCCGAGAACCTGTTCGGGTGAGCTGACATGCCCGTCGTCGTCGATCCCGACCAGGCCAAGGTCGCCGAGCTGCTCAAGGCTCTGCCGCACGGCAGCCACGCCATGGACACGCTCGAGCGCCTCGACACCTGGCTCGATGCCCGTGCCGAGGAGTACGCCGTCGTCCTGGGGCCCAACGTTCCCCTGGACGAGGCGCTCTCACCTCGCCGACCAGCTGCGCATCCAGCGCCCCACCCTCTACCTCGTCCTCGTCCGCGAGGTCGTCGACACCGAGGTGCTGACGCGGGCCATGCACTCCGGTGTGCGCGAGGTCGTCGCCGACAGCGACATGGCGGCCATCGGCTCGGCGCTCGACCGCGCCGAGGAAGTCTCGGTCGCACTGCGCGGCAACGCGCCCGCGCCGCGACTGGGCAAGGTGCTGACGGTCTTCTCGCCCAAGGGCGGCGTCGGCAAGACCACGACGTCGGTCAACCTGGCCCTCTGCCTGGCGCACGCCGGACGCTCCGTCTGCCTCGTCGACATGGACCTGGCCTTCGGTGACGTCGCCATCACGCTCCAGCTCTTCCCGACCACACTCGATCGAGCACCTGATCGGCAGCGAGGAATCCCTCGACTTCGGCCTGGTCGAGAGCATGCTGACCGCCGCACGACTCCGGCCTGATGGTGCTCGCCGCGCCCAACCTGCCCGACGCACGCGACCGCGTGACCGGTGCCCTGGTCACCCGGGTCATCAAGACCCTGCAGGAGCGCTTCGACTACATCGTGGTCGACAGCGCGCCCGACGTTCGACGAGCAGACGCTCACCGCACTCGACGGCACCGACGAGTGCGTCATCGTCGCCACGCTCGACGTACCCACCCTGAAGAACGTGCGGGTCGCGCTCGACACGCTCGACATGCTCAGCATCGCGCTCGACCACCGGCACCTGCTCCTCAACCGTGCCGACGACCAGGTGGGTCTCGGCGCCGACAAGGTCGAGTCCATCCTCGGCATGGAGGTCGCCGCGCGGCTGGCCACGTCGATGGACATCGCGGCCGCCACCAACGCGGGCGCGCCCATCATCCTGTCGTCCCCCGACCACGACTCCTCCAAGGTCGTCCGAGCCCTGGCGACGCGACTGACCGGCGAGGTGCTCGACCACGAAGACCCCGCGGCGTCCGGCGGTTCCCGCCGGTTCCGGAAGAAGAGGTGACCAGATGAGCGGTCTCGCGGATCGACTCGCCCAGGCACGTCGCCGTCAGGACGACGACCCGTCGCCCGGGGGCCACCAGGCGTCCCCGCACGAGGTCGACGACCTCGACGACCTGATCATCGGCGCGCCCCTGACCACCACGGTGACCGCACCGGTCCCGCCGCCGGTGCCGACCACGCCCGGCAAGCGGCGCGCTGCGGTCCCGGCCGTCGAGTCCCCCGTCCGTCGCGGCCTGCCCGCAGCAGACCGACCGGATCGAGGACATCAAGGCCAGCGTCCACACCGAGCTGCTCCGTCAGCTCGGCCCGACGCTGTACGCCGCGAACCTCGACCAGAACGAGCTCGACCAGAAGGTCCGCGCCGCCCTCCAGGACGTGCTGGCCTCGCAGGAGAAGCCGCTCAGCGCGGTCGACCGGACCCGCGTCACGCAGGAGATCAGCGACGACATCCTGGGCTACGGACCGATCGAGCCCTACCTCCGCGACCCTGAGGTCTCCGAGGTCATGGTCAACGGGCCCGACAACATCTGGCTGGAGCGCTCCGGTCGGCTGGTGCCCGCCGAGGCCAACTTCGCCGACGAGTCGCACCTGCGCCGCACCATCGACAAGATCGTGTCGCGCATCGGACGACGTGTCGACGAGTCCAGCCCCATGGTCGACGCCCGCCTGCCCGACGGCAGCCGTGTCAACGCGGTGATCCCGCCGCTGTCCATCGACGGCTCCGCGCTGACGATCCGCAAGTTCGCCGCCGACCCGCTGACCGTCCACGACCTGATCCGCTTCGGCTCGCTCAGCGACCGCACCGCCGACTTCCTCGACGCGTGCGTCCGCGGTCGGCTCAACATCATCGTCTCGGGCAGCACCGGCGCCGGGAAGACGACCACGCTCAACGTGCTGTCGTCCTTCATCCCCGACGACGAGCGGATCGTGACGATCGAAGACGCCGCCGAGCTCCAGCTGAGGCAGGAGCACGTGGTCCGGCTCGAGTCGCGACCATCCAACATCGAGGGCAAGGGCGAGGTGTCGATCCGCGACCTCGTCAAGAACAGCCTGCGGATGCGACCCGACCGGATCATCGTCGGCGAGGTCCGCGACTCGTCCGCCCTCGACATGCTCCAGGCGATGAACACCGGTCACGACGGCTCCATCTGCACCCTGCACAGCAACGGCCCGCGCGACACCCTGGCCCGTCTCGAGACCATGGTGCTGATGGCCGGCATGGACCTGCCGGTGCGCGCCATCCGCGAGCAGGTGGCCTCCGCGGTCGACCTGATCGTCCACCAGACCCGTTTCAAGGACGGCACCCGCCGCATCACGCACCTCACCGAGGTCGAGCGGATGGAGGGCGACGTGATCACCCTGCAGGACGTCTTCGCCTTCGACCACGCGGCCGGCTTCGACAGTGCGGGGTCCGCCCTCGGCCACCTCAAGGCGACCGGGCTCCGCCCGAAGTTCCTCGAGAAGATGCAGTACTCCAACGTGATGGTCGACCCGATGCTCTTCGCCATGGACGGTCGGTGATGGCACGCAGGCCCGCCGCGGCCGGCCTGGTCGTGCTGGCCGCGCTCGCGAGCCTCGTCGTCGCCCCGAGCGCCCACGCCGCCGACGAGACCGCCATCACCCACGTCCAGCACGACAAGGGCACGGTCAGCCTGCTCGTCAACGTGCCACCGGACTCCGAGGTCGACCTCTCGTCGGCCACCGTGACCATCGGCGGCGAGGCCGCCGAGGCGACCGCCGAGCTGGCGGCCGGCACGACCGACGTACGCCGCACCGCCGTGCTGGCCATCGACACCAGCAACTCCATGCGTGGTGCGCGGTTCGAGGCCGCCAAGTCTGCCGCGCTGGTCTACCTCGACACCCTTCCGGCCGACGTCTACGTCGGCATCGTGACGTTCGACAGCGAGGTCGCGACACCGCTGCCCCCTTCACTCGACCGGGACGCCGCCCGCTCCGTCATCGACACCCTGTCCCTCAGGCGCAAGACCAGCCTCTACGACGGCGTCCTCGCCGGCGTGGACATGGCCGGCACCGAGGGCCAGCGCAGCCTGCTCGTCCTCTCCGACGGAGCCGACACGAGCCGCACCGACATCTCGACGGTCGAGACAGCGCTCGCCGACTCCGAGGTGCTCACCGACGTGGTGTCCCTCGAGCAGACCGGCGGCGCCGTCGAGCCACTCATGCGGATGGCCTCTGCCGGCGGCGGGCGCGTCATCAACGCCGACTCCGCGGCGCTGGCTGAGACCTTCTCCGCCGAGGCGGACGTGCTGGCCCGCCAGGTGCTCGTCAGCGCGCCGGTCCCAGACTCGGTGAAGACCACCGACGCCACGATCACGCTCGGCCTGCGGGCCGGCGCCAGCACGCTGACGGCCGAGATCTACGCACCCGTCCGCGAGCGGGCCGTGAAGCCGCCGCCCGCACCGCCGCAGCCCGTCCGCGACTCCTCCGCGCTCCAGATCCCGCTCTGGGGCGTCTACACGGGCGTCGGCCTCCTCGGCTTCGGCATGCTCGCCTTCATCTTCCTGGTCGTGCTCGCTTCGGGCAGGCGACCCGTGCTGACCGCGGCCGAGCGGGTCGTGCAGTACGCCGCCTCCGGTGGCCGGGGCCCGATGCCGGGCGAGGAGAAGCAGGCCGACCAGACCCTGGCCCAGGCCAAGGACGCAGCGGCCGGTGTGCTGCGGCGCAACAAGACCCTCGAGCAGCGCATCGCCACCAGGCTCGAGCAGGCCGGCAGCGGCTTCCTCCCCTCCGAGTGGCTGCTCGTGCACGTGGGCTTCGCCGTCGCCGCCGCGTTGCTGGGCCTCCTCCTGGGTCGCGCCAGCGTCGCCTACGGGCTCGTCTTCCTCGTCCTCGGGCTTCTGCTGCCGTGGCTCTTCCTCGGGTTCAAGAAGAGGCAGCGCTACAAGGCATTCAACGCCTCGCTGCCCGACACGCTGCAGCTCATCTCCGGCTCACTCGCCGCCGGCCTCTCGCTGGCCCAGTCGATCGACACCATCGTCCGCGAGGGTGGCGAGCCGATGGCCACCGAGTTCCGCCGGGTGCTCGTGGAGACCCGGTTGGGCGTCAACATCGAGGATGCGCTGGAGGGCGTCGGTGAGCGGTTCAGCTCCAAGGACTTCGGCTGGGTCGTGATGGCGATCCGGATCCAGCGACGGGTCGGCGGCAACCTGGCCGAGCTGCTCGACACCGTCGCGGGCACCATTCGCGAGCGCGAGTACCTCCGCCGCCAGGTGCTGAGCCTGTCGGCCGAGGGCCGGCTCTCCGCATGGGTGCTCGGCCTCCTGCCACCCCTGTTCGCGGTCTACCTGCAACTCACGCAGCCCAGCTACTTCAGCATCATGTTCACCGACCCGCGTGGCTGGTTCATGATGGGCGCGGCCGCCGTCTCCCTGGGCCTGGGTGCCTTCGCCATGAGCAAGCTCGTGAAGGTCGAGGTGTGACATGACGCTGATGCTGATCCTGGGAGCGGTGCTCATCCTGCTCTCCGTCTTCCTGCTCTCTCTCGCCACCGCCAGCGACCGCCATCACCAGCCGGGGGTGGAACGCGCCATCGCCGCGCTGCACTCGATGGGCAGCAGTGCGCCCCAGGAGCTCACCGCGGAGCTCGAGAAGCCCTTCTCCGAGCGTGTCATGGCACCCCTCCAGGACCGTGCGCTCGGGCTGGGCCGTCGGCTCACCGGGGCCGACTCGACCGAACGCATCACCCGCAAGCTCGACCTGGCCGGCAGCCCCGCCGGCTGGAGCGTCGACCGGGTCGTGTCCCTCAAGGTGATCGGCGCCGTCGCCGGCCTGGTCGGCGCCGGACTCATCACGACCCTGCTCGGCCTGAGCCTGGGCCCGCGCATCGGGCTCACCCTGCTGGGAATGGTCGTCGGCTACTACGCCCCCGACCTGTTCCTCTACCAGCGCGCCCACGACCGTCAGGAGCGGATCTCCAAGGAGCTGGCCGACGCCATCGACCTGATGACCATCAGCGTCGAGTCCGGCCTCGCCTTCGACGCCGCCGTCCAGCAGGTCGCCCACAACACCGAGGGGCCGCTGGCCGAGGAGCTCTCCCGGGTGCTCCGCGAGATGCAGATCGGCTCCTCCCGGGCGGACGCCCTCCGCGCCATGGCCGACCGATCGAACCTCGACCAGCTGCGCAGCTTCATCAGTGCGCTGGTCCAGGCCGACGCGTTCGGCATCCCGATCGCGCAGGTGCTGCGCGTACAGTCGTCCGAAATGCGCGTCAAGAGGCGACAGCGCGCCGAGGAGAAGGCTCAACAGGTGCCCGTGAAGATGACCGTCCCGCTGATCTTCTTCATCCTCCCCTGCCTCTTCATCGCCGTGCTCGGGCCCGCGGCCATCAACATCATGGATAGTTTCGGCGGATGACCCGGGCCGCACGGCCACACTCCGGACTCGTCGACGGAGCGCGAGCGTTCGTCCTGCTCGCGCTCGGCGCACCGGTGCTGTGGGACCGTGAGGTCTACGGCGTCCTGGGTCTGCTCGCCCTGATCGGCATCTGGCTGGCGGTGTCACTCGCGGTGCGCACCCGGCTCCCGCTGGCCATCATCTGCCTGGCCGAGGCGCTCGTGGTCGGGCTGATCTGCGGCATCGCCTTCTCGTCGGCCCCGCCGCTGCTCGCCGCCCTGGCCGTGCCGCCGTTCGCGCACGGCTTGTGGCGGGGCGCGAAGGGGGTCGCCGCGTCCCTCTCCGCCGAGGCCGTCGGGCTGGTGCTGGTCATCGGCATCGGTCAGGACTCCCCCACAGCCGACCAGATGGCCGACGTGTTCACCTGGCTGGTCACCGGCTTCGGACTCGGCCTGGTCGCCAGCTTCCTCGGCTCGCTGGCCGACGACGAGCCCGACAGCTCGGCGCCGTACCGGGAGGCCCGGTTGCTCATCCGCGAGCTGCTCGACCTCTCGGGCCAGCTCAGCGGTGGCCTCGATCCCACCAGCATGGCCGGGTCGATCCTCGAGGAGGTGAGCACCGAGCTGCCCGTGCAGCGGTCGGTGCTCCACGTACGCCGCGACGACGACCTCATCGCCCTGGCCACCCACTCGTCGTCCGCAGGCGCCGAGCCGCCGGCCACCGACGAGCTCGCGGAAGCTGTCTGGGTCGAGAACACGGTCCAGGTGGTCGGTCACGACTTCGCGTTCCCCCTGACGACCTCCGGGGTCACCATCGCCGTCGTCAGTGGCCGGCTGGCCGCGGGTCTCGACCCCGAGCTGCTGGGCCTGACCAAGCAGCTGCGCCTGCTCGCGGGCCGCCTCGAGCCGATCGCCCTGCGCCTCGACACGGCTCAGCTGTTCGCCGAGTTCCGCGACTCCGCAACGTCCGACGAGCGGCGGCGGCTGGCCCGCGAGATGCATGACGGCGTCGCCCAGGACATCGCGTCGATGGGCTACATCGTCGATGCCCTGATCAGCTCCGCCCCCACCCCCGAGCACGAGGCCGCCCTCCACCAGCTGCGGTCGATGATCACGTCCGTGGTCGGTGAGGTGCGGCACTCCGTGATGACGCTGCGCACGCAGGCCGGGTCCAGCGAGAGCCTGGGCGCCGCCATCGCGGGTCTCGCCCGCCACCTCAGCGACGTGAGCGGGATGCCCATCTCGGTGACCGCAGACGAGCGCACCAGCCGACTGCGCCATGAGGTGGAGGCCGAGCTGCTGCGCATCGCCCAGGAGGCGATGAACAACGCCGTGAAGCATTCGCGCGCTACCGTCATCGACGTGCACTGCCGCGTCCACGCGCCCTCAGCCGAGATCGTCGTCACCGACGACGGCCGTGGTCTCCAGCCCGGCCGCAGCGACTCGCACGGCCTCTCCATCATGCGCGAGCGCGCGGCCCTGATCGGCGGAGTCCTCGAGATCGGTCCGCGCAGTGGTGGCGGCACCAGGGTCTCGGTGCGCGTAGGCGATACTTCGACCTTGAAGCCGTCCGATCCCCCCTCTCCGAAGGACCGCATCGACGCATGAGTGCCGACAACTCCAGCCCGACGACCGTCCTCCTCGTCGACGACCACGAGTTGATCCGACATGGCCTGGCCACGGCGTTCGCGCTCGACCCGGGGCTGAAGGTGGTGGCGCAGGCGGGCTCTGTCGCCCAGGCCCTCGAGGGCTGGCAGGCCCACCGCCCCAAGGTCATCGTCACCGACCTCCAGCTGCCCGACGGCACCGGTCTCGACGTGGTGCGTGCCGTACGCCGTGAGGAGCAGGAGGCCGGCCTCGTGGTGCTGACGATGCACTCGGGCGACGAGCAGATCTTCGCGGCCATGGAGGCCGGCGCCTCGGCGTTCGTCGGCAAGGACGCCCCCTCGACCGAGGTCGTGAAGGCCGCCAAGCATGCCGCCGTGTCGCCACGCACCTTCCTGTGCGCCGGGCTCTCCGCGGCGATGATCCGCCGCACGACGGGCGAGTCGACCCGGCTGTCCGACCGCGAGCACGAAGTGCTGCTCCTGCTCGCCGACGGGCTGGGCGCGGGCCAGATCGCCGGGCAGCTCTACATGAGCGAGTCCACGGCCAAGTCCCACATCGCCCGCATCTACCAGAAGCTGGGCGCCACCAACCGCGCGCAGGCGCTGGTCACGGCGATGCGCAGCGGCCTGCTGTCGAGCATCTCCCCGAACGGCCGCTGACGGCGTACCCGGGTCATGGCCCTGGTAGCCCGTTCGGGCTACCAATCCTCACCTGATGTGTGGACCGCATCACAGCGCGGAAACGGCCACGATTGCCTCATCGGCCCAGGCGAGTGCCTACCGGCCCAGCACCCCATCGGAAGGACTCACCATGATCCAGTACCTCACCATCCTCATCCAGGGCCAGAAGGCCAAGATGGACGAGCGCGGCGCCTCTGCCGTCGAGTACGGCCTGCTCATCGCCGGCATCGCGGCCATCATCGTCGTCGCCGTCATGGCCCTCGGCCCCATGATCAAGGAAGCATTCACGGACACCTGCACCGCCGTGAAGGGCGCAAACGCGAGCATCGCCTCCACCTGCTCCTGATCACAGACAGCGCGTGAACAGTTTGGCCGCGGGCGATCAGCCCGCGGCCAACTGTCGTCCGAGGGACACGACGGAACGGGTACGCACCATGGCACAGCATCAACTGAAGCGGGACGAGGACGGCGCTTCCGCCGTCGAGTACGGCCTCCTTGTCTCGGGCATCGCCGCCGTGATCGCCATCGCCGTCTACGTATTCGGCGGTGTCGTCGGCGAGATGTTCACCGACAGCTGTCGAGCACATCAAGACCGAGACGCACTCCACCGCATCGGGCAGCTGCACCTAGGGGGCGATCACCCGATCTGCGATCGCGACCCGCGTCAGCACCCCCGGGTGCGACCCGAACCACCACTGCGACCACGCCGGCGGCGTGGGATCCGCGATCGACCGCAGCGCCAGCTGCCGCTGCAGCTCCACGAACGGCGCCCGATCCCCCGTCGTGCGCAACGCGTCGACGTCGGCCCGCGTCTCGATCTGCCGGCTGATTCCGTTCTGCACCGGCGCAGACGCCAGCGTCCCGAACGCCATCAGGGCCAGCAGCAGCGGCACCACCGTCACGTCCGCCATCGCGGCTGCGTCTCTCCCCGACCGGCGTCGTGACCAGCCGACGACCAGGCCCAGCAGCCCGACACCGACCACGGCGCCGGCGGCGCCGAGCGTGGTGCCCACGACCACGTCGCCGTGCTTGGCGTGGGCCAGCTCGTGCGCGACGACCGAGAGCGCCTCGTCCCGGGGCAGGTCGTCGACCAGGTTGTCGTAGAGGACGACCCGGCGGGTGCTGCCGAAGCCGCTGACGTAGGCGTTGAGCGTCGTCGTACGACGGGAGGCGTCGGCGACGAGCACGTCGTCGATCGGCACGCCCTCCTCGCCGGCGATCCGGAAGATGCCCGTGCGCAGGTCGCCGTCGGGCAGCGACCTGAACTCGTTGAACAAAGGCTCGACCAGCAGCGGGTAGACGAACGAGCCGAGCACGACCAGGAGCGCCATCAGACCGGCCGCGATCGCCGGCCACACGTGCCGCCACCTCCGCGCCAGGCCGATGAGCACGACCAGGGCAAGACTGGTCACCACGATGTCGAGGGCCTCACCCTTGATCACGTCGATCGCGTAGCCGCCCCACGACTGTCGCGAGAGGTCGTAGTCACGCTGCTGGCGGCGCAGCATGATGCCGAACGGCAGCGTGACCAGGCGCCCGGCCAGGTCGCACGCTGCGACGCCGAGCGCGACCCTGGCCCACCACGGGCCGGGCAGCCGCTCCATGAGGCGTGCGGCCGAGGCGGGTGAGACCCAGCGAGGCGGCCACCGCGAGCGCGACGAGCAGCGAGCCCCAGCTCCACACCCGGGCCCATTGCGCGAAGTCGTCGGCCCTCCTGAGTTGCGCCGTGGTGAACACCGAGGTCGGGTCGGCGGGTGCCACCCGGCCGCCGGGTACGGGTTGCCACGGCACGAGGACGATCGCGAGGACGACGAAGGCCAGGCCACCGACAGCGGTCACCCACCAGGCGATCCGACGCTCTCCCGGCGTGGTCGGATCGGTCACGAGGCCAAGTCTTGCAGGCGGTTCCGCCACAGCCGGACCAGGCGCTGCCGATCGGTGCCGGACTCGCGCAGCGCATCCGTCACGGGAATGCCGGCGTCGGCGGCGCGGTAGACCCTTTCGAGACCGTCCTCGCCGATCTGCTCGGCCAGCACCACGCACGCCAGCCAGGCCGACTCGTAGACCGCCTCGAGGTCGTCGGCCGACGGGTCGAACTCCGCGGCGCCCGGCAGTCGCTCGGGTGCCCCCTCGCGGCGTACGAGGGCAGCGATCCGGGACGCCGTCACCGTCATCGGCAGGCGCACCTCGCGCAGTGCCACGTAGTCGGCGAAGCCTTCCAGCAGCCACAGCGGAATCGGGCTGAGCGCGGCGTCCGTGGCGACGTGCACCACCTCGTGGGTCATCACGATCTGGGCGCCCTGGCTGCGCAGCCGGCCAGAGACCTCGGGGTTGACGAACACGTGCACCGGCGCAGTCTCGTCCCGGGAGCCGTCGACCGTGGTGGTCACGGCGGCGACCGCGTCGTAGCTGCCCGGAGCAGAGCCCAGGGCCGCGTTGAGGTCGGCGGCCGACTCCGGCACCTCGACGACGACGGACGGCTGCCACCGGGGCAGCACGGCCCGAACCACCGGGTAGGCGGCGCGCAGCCGAGCGGCGTACGTGCGGGCGACGCGGCGCGACTCGGCGGCCAGCACGAGCACCCCCTTGCCGCGTACGACGTGCACGCGGCCGCCCAGCCACACCGGGGAACGCCGGTCGCCGGATGCCTCGTCGACGTCTCCGAGCGAGCTGATGCCGACCCCGTCGGCCATCGGGGCGAAGCCGACCAGCACCTCCGTCGCGGCGGGAGTGGCGTCGAACCCGGCGAAGGCCCAGGTCAGGTCGACCGCGGCCCGCCAGGAGCCGTCGGTGGCCACCGCGCCGACCTCGTCGACGTAACGCATCGAGAAGTCGTCGACGTCGAGATCGCGGCCGTTGGCCACCACGTCGGCCAGCAGTGCGCGTGACTCGTCGTCGGGAGCCACCGCCTCGATCGCGGCGGTGTCGCCGGACTCGATGGCTTCCTCGAGCACGTGCAGGGCGGAGGCGGCGAGCGCCGGTTGCGCCGTCGCCCGGCCGGTCGGTGACGTCCCGGGGCCGGCCGGAACCTCGTAGGTGTCGTCGCCGAGCACGACGACCAGGACGGCGACCACTGCCACCACCACCAACGAAAGACCGGCCACCCACAATCGTGGATGACCGGTCCTCGACGTCACGAGCGGGGCTCCATCAGCCCGGGCGCACCGCTCCGACGTACGGCATGGAGTAGAGACCGGCGACCCGGACCCCGGTGCCCGGGTTGGCCGCATGCACGATCAGGCCGTTGCCGATGTAGATGCCGACGTGGCTGATCGGGCTGTAGTAGAAGACCAGGTCGCCCGGCTGGAGGTCGCTTGCGGCGACGTGCGGGCCGGAGCCGTACTGGGCGCCCGAGGAGTGCGGGAGGCCCACACCTGCCTGCGCCCAAGCCATCATCGTCAGGCCGGAGCAGTCGAACGCGCTGGGGCCGGCGGCACCGTAGACGTAGGAGTCGCCCACCTGGGACATGGCGTAGGCGACAGCGGCCTTGGCCCGGCCGGACGCCGGGACGTCGGAGGGCAGCCGGGTCGTGTCACCGCGCGAGAGCGACAGCAGGCGCTCGCGCTCCTCGTCCTCGAGCTTCGAGAGGAGGGACTTGGCCTCGGCGAGCTTGGCGTCGACCTCCTCCTTCTCGGCGGCGAGCTGGGCGGTGACGTCCTTGATCTCGGCCGAGCGGTCGGTCGTCGCCTCGTGCCGCAGGTCGAGGGCGTCGAGCTCGGTGGAGTACGAGGAGAACAGGTCGGACTGGAGGTCGTTGAAGGCCGACATCGTCGAGAGCTGGCCCAGGAAGGCGCCGGGGTCGTCGGACACGACGACCTGTCCGACGGTGGAGATGCCCTCGCCCTGGTACTGACGCAGGATCGAGTCGCGCACCTGCTCGCGGACCACCTCGAGCTTGGCGTCCTGACGGCGCTCGTCGGACTCGAGGGTGCCGAGGTCATCGGTCAGGTCGTCGAGCTGCAGCCGGGCGTCGTGGTACCGCTCCTGCGCCTGCTCGGCCTGGTGGTAGAGGCGGTCGACGCGCGCCTGCACGTCCTTGATCTCGGGCTCGGCCTGTGCCGGGGTGGCCGCGACGAAGCCGGTGAGGGCGATCGCGGTCAGACCGATGAGGGCAGTGCCGAGTCGCAGCCGGTCGTGGGTCACGAGCGGGCGGTCTCCCTTGTGTGTCGTACGCCTACCAGGTGAGCTGACGGGTTCGGGCACGACTTGCCCTACACCGGCTCCTCGGCCACCCGTGGCCGCCTCGACGGTGATTCACCCCAGAGGGATTGGTTCCCCGGCTCTCCGTTCCACGGTTGCCCGTGGTCAGGTGACTCGGCGCGGCCCCCGCGCAGATCCTGATGATCCACTGTCACGGGAGCCTGAGCGTCCGACACTAACGGCGCAAGCGGGGCTGAGCCAAACTTTCAACCGGATGTCGGGCCACGTTTGCGGTCAGGGCTGCGATCCGCGTCACATCCGTCACACCCGCCTCATGCGGACTCGACCTCGGGACCGGCGACCGGACGGACCAGCCGCAGTGGTGGCACCAGCCCGCCGGCGGCCAGGACATCGAGCGCGGCGCGTTCGTCGTCGTCGAAGGTGAGCTCGGGTGGCGGGCCCAGGAGCACGGTCACCACGCAGTCGTGGCAGGCCAGCCCCCGCACCAGGCAGGTGTCGCAGTCGATCCGTGTCGTCATGTCAGGGACTGAAACAGCCGCCACCGACATTCCGGCCGGGCGTGGTCCGCGCCGGCGTGTCGTGCGGGTCGCGTCAGGGGGCAAGCAGGGCGACCAGGTGTCGCCGAGGCGACCACCCGGGCGCCTCCGCGAGCGACGTCGGCAGCCAGTTCCTGATCGCTCGTCACGACCACCAGCGGCCGGCCGGCCGGCTCCGCGGCCACGAGCCGGCGGATCACGTCGTCGGCGATGACTCCCTCCGGGCTGAACAGCACCTTGACGCCGCGCGGCGTCGCGACCACAGGTCGGGTCGTCGACGCAGCGGCATCGAAGACCACGGTCGTCTCGGCGCCGGTGCGCGCGACGACGGACGCCAGACCACCGAGCAGGCGCACCCGCTGTGCCTCCAGCGACGACCGCTCCCAAACGGTCTTGCTGACGTTGTAGCCGTCGATGATCATCCTGGCCCGCGGCAGGGCGAGCAGCTGCTCGAGCAGGGCCGGGCCCTCGGGTGGGCCGGGCCGGGCCGCCACGGGAGCACCCGCTGCGTCGATCTCGGCCTCGACGCGGTCGCCCGGAGCGCCTTCGACGGGTGGCAGGGCCAGCTCGCGGCGCAGCCCGCTGGCGGCGTCGAGCACCGTGTCGAGCAGCAGACGGGCCCGAAGGGTGGCCTCGTCGCGCTGGGTGCGGGCCTCCTTGCGGTCGGTGCGCGCACCGGCCGCGAGCTCGTCGAGCTGCGCGCGCAGCCGCCGCAGCTCGGTCTCGGCGCGCGCGGCCACCTGGCTGGCGGCGGCCTCCGCGGACGTCACCGCCTCGCGCGCCTCCTCGAGCGCGGCCTGGGTGGCCCGCTGGGTGGCGCGCGTGTCACCGAGCTTCCGACGCAGGCTCATGTTCTCGGTGCGCAGCTCGTCGAGTCGCTGGCGGTGCGTCGCCTTCGTCTCCCGCGCCTGGCCCTCGAGGGCCTCGATGCGCCGGCGCAGACGCTCGACCTCGGCCTCCGCGGCGCCCGTCGATGCGGTCTCGCTCAACCGGGCCACCGCGTCGTCGTACGCCGCCTGCCAGCCGTCGGGGCGAGTGAGCCAGGCCCAGCCGGCCGTGGCTGTGGCGTCGTCGTCGGAGGGCGGCACACCGGCCGCGACCTGCACGCCGACGGCGGCGCGGAAGTCGTCGTCGGCGAGTGCTGCGGCGATCGCCGCGCCACCCAGGCGGGCCCGGCGCTGGGGAGCGAACAGCACCACCCGGCGCAGCGGAGCGGGCACATTGGTCACCGACGGCAGCGCGTCGGAGGTCAGGGCCAGCACCCGGAGGCGAACGGCGTCGGGCAGGTCCGGCAGCGGCAGCGCCGGCCCTGTGCCCGTGGGCTCGGCGCTCACGGAGTCATCACGAGGTCACCTCGGCCTAGCCCCGGCCGGCCGCCGGCCCGTCGGCTGCCGGGTCGTCCGCGACCGCCGCTTCGTTGCGGTCGACGAGCTCGATGGCATCGGAGCGACCGCACCAGCGGCAGGTCACCGTCTCGAGGACCTCGTCCTTGACCTGCTCCTCCTCGACGACGTGGTCGCCGGCCAGGTCGAAGTGCCAGAACTCGGTGGTCCGGCGGCTGCGGCTGACGTCGAAGCGGGTGAGGTTGCCGCAGCCCGCGCAGCGCCAGCGCTGCGTCGCGTCCGGAAGGGCTGTGGTCACGCGGAGTCTCCTGTCAGGTGGAACGCGACGTCGGTAGGCGATCGCGGCCAGCGTAGTCCGCGAGCCGCGCACGGTTTGTCGGTGCCCACGTCTAGCGTCGCCGACATGAGCAGTGCCGTTCAGGGTGCGGCCTCCCGATGGGAGGCGCAACGCAGTTTCGACGAGCTCGGCCGCCCCCTGCGCGACATCACGTTCACCGTCGTCGACCTCGAGACGACCGGCGGCTCGGCCGCGGGCGGCTCGATGATCACCGAGATCGGTGCCGTCAAGGTGCGCTCCGGCGAGGTCCTCGGCGAGTTCCAGACACTGGTCAACCCGCGGGCCGAGATCCCGCCGTTCATCGCCGTCCTCACCGGCATCACCAACGCGATGGTCAGCGACGCGCCACCGATCGAGTCCGCGCTGCCGGCATTCCTCGAGTTCGCGGCCGGCACGGTCCTGGTCGCCCACAACGCGCCCTTCGACGTCGGGTTCCTCCAGCACTTCAACCGCGATCAGGGCCGGCCGTGGCCGCGGTTCGAGGTGCTCGACACCGCCAAGCTCGCGCGCCGGGTCATCACCCGCGACGACGCACCCAACTGCAAGCTCTCGTCGCTGGCCCGCGTCTTCAACTCCTCGACCACGCCCAACCACCGCGCCCTCGCCGACGCGCGCGCCACGGTCGACGTCCTCCACGGCCTCATGGAGCGGCTCGGCGGGCTCGGGGTCCACACCCTCGAGGAGCTGCAGACCTTCAGCTCCCGGGTCAGCGCCGCCCAGCGCAAGAAGCGCCACCTCGCCGAGTCGCTGCCGCACTCCCCCGGCGTCTACCTGTTCAAGGACGACCGGGCCCGCGTGCTCTACGTCGGCACCTCGCGAGACCTGCGCAACCGCGTGCGCACCTACTTCACCGCCTCCGAGACCCGGTCGCGGATGGGCGAGATGGTCAACCTCGCGTGCACGGTCACCGGCATCGAGTGCGCGACACCCCTCGAGGCCGAGGTGCGCGAGCTGCGGCTGATCGCCGAGCACAAGCCGAAGTACAACCGCCGCTCCCGGTTCCCCGAGAAGGTCCACTTCGTCAAGCTCACCCGCGAGGCATGGCCACGGCTCTCCCTGGTCCGCCAGGTGCTCGACGACGACGCCGACTACCTCGGCCCCTTCGCGTCGCGCAAGACGGCCGAGAAGTGCCTGGCCGCGCTGCACGAGACGTTCCCGGTGCGCCAGTGCTCCGACAAGCTCCCACACTTCCCCACGCCGGCCACGCGCTCGGCCTGCGTGCTGGCCGAGATGGGACGTTGCCTCTCGCCCTGCGACGGCAGCGTCGACCCCACGACCTACGCCGCTCGTCGTGCGCCAACTGCGCGACACGCTGCTGCAACGACCCGACGAGGTGGTCGAGGCCATCAACCGGCGGATGACCTCGCTGGCCGAGCTCGAGCGCTTCGAGGAGGCCGGCGTGCATCGCGACCGGCTGTCGTCGTTCGTGCGCGCCGCGGCCCGCACCCAGCGGCTGTCCGCACTCACCCGGTGCCCCGAGGTCGTGGCCGGCCGTCGGGAGGCCGACGGCCGGTGGGCCGTCCACGTGGTCCGTCACGGCCGGCTCGCTGCCGCCGGGGTGATCCCGTCCGGTGCCGACGCCCTTCAATACGTCGCCGACCTGCGTGCGAGTGCCGAGTCGGTGCGCGGCGCGCCCGGCCCGGTGCCCGCTGCCACGGCCGAGGAGACCGAGAAGGTGCTGCGCTGGCTCGAGGCGCCCGGCATCCGGCTCATCGACGTCGACGGCGAGTGGGTCTGCCCGGTCGCCGGCGCCACCCGCCACCTCCCCGTCTACGACGCCGCCAACCAGTCCAGGGTCTCGCTCGTGCCGTTCGACGAGCAGCGGCTGCCCGGCCCGGTCCACCAGCCGGCCCGCTAGCTGGCCCGCTGAAGTCGAGCCGCGAGCGCAAGCCTTGCGTCGAGGTGCGAGCGCAGCGAGCCTCGAAGCGAGCGTGTCGAGACCCGCGTGCCCGGCCCGATAGCCTGTCCGCATGATCACCGCCATCGTGTTCGTGAAGGCCGACGTCGCGCGCATCCCCGAGGTGGCCGAGGCGATTGCCGCCCTCGACGGCGTCAGCGAGGTCTACTCCGTGACCGGCCAGATCGACCTGATCGCGCTGGTGCGGGTGACCAACCACGACGACGTCGCCACCGTCGTCGCCGACAAGCTCAACAAGGTCGACGGCGTCACCGCGACCGAGACCCATATCGCCTTCCGCGCCTACTCCCGGCACGACCTCGAGTCCGCGTTCTCGCTCGGCCTCGACTGACGTTCGGACCGCATGGCCCGTTGTGACTAGACCGCTCGACGGTCGGCCATTTCCCCGGGCTTGCCACCCGACGGGGTCTTTACCTTTCCTACGCTGCTGCGGACAGGTGGGAGGGCACGATGGGTATGCGACACATGCGCGTGACGGGTGGCTCCCTCCTCCGCACCTGGATCACCGCCTTCGTAGGTTTGCTGCTCCTGCAGGGCGTGTGGCTCCTGGTCGTCACGCCCTTCGAGGGCATCGACGAGCACGACCACGTCTTCAAGGCCGCGGCCGTCGCGCGCGGTGACTGGAGCGGAGGTCACGCACCAGTTCAGGTCGGCAGGGGCGAGCTCGTCGCCGTGCCTCGCGACATCGCCGAGGCCGCCCGCCCCGCATGCGAAGCCCTCACGTACACCAGACGCGACGACTGCCACCCGAGTGCAGAAGTCGCCGACGGACGCGTGCTCATAGGCAGCGCGGCCGCGCGCTATAACCCGGCCTTCTACGCCGTGGTCGGCGCCGCTTCGCTGCCGTTCGACGGGATTGCCGCGGCCAACGCCATGCGGATCGCCACCGCCGTATGGTGTGCCGGTCTGTTCGCACTCGCCATCGCCGTCGTCCGTCGGACCGCGCGCAGCCCCTGGCCCGCCGGAGCCCTCGTCGCGGCGTTCACGCCCACGATGCTCTACTCCGCCAGCATCACTGCTCCCAACGGTCCCGAGATGGCTGCTGCGCTGTTGCTCTGGTGCACCTTGCTCTTCGGTTCGACAGCCGACTCCGCGGCACCCCGCTGGGTGGTCGTGGCCGGGACCGTCGCGGCGATCCACGTCGCCGCTCTCCGTTCCCTCGGTCCCCTCTGGCTCGTCCTGATTCTCGGTACAGCAGCACTCGCCCTCGGCATCCCCGCCTACCTGCGCGCCGCTCGAGCACCCGACTCCGCCTTCCCGTCATTGCAACCTGTGTCGTGCTGATCGCCGCCGTGCTCTGGACACTCACCTCTGGGACCAATGCCCCCTCCGCCTCTGGCGGTGCGAAGTTTCCTGGCAGCCCCTGGCCCGGCATGCTCAGGAACGCGGCCGTGTGGGTCTTCCAGCAGGTTGCGGCCGTACCGAGTCGCAACGTGATCGCCCCACTCGCGGTCTACGCGCTCGCGCTGGCTGTCTGGGGGGTGATGCTCATCCTGGCGCTGCGTGCCTCGCCTGGTCGGGTGCGCCTGGCGATGCTGGTCATCTTCGTCTCCACGACGGCGTTGTCCGTGGCTCTCACGCTCCTGTCCTATGCACAGCTGGGCTACGCCTGGCAGGGTCGCTACGCGTGGCCGTACGTCGTCGGTTGGCTGGTGCTGGCGGGCTGGGCTCTCGACCGGGCACCCGAGGTCGTTCCCGGTGCCCGCGCGGTCACCGTGGCGGCCGCCGTCGCGACTGGGATCGGTGGCTGCGTGACCGCCCTGGACGTACTTCGGTCGTACTCGGCCGTGAGCCCCTACGCCGGGGACGGGTGGTCGTCGCCCCATCCGCTCCTCGTGTGCGCACTCGTGGTGCTAGGCGTGATCCTGCTCCTCGCGTCCCTGCTCCGAGACGGGAATGCGCCTCCGGATGCGACCGACGATCCCGAGCTCCACGTCGACGCCCGTGAAGCTGGTCGTCAGGCGCTGATCGGCTAGCCTCCGGCGGTGACCTGGCTCGAAGACAACTGGCTCGACATCCTCGGCTGGGGCGGCAGCGCGCTCCTGGTGTACTCCCTGCTCCAGTCGCGGGTGCTGCGGTTCCGCGTGCTCAACCTCGCCGCCTGCGTGCTGCCTCGTCTTCTTCAACGCCCTGGTCGAGGTGTGGCCGATGGTCGGCATGAACCTCGTGCTGTGCGCGATCAACATCCGGTTCATCGTGAAGCTGCTCAGCGAGCGCCACGACGAGGCCGCCTTCGAGGTGTTGCAGGTCAGGCCGGACGACGAGTACCTCCGGCACGTCCTGCGGGTGCGCGGCGACGACATCCTGGCCTTCCAGCCCGACTTCGCCGTGGACCCCGCCAGCGCCGACGAGCTCGCCTACCTCGTGCAGCGCGGCGACGAGACCGTCGGCGTCGTGCTGCTACTCGACCGAGGGCGACACCGCGCGGGTGCTGCTCGACTACGTGACCCCGCGGTTCCGCGACTTCTCCCCCGGCGAGTTCGTGTGGCGCAAGAGCGGGCTGCTCACCGGCCTCGGCATCCGCCGGGTCGTGACGCCGCCGCGGATGGTCGGCGCCTACTACGACAAGCTCGGGTTCCGCCGCGAGGGCGAGTCGTTCGTGCTCGACCTGCCCTCAGCTGCCTGACGCAGCCACCCAGCGCTCGAGCGTCGCGGCGGCAGCACCGCTGTCGACGGCCTCGGTGGCCCGGTCGAGGCCGCGCTGCAGCTGCTCGCCGACCGACCCTTCCCCGGCGTCGTACACGGCCAGGGCGGCGCCCGCATTGAGGAGTACGGCGTCTCGCACGGCGCCGGTCTCGCCCGCCAGCATCCGGCGGACCACCTCGGCGTTGTGGGCGGCGTCGCCGCCACGGAGCGACTCCACCGGGTTGCGGGCGATCCCGTGGTCGGCGGGGTCGATCACCGTGGGGGTGACCTCGCCGTCGCGCACCGCCCAGACCGCCGACGTCGTGGAGATCGGTCAGCTCGTCGAGCCCGTCCTCACCGCGGAACACCCAGGCGTCGACGCCACGGCGGGCGAACACCTCGGCCATGATCGGCGCCATCCTCAGGTCGGCGCAGCCGATCGCCTGGGCGGCGGGCCGCACCGGGTTGGAGAGCGGGCCGAGGAAGTTGAACGTGGTGCCGATGCCGAGCTCGCGCCGGGGTGCGGCGGCGTGCCTCATGGCCGGGTGGAACGCGGCCGCGAAGCAGAACGTGATGCCGGCCTCCTCGGCCACCTTCGCCGACCCGAGCGACGGGCAGGTCGAGGCGGATGCCGAGCGCCTCGAGCACGTCGGCCGACCCCGACGTCGACGACGCCGAGCGGGAGCCGTGCTTGACGACCCGCGCACCGGCGCCGGCCGCGACGATGGCTGCCATGGTGGAGATGTTGACCGACATCGAGCGGTCCATGCCGGTGCCGACGACGTCGAGCAGCCGGCCGGGCACGGAGATGGGGTTGCCCGCGGCGAGCATCGCGTCGGAGAGGCCGGTGACCTCGTCGACGGTCTCGCCCTTGGCGCGCAGGGCCACAGCGAAGCCGGCGATCTGCGCCGGGGTGGCGGCGCCGTCGAGCACCTGTCCCATCGCCCACCCGGTCTGCTGCGATGACAGGTCGTGGCCCGCGACGAGGGCGGAGAGCACGTCGGCCCAGGTGGTCGTCATGGCGCGGCTCAGGCGGTCGCCGGCACCCGTGACCTGAGCAGCGCGACGACCGCCTCGGCCAGCTGCCACCGGGTCGATCGGATGCGAGACGGCAGCCTCGGCGCGCGACCACGTCGCCAGCCAGGCGTCCTGCGGCCGGCCGGTCAGCACGAGCACCGGCGGGCACCGGTAGATCTCGTCCTTGAGCTGCTTGGCGATGCCCATGCCACCCGCGGGCACGGCCTCGCCGTCGAGGATGGCCAGGGCGATGCCGCCGGCGTCCATGTTGGAGATGACGACCGGTTCGGTCGCGACCTCGACGTACTGCAGCTCGGGCAGGTCGGGGTGCGGACGACGACCCAGCGCGAGGATGACCTGCTGACGCGTCTCGATGTCGTCGGAGTAGACCAGCACCCTGAGGGGTGCGATCGGGGTGGCAGCAGCGGTGTCGGTCACGGCGCCGATGCTACCGGTCCGGGGCCCGCGTGGCGTCGGCGGCCGCTCGCGCCTCCAGGAGGTCGAGACGCCGGTCCTCGCGCTTCGCCTCGGCCGTCGACGAGCGCACCCACTGGGTGAAGAGCACCGCGAAGAAGACCAGTCCGATCAGGTCGCCGGTGGCCCACAGGATGCCGCCGGCCCGGTGCTGGTCGTCCATCGCGTCGGGCAGCCAGGCACCCATGGGCCCCTCGCGGAGGGCGAGGTACCAGTCGCCCGCCGATGAGCGTCGACTGGCCCATGATCGTGACCCCGAGGAACGCGTGGAACGGCAGCGTCATCATCACGAGCAGCAGCCGGAACGGCCAGCGCACGCGCCCGGGCACCGGGTCGATGCCCATCAGCGGCCAGAAGAACAGCGACCCGACCAGCACCAGGTGCACGTGCATCAGCTCGTGGAGGAGCGCCGACCGCAGGCTGGCGTCGTACCACGGCGAGAAGTAGAGCGCCCACGGAGAGACGACGTACAGCGCGAACGCGAGCGGGGCGAACGACAGCACCTTCGCGACCGGGGAGTGCAGCGCCGCCAGCAGCCAGCGGCGGGGGGCCCCGGGCAGAGTGCGCAGCGCGAGCGTCACCGGCGCACCGAGGGCCAGGAACAGCGGCACCACCATCGACAGGATCATGTGCTGGACCATGTGGGCAGACAGCAGGGTGGTGTCGTAGCGAGCCAGGCCGGAGCCCGTGGCGAACAGGAACGCACCCATCCCGACGCCGACGAAGGCCACCGTGCGGCCCACCGGCCAGCGGTCGCCGCGGCGTCTCAGCACCGTCACGCCGACGACGTAGAGACCGGCCACCCACACCGCGATCACGAACGGGACCGGGTCGATCCCCCAGTCGGTGAAC
>CAWGUS010000024.1:0-193636 GCA_963825755.1 uncultured Actinomycetota bacterium | reverse complement strand
TCGGTATGTCGTGGACGGATTCAAGCCCGTCCAGTCCTTCAACATCATCTTCTTCCAGGACCAGCGCTGCAAGGCGCTGGACAAGGGCGGCCTGATCGCCGCCACCCCCGAGTCCAAGCGCAAGACCAACGCCTTCCTGGACGACGTCACCACCACCGGCACCACCGACCCGATCCCCGGCCTGACGATGGCCTTCGCTCAGCACCCGCAGGTGCTGTACCTGCTGACCGACGGCGACTTCCCCGACAACAAGGCCGTCAAGGCCAAGATCGCCGAGCTCAACCACGACCACAAAGTCAAGATCAACACGATCGCCTTCGTGAGTAACACCGACACCGACACCGAGTTCCTGGGACTGCTCGAAAGCATCGCCAAGGAGAACGGCGGCTCGTTCAGGCACGTGGCCGAGAACGAGGTGAATAATCGAGTAGAAAGAAGTGGTCAGTGGCTGGTTGTCAGTGGCCAGTGCGGGGGAACAAAGCCCCCTGAATCGACGGTGAATTTTTTACTGGCCACTGGCCACTGCTTTTCAGAACATTCCGCTCCCCCGTCCCGGCAAGGGGCGAGGGAGTGATTTCAGACAGGTGAAGGATCGGGACGGTCTGACAGCCGTGCAATCAGGCGTGGTCAGAAGAGGCCCGTCCCGACAACCAGTTGGAAGTTCGTTTGAGGAAGGGATCAGCAGGCCCCGTTCACGACGCCGCGGTGACAGAGACACGCTTCCGGCCGCGGCGGCGTCACGGATCCCCTGCCCCTTTTCACCCCTGTAACCGGCCGGTAGACAGCGAGATCGGCTCCAGTCACCGGGCTCGGCCAGGGCGAGGCGATGGAAGGTTCGAGTCACGCCCGGCTTGTGATCTGAAGGCCCACGCGACGGGATCGCCCCGTCCGCTTTCGCCATCCCATTCCCGGACACTCGCGCCCGGTCGCCCTGCCATCCCCACTCCTCCCGTTTCGGGAGAGAAGGATCCGCGTCATGCGTCTGTTTGCCCGTTTCGCCCGGTCCAAGTTCCGGGTCGGCCTGCTGCTCGCCCTGGCTCGGCGTCGGCCTTCTTCACCGCCAGCTCCTGGGCACAAACCGCGGGCGGTGGCGACAGGCGCCGCGCCACCAAAAAGGAGACCCTGTTCACGGTCATTCTGGGTCACATCGACCCGATCTTCTTCATCATCGCCATCCTGTCGATCATCGGCCTGACGCTGATCATCCAGGGGTTCATCAAGAACCGCGCCGGCGGTCTTCATGCCCGAGGCGAGCATCGAACCAGATCCGCGAGATGATCGCAGCAGAAGAAGTTCAAGGAGCTGATCGAGTTCACCGAGAACGACCCGAGCTTCGTCAGCCAAGGCGCTGAACCCCGCCCTGAAGCGCGCCCCGAGCTTCAGCAGCATGAAGGAAGCGATGGAGACGGCGATCGGCGAGCAGACGGCCGAGCAGTTCCGCAGGATCGAGTACCTGAACATCATCGGCAACCTCGGCCCGCTGCTCGGGCCTGCTCGGCACGGTGCTGGGGATGATCGAGGCGTTCAACGACATGCAGAACGCCGGCGGCAACGCCAGCCCCGGCGACCTGGCCGGCGGTATCTCGCCGCGCGCTGGCCCACACGTTCCTCGGGCTGTTCCTGGCCGTGCCGTGTCTGGCGGCTTCGGCATCCTGCGGACGATCGTCGACCGGCTGACGGTCCGCGGCGCGCTGGTCGCCGAAGAGCTGCTGCTGATGGTCAAGCCGCAGGAGAGCCAAGCCCGCCGCCGCCGCCCGGCCGCGGCCCCGGCGGCCCCGGCAGCCCGCCGGCCCCGGCGATGCGCAAGCCCGCCGGCCGCCCGCAGTCCCGCAGCGCCGCCGCCGGCGCTGAGTCGAGGCGAAGTGAGGAGTGACGTGAGGCGGTGCGAGTGAAGCAGTCGCGGCGTCCGACGCCTGCACTCCGCTACGTCTCGCGCACTTCCACGCGCGCTGCCACTCGCTACTCGCATCGCACTGCCACTTCCCGACAAGGAGGTGCGCCATGAAAAAACACTCGATGCCCGAGATGAAGGAGGGCGGCGTCAACGTCACGCCGCTGATCGACATCGTGATGTGCCTGATCATCTTCTTCATGCTGGTGGCCAAGATCGGCGTGAAGACCGGCGCCGACCAAGATGGAACTGCCCGCAGACGATCATCGGCAAGAAGATCGAGGAGCTGGGCGACACGATCATCCTCAACGTCACCGACCCGAACATCGACCGCGACGACGACGGGACGCCGAAGAAGGACCCGACCACGGGCGAGGTGATGAAGTTCCACTCGACGCACAACAACGAGCCGACGTCACCGCCGCCTTCGACGAGAACGCGAAGGACCCGGTGGAGGTGCCGCTGCATCGCGAGGTCGGCGGGCACACGACCTACCCGCTGCGCAACGCGCTGAAGACGGCCGTCGAGGCCCGCAAGGCCGCGGGCAAGCTGGACAAGTTCAGCATCACGATCCGCGCCGAGAAGGACCTGGAGTTCTCCATGCTTCAGCAGGTCCTGGTCGATTGCGCCAACGCCGGCGTGAAGAACCTCAACTACGGCGCGGTCGGCCAAGACCGAGCGCGGCCCCGCCGCTGCCGGGCTGAGGCTCCCCGATCCGGATTGTCCCTTCCGAAAACCAGAACGCCTGACGGAGACCGACATGAAAATCAAAGGCGCCAAGCAGGTCCACTACGACTCGGGCCCGAACATGACGCCGCTGGTGGACGTCGTGATGGTGATCCTGATCTTCCTGATGCTGGCCGGCAGCTTCGGCACCGCCGAGCACTTCATGGCCAGCAGCGTCCCGATCCACGCCAAGGGCGTGGGCGGCGAGTGCCGCTCCCGAAGGATTGGAAGCCGCCGATCATCGTGGACGTCAACGTCAAGCCGGATGGCGACGCCAACCTCCTGGGCGTCACCTTCAAGAACCCCGGCGACCCCGAGGAGGTGAAGGACGTGCTGACGACCAAGCTGGCCCAGTTGAAGGCCGCGAATGCCAGTGACCCCAAGCAGGCCGACAACATCGAGCTGATCCTGCACCCGGCCCCCGGGACCAAGTGGGATAAGCTGGCGCCGCTGTACGACGCCGCCTTACGGGCCAAATTTCCCAAAGTTTCCTTCGCCCAGACGACCTGATTTTGGATTCGCGGGCGATCCCGCGGCCCGTGCGCGGTGGAGCGTTCCAGACGCCCGCCGCGCCCGCGGTTTGCGGTGATGCCGCGCGTCTGCCCCTCACCGGGAGGCGACCATGTCGCCGAAAACCTTCCGCCGCAGCCGCGCCGGTGCGGGGCCGAACATGACCCCGCTGGTGGACGTGGTGATGGTGATCCTGATCTTCCTGATGCTGGCCGGCGGCTTCGACGGCGCCGAACACTTCATGGCCGCCCGCGTCCCGATTCATGCCAAGGGTGCCGGCGGCCCCGCACTCCCGCCCGGCTGGCACCCGCCGCTCATGGTGGACGTGAACGTCTCGGCCGACGGCAAGGCCAGCGTCTTTGGCGCCCTGACCTGTGAGGCCGACCCGGAAAAGCTGCGCGTCGCGTTGGAGGACCGCCTGACCCGCCTGCGGGCCATCGGCCCCCCGGGCGTGACGATGGCCGGCGACACGGAAGTGGAGGTGATCCTCCACCCGCAGACCGGGACGAAATGGGAGCGTCTCGCCCCCATGTACGACGCCGCCTTGCGGGCCAGCGCCACCCGCGTCCCCTTCGCGCAGGCGAATTAGCCGTCGTCCCGCGTCATTCGCCATCCGTCGTGCCCCGGGCCGCGACGGCCGTCCGATTTTGCTTCCGGTCGCGGTGCCGGTATCTTCTGCCCCATAGCGTCCCCGATTTCCCCGGCATTTTTCGGATCCCGGAGGCCAGGCGAAGATGACCCCCGACCCCGTGCCGCCGAGACCGCCGCCTCCTGCCCCGCTCGCCCGCCGCCGCCGACTGCGGCGTGCGGCCGTCGCGGTGCCGTCCGCGCTCGCGCT
Source organism: uncultured Actinomycetota bacterium (assembly GCA_963825755.1). Lineage (GTDB taxonomy): Bacteria > Actinomycetota > Actinomycetes > Propionibacteriales > Nocardioidaceae > Nocardioides. The sequence continues at coordinate 189,671 of CAWGUS010000024.1, read as the reverse complement.
TTGCACCGCCTTATGGGCCGCCGGCGGGTGCCAGCAGATGGCGGCCGCTCAGGCGGCCCAGTCGGCCGTTCCGGCCGCCCAGGCCGCGATGCAGACGGCTCAGACCACCGTTCAAGGGGCCGGCCAGACCGCCCAGGCGGCTATCGTCGGTGCCCAGAACTTCGTAAACGGCATCCCCGGCGCCCAGCTCGCCTTCAGCGCCATCCCCCAGGCGGTCAAGGACGCGGTGAGCAATCTGCTGAACAGCAACAAGGTCGATCTGGGCAAGCCGAAGAGCGTGTTCGTCTTCGACGGCATGTACATCCTCACCTACCCCGGGGCCGGCCCCTTCGGCACCGGGCAGCCGAGGTACGTCGTCATCGACACCATCGGCTACATCGCCCGGCTCCAGCGGCTGGAGAAGAAGGGGTATTAGCTCGGAAAGCGGGGAATTCACCGCAGAGACGCAGAGGACGCGGGGAATGCAATAGTTGGAGATCGGGTAACGCGCACAACCTGCTCCGCGGAATTGGCTGAGGACCAGGATCGCAGGTCCCTGCCCTCCCTGGCCTTCTCCGCACTCTCTGCGTCTCCGCGGTGAATCCTCCGGGTTAGACGGTTAGACTTACGATTGGGGCGACCGCTGGCTTCCGCCTGCGGCTATCACAGAATGGATTTTTACGGAGGGACGGACGACCTCACGCCGTCTTCGCCGCGCGGCGGCGGGCGACGCGCTTGCGGCCGAAGGCGTCGGTCTCGGTCATCACCTTGCTCGCCCGCTTCGGGTCGATCACGGCGGCCGCCACGGCGGCGTCGGCGCTGACCGTCGCGCGTTGCCGGGGCGGCCTTGGCCAGCGCGTGCTCCAGCCGCTTGCGGGCGTAGCCGACGTACTCCTCGCGACTGGTCGATCCCGACGTACTTGCGGCCCAGCAGCGCGGCCGCGACGACCGTCGTGCCGAGCCGTTGAACGGGTCGAGCACGATGTCGCCGGGGTTGCTGCTGGCCTTGATGATCCGGTTCAGCACGCCGATCGGCATCTGGCAGCCGTGCCAGCCCTCGCGCTCCTTGAACGTGCCGCAGACGCGGCTCACGTTCCACGTGTCGCCGTCCGGCTCGAAGTACGCCGTGCGGCGCGGCTTCCTGCGGGCGCAGGAACCACGTGTCGTCCGGCAGCTTGCCCTTGGGATTGGCGCGGGCGTCGGCGTAGGTCGTCTGGCGGGCGCTGGCGACGCGGACCGCGTCGGCGTTGAACGTGAACTCCTTCGTCGCTCCTTCGTGAAGTACAGGATGTGCGTGTGGCTCCTGGCGAACATCTTCTTGGTCTGCTGGCCGAACGTGTAGTGCCAGATGATCCAGTTGCGCAGGTGGAAGCCGATCTTCCGCCGGGCGATCACGCACAGGTCGGCGGCGTACTCGTCGCCGATCGCGAGGTAGAACGAGCCGGTGGGCTTGAGCGCGCGGTGGACCGCCGCATCCAGTCCTCGCTGAACTTCGAGGTAGTCGTCGGTCGTTGCGCTCGTCGTTGTAGCCGTGGTAGAGGTAGCCGATGTTGAACGGCGGGTCGGCGAAGACCAGGTCGACCCAGCCCTCGGGCCCGTCGTTGAGGACCTTGATGCGAGTCGCCTTGGATGATCTGGTTGGTCTCGGGCATACCGCGCGGCATTGTAGAGGCTCGGGCGGATCGCGCAAATCGTGCCGCGGCTTGCGCCAGACGCGGCGTCCGGCATCTTGCGCAAGCCTTGTTCGAACGCGCGTTTACGCTTGTTCGATGCCGTCGCGACGTTCATGCGATGGCGCCTTGCGTGCGGATCGAGCATGCGTCGCGGCTGCATTCGCGTTGCGATGCGTCCTGCATGCCGCTGGTCCTATAATCGGCCCCCCGTGCCCGATCGCATGAATGGATCCGGTCCTGCGACTGCTCGACGCCAACGCCAACCGCGCCCGCGAGGCGCTGCGGGTGCTCGAGGACTACGCGCGGTTCGTGCTGGACGACGAGCGCTGTGCGGCGGCGCTGAAGGCGATCCGCCACGATCTGGCGGCGGCGACGGCGCGGCGTGTCTGGCCGAGGCGATCCTGCACCGCGACACGCCGGGCGACGTGGGGACGGCGATCAAGACGCAAGCGGAGCTGCAGCGGGCAGGACGTGGCGGACGTCGTCACCGCCGCGGGCAAGCGGCTCGGCGAGGCGCTGCGGGCGATCGAGGAATACCTGAAGACGCTCGCCCCGGCCGACGCGGCGCAGGTCGAGTCGATCCGCTATCGCTTCTACGACCTCGAGCAGCGCATCGCGCTGACGCTCCGGCCCGCCGCATGCGGCTTCGCGGACGTGCGGCTTTACGTGCTGATCACCGAATCGCGTCTGCACGCGGCCCTGGCTCGAAGCCGCCGAAGCAGGCGATCGCTCGGCGGGGCCGACTGCCTGCAACTCCGCGAAAAGGACCTGGACAGCGGCGAATTGCTGCGCCGGGCGCGAGCAGCTCGTCGAACTCTGCCGCCGGCACGGCGTGCTGTGCATCATCAACGACCGGCCCGACATCGCGATCCTCAGCGATGCCGACGGCGTCCACGTCGGCCAGGACGACCTGCCCGCGCGCGAAGTGCGCAAGCTCATCGGCCGCGACAAGATCGTCGGCGTCAGCACGCACAACATCGAGCAGGCGCAGCAGGCGGTGCTCGACGGCGCGGACTACATCGGCGTCGGCCCGTTCTTCCGCAGCCCGACCAAGCCGCGCGATTTCGTCGCCGGGCTCGGAGTACGCGCGGCAGGTGGCCGAGCAGATCACGATCCCCGCCGTCGCGATTGCGGGGATCACGGCGGAGAATGTCGATGAAGTGCTGGCGACGGGCATCAGGGCGGTCGCGGTCACGGCCGCGGTGCTGGGCGCCGACGATCCGCGCGGCGGCGGCGGAGTTGAAGCAGAAGTCAGTCGAACGGCACTACGGGTGCATCAGCCGGCACTGACGGACCGGTCGAGACGCGAACGGGCTGAATCGAGTGCATCCTGGCCTCGCGTCAGCCGGACGCCTCGCTCCGAAGCAGCCTGACACGGATGTCCGACGGCGACAGATGTCCGCGACCGATCGATCTCCGACCCGAACTCGCCGCCCCGGAGACCGAGCCGCCGCGTCGCGGCGCCGGCGAAGTCGTTCGTCGGCCACGCGAAGCTGATCGGCGGGCTTCACGCTCGTCAGCCGGATCCTCGGGCTGGCGCGCGAGATCGTCGCCGGGCACTACCTCGGCACCGGCGTCGTCGCCTCGCGCGTTCACCGTCGCGTTCACCATCCCCAACCTGTTCCGCAAGCTGTTCGGCGAAGGCGCGCTCTCGGCGGCGTTCATCCCGCTCTACGCGCAGGCGGTCAAGCAGCGGACGACGCCGAGACCGGCGAGCCCGCCGAACGACTTCGCCGCCGCCAGCGTCAACCTGCTGTGCGCGATCCTGCTCGGCATCACGGTCGTCGGCGAAGCTGATCCTCGTCGCGATGCATGCTGCTCGCCCGCGACATGCGGCCCGACCGCATGCTGACGCTCAAGTTCACGGCGATCATGCTGCCGTACGTGCTGCTCGTCTGCGGCGGCGGCGTTCCTGGCGGCGATCCTCCAGGTCCACCAGCGCTTCGGCGCCGCCGGCGTTCGCGCCGGTCGTGCTCAACGTCTGCCACATCGCCGTCGTGCTCGTCGGGGCGCGGTTCCTCGGCCTGCACGGCGCGACGCCGACGCCGCCGCGACGTCGTCGCAGCTGCAGACGACGCTCGCGTACTGGCTCGGCGTTCTCCGTCCTCGTCGCCGGCGTGCTGCAGGTGCTGATCCTGCTGCCCGGCGCTGCGGGCCGTCGGGTTCCGCTTCCGGCCGCGTGCTGCACTTCTGGACGCCGCCGGTGCGGAAGATGCTCATGCTGACGCGTCCCGGTCGCGCTCGGGGCGGGCGTGCTGCAGCTCTCGGTGCTGCTCGACAAGGGCATCAGCTACGTGCTGATGCAGGGCGTCGACGCGCGCGGGCGACGTCGTCACGCACTTCACGCTCTTCGGCCACTCGATCCGCTACCCGATGGAACTGGGCGCCGCCGCCCGGCTCGAACCTCGCCCAGTTCCTCTACCAGTTCCCGCTCGGCGTCTTCGCGATCGCGCTGGCGACCGCGATCTTCCCGAGCCTCTGCAGCGACGCGCTCGACAAGGACCGCGAGCGGTTCAAGCGCGTCCTCCGCGCAGGGCATCGAGGCGACGCTGTGGGAAGGCCTGCCCGCCAGCATCGGGCTGATCCTCGTCGCGCGAGCCGGCGGTGCGGCTGCTCTTCCAGCACGGCCAGATCACGGCGCACGACGCCGACCTGATCGCGCCGATCGGTCGCTGTTCTACGCCGGCGGCGATCTGGGCGTTCTGCCTGCTGCAGATCGTCAACCGCGCGTACTACGCGCTGCACGACACGATGACGCCGCTGGTGATGTCGGTCGTGAACATCGTGCTGAACCTGGTCGTCGAGATCCCGCTGCTCTGGTGGCTCGGCGAAGCGGGGATGGCCGTCGGCACGCTGGTCAGCTTCGCGATCCAGGCGGTCGTGATGCTCTGGATGCTCGACCGCCGGGTCGGCGGGCTGGGGCTTGCGGCGAGAGCGTCGGCCGGTGCTGAAGATGCTCGCCGCGACGGCGGTGATGGGGCTGGCGTGCTGGGCCGTGCAGCGGGTGCCGGGTTACCCGCACGGGCAGACCGCAGGGTCGTGGCTGGCGCCCAACTCGTGCTGCTGATGCGGTCGGGGGCGGCGTCTATCTCAGCGGGCCAGTGCCTGCTACTGGGCTTGGGGATCATGGAGCAAGCGTTCGGAAAAAGCACGAAGAACAAAGCACGAAGCACGAAGGAAATCTAAAGCTCAAAGCGGAAAAAGCCAAAAAAGAGACTTCGTAGCGGGTCACTTCTCGCAGCGGCTCACAATCGAGCCGAAGATCCTTCATCAACTCAGTCGCCTCACCGATCAGCCATTGGCGTTCTTCCTCGACCGACGTCACGTCCCCGGTTTCGACCAGGCGAAGCCAGTACCGGCTTTCCTTGGACTCCTTACGGGATATTTTGATGTGCGTCCGGAAGTCCTTCCAGACCCGGGATCGTTGGCCTCAATGTAGTTCGCCCCGACCGACCCGGACGCCCGCACCAGTTCGAGGCACGTCCTCCCTGCTTGAAACCGTCCGCGGAAGGATCTTGACGAAGGCCCGCACCCGCTTCGCAAAGAGGAACGTTCGCTCCTCCAGGTCGTACGGCTTTTCACTTCCCCGTTCAGTCATTTCTACTTCGGTTTTTGAAATTCCTTCGTGCTTCGTGTTTTGTTCTTTGAATTTGCCGCGCCAGCAGACGCTGAGCGTGTTGAGGATGAAGACGGTCGCGATGATCGGCTTCATCAGCGGCAGGATGATCGTCCAGAGCGTCCGGTAGGGCCCGGCACCGTCGATCGCGGCAGCCTCGTCGAGCGAGGCCGGCAGCATCCGGATGAAGCCGGTGAACACGAAGACGGTGAACGGCACGGTCGCGGATGCCATGAACAGCACCAGCCCGGGGAACGTCGACATCAGCCCGAGCGAGCGCAGCACGAAGATCACCGGCACCAGGATCACCTGGGTGGGGATGAACATCCCTGAGACGAAGAACAGCAGCGCCACCCGGAACACCGCCCGCGGCGAGCGCGCGATGACGTACGCCGCCGGCGCGCAGACGCCGATCGAGACGAGGTTGACGCAGACGACCAGCCCGACGGTGACGGCGTAGCCGAAGGCGATGTCGAAGTCGGGGTTGTTCCACGCCGCCACGAGGTGCTCGAGGGTGAACTGGCCGGGGGCGAGGGAGAACGGGCGGGAGACAATGTCGCGCTGGTCCTTGAAGGCATTGACCACCAAGAGGTACATCGGCACCAGCATGAGGACGCACAGGGCGCCGACCGCGGCGTACCAGAACGGAGAGTGCCTCTCCCCGGCCGGACCGCGACGAGCGACGGCCGCGCGCAGGGCGCTCATGCCTGGACCGCCTGGTCGTGGCGGCGACGCATTGCGAGCACACCGAACGCGAGGACCGCCGCGACGAGGATCAGCACCACTGCCTCGGCGGAGGCGAGACCGACCTGCCGCTTGGGGAACTCGACCGCGAGGATCTGGTAGGCGAACGTCTTGGTCGACCCCGCCGGGCCGCCGCCGGTGAGGGACACGACGACGTCGTAGGTCTTCAACAGGGAGATCATCGACGTCACCAGGGCGACGGTGACCGACGGTGCGAGCGCCGGCCACGTCACGTGCCGGAAGGCCTGCCACCGGTTCGCGCCGTCCATCCGGGCTGCCTCGAGCAGCTCGGCGGGCACCACCTGGAGTCCGGCGAGGTAGATGAGCAGCTGCACGCCGAACTGCGCCCAGGCGATGACGCCGATCAGGGTGACGAGCGCCCAGGTCTCGTTGCTCAGGAACGGCATTGCGCTCCCGCCCCAGGCGCCGAGCAGCGAGTTGATCGCTCCCTGGGGACCGAGGATCGCGGACCAGAGGAAGCCGACCACGATCAGGCTGAGCACGTGGGGATAGAACATGACGACGCGCGCGAAGGCGGTGAACCGGGTCGTGCGCCACAGCAGCAGGGCCAGCCCGAGCGCGGCCGCGTTGACGACCAGGGAACCGGCGACCGCCACGATCGCGGTGACCACCATCGACCCGCGCACGTCGGTGCTCTCGAAGAGGCGGACGTAGTTGTCCAGGCCCACCACCTCGGGCGTCTGGGTGGGGAAGCCGTTGTAGTCGGTGAAGCTGTAGAAGACGGCGTACCCGACGGGGACGACGAGGAGGCCGACGAAGACCACCAGCGCGGGCACGACCATCGAGGCCTCGACCCAGGCCGAGCTCCGCGGTCTACGGCGCCTCCGGCGGTCGACGCCCCACCCGTTTGGGCCGGCGTCGCGCTGGGGAGCCGGGGCCGCGGCCGGCGGGCCGGTGGTGCTGGCGCTCATCAGGGCCATTGTCGTCGTCTCCTCGTCGTTCCCTCGGGATCAGCCGTTCTCCTCGGCCCAGTCGTCGAGTGCGGCCGCGGCGTCGTCGGGGCTGGCGTCGGTGTAGAGGCTCTGCACGATCTCGGTGAACTTGTCGTTGAGGCCGACCACCGGGAGGCGGATGTCGCCCGCGCCCTCACCGACCGCCACCAGCTCGGGAGCCTCGTCGATGATCGCCTGGATCTCCTGGGCAACCGGGGACTGCTCGCCCGAGGCACCCGCCCGGAACACGCCGTCCGCGGCGAGCTGGCTCTCGATCGCCGCCTCGTCGGTCACGAGGTACTCCACGAGCGCGAGGGAGTCCTCGGACTGCTCGCTGCCGGCGTAGACCATGTAGGGGCTTGCCATCGTGGCGCCCTGCGGCCCGGGGTAGGCCATGCCGTCCTCGACGGGCGGGGAGAAGACGCCGACCTCGAAGGGCAGGTCGCCGGCGCTGTCCAGGCTGGCGACCAGCCAGCTGCCGAGGGGATACATGCCGACCTTGCCCTCGATGAAGTTGGCGTCGGCCGTGGTGGGGTCGAGGCCCACGTCGCTCTTGGCGACGTAGCCCTCGCCCAGCCAGGCGGAGTAGCGCTCGAACATCGGCTCGAAGGCCTCGCCGAGAGTCATCTCGCCCTCAGCGACGGCGAGCTGCCACTCGGGCTGCTCGGTGTTGAGGGTGGGGTGCCACAGCTGCTGCAGCTGGAGGCCCGTCTCCCACTGCCCGGCCGTCTGCAGGGGCGTGAAGCCGGCGGCGTCGAGCTTCTCGAGGGCGGCGCCGAACTCGTCCCACGTCTGCGGGGTGGCCTCGACACCCGCCTCCTCGAAGGCGGTCTTGTTGTAGTAGACGAGCGACTGCGCCTGCGAGCCGACCCCGGCCACGAGCCGCTTGCCGTCGAGGGCGTAGGTGTCGGCCATCGGCGTGTCGGCCACCCAGCTCTCATCGGTCAGGTCGAGCACCTCGGGGGCGATCTGGTCGTCGGGGAAGATCGACTGCACGACGTCGGGTGCCGTGCCGGCGGCGAGCTGGGAGGTGAAGGTCTCGCTCACGTTGGTGCCCGTCGGGCCCTCGATCTTGACGTCGATGCCGGTCTCGTCCTCGAACGGCTTCACGAGCCCGTTCCAGTACTCCTTGGTCAGGTTGTCGGTCAGGTTGACCAGCATCCGCACCTCGCCGCTGGCGCTGCCGCCGTCGGCGTCGCCGCCGCAGGCCGCGGTCGCCAGGAGCGGCAGGAGGACCGCAACGGCGGCACCCGTTTTGCGCATGACTCGTGAAACCACAGCGAACTCCGTTCCTTCGTCCCGGTGAAGTGTCCGACCGGGGGTTGTCGGGTGTGGCTGGCGTTTCGCGCCACTGCCCCAAAACCGTGCGCGGGAAAGCGCTATCCGGGCGCCACTATGGCGAAGATAATACATCCCATGTTTAACTTGGCAAGACCCGACTCGTCACCCATCTCCGTCCAGCAGAGAGGATCCGGCCGTGCAGGCAGCCTTCGCGATGACCCCGGGACTTCAGCACCGGCTCTTCGACGAGCCGATGCTGGCCGAGCTCGGCACGCTGGTCGACCTCGCCCCCGGCTCAGTGCTGACGTCGTACGACGATCCACGTGCCGCCGCGGTCGAGGTGCTGGTGACCGCGTGGGGAACGCCGGCGCTGGACGCCGTCGCGCTCGAGCGGATGCCCCACCTGCGCGCCGTCGTGCACGCGGCCGGCTCGGTCAAGTACTTCCTCGGGCAGGAGGCGTGGGAGCGCGGGATCCGCGTGACCAGCGGGGTCGACCTCAATGCGCGGCCGGTCGCGGAGTACGCCCTCGCCGCCGTGCTGTGGGCGACCAAAGGCGTGCTGCCGCTCACCGCGCGCTTCCGCAGGGAGCGTGTCGCCCCGGATCTCACTGTCGACGAGACGATCGACGGCAGCTACGGCACGGTCGTCGGGATCCTGGGCGCCTCCGCAACGGGCCGCGCGCTCATCGGGATGCTGGCACCGTTCGACCTGACGGTGCTGGTCTCCGACCCCACCATCGACGCCACCGAGGCCGCCGGGATCGGCGCCGAGCTGGTCGACCTCGACACCCTCTTCAGCAGGTCGCGAGTCGTGTCCGTCCACGCGCCACTCGTGCCGGATACGCACCACCTCGTCGACGCCCGGCTGCTGGCCCGGCTCGGCGACGGGGCGACCCTGGTCAACACGGCGCGAGGGGCCGTCGTCGACCACGACGCCCTGCGTCCGGAGCTCGTCTCCGGACGACTCCGCGCGGTCCTCGACGTCACGGACCCCGAGCCGCTGCCCGATGACGACCCGCTCTGGGACCTGCCCAACGTCACCCTGACCCCGCACGTCGCGGGCTCCCAGGGCGCCGAGCTTCGCCGACTCGGTCGCTCGGCGGTCGACGAGGTCCGTGCGCTCGTCGAGGGCCGGCCGCCGCTGCGGCCGGTCGACCCGACGCAGCTGGCCACCAGCGCCTGACCGGACGCCACCCATCACCCACCGGAGGAGCACCGTGCCCACGCCCGAACCCGACCTCGCCCACCTCACCCGCTGGTTCCTCGGGTGGGTGACCGACGAGGGTGCCATCAACGGGTTCCACAACCACAGCGTCTGGGGCACGAACCCGGCCACGTTCCTCGACTGGACGAGCGGGCACGCGGCGTTCTCCGCCCCGGCGCTCGGCGCGGTGGCGCAGTTGCTCTCGGCCCGTCCCGACGACCGCGCCGCCGAGGTGTGGCGCCGGATGATGCGCTTCCAGAGCACCGCCCTCCAGGACGACGACCAGTATGCCCACGTCGGCTTCCAGGTCGGCGAGTCGGCCACCACCGGCCTGATCCACAACGCCACCGCCAGCATCGGCCTGCTGCTCGGCCTCCGGCACGCCCGGCACCTGCTCGATCCCGGCGAAGCCGACCGGATCGTCGACGGGGTGCGACGCAACCTGGTCGCGCTGCACACCTTCGGCGGCGGGCGCCCTGCCGAGGACGGCACCTGCAACCAGGAGTACGCCCGGGTGTGGGTCAAGCTGCTCCTGGCCGAGGTGACCGGCGATGACAGCGGGCTCGCCGAGATCGGCGAGGACCTCGACCTGCTCATCGCCCGGCACCACGAGCCGGGCGTGCCCGACGCCGACTCGTCGGGCACCTGGCGACAGGCCGGCGACCGCGCCGCCGGCGGCATCCTCGAGCCCGCGGAGTACTACGGCCTGATGATCATGCCGCTGGTGCTCGGCCACCTGCGACTGGGCGAGCGGCGGTACCTCGACGAGGCGGTCCGCCTCTGCCGGCACGTCGCGCGCTCGGCCTGGACCGACGACGAGGACCAGACCAGGTTCCACCGCTACTGGTACGTCGCCCCCGACGCGACGCTCAAGAGCGACACCCCGATGCTGATCGCCGGGATGGGCCTGACCCTGCACGGCATCCGCGAGGTGTGCCGCGTGCGTCCCGACGCCGAGCTCGAGGAGTTCATGGTGCGCTGCCGGGCGACGTACGCCCACTACCAGGCCCCGGCCGGCTACTTCGCGTCCGCGACGCACTGGGGCACGGAGGCCGACGTCGCCCCGAGCACCGCCTGGCACGCCCACGACCTGGTGTTCCTCGCCGACGACGTCGAGCAGCCGGGCGAGGACTTCTGGACGACGGTCCTCGCTCCCGACGAGCGGCAGTCCGTGCTGATGACCAACCGGGCGGTGTGGGCCGAGCACGGCGTGCACTGGTGCATCCGCAGCCCGCTGACGGCCGGCGACCTGCACCTCTACGGCCGCAAGGACCGTGCCGTCTTCGGCCGCGACTTCTTCGCGTGGACCGACAAGGAACCCCTCGCCGACGAGCTGCGCTACCCGGAGGCCCCGTTGTTCCTGGAGACCAACGACGGGATGCGCCGGGTGGACCGTTCGGAGCGCCCGACCGACGTGACGGCGGTCGGCACGACCTACCGCGGCAGGCTGTGACGTGTCGCGGCTGCGCCCCGGCCTCTGCTCGGTCACTGCCCGCCACCTGCCTGCCGCACAGGTCGTCGAGGTCGCGGCGCGGGCCGGGCTGACCTGCGTCGAGTGGGGGGCCGACGTGCACGCGCCGACGGGCTCCGGTGGCCACGCCCTCCGCGAGCTGGCCGCGGCCACCTCCGCGGCCGGGCTCGCGGTGGCGTCGTACGGCAGCTACTGGCGTGCCACGCCCGGCGACGACGGCACCGAGGTCCTCGACGCCGCACGAGCCCTGGGCTGCCGGCGGCTGCGGATCTGGGCCGGTACGGCAGGCTCGGCGGACGCGACCGCCGCCGGACGGGCCGCGGTCGCCGGTCGGGTCCGCGACCTCGCGGACCGCGCCGCCCAGCACGACCTCGAGCTGGCGTTCGAGCACCACGACGGGACGCTGGCCGACACCGTCGACTCCACGCTCGACCTGCTGGCCGAGGTGGACCGCCCCAACGTCGGCACCTACTGGCAGCCGAGGGTCGGCGAACCGGCCGCTGTGGCCGTCGCCGGGCTCGAGGCGCTGCTGCCGCACGTGCGTGCGGTCCACGCCTTCTCCTGGTGGCCGGGCCACACGCGAGTGCCCCTCGCGGAGCGCGCCGACCTGTGGACCGGCGTGCTGGCCGTGCTCACGGCGGCCGGCCGCGACGTCGACGTGCTGCTGGAGTTCCTGCCCGACGACGACCTGACGCTGCTCCCGAGCGAGGCAGGACGCCTGCGCAACTGGATCGCGCAGGCGTCCTGACCCGAGAGCTCAGGCCCGTCGGACCGTGTAGGTCACGCCCTTGCGGGTCGCGAGCACCGCGAGGCCCTCCTCCGGGCGCGCCACCGGCACCGCCCCGGTCCCCGTCACGACGACGTCACGGTCCGTGCGCAGTCGGAGCTCGTTGCCGAGCAGCGAGTGGATCCTGGCCTTCCGCACGCGACCGCCCGACCAGCTCAGGTCGACCTCGAAGCCACCGCGAGCGCGCAGTCCGCGGATGCGCCCCTCGGGCCACGCGTCCGGCAGGCACGGCAGCAGCCACACCTCGCCGGAGTGGCTCTGCACGAGCATCTCGTTGATCGCCGACAGGCCGCCGAAGTTGCCGTCGATCTGGAACGGCGGGTGGAGGTCGAACAGGTTGGGCGCCGTGCGGCCGGGCGACAGGAGCTGGGTCAGGTGCAGGTAGGCGTTGTCCGGCTCCAGCAGGCGTGCCCGGAGGTTCATCTTCCACGCCAGGGACCACCCGGCGGTCACCGCGGGGCCGCGCAGCTCGAGCGCCTTGCGGGCCGCGGCCGCCAGCTCGGGGGTGCGGCGTGGCGTGATCTGGTCGCTGGGGAAGACCCCCCACAGGTGGGAGACGTGGCGGCTGGTGGCCAGCGCGGCCTCCTCCCAGTCGACCAGCCACTCCTGCAGCTGGCCGAGGTGGCCGATCTGGTTGGGCGCGAGCCGATCACGCACGGCACTCGCCTGCGCCGCCATCTCCGGGTCCGCCCTCACGACCCGGGCGGCCTGCACGAAGGCCCCGAACAGGTCCCGAAGGATCTGCATGTCCATCGTCGGACCGGCGCAGATGCTGGTGCCGCCCGCCTCCTCCGTCTCGTGGTGGGCGACCTCCGGGGAGTGCGACGGGCAGGTGACCAGGTAGCCGCTGGTGGGGTCCTCGACGAGCGTGTCGAGGAAGAACTCGACCGCCCCTCTCATCACCGGGTAGAGCTCGCGCAGGTTGTCGACGTCCCCGGTGTACTCGTAGTGCTCCCAGAACAGCAGCGACAGCCATGCACCGCCCATCGGCCACACGCCGTAGAAGGCGAAGTCGACCGGAGCGGTTCCGCGCCACGCGTCGGTGTTGTGGTGCGCGACCCAGCCCTTGGCACCCCACATCTTCTCCGCGGTGCGCGCTCCCGACTCGGCGAGCTCCTCGGTCATCGCGAAGAGCGGCTGCCAGCACTCCGCCAGGTTGGCGGGCCCCGCGGGCCAGTAGTTCATCTGGGCGTTGATGTTCAGCGTGTACTTGGACTGCCACGGCGGCAGCATGTGCCGGTTCCAGATGCCCTGCAGGTTGGCCGGTTGCCCGGGCGTGCGCGAGCTCGCGATCAGCAGGTAGCGACCGAACTGGTAGTACAGCGCCGCGAGCTGCGGGTCGCCACCGCCAGCGAACGCCGGCACCCGCTCGTCGGTCGGCAGGTCCACCGCGTCCGAGGTGCCCAGGTCGATGTCGAGCCGACCGAACAGCTCCTGGTGGTCGCGGACGTGGGCTCGGCGGAGCTGTCCGTAGCCGCGCGAGCTGGCGCGATCCAGGGGCGCCTGCGCCTTCGCCAGGTGGTCGTCGTTGACGTCGAGATAGTTGCGATAGCTCGTGCCGATGGAGACGAGCAGCGTGACGGCCGTCGCTCCTCGGACGCGGAGGGCGCCCTCGACGACCGATACCGTGCCGCCCTCGGCCAGGGCGCGCACCAGGCTGACGAAGCGCACCTTGCCCTCGAGGCCCTCGGCCTCACCGCTCACTCCCTCCAGGGCGAGCGTGCGGGAGTCGTGCGGGTGCACGGTCGTCTGCTGCTGCGACTCGTAGCGGGCGTCGAAGGAGATCACGCCCGGCTTGTCGGCGGTCAGCCGGCACACCAGGACCTGGTCGGGATGGCTGCTGTACACCTCCCTGGTGTGGCGGACCCCGTCCAGGACGAAGGTCGTGCTGGCGATGGCGGTCCTGAGGTCGAGCGAACGACGGTAGTCGCCCGGCTCCCCCTCGAGTCTCGCGAAGTCCAGGAGCAGGTCGCCGACCGGCTGGTACTGCATCTGCTCGGTCGGGCGACCCATGAAGGCCTCGTCCGCGAGGTTCTGCGCCTCGCCCCACCTCTCCTCGAAGATGAGCCGCCGGATCTCGGGCAGTGCCTCCGCCCCGGCCGGGTCGGCGTAGTCGTGCGGGTGCCCCGCCCAGACGGTGTCCTCGTTGAGCATGAGGGTCTCGGTCGCGATCCCGCCGAAGACCATGGCCCCGAGGCGCCCGTTGCCGACCGGCAACGCCTCGAGCCAGGCCTTCTCGGGGTCCGCGTCCTCGGCGGGAGCGGCGTACCAGAGCAGCATCGGGTTGGTGTCCGGCTCCGACTCGACGTCCGGCTCCGTCGTGGCCGCCGTGGCAGCCGCGTCGGTCAGGGTGGTGGCGGCGGCGGTGGTGCCGGCCACCTGGAGGACCCGTCGCCGGGAGATGGGCTTCATGCCGGGCCTCCCGGGAGGCCGACGCCGTCGAGGGAGACGTGGCGGTTCCACGTCGCCACCCACTTCCGGCCGAAGGTCTTCGCCACCTCGCCCCGGAAGGAGAACTTCAGGGTCTCCAGGTCGAGCCCGGCCGCCTCGGTGGAGGCGGGCTTGCTGAGGTTGGTGTTGATCCGGTCGCTCCACGTGTCGAGCCGGTAGGTCGCGTCGGGGGCGGTGAACGTGCTCTGCCCAGCGCGGTACTCGCCGCCGCCGATGATCACCGAGCGGTCGATCACGTTGCGGGCGGGCACGTAGAGGGAGTCGGGGTCCTCCCACACGCTCCTCCGGTCGCACCCGTTGGTCGCGTCGACCGCGTAGTGGGCGGCCTTGCAGTCCTCGCCCGTCGCTGCGACACGTGGGACGTACCAGTCGTCGATCTCGGGGAAGACCATCGGCGTGCCGTCGGAGTAGCGCGTGCGACCGTCGGTGTAGTGCTGGTGCCACCGGGCCACGTTCTCCGGCGTCGCGCTGTACTTCTCGCCGGGGCGCACGTCGAGGAACTCGTTGTAGCGGCTCTGCACGACCCAGCCGTTGGAGACCGGCAGGCCCTTCTCGCCGTTGCGGTGGTAGAGCTGGTCGTGGCCGGTCTGCTGGACGTCGATGAACACGTTGTCGGTGGCCGTGTTGCTGTGGCCGGACTGGAAGAAGACGCCGGAGTGCGCGTCCTTGACCACGTTGTGGTGGAACCTCATGCCCGAGACGCCGTCGTCCATGTAGAACGCGTCGTTGGAGCCGCCGATCTTCTCGAAGAGGTTGTAGGCGACCTCGTTGCCCAGGTAGGTGTAGTCGCGCCCGGTGTAGACGACGCCCTGGTCGCCGGCGTTCTTCACGAGGTCGTGGAAGTAGTTGCCGTTGACCCTCATGTCGTTGCCCATGATCTGCACCGCCATGTGCGGCGCGTCGTGGACGTAGTTGTCGACGAAGGAGTTGCCGACGCCGTAGAGGTAGCCCGCGGGCGTGTACGTCGCCAGCTTGCTGAAGCGGGCGATCTCGTTGTTGCGCGCGATGTTGTCGCCGCGCTCGAGGGTCGCCCGGTCGCCGCCGCCGAGCAGCACGCCGCCGCCGCCCAGGTCGTGGAGCCAGGAGTTCTGCACGACGTTGTCGTGCCCGCCGCGGACGGTCTCGTAGTCGGGCAGGGCGGTGATCGACTCGGTGGTCTCGCCGATCCGGATCGCGTCCATGCTGACGTTGGCCACCTCGACCCCGTCGATCAGGGTCCTCTCGGCGTCGAGCAGCTGCACGGCGCTGATCAGCGAGTCCGACATGGTGAGGCCCTGCAGCGTGACCCCGGTGGTGCCCTCGAGGCGGAGGATGTTGTCGTCGAACGCCCGCAGGGTGGCCTGCTTGCCCTCCATCGACCCGCCCGTCGGCTTGTGGTAGAGGACGTCGTTGTCGGCGTGGCGGTCGATGTAGTACTCGCCCTCGGCGTCCATCTCGGAGAGGATGTTGATCGCCTTGACCTTGGTGTAGTCGTTGCGCGGCCAGTACATCGAGGGGTACTTCGCGTACATCGTGGTGCCGCTCCACGAGAGGAGTCGCACCATGTCGTTGGCGTAGTTGTTGCCGAGGTAGCCCGACAGCCACGCCTCGGTCTCGTACGTCGTGTTGTCGACGTCGGTGAGCTCCTGCGGGTCGGCCTGGACCGGGATGTGCGAGTACTGCCCGAAGCCGCGGGTGCCGTGGTCGACGATCTCCGGCACGCCCTCGGGCGCCCAGCCCTGGTAGCGGTCGCCCTCGAGGAGCCGGCCGCCGACCTCGTAGAGCGGCGGGGTCATCTTCCGCATCTCCTCCTGGGACCAGGTGTCGCGGTCCTCAGGGTTGGCGAGCTGCTGCTTCTTGTCCTCGAACTGCGCACGGGGCGTGGTCCCGCTGACCGCCCAGTCGGGCTCCATGCCGAAGCGGTCGCGCAACGTCCACTGGATGAGGTCGTTGGTCGCGGGCACCTTCCACTTGCCGCCGTCGCCGAAGAGGTAGCAGCCGGAGTCGGCGCCGGTGCAGCCCGTTCCGTTGGGGTACTCGGCCAGCGTCTGCGTGCCGCCGTCGACGACGAGCTCCGGCGCGAAGGGCTGCGGCAGCCAGTTGAAGCCGTTCTTGTAGAGCGTGCCGGGGTCGATGCCCTCGGCGCCGAGGTCGTAGACCCACACGCCCTCGCGCAGGTCAGGGGTGTCGAGCCTCGAGTGCGACGACATGCTCGGGGACGCGAGCTCCTCGGCGGAGAGGTCGGCCAACGGCCGCCAGCCCTCGGCGGCGAGCGCGTGCGCACCGGTCAGGCGTACGTCCTCGCCCGCGGCAGCGCGGTAGGTGACCCAGGAGTGCTGCGGGCCGGTGAGGTCGATCGCGTCGTCGAGCACGTAGTCGCCTCCGCCGATGACCACCGTGCCGCGGCGACCGGCGGAGGTCTTGCCGGCGAGCGCGTCGCGGGCGGCCTCGACGGTCCGCAGCGGGTCGGCCCGGGTGCCGGCGGCCGCGTCGTCGCCGTCGGTGGCGACGTGGACGGTCAGACCCGGCGCGGCAACCGCGCCGGTCGGCGCGAGCGCGTGCATCGAGGCCGCTGCCGTGACCGCGGCGAGGGTGAGGACGACCGCTGTGCGCAGCGGTCGACGGCGAGGGGATGTCGACATGTCCGAGCTCCTTAGATGTGACATATGACGTGTGTCTAGCATCACGTCGAAGCCGCCAGCAAGCGTTTTCCCAGTTTTCCGAGGTCGCCGGCTCGTCCGGCGGGGTGGCTCTCAGAGCCCGTAGGCGCGAACCGCCGTACCGCCCCACGCGAGGTCGCGCTCCCCCGGCGACAGCTCGGTGAGGACGTCGTCGGCGAGCGCGACCACCTCGCCGTAGGACGACCGCAGGAGGCAGACCGGCCAGTCGGACCCGACCATCGTGCGGTCCGGCCCGAAGGTCTCCAGCACGTGCCGGGCCCAGGGCACGACATCGGTGACCGGCTGGGCCGGCCCGACCTCGGTCACGAGGCCGGACAGCTTGCAGGAGACGTCCGGGTGGCCGGCCAGGGCGTCGACGTGGCGACACCACTCGTCGAACGCGCTGGGATGGACCACCGGCTTGCCGGCGTGGTCGAGCACCCAGCGCCCTCCCGGCACCGCCTCGACCACGGCGACCGCGGAGGCGAGCTGGTGCTGGCGGACGAGCAGGTCGAAGACGAGTCCCGCGTCGGCCACCGCCTCGAGTCCCCGGCGTACGTCGGCACGCATCAGCCAGTCGGAATCCGGCTCGGACTGGACGAGATGGCGGAGGCCCACGAGGAGCTCGCCGCCCGACGCCTCGCGCAGAAGGGCGATTCGGTCGGCCACGTCGGGGGCGGTGAGGTCGACCCAGCCGACGACGCCCAGGATCTCCCGGCTGGCGGCGGCGAGCGCGAGCAGCTCGAAGGTCTCCTCGGCGGCAGCGACGGTCTGCACCACGACCGTGCCGGCGATGTCGTGCTCGACGAGGAGCGGGCGGAGGTCGTCGAGGACGAACGATCGACGGATCGCGGGCAGCTCGCGGGTCCAGTCCTGGTCGCGCACCGCAAGGTCCCACAGGTGGTGGTGGGCGTCGATCCGGGGCACGGTCGACGGCTCAGTCGACATGGAAGACCTCGGCCATCGTGGTCCACTGCTCACGCGCGGGGGTGCCGGGCAGCCGCTCCTGGCACGGGCCGGTGAGCTCCCACCAGCGCTGGGTGACGTCGTGAGCGGCGATGGCCGCCATGTCGGCGTCGTAGTCGGTCCCGACATGCTCGAAGTAGCTGAACAGCCAGCCGTCGTGGAGGTAGATGGAGTAGTTGCGGATCCCGCTGGCATGGAGCCGGTCGAGGACCTCGGGCCACACGGCCGCGTGGAGGCGGACGTACTCCGCCTCCTTCCCGGGGAGCAGCCGGATCGCCGAGCCGTGACGGGTCATGGAGGGTCCTCTCGGGCGGTGGGTCAGAGGTCGTCGACGACCACGACGACGAGGGTGCGCGGGCCGTGCACGCCCTCGACGCGGTGCGCAGCACGGGGACGGCCTTGTCGAGGCGGCCCGTGTTGACCATCGGCTGGCCGCGGCAGGTCTGGGCCTCTGGGAAGTCGACCTCGACTCCCAGCCGGCGCAGGAGGCGTACGACGTTGCGCCCGATCTCGGGGAACAGCGCGTCTTCGATGCAGGTGACCATCAGGGCTACGCGCACGTCGGCACCAGCCCCTGGTCGGCGAGGTCGTCCCACAGCGCAGCGGGCACCGTCTCATCCAGCCGGGCGAGGTTCTGGGCGACCTGCTCGGGCCGGCCGGCGCCGGCGACGACAGCGGTGACACGCGGGTCGAGCAGCGGGTAGTGGAGGGCGGCGGTCGCGATCTCGACGCCGTGGGCCGAGCAGACCTCGTCGATCCGCAGGGCCCGCTCGAGCACGTCGGACGGGACGTCGTCGTAGTTGTACTTCGCGTCCGGACGCGGCGTGCTCGCGAGCAGGCCGCTGGCGAAGACCGCCGCGGCGACGATCCGGGTGCCGTGGCGCTCGCACGCCTCCAGCAGGCCGTCGGCGACGGACTGGTCGAGCAGCGTGTAGCGGTTAGCGACCATCACGAGGTCGGCGAGGCCGGTCTCGACCGTGGCGGTCAGCGCTTCGACGGCGAGCGAGCCGGTGCCGACGGCACCGACGAGCCCCTCGTCGCGCAGCTCGGCCAGCCCGGCCATCGCGGTCTCGACGGCGCGCGCGTCACCGGAGAGCTCGGGGTCGTGCACGTAGAGGATGTCGACGCGGTCGAGGCCGAGCCGGACGAGCGACTCCTCCAGGCTGCGGCGAACGCCGTCGGCGGAGTAGTCGAGCAGCCGGTGCGACGAGGCAGGGACCGCGAAGCCCTGGTCGTCGGGCGTCACGCCGTCCCAGTCGGGGTCGTTGCGCACGAGACGCCCGACCTTGGTGGAGAGGACGAACTCCCCGCGCGGGCGGGTGGTGAGAAATCGGCCGACGCGCCGCTCGGACAGCCCGAGCCCGTAGTGGGGCGCGGTGTCGAAGTGGCGTACTCCGCCCGCCCAGGCGGCCTCGAGCGTGGCCTGGCACTCCTCGTCGGTCCGCGGCCGGAACAGGTTGCCCATCGGCGCGCAGCCGAGGCCGAACCGCGGGACCTCCATCGGCCCTCCTCCGGGGCTGGGGTTGTGCGGTGCATCCTGCCGCGACCGCACATTGGAGGCTAGACATCGGATGTTTAGCCTGTCAATATCGGTCCCTGGTCGTCATGGGGCGAACTGAGCCGCAATAGATCAGATCAATAAGCCGTGGGAGGCCATCCATGAAGTTCGCACGTCTGGGACCCCTCGGGGACGAAGTGCCCGTCGTCGTGCTCGACGACGAGGTGCGCAGCCTCGCCGTCATCACCCGCGACATCGACGCGGAGTTCTGGACCGGTGACGGACCGGCGCGCGCCGCCGCTGCCCTCGAGTCGGGCCAGCTCCCGATAGTCGAGGGCGCCGACGAGCTGCGCGTCGGCGCGCCCATCGCCGGCCCGGGCGCGATCGTCTGCATCGGCATGAACTACGCCGCGCACGCGGCCGAGTCCGGTGCCGAGCCACCGGCGCTGCCGGTGATCTTCTTCAAGGCGCCCAACACGATCGCCGGCCCCAACGACACCGTGACGATCCCCCGCGGCAGCGAGAAGACCGACTGGGAGGTGGAGCTCGGCGTCGTGATCGGCAAGCGCGCGTCGTACCTCGACTCCCCCGACGAGAGCCTCGACCACGTCGCGGGCTTCGTCGTGGCCAACGACCTCTCCGAGCGGGCGTTCCAGCTCGAGGTCTCCGGCGGCCAGTGGAGCAAGGGCAAGGTTGCCCCGGGCTTCAGCCCGGTCGGCCCGTGGCTCGTCACTCCCGACGAGGTCGACCACCAGAAGCTCCCGCTACGCTCGTTCGTCAACGGTGAGCCGCGGCAGGACTCCGACACCGCCGACATGGTCTTCGACGTGGCGACGGTGATCCACCACCTCAGCCAGTACATGGCCCTCGACCCGGGCGACCTGATCATGACCGGCACCCCGGAGGGCGTCGCCCTGTCCGGCCGGTTCCCCTACATCCAGCCCGGCGACGTCGTAGAGATCGAGATCGACGGGCTCGGCAGGCAGCGCCAGGAGTACGTCGCGTGGGGGGCGCGGTCATGAGCGCCGGGCCGCCCGTGGGTGAGTACGACGGCCTCGTGGCGCTCGTGACCGGTGGCGCCTCCGGCATCGGCGCGGCGATCGTCGCCGAGCTGCTCGCCCGAGGTGCCCGGGTGGCGGCGGTCGACCTCGACCCGTCGGGCGCGCACCCCGACGCGCACGGAATCCGAGCCGACGTCACCGACGACGACGGCGTACGCGCCGCGGTCGAGGAGACGGTGCGCACCTTCGGTCGGCTCGACGTCGTCGTCAACAACGCCGGCATCGGCGCCCAGGGCACCGTCGAGGACAACCATGACGAGCAGTGGCGTCACGTCTTCGACGTCAACGTCCTCGGCGCCGTGCGCGTCAGCCGCGCCGCGCTTCCCCACCTGCGGCAGTCGCCGTCCGCAGCCATCGTCAACGTCGCCTCGGTCGCCGCCACCACCGGCATCCAGCAGCGGGCCGTCTACTCCGCGACCAAGGGTGCCGTGCAGTCGCTCACGCTCGCGATGGCGGCGGACCACGTCCGTGAGGGCGTCCGCGTCAACTGCGTGAACCCGGGCACCGCTGCGACTCCCTGGGTGACGCGCCTGCTCGACAACGCCGAGGACCCGGCGGCGGAGCGGGCCGCACTCGACGCCCGGCAGCCGCACGGCCGGCTCGTCGAGGCCGACGAGGTCGCGCTGGCCGTCGCCTACCTTGCGGGACCGTCGTCCGGCTCGACCGTCGGCGCCGCGCTCGCCGTCGACGGCGGGATGGCGACGCTACGGTTGCGCCCGGCCGGCTGAGCCCGGCACCGAGGACCGACGCGAGAGGGACCAGGACGTGGCGCTGACCGACGTGGCCATCGAGAGGATCAAGCAGATGATCCTCGACGGCAGCCTGACGCCTGGCGCCCGGCTGCCTCGCGAGGCCGACCTCGCGCTCCAGCTCGGCATCTCGCGCAGCTCGCTGCGCGAGGCCGTCCGCGCGCTGTCGATGATGCGCATCCTCGACGTCCGGCAGGGCGACGGCACCTACGTCACCAGCCTCACCCCGGAGATCCTGCTCGAGACGATGGGCTTCGCCATCGACTTCCACCAGGACACGAGCGTGCTCGACCTGTTCGAGGTACGTCGTGGGCTGGAGCCGCTCGCGGCCGAGAAGGCCGCCCTCCTCATGACGTCGGAGGAGGCCGCCGACCTGATCGCCCTCGTCGACTCGATCTCGCCGGACGCGTCGGTCGAGGAGGTGGTCGCCAACGACCTGGAGTTCCACCACCTCATCGCTCGCGCGTCGGCCAACACCGTGCTGTGCTCCTTCATCGACGGCGTCTCCAACCGCACCCAGCGTGCCCGGATCTGGCGCGGCGTCACGCAGCAGGGCTCGTTCGACCAGACCCAGCGCGAGCACCGGGGCATCGCGCGCGCCATCGCGGACCGGCAGCCGAGCATCGCCGCCGCCCTGTCCCTCGCCCACGTCGCCGGCATCGAGAACTGGATCCGCCACAACCTCGCCGCGGAGCAGCAGTGACCGACCGCTGCACGTCTGCCCGCGGCAGCCGGCATGGCGGTGGAGGCCTGGTCGTCACGGCGGCATCCACCGGTCGACCTCCTCGGACGTCGTGGCCCGGCGGGCGGTCGGCGTGACCTCACCGGTCGCGGAATCGCAGGACGACAGCAGCGTCACAGCAGCCCCCGTCCGGCCAGGTTGCGCATCAGGTCGGCGACGCCGAAGTCCCAGGGTGCGCACTCCTCGCTCTCCCGCACCACGTTGACGAGCGTCCCGAGCTCGGGGGCCGAGATCCGGACGACGTCACCGCCATGGTGGGTGAAGCCCATGCCGGGCTCACCGCGGTCGTCGGTCGGCGCGAACATCGTGCCGAGCAGCAGCGCGGCCCCGTCCGGGTACTGGTGGTGCGGGCCCATCAGCTGGGCGACGAGGTCCTCGGGGTCGCGGCTGATCGCGCGCATCGAGGACGTGCCCTCCATCCGGAAGCCGTCCTCGCCGACCACCGCGAGCGACACCGTGGTGGCGCGTACGTCGTCGAGGCCGAAGCCGGCGTCGAAGAGCCGCACGAAGGGTCCGACGGCACACGCGGCGTTGTTGTCCTTGGCCTTGGGCAGCAGCAGCGCCGAGCGGCCTTCGACGTCACGGAGGTTGACGTCGTTGCCGAGCGTCGCCCCTACGATCCGCCCGGTGGAGGCCACGACCAGCGCGACCTCGGGCTCGGGGTTGTTCCACCGCGACGAGGCCAGCACGCCGACCTCGGTGGCGGTGCCGACGGAGGCGAGCGGCTGCGCCTTGGTGAAGATCTCCGCGTCCGGTCCGATGCCCACCTCGAGGTACTGGCTCCACATGCCGCGCTCGCGCAGCACCTCCTTCAGCCGCTGGGCCTCGGGCGAGCCCGGCACCAGGTCGACGAGGTCGCCGCCGATCACCTCGGTCATCTCGGCGCGCACCCGGGCCGCGGCGTCGGCCGCACCCCCGGCCCGCTCCTCGATCAGCCGCTCGAGCATGGACACCGCGAACGTGACGCCGGCGGCCTTCAGGGCCTGGAGGTCGACGGGTGCGAGCAGCCACGGGCGCGACGGGTCGCGTCGGTCGGGAGCCGTGTTGGCCAGCAGGTCGGCGACCGTGGCCAGCCGCTCGCCCGTCACCCCGGCGAGCGCGGCCGCCGGGTCGCGCTGCTCGCACAGGTCGCGGACGGTCGCGAAGGCGGCGCTGACGTCGTACGCCGCCCCCTCGCGGACGGCGACGACGCTGGGGCCTGCGGCCTTCGGGTCCCACACCCTCCCGACGAGGGTGGCACCGGCGGCCGCCGGGAGCGTGTCCACGACGTCGGGGATCCAGTCGGTCAGTGTCATCGATGGTCTCCGTCAGGCTCGGGTGAATCGGGGCGGGCGCTTCTCCACGAAGGCGGCTCGGCCCTCGGCCGCGTCGCTGGTGGCGAAACACACGGTCTGGACGTCGCGTTCGTAGGACACCGCCTGCTCGAGCGGCATGTTCGCGGCGGCGGCGAGGTTGGCCTTGGCGGTCTCGACCGCGATGGGCGCCCGGTCGGCGATCGTTCCGGCGAGCTCGAGCGCCCGGGGCAGCAGGTCCTCGGGCTCGAGCACCTCGCTCACCAGATGCCAGGCGAGCGCCTGTGCGGCGTCGACCGGGTCCCCGGTCATCAGCATCACCGCGGCGTTGCTCGGCCCGATCGACCGGTCGAGGAGGGCCGACATCCCACCGCCCCCGATCCAACCGAGCTTGACCTCGGCGGCGGCGAACGACGCGGTGGTCGAGGAGAGCCGGATGTCGCAGATCAGCGCGGTCTCGAGCCCGCCGCCGAGGGCGTACCCGTTGACGGCGGCGATGACCGGCTTGCGCAGGACCTTGAGCGAGTCGCAGTAGTCCTCGCGGTTGCGGAACGCCCACGGGGTGGCGTACCTGTCGAGCTCGGCGATGTCCGACCCGGCGCAGAAGGCGCGATCACCCGCGCCGGTGAGCACCACCGCCCGGATCTCGTCGGCGTCGTTGCACCAGCGGGCCAGCGCGACCAGCGCGTCGGACATCTCCTGCGTGACGGCGTTGAGCTTGGCCGGGCGGTTGAGCGTGATCACCCCGACATGCCCGCGCTGCTCGAAGAGCACCTCCTCGGACGTCGACTGCGGGGGGCGGGTCGGTGCGGTCATCGCGTTCCTTCCGGCGCGGTGCGGTCGAGCGAGGCCAGGTGGAGGTCGTCGATGCGGCGCAGGGCGGCCGCAGGCGACGTCGAACCGGTCACTGCCTCGCGCACCACCTCGGCCGCGCCGGTCTGGAACGCGACGAAGCCGGCGTGGCGCGGCCGGACCCAGGCGCGCTCGAGCGTCGCGAGCGTCCCGCGGTAGAAGTCACCGACCGGCGCGTTGACCCGCGGCGAGGTCCAGGCGGCGCGGGCCGACGGCTGGCCCGCGTGGGCTGGCAGGAACTCCTTCTGCACCCGGCCGGACATGAGATGGCGGACGTGGTCGAGAAGCTCCGGCGTGACCGCGCAGCGGGAGGTGATCGCCAGCCCGGTGCCACCGAGCGTCGATCCGGGGCGCGAGCCGCCCTCGATCCTCGGCGCGTCGGTGAACCGCAACGGCCGCGGCAGCGTCGTGTCGGCGTAGGTCACGTAGCCGTAGACCAGCGGGCAGTGGGCGACCGCGTCGTCGTCCGTCATCCCGGCGAGCAGGCCGATGGGATCGAGCTCCCACGTGTGGCGGGGAGCGCGGGAGACGAGGTCGGCCATCAGCTCCAGCGCTCGCCTCCCGACCGGCTCGGTGACGTAGCCGTCGCGACCGCCGGGCTCCTCGCCCAGCGCCACGCAGATCGAGGAGAAGGTGAGCAGGGCGTGCGGCCCGGCCAACGAGAGGGCGACGGGCACGCGGTGCGACAGGTCCACCACCTCCGACCACAGCCGGGGAGGCGGGGCGACGAGGTCGGTGCGGGTCGCCGCGACCTGCGTCGCCGCGTCGAGCGGGACCGCCCACGTGTGGCCCTCCAGCACGTACGACGCCAGGCTCGGACCGACCGACGCGGCCGCCCAGCCCTCGAGCTCCCGGCGCGCGAACAGCGCGTCGATCGGCTGGAGGCACGCGCGCTGGACCGCGTCGCCGAGGTGCGGGTGGTCGAGCACGACCAGGTCGTAGCGGTCGGCGAGCTCCTCGATCGGCGTGGACTCGAACCCGCTCAGCGGATGGACGTCCCACGTCAGGTCGAGGGTGCTCGCCCGGGCGGCGCGACCAGAGCGTCGCGGCCGCGCGGATGGTCCCAGGTCAGGCCGCTGTAGGACGGGGACATCACGCCACCGGCACGTCGACCCGCGTCTCCGCGACGACGCCGTCGGCCACGAGGGCGGCGACCTCGCCGTCGGAGAAGCCGGCTTCCGAGAGCAGCTCGCCGGTGTGCTCGCCGACCAGCGGCGCACCCCGCTCGATGGCGGCGGGCGTGCGGGAGAAGGCGTACGGGAAACCGGGCGTGGTGACCCGCCCCTCGGTCGGGTGGTCGTACTCGACGAATGTGCCGTTGTGCTTGATCTGCGGGTCGTCGACGAGCGCGCGGTAGTCGTGGACCGGTCCGCACCAGATGCCCGCGGCGCTGAGCTCGGTCGAGCCACTCGGCGGTCGTGCGGAGCTCGAGCCGGTCGGCGGTGCGGCGGTGGACCTCGTCGCGGTGCGTCCAGCCGTGCACCTCCGAACACATCTCGAGGAACGCCGGCTCCCCGATGACCCGGCCCAGCGTCGGCAGGTCGGGCATCGCGAGGGCGAGGAAGCCGTCGGAGGTCTTGAAGGTGCCGTAGGGCGCCCGGATGTAGACGTGGGCGTGCGGCTCGGCGCTGCGCTGCTGTGCGACGCCGCCGGCGGTGAACACCGACAGCTCCTGCATCTGCAGCGTGGTGATGGCGTCGAGCATGTTGACCTTCACCAGCTGGCCCTCGCCGGTGCGCTCGCGGTGCAGGAGCGCGGCCAGCACGGCCTCGAACGCCGTGGACGCCGTGACCGCGTCCACGAGGTACTGGCCTGCGGGCTGGGGCGGCTCGCCTGCGCGCCCGGTGGAGAGCATCGCGCCCGAGCGGGCCTGCAGCAGCAGGTCCTGGCCGGGCTGGTCGACGTCCGGGCCGTCCTCGCCGTAGCCCGACATCGACACGTAGACCAGGCGCGGGTTGATCGCCGACAGCGTCGCGTAGTCGACGCCGAGCCGCTCCGCCACGCCCGGCCGGTAGTTCTGGAGGAAGACGTCGGCCGTCTCGACCATCCGCAGCAGCACCTGCTTGCCGGCGTCGGCCTTGAGGTCGACCGCGAGCGAGCGCTTGTTGCGGTTGAGGGAGAGGAAGGAGACGTTGATCCTGTTGCCGCGCGCGCCGCCGGCCGCGGCGTGCCGCTGCCACTCCCCGGTGACCGGCTCGACCTTCACGACGTCGGCGCCGAGGTCGCCGAGCCGTTGCGCGGCGAAGGGGCCGGCCATCGCGATCGAGCAGTCGAGGACGCGGTAGCCCTCGAGGATGCGGGAGGTGGTGTTCATCGGTGTCTTCCTGGGTCGTCAGGGCTGGGTCGGCAGTGCGGGGTCGTGGGGTCAGTCGGGTTGGTCTCCGAGGGCGCGGATCGCCTCGCGCGCCGCCCGCGTCGCGTGCGCACCGTCGAGGACGCGGATCGTGGTGGCGTACGTCCGTGAGTCGCCGTGCTCGAGCCAGGTCATCGAGCCGTCCTCGCGGGCGGCGGCATCCCCGGCGACGGCGTGCGTCGACGGCTCCAGCCCGACGGCGTACTGGCCGGTGCGGAGGTTCTGCCACTCGAAGAAGTGCGGCATCGCGGTGGCGTCCCACAACACCTCGACGCCGAGCTGCTCGTCCCCCCGGACCAAGGCGACGCGGTGCCGCCCGTCGGCGTCCGCGACGAGGGTGTGCTCGTGCACCTGCTCGACGAACCGCGGCTGGGGGTCGGGCATGGTGCGGTAGGAGATGCCCTGCCCGGCCACAGAGTCCGTGCACCACGGGGTCTCGGCGATGGCCGCGACGAGCTCGGTGCCCTTGTCGACGACCGGCCACCCGAAGTTGAGGTGGTAGAGGAACATGTGTGGTGTCGGGTCGAAGCCGAGGTTGTCGACCACGTCGTGGAGGCGGATCTCGACGCCGTCGAAGTCCACCTCGATCGTCCGGGTCAGCCGCAGGTGCTCGCCGAACGACGTCGCCTGCACCACCTCGCCGCGCACCCGCAGGACGCACCGGTCGCCGTCCCAGACCTCGCCGGCCTCGAGCAGCTGGCCGGGGATCGCGGTGAGCCTGCCGTGCAGGCCGTGGTTCACGGTCTGCTTCGGCGGGTAGCCGTAGGCCGAGGCGTCGACGTCGCCACCGAAGAGGGTGTGGTCGAGACCGCCGGAGACCAGGAGCCCGTCGAGCGCGCGCAGCCACGACAGGCCGCCCTCGTCGTTGTTCTCGTGGAGGCCGGGGTGCCGGAAGCCGTTGCCGCTGCGCCAACCGAACGGCACGCCGCGCAGCCGCGCGGCACCGAGGTCGAGGGCGCGGTCGACGAGCACCTCGACCTCCAAGCCGGCGGAGGTGCGCAGCTGCACCGCGCGCACACCGCGCTCCGACCCGTTGTCGAGGACCACCTGGCGTACGCCGGCCACGCTCTCGGTGTCGCCCGTGCGCTCGCGCAGCGCCCGCGGCGAGAGTCGGTGTCCGAAGATGTCGAGATCGCTCACTGCATGTTCCATCCGCCGTCGACGTTGAGGGTCTGGCCCGTCACGAACGTCGCGTCGCCGCCGACGAGGAAGGAGACCACCGAGGCCACCTCGTCGGGACGGCCGCGCCGCTTGAGGGACTGGTGGCCGAGGACGAAGGCGGAGTAGGCCTCCGGGTCCTCGTGGATCTCCTCGGCCTTGGTCGGGAACGCACCCGGGGCGATCGCGTTGACCCGGACGCCGAGCGGGCCGAGCTCTCGGGCGAGGGCGCGGGTCAGTGCGACGGCCGCGCCCTTGGTCGAGACGTAGCTGGCGAGCCTGTCCCAGCCGCCGGTGAAGGTGATCGACCCGATGTTGACGATCGAGCCTCGCCCGCGCGGCGCCATCAGCCGGGCGGCCGCCTGCGCCGCGACGAAGTAGGCCCGCTGGTTGACCGCCACCACGTCGTCGTACTCGGCGACGGGGATGTCCAGGAACGGTCTCGCGGGGTAGATGGCGGCGTTGTTGAGCAGCACCTCGACCGGTCCGAGCCGGTCCTCGGCAGTGGCGAGCGCTGCGGAGACGGCGTCCGCGTCGCGCACGTCGACCGGCAGGGTCAGGTGCGGACCGCCTGCGGCGTCGAGCTCGGCGGCCGTCTCCTCCGCCCCGGGCCCGGGCAGGTCGAGGAGGCCGACCGCGAAGCCGTCTCGGGCGAGGCGGACGTGCACTCGCCCGCCCCAACGAGCCTCCGGCTCCGGTCACCACGGCGGTGCCGCGGTCGGTCGGGAACATGAACAGGGTCCTCTCGGGTGACTGGGTCAGGGGTTGTTCGGCTGAGGCGAGGGCTTGCTGACAAGCCGTCGACCGGCGCGGTCGGGGCGCACGTGCGGCCCGGCGTGGAGGCCCCAGTCGGCGGACTCGTGCATGTGCTCGATCGCCGCCTCATCGACGACGAGGCCGAGCCCGGAGGTCTCGCCGAGCACCAGGTGGCCGTCCTCGATCTCCTGGTCGGCCTTGAAGCCGAAGGGCAGATGGAGGTCCTGCACCTCCAGCGAGAGGTGGTTGGGGACGACGGCGGCCGCGTGGGCCAGCGGATTGGCGTTGTAGCCGACCGGGCTCACCGGCAGGTCGAAGGCCTGGGCGAGCGCGGCAACGCGCAGGAAGTGGGTGATCCCCCAGACGCTTCCGGTCTGCACGATGTCCGCTGCCCCGGCCTGCAGCAGCGGGCGGAACTGCTCGAGCCCGGTGAGGTTCTCCCCGGTCGCGACGGCGGCGCGCACCGACTGCGAGACCCGAGTGAGCCCGTCGACGTCCCAGCGCCGGACGGGCTCCTCGACCCACGCCAGGTCGACGGCGTCCTCGAGGCGACCGATGTGCCGCACCGCCTCCTTGCGCGACCACGACTCGTTGGCGTCCAGCATCAGCGCCGGTGCCGCGCCGACGCGCTCGCGGAAGATGTCGCTGACGAGGTTGAGGCGTCGCAAGTCGGACTCGACGTCGAGCCCGCCCTTCAGCTTGACCGCGGTGAACCCACGCTCGGCGAACCGCTCCTGGAGCGTCGTGAGCTCATCGTCTGACAGCGGGCCGTCCAGGCCGGACGCGTACGCCGGCACCACCCGGTCGCGGGCACCGAGGAGCCGCCACAGGGGCTGGCCGGCGGCCTTGGCCTTGAGGTCCCACAGCGCCATGTCGAGGGTGCCGATGGCGCCGAAGACGGCCCCGGAGTGCCCGGACTTGAAGACCCACGCCAGCATCCGGTCGTACAAGGCCTGGACCGCCAGCGGGTCCTCGCCCTCGAGGGCGGGAAAGACGTCGTCGAGGCCCTGGTGGTGGCCCAGCCCGATGCCCTCGATGCCGGCGTCGGTGGTGAGTACGACGATCGGCACGGCGGTCTTGCCGGAGTTGACGGCGCCGTTGACGTCGCCGATCGGACGTCCCCAGTCGTGCACGGTGGTCAACGTGCGATAACCGGTGATGCGCATGGTCGCAGGCCCCCTAGCCCTTGTCGCCCGGCGGTGGGCCCGGTGTGCCGATCCGGGTGACGGCTGCCACCTTCAGACGAAAGCATCAGACATCATTTGTCTGTTGTCAACCGTCTGTTGTCCTACTGCCGGGCCGAGACCGGTCCGGGCATCAGGCGAACCGTGCACCCCGGCTCCGCTACCAGGGCCGTCGTCCCCGTCGTCCGGCGGCTCAGCCGGGGCGGATCTGCACACTGTCGACGCACCGGCAGAGCGCGCCCCCTGACCCGGGGCGCCACCGCGAGGTCGGGGCCACGGACGGCGGCGCCCACGTGTCCCTCGACGCCCTCGGGTCCACCGACGCGGCCGTCGCCTCCGTGTCGTCGCTGCGCCCGCGCGGCCGGCACTTCCAGGTGGGGTTGCCGCTCGGCGCGCACGCCACTCCCCCGTTGCCGATGGGCGTCGTGGTCGCCAGGGAGGTCGAGATCTACGGCTCGCACGGCATGCCCGCCCGCGACTACCCGGCGATGCCGGACCTCGTGACGACGGCGGGCACTCTCCGCCCCGACCTGCTCGTCGGCTCCGTCATCGGGCTCGACGACGCCGGCGTCACCGTCGTACGCCTGGAGCCGCGTCCTAGCCGGCCTGGTGCTCCAGCGCCTCGTAGGCGTCGCACGAGTGCTCGTACTGCTCGGCCACCACCTCGGGGGCGTGCCACCAGTAGCGCTTCGCCATGGCCGGGTCGACACGCTCGGTGACCTGCTGCGCCAGGGCCGGCACGTCCGCCGTGTCGTCGGTGAGGGCGCTCGCCTTGCCGGTGAAGGGCTTGAGGAGACTGCGCTGCGTATGGAGCTCGCCGCCCACCATCGTCTTCTTCACCCGGGCCGCCGCGTTGATGTCCTTGAGCGGGTTGCCACGGACCGCGATCAGGTCGGCGACCTTGCCCCGCTTGAGGGTGCCCACGTCGTCGGAGACGCCGAGGTAGCGAGCGGGCGTGACGATCGCGGCACGCAGGGCGTCGTACGGCGTCCAGCCGTAGCCCACCAGCTCCTGCAGGTTGTTGTGCACGCCGATCGCCACGTTGTCGATCGGCGAGTCGGTCCCGACCAGCACCTGACCGCCGGCCTTCGAGATGCGCTCCAGGGTCTGCACCTCCTTGCACGGAGCCGTGGCGCACTGCGGGTCCCGGGGATCGGCCGCGTGGTCGGCGACGTCCGCGACGAGCGACTCCCGCTTCCAGGGCGGAAGCAGCCTGAGCCGACGGTCCCCCGCGAGCTCGCCCTTCGTCAGGAAGTCGGTGGTGAACAGGGTCGTGGTGACCGTGCGGTTGCCGCCGCCGTACATCGCCGGCACGTCGTCGTAGCTGTTGCCCGTCGCGCTGATGGTGCGCGCGAAGCCCAGCCGCTGGGTGGCGGCGAGGTGGGTGGTGCCGTCCTGCCCGATCAGTGCGCCGGGCGAGAGGTAGTGGGAGGACGACGGCACCCCGAGCTGGTGCGCGGCGGCGATGACGAGCTTCATCCGCGATGCCTGCAGCCGCACGTAGGACTTGAGGAAGTCGTAGTCGAGCTTCCGGGCGCGGGAGAGCTCGAGGCCGACCTGCTCGTCGGTGAACGTCGGACGCATGAAGTTGTAGTAGACGCGCGAGCCGTCGATCGGCTCGCCGGTCGCGTAGAAGCGCGGGCCGACCCGGGCGCCTGCGCGCAGCGAGTCGCGGTCCTCCATGGCCCGGTAGACCTGGTCACCGACGGAGAGCGTCGAGGTGACGCCCCAGGCGAGGCTCATCCGCCCCTGCCGGTCGCCGAAGAAGCGCGACTCGTAGGCCTGGTGAACGTGGGAGTCCATCAGCCCCGGCATCACCGTGAGCTTCGACGCGTCCACGACCTTGCCGGCGCC
Organism: uncultured Actinomycetota bacterium; assembly: GCA_963825755.1. Taxonomy (GTDB): domain Bacteria; phylum Actinomycetota; class Actinomycetes; order Propionibacteriales; family Nocardioidaceae; genus Nocardioides. The sequence goes on along the minus strand of CAWGUS010000024.1, from coordinate 158,408 downwards.
GTGGCGTCGGTGTGGTGTGATGCTGCGGATCCGGTTGCCGACCACGGTGATGTCGACGTTGCGCCGTAGCTTCTTGCGTTGTCCGTCCCAGAAGCGGCCGGCGTGGATGATCTTCCGACCCTGCTCGACCTCCGGTCGGTAGCCGAGGCGCACCGGCACGGTGCGCGCCGTACCGCTGGCGACATCGGCCAGCCGCAGCGCGCCGTTGGAGAGGTAGAGGAGCTTGCGGGAGTCACCGCTCCACGACGGTGCGTCGGCGACCTCACCGTTCACCTGGCGTACGGCGCCCGTGGGCGTGCCGGCGGAGTCGACCGGCATCACACGCAGTGTGGAGTTCATGACGAAGGCCAGCGACTTCCCGTCCGGCGACCACACGGGCCCGTCGTCGCCGCGCGTCGAGATCGAGTCGTGCCGGTCGCCGGGCGCCTGGAACGTCTGTCTCCCGGTGGCGACGTCGACGGCCAGGATGTGGCTGACACCCTCGCGGAACCGCGCGGAGTACGGCCGCACCGCGGAGAACGCGATCGTCTTGGAGTCGGCCGACCAGGTCGGGCGACCCGGACCGAACAGCGACGAGACCAGCTCGCGCACGTCACCGCTGGCGAGGTCGAGCACGTACGTCGCACCGGTCTGGTCCTGGAAGGCCATGGACCGGCCGTCGGGCGACCACGAGGCCGAGACCTCGGCGGTGTCGAGCGCGGTGACCCGTCGGTCCTTGCCGCTCTTCAGCGTGTGGACGTAGATGTCCTCCGTGCCCTTGCGGTCGGAGCTGTACGCCAGCCGCTTGCCGTCGGGCGAGAAGACCGGGTTGACCTCCTGGTAGGAGTCGTCGGTCAGCCGCTTCGGCTTGCGGCCGATCTTCATCAGCCACAGGTCGTTGAGGGCGACGAACGCGACCCGCTTGCCGTTCGGCGAGAGCTGCGGCGTGAGCACCCCGGTGAGCTTGCGGAAGCGCTTGGCGTCGAAGTTGTGCTTCTTCTTGTCGTAGCTGCCGCCGGGCAGGGTGACGCTCGCGGAGAAGGGGACCTCGGCGGTCGCTCCCCCGGCAGCCGGCTTGGTCCGGATGCCGCCGTCGGCCGTGTAGAGCAGCCGGTCGCCGTCGATCCACTCCGGGGTGAACATGAAGACGTCCTCGCCCGAGGTGACCGCCTGCGTGCCGATCTTGAGGTCGGAGCGGGTGCCCTGCTGCTCGACGTACGCCACCCGCTGGCCGTCGGGCGCGACCGCCGGCGAGTGCAGGGTCGTCGTCGCGTCGGCCGGCTTGGGCACCAGCACCTGGCTGGTGCCGTCGCGTCCGGTGCTGGAGATCTGGTTGCCGTCGACGTGTACGACGCGCGTGCCGTCCGGCGTCCACGAGGGCTCGAACTCCTGGCCGGTGCCGGTGGTCCAGCGGGTGAGGGCGCCGCCCGCCACCTCGATGCTCCAGATGTCGTAGCTGCCCTCGCGGTCTGAGGAGAACACCACGTGCTTGCCGTCGGGCGACCAGCGCGGCTCGCGGTCGTCGTACCCGCCGGTGGTCAGCTGCGTGAGGTTGCCGCCGGCCGCGTCGGCGGTCCAGATGTGGAAGCGGCCGTCGCGGTAGGACTGGAACACGATCCGGCCGTCGGGCGCCACGTCGGGGCGGGCCACCTCGTCGACCGGCTCGGTGAGGCGCTGGGCCGCGCCGCCGGCCGCGGGCACCCGGTAGAGCATGCCGTGCAGGTCGACGACGTACGAGCCGTCGGGCGCCTGCGCCGCAGCGAGGTTGGTGGCTTCCGTCAGGGTCACCGTGACGGCGCGTGGCTGCGTCGACGGCGCTCGCTCGGCGGCCGCCACGGGGCTGCTCGACGCAGCCAGCGCGAGCCCGGTCGTGATGGCGATGACGGTGGTCAGGGTCGCGCGCGAACGCGCCGGCCCCATGCGTCCCGAGAGCAGCATCTGGTCCTCCTCGCTGTGATGTGACTGCCTTCACAGTGCCGAGGTGGGCGGCCAGCGACCACCACCCGTCCGGGTCCCGGGGACGAGCGGTCGGGAATCTGCGGCGAGCGGTCAGGATGCCGGGCGGCGGAACACGGCGAAGTCGTTGTACTCCCCGGCACTGAGCCTGGCCGACACGTCGACGAGCTCGATGACGAGCTCCCACTCGTCCCGCAGCCACTCGGCCGCTCGGCGGACCGCCGGCCAGGACATGTCGTCCACGACCAGGTAGCCGCCAGGCTGCACCTTCGGCGTCCAGTCCGCCAGGTCCCTCGCGACCACGCCGTGATCGTGGTTGCCGTCGATGTGCACCATGCCCAGGGAGCCGTCTGCGAAGCGGGCCACTCCGGTGGCCGAGGGCTCCCTCACCAGGGTGCAGTGTCCGGCCACCCCGAGCTCGTCGATGCGGGCCAGCACCTCCGCGTGGACGGTGTCCCAGTCGGTCTCCTCGGCCCAGACCCGCAGGTCGTCGAGGAGGGGGCGCGCGTCGGTCTGCAGTGCCTCGCCGGCGTCGTACGGATCGATGCCCGTGATCGTGCCCCGGCCGAGGCCCGCCAACGCCGCAGCGACCGGCAGCAGCCAGCGTCCGCGCCAGACGCCGACCTCGACGACGTGCTCGATCCCTGCGGAGGCGATCAGGTCCGCGGCCACCAGCGCCTTGCTGGCGCTGGAGCCGCCGCCGAAGTCGACCGGCACCGCGGCGACCGCGGCGACCACCCGTTCGCGGACGTGCTCCTCGAGAAGGGTGCCGGCAGTGATGACGAGGCTCGGTTCAGGCATCCGCAGAGGCTAGCCCTTCCGCTGCCGCGGGACGGCGTACCTGGCCCTCGCCCTCGATGTCGACGTTGGGCAGGACGCGGTCGAGCCCCGACGGCATCCACCACATCCTCCGGGCGACGATCGACATGATTGCCGGCACCAGGACCATTTGGACGAGGAACGCGTCGGCGGCCACCCCGATGGCGAGCGCGAAGCCGAGTTGTCTCGATGATCGGGTCGTCGCCGAGGATGAAGCCCGAGAAGACGCCGATCATGATCAGGGCGGCGGTGGTGACGGCGCGGGCGCTGTGCTGGAAGCCGATCACGACGGACTCGCGCGCCTCCCGTCCGTGCACGAACTCCTCGCGCATGCGGGACACGGGGAAGACCTCGTCGTCCATGGCCAGGCCGAACAGGATGCCCGTGAGGAGCAGCGGCAGGATGAACACGATCGGCCCTTCGGCGTCGAGGACCGCGACCCCGAGGGCCACGACACCCGCACCAACGGCCGGCGCTGGGTCGACCTCGTCGCCCGGTTCCGGGTGCTGGCGCAGCGAGCCGGCCTTCCCGCCGACGACCTGCACGTCCGGGCGATGGCCTGGATCGCGATCTTCGTGCTGCAGGGGATCGATGCGGCCACCGACGAGGGCGGCCGGCCCGGGACCGACGTCGCAGTCGACGTGATGAAGGCGCGGGCCGCCAAGCCCGTACTGACGCCCCAGCTCGCGAAGCGGATCCGCGCCCACCGCGCCAAGCCCTGCCAGCCGGGCCCGCGAATATCGAGCGGCGCGCGCCCGACCCTCGTGGACAATGACGCGGTGTACCTGACCCTCACCTCCACCGCCCCCGACGCGACCGGGCTCGGCTACCTGCTCCACAAGCACCCGGAGCGGGCGCAGCAGTTCGAGGTGTCGGCCGGGATCGCCCACGTCTTCTACCCGGAGGCGTCCGACGAGCGCTGCACGGTCGCGCTGCTGCTCGAGGTCGACCCGATCGCGCTGGTGCGCGGCCGGAGGCACGCCGGCGACACGTTCGCCCTGGGCCAGTACGTCAACGACCGGCCGTACGCCGCGTCGTCGATGCTCGCCGTCGCCCTCGGCAAGGTGTTCCGCACCGCCATGGCCGGCCGTTGTGACGCGCGACCGGAGCTCGTCGACCGGGCCCTGCCGCTGGAGGTCCGGGTGCCGGTGCTGCCGACGGTGGGTGGGGTGTCCGCTCGTGCGAGATCTCTTCGAGCCGCTGGGCTGGCGCGTCGACGCCACGCCGATCGCCCTCGACGAGACGGTCCCGGAGTGGGGCGACTCGCGCTACGTCGACCTGCGGCTGACGAGGCGACTTCACCGTGGCGCAGGCGCTGTCGCACCTCTACGTGCTGCTCCCGGTGCTCGACTCCTCCAAGCACTACTGGGTGTCGGCCGACGAGGTGGAGAAGCTCATCCGGGCAGCGGGCGCCTGGCTGCCGGGCCACCCGGAGCGCGAGTCGGTCACTCGCCGCTACCTGGCCCACCAGCGCGACTACGTCGCTACGGCGACCGCTCGGCTGACGGAGATCGACGACCGGCCTGCCGAGCCCGAGGAGACCTCGTCGGAAACGGCGCTGCCGCTGGTCGCGCTGCGCAAGCAGGCGGTGCTCGACGTGCTCCGCGAGGAGGGGGCGGCCAGGGTCGTCGACCTCGGTTGCGGCGAGGGGGCGCTGCTGCGCGAGCTGGTGCAGGACGCCGTGTTCAGCGAGGTGCTCGGGATCGACGTGTCGCCGCGGGCCCTGGAGCTGGCCGAGCGCCGGCTGGGTCTCGACCGGATGCCCGACAGCCAGCGCGCGCGCCTCAGGCTGCTGCAGTCGTCGCTCACCTACCGCGACACCCGCCTCTCCGGCTACGACGCCGTGGTGTTGATGGAGGTCGTCGAGCACCTGGACCCGGAGCGGCTGCCCGCGCTCGAGGACACCGTCTTCGTGCAGGCCCGCCCCCGCACGGTCGTCGTGACGACCCCGAACGTCGAGCACAACGTCCGCTACGAGCACCTCGCGGCGGGCACGATGCGGCACCGCGACCACCGCTTCGAGTGGACTCGCGCCGAGCTGGCCGAATGGGCGTCGGCCGTGTGCGAGCGCACCGGCTACTCCGTGCGGTTCCTGCCTGTCGGCGACGACGATCCCGAGGTCGGGCCACCCACCCAGATGGCTGTCTTCCGTCGATCCGACATGAACCGCGAGGAGGCGTCATGAGCGAGCTGGCGATCCCCGAGCTCAGCCTGGTGGCTCTGGTCGGCGCCTCCGGCTCGGGCAAGTCCACGTTCGCCCGAGAGCACTTCGGCGCCTTCGAGGTGCTGTCGAGCGACTACTGCCGCGGCCTGGTGTCAGACGACGAGAACGCACAGGACGCCACCGCCGATGCGTTCGACGTGCTCGACTACATCGCGGGCAAGCGTCTCGCCGCCGGCCGGCTGACCGTGGTCGACGCGACCAACGTGCAGCGGGAGGCCCGGCGCAGCCTGGTCGAGCTCGCCCGGGCGCACGACGTACTCCCGGTGGCGATCGTGCTCGACCTGCCCGAGTCGGTGTGCGTCGCCCGCAACGCGGAGCGGCCGGACCGTGACTTCGGAGCCCGCGTCGTACGACGGCAGCGCGACCAGCTGCGCCGATCGCTGCGCGGGCTGGCGAAGGAGGGCTTCCGCAAGGTGCACGTGCTCGGCAGCGTCGAGGAGGTCGCCGGCGCCACCATCGTGCGCGAGAAGCTGCTGACCGACCATCGCGACCAGCACGGCCCGTTCGACGTCATCGGCGACGTGCACGGCTGCCGCTCCGAGCTCGAGACCCTGCTCGACCGGCTCGGCTACACCGTCGTCCGGGACGGCGACGGGCGGCCGGTCGACGCCAGCCACCCCGAGGGACGGCGCGCGGTGTTCGTCGGCGACCTCGTAGACCGCGGGCCCGACAGCCCGGGCGTGCTGCGACTCGTCATGGGCATGGTCGCCGCCGGTCACGCGCTGTGCGTGCCCGGCAACCACGAGAACAAGCTCGTCAAGGCACTCGGCGGTCGAGCCGTCCAGCTCAGCCACGGCCTCGAGGAGACCATGGCGCAGCTCGGCCGCGAGAGCGAGGAGTTCCGCCGCGCGGTCGCAGCCTTCTGCTACGGCCTGGTCTCGCACCTCGTGCTCGACGACGGCAAGCTGGTCGTCGCGCACGCCGGCCTCAAGGAGGCCTACCACGGTCGCGCGTCCGGCCGGGTCCGCAGCTTCGCGCTCTACGGCGACTCCACCGGCGAGACCGACGAGTTCGGCCTGCCGGTGCGCTACCCGTGGGCCGACGACTACCGCGGCTCGGCGATGGTGCTCTACGGGCACACGCCGACGCCGGACGTGGAGTGGGTCAACAACACGCTGTGCCTCGACACCGGGTGCGTGTTCGGCGGTCGGCTGACGGCGCTGCGCTACCCCGAGAAGGACGTCGTCTCGGTGCCGGCCGAGCAGGTCTGGTACGAGCCGGCGAAACCGTTCCCGACCACGGCTGCGCGCGCCCACGACCAGCTCGACATCGAGGACGTGCTCGGCAAGCGCATCGTCGAGACGGCCCACCACGGCAACGTCACGGTGCGCGAGGAGAACGCCGCGGGGGCGCTCGAGGTGATGAGCCGGTTCGCGCTGCACCCGCGCTGGGTGCCTTACCTGCCGCCGACCATGGCGCCCGCAGCCACGTCGCAGAGGCCCGACCTGCTCGAGCACCCCGACGAGGCGTTCTCGGCGTTCGACAACGCCGGCATCCACGAGCTGGTGTGCGAGGAGAAGCACATGGGCTCGCGGGCCGTCGTCCTCGTGTGCCGGGACGCCTCCGTCGCCACAGAGCGCTTCGGCGCGACCGGCGGCGAGACCGGCGCCGTCTACACCCGCACCGGGCGCTCGTTCTTCGGCCGCGACCTCACCGAGCAGCTGCTCGGGCGCCTCCGCGCGGCGATCGAGGCCGCCGGGCTGTGGGACGAGCTCGAGACCGGCTGGCTGCTGCTGGATGCAGAGCTCCTCCCCTGGTCCGCCAAGGCCGGCGACCTGCTGCGCGACCAGTACGCCGCCGTCGGCGCGGCAGCGCGGCACGTGCTGCCCGCGGCCGGGCTTGGCCTGGCAACGGCGCTCGGCCGCGGGATCGACGTCGGCGACCTGCTCGAGCGGACCCGCACTCGCGCCGACGACGCCGAGGCGTTCACCGCGGCGTACCGACGCTACTGCTGGGCCACCGACGGTCTCGATGGCGTGCGCCTCGCGCCGTTCCAGCTGCTCGCCACCCAGGGCCGCACCCACCACGGCCGAGACCACGGCTGGCACCTCGACCTCGCCGACCGGCTGGTCGCGGCATCGCCCGATCTCGTGCGTACGACGCGGCGCCTGCTGGTCGACACCCGCGACCCGGGCTCCGTGGCGGCCGGCGTGGAGTGGTGGGAGGCGCTGACCGCGGACGGGGGCGAGGGGATGGTGGTCAAGCCGTTCGCCAACCTGAGCCGCGCGCGCCGCGGCCTTGCCCAGCCGGGCATCAAGGTGCGCGGGCGGGAGTACCTCCGCATCATCTACGGCCCCGACTACACCGAGCCAGACCACCTCGACCGGCTACGCGACCGCAACCTCGGCCACAAGCGGTCGCTCGCGCTGCGCGAGTACGCGCTCGGGCTGGAGTCGCTCGAGCGGCTCGCCCGCGGCGAGCCGCTCTGGCGCGTGCACGAGGCGGTCTTCGCCGTCCTCGCGCTCGAGTCGGAGCCGGTGGACCCGAGGCTGTGACCCGCGGTTGACCTCATGTCCGCTTGAAGACCTAGCGTGCAGGGCATGGTCGGACTCGACGGACAGAGGCTCGTGGCCGACGGCCGGCCCGCGCTGGGCCTGGGGCTGATGCGGTTGCGCGACGAGCCGGGGCAGGAGCCCGACCGCGACCCGGTGGCCGTCGTACACGCTGCGCTCGATGCGGGCATCACGATGCTCGACACGGCCGACATGTACGGCAACGAGGAGCTCGTCGGGCGGACGATCCGCGGCCGACGGGACGAGGTGCTGCTGTGCAGCAAGTTCGGCGTCGTGTGGGGCGATGGCGGCGACTGGAGCGTGCGCGCCGACGCCGACTACGTCCGCGACGCGTGTGAGGCGAGCCTGCAGCGGCTGGGCGTCGACGCGATCGACCTGTACTACCTGCACCACCGCAGCGACAGCACGCCGATCGAGGAGACGGTGACCGCGATGGCCGGGCTCGTCGGCGCCGGCAAGGTCCGCGCCGTCGGCCTCTCCAACGTCACCGAGGAGGACCTGCGTCGCGCGCACGCGGTGCACCCGGTCACCGCTGTGCAGGAGGAGTGGTCGCTGGTCGGGCGCGACGTCGAGCGCGTGCTGCCGGCGGTGGCCGAGCTCGGGGTGACCGTGGTCGCACACTCGCCCACCGGTCACGGTGCCCTCCACGCCCCGCAGGAAGGATCAGCGCTCGCGGAGATCGCCGCCGCGCGCGGCCTGACCACCGGACAGGTGGCGATCGCGTGGGTCCGGCACGCAGCACGGCGAGGCGGCGTCGACGTCCTGCCGCTCCCGGGTACGACGCGCGTCAGCCACCTGCCGGACCTGCTCGGCGCCGTGGCGGCCGAGCTGTCGGACTCCGACGTCGAGCGTCTCGAGGCCTCCTAGACCCAGCCGCGACGCGACGCCTGGATGCCGGCCTGGAACCTCGTCTCCGCGTCGAGCAGGTGCAGGAGGTGCTGCATCCGCCGGCGCAGCGTACGCAGGCCGATGCCGAGCTCGCGCGCGATCGCCTCGTCCTTGACGCCCGCCACCATCAGGCCCAGCACGCGCTCCTCCTCGTCACCGAGCTCGCCGGCGGTCGAGGCGCTGTGCCGGCCGAGCGGCAGGGCGCGGGCCCAGAAGACATCGAACAGGGTGACCATCGCGTCCAGCAGCGTCGACCTGTGGATCACCGCGCTCTGGGCCAGCCCGCTCTCGAGGCTCAGCGGCAGGAGCGCGATCCGGCGGTCGACGATGACCAGCTTCATCGGCAGCCCGGGCAGCGTGCGCGCCTCCTCGCCGGCCTCGATCAGCGAGTCGACGTGCTCCCGCGCGTGCGGCCGTTCCAGCGACTCGGGCGAGTAGATCGTGCGCCAGCGCACGCCTCTCGCGAGCACCGGGTTCTGTCCGGGGTTGTCGGGAGCCGCGGCGTACGGCGGCCGGTCGAACATGAGCAGCTCGCGCTCGCACGACTGCTGGATCTCCGCGAACCGGTGCGCGACCGCGATCTCGCCGGAGAGGATCTCGACGAGCTCGCCGGGGTCGTCGCTGCGCCCGGCGCGGTACTCCGCGTTGAGCTGCGACGTGGCCGCGCGGGCGCCGAGGATCTCCTGGTCGCGGATCCGGGCCAGCCACTCGACGCCCACCTCCGGCATGACCGGCACGTAGCGCCGCGGCCGGTCGCCCAGGTGACCGACGAGGCCGAGCTCGTCGAGCCGGCGCAGGGCCTGGCTGACGCGCACCGTGCGCGCTTCGACGAGCCGCGCGATCTCACCCACCGGCTGCTCGGGGTGCGCGAGCAGCGTGCGGTAGACGCGCTCGTCGAACTCGGCCACGCCCAGCGCGGTCATCAGAAGGGTGTCCGGCATGCCAGCCTCCTCGGGAGATGGCCCATACCGGCCAATGGCCGGACCGGGCCAGCCGTCAGCATAGACAGCGTCGGCACCCGGTGGCAGCGTCACGGCGGGGCCAACCGTCCCCGGCACACCTCACTCGGGAGCAGCCTGTGCGATCACCCCACCCCCGCGCGTGGACCACCAGCCTCGGCGCCACGATCGTGCTGCTCGCGGCGCTCCTCGCGGTGCCGGCCGCGGCGGCTGCGCCGGCCGCCGACGACAGCGCCAAGATCACCCCGGAGCTGCGTGCCGAGCTCGCGTCACCCGGCGCCGATGCGTTCTTCGTCGAGCTGGAGGGTCATGCCGACCTGACCGCGGCCAGCCGCATCGACGACTGGACCCAGCGCGGCCAGGCCGTCGTCGACGCCCTCAAGGAGACGGCCGAGAGGAGCCAGTCGGCGGTGGTCGCCCGGCTGCGCGCGCAGGGCGCGACCGTCACGCCGCTGTGGATCGACAACAGCATCTACGTCGAGAACGGCAGCCGCAGCCTGGCGATGACCGCCGCGGCCGACGACGGTGTCTCGTCGGTGCGCCCCGCGGGCAGCGTCCCGCTCGCCGAGCCGGAGAAGGCCCAGCGGCTGGCCGCGGTCGACGACGTGGAGTGGGGAGTCGCCGACATCCGCGCCGACCAGGTCTGGCAGACCTACGCGGACCGCGGCGAGGGCGTCGTCGTCGCCAACATCGACTCGGGCGTGCAGTTCGACCATCCGGCCCTCGCCGCGTCGTACCGCGGCAGCCTGGGGGGTGGGCAGTTCGACCACAACCACAGCTGGTTCGACCCCTCCCTCGTGTGTGGCACCCCGTCGCTGGCGCCCTGCGACAACGCCGGCCACGGCAGCCACACGATGGGCACGATCGTCGGCGACGGCGGAGCGGGCAACCAGGTCGGTGTGGCGCCGGGTGCGACCTGGATCGCGGCCAAGGGCTGCGAGTCGAACAGCTGCTCCGACCTCGCCCTCGCCGCGTCGGCCCAGTGGATGCTGGCGCCGACCGACCTGGCCGGCGAGAACCCCGACCCGGCGAAGCGCCCCCACATCATCAACAACTCGTGGGGCGGCCCGGCGGGCAACGACTGGTACCACGCGTTCGTCGACGCCTGGGTGGCGTCGGGCATCTTCCCGGCCTTCTCCAACGGCAACAGCGGCCCGGGGTGCCGCACCAGCGGCGACCCCGGCGAGTACGACGAGTCGTACTCCGTGGGCAACTACGCCTCCAACGGCGACATCAGCCCCACCTCGAGCCGCGGCCCCGGCACCACGGAGGAGACGAAGCCCAACATCTCCGCGCCCGGCACCAACGTGCGCTCGACCCTGCCGGGCAGCACCTACGGCGTCTACAGCGGTACGTCGATGGCCGGCCCGCACGTCGCGGGCACCATCGCGCTCGCCTGGTCTGCCGCGCCCAGCCTGGTGGGCGACATCGAGGCGACCCGGCTGCTCCTGGACGACACCGCGCGCGACAAGCTGGACAACCAGTGCGGCGGCGACGCCGACGACAACAACGTCTACGGCGAGGGGCAGGTCGACGCCCTCGCGGCGGTGGCCGCCGCGCCACGTGGCGACGAGACCGGCGTCGTCGCAGGCACGGTCCGGGACGGCGACTCCGGCAAGCCGCTGGGCGACACGCGCGTCGAGTTCACGGGGCCGTCGGTGCGCACCGTCACCACCGACGCGCAGGGCCACTACTCGGTCCGCCTCTCGGCCGGGCAGTACGCCGTCGATGTCTCCGCGTTCGGCTTCGACACCTTCGAGACGACGATCGACCTGGCCGCCGACCAGTCCCGGGCGCTCGACATCGCCCTCGAGACGTCGCCGTACGCGCGGCTGTCGGGCACGGTGCGCGACACCGGAGCGCACGCGTGGCCGGTCTACGCGAAGGTGAGCCTCGACGGCACACCGGTCGAGACGTTCACCGACCCGGCCACCGGTCACTACAGCGTGCGCGTGCCGGTCGGCCGCAGCTACGTCGTGCGCGTCGAGTCGGAGTACCCCGGCTACACGCCGACCAGTCGCGACGTCCCGGTGACGCGAGCCACCACCGCCGACGTCGGGCTCGACGTCGACGCCTCCACGTGTACGGCGCCCGGCTACGCCCGCCCCGCCGGCACCGTCGAGTCGTTCGACCCGGCAACGACGCCGCCCGGCTGGACCGTGACCGACGCGACCGGCGCCGGGCAGGCCTGGCGCTTCGACGACCCCGGCCACCGCGGCAACCTCACGGGCGGCGACGGCGGCTTCGCGATCGTCGACAGCTTCCACTACGGCCGCGACAGCGGCGCCCAGGACACCTCGCTGGTCTCGCCGACGTTCGACCTGTCGCAGGCGGCGGCCCCGGTGCTGGAGTTCTCCAGCGACTTCAAGGCCAACTTCCTCGAGCGCGCCGACGCCGACGTCTCGGTCGACGGCGGCACGACCTGGGCCAACGTCTGGCGCGCCACCGACAACGTGCGCGGGCCGGGCCAGGTCCGCGTGCCGCTGCCGACCGCCGCCGGCCAGCCGCAGGTGCAGGTCCGCTTCCACTACTACCGGGCCGGCCAGGACTGGTGGTGGCAGGTCGACGACGTCTTCGTCGGCGAGCCGACGTGCGAGCCCGGGTCCGGCGCCCTCGTCGTCGGCCGCACCGTGTCCACGCGCGGCAAGGCGCTCAACGGTGCGCGTGTCGCGAGCGACGACCGGCCGACCGACGACGCGACCAGCGTCCCCACTCCGGCGGACCCGCGCAGGGGTGACGGCTCCTACTGGCTGTTCTCCAGCCTCCTGGGGAGGGTCGACCTCACCGCGTCGTCACCGGACCACTCCCCCGCGCACGACCGGCTCCGCCTCGCGGCCGACCAGGTCGTCGAGCACGACTTCGAGCTGACCACCGGCGAGCTGGAGGTGTCCACGCGCTCGATCTCCGCCACCGTGCCCGCCGGTCAGCGGGTGACCAGGACCTTCGTGCTGACCAACAAGGGCCACGGGCCGGCGTCGTACGAGATCGAGGAGTACGAGTCCGGGGCGCAACCTTCAGCGTTGACCCGTCAGGGCGGCGAGGTGCGCCGGATCCCGGCCGACACGAGCCCGCTGCAGTCGGGCGGAGCGTCCACCGACGCCACGGGTGAGGCCGGCACCGACGCCGAGCCCTGGGTGACCGTCGCCCGGCACCCCCAGCCCATCAAGGACACGGCGGCCGGGGTGCACGACGGCCGGCTCTACACGTTCGGCGGGGCGATCACCGGTCCTCCGCTGGACACGGCGTACACCTACGACCCGGCCGGCGACTCCTGGTCGCCCATCGCGCCGATGCCGGAGCCCCGGCAGAAGCCGTCGAGCGCGTTCATCGACGGCGAGTTCGTGATGACGGGCGGCTGGGGCGCCGGTGGCGTGCCGCTGGCGGCGACGACGATCTACGACCCGGCGACCGACAGCTACCGGTCGGGAGCACCGAACCCCACGCCGCTGGGTGCGCCGGGCAGCGCCGTGCTCGACGGCAGGCTGTACAGCATCGGGGGCTGCGTCAGCGACTGCGGCGCCCGCGACGTGATGCGCTACGACCCGGGCACCGACACGTGGGAGCGGCTGGCCGACTACCCGCAGAACACCGCGTGGGCGTCGTGCGGCGGGATGCGGGGCAAGGTCTACTGCGCCGGCGGCATCGGTCCGGAGGCCGACGGCCTGGCCACCTTCGCCTACACCCCCGAGACCGACAGCTGGCAGCGCGTCGAGGACATGCCGCTCGACCTCTGGGGCAGCGCGGTGTCGGTGGTCGACGGTCGGCTGGTCGTCGTCGGTGGTGCGGTGGACCGCGGCTCGCTGCTGACCAACGAGGCCGTCACCTACGACCCGCGCACCGACACCTGGAGCTCGCTGCCGAGCGCAGGCTTCCCGCGCTACCGCACCAGCGGCGCCTGCGGGTTCTACAGGATCGGCGGCTCGGAGGGCTTCTTCGGCGACCCCGTCGTCGAGCTGCTCCCCGGGTACGGCGACTGCGCCGAGCCGTCCGACGTGCCGTGGCTGCACGTGCGTCCCACATCGGGGACCGTCAAGGCCGCGCACCGGCGCACGGTGACGGTCGTGCTCGACGCGCGCGGCGTCACCGGTCCGGGCACCTACGAGGCCCGGCTGCGCATCGACGACGACACTCCCGGCCCGCCGCACGACGTGGCGGTGACGATGACGGTCACTCGATAGGAGCCACCAGCCCGACCTCCTGGCCCGACCGGACCAGCGCGTCGGCCACGAACCCACTCTCCTTGAGCTCGTCGACGACGTCGCGGAGGAGCTGCACGGTCTCGGGCCGGCGGGTCAGGCTGGTGCCGACGGCCTGCTGGATCTGCATGAACCGCTCGTCGATCAGGCGCAGGTCGGGGTGGGCGTCGACGTAGGCGCTCAGCGGCTGCCGGATGCCGGCCGCGACCTCGAGCCCCTCGGTCCGGAAGGCGTCGACGCCCTCGTCCCCGCGCACCAGCGTGGCGTGCTGGAGGGTGCGGGTGAGGTAGAGGTCGTAGGCCGACCCCTGCTTCACCCCGATGCGCACGCCTGGCCGGTCGACGTCGGCCGGGGTGGTCAGGTCGGAGCCTCGCGCCACGGCGTACACGCCCTCGATGACGACGTACGGCGCGGTGAAGGCGACCTCGGCGGCCCGCGCGGGCTCGACGGCGAGGAAGCAGATGTCCGCGTCGCCCGACGTCATCGCCTCGAACGACTTGCGGGCGGCGTCGAAGCAGAGGAAGTCGACGGGCACGCCGAGGCGCGCGGCCACCTCGCGGGCGATGTCGACCGTCACCCCCACCGGCGCGTCGGGCGTGCCCTGCGCGAGCACCGGGTTGCCGAGGTTGATCGAGGCGCGGAGGGTGCCCGTCGGGGCCAGGTCGTGGGCGAGGTCAGCGGTCACGACCCCCATCCTGCCCGGGTAGTCCGGTGCAAAGCAGGGCTCTCGAGGCGCCGGCAGGCCGATTTTGCACCGGACTACCCCGGAACTGGGGCGTCAGGTGACGACGGGAGCGACGACGCCGGCCACGTCGTCGAGACCACCGGCGTTGTAGAGGTCGGTGAACCCGAGCTCCTCCATCCGCTCGATCGCGATGCCGGCACGGCGGCCGGTCGTGCAGTAGACGACGTACGTCGCGGCGCGGTCGAGCGGCTCGACCGCGACGTCGAAGTCGTCGGACTCGACGGGGACGTTGGTGGCTCCCTCGAGGTGGCCCTCGGCGAACTCCTCCGGCGTGCGGACGTCGAGCAGGGCGGCGCCGGTGGCGACCAGGTCTCGGGCCAGGTCGGGTGAGACCGCCTCGCTGTCGGAGCCGTAGTCGCCCTGCCAGCGCACCACGCCGACGGTGACCGCGGCGGCCAGCAGGAGTGCGACGGTCAGGACGATGATCCGCTGACGAGTCATGCGACCAGCATGACAAACGGCACTGCATGTCATGCGGTTCCCCTGGGCGGCTAGAGAGTCCTGCGCGAACCGTGCCTTCTCCCCCACACGAGTCTTCGGAGCCGAGGTGACGGCGGATTGGCAGTAGCGTCTCGACCCATGGAAGACCTTCTCGAAGCCGTGCCCGTCCTGCGGATCTTCGACGAGCAGAAGGCGATGGAGTTCTACGTCGGCTACCTCGGCTTCACGCTCGACTGGGAGCACCGGTTCGAGTCGAGCCTGCCGCTGTACGCACAGGTCTCGCGGGGCGCCGTGCGGCTCCATCTCAGCGCCCACCACGGCGACGGCACCCCGGGCAGCACCGTGCTCGTGCAGGTCGCCGACGCCCGGGCGTTCCACGCCGAGCTGCAGGAGCGCCAGTACGACATGCTCCGGCCCGGACTGGAGTCACCGCCGTGGGGCCTGGAGGTCAGCGTCATCGACCCGTTCGGCAACACGATCCGGTTCCTCGAGTCGGTCGGCGACGGCGAGCACCGTCAGGAGCCGGTGACGCCGTTCGTCCACGAGCTCGTCGTTCGAGGGACGCCGCAGGAGGCCTTCGACCGCTTCACCGGCAGGTACGGCGAGTGGTGGGACGCGGCGTACACACCCGATCCCGACACCTACGAGGGCATGAGCGTCAGCCCTCAGGTCGGGGGCACGGTCGCGCTCCGCCATCGCGGCAGCCCGGACTACTCCGTCGGCGTGGTGACCGTGTGGGAGCCCGGCGAGCACTTCGCGCAGACGTTCACGCTCGGCATCGACGCCGGGCACCCGACCACGCTGGACGTCCGGTTCGCTCCCGAACCTGAGGGCACGCGGGTGTCCTTCGAGCACGGCGGCTGGAACGCCGGCAACGCCCACTGCCGCGCCCGTTTCGACGACTGGCCGCACCTGCTGGCGCGCTACGCCGCCCTGACCTGAGGAGACGCATGGACGCACACCAGTGGGACGAGAGGTACGCCGCGGCCGACCTGGTCTGGTCGGCCGGGCCCAACCAGTTCGTGGCGGGCGAGTGCGCCGACCTGGCGCCGGGCCGCGCCGTCGACCTGGCCGCCGGCGAGGGCCGCAACGCGATCTGGCTGGCCCAGCGGGGCTGGCAGGTGACGGCCGTCGACTTCGCGCAGGTGGGGCTCGACAAGGGTCGGCGGGTGGCGGGAGACCTCCCGGTCGAGTGGGTCTGCGCCGACGCCACGACGTGGGCGCCGGCCGAGCCGGTCGACCTGGTCGTCATCGCCTACTTCCAGGTCCCCGCCGACGCCCGTCGTACGACGGTCGCGGGCGCCGTGCGCGCCCTGGCACCCGGCGGGACCCTGGTGTGGGTCTCGCACGACTCGACCAACCTGACCGAGGGCACCGGTGGCCCCCAGGACCCGTCGGTGCTGATGACGGCCGAGGACGTGCTGGCCGACGTCGAGTCCTCGGGGGTCCCGGTCGACGTCGTCCGCGCCGAGCGGGTCGCCCGGCGCGTCGAGAGCGGCGACCACCGGGGCGAGGACTCCCGCACCGCCTGGGACGCCCTGGTGCGGCTGAGACGCCGCTGACGCCGTACATCCGTCTCGGATCCGAGATGGCATGTGAGCAGGACCACTTCACAGCGACCGGGGCACGGGCGTGTGATGGCGGGTGAACAAAGGAGAACGCCATGACCCAGCCCGCGACGCAGCCCCAGCGAGCGCTCACCGTCGAGCGCCGTTCGATCGACGTGATCCCCGCGAGCGAGCGGCACGGGACGCCGGTGAACCAGTTCACACTCTGGATGAGCGCCAACCTCCAGATCACCGCGGTGGTCGACGGCGCGCTCGCCGTCGTGTTCGGCAACCAGGCGCTGTGGGCCATCCTCGGTCTCTTCATCGGCAACCTGGCCGGCGGCGTCGTGATGGCGCTGCACTCCGCGCAGGGCCCGCGCCTCGGCCTGCCGCAGATGATCTCGAGCCGCGCCCAGTTCGGCGTGTACGGCGCAGCGATCCCGCTGGTCCTGGTGATCGTGATGTACCTCGGCTTCACCGCCACCGGCACCGTGCTGTCCGGCCAGGCGATCAACGCACTGCTCGGGGTCGACGCCCCGGAGATCGGCATCGCCGTCTTCGTCGTGCTCGTCGGCGTCATCGCGACCTTCGGCTACGAGCTGATCCACCTGGTGGGCAAGGTCGCGAGCGTCATCGGCGTCATCGGGCTCGGCTACCTCGCGATCCGCCTCTTCACCGAGCACGACGTCAGCGCGGCCTTCGCCGACAACGTCTTCGCCGGCGCCCCGTTCCTGCTCGCCGTCGCCCTCGGCGCCGGGTGGCAGCTCACCTACGGCCCGTACGTCGCGGACTACTCGCGCTACCTGCCCGAGAGCACGCCCGAGCGCAGCGTCTTCGCCGCGACGTTCGGTGGCACCGTCATCGGCTCGCAGCTGTCGATGACCTTCGGCGTGGTCGTCGCCGCCGTGGCCGGCGACGCGTTCCTGCCCAACCAGGTCGAGTGGCTGGGCGAGCTCGCCGGCCCTGCGGTGCTCGCCGGCCTGATCTACCTCGTCATCGTGATCGGCAAGCTCACCGTCACCTGCCTCAACGCCTACGGCAGCTTCATGTGCGCGGCGACGATCGTCACGGGCTTCACCGGCCGCCAGGCGATGGGCAAGTCGGCCCGGGCGGTGTTCGTGAGCCTGATGCTGCTCGTCGCGGCGGTGATCGCGCTCGCCGCGACCGCCGACTTCCTCGACAACTTCAAGAACTTCGTGCTGCTCCTGCTGATGGTCTTCACGCCGTGGTCGGCCATCAACCTCACCGACTACTACCTGGTGTCGAAGGAACGCGTCGACATCCCGGCGCTCTACGAGCCCGACGGCCGCTACGGCCGCTGGAACGTCGTCGCCATCACGACGTACGTCGGCGGCGTGCTGGTGCAGATCCCGTTCCTCGCCCAGTCGCTCTACACCGGCCCGGTCACCGAGGCGCTCGGCGGCGCCGACATCTCGTGGATCGTCGGGCTGCTGGTGCCGGGGCTCGTCTACTACGTGTGGGCGAGCCGCGACCCGCGTGCTCCCGAGGAGATGATCCGGCCGTCCAGCGAGGACCTCGCGGACGTCTGATCAGCGCTGGTCGTCGGCGCCGTTGTCGGCCCCATTGCCGGCTCCGTTGCCCGCGGAGTGGTCGACCGGCTCGTCGCCGTACACACCGGAGTCCTTGGCGGCCTGCGCCTTGCGCAGCTGCTTGACGAGGCTGAACGCGAGCACCACGACGGCGAGCGCGAGGGCGATGAAGACGATCAGCGCGGTCCAGCCCGCCTTGACGTCCTTGTCCTCGGGGACCTTGTCGGAGAGGAGCACTGTCATCGTCGAGCAGGTCGAGCATGGGACCAGTCTCTCAGGCGGGGTCGGTGATGCCGGCGAACAGGTCGTCCTCCGGCAGCTTCGAGTCGACGTGGCTCACCACGAGCTCGTAGTCCTCGGTCGGCCAGACGTCCTCCTGGATCTCCCGCGGGATCGCGAACCACATGCCGTCGGGATCGATCTGCGTCGCGTGGGCCAGCAGCGCCTGGTCGCGCACGCCGAACCAGTCGGAGCACGGCACCTTGGTCGTGATGCGGTCGTCCCAGTCGGGCTCGCGCTCCCAGGTCGCCAGCCGCTCGGCGTAGGGCGACTCGAGGTCGTGGGCGAGCATCGCGTCGTGCAGGGCCTTGGTCTTCGCCCAGCTCCAGCCGTGGTGGTAGTAGAGCTTGAGCGGCTGCCACGGCTCCCCCGCGTCGGGGTAGCGCTCGGGGTCTCCGGCCGCGTGGAACGCCTCGACCGAGATCTCGTGGCACTTGATGTGGTCGGGGTGCGGGTAGCCGCCGCGCTCGTCGTACGTCGTGAGGACGTGCGGCCGGAAGTGCCGGATCAGCCGGACCAGTGGCTCGGTCGCCTCCTCGAGCGGCACGGTCGCGAAGCAGCCCTCGGGCAGCGGCGGCAGCGGGTCGCCCTCGGGCCACCCGGAGTCGACGAACCCCAGCCAGTCCTGGCGGACGCCGAGGATGTCGCGGGCCCGCTCCATCTCCTGCCGGCGCACCTCGGTGATGTTCTCGAGAATGTCGGGGCGGTCCATCTTGGGGTTCAGGATCGAGCCGCGCTCTCCGCCCGTGCAGGTCGCCACGTGCACGTCGACGCCCTGGGCGACGTACATCGCGGTCGACGCCGCACCCTTGCTCGACTCGTCGTCGGGGTGGGCGTGCACGTGCATGAGGCGGAGGCCAGCCGGTCGAGCAGAGGAGCGATCAGGCATGCGCAGGAGTCTAGGCGTCGAGGCTCTTCAGCTCGTCGGGGGTGAGCACGAGGTCGGCGGCCGCCGCCGAGTCGGTGATCGACGTGGGCCGCTTGGCGCCCGGGATCGGGATCACCACCGGCGACTGGGCGAGCTCCCACGCCAGGGCGACCTGCTGCGGGCTGACGCCGTGCGAGGTGGCGACATCGGCGAACGCCGGGTGCTTGTCGGCCAACTCCTTCGCGTCACCGAGGCCACCGAGCGGGCTCCACGGCAGGAACGCCAGGCCGAGCTCGGCGCAGACATCGATCTCGGGGCGGCTGCTGCGGAACGCCGGGGAGAACTGGTTCTGCACGCTCACCAGCGAGTCGCCGAGCACCGCATGCGCCTGCCGGATCTGGTCGGGGTTCGCGTTGGACAGGCCCACCATCCGCACCTTGCCGGACGCGGCGATCTCCGCGAGCGTGCCGATCACGTCGGCATAGTCGACCTTGGGGTCGGGCCGGTGGTGCTGCCACAGCGCGATCTGGTCGACCCCGAGCCGCCCGAGGCTCGCGTCGACGGCCGCACGCAGGTGGTCGGCGGAGCTGTCGAGGCCCCAGCCACCGCCCTCGGTGCGCACGTGCCCGCCCTTCGTGGCCAGGAAGACCTCGTCGCGCACGCCGAGCTCGTCGAGCAGCGACGCGATGAGCGTCTCGTTCGCGCCCTGGGTGTCGGCCCCGAGCTCCTCGCCGGGGCCGTAGGCGTCGGCGCTGTCGAACAGCGTCACCCCGGCGTCGAGCGCCGCACGGACCGTGTCCGCGAGCTGCTCCCGCGGCTGGGTGCCGCTCTGGTCGAAGGTCATGAGGCCCAGCCCGATGGCGCCGACGTCGACGCGGCCGACGGTGTCGTTGCCGATGGTTCGTGTGTGCATGACGCAGACGCTACGCGGGGCGCGGTCACCCCCGGGCCGGGGTCCGGGGTGTGGGTGGCACGCTTGCCTCGTGACGTCCGAGGCCGAGCTCGCCGATCGGTACGGCGCGCCCTCGGCCGGCCGGCGCCGGCTGGTGTGGATCGCGGCCGGCGCGGTGGCCGCAGCGTTCCTCGGCTGGTTGGGCTGGACGCTCTGGTTCCACGCCACCCCCGACGTGCGGAGCGAGATGGTCACCTTCGCGGTCGTGTCGACGCACGAGGCCACGGCGACCATCGACATCTCGCTGGACGACGGCGTGGAGGCCTCGTGCACGGTGCGCGCCTACGCGGCCGACCACTCCACGGTCGGCGAGGTCACGTTCACGCCCGAGCAGGGCAGCAACACCGTCGCCGTACGCACCGAGCGCGAGGCGTCCAGCGTCGAGAACATCGGGTGCACCGCCCCGGGCCAGCCCCGCCCGCGCTGACGGGCGATTTGACTGCCGCGTTGCTAGACTGATGCGGTAGTCCACCCGCAGGGCCGCTCAACGCACGCGTGCGCTCCCGGAGCCCACGTCGAGCCCGGCGGGTTTTGCTTTGTCCCACAGGAGTGAATCCCATGACCCAGTCGACCGACCAGGCGACCATCTGGCTGACCCAGGACGCCCACGACAAGCTCGTGGCGGAGCTCGACGACCTCAAGGGGCCCCGTCGCCAGGAGATCATCGACCGCATCAGTGCGGCGCGCGACGAGGGTGACCTGAAGGAGAACGGCGGCTACCACGCCGCCAAGGACGAGCAGGGCAAGCAGGAGGCCCGCATCCGTCAGCTCGAGGACATGCTCCGCCGCGCCGAGGTCGGCGAGACGCCGCCCGACGACGGCATCGTGGAGCCCGGCATGGTCGTCACCTACCGCTTCGTCGGCGACGACGAGACCGAGACGTTCCTGCTCGGCGCCCGCGAGATCGAGGACGACACGATCCCGACGTTCTCCCCGCAGTCCCCGCTCGGCGCAGCGATCCTCGGCGCCAAGAAGGGCGACACCGTCAAGTACGCCGCCCCCAACGGCAAGTCGATGAAGGTCGAGATCGTCGACGCGAAGCCGTACCAGGGCTGAAGCGAGAGAGCGGGGCGGCCTCCAGCGTGGAAGCGCGCCGCGAGAATCCGCTCGAACTGCGAAGCCCTCACACAGTAGGGCTGAAGCGAGAGAGCGGGCGGCCTCCAGCGTGGAAGCGCGCCGCGAGAATCCGCTCGAACTGCGAAGCCCTCGATAGGGGAGGCTGAAGCGAGAGAGCGGGGCGGCCTCCAGCGCAGGCTTCGTCGTCCTCCCGATGCGCCAGTGTGCGGGCTACACCCGGCCCGTCACGGGTTCGCATCGCCGCTTCGCGCCCTTGACCGCCCGGTCTCCGGGCTTGTTTGGCGACTATCGGGACGACGCCGACCTGCGGTCGGAAATGCACGCCACGATTGGTCACAGACCGCATGCTCCGAGCGGGATTTCGTGCGGTTTGGGACCAAACGTGGGGGTCGAACTGGGGCCCATGCGATGCGCGGCGTCACGGGCCCACAGTCACCCGAGAAGGCGCCTCGTCAGTCGTAGACCCGGTAACCCCGCTCGCGCAGCCGTGACAGCACGGCCTCGGCGTGCGGCTCGCCGCGGGTCTCCAGCTGGAGGCTGCACCTCGACCTCGTCGAGGTGCAGCGTCGGCGAGATGCGCTCGTGGGCGACCTCGAGCACGTTGGCCCGGACTCGCCGAGCTCGGTCAAGCAGGCTGGCCAGACCGCCGGGGACGTCGGGGATGACGCACGCGCAGGTAGAGGTAGCGGCCGGCAGCCGCCATGCCGTGCCGGATCACCTTGCCGAGCAGCAGCGGGTCGATGTTGCCGCCGGAGAGTACGGCCACGGCCGGGGTCGACAGCGCGGTCGGGTCGTCCAGCATGGCGGCCACGGCAGCGGCGCCGGCGGGCTCGACGACCATCTTGGCCCGCTCGACCAGGGCCAGCAGCGCCTGTGACAGCGACTCCTCGGAGACCGTGACGATCTCGTCGACGTGGTCGCGGACCGCGGCGAAGGTGATGTCGCCGGGCCAGCCCGACGGCGATGCCGTCGGCCATCGTCTTCATCGACGTCAAGCGGCACGGGCGCACCCTGACGCAGCGAGTCGGGGAACGCCGCGGCACCCTCGGCCTGCACGCCGATCGACGCGGACGTCGGGGCGCATCGCCTTGATCGCGATCGCGATGCCGGCGAGCAGCCCGCCGCCGCCGGTCGGCACCAGCACGGTCGCGACGTCGGGCGACCTGCTCGAGGATCTCGAGCCCGGCGGTGCCCTGGCCGGCGACGATGTCGACGTGGTCGAACGGGTGGATCAGCACCGCGCCGGTCTCGGCGGCGAATCACGCGCGCCGCGACGAGGGCGTCCTCGAGGTAGCGCCCGTGGAAGACCACGTCGGCGCCGTACGCCGCGGGTCGCCTTCTCCTTGGGGATCGGCGCGCCCTCGGGCATGAAGACGGTGGCCTTGATGCCGAGCAGCTGGTCGCGGCCAGCGCGACGCCCTGCGCGTGGTTGCCGGCCGACGCGGCGACGACGCCGTGCGGCGCGCTCCTCCTCGGGCGAGCCGGGCGATGCGCACGTAGGCGCCGCGGATCTTGAACGACCCGGTGCGCTGGAGGTTCTCGCACTTGAGGTCGACCGGCCCGCCGGCCAGGGCCGACAGCCAGCGGGACTCCTCCATCGGTGTGAGGACGGCGACGCCCTCGAGCGATCTCGCGGGCCGCCTCGATGTCGGCCGAGCGTGACGCGGCCGTGGGGTCAGTCGCGTTGCCGGGTCACTCTCGTCCTCGCTCCTCGGCGCCCGTCGTCGTCGAGGTCCTCGGACTCCTCCGGGTCGTCGGCGAGCGGGGGCATCGTCGTCCGCGTCGGGCTCGTCCGGATGCCGCTGCGCGAGGTGCTGGACGACGGCGTTGACGGCCGCCGCCAGCGGCACGGCGATCAGCGCACCGGCGATGCCGGCCACCAGGACGCCGCACGCCGATCGCCACGATGACCCCGAGCGGGTGCAGCGAGACGAACCGGCCCATGAGGAACGGCTGGAGGATGTGGCCCTCGATCTGCTGGACCAGGATCACGCCGCCGAGCATCAGCAGCGCGGTGATCGGTCCCTGGTCGACCAGCGCGACCAGCACCGCGACGGTGCCGGCGACGGTGGCACCGACCATCGGGACGAACGCGCCGAGGAAGACCAGCACGCCGATGGCGAGCACGAACGGCACGCCGAGGACCGCGGCGACGATCATGATGCCGATGGCGTCGACGAGCGCCACGATGACGGTGGCCCGCACGAACTGGGTCAGCGAGACCCAGGCGACCCGGCCCGAGCGCGTCGATCGCGCTCGCGGGCGGCGCGCGGCGCCAGCCGCACCAGCCAGGCCCAGATCCGGTCGCCGTCGGCGAGGAAGAAGTAGGTCGAGAACAGGATGATGAAGAAGCCCGGCGACGCACGTGCCCGACCGCGGTGCCGACCTCGGTGACCTGGCTGAGCGACCTCGCCGTCGCTGGTGCGCTCGGTGATCGCGTCCTGGGCCTGCTTGATCTAGTCGTTGATCTGCTAGTCGCTGGCGTTGAGCGGGCCGTCCCGCAGCCAGTCCCGGATCTCGCTCGAGCCCGTTGACGACCTGGTCGGCGAGGTCGTGAGCGCCGTTGGCGACCTGCTGGCCGGCGAAGGTCAGCAGCAGGCCGACCAGCGCCGATGCCGCCGAGCACCACGAGCCAGGCTCGCCAAGCCCGCGCGGCAGCCCGATCGCGACGAGTGCCGCTGACGATCGGCGACGACCAGCGCAGCGATCAGCAGCGCGATGACCAGCGGCAGGGTGACGACCGCGAAGAAGGCGAGCAGCCGCGAGGATGACGTACCCGGCGGCGCGATGACCAGGAACCGCCAGCGCCCACGCGGCGGCCAGGTCGAGGCCCCACGGCACCTGCGCCCGGCGGAAGTTGGACGGACCCGCGACGACGGGCGCGGCGGCTCGCTGCGCCGCTCGGCGCGGATCAGCGCCCACTGGTGCGCGCCAGCTGGTGGGCGATCCGCGTCGGCCAGCCGCTCCTCGGCCTCGTTGTCGGAGCCGGTCGCACGTGCCGACTCGTCTCCGGGCAGGCGGCAACCTGGGTCGTCGCTCGATGTCCACGCTCGACAGGCTACAGAGCAGGCTGCCCGGCAAGGCGGCCGGACCAGCCGGTACGCCGCCTCCGGATGCGCGCTCGCGCGAGCAGGCCCGCCGCGGCGAGCACGTAGTCGTTGTCGACCACCACGCGCGGCGCCCGCGGCAGCTGCCAGCCGCCCTCGATGTCGCGCCGGTCGAGCCGGCCAGCACCCGCTCGGCGACGCCGGGTCGGCCGTTGCGGAGCACGCCGCCCGAGCCGACCAGCAGGTCGACCTCGCGCAGGTCCTTGCCGGTGCGCTCGACCACCCGGCCCTCGGGACTCGACCACGACCCGCGACCGGCCGGCGTGACGCCGCAGGGCGAGCCCGATGGCCGCGGCCGCGAGCGCCTCGTCGTCGTCGGCGCTCGGCGTCGTCGGTCGGGCAGGAAGCCCGGGTCGGCCTGTCGCCGGGCGGCCGCGCTCGGCGCAGGTCGTCGACGAGGCCCGGCGCGGCCGCCTCGACCGTCGTGACCGCCGACCAGCGCATGCCGAGGTCGCCCTCGACGGTCCGGGTCACCGGCGTGATCGCGACCACCTCGCGGGCCAGGGCGCCGTCCTCGGGGTCGAGCTCGACGACGCTGTGCACGTCGGTGGTGGCGCCGCCGACGTCGACGACGACCACGTCGCCGACGCCGGGCCGCTCGGCGTCGAGGCCGCGGGCCAGCAGCTCGACCCCGGTGAGCACGACGTCCGGGCGTGGCGCCGCGCGACCATCGCCAGGAAGTCGGCGCGCGGCGCTGAGGTGCTTGCCGCCGATCACGTGGGCGAGGAACATCTCGCGGATCGCGTGCGCGGGCCGACTCGGGCGCGAGCACGCCGATCCGCGGGCACCACGTTGTCGGCGAGCACGTGCGGCACTCCCCGGCGCAGGATCCCGACCACCTCGGCCTGCGCCTCGACGTTGCCGGCCACCACCACCGGCCCGCTCCAGCCGGCCGCGACCAGTCGCGGGCCCGGCGAGCAGCACCTCGGCGTTGCCGCCGTCGGTGCCGCCGGTCAGCAGCACCACGTCGGGCCGCGGTGCCGCACGAGGCCGGCGTAGGCCCCGGTCCGGCTGACGGCGAGCCGGCGAGCACGCGCGACCACCTTGCCGCCGCTGCTCAGCGCGACCCGGCGCCGGCCTCGGCGGTGACCAGCTCCTCGTTGCCGACGACGGCGATCCGCAGCCCACCGCCGGCGCGACGAGCAGGCCAGCACCTCGGCGTCGGCGGCCCGGGCGTCCGCGTCGGACAGCGCGGCCAGGCAGGCGTCGTACCCGTCGAGCACGTCGGTGTCGATCGTGGTCGGGTGCGCGGCCGACGGCGACGATCCGGCCCGCGACGAGGTCGACCAGCGCGGCCTTGGTGAACGTCGAGCCGAAGTCGACGCAGACGACCGGGTCAGCGTCAGCCGAGGGCCCGGTCGAGGTCGGCGATCAGGTCGTCGGCGGTCTCGATCCCGACGCTGAGCCGGATCAGGTCGGCGGGCACCTCGAGGTCGGTGCCGGCGACGCAGGCGTGGGTCATCCGGCCCGGGTGCTCGATCAGCGACTCGACGCCGCCGAGCGACTCGCCGAGCGTGAACACCTTGGCCGCTCGCACACGGCGAGCGCGTGCTGCTCGCCGCCGGTGACGCGGAAGACTGACGATGCCGCCGAACCGCTTCATCTGCCGCGCGGCGACCGCGTGGCCGGGGTGCTCCTCGAGACCCGGGTAGATGACCTGGCTCGACCTTCGGGTGCGCGGTCAGGAAGTCGACGACCTTCTCGGCGTTGTCGCAGTGGCGGTCCATCCGGACGCCGAGCGTCTTGAGCCCGCGCAGTGGTCAGCCACGCGTCGAACGGCCCGGCCACGGCGCCCATGGCGTTCTGGTGGAAGGCGACCTTCTCGGCGAGCTCGAGGTCGCGCACGACGAGGGCGCCGCCGACGACGTCGGAGTGGCCGCCGCAGTACTTCGTCGTCGAGTGCACGACGACGTCGGCGCCGAGAGTGAGCGGCTGCTGGAGGTACGGCGACGCGAAGGTGTTGTCGACGACCAGCAGCGCGCCGGCGTCGTGGGCGACCGACGCCAGCGCCTCGATGTCGCCGATGTTGAGCAGCGGGTTGGTCGGCGTCTCGACCCAGACCAGCT
Organism: uncultured Actinomycetota bacterium; assembly: GCA_963825755.1. Classification (GTDB taxonomy): domain Bacteria; phylum Actinomycetota; class Actinomycetes; order Propionibacteriales; family Nocardioidaceae; genus Nocardioides. The sequence goes on along the minus strand of CAWGUS010000024.1, from coordinate 132,242 downwards.
TGGTCTTGCCGGGCCGGATCGCGGCGCGCACCGCGTCGACGTCGGAGACCGGCGCCGGGCTGTGCTCGAGCCCCCAGACCTGCTCGACCTTGTCGAACAGCCGGAAGGTGCCGCCGTACGCGTCGTCGGGGATCACCACGTGGTCGCCGGGCCGGCACAGGGCGCGCACCAGGGTGTCCTCCGCGGCCAGGCCGGAGGCGAACGCGAAGCCGCGCTCGCCCTCCTCGAGGGCCGCGATGTCGCCCTCGAGCGCGGTGCGGGTCGGGTTGGCCGAGCGGCTGTACTCGTAGCCGCCGCGCATGCCGCCGACGCCGTCCTGCTTGTAGGTGCTGGTGGCGTAGATCGGCGGGATCACCGCCCCGGTCGTCGGGTCGGGCTCGTAGCCCGCGTGGATCGCACGCGTCTCGAAGCCGGACTTGCTGCGGTGCTGCTGTTCGCTCACCCGTCGAGCCTAGGGGCCGCACCGCAGGCGGAACATCCGGGGGCGTCGTACGGTTGTGATGAGAGCACCAGCACCGCCCCTCGACGACGGGAGACCGCATGTTCGGCCGCGCCAAGTCCACGCTTCCCACTGCCGAGGAGGCCCTCCGCGGCCGCGAGTCGCGTCCGTTCGGCGTCGCACCCGCCACGTCGTCCTCGACGCCCCCGTCATCACCGAGGAGGTGCCCGACGGGATGGAGGTCGCGGTGTTCGGGCTCGGCTGCTTCTGGGGCGCCGAGGAGATCTTCTGGCAGATGCCGGGCGTCTGGTCGACCTCGGTGGGCTACGCCGGCGGCATCACGCCCAACCCGTCGTATGAGGAGGTCTGCTCGGGCCGCACCGGGCACACCGAGGCCGTCCGCATCGTCTTCGACCCGGCCGTCGTGTCCTTCGCCGACCTGGTCAAGAGGTTCTTCGAGATCCACGACCCCACGCAGGGCATGCGGCAGGGCAACGACGTCGGCACGCAGTACCGCTCCGCCATCTACTTCACCTCGCCCGAGCAGGAGCAGACCGCGCGCGACCTGACCAAGCTGTACGGCGACGAGCTCGCGCGCCGCCGGCTCGGCGACATCACCACCGAGATCCGGCCGGCCGCAGAGACCCCGTACTACTACGCGGAGGACCAGCACCAGCAGTACCTCGCGAAGAACCCGATGGGCTACCGCTGCCACGCCAACACGGGCGTGAAGTTTCCTGCCTGACCCTGTCGGATCCACCAGACTCCGTTCGTAGCGTGGTTGGAGGCGGACACCGGGTCCGCCAGACCTGAAGGAGCAGTCATGGCCGAATACCTCCTCTACTTCAACCAGCAGTGGGTCGGCGACCACCCCGAGGAGTGGTTCCGCCCGCGAGGACCGCTCGCGATGGCGGTGGTGAACGAGATGAAGGACGCCGGCGTCTACGTCTTCTCCGGCGGGCTCGAGGAGGAGGACGGCCCGGTCTACGCCGCCGACCCCACCAGCGGCGAGGTGATGATCACCGACGGACCGTACGTCGAGACCAAGGAGTTCCTGGGCGGGTTCGCCGTCGTGAGGGTGGCCGATGACGAGACCGCCAAGATGTGGGCCGGCAAGATCGCGGAGGCCTGCGGCTGGCCCCACGAGGTGCGCCGGTTCAAGCCGCAGCCCGGGGCCGAGTGACTCGATCGCCGCGGTTCCTCGTCCTCGTGACGGGCTACGCCGCGGCCGGCAAGACGACACTGGCGCCGTTGCTCGCCGACGAGCTGGACGCGCTGTGGCTGAGCCGCGACCGCATCCACGAGATGGTCTACTCGGGCTGGGAGCCGCAGCACCCGGCGCTCACCTCCCCGTCCTACGACCCCGAGGTCGGCGGCTCGACCTACCGGGAGGGCGCCGTGGTGTGGAACGTGTTCCTGTGGATGCTCCAGCGCGTCACGACGCGGGTGCCGGTGGTCGCGGACACTCCGTTCAACCATGAGTGGAACCGCACGATGTGGGCTGAGGCAGCGCGGGAGATCGCCGTACCCGTCGTCGAGGTCGCCCTCGTGGGCGACCCCGACGTGCTGCTGCAGCGGGCGCGCGCCCGCGCGGCCAGCGGCGAGGTCCACGAGATCAAGGCGAGATTCAGCGTCCGGCCCGAGCGCTACCGGGAGGGCCCCTACAGACCGGTGCTCCCTGACGACCGAGTCGTGCAGGTCGACACCACCGACCTCGCTCGGGTCGACGTCGCGGCCATCGCGGAGTCCGTCGGGCAGGTGCTGCACAGTTGACTCCTCCCGGTGGGCTGGGTGACATCGGCGGCGGGCCTCACTCCTCGGCGATGCTGCGCAGCACCCGGGCGGGGTTGCCGACCGCGACCACGTCGGGGGGCAGGTCCTTGGTGACGACCGCGCCGGCGCCGACGACTGAGTTGGCGCCGATGGTCACCCCCGCCAGCACGATCACGCCGCCGCCGAGCCAGACGTTGTCGCCGATCGTGATCGGCGCGGCCGCCTCCCACTTCTCGCGCCGCGGCGTGGGGTCGACCGGGTGCGTCGGCGTGAGCAGTTGGACGTTGGGACCGATCTGCACATCGGCGCCGATCGTGATGGCCGCGACGTCCAGGGCGAGCAGACCGTAGTTGGCGAAGGTCCGGGCGCCGACGGTGATGTTGTAGCCGTAGTCGACCCGCAGCGGCGGCCGGACCTCCACCTCCTCGCCCACGGACCCGAACAATTCCTCGAGCAGCCGGCGACGCAGCGGACCCTGACGGGCACCGGTGGCGTTGAAGGTCGCGACCAGATCGAGCGCGCGGAAGGCGTCCTCGCCCAGCTCCTCGTCGGCCGCGAGGTAGAGCTCCCCGGCGAGCATCCGCTCCTTCATGGTGCGGCCGTCGTCGGCAGGTGGCCTCGTCATGGCGACACGCTAGCGACCAGCACCGACGGCATGCCCCGTTGTCCGTTGCCGAGACCGCACGCAGACTCGAGTCATGACATACACGTGGATCTCCGTGGTCGAGGACGCGCTCGCCCGCGTGGACGAGTCCCTCGGCTCGACCCTGCCCGGGCTCGACGAGCGGGAGCTCACCGCGCGCCCGGGGCCGGACGCCAATCCGGTCGGCTGGCTGGCCTGGCACCTCACCCGGGTGCTCGACGACCACCTCGCCACCCTCGTCGACGGCACTCAGGTGTGGGAGGAGTGGCGCGACCGGTTCGACCTGCCGTACGACGCCGACGACACCGGCTTCGGCCACTCACGCGACGAGGTGGGGGCCTTCACGGCCGACCCCGAGCTGCTGACCGGTTACTGGTCGGCCACGTGGGAGCGCGCCCGGCAGGTCCTGCGCGGCCTGGCCGACGACGATCCCGAACGCATCGTCGACGACGCGTGGGACCCGCCCGTGACGCTCGCCGCCCGGATGGTCAGCCTCGTCAACGAGACCACCCAGCACGTCGGCCAGGTCGGCTACGCAACCGGCCTGCTGAGATCGTGACTCGCCCTTCCCGCGGGCCGGCGCGCCTGTCATGGTGAGGCCGTGAGCCTGGACCCGGCGGTGAGCAACCCCCAGCACTACAAGGTGATCTTCGAGAACGACCGGGTGCGGGTGCTCGAGTACACCGACGAGCCCGGCGACCGGACGACCCCGCACGAGCATCCCGACAGCGTGATGTACACGCTCTCGTCCTTCAAGCGGCGGCTGGTCCTCGGGGACCTCGAGCGCGACGTCGCACTGGAGGCCGGGAAGGCCGGGTGGCTGCCGGCGCAGAGGCACCACGGGGAGAACATCGGGGACACCCCGACCCATGCGATCTTCGTGGAGCTCAAGCAGGTTCCCGGGGATGGCACGGGGTCCGAGGAGCAGGCACCGACCCTCGGACCGCAGTCGTCCTGATCCCGGCGACCCCCGCCGCGAACGACCAAAGTAGCGAGCGCCGGCTACCCGGGGCCGATGCGCCGGGTCGGTCGCCGCCGTTGACTGGCAGCGTGACCACGACAGAGCAGACCGGCGCGACCGCGCTGACGGCCCGGGCGCTCGGGCCCGACCTGGCCCGGGGATTCATGCTGCTGTTCATCGCGCTGGCCAACTCGCACTACTTCCTGACCGCCCCCTCGATGCTCGGGGGCTACCCGCAGGACGGCTCGACCATCGACTCGGCCGCCACCTGGCTCATCTCGACGTTCGTCGATGCCCGGGCGTTCCCGCTGTTCGGCCTGCTGTTCGGCTACGGGGTCGCGCAGATCGTCCGCCGCCACGAGCCGGCCGGCAACAGGGCCGTGCGCCACCTGCTGTGGAGGCGCAGCCTGTTCCTCGTCGTGGTCGGCTTCCTGCACGCCATGCTGCTCTACATCGGCGACATCCTCGCGGCGTACGGCGTGCTGCTCTTCCTCGGTGTGTGGGCCGTGCGCTGGAAGGACCGTTGGCTGGTCATCGTGGCGACGATGTTCCTGCTGCTCAACGCCCTGCCCAGCGATGACGCGTTCTCCGTCAGCACCGCCGGTCCCGGAGCGGCAGAGCTGCCCACCGACATCCTCGCGATGCTCGGCGACCGGATCGTGGCCCAGCCGGTCATCGCGCTGCTCGGTCCGATCGGCTTCGCCTGCCCCTTCCTGATCGGACTCTGGGCGGGGCGGCGACGGGTGCTGGAGCAGCCCGACCAGCACCGGCGACTGCTCGTCACCACCGCGGTCGTCGGCATCGGCATCGGCGTGCTCGGCGCGCTGCCGCTGTCCACGGTGCTCGCGGGGTGGCGGGCCGTGCCTCCCGACGAGACGCTCTCCCTCCTCGGCACGCTCCACGACTCCACCGGCACCGTCGGCGGCTTCGGCTACGCCGCGCTCATCGCCCTGGTGGCAGCGCGGATCGGCACCCGGCGCGGTCGGTTCGTCGACGCGATCTCGGCGGTCGGTCAGCGCTCGATGACCTGCTACCTGGCCCAGTCGGTGGTGTGGACGCTGGTCTTCACGCCGTTCCTGCTCGACCTCGCAGGCACGCTGGCGGTCGCGACGACCGGCCTCCTGGCGACGTGCACCTGGGGCCTCACCGTCGTGGTGGCCGACCGGATGCGGCGCACCGGCCGGCGCGGACCGTTCGAGGTCGCCGTACGACGGTTCACCTATCTTCACTCCTATCGATGACCACGCTTCACCACGCATCCCCGACAATGGGGGCATGACCGAGCTTCCGCGCAAGGCTTTCGCTCGCGGTGCCCGGCTGGCCGCGCTGCCCCTCGGGTACGCCGGCCGGTCGGCGCTGGGCGTCGGCAAGCGGCTCGGTGGCCGGTCCGCGCCGAGGTGGTGCTGACCGAGATCCAGCAGCGCACGGCCGAGCAGCTGTTCCGCACCCTGGGCGAGCTCAAGGGCGGGGCGATGAAGTTCGGCCAGGCCCTCTCGGTGCTGGAGGCGGCTTTCCCCGAGGAGCTGGTGGCGCCCTACCGCGAGCAGCTGGTCCGGCTCCAGGACTCCGCTCCCCCGATGCCGACCCAGACCGTGCGCGAGCAGATCGAGGCATCGCTCGGTCCCGACTGGCGCGTCGAGCTGACCTGGCTCGACGGTGGCCAGGCCGCCGCGGCGTCCATCGGGCAGGTGCACCGCGGCCGCTGGCACGACGGCCGCGAGGTGGCCGTGAAGGTGCAGTACCCCGGCGCCGGCCAGGCCCTGATGAGCGACCTGCGCCAGCTCGCCCGGGTCGCGCGGGGCGTGGCCCCGGTCTTCCCCGGCATCGACATCAAGCCGCTCGTCGCCGAGCTGCAGGCGCGAGCGGCCGACGAGCTCGACTACCTGCTCGAGGCCGACGCGCAGGCCGCCTTCGCCGACGCCTTCCGCGACGACCCGCTCGTCGTCGTGCCCGAGGTCGTGTACGCCGGCCCGACCGTGCTGGTCACCGAGTGGCTCGAGTCGCCGGGGTCGCTGGCCACGATCATCGCCGACGGCACCCGCGAGGAGCGCGACCACTACGGCGAGCTGCTCGCCCGGTTCCTGTTCTCAGGGCCGGCCCGCACCGGCATGCTGCACGCCGACCCGCACCCCGGGAACTTCCGGCCGATCCCCAACGAGGACGGGTCGCCCGGCAAGCTCGGCGTGCTCGACTTCGGCGCCGTGGCGCGGCTCCCGGACCGCCAGCTGCCGCTCGCGATGGGCACGCTGATGCGCATCGCCGGCGAGGCCGACCCCGAGGAGCTGGTCGCCGGGCTGCGCGAGGAAGGCTTCATCAAGGAGGGCATCCGGGTCGACCCCGAGCAGGTCCGCGACTACCTCTCGCCGTTCGTCGACCCCACCCGCGTCGACACGTTCCGCTTCACGCGCGACTGGATGCGCACCCAGTTCGAGCGCATCAACGACCCCCGGCAAGCGTCGTACGCCGTGGCGACCAAGCTCAACCTGCCCACGTCGTACCTGCTGATCCACCGCACCTGGCTGGGCGGCATCGGCCTGCTGAGCCAGCTCGAGGCGGAGGCGCCGTTCAAGGCGATCCTCGAGGAGCACCTGCCCGGCTTCGCCGGCTGACCGAGTGAACCGCCTCTCGACGGGTACCGGTGGTCGTCATCGACCGCTCCGACGAGAGGGATCCATGCCTGACGACGACGAGCAGCTCGGACACCTGGACGACGAGGCCGAGGCGCAGGAGGCGTCGTCCACCAGCGACGGCGCGGCGGCCGAGGGCGAGTACGACCCGGCCCAGGGCTCCCCCGACAGCGGCACGCATCCGACGGCGTCACCGGACACCGAGAGCACCGGCGACACCGGCTCGGAGTCGGGCCCGTCGGAGTAGGGCCTCAGCCGACCCAGAAGCCGCGGCCGCCGAAGAGGTCGCGGTAGTTGGCGCCGCCGGTCGGAGCGCGCGAGCCGAGGTAGGAGCCCACGACCGCAGCACCCAGGTCGTCGAGCTCGGGCGCCACGACGCGTCCGTCGACGCGCTTGGCCATCGAGTCGATGAACCGCGCCAGGCCGGGATCCTCGCCGAGCCGGAAGAACGTGACCTGCGCGCCCAGCCGGCCGGCGTTGTCGAGCTCGCGGACGGCGTACGCGATGGTCAGCGGGTGTGGCGGGTAGTCGAAGTAGACCTCGCCGTGCGGCTCGAGGTGCGACGTCGGCTCACCGTCGGTGACGATCAGCAGCACCGGCTGGGCGTTGGGGTGCTTGCGGAAGTGCCGGTTGGCGAGCAGCAGCCCGTGGTGCAGGTTGGTGCCCTTGTCCCAGCGCGCGTCGAGGGCGGTGAGCTCCTCGATCTCCATGGTGCGTGCGGCGCGGCCGAACGAGATCAGCTCGAGCGCGTCACCGCGGAACCGGCTGCGGATCAGCTGGTGCAGCGCGAGGGCGGTGCGCTTCATCGGCACCCAGCGGCCGTCCATCGCCATCGAGAACGACGTGTCGACGAGCAGCGCGACCGCCGCCTGGGTGCGGGCCTCGGACTCCTGCACCTCGATGTCGTCGACGTGGATGCGGATCGGGCCCGCCCTGCCCTCGCCTCGAGTGCGCAGCACGGCGTTGCCGATCGTGCGCGGCACGTCCCACGGCTCGGTGTCGCCGAACTCCCACTGGCGGGTGGCGCCCGAGCGCTCGCCGGCGGCGCCGGCCTGGCGTACGTCGCGCTCGCCCTGTCGCGACGACAGCCGGGTGGCCACGTCGCGCAGCAGCGCCTTGCCGAGCTCGCGCATCGCCTTGGGGCTCAGCCGCAGCTCGCCGTCGGAGCCGCGCTTGAGGTAGCCCGACTCGCGCAGCGCCTTCTCGAGCTCCGCGAGCGTGCGGGCGTCGACGGCCGCCTCGTCGCCCAGTTGGCGGGCGAGCAGATCCAGGTCGACGTCGTCCATCCGGGCGCCGCCGTACGACTGCGAGAGCTGCTCGGCGAGGGCGTCGAGGTCGGCGACGTCCTGGAGCACGCCGGTGCCGTCGCCCAGCCCCAGCCCCTGGTCGCCCCCGAACTCCTCCGAGCCACCCCAGTCCTCACCGGGCCGCAGGGCACGCAGGTTGTCGTCCATCCGCGAGAGCTGCTGCATCAGCTCGGGCGAGCCGAACGCCTGCTGGGAGAGCTGCATCAGCTCGGCCCGCTGCTCCGGGCTCATCGAGTTGAGCATCCGCTGCGCGGCTGCGCTGCGGGCGGCGAGCGCGTCCATCAGCTCGTCGATGTTCTGCGGGTTCTCGGGGAAGAAGTCGCCGTGCTTGTCCATGAACTCGCGGAAGTCCCCCTCGGTGTCATCACCGAGCCGGTGCTTCTCGAGCAGGGAATTCAGGTCGTCGAGCATCTCGTTGATCGCGGCGCGGTCCTCGTCGGTCGCACCCTCGAGCGCCTGCTTCATCCCGGCGAAGCGCTGGTCGAGCACCTCACGACCCAGCAGGTCCTTGATCTGCTCGTAGGCCTCGCGAGCCTCCTGGCTCTGCCAGTCGTACGACGCCAGCTCGCTCACCGCCGCGGCCGTCGACGGCGGCAGGCCCTCGAGCTGCATCTCGCGGAACGCGCGGTCGCCGTCGTCCATGGTCACGTCGCGGGCCAGCTGCTTGCGCTCCTCGAGCACGGCCTGGTCGAGGAGCTCGCGGACCTCCTGCAGGGTGCCGTCGAGGTTGTGGCGCGCCAGCAGCTCGCGGCGCTTCTCGGCCACCCGGCGGGCGAGGTCGTCGAGACCGGCCTGGCTCTGCCCACCGCGCCGCAGGAACTCCTGCATCGCGCGCTCCGGCGAGTAGCCGGCCATCACCTCCTGGCCGATGGCGTCGAGCGCCTCGGCCAGGTCGACGGGCGGCGCCAGCGGGTCGCCGCCGTCGTAGCGCTGGTAGCGGCTCACGGCCGCCTCCGCATCCACACCTGGTCGGGGTACGGCGGCGCCGGCTCGCGGCGTACCTCCTCGAAGCCGTGTGCCTCGTAGAAGCCGGCAGCGTTGGCGTTGCCGTCTACGTAGGACAGCCACAGGTCGCGGTCGCCGTTGGCCTCGATGACATGGCGGAGGAGCCGCCGGCCGAGACCGGTGCCCTGCTGGTCGGGGTGCACGTAGAGCTTCCACATCACCGACAGGTCGTCGCGCGGGCCGAGGTTGGCCATGCCGACGAGCGAGCCGGAAGCGTCCTCGGCGACCCAGTGCGGCAGCTTCTGGAGCGAGGTCGTGAGGGCATCGACGCTCCACCAGGTCGCGACCGTGCGCTCGGCCTCGGCCGGGTCGATCGCGGTGTAGGTGGCCGGGATCACCACCAGGGCCAGCTCGCGCAGCGCCTCGGCATCGGCGACCACCCCCGGCCGGATCGCGACCTCAGCCATAGACCGTCTCCGACCCATCGCTGTCCTTGCCGACCTTGCGGGCCAGGAACAGCCCCTCCAGCGACAGCTCGATCGCCGCGGCGCGGGTGCCGTCCTCGGTGGCGCCGAGGCGGTCACACACGTCGTCGTACAGCTCGGCCTCGCCCAGCACCGGCAGCCCGGTGAGGAAGTCGCGCGCCGTGACGTGCTCGCCGGTGGTGACCATCGAGCCCGCCTCGATCGCGTCGACCAGCAGCGCGAAGTCGAGCCCGCGGAAGTGGTGTCGCACGGTCTCGGCGGTCGCCGTACGCAGCAGGTGGGTGAGGATCTCGTGCTCGCGACCCTCCTCGCCGGTCTCGAACTCGACCTTGCCACCGAGCACCTCGACAGCGGTCTCGAGGTCGACCACGCGGGCGACCGCGTGCTCCTCGCCGTGCATCGTGGCCCGTCGCAGTGCGGCCGCCGCGACGGTCTCGGCCCCCGCGATCGCGAAGCGGGCGCTGACTCCCGAGCGCTGGTCGACGGCGCTGGACTCACGCAGGCCGCGGGTGAACCGCGCCAGGATCTCGACGAGGTGGTCGGGCACCTCCGCCACGAGCTGGGCCTCCTGCCGGATGACCGCGACCTCGGCGTCGAGCTCGGCCGGGTAGTGGGTGCGGATCTCGGCTCCGAAGCGGTCCTTGAGGGGCGTGATGATGCGGCCGCGGTTGGTGTAGTCCTCGGGGTTGGCGCTGGCCAGCACGAGCGTGTCGATCGGCAGCCGCAGCACGTAGCCACGGATCTGGATGTCGCGCTCCTCCATGACGTTGAGCATCGCCACCTGGATGCGCTCGGCCAGGTCGGGCAGCTCGTTGATCGCGACGATGCCGCGGTGGCTGCGCGGGATCAGCCCGAAGTGGATGGTCTCGGGGTCGCCGAGCATCCGGCCCTCGGCCACCTTCATCGGGTCGACGTCGCCGATCAGGTCGGCCACCGAGGTGTCGGGCGTCGCCAGCTTCTCGGCGTACCTCTCGTCACGGTGCCGCCACGAGATCCGCAGATCGTCGCCGTACGTCGTGACGGCCTGCTTCGACCCGACCGTGATCGGGTCGTACGGGTGCTCGCCCAGCTCGGAGCCGGAGATCACCGGGGTCCACTCGTCGAGCAGCCCGACGATGGTGCGGAGCAGGCGGGTCTTGCCCTGCCCCCGCTCGCCGAGCAGCACGATGTCGTGGCCGGCGAGCAGGGCCCGCTCGACCTGGGGGATCACGGTGTGCTCGAAGCCGTGCAGCCCGGGCCACGGGTCGTCGCCGGCGGCCAGCCTGGCCAGGAGGTTGTCGCGGATCTCGTTGCGGAGGGTCTTGTGCAGGTGCCCGGACTCGCGCAGCTCGCCCAGGGTCTTCGTCGTGGGAGCGTTGGTCACGCTCTCCAAACTACTCAGCGCGCCAACGCGGCGTACGCCGTCGTCTGCCAGGTGTCGAGCAGGCGCGGCCCGGTGGGTCCGTTGAACGAGACCGACGTCAGCAACAGCATCGTCAGGTCGACGCCCGGGTCGTTCAGCCAGACGCTGCCGAACCCGCCGTACCAGCCGTAGCGGCCGGGGTGCCCGTTGCCGCCCACCGAGACCTCCTGGCCGTAGCCCCAGCCGCTGCCGCCGAGGAAGAAGCCACCGCCCTCGATCTGCTCCGGGGTGAGGTGGTTGGTGGTCATCGCCCGGTGCAGATCCTCCGAGATCAGCCCGTCGCCTCCGTCGCGCATCATGGCCCCGAAGCGGAGGAGGTCGTCGAGGGTCGAGACCAGACCGCCACCGGCGTCCTCGAACGGTGGCGGGTCGCCGTACGCCGACGTGTGGGCCGCGCCGTCCCACGGCCTGAGCCCGTCGTTGGTCTCGTCGTACGCCGCCCCCAGCCGGTGCAGCTGGTCGGCGGGCACCCGGAAGCCGGTGTCGACCATGCCCAGCGTGCCGAGCACGCGCTGCTGCAGGACCTCCCCCAACGAGGAGCCGCAGGCGCGGCCGACGAGGACTCCGAGCACCTCGGCCGACGTGTGGTAGCGCCACACCTCACCCGGCTGCGAGGCCAGCGGCAGCGCGCCGAGGTTGCCCATCCACTCGTCTGCCGGCAGGTGGTGGAGGAAGGCCTGCGCACCCATGCCGAGCTGTCCGTCCTCCATCGCCGCGGCGATCGGGGACTCGTCGAAGATGCCGCCGAGCCCGAACCGGAACGTGAGCAGGTCCTCGACGGTGATGGCGCGCGTCGCAGGCACGGTGTCGTGGAGCGGGCCGGCAGGATCACGCAGCACGCGGCGGTCCGCGAGCTCGGGCAGGAGGTCGTCGACGGGTTGGTCGAGCGTCAGCACGCCCTCGTCGACGAGCACCAGGGCCGCGGCAGCGACGACCGGTTTCGTCATCGAGGAGATGCGGAAGATGGTGTCGCGTCGTACGTCCCCGACCACGGTGACGTGCGTTTCGGCTCCGCGTGCCAGCGCCGCGACGATGCCCGGCTCGGTGCCGTCGTCGACGAACCGGGACAGGGCCGCGTCGACGTCGGACAGGCCCTGGTCGGCGAAGTCGCATTCACGTCTTCACCGTAAGGGGCGGGCTACTTCCGCCGCTGATCCGTGGTAGGACGGTCCTTGGCCAGATTGGCTGAATGTTGAACAACAGGAGATCGTCCATGGCGCTCGGGTTCCTGGACCGCGACCACACCATCGCCCCGCCGGGCTTCAACCGGTGGCTCATCCCGCCGGCCGCACTCGCCGTACACCTCTGCATCGGGCAGGCCTACGCCACGAGTGTCTACAAGTCCTCGCTCGTCGAGCACTTCGACTCGAGCCTCACCGCGATCGGCGTCATCTTCTCGATCGCGATCGTGATGCTCGGCCTCTCGGCGGCGGTCTTCGGCACCTGGGTCGACTCCGGCGGCCCGCGGCGCGCCATGTTCACCGCAGCCTGCTGCTGGGCGACCGGCTTCCTCGTCGGAGCGCTCGGCATCAGCACCGACCAGCTGTGGCTGGTCTACCTGGGCTACGGCGTCATCGGCGGCATCGGCCTCGGCATCGGTTACATCTCGCCGGTCTCGACGTTGATCAAGTGGTTCCCGGACCGGCCCGGCCTGGCCACCGGCATGGCGATCATGGGCTTCGGCGGTGGCGCGATGATCGCGAGCCCGCTGTCGTCGAAGCTCCTCAGCGTGTACGACGACGCCTACGACACCGCGACCGGCGTCGCCTCCGGCTCCGCGGTCTCCCAGCTCTTCGTCACCCTCGCCGTCGGCTACTTCGTCGTGATGATGTTCGGCGCGTTCCTCGTGCGCGTGCCCGCCGACGGCTGGAAGCCGCACGGCTGGGACGCCTCCAAGGTCAAGCAGAAGGCGATGATCACCCGCGAGAACGTCTCGGCCAACAACGCCATCCGGACCCCGCAGTTCTGGTTCCTCTGGGTCGTGCTGTTCTGCAATGTCACCGCGGGCATCGGGATCCTCGAGCAGGCGGCGCCGATGATCCAGGACTTCTTCCGCGAGGGCGAGGACTCGTCGGTCGCCGCCGCCTCGGCCGCGGGCTTCGTCGGCCTGCTGTCGCTGTGCAACATGGGTGGCCGGTTCCTGTGGAGCTCGACCTCCGACATCATCGGCCGCAAGCCGATCTACATGGTCTACCTCGGCCTGGGCATCGTCCTCTACATCACCCTCGCCCTCGGCGGCAGCAGCTCGGTCGTGCTGTTCGCCTTCCTGGCCGGCGTGATCATCAGCTTCTACGGCGGCGGCTTCGCCACGGTGCCGGCGTACCTGCGCGACCTCTTCGGCACGTTCCAGGTCGGCGCGATCCACGGCCGGCTGCTCACCGCCTGGGCGGCGGCGGGCGTCGCCGGTCCGCTCATCATCAACGGCTTCCTCGACGCCCGGGGCGAGCCCGGCGCGCTGGTCGCCGACGACTACCGGCCGGCGCTGCTCACGATGGTGGGCATCCTCGCGGTCGGCTTCGTGGCCAACCTGCTGATCCGGCCGGTGGCCGACCGGTTCCACGAGCCCGAGGGTTCCGAGACGGCGCTGACGGCCGACCAGATCGAGGCCGACGCCGCCTACGACGTCCCCGCCCGCCGTACGCCGCTGCTCGTGGTCGCATGGGCGGTGGTCGGCATCCCGCTGCTGTACGGCATCTACGAGACGGTCGTGAAGGCGGCAGACCTCTTCAGCTGACGACCTAGAGTTCGAGGGGTGGAGGTCACCGCCGAGAAGGACGATCCGCTGCACCCCTTCCGCTCCGAGCTGCGCGCACACTGCTACCGGGTCCTGGGGTCGTTCCACGACGCGGAGGACGTCCTCCAGGAGGTGAGCCTGCGAGCGTGGCGCGGCCGGCCGTCGTTCGAGGGCCGGAGCTCGCTGCGGACGTGGTTGCACCGCATCGCGGTGAACGCCTGCCTCAACGAGCTGGATCGCAAGGAGCGGCGGGTCCTGCCCGTCGAGCTCGGACCCGAGGGGAAGACCGGTGACCCGCTGGCGGAGCCGCTCGAGGCGCTGTGGCTGGAACCGTTCCCGGACGACCCCCAGCAGCGGTCGGAGGACCGCGAGAGCGTCGAGCTCGCGTTCGTCGCGGCCGTCCAGCACCTCCCCGCCAACCAGCGCGTGGCCCTGATCATGTTCGACGTCCTGGGCTTCTCCGCCACCGAGGTCGCGGACGCGATGGCCACGTCGCCGGCGGCGGTGAACTCCGCCCTGCAGCGGGCCCGCGAACGCGTGGGACCCGGGCTTCCAGAGCACACCCAGCAGGCGACGCTCGCGGCACTCGGTGCGGACGGGCAACGGGGGCTGGTCGAGCGCTACAGCACGGCGTTCGAGCAGCGCGACCTCGGCGGCCTGCTGTCCCTGCTGACCGAGGACGCGACCTGGTCGATGCCGCCCATCCCGACCTGGTTCCGCGGGCACGAGGCGATCGCGTCGTTCCTCTCCGATGGGCCCCTCAGGGAGGGCTGGCGGCACCTGCCGACGTACGCGAACGGCCAGCTGGCCGTCGGCTGCTACATGTGGGACGACACCGCCGAAGCCCACGTGGCCTTCGCGCTGGACGTGCTCGAGGTGCGCGGCGACCGCATCTCGTCGGTGATCGGGTTCCTGCAGGGCGTGCGCTTCCCGGCATTCGGTCTCCCGGAAGTATTTCCGACGCACCGATGAGTCCGGCGGCCCGGCCCGGTCTGCCCCGGTATGTCCAAGAACTCCGTCCTCACCGCCATGTGCGGCGTGATCGCGATGACCGTGCTCGACCTGGCCGTGGTCAACGTCGCCCTCCCATCCATCCAGGCCGACCTCGCGGCCGACCCGGCCGACCTGCAGTGGGTGGTGGTGATCTACGGCGTCGTCGTCGCGGGCTTCCTGATGCTGGGGGTCGCACCGGCGACCTGTTCGGTCATCGCCGGGTGCTCGTGACCGGGATGGGCGTGCTGGTCGCGGCGTCGTTCGTCGCCGGAGTGTCGGGGACGCTCGGCGTCCTGATCGCCGCCCGCGCGGGGCAGGGTCTCGGTGCCGCCCTGGCTGCGCCGAACGCGCTCGCGATCCTCTCCAGGACGTTCCCGGAGGGTCCGGAGCGCAACCGCGCGCTCGGCATCTTCGGTGCCGCCGGCGGCACCGCCGCCATCGCAGGGTCGATCCTCGGAGGCATCCTGGTCCAGGGGCCGGGCTGGGAGTGGGTGTTCTTCATCAACGTGCCGCTCGGTGTGCCGTTGGCTTGGCTCGTCCTCGCGCGTACGCCGCGTGACGCGGACCGTCCGGAGCGCACCCGCACCGACGTGGCCGGGGCCGCCACCCTCACGTGCGGCCTGCTGGCGGTGGCCTTCGGCGTGCATCAGAGCATCGACGCGGGCTGGGTGTCGACGCCCACACTGGTGCCGCTCCTCGGTGGACTGGCACTCCTGGCGGCGTTCGTCGCGGTCGAGTCGCGCGTCACCGCGCCACTGGTCCCGCTCCCGACCTTGCGCAAGCGGTCGTTGCTGACCGCCAACCTCGCGGCCGGGCTGCTGTGGGCGAGCTTCCTGGGGCTGATCTACGCGGCGACCCTCTTCACCCAGCAGGAGCTCGGCTACTCACCGCTGGCCGCCGGGTCTAGCAC
This sequence comes from uncultured Actinomycetota bacterium, assembly GCA_963825755.1. Taxonomy (GTDB): domain Bacteria; phylum Actinomycetota; class Actinomycetes; order Propionibacteriales; family Nocardioidaceae; genus Nocardioides. Next base: position 117,023 of record CAWGUS010000024.1, on the reverse strand, counting down.
CATCCCGATCGCCGTGCTGTCGCTGGGCATCTCGGTGTGGGCGGCGCCCCCGCTCATCGACCGGATCGGGGCAGCGAACACCGTGGCGATCGGCATGACCGTGCAGGCCGTGGGCCTGCTGCTGCTCGTGCGAGTGCCATCCGACGCGACGTATCCGGTGGACATCCTGCCGGCGTACTCGATCATCGGGCTCGGGCTCGGGTTCGCGGAGGTCGCGGTGCAGATCGCGGCGTTCGCCGGTGTCGACCATGACGAGGCCGGGCTCGCTGGTGGCGCGATCGAGACGTCGCGGGAGATGGGCGGGGCACTCGGGCTCGCTGTCCTGGTGTCGTTCGCGCTGGCCGGGTCGACCGACGGCACCGAGGCGTTCCAGCGCAGCGTGCTGGGGTCGGCGGTCCTGGCCGGCGTGAGTGCGGTCGTAGCGATCGTGCTGCTCCGGCCCAGTGAGCGCGACCAGTCTTCTCCCGTCAGTGCGTGAGATCGAGATACATCACGTGGAGGCCGACGTAGCCGTGGCGGGGCGACCGGTAGGCCCCCGGCACGGTGCCGATGATCTCGAAGCCGAGCGCCTGCCACAGGTGTACGGCGCTCGCGTTGGTCTCGACGACGGCATTGAACTGGATGCCGCGGTAGCCCTGCTCGCGGTGCCACTGCACGACGTACTCGCCGAGGCGGCGTCCGACGCCGCGGCCGCGCGCCGCGGCCGAGACCATGAACGACCCGGTGCCGACGTGGTTGCCACCCGCCGGCCGGTTGGGTCCCATCTTGGCGCTGCCGAGCACGACGCCGTCCTCCTCGAGGACGACAGTGAGGCCGGGCGGCCGCTCGACCCACAGGTCGCGGGCCCGGTCGGAGGTCAGACCCGCCGGGTAGGCGTAGGTCTCGCCCTCCTCGACGATCGCTGTGAAGAACTCGTGCACCTGCGGCCAGTCGGCGTCGGCGATCGGGCGGATCGTCACAGGTCGGTCTTCCCGTCGATGGCCTCGCGGATCAGGTCGGCATGGCCCACGTGGCGCGCGTACTCCTCGATCATGTGCACGAGCAGCCAGCGCATGCTGACGCGGTTGCCGCGCCGCGTGACCTGCGAGAGCTGGTCGAGGCCGTCGCCGGCCAGCACCTCGTCGACACGAGGCGTCGGAGCGTGCGCACTCCTCCGCGTGCCAGGCGAGCAGCTGCTCCGGTGAGTCGTCCACGGCGGAGTGGAAGTCCCAGTCGCGGTCGGCCTCCCAGTCGACGTCGGCCCAGATGCCGTGCGCCTCCTCGCCTCTGAACACGACCGTGAACCACCACTGCTCGACGTACGTCAGGTGCTTGAGCATCCCGCCGATCGTCAGCGGCGAGGTCGGGAGCGGGGTGGCGAGCTGCTGCTGCGTGAGCCCCTGCGCCTGGCGGCGCAGGGTGACGCGGAAGTAGTCGAGGAAGCCGCGCAGCGTCGCGACCTCGTCGGCGGCGTACGGCGGGCTGGTGCGCTCGAAGCTCATGGCGGTCACCGTAGGGGCTGGCCCCGGTGGCGCACCAACGGGTTGGCCGATCACGAAAGGTTTGTGCGCGAGTCCTGGGGTTCGTGCCCTGTGCCTTGGTCACCAACCCCAGGAGTCATCGGGTGTCCGGTGACTCCTGGCGGGCCTCGCCCTCCGCCAGCTCCTTGAGCGTCAGCAGCTGCCTGCGCATCATCGGTACGTCGCCCCAGAGCAGGGCGGTCTGGTGCAGCGCGGCGAGCCGGCTGGTCGGGCGGGCCAGGTGCAGGTCGCCGCGCAGGCCGGTGGCCCCGCCGGGCAGCGGCGTGACGCCGTACGTCACGGTCAGCCTGCCGAAGAGCCGCCGCGCAGACGGCTTCGCCATCTCGAGCACGACCTGCTCCTCCGGCGAGACCGACAGGACGGTGAAGATCGTCAGCACCTGCGTGCCGGGGACGAACTCGGTCAGTCCCGGCGTCAGCGATCGCGGGCTGCGACGGCCGCGGTTGTCGAGCAGGTCATAGCTGTACGGCGCCACCTGGAGCTGCCGCAGCCAGCGCCAGACGGACGGCACCGGGGCGTCGACGCGGACGCCGCGTGCGGCGACCGGGCCGTCGTACCCGGGCGGCGCCGGGGCGGCGCGCGTGCCGTCGAGGTCGCCCCACTCCCACGGCAGGCCGGGTGATGCACTCACCCGGCCAGCCTAGGAGGTCAGACGGCGGGACCCTCGCCCCGCAGCTTGTCGACCTCGGACATCGCCTCGCGGAGCTGGCCGAGCCACTCGTCGGCGTGCTCGCCGACCAGCCTCACGGACCACGCGAGCGCGTCGGAGCGGGACCTGGCCACCCCAGCGTCGACGAGGGTGTCGAGCACCCGTCGCTCGGGCTGCCGCAACCGGGTCATGACCGGCGCGGCGACGTGGGTGAACAGCGCCTCGGTGTCACCGAGGCGGGCGCCCCAGGAGACCTTGCGGGCGTATCGGCCCTCGGCCTCGCGGGCGATGGAGATGCGCTCGTCGCGGGTGTCGGCGCGGAACCGGCTCAGCCGGCCCTCGGCCTCGGCGCCCTCGACCTCGGTGTCCTTCAGGGTGCCGATGACGGTGATCTCCTCGCGGTCGACGGTCACGTCGACGTCGGTGAACCACTCGTCCGGCAGCCGTCCGGCGAACCATGACGCGGCGTCGGCCGCGCTCGGGAGGTCGGCGGACTGCCAGCCGCCGCGGCGTCCGCCACGGTGCGGGCCTCGGCGGTCTTCGCGACCGCGGCCGCGGCGGGGAGTGTCTTCGTCGGTTGTTTCTCGGGGACTCATGATGTGCTCCTTGCAGTTGTTACATGATTACAGCATTACAACGCAAGAGAGTCCAGGGTATTCCCGGCTCGCTACAGTGCGCTCCGATGGACGACCGACTGAGCCGACATTGCCCCTGCGGATCCGCCCTCGCGTACGACGCGTGCTGCGGCCGCCTCCACCGCGGCGCTGCGCAGGCCGCGACCGCCGAGGAGCTGATGCGGTCGCGCTACGCGGCGTACGCGATGGGCGACGAGGACCACGTCTTCCGCACCTGGCACCCCCGCACCCGCCCGGAACGGATCGACCTCGAGCCCGAGACCACGTGGACCGGCCTGCGCATCCTGGCCTCCGAGTCCGGTGGCGTCGACGACGAGACCGGAGTCGTGGAGTTCGCGGCCTCCTGGACGCATGCCGGCAGGACCGGCGTCCTGCACGAGCGCAGCCGCTTCGAGCGGCGGGCCGGCCGGTGGGTCTACGTCGACGGCGACGTGATCAGTCGATGACCGGTCCTCCGGTGACGTCAGCGGTGACTGAGCGACCCCTTCCTCACGCCAGAACGTCGCTGACGCACCGCTGCCCACGCCGCCTCCTTCTCGCCGCCGACCACCCCTCCCCCACACTGGACCGATGCTGCACCGCCATCCCTTCCTCAGCCTGCTGACCGGCAGCTACCTGGTCTTCGTGGGATGGCTGACCCTCACGCCGCAGCCCATCGGGCCTGACCAGCAGGACCTGGTGGTGCGGCTGCTCGACGCCCTGCACCGGCGCGGCTACGCCGAGTCGATCGACTACAGCCGCCTGGAGTTCCTCGCCAATGTCGGTCTGTTCGTGCCGATCGGGATGTTCTTGCTGTTGCTCGTCGGGACGCGCGGATGGTGGGTGGCGGCACTGGGTGCCTTCGCCATGACCGCGTTCATCGAGAGTGCGCAGCGGGGCATCCCCGGCCGGGTCTCCGACGATCGCGACCTGCTCGCCAACTCCGTCGGCGCGCTGATCGGCATCGCGGTCGCGACGGTGCTCACCCTGCCGGCCACGGTCCGCCGCCAGCGCGCCACGCGGTGACCGGTCGTGGGCAACGCCGCTCCGCACTGGGACGATCGGGCCCATGACCCGCCCGAACGTGGTGATCGTGCTCATCGACGACATGGGCTTCGGCGCCTCTTCGCCGTACGGCGGCCCGTGCCGGATGCCGACCGCGGACCGGCTGGCCGGGGAGGGGCTGCGCTACACGCGCTTCCACGTGACCGCGCTCTGCTCCCCCACCCGCCAGGCACTGATGACCGGTCGCAACCACCACAGTGTCGGCATGGGCGTGACCACCGAGATGACGACGACCCATCCCGGCTACACCGGCAGGCGTCCGGCGAGCGCGGCGACCCTGGGGCAGCTGCTGGGCGACTCGGGATACCGCACCGCTGCCTTCGGCAAGTGGCACCAGACGCCGCCGTCACACGTCGGCCCCGACGGGCCGTTCACCTACTGGCCGAGCGGTGAGGGGTTCTCCTACTTCTACGGCTTCATGGCCGCGGAGATGAACCACTGGTACCCGCTCCTCTACGAGGACACGACGCCGGTCGAGCCCACCAGGACGCCCGAGCAGGGCTACCACCTCACCGAGGACCTCGTCGACCACGCCGCCGACTGGATACGCGGCCAGGCGGCCGGAGACGAGCCCTTCCTCGCGTACGTCGCCCTCGGTGCGACGCATGCCCCGCTGCACGTGGCTCCGGAGTGGATCGAGCGGTACGCCGGCGAGTTCGACGACGGCTGGGACGTCGAGCGGGAGCGGATCCTCGCCCGCCAGCGGGAGCTCGGCGTGGTGCCACCGGACGCCGAGCTGGCGCCGTGGTCCGAGGGCATCCCGCACTGGGACGAGCTCGACGACGACGCGCGCCGGGTCGCCGCCCGGCTGATGGAGACCTACGCCGGCTTCGCCGAGCACACGGACCGGCAGGTCGGCCGGATCGTCGACCTGCTCGACGAGCTCGACATCGCCGACGACACGCTGGTGCTCTACCTGCTCGGCGACAACGGTGCCTCCGGCGAGGGCGGCCTCGAGGGCACCCTCCGCGAGCACCTCGTCGGCCACGGTCTCGCCGACGACGTCACCGACATGGTCGCCAGGCTCGACGAGATCGGCTCGCCGACGACGTACCCGCTCTACCCGGCGGGCTGGGCACTGGCGATGAACACGCCGTACCAGTGGACCAAGCAGATCGCCTCCCACTACGGCGGCACCCGCGACGGGGTGATCCTGCGCTGGCCGAACGGCGCTGCCGGGGACGGCGGGCTGCGTCACCAGTGGCACCACGTGATCGACGTGCTGCCGACGGTGCTGGAGGCCGCCGAGGTGCCCGCCCCGACGTCGTACGCCGGTGTGCCCCAGCAGGACATCGAGGGCACCAGCATGGGCTACACGTTCCGAGACGCGGATGCCGCCGAGCGCCGGAGCACGCAGTACTTCGAGATGGTCGGCAACCGGGCGATCTACCACGAGGGCTGGACGGCGGTGGCGCGGCACGGCGTCCCGTGGGAGATGACGGCCGACCCGCGGCCGTTCGACGAGGACACCTGGGAGCTCTACGACACGACGACCGACTGGACCCAGGCGCACGACCTTGCCGACGCGGAGCCGGAACGTCTCGCCCGTCTGCAGGCGCTCTTCACCAGCGAGGCCGAGCGCCATCAGGTGCTGCCGCTCGACGACCGGGTGACCGAGCGGGAGAACCCGGTCCTGGCAGGACGGGCGGACGCGCGCGCCGGGCGGCTGGTCTTCGAGCTCGGTCCCGACTCGGGGCGGATCACCGAGGAGCTCGCGCCCAACGTCAAGAACCGCTCGCACACGGTCGCGGCCGAGGCATCCGTCGGTCCGGACGCGGAAGGGGTGCTGGTGGCGCAGGGCGGCCGGTTCGGCGGCTGGTCGCTGTACCTCCACGAGGGCCGGCTCTGCTACGCCTACAACCTGTACGGCCGGGACCTGACCGTGCTGCGCTCACCAGGACGCGTACCCGAAGGGGCACGCCGGATGTCGGCGCGCTTCGACTACGACGACGGCCCGCCAGGCTCGGGCGCCACGGTCACCCTGGCCGTCGACCGGAACCCGCTGGTCAGCGTCGACCTCGCGGAGACGACGGCGTTCTACTTCTCCTTCGACGAGACGCTGAACGTCGGCGTGGACCGGGGAACGCCGGTCAGCCCCGACTACCCGCCCCGGGACAACGCCTACACCGGCGTCATCGACGGCGTCACCATCGAGCTCGAGCCGGACCCCGCGGTGCCCTCCCGGGCCGACGAGCTGAGGGCCAGGCTCGCGCACCAGTGATTGCGTGTCACTCCGTCATCCGCGGATCGTGCGTGGGGTCGGCGTACTGCTCGGGGCAGCCGTCGTCGACGGCGTCGGGTCGCAGCTCGTAGTGCCAGGGCTCGTTCCCGTAGATCTGGCACAGTCCGTACGCCGCGCCGTGCTGCGACAGCCACGACATCGCATCCGTGGGCCCGATGTCGACCGCGTCCCCGGAGACGTGGGCCGACTTCTCCGGAGGCGAGACCCACCGAGCCGCCTCCTTCTCGGACCCGTACTCGGCGACGGCGTCGCGCAGGAGCTGGGCCTGGTACTCCGCCGAGCGCCAGCCGCTGTTGACGTAGAGCTCGATGTCGTCGCCGGAGGCCTCAGCGGCGGCGCGGCGCAGGGCGTCGAGCAGCGCGGGGTCGAGGTTGCCCACGGCAGGCTCGTCCTCGTCGAAGACGGTCACGCCGCCGCGGACGTGACCTGACTCGCCGAGCGACCGTGCCGGCTCGGGGACGGGGAGGTCGGCGTCGATGCTGGTCAAGGACGATCCCGCGTCGGGGGTGGGTCGGGCGTCGCCGGGGCCGAAGAGTCGTGATCCGGCAAGGATCGCCAGCGCCGCAACGAGGGCGACGGACGTGAGGGCGACGGTCGACAGGGGACGACGGGCTTGCGGGCGCGCGGCCGGGCGGTAGGTCATGCGCCCAGTCAAGGAAGCGCGGCGTTGCGGCGGCGTACGCGCTTTTCGATAGGCCCACGAAATGCCCCTGCTCGTAGCATCGAAGGATGCGCGTGCTGATCGTCGAGGACGAGCCCTACATGGCGGACGCCATCCGCGACGGGCTCCGCCTGGAGGCGATCGCCGCGGACGTGGCCGGCGACGGCGACACCGCCCTCGAGCTGCTGAGTGTCAACGCGTACGACATCGCGGTGCTCGACCGCGACATCCCGGGGCCCTCCGGCGACGAGATCGCCCGACACATCGTCGCCTCCGGCGGCGGCATGCCGATCCTGATGCTCACCGCAGCCGACCGTCTCGACGACAAGGCGTCCGGGTTCGAGCTCGGCGCCGACGACTATCTCACCAAGCCGTTCGAGCTCCGGGAGCTCGTGCTCCGTCTCAGGGCACTCGACCGCAGGCGAGGACACACCAGGCCACCGGTGCGCGAGATCGCCGGCCTGCGCCTGGACCCGTTCCGCCGCGAGGTCTACCGCGACGGCCGGTACGTCGCGCTGACGAGGAAGCAGTTCGCCGTGCTCGAGGTGCTCGTCACCGCCGAGGGCGGCGTCATCGGCGCCGAGGAGCTCCTGGAACGAGCGTGGGACGAGCACGCCGATCCCTTCACGAACGCCGTTCGCATCACGGTCTCGGCCCTGCGCAAGCGGCTCGGGGAGCCGTGGGTCATCGCCACCGTGCCCGGTGTGGGCTACCGCATCGACACGGCGCCGGTCGCCGGCAACGAGGCCGGCGAGCGTGCCTAGGGCGCCCGGCCTGAGCGTTCGCGCCAAGCTCGCCCTCAGCTACGCCGGATTCCTCATGCTGGCCAGCGCCCTGCTGCTCGCGGCCGTGTGGGTGTTCCTGCTGCGCTACGTGCCAGAGGTGATCGACACCAGCGTGCAGGGGCGCCGCCTGGGTGTGCCCGGTTCGTTCGTGCCCAACCGCTCCGACCTCATGCGCGCCTTCGCCCCGAAGGCGGCCGCGGCACTGGCGTTCCTGCTGGTGTTCGGGCTGCTGGGAGGGTGGCTCCTCGCGGGACGGATGCTGGCGCCGCTCACTCGCATCACGCAGGCCACCCGCAGGACGGCGGGGGGATCACTCTCCCATCGGATCGAGCTCGACGGCCGCATGGACGAGTTCCGCGAGCTCGCCGACTCCTTCGACGGCATGCTCGCGCGGCTCGAGGCACACGTCGCCGAGCAGCAGAGGTTCGCAGCCAACGCCTCGCACGAGCTGCGCACGCCACTGGCGATCACGCAGACCCTGCTCGAGGTCGCGCGCAAGGACCCCGATCGCGACACCGGCGAGCTCGTCGAGCGGCTCCGCTTCGTCAACACCCGGGCGATCGAGCTCACCGAGGCCCTGCTCCTGCTCAGCCGCGCCGACCAGGGATCGTTCACGCGGGAGCACGTCGACCTGTCCCTCATGGCGGAGGAGGCCTCCGAGACGCTCCTGCCCCTCGCCGAGGAGCGCGGCCTCACCATCGAGACCTCCGGCGAGCTGACCCCCACCCTCGGCTCGCACGCGCTCCTGCAGCAGCTGGTGACGAACCTCGTGCACAACGCGATCGTCCACAACCTGCCCGGCCACGGCACCGTGTGGGTGACGACCAGCGTTCAGCCGGGGACCGTGGTGCTCACCGTCGAGAACACCGGCGAGAGGCTCACGCCGCAGACGGTCGCCACGATCGTCGAGCCGTTCCAGCGCGGCACCGGACGGATCCGCACCGACCATTCGGGGATCGGCCTGGGCCTCGCGATCGTCGAGAGCATCGCCCGCGCCCACGACGGGACCCTCGCACTGAAGCCACGCGATGACGGAGGCCTCCACGTCACGGTGCGGCTGCCCGTCACCACAGACCGAAGACCTGGCCACCCAGACGGACGATGAACGCCGACACCACGATGATGAAGAACACCCGCACGAAGGCAGCACCACGCGAGACCGCGACCCGGGCGCCGAGATAGCCGCCCGCCAGGTTGGCCAGCCCCATCGCGAGGCCGATGCCCCACAGCACCGCGCCCTGGGGCACGAAGATGCACAGAGCGGCGAGGTTGGTGGCCGTGTTGGCCAGCCGGGCCTTCGCCGACGCCTCGAGGAAGTTGTAGCCGAGCAGGCCGACCAGGGTGAACACGAAGAACGACCCGGTGCCGGGCCCCAGGGCGCCGTCGTAGAAGCCGACGGCCAGACCGGTGCCCATCGCGGCGAGGGTGTGGTGATGGCCGGCGAAGCGCAGGGCGGTCGCGTCGCCGAGCGTCGGCTTGAGCACCACGTAGGCGCCGACCACGATCAGAGCGACGAGCACGATCGGCTCGAACGCGTCGCGCGGGATGTGCGACGCGACGACCGCACCGGCGGCCGAGCCGACGAACGCCAGCCCCATCAGCGGCAGGAAGGTGCGCGGATCGGGTCGCACTCGGCGGTAGTACGTCGCCGACGCGACCGTCGTACCGCAGATCGAGGACAGCTTGTTGGTCGCCAGCACCTGCACGGGCGAGGCGTTGGGCAGACCGAGGAGCAGGGCCGGCAGCTGGACGAGACCCCCGCCGCCGACCACGGCATCGACGAATCCCGCGGCCAGGCCGGCGAGGGTGAGCAGCGCGACGACGTCGAGCCCGATGTCGCCCACCCGTGCCCCCTGTCTTGTACGCCGGGTGCCGATGCTGCCAGAGTCGCGGCCGTGTCCCGCATCGTGTCCCTGCTGCCGTCGACCACCGAGATCCTCTTCGCGATCGGCGCGGGCGACGACGTGGTCGGGGTGACCTTCGAGTGCGACTTCCCCGAGGAGGCGCGCGGCCGCACGATCGTGTCGACCAGCGCGATGCCCGAGGGCCTGACGCCGCGCGAGATCGACGACTTCGTGGCGGCGGCGATGGCGCGGGGCGACGACCTCTACCACCTCGACGAGAACGCGCTCTCCGGCCTCGACGCCGACCTCGTCGTCACCCAGGACCTCTGCGCCGTCTGCGCCGTGGACGTCACGGTGGTCGACGATGCGCTCGCCCACCTGGGCTGCACCGCGCAGGTGCTCACCATCGACCCACACACCTTCTCCGAGGTGCTCGACTCCATCCGCACCCTCGGTGACGCCACCGGGCGCCGGCCCGAGGCAGACGCGCTCGTGGCCGACATCGAGGCTCGCCGCGACGCGGTCGTACGCCGCGTGGCCGGACGTCCGCAACCGCGCGTGCTGCTGCTCGAGTGGACCGACCCGCCGTTCGCACCCGGCCACTGGATCCCCGAGATGGTGGAGCTGGCCGGCGGTGTGCCGGTGCTCGGAAGGGCCGGGGAGAAGTCGGTGCGCGTCACCTGGGAGGCCGTCAACCGCAGTGAGCCGGACGTGATCGTCGTGGCGCCGTGCGGCTACGACCTCGCCGGTGCCCGGTCGCTGGCCGACGAGCTGGTGGCCGGCGGCACGCTGCCGGACGGCGTACCCGTGCACGCGGTGGATGCCAACGCCTCCTGGGCGCGGCCGGGCACGCGGCTGGTCGACGGGGTGGAGGAGCTTGCGGCGATCCTGCACCCCGGGCCGCCCGGAGATACCGTGTGCGCGTGAAGTACGCCAACGCGCTCATCGACCTGATCGGCAACACTCCCCTGCTGCGGCTGTCCACGTCGCTGGCCCCCGAGCTGGACGTCGACCCGACCACGCCGCAGGGCGAGCAGACCGGCCCGCTGGTGCTCGCGAAGATCGAGTACCTCAACCCCGGCGGCTCCGTGAAGGACCGCATCGCGACCCGCATGATCGAGGCCGCTGAGGCGTCCGGCGAGCTGCAGCCCGGCGGCACGATCGTCGAGCCGACCTCCGGCAACACCGGCGTCGGGCTGGCGATGGTCGCGCAGGCGAAGGGCTACAAGTGCGTGTTCGTGTGCCCCGACAAGGTGAGCGAGGACAAGCGCAACGTGCTCAAGGCGTACGGCGCCGAGGTCGTCGTCTGCCCCACCGCCGTGGCCCCGGAGCACCCGGACTCCTACTACAACGTGAGCGACCGGCTCTCGTCGGAGCCCGGCGCGTGGAAGCCCGACCAGTACTCCAACCCCAACAATCCGCGCTCCCACTACGAGACCACGGGCCCGGAGATCTGGGAGCAGACCGACGGCCGGGTCACCCACTTCGTGTGCGGGGTCGGCACCGGCGGCACCATCAGCGGCATCGGCCGCTACCTCAAGGAGCAGAACCCCGACGTGAAGGTGATCGGCGCCGACCCCGCCGGCTCCGTCTACTCCGGTGGCTCCGGCCGGCCGTACCTCGTCGAGGGCGTCGGCGAGGACTTCTGGCCCGACTGCTACGACCGCGACATCGCCGACCGCATCATCGAGGTCTCCGACGCCGACTCGTTCGCGTTCACCCGCAGGCTGGCCCGCGAGGAGGCGCTGCTGGTCGGCGGCTCGTCCGGCATGGCGGCGTACGCCGCGAAGCAGCTGGCCGCCGAGCTCGCCGGCACCCCCGAGGGCGAGAACGCCGTGATCGTCGTGCTCCTGCCCGACTCCGGCCGCGGCTACCTCACCAAGGTCTTCAACGACGAGTGGCTCGGCCAGTACGGCTTCGCCAGCGGCCAGGGCTCCGACGAGAAGACCGTCGGCGAGGTGCTGCGGGGCAAGACCGGCAGGCTCCCCGACCTGGTGCACACGCACCCGAGCGAGACCATCGCCGAGGCCGTGGCGATCCTCCAGGAGTACAGCGTCTCGCAGATGCCCGTCGTGCGCGCCGAGCCGCCCATCGTGGCCGCCGAGGTCGCCGGGTCGGTCTCCGAGCGCACCCTGCTCGACGCGCTCTTCACCGGTGCCGCCCGCCTCACCGACCCGGTCGAGGACCACATGTCGCCGGCCCTGCCGACCATCGGCTCGACCGAGCCCGCGCGCGACGCCGTCGCGCTGCTCGAGGACGCCGACGCGCTGCTCGTGCAGGAGGACGGCAAGCCGGTCGGCGTGGTGACCCGGCAGGACCTGCTGGCATTCCTGACCCTGCCCTGAGCTTCTGGCCGGTAGGGGCAGCGGGCGGCCAGCCACGATGGGCGCATGAGTGCTCGTCACCAGGTGCGTCCGCGTGCTGGCTGCTGAACTGCAGATCACCATGCGTCGACTTCTCGAAGAGTCGGTCCCCCAAGGAGAGGCCCGGAAGGTCACGGCTGTGGACGAGCTGCGTGCGCCTCACCGGCTGACCCGAGGGCGGGACAAGCGACTGGCCGCGGTCGTGGAGTCCAATCGAGACGAGACTGTGCCAGTGCCGAGGGGACGCCCATGAGGTGCTGGTCCGCCCATCGGGATGGGGACGCTCCCCGGTGGCGCCTCTAGCCTCGGGGCGGGTAGGTCCTGGGTCGCTGCTCCCACTTCGAGCCTGGCGGCCTCGTCGTCGGCAATGCTGTACGCATGGAGTACGTGTCCAGGGCACCGCGGCCGCCGCTCGACGGCCTGGTCCACGACGTCTACTACCTGGCGGGCACGCCGCCGTACCTCCGGTTGACGCTGCCGGCGGCGCCCGCACCGCTGCTGATCGTCAATCTCGCCGAGCCGTTCCACATCCGTGCGGGCAGGGACATCGAGGCGTCCGAGTACGCCGACGGCTGCGTGGTCGGCACACCCACCCGTGCGTGGGACTTCGGGTACCCGGTTCCGAGCCGATCGGTCGGCGTGCATTTCAAAGCGTGGGGGCTGGCGCCGTTCCTGCCGATGGCCGCGGCCGAGCTGTGTGACCGGCCGACGACCATCGAGGAGGTTTGGGGACGGCCCGCCATCGCTGAGCTGCGAGCCCAGCTGGCCGCGGCGGACGAACCGCACCAGATGCTCACGCTGCTCGAGGATGGGCTGATGCGACAGCTGCGCGAGATTCACGGCTTGGATCTGGTCAGAGACGTGAGTACCGCCATCGAGGCGTCCGGAGGGAGGGTGGCGATCGGCGATCTGATTGCGGCGGGAGGTGTCAGCAGCACCCATCTGGCACGAAGCTTCAAGGATGTCGTCGGCATCACGCCGAAGCGGCTGGCCCGTTCGCATCGTTTCGCCACCACCGTGCTCGCCATCGATCCCGCCGAACCGATCGACTGGGCCGACCTGGCCGCTCGCGCCGGCTACTTCGACCAGGCGCACTTCAGTCATGAGTTCCGGGAGTTCACTGGCTTCACGCCTACCCAGTACGTCGCGGTCCGAAGGCGTTTCATGCGCGAGCATCCCGGCAGCGCGCTCGACGGCTGGCCGTTGCCGGCTGATTGATTTCTTACAAGAGCGGACCCTCCCCGCACCGCAGACTTCGGGACACATCCCCAAAGGAGGAGACCCATGAGCAAGGTAGTCATGTATGCGTCGGTGTCGGTCGACGGCTTCATCGCGGACGAGAAGGACCAGCCCGGACCGCTGTTCGACTGGTTGACCAGCGGTGACGTCGCGTTGGACCAGAGCGGCGTCTTGAACGTGTCGCAGGCGTCCTACGACTACGTCCGGCCGTACTGGGACGAGATCGGGGTGACCATCGCCGGGCGCCACGTCTTCGACATCACCGACGGCTGGGACGGTACGCCGCCGGGCGGGGTCGACCACGTCGTCGTCGTCAGCCACCGGCCGCCCCCTGAGGGTTGGGACCGCGAGGCGCCGTTCCACTTCGTCGACGGCATCGAGGCAGCGCTGGCCAGGGCGCGAAAGCTCGCCGGCGACCGCACCGTCGAGGTCGCGGCCGGCGACGTCGGTGGCCAGGTGCTCGCGGCGGGTCTCGTCGACGAGGTGCGGATGGACGTCGTCCCCGTCGTGCTCGGGTCCGGCAAGCCCTACTTCGGGTCGGTCGATGCCCAGCACCTGTTGGACGATCCCGACATGATCATTCAGGGCAACCGAGTGCTCCACCTGCGCTACGGCGTGCGCCGGTCACCGAGCTGAGCAGGTCACATGCCTCCAACGAGGCCGAGAACGTCAGCATGCTGGTGTGACTGTGGCCGCCGGCGGGCCTTTGATGCGCGGGCAGCCACGTGCGCACGACAGTGCAGCCTCTCCGGAGACAGGCGCACCTCTCGGGTTCGGAGCCGTGTTGTCCCGATGAGGATCCGCACGCGGAGGGTGCCACAACGGGCTCCCGCATCGGGCTTGATCGCCGGGCCTTGCGTATCGGTAACCGGAGGCGCTCGGTGGCAGGGTCGGGCGCAGCCCGATGCCCGAGCCGGCCGGTCGCCGGCTCGGCCGAGCCAACCTGTGGAGGTGCGCCAGGCGGGTACTACACCGCGGAGGTCGCGGAGCTCTTCGGGGTCGGTCGCTCCACCGTCTACCGAGCCATCGAGCGGCAACGCACAGCAGCGAAGCCCAACCTCCTGCAGGCGACGTCACGAGAGTGACCCATCCGAGCCGGGCGTTCCCGCATCAGACACCCAAGCGGGACGCCGACGTAGCGAGTCTTTGAATCGAGCGGGAACGTCCATCGGGGTTCCCTTGCGGACGAAGCCGACCGTTGTGTCGAGCTTCCTCAGTTGTCGCCGTAGTTCGTTCAGCTTGCGGGGCCGGTCGGGGTGCCGAGCAAGCACTCTTCATGCGTCGGACACGGATGTTGCTTACGGGCGGTGTGACTCCTGGCGGTGACTGCGGCGTGTTTGTTCGAGCCCGATCGCTGCTGCGGCCGTGACGACGATGACGGCGCCCACCCACTGTCGAGTGTCGAGCCGCTCACCGGCAACGAGGCCGGCGGTCACGCCGAAGACCGGGATGAGCGGAAGGAACGATCCGGCGACCGACGCGTCGAGTTGGCGCAGGCCGGAGAGGAAGAACCAGAACGCGAGCCCGTAGTACAGCCAGCCGGACGCCGCGGCTGCGGCCCAGGTTCCCCAGCCGTGACCGTCGACCGACCAGCCGGGACCTCCCGCGACCTGGACCACGGTGGCCAGGCCAAGACCGAACGTCAGCGCGGCGAGCTGCTGGGCGAGCACGACGGGCAGCGAGGCATCGTCGAGGAGAAGGCGGCGGACGGCGACTGTGTAGAGGGCACAGCAAGCGACCGCCGCCAGGGTGAGGGCGATGCCCATGGTGTTGCCGGTGGCGCCGGGTTGGTAGACCACGAGTAGCACCCCGGCGATCGCGACAGCGAGAGCTGACAGGAGCCTTGGCCGTACGCGTTCGTGGAGCAGGACGACCGCGAGCAGCAGGATGAGGACCGGTTCGAGCGCCCAGAGGAGTACGGACATGCTCGCGGAGATGGAGACGAGGCCGAGCAGCCCGAGGGCATAGGCCATTCCGGGATTGAGCAGCCCGAGGCCGGTGAGACGGCGGGTGGTGGGGGTCCAGACGAAGTGCTCGCGACGGACCAGACAGGCGATGAGAAGTAGAGCGCAGCTGGCGGTGAGCTGCATGGGCAACAGGGTGAGGGGAGAGACCTCGTCGAGGACCTGTTTGGTGACGACGGTGCCGGCGCCCCAGCAGGCGGTGGCGGCGACTAGCGCGGCGACTGCGACCGGGCGGGCGTGCGTGGGTGGGTTGGGCATGGCTGGCACAGCTCCGAACGGGGTGAGTGGGCGATCAGGACCAGAACGACTTGCCGCTCAGGGCGGCAGGTCGGGTCAGGTCGCGGGCTTCTCTCCGTCGCAGCTGTCGTAGGCGGGCAGGCGGGACGGCTGGATGAGCCGTCGGGTGCGTGCCGGGTTCGCCACGACTCCGAGGCTACTCCCGTTGGAGGCCGAGGTCGCTGGCCAACTGTTGGACTCGTGCGGCGATGTCGTCACGGACCAGTCGCATGCGTTCGACGCCGTCGATCCCGCGCTCGGACGGTTCGTCGGTGTCCCACGTCTCGACCCGGGTGCCGTCCACTGGTGCGACGTACGCCTCGCGACCCACGAGGACAACCAGGTCGGCGGCCCGCACCAGTTCATCAGTCACCGGCTTCGGCACCTTACCTCGGATGGCGACGCCGACCTCGAGCAGGGTGCGCACGGACGCGTCGTTGAGGCCCGTGCCGGGGCTGGTGCCGGCAGAGTCGACAGCGACCTCGTCTCCGACCAGCCAGCGCATGAGACCGGCGGCCATCTGCGACTTGCCGCCGTTCTTGACGCAGACGAACAGGACACTGGGCTTGCGAGTCACCGGAGCCGGCCTCTGCTTCAGGACCGGTCGAGGACCGACGGGGGCAGGTCGATGTCCGGCACGAGTTCGACCAGCAGCCTCCTTACGCGTTCATCAAGATCGGCAACGATCTCTCGAACCGTTGCCTCGTCCTGCCCGCCAGGGTCGGCGACCGGCCAGTCGGTGTACTTCACGCCGGGGACGTAGGGGCACTCTTCGCCGCAGCCGAGCGTGATGGCCATCGTGCTCGTGGCGATGGTGTCGCGGGTCAGAAGCTTGGGCTGCTCGCGGGAGGTGTCGAGGCCGAGCTTCTCGAGGAGCTCTGCGACCTCGGCGTGGATGTGTTCCCCGGGCTGGGTGCCGGCGGACAGCGCTGTGACCGCACCCTGCGCGTAGTGCTCGGTCAGGACGCGGCTGATGACGGAGCGTCCGCCGTTGCGAACGCAGGCGAAGACCACCTGTGGAGGAGTGGTTGGGCCGGTCGTGGTCATGGGGTGGCTCCCGTGGTGGTCCGGTCCCGGTAGAACTTGCGGGCCCAGAGGCTGACGTAGACGAGGCCGACCAGGACGGGAACCTCGATGAGGGGGCCGACGACCCCGGCGAGCGCCTGCCCGGAGGCGACTCCGAAGACGCCGATGGCCACCGCGATGGCGAGCTCGAAGTTGTTGCCGGCCGCCGTGAACGAGACTGCGGTGGCCCGCTGGTAGTCGAAGCCGAGCGCCTTGGTCAGCAGCATGGAGCCACCCCACATGAGGACGAAGTAGACGAGCAGCGGCAGCGCGATGCGGACCACGTCGAGGGGCTGGTTGGTGATGGTGTCGCCCTGCAGCGCGAAGAGCAGCACGATCGTGAAGAGCAGTCCGTACAGGGCGGCGGGGCCGATGCGGGGCAGGAAGGTGGTCTCGTACCACTCGCGGCCCTTGGCGCGTTCTCCGAGCGTGCGGGTGAGGAAGCCGGCGAGCAGCGGGATGCCGAGGAAGACCAGCACCGACTTCGCGATGGCCCACATGGAGACATCCAGGTCGGTCTGCTCGAGGCCGAGCCAGCCGGGCAGCACCTGGAGGTAGAAGTAGCCCAACAGCGCGAACGCCAGGATCTGGAAGACCGCGTTGAGCGCGACCAGGATGGCGGCGGCCTCCCGGTCACCGCAGGCGAGGTCGTTCCAGATCAGCACCATGGCGATGCACCGGGCGAGCCCGACGATGATGAGTCCGGTGCGGTACGCCGGCAGGTCGGGCAGCAGCAGCCAGGCGAGCGCGAACATCAGCGCCGGCCCGAGGACCCAGTTCAGAAAAACAGACGCGGCGAGGAGTCGCCGGTCGCCGGTGACGTGGCCGAGCTCGTCGTAGCGGACCTTCGCGAGGACCGGGTACATCATCACGAGCAGGCCGATGGCGATCGGCAGGGACACCGAGCCGACCTCGACGGCTGCGAGAGCGTCGTCGAGGCCAGTGACCCACCGACCCAGGAGCAGGCCGGCGACCATGGCCACCCCGATCCAGACGGGCAGGAACCGGTCGAGCGTCGAGAGGCGCTGGAGCACCGGGCTCTCGGCGCCTGTACTGGATGTGTCGTGGACGGTGCCGCTCATGCGGAGGCTCCGGCCGTCTCCGTGCGGGAAGGCTCGATGATGTTCCCGGTGGTGAAGAGGCTCGCGAGCGCAGCCATGGCTTCGGGTCGGGCGATGTAGTAGACCCACGTGGCGCGCTTCTCACGGTGCAGGAGGCCGGCCTCGTGGAGCACCTTGAGGTGGTGACTGATGGTCGGCTGCGACAGGTCGAAGTGTGGCAGCAGGTCGCACACGCACGCCTCGGACCCCTCGTGCGACAACACGAGCGAGAGCAGCCGCAGCCGGGCGGGGTCAGCGATGGCCTTGAGCATGGGGACGACCCCTGAGGCCTGGTCGGCGCTGATGGGCTCGCGGGCGAGCGGGACGCAGCACGCGAGGCCGTCGGCCATCAGCCCGACGTCGGCGGACGCGTCAGCTCTCTGATTCGACATGCGTCAATGTTGACACGAGTCGATACGAGTTGCCACATTGACACCCATCAACATCGATCAATGTCCATGTGGCGCCGCGCCGAGGTGGGCCGGAGGGAGCAGGAATGCACACCGAGCAAGCACAGTCGTTGGAGTCGGCGCGTGCCGCGCTGATCGAGGAGTTTGCAGGCGTGTTCGGAGCCGAGACCGTGGGGCGATGTCTCGAGGACAGCTACCAGAAGCTCCTGCCGGCTTCCATCCAGGGATTCCTGCCGTTGTTGGCGCAACGGTTCGCCAGGGAGCGTCTGCGCGCTGCGGTGCGCGTTGTCCCAGCGGGCGCGGGAGAGGACTGGAGCGCAAGGCCGCTGGTGTTGTTCGTCTGCACCGCGAACTCTGGCCGTTCGCAGATGGCCGCGGCACTGCTGTGGCATCGTTCGGCCGGTGCGGTCGAGGTCGCCTCGGCGGGAACGCAACCCGCCGACCAGGTACAGGCCGAGGTCCGGACCGCCCTGACGGAGGTGGGCATAGACGCGGGCGAGCTGTTTCCCAAGCCGCTGACCGACGAAGTCGTCGCTGGTGCGGACGTGGTCGTCACGATGGGCTGCGGTGACTCGTGTCCGGTGCTGCCGGGGCGCCGATACCTGGACTGGGACGTCCCTGATCCCGCGGGCGCTGACCTGGATACGGTTCGGCTGATGCGCGACGACGTCGACGAGCGCGTCAGTGCATTGCTGGACGAGCTCGACGTTGCGGCCGTGGGTCGAGCTTCAACGGATGCCTGAGGTGGTTCCTGGGTTCTTCGGGCTGGCGCCCAGCATGAGGAGGGCGGCCACCCCTGCCAGTGCGGCCAGGACGAGGAAGGCGTCGGCGTAGGAGCCGAGGAGGTGCGCGAGCGCGGCACCGGCGAAGGGTGCGACGGCCGAGGCGGCCAGGCCGGGCGCGGTGAGGATGCCGTTGAGGGTCCCGTATGCGGACGGACCCCACCGGTCGGTGATGGCGGTGGCCTGGACGAGCGTGTAGATGCCACGGGCCAGACCGAGGACCATTCCGAGCACGATCAGCAGCCCCACCGAGCTCGGTGCCAGCGCCAGGGCTGCCGTAGCCGCTGCCACTGCCGCGAGCACGATGACACCGCGAGAGGTGACCGACGTCGCGGCCGCGAACCGCGCGTAGCCCAGACGGCCGGCCACCTGCCCGACGCCGCCCAGGCCGAGCGCCAGCGCCGCGAGGTTTCGGCTCATGCCCTGCTCGACGAGCATGGGCACGAGGTTGATGACCACGGCGAAGACCGCCAGGCCGGTGAGGGCGTTCGCCAGCGTCAGCAGCAGGAACGGGACGCTGCGGGCGGTCGCCGCGATCTGCGTCGTGCGGTGCGTCGCGGTAGCTGTGTCGTCGTACGCCTCGGTGTGGGTGCTGCGCCACGGGCGCTTCAGGCCCCACCAGTGCAGCGGCACCGTGATGAGCACGAGGCCGGCCAGCAAGACGAGGTAGGCCTGCCGCCAGCCAAGCCAATCGTCGAGGCCTGACGCGAGAGGCGCGAACACCGTGCTGGCCAGACCGGCGACCAACGTCAACGTCGTCAGCGCCCGGACCCGGTGCGCTCCGCCCCAGTGGGTGAGCGCAGCGAACGCCGGCGGGTACAGGGTGCCGGCCATAGCGACGCCGGTCAGCACCCAGCCCAGGTAGAACACGCCGAGGTTCGGTGCCAGCGCCACGGAGGCCACCCCGGGGATGGCGATGAGTGAGGCTGCGGTCATCACCTTGCGGGGGCCGACGGCGTCGATGTGGCGTCCGACCCAGATGCCGACACCGCCGGAGACGAACTGGGCGAGCGAGAACGCGCCCGTGATGGTGACGCTCGACCAGCCGGTGTCGCTGGTGATGGAGGACTGCAGCGCCGCGAACGCGTAGTACAGGACGCCCCACGACACGATCTGGACGGTGCTCAGCACCGCCACCACGTGCCGCAGCCCGGTGGCGTCGAGCGCGCCGGGCTGCGGGTGGGCCGACTGCGCGTCGGTCGTGGCTTCGGTCACCGCATCACGGTCTCAGAGACGGCACCGTCTCTTCGCGACGGCTCACTGGCTGGGGCGGCCGAGGGTGATCAGCTCTGGCTCGGCCGCGGCGGGTGTGCCGCAGCAACCTCCGCCAACTGAAGCCACGTCGTCCGGGTCGTCGAACGCGCCGGCCCCGTTGCAGACGCCGGTGTCGGGCAAGACCAGGTCGACTCGCCCGGCGGCCTCGAGGTCGCCGTCGAGCGCCGCGACCACGGAGCGCGCCTGCTCGTAGCCGGTCATGGCCAGGAACGATGGGGCGCGACCGTAGGACTTCATGCCGACCAGGAAGAGGCCGGCCTCGGGCTGCTTGAGCTCCTGGTAGCCGTGCGGGGCCACGTCTCCGCAGGAGTGGTGGTCCGGGTGGATCTGGTCAGCCAGGGTGCGCGCGGAACCGAGCGTGGGGTCCAGGTCGAGGCGCACCTCGGAGAGGAACCCGAAGTCGGGACGGAAGCCGGTGACCACGATGATCTCGTCGACGTCTGTGACCTGCTGGCCGTTGACGGAGTCGACGGTCAGCCGCCCGTCCTCCTGGGCGGTGACGGACTCGGTGCGGAACTGGGTCACGTTGGTGACCAATCCACTGGTGGCGGCCGCCTTGGCGTCCTGGCCGAGCTTGCCACGTTGCTCGAGCTGGTCGTTGTCACCGCCGCCGAAGGCGTCGCCCACGCTGGGGCGGCGCAGCAGCCACGAGACTCGGGTGGCGGAGTCCTGCCGGGCGAGCCGGGCCAGGCCGACGAGCACGCCCTGGGCCGAGGCGCCCTTGCCGGCCACCGCGACGTGCTTGCCGGCGAAGCGCACGGCGACACCCTCGTCGGAGAAGTCCGGAATGCCGTAGGTGATGTGCGTGGCGTTCTCGGTCTCACCGAGTGCGGGGTAGCCGTCGGCGCCGAGAGGGTTGGGCTGCGTCCAGGTGCCCGACGCGTCGACGACCGCGCTGGCGAGCAGGCGCTCGGGACCCGCAGGTCCTTCGACGTGAACGGCGAACGGGTCGCTTTCGCGGCCGGAGTCGACCAGCAGGTCGCGGCCGGCGCGGCCCACGCCGGCGACTCGGCTGTTGTAGCGGACCGCCCCGCCGGGGCTCGCGTCCAACAGGTCAGCCAATGGCTGGAGGTACGCGGTCCGCCACTCCCCGCCGGTGGGGTAGGCGCCGTCGTCTGGTGCGGTCCAGCTGTCGGCCGCGTCGAGGAGGCGGCGGGCGGCGGGGTCGACGAGCTCGAACCACGACGAGAACAACCGCACGTGCGCCCACTCGGCGATCGCAGCGCCGGCGTCGGTGCCGGCTTCGAGGACGACGAAGTCCATGCCGCGCTCGACGGCGTTCGCGGCGGTGGCCAGCCCGATGGGGCCGGCGCCGATGATGACGAGGGGGTGGGACATGTGGTGCTCCTAGATCTCGGTCTTCGGTGGTGGAGTGGATGTGAGTTGGCAGTGCTGCTTCAAGTGCTGGACGCGTCGACAGTCGTGGACGAGCTCGGCGTCCGGTTCTTTGACCAGGTGTTGCGTAGCCGGCGTGCCACGTAGGCCGCGTCCCGTGCGACGCCACGCAGAGTGGCGGACCCGAAGGAGCGCTGCCACTCCATGCCGACGAAACCAAGCCCTTGCACGGTCGTGGAAACCCCGGCACGGTGAAGTGGTGTGCCCGCTGGATTCAACGCCCCGAGCGGCGCCAGGTAGTCCAGGTTGGGCCGATACCCGGTGGCGAAGATGATGACGTCCACGGTTTCGGTGGTTCCGTCGGCCCAGGTGGCCTCGTTGCCGTTCAGTGAGGTGAACATCGGTCGCCTGGCGGGCCGTCCGGCGGCGATGGCTGATGAGTAGTGGCGGTCCTGGTCAACGACGGGTTGCTTGGGTGGGCTGGCGAGCCACGGGCCGAGCGGCAGGGCGTCGAGCCTGCTCTTGACGACCCACCAGTGCAGGTCGCGTCCCAGGAGGATGGGGTTGGCGAACTTCAGCGGTTCACGGCTCGCGATGGTGACGTCCGCATGCTCGGCGAGCTCGACGGCGACCTGCGCCGCGGAGTTGCCGGCGCCGACCACCACGACACGCTGGTTGACGTAGGGGTCGGGGTTTCGGTACTCGCTGGCATGCACGGCCATCCCGGTGAATGTCGCGAGGCCCGGGATGTCGGGTGTGAAGGGGCGGCTGAACCCGCCGGTGGCCGACACGAGGCCCGCGCCGCCGAACGTCTCCCCGGACTCGGCGTGCGCCACGAAGCGTCCGCCCCCATCGGGGCTCCGCTCGAGCTCGATGCGGCTCACCCTCTGGTCGGTGTGGATCTCGGCTTCCAAGGTCTGCGCGCACTGACGCAGGTAGCTCACGACGTCGTCACGACGTGGGTAACGGTCACGGTGCCCGGGGAAGCGCAGCCCCGGCAGTTCGCTGAACCGCGCCGGCGAGAACAGGGTGAGACTGTCGTAGTAGTGCGCCCACGACCCTCCGGGACTCTCCGAGGCCTCCAGGACCACCGGTCTCAGCCCGGCATGAGAGACCGCCCGAGCGGCGGCCATGCCCGCCTGCCCCGCTCCGACAATGAGCACTTCGTTTCTCACCCGCCATCCCTTCATCTAATTTGATCGATGGAGGAGACAGTATCGACCGTTTTCGATGAATGCAACATCGAGGCACATCGATGTATTCTTTCGACGTGGACACGACGCTTGCCCTGACCTCACCGGACTCCCCAGACAAGGCCACCGGCTCTGCAGCATCCGCGTGTGGACCCGCGGCTCCGGCGTCGCCGTCTCTGATGGACGCCACGGCCGAGACCTACGCCGAGTGGTTCGCCACTCTCTCCGACCCCACCCGGGTGCGGCTGCTCCACGCGGTGTCCACCTCGCCCACCGGGACGATGCGTGTGGGCGACCTCGCCACCGTCCTGGGGATCAGTCAGTCCACGTGCTCCCATCACGTCCGGCGGCTGGCCGATGTCGGCTTTGTCACCGTCGACAAGGTGGGCACCGCCTCGATCGTCGCCATCAACCCTGCTTGCTGCACCGGCCTACCGCACGCCGCGGACGTGGTGATGGGAACCCTTGCCAGTCCGCCGTGCTGCCCGGAGGATCTTCCAGCAGACGTGACAGCTCGGCCTGTGACCGAGGATGACATGCAGGCGGTGCTGGCCATCTACGGCGAGGGCCTTGCGACCCGCAACGCCACGTTCGAGACAAGGCTGCCCACCGCCAAGCAGCTGAGCAAGCAGTGGCTGCGTGGAATGGCGTGGGTCGCCGAGCTCGACGGAGAGGTGGCCGGGTGGACGGCCGTCGCACCGGTGTCCGCGCGCGAGTGCTACGCCGGTGTCGGCGAGACATCCGTCTACGTCGCCGAGTCCTTCCGCGGTCGTGGCGTCGGGAAGGCACTGCTCCACACCCAGGTCACGGAGGCTGACAAGGCGGGCATATGGACGCTGCAGACCTCGATCTTCCCGGAGAACCGGGCCAGTCTGGCGTTGCACCACTCCGCCGGCTACCGCACCCTGGCGGTCCGGACCCGCATCGCACGGCTCGATGGCGTATGGCGCGACACTGTCCTGCTCGAGCGCCGCAGCGAACTCAACTGAGCGCCTCACCCGTACAGGCGTCGCGTGGGACGCGACGGCTCGGAGGAACACGTGGACGCCATCATCTGGTGCACGGGGTTCCGCCCCGCACTCCGTCACGTCTCCGAGATGCGGGTGCGTGCGTCACGAGGCGTCGTGCCCTCGAGCGGCCCAGCCGGCACGCATCGGCGACGTTGCTGGGTGCCGGCCGCAGCGCCCGAGGCACTGCGGCCGCCATCACTGACGACCTGACGGGGTAGCTGACCCCGGTCACTCCTGCGACGTGTTGCTCGCCGGGATGGCGTGGTTGGCGCGGATGACGTTGTCGGGATCGATGTGGGACCGGATCCGCTGCAGCTTGGCGTAGGTCTCCGGCGGGTAGTGAAGGCTCGGGTCGGTGGGGCGCTCGGAGAAGTTGTAGTAGGTCCCGCTGGCGAGATGTAGCAACGGTGCCTTCATCGCCGTCAGGCCAGCCCGGACACCAGCGACCTCCGCCGCTGTGGGGGTCGCACCCACCCCGAAGAGCAGGTACTCACCGGGCATCCGCGCCAGCGCACCGTGACCTTCGCCGGCCCGCGACAACGCCCCGCCGAGGTGGCGGATCTCGACGCTGATCAGTTCGGAACCCGAACTCGGTCCGACCGCGGACACGAGGTGGTCGACGGTCTCATCGGTGACGTCACGCAGAACCAGATGATCGGCGTCGTACGGCAGCGGCTGCGGCGGGTCCATGTGCAGCTCCGCGATGCCCGCCGGCGACTGCGTGGCGAACGTGTCCACGACCGGACCGAGGCTGCGCAGCGGCTCCAGCAGTTCGGCTGCCTCGGCGTCGCTCGTAGCGAAAACTGCCTCGAGGATCACGAACGACCCGCCCCGCAACCGGTCAGGAACATCTCCCTCGGCCGGGAAGCGGATCATGCGTCCGACCGAGGTCACCGACTCGGGTGCGTTGCGTGTCCAGGCGAGCCAGGCCTTGAGAACCTCAGCGGATCGATCCGCCGGGAAGAACAGAACCCCTGCGTACACCTCCGGGATGGGGTAGAGCCGGAACTCGAGCGCCGTGACGACACCGAAGTTGCCACCGCCACCGCGCAGC
This sequence comes from uncultured Actinomycetota bacterium, assembly GCA_963825755.1. Classification (GTDB taxonomy): domain Bacteria; phylum Actinomycetota; class Actinomycetes; order Propionibacteriales; family Nocardioidaceae; genus Nocardioides. The sequence continues at coordinate 92,577 of CAWGUS010000024.1, read as the reverse complement.
GCCCAGAACAGCTCGGCGCCGTGGTCGTGGTCGACCCGCCGCAGCCGTCCGTCCGGCGTCACGACCTCGATGGCGGTGACGCTGTTGGCCGCCAGGCCATGGGCGCGGCCGTACCAGCCGATGCCTCCTCCCATCGTGTATCCGGCGACGCTGACATCGGGCGTCGATCCGTGCAGCGCCGCCAGGCCAAGGTCCGAGGCAGCGGGCACGACGTCCTCCCATTTCGTGCCCGCGCCGACGACCGCCAGCCGACGCTCGGGGTCGATCTGCACCTCGGTCATGGCGTCGGTACGAAGCAGGATGGTTCCCGACAGATCCCCGAGCGGCTTGGCGTTGTGACCGCTGCGCTGCGGCACGACCTGCACTCCTCGCTCGGCGGCGAACCGAACCACGCTCACCACATCGTCGGCATCGCTTGGAATCACGACGGCGGCCGGGTGCTGCTCGAAAGCAAGGTTGTAGATCGACTTCGCCTGCGCCCATCCGGCGTCCTCGGGACCGAGCACGGCGCCCCGTACCCGGTTGCGCAGACCTTCGAGGCCACTCAGGCCGTCGGCTATCCCATGGGCGAGGTCCTCTCCCTTGTCGAGGTGTCGGTGGATGGCTTCTGCGATGAGGCCAGCCGGTGGAGCGTCGAAGACCTGGCCGTTCCACGAGTACCCGCGACAACTCTTGGGTGCTACCCCCGCGACACCGCAGGCAGCCAAGTCGTCGTTGGAGCCGGATGGGCTGACGTCGGTTCCTGCCACGCGGACCGTCACGGGGTTGTCGATGCCGAGGACCTGCGCGTGGCCTGGATCGTGCAGGGCCACGGTGCGCACGGTCAGCCCGCGGCCGCGGGCAAGGAGCTCGTCGCGCACCAGACTCGCCGCTTCGTCCACCTCGGCCATGGCAACGGCGCAGGTAGGCATCCGTCCATCTCGACATGGAACAGCTCCACCACGACGTCGGCCGCACCTGCGGGTTCGAGCGAAGTGTCGCTGCCCGGAGCACCTCGGGACGTGGCGGTGCTAGAAGCGGACACGATGGTTGGGGTCTTGGTCATGGCGGCTGCCCTTCAGTAGGCGGGAGCGCAGGTGCTCCTCGATCACGGGGAAGGACGCCGGCAGCCGCGGAAAGGACGCAGGACAGCCGCTCTGCACGAGTAGCATCGAAGCTTCTCGGGACGAGACCTGGGCGGGTGGACCGCCCCGGCTGGAACGAGAGTCTGGACAGAGCAATGAAGCAAGGCGCTTGCTGTGGTCTGGCCGGCACTGGCGAGTGCCGCTGCCATACCGATGCCGACAACCTCGCCCGATCCATGCATTCCTTCGTCAGAGCCCGGGTGCGTGACCGCACCGATGCCGACGACATCACCCAGGAGGCGCTGCTTCGGCTCTACCGCAACGTCCACACGCTGCGAGATGCCGGCGCGCTGGAAGGCTGGGCGTTCCAGATCGCCCGCAGTGCCATCGCCGACCACTACCGCCGCCCCGCACAGCGAGCCACGCCCATCGACCCGGCCGACGCCGAGGAGTTGATGGCAGGCATGGATGATCGATCGGATCGGGACTCAGCCGGGGAGCTCGCAGGCTGTGTGAGCTCCCTCTTGGGGCGCGTCCCCGAGAACTACCGACGCGCCCTCGAGCTGACCGACGTGAGCGGCCTGACCCAAACCCGCGCCGCCGAGGAACTGGGACTCTCCACCTCGGGCATGAAGTCGCGCGTGCAGCGCGGACGCCGCATGCTGCGCGAAGAAGTAGAACGGTGCTGCCACGTGGCCCTGGACAGCCGTGGCGCGTTGGCAGACCTCACGCCAATCGGCTCAGGACCTGACCCGTGCTGAACTCCGGCGACGCGGCAGGAGCACCCGACTAAATCCCTGTGGTGACGGTCGAGTTGCCCTGCGGTCGGGGCGCGTCGTTCGATAAGGATCCCTTGCTGGACGCACGGCGTGACCGTGATCAGCAGGCTGGAGCCTGCCTTTCCGGGAGCGGTTCGACGTGCGGACAGGCCCCGCTGTCGGGGGCGTACGTGATCCCGGCGGCAACTTGATCGCCGACTGAGCCTCTTGGCGGGGCGTGCCGTTGACGGCCATGATATGCATGAGTCATGCATACCGCAAATGTCCTGGTCGCCTGGGTGCTCACTGCTCAAGACCGACTGCAGGAGGGTCTCCGGGAGGTGGAGCTGGACGCGCGTGAGCTGGCGGCGCTGACGCTGGTGGATTCCCACGGCGGTCGCTCGGCGGACTGGCTACGGGTCCGGGTCGAGCTCAGCCAGTCAGGCACGGTGCGCCTGGTCGACCGGCTTGAGGGACGCGGCCTGCTGCGCCGAGGGTCCTCCACCGGCCGTGGCGTGCCGCTGCACGTCACCGCCGCGGGAGAACAGCGCCTGCGCCATTGGCACCAGGTACGGGACGCGGTCGTGCAGGAGCTACTCGCCGGTCTGCCCGAAGAGCAACGCCAGATCCTGCTCGAGACGCTGACGGCTGCGCTGCTCGCACAGCACCGGGACCGCCCAGCGGCCGACACCGTCTGCCGCACCTGCACGTGGACGGCGTGTGGGCAGGACTGTCCAGTCGATCGAAGCGTCTCCAGCGCAGCACCCGGACAATGACCTGGAAGCCCGGGTCCGCGAACTCGAGTAGCCAGGCGCCGTCAGCGTCTCTCCTTGATCTGCCTGTTCCGGTGTGGATCGGCAGCGCAGTGGCATTGCTGGCCAACTCGGCGGACACCTTCGTGCTGTTTCTGCTTCTGTGGGTGGCCGGGCCGCAGGGATGGTCCGGACCACAAACGGCGCTGGTGGTTCTCGCTCTGCGCCTGCCCACACTGGCCTCCGGGGTGCTCGTCGGCCGCGCGGTGGATCGGTGGGGCTCGCGCCCGCTGATGCTGCTGGACCTAGCCGCTCGTGCCGCGCTGCTCATGCTGCTCCTCCTGCTCGCCGCCTCGAGCGGCACCGAGGAGCTTCCACTGCCGGGCGTGCTCATCCTCGGCTCTCTGGCCGGAGCGCTGTCCCCGGCGACCTACGCCGCGATCCGCACCCTGGTTCCCCGACTGGTGCCGCGCCCTCAGCTGGTCCGGGCCAACGCGGTCGTCGCCGTCAGCGACCAGATGCCGCTGCTGCTGGGCACGGTCCTACTTGGGCCGGCACTGGCACTGCTCGGCACTACCGGCAGCCTGCTGGTGCCCGTCGGGATGCTCCTGCTCGCGCTCGTGCTGACTGGCACGCTGCCCGCCGGCGACGCCCAGAGAGCCAGGGTCACTCCGGGCCGCGCGGCAGGCCCCGTTGCCGCCTCCCCCTCCGAGTCGAAAGCTCGGGTGGTCGCGGTCATGGCCCTCTCTACGGCCTACTACTTCGTCTATGGCCCCTTCGAGACCGCGAGCCCCGTCTACGTGCGCGAGCAGCTCGATGGCAGCGAGGGCATCTACAGCCTCCTCTGGGCACTGTTCGGGGTCGGCGCGTTGGCCTCTCTGCCCCTCGCCCCGCACCTGTCCCGGTGGCGCCCAGGCGTCGTCAACGCCCTCGGCGCCGCGGCCTGGGGCCTGGTCATGCTTCCGCTCGCCGTCGTCGAGTCGGCTCCGCTGGCCGTCGTGTTGTTCCTGATTGGCGGCCTCCTGTGGGGCCCGTACACCACCATCGAGACCAGCGCACTGCAGCGCTGGGTCCCCGCACACCGCCACGGCGCAGTGTTCGGCCTGCAGCGCAGCCTCCTCACCACCGCCACACCCCTCGGCGCGGCACTCGGCGCGATCACCCTGGAAACCCTTTCTCCCGCCCTGGTCATTGCCCTGAGCGCCGTGGCCTGCACCATGGCAGGCGTCATAGCGCTCACCAACCGCGACCTACGTTCAGCCAAGTAAAGGAGTGCCCACCGCCGCTGGTCGCCGGGAGCCGATCGGCACGCGGAGCGTGCCACAACGGGATCGGCACGCGGACCATCGGGCGTGCGACGCGAATGCAGCGCCGATGATTGTCCGCGGCGCTGCTAGTCGCAAGCGTGGGCGGGTCCTCTCTGTTTTGGTGAGAGACCGGTGCCATGCGCCGCCTGCTGCTCACAGAGAACATCACTGCCGACGGGCGGATCGAGATGCTTGACGAGTGGTTCAACCCGTCTTCTGACGGGGACATCCAGGACTGGCTGGACCAGATGGAGCGCTTGGGCACGTCCTCAGACGCGGTGTTGGTGGGCCGGCAGACCTTCGAGGACTTCCGCGGCCACTGGCCTCAGCGCACCGGAGAGCCTGCGGGCGCGTACCTCGACGAGGTGCAGAAGTACGTCGTCCCCTCGTCGATGACCGATCCGCAGTGGCGCAGCCCGACGATCCTCTCCGGTGACCCGGTCGAGGAGGTGCCTCGGCTCAAGGACTCCGACGGTGGCGACATCACGTTGTGCGGCAGCATCACCTTGGCGCACGGGTTGTTGGCGGCCGGGCTCGTCGACGAGATCCGGCTGCTCGAATACCCCGCCTTCCAGGGCCGTGGAAGGGGCTTGGTTGCCGAGGGCACCTCGGCCCCCGTTCTCGGGCTGCTCGAGTCACGGGCGTTCCGTTCCGGCGTGGCTCTGCTCCGTTACGCCGTGACCAACGGCTCAGCTGCCGAGGTCCACACAGTCGGTGTCGTATCCGGATCGCTCGCGGCCCCCTCCAGGACGCCCGAGGGCGGGGGACCCCGGTCGAGATCGAGTGCGGAGGTCAGCCGAGCGATCCGAGCCAGGTCACCGACGGTCGACTGAGGAGGTGGCTGGCGTCCTCACCGAATCAACCTCGCTCGAAGCCGTACATGCCCTGGATGGCCTTGCCGCCCGGCGCCCGACGCTGGGGGAATGCGTGCAGGAGGATCACGACATCGTTCGCATCGGGTGGTTCTTCGTCCGCATCGATCGGGAGTGAGTGCTTGAGGATGACCTCGCGCAGTGTGTCGGACAGCTCGGTCAGGCCCTCGGGTGTCAACCGAATCCAGAAGTCATACGAACCAGCCGCCGCAACCCATTCCTTCGACCAGGAGTCGCGGTCGCTCAGGTACTGATGGAGCATGGTCGACCAGGCCGAGTTGGCAGCGCGTTCGAAGTCCGAGAAGGCCGTGCGCACCTCGGACTCCGTGTAGTCCGAGAGCGGCCGCCAGTTGGTCGCCAGCGTCGCAGCCTGCCACCAGCGCTCACGACGGTTGCCGCGATCAGGCAGCTCCTCGACGAACCCGCCCCGGTGCAGCACCCGCACGTGGAAGCTGGTTTGCCCGGTGTCCGAGCCGAGCCGCTTCGCCAGGATGGTCGACGTCGCGGGACCTTCACTCCGCAGCGAGCCGAGGATCCGGATCCTCATCGGGTGGGCCAGTATCCTCAGAGCGGCCGCATCCTCTGCATCGTTGGACCTGGGCGAAGGCTCGACGGACATAGTCTTCAATCTACTCACTCCTCGAGGGAAGGCGGCGCCGACTCCTCGATGCGCGTTGCTCCCAGAATCGAGCACAGCCGGTCGACGTCGGCCCGCGTCGTGGCATGTGACGTCATCCAACGGATCTCCCGTGTGGCACTGTCCCATGCGTGGTAGAGCCCCGCGGCCTGCAGGTAAGGCTCGAGCTCCTCGGCGACCCGGCTGAAGATCGCGTTCGTCTCCACCGGCCGACTGACCTCGAGGCTTGGATGAGCCGAGACCGCCTCCGCCACCGAGCGAGCCGCCTGGTTGGCGCGACGAGCACAGTCGATGCCGAGCCCCGAACCGAGAAGCTCCACGAACTGCGCCGCCACGTACCTCATCTTGGACGCGAGCTGGCCGGATGCCTTGCGGAGCCCGACCAACGCGAACTCGTGGCGACCGGACTCGAGAAGCACGACGCACTCGCCGAACATCGCACCGACCTTGGTGCCGCCTACGACGACAGCGTCCACCGAAGCCGCCGTCGTGAGCTCACTCAGAGGTACGCCGAGTGACGCCGCGGCTGCGAAGAGCCTGGCTCCGTCCATGTGCACCGCCAGCCCGGCTCGATGGGCCACTGCCGTCACACGCGCGATCTCGGCGGGGCTGTAGCACACGCCGTACTCCGTGGGCTGGGTGATGGTCACAGCGCCCAGTGGCAACTCGTGGATGTCTGGTCCCCGACTCACCAGTTCCTCCAGCTGGTCCACGTCGAGCTTGCCGTCGACGTGGTCCAGGGCGACGAAGGGGAGCCCGGCGACCGTCGCCCAGGCACCGCGGCTGTTGCGGTAGTAGTGCGCGGCCGACGAGCCCACGACTCCGTGGCCTCGCGGAACCAGACTCATCAGGGTGGCGGTGTTCGCACCCGTGCCGTTGAACATGCAGTACCCGCCGGCGCCGGCACCGAACTGCTCCCGCACCAGGTCCTGCAGCGCTCGACTGCTCGCGTCCGCGCCGTAGCTCGACTGTCCGCCGCGCTCGTTCTCGCGAGCCAGCGCCTCCATCAGTGCAGGATGGACCGGCGCCGTGTTGTCACTGGCGAACCCGACCGCGATCTCCGATGTGGACATGGGTCAGCCGCATCTCCAGCGCGCCGAGCGCGCTGCGGTCGCGCCACAAGGCCTCGGATCAGGTGGCATGGCGCTCCGCCCACTCGATGAGAGCACGCACCGGACTGCCCGTGGCACCGTATCTCTGCCCCAGCGCGTCGTCGTCACCTTCCCGGAACGCGGTGGCGGCGATGTCGAGGTGCGCCCAGGGAACATCCGGCACGAACTCGGCCAGGAACAGTCCCCCCAGGATCCCGTGGTTCCCCCAGCCGGCGTCCGCATCGAGGTTCTTGAGGTCCGCGATGTCCGAGTCGAGGCTCGGCCGGTAGCCGGCCCACAGTGGCAACGCCCAGCCCGGCTCACCGACAGCCGCACCGGCGGCGACGAGCTGGCGTACCAGTTCGTCGTCGGTGCCCATCGCGCCCCAGACGTCAGGACCCATCCCGGTCGAGCCCGTGAGGGTGGCCACGTCGATGATCCTGGCGGGCCGCTTCTCGGCGGCGTAGGCCAGCACGTCTGCCAGCACGAGCCGACCTTCCGCGTCGGTGCTCACGACCTCCGTCGTGATGCCGTTGCGATGTCGCAGGACGTCGGAGGGTCGGTAGGCCGCGCTGCCCAGGAGATTCTCGGCACAGGCCAGGTAGCCCTGGAAGCCGTCTGCAAGGCCGAGAGCCCCCATGCCCACCATGAAGCCGAGCACGGCTGCCGCGCCCGCCATGTCATCCTTCATGGTGAGCATCGACAGACCCGGCTTCACGTTCAGGCCCCCCGAGTCGAAGGTGATGCCCTTGCCGACGATGGCCGTCCCTCCCGGCCGCGGATCCGCGTCCCCGATGATCACGAGACGCGGCGGGTTCTTGGATCCGCTGCCGACCGCCACCAGACCGGCGAACCTCTCTGCCTCCAGCTCGCGCTCGTCCAGCACTCGCACCGGCAGGCCGTACTCGCGGCACGCCTCGACCGCATAGTCCGCCATGTCACCCGGCGTCATGTCAGCCGGAGGGCAGTTGACCAGGTCCCGGGTGATCCGGGTGGCCTTCTCGGTGATCCTCGCCCGATCGATGTCCTCCTGACTGACACCGGTCAGGACGATCGTGACGGACCCCTTCATCTTCGTGCGGTACTCCTCATAGCAGTAGCCGGCAGTCGTGGCTGCGTCGAGCAATAGCCGGCGTCGGGTGCGGGAGGTCCCTGCTTCTACTGGCAGGGCAACGCGCTGGGCGTCGAGGCCTCCTGTTCGTAGGAACGAGCGGGACAGCACCTGGACGAGCGCGAAGGAGTAGGTCGGCGCGTGTTCGTCTGACGGAACGTGCACGAGGACCATCAGAGGCGCGGCCCACGTTCCTCCGGCACTCGCGCTCGGCACGACGCCGCACGCGCCGGGCTTGTCGAGCTTCATCAGCGGGAGGAGAGACAGCAGCGTCTCCTCGTCGGGGACGACGCACGCGGGCCTGAGGGGGGCCTCGGTCGACGCGCGGGAGACCGGGATGATCACGGCGTCCGCGACCACCTCGTCGATCGCCCGGGCGTTGCTGAGCTCGAGTGTCACGCCCATGTCGGCTCCCCGTAGAGCTCGGGTCGGCGGTCGCGGTAGAACGGCCATTGGAGCTTGACCTCGTGGATCTGGGAGAAGTCCAGCGAGGCGGTGACCACGTCCTCCTCGGTGTTGCTTCCTCGCGCGATGATCGAGCCTCGAGGGTCGCAGATGTACGACCCCCCGTAGAAGTTCACGTTGGACAGCGGGTCCTCGCGCCCCACCCGATTGATGGCCGCGACGAAGAATCCGTTGGCGGCCGCCTGCGCCGGCTGCTCCAGCTCCCAGAGATGCCGCGAGAAGTCCGAGGTCGCCGACGGGTTGAACACCACTTGAGCGCCACGGAGACCGAGCTGGCGCCACACCTCCGGGAAGTGCCTGTCGTAGCAGATCGCCACCCCCACGCGTCCCACCGACGTGTCGAACACGGGGAAGCCGACGTTGCCCGGGGTGAAGTAGTACTTCTCCCAGAAGCACGGCGCCACCTGGGGGATGTGCACCTTCCGATACCTCCCGAGAACCTCCCCATCGCGCTCGATCACGACCGCGGTGTTGAAGTACACACCTCCGGTCGCCCTCTCGAAATAGGGCACGACAAGGACGACTCCGAGCTCACGGGCGAGGGACCGCATCCGGGACACGGTCTCACCCTCCTCGGTCTCGGCCCACGCGAACCACGAGTCATCCTGCTCCGCACAGAAGTACGGGCTGTCGCACATCTCTTGCAGGCCGACGATTGCTGCTCCCTGACCGGCAGCAGCACGGATGAGTCGCTCCTGCCGCTCGAGGATGTCGACCTTGTCTCCCGACCCGTTGGTCTGCACCACCGAGACCGTTACCTGTGACGTCATGATGACGCGCCTTCCTGTACGTGTGAGTCTGAAAGTTGGGTGAGCTCCGAGATGAGCTGCACCAGTCGCTCGCGCGACAGCCACGCACCCATCGCGACTACGCCTCGGACCGGCGGAAGCCCGTTGCGCGCCTCGAAGAGGCTGGAGTCCGTGTGCACGAGTTCCGCCTGACCACCCACAGCGATCCGACGGGGGGGTGCGTCGGCGGGATCCAGCGGATCGCGCATCGCCGACTCCAAGATGAGGTCCATCGACATTCCCGCCCCCGACAGGTGTCCGACCTCCCTGAAGAAGGAGCCGCCGGGCTCGACCCCGCAGTTGAGGGCGTCGGAGGCGACCACCAGCGGTACCCCGTGCTCCAGGAGCTGCATGGCCAGTGAGATGTTCAGAGCCAGCAGCCGTCGCATCGCCTTGGGGTGGCGGGGATCCTGGAACTGGTGGGTGTAGTAGTTGTTCCTCGGTCCCCACTGCTCCCGCAGAAGGAGTGGCAGCGACAAGAACTCTTCCCGACTGCACCAGGCATCGATGTCCGACACCTGCTCCGCCGCTGCCGCCAGGGCTTCGATCGTCGTACCGACGCTCTGGCCGGTCGCCAGCAGTCGTTCCGCCAACCCGGCGACCTTGGCGCTCGAGATCGGGTCGCAGTCAGAGTCCAGTAGCTCCTCGAGGTTGACGTCGAACGCCGTGTAGAGCAGCTCCTCAACGTGGGCGATGTGGCTCTGCGCGGAGTCCAACGTGGTCGTGAGGCCCGGATCGCGGGCCACGTGACCGACCACCGGGAGCCCCGTCTCGCGAGCCCCGGCCAGCAGACCTCGCCAACCCTCCATCGCGACGTCGTTGTAGACCTTGATCGCGTCGTACCCCAGCCGTGCTTCGGATCGAGCCGCGTCCTGGCCCCCGACGTAGGTGAGCGAGGCGTCGTCGTGCGCGGGGCCGGTCGACCAGACACGAGGGCCGGGGGCGGTTCCCTCCGCGATCTGTTCACGGAGGTCGAGCACGCCGGGGAATCCGTTCATGCAGAACACTCGGGTGATGCCGTGCAGGAGGAAACGGAGACCGATCACCTGGTTCGCGAGCGGGTCGTGCACGAAGTGCACGTGATGGTCGGTCAGACTCGGGGCCAGGAAGCCTCCAACCACGACAGCGTGGTCGTCAGGCAGGGATCCACCGGTGGGCTCGATCCGCTCCACCAGGTCACCCGTGATCGTCACGTCCACATGGCCGAGCGGCGTGGTCCCCGGATTGGTCACTGTCACGTCTTTGAAGATGGTCACGCCGAACCCCGTACGTCGAAGGAGTAGTGCACGCTGTCGAGTGCCCCAGCCAGTTCCCGAACCTCACTGGCGACTGCATCGCCACGAGCGGCACGGTCGAGGAGGCCGCCCACAGCCGCCATGTCGTGGCGGTCAGCCCCGCGCCTGGTGAGCTGCGCGACTGACATCCGGATCCCACTGCGCCGACGGTCCTCGTCCGGGAAGAGGGCGGTGTTGGAGACCATGAGCCCCTCGTCTGCGAGTCGGCCGAAGGTGGGGGTGGCCTCGGTGCCGAGGTCCGCGACCACCATGTGTGTCTGCGAGGGCTGGTCACCCACGAGCTGCCATCCCTGAGCGACGAGGGCCTGGCTCAGCGCGACGGCATTGTCCTGCACGGTGCGGGCGTACGAACCGCCGAACTCCGCCTGCTCGGCGAGCGAGATGACGGTGGCCGCGTACTTGTTGAGGTCTCGCGTCTGCATGAACCAGGTCACCGGAAGGTCCCTCAGGCGGCTCTCGATCTCCGGGTCGTTGGTCGCGATGAGTCCACCCACGGGACCACCCATCAGCTTGTGGGTGCTGAGAGTCATGACGGACGCGCTGGCCGCGAGTGGGTGCTCGAAGGTTCCCGCGGCGACGAACGGCGCGACGTGCGCGGCGTCGTACAGCAACGTCGCTCCAACCGCGTCGCACGCTGCTCGGATCGCCTCGGCCCCATAGGGGTAGAGCACCTTGCTGCCGCCCACCACCACCACACGTGGGCGGCAGCGCTCGAGCACGCCGAGCAGCTCTGGCATCAGGACTCGGAAGTCAGGGGTTCCGGGCAGCTCGACGACGTCGAGACCAAGGGCTCCACAGACCCCCCTGCGCTGATAGCTCATGTTTCCTCCGGCGGTGAGTGACTGGACCGCGACCGTGTCCCCCGGGGAGGTGAGGGCGGCGAGCACCATGGCGTTCGCCATCGTGTTGCTCACCGGGCGGCTGTCGACGAATGCTGCGTCGAAGATGTCCCTGGCGAGCTCCGCGAGCCACTCCTGCAGCTGGATCGCCCAGCGGTGCATCAGCGCAGGCATCGACGGATCCTTGGCTTCGGCCATTCCTTCGGACAGCCGGGAAGCAAGGTCCGACGACAGGACCGACCGTGCGGTCTCGCTCATCAGGCCCTCTGCAGGAGTGAGGTTGATGACGTCCCACTGCCAGCTCGACTGCTCACTCAGCAACCGACTCACTGCGTCGGCCACCTCCGTGGGTCGCGGGAGTGGCAGGGCCCCGACAATGGAAGGCGCCTCGGCCGTCACGGCTGAGTCCTTCCCCGCGTCGTGCCGGTGTCGATCACAGCTAGCGTCACGACGCCCCGTCGCTCTTGGCGCTCCCGGCGCTCCCGGCGCTCCCGGCGCTCCCGGCGCTCCCGGCGCTCGAGGATGTCGACCTTGCCTCCCGAGTCGCTGTAGTGCACCACCGGGTCGGTGACGTGTGGCGTCATGGTGAAGCGCCCTATCTGTATCCGTGAGTCCTGTATTCGGGTGAGCTCCGAGACGAGGTGCACGAGTCGGTCGCGAGGCGGCCGAGGACGCGGTGCTGCCTCGGCTCGGACGGGCGGAGGGCCGTCGTGCAGGGTCGCACCGGGCGCCGACGACACCTGGGCCGTCACAACTGCGTTCTTCCGCGCGTCGTGAACGCGTCGCTCATCGCGTCGCCGATGAGGTAGAAGCAGGTGACCACGAGCACGATCGCCGCCCCCGGGAACAGGATCATCCACCAGTAGCCGGCTTGTGTGTACTGGATCCCGTTCGAGAGCAGGGTTCCCCAGTCTGCCTTCTGTCCGGGCAGAGACACGCCGAGGTAGCCGAGAGCCGCCACGTACAGGATCGCGTCCGCTACCTGGAAGCTTGCGGAGACGAGGATCGTGCCCAAGGAGTTCGGCAGCAGGTGACGACGGATGATGTAGGACGGTCCGCCGCCCATGGTGCGTGCCGCAGCGACGTACTCTCGCATCTTGAGGCTCAGCGTCTCCCCCCGGACCAGCCGGGCCGGAGACACCCATGCGACGTAGGAGATCAGCAGGATCAGTGTCGGAAGGTTGATCGTCATCACCGTCGACAGGTAGATCAGGATGAACAGGGACGGGATCGAGGACAGTGCATCGATGATCCGCATCATCACACCGTCGAGCCGGCCGCCCGCGTAGCCCGAGACCGCCCCCCACAGGGCCCCGAAGCCGGTGGCGAAGATGGCCGCCGAGAGGCCCACCACCAAAGACAGCTGCCCGCCGACGAGCAGGCGACCCAGGAGGTCGAAGCCGAAGGAGTCCGTACCGAGGGGATGCCCTGGTGACCCGGGAGGCAGGCTGCTCTCGGACAGCTCGCCGTAGCGTTGCTCGGTCTCGTAGAACAGGGGGCCGATGAAGCACGCCAAGGCGACCAGCAGGACGACGGCGGCGGCGACGTAGCCAGCAGTGGCATGACCCCGGCTTCGCCGTGCCGGGTTGTGGCGGCGGAGTCCGCGCGATCGCAGAAGCATGGCACGCACCGTGCCGCGCGTGCTGGGCGTGACGCTCACGGCCGCACCCTCGGATCGAGAGCGGTGTACGCGAGGTCCGCCAGGAGGTTGCCGACGACGGTGGCCACAGCGGCGAGGACCACAATGGCCAGTTGGGTCTGGTAGTCGCTGTACCGCGCGGCCGTCCAGAACAGCAGACCCATGCCCTGGTAGTTGAAGACCTGCTCGACGATTACCGCGCCGGTCAGCAGCGCCGGGACGCTCAGTCCGAGGATCGTGACCACCGACGTCAACGAGTTCGGGACCACGTGGCTGAAGAGCACCCCACGACGCGAGCGTCCCTTTGCGCGGGCAGTTCTCACGAAGTCGGCGCCCAAGTTGTCCAGCACCGAACTCCGCACGTAGCGGGTGTAGAGCGCGATGCTGGGAAACGCCAAGGTGAAGACGGGCAGGATGAGGTCTCTCGGCTGGGAGATGATGTCCGACACCGATTCGCCTCCCGGTGCCGCAGCCGACACCCAGCCCAGCTTCACTGCGAAGACGGTGACCAGCAGGATGCCGACCAGGAACGACGGTGTTGCGTAGGCCAGGAAGCTCACCGTGCCCACCATCCGGTCCAGCAGCCCGTTGTGGCGGGTTGCCTGCAGCGTGCCAAGTGGGATGGCCACGACGAGCGCCAACATGACCGACATGCCCAACAGAAGTGCAGTCCGTGGCAGCGCGGCACCGATCGCGTCGGCGACGGGTGCGTTCAGGTGGTAGGAGTACCCGAAGTCAGCGTGCAGCAGGTTCTCGATCCAGGCCCGGTACTGGGTGAGCAGCGACTCGTTGTAGCCCATGTCCAGGTTGAACTGCTCGATCTGTGCGGGCGTGGCCGTCTTGCCCAGGACCGCCTTGGCCCCGCCCGGAATAGTCCGCGAGAGCACGAACGTGATGACCGAGACGATCCACGTAACGAGTAGTGCTTGGGCGAGGCGCCGCGACACGTAGCCGCTCACTCAGTGAAAGCCCAACGCTCAGGTGTGAGTCGGTACAGCGCGTTGGACGGCGAGACGCCATCGAGGCTGTCGTCGACCGCGTTGACGGGCCGGGCCGTCGTGGGCAGCCAGAGGACCGGGATCTCCTGAGCCGCGTAGTCGCCGTACGCGGCGATGGCATTCACGTCGTTCTCATAGACGGTCCGGTCGATCAGCGCATCCATCTCGGCGTCGCTGTAGTTGCCGATGTTGGCGCCAGCGCCGGTCTTGAACAACGCTTCACCGGATGGGTACGACGCCAGGATCCAGGAGCCGTAGTTGATCAGCTGCCAGTCACATTCCGGGTCGCCGGACTCGCACTGCACCGCCTGGGCCACCATCTGCTGGGCGGGCATCTCCTTCAGGTTGATCTCGATGCCCGCCTTGCTCGCGTCAGAGACGAACTGCGCCATCTGCTGCGAGACCGACGGAACACCCGAGAAGCTCACCAGGTCGAGGGAGAAGGTCGAGCCGCCGGAGATCCCCTCGCCACACTGCCCTGTCCCACTACCAGCACTCGCGCACACGGCCGGCCCGGAATCCGGGACCTCCCAGCCGTTGTCCTCGAGCAGGGCGCGGGCTGCGTCCAGGTCGAACGGGTAGGGGTTGTCCTTACTCATGGCGGCGGTGAACGCACTGGGTGGCTCGACGGGGACGGGACCCCACGATCCGAGCCCGTAACCGTTGGCCGCCTTCTCGACGTAGGTGTCCTGGTCGATGGAGCGCTGTAGTGCCTGACGGGCGTAGTCCTGCGCGAAGATCGGCCCGGCGGCCGGGTTGTTGAAGTTGATCAGGATGTAGCTGAACCCCCATGGCTGCACGGGGTCGAGCGAGAACCCCTGCACCGGGCTGCGGCCTGGTTCATCCTGGGGCTGCTTCGCAGCCAGGAGGTTCGGCGAGACGTAGCCGATCGAGAGCTTGCCCGTCTGCAGAGCGTTGTAGGCCGCGGCCTCATCGGTGAAGGGCTCGAACCGGATCTCGTCGACGGACGGCTTTATGCTCCCGGTGTACTCCGGGTTCGGCACCATCGTGAAGGCGCCCTGGGCGTCGAACGATTCCAGCCGGAACGGTCCGTTGACGACCTGCCATAGGGGTTCGGAGTCATAGGATCCAGTCTGCTGGGCCAGCTCGTTCATGTACTTGAAGACCGCTACACAGGCGTCGCTGGTCTCTGACGATTCCTGGGTGCTCGCACAACCGGCGCCGTCACCGGATCCCGTGGTGTCCCACGCCGCGGGCAACGGTGTGATGCGCGCCAACTGGTTGTAGAGGAACCAGTCAGGGGACACGGCATCGGTCAGCTTGAGGGTGAAGGAGCTGGCGTCCTCGTCGTAGGTCGCTGACTCGAGGTTGTCCGGGAACTGCCCTTCGGCGTACGACGCGTACTCCGTCTTGTTGGCGCGCAGGAGATTGAGCCAGAAGGCGACGTCCTGAGGACCGAGCTCGGACCCGTCGGACCACGAGGACGGCTTCAGCTTGACCGTGACCATGTCCAGGTCGTCGTTCCACTCCGGCTCCTCCGCCAGGGAGAGCTCGGGATCGATGGCGATGGAGTCGCCCTCCCCGACCCAGTAGAGCGGTCGATACATCAGCTGCTGGAACTGCTCCACGTTGGCGATCGTGTTGTATCCCGGTGGTACCAGCGGAAAGATGTAGTTCGGCGTCGATCCAGGCTGCTGGGCCACGGTGACCGTGCCGCCGTCGACCTTGTCGCCCCCGTTCGGGGAATCGCTTCCGCAGGCAGCGACGACCAGCAGCGGCAGCACCGCGCAGAGCGCCATGAGCTTGGAGTGGTTCCGCACTGATCTCTCCTCTGTCCGGCCCTGGGTCGACGGTGGGAACTGTCGCCGCTATGAGCCCGCGCCACCGACGCTATCGAATGCCCAGCAAGCTTTGCAAGCTTTTCTCTGCAATTGTTTCTCTGTATGCGGTCAGAGCCGGATCAGCTTCTTGTTCATGAACTCCTCGATCCCCAGGGGGCCGAGCTCCCGACCGACACCCGAGCGCTTGACTCCCCCGAACGGCAGCTCCGCGTCGGAGTCACCTGGCCGGTTCACGAACACCATGCCCACGTCGAGTCGCTCGCCCACCCGCCGCGCCCGTCCTTCGTCGGGGCAGATGACGCTGGCCCCGAGCCCGTACGGTGTGTCGTTGGCGAGTCGCACCGCCTCCTCCTCGCCCTGCGCTCTGTACACGACGGCGACCGGGCCGAAGACCTCCTGGTGGTGGATCGCCATCCCCGGGACGACGTCGGTGAGCACCGTCGGCATGACGAAGGCGCCGGGGATCTCTGGCGCCACGCCCCCGAGGTGCAGTCGTGCGCCCTGGTGGACCGCCGCGCTCACCTGCTCCAGAACCTGCTTCGCGGCCGCTCGCGATGAGAGCGGCGCCACCGTGGTGCCTGGGTCGGCCGGGTCACCGGGCGAGGCCGCGGCGAGCCGCTCGATCAACGCGTCGAGGAACCTGTCGTAGAGCGGGGCGAGGACGATCATGCGCTTGGGCGAGTTGCACGCCTGCCCCATGTTGGACAGGCGAGCTCGTGCCGCCATCGCGGCGGTGGCCTCGATGTCGTCGGAGTCCAGGACGATCATCGGATCCGACCCCCCGAGCTCCAAGACGGCCTTCTTCAGGTGTCGTCCGGCGACCGTGGCGACCGCCTGTCCCGCCCGGTCGCTCCCGGTGAGCGAGACACCCTGCACACGCATGTCCGCAATGGCGGACGCAACCTGCTCGTCCGTGGCGTAGACGTTCCGGTAGATGTCGGGCAGGCCGCCGGCTGCCTGCACGACCTGCTCGATGGCCGCCGCCGAGCCCGGACAGACCGGCGAGTGCTTGATCAGGACGGTGTTGCCCAGGACCAGGTTCGGGGCCGCGAACCGCGAGACCTGGTAGTACGGGTAGTTCCACGGCATCACGCCGACGATGACACCCAGCGGGCGCTTCTCGAGCAGAGCCCGTCCCTCTGGGGTGGCGATGTCCTGGGTTGCAAGCAGCTCTTCGCCGTGAGTGCCGTAGTAGCGCCAGATGGCCGCCGTCGTCCGCAGCTCCGACACGCACTCGGCCGTGCGCTTGCCCATCTCTGCCGTTGCGAGGGCCCCGAGCTCCTCCGCGTTCTCCTCGAAGGCAGCGGCGACGCGCAGGGCAAGCGCCGCCCGTTCGGGCACCGAAGTCTCCCGCCAGACGCGATACCCGTCGTGAAGATCGCTGAGGACACCGGCGAGCTCAGTGTCGGTGGCGGTGGGATACGTCGCGAACACCTCACCAGTCCAAGGATTCGTCGATGCGTACATGGAACCTGCCCTCCCTTCGGCCGGTGATCCGGACATTGGCGGCTGAGCCGATCACGAGCGGAACCGCGCCGGGGCGAAGGGAGTTAGGTCAACGCGGGATTCACCCGAGGTCATCATGTCTGCGAGTGCGACGCCGGTGGACGGCCCCAGCGTGACGCCCAGCATCCCGTGCCCGGCGGCGACCCAGCAGTTCCCGTGACCCGACAACCGTCCGATGCACGGCAGCCCATCGGGGGTCATGGGTCGCGACCCGACCCAAGGCACAGAGGGTGTCAACGTCTCGATCTGGTCCCGCCAGCTCGGGATGTAGGCGCGTGGAGCGTGCCTGATGGCCCGCACCCGGGCAGCGTTGATCTCGTGCTGGGGCGAACCGAACTCCATGGTCCCAGCGATGCGTAGCCCGTCTCCCAACGGCGTGAGCGCGACCTGAGCCTCCATGAGCTTCACGCTCGACCGGAGGGACAGCGGCGCGGAGGCATAGTCGAAGCTGTACCCCTTGCCGGCACGAATCGGCAGACGCAGGTCGAGCAGCGCCGCAAGGTCGCGGGTGCCCACACCCCCAGCGAGCAGGAACTCGTCTCCCTCGACCCTTCCGTGGGTGGTCTCGACCGCAGTCACGCGGGCCGGACGCAGGAAGCCGGTGACACGCTCCCCCCGGCGGATCGTCACACCCAGGTCCACGCACCGTGCGGCCAAGCCGGCGAGGAGCTGGGCAGGGTGCACGTGCCGCTCGTGCGGGAAGTAGATGCCTCCGGCCAGCCGATCCGACAGGGCCGGCTCGCGGTTGCTCAGCTCGGTCGCCGATAGGATCATCGGCTCGAGACCGAAGTCGCGCAGGGCCTCCAGCCCAGCCACATGACGTGCCATTGCCTGCTCTGTCCCGAACACCTGGAGCAGTCCCTCCCGGTGTTCTTCGAACTCGACGCCGGCCGTGCGGTAACCATCGATGGCAGCCATGGTGTGGCTGGCGAGCTGTAGGTTCGCCCGCTGCCCGCGATCGAAGCTTCTCGCGTTGCAGTGAAGCCACATCGACGCCACGAACCTCATCAGGCCGAGGTCGAGGCGGGGCCTGATGTAGAGCGGGCTCTCGCGTCGCGCCATCCACTTCATGGACTGCCAGACAAGGCCGGGAGCAGGGACGGGGCCACTCTGGGCAGGCACGATCCAGCCCGCGTTGCCGGTGGAGGCACCGTCCGGTGTCGTCAACGCATCGACCACGACCACCTCCCGGCCTCTCCGGGCAAGCTCGAAGGCACTGGCAAGTCCAACGATCCCCGCGCCCACGATCACTGTTCGGGTCATCAGGCTGTCCGATCGTTCATGACGCGCCGGGCGCCTGGAGGGCGTCGCGACGCCTGTCCTCCACCCAGGAACCCAGGAGAGCGAGGTAGCCACCGGCGAACCGGAACCCGTGATGGAGATACCCGGCCTCCTGGTCGCTCATCCCCACACGCCTGCTCGAGGTGATGTTCATGGAGTGACCCGTCGCGGGAAAGATCACCGCGACCGCGCGAGTGTTGCCCGCGTCAGCGAGGGCGCGTCCGACTCGTTCAGCACTTTCAGCGGCAGGCAGGTTCGAGTCGTCGAGTCCCGCCATGTAGAGGACCGGGACCCTCAGCTCCCGGTACGAGTCGACGGGATCGAGCAGCCACGCCTCCTGATCGAGCTCCCTTCCCTCGACGTACTCGGCGAGGGCCCGGTGGTTCGAAAAGGGTGGGACCGGGCCGAGAAACGGCTCCTGACGTGCGTACTCGTGCAGGGTGACCTGCTCGGCCACATGGCTCGCATCGATCGATGCCATCAGTTCGTCGAACCGCTTGCCGGACTCGGTGTCGACGACTCCATTGAGGAGGCAGTCGTAGATCGTTCGCCAGGCATCGGCGACGACCTCGATGACATCGCCATCGACGCCGCTCTCCCCCAGCTCGAACTCGCGTCGAAAGATCTCCTGACGCAGCGGAGTGGTGCCGGCCGCGCCGATCACGGCGACGAACGCGGTCTCGGGATGACGAGCGGCCACGAGGGGGGCCACCCAGGACCCGTTGCTGAAGCCCCACACCCCGACGTGATCCCCGACGACATCCGGATGCGACCGCAGGTACTTCACCCAAGTCCATGCGTCGGCCGCCTTCTCCGAGAAGGTCGGGTTGGGAGACCCCTCCGAGTCTCCCCAGCCGCGTCGGTCAAAGATCAGCGCGGCCATCCCCATCCGGGCAAACTGAGCCGCGAACGCGCGATACATGTCGCGTTGCCCTCCGGCCGCTCCGTGGATCATCACTACGGCGGGAGTCGGCTCGCCTCCGGGCGGCTTGAGCAAGGTGCCGACCAGCTTTCCGGCGTCCCCAACTGTGATCGCCTCCTCCTCGACCCAGGCCTCGACCCGGCGCATCGTGGTCCGAATCGCTTCCCGGCCTTTGGATGATTGGACGGTTACGGTCTGAAGGTCCGGGGAGAAGGTCATGCCCTCCCCGTCCTCACTGAAGACCTCATGGGTGCCGGTCGGATAGACCGGCACCAGCCGGTCCTGCTCGGCGTAGAAGAGCACTGGATCACCGACCCAGGCGTCGAGCTCGACGAACAGGTCGACCTCGCGATCCTCGTGACGGTAGGTGCCACAGACGGCCCGGTAGGTAGCGGCATCCCAACGCAGGACCCGTCTGAGCTCGAGGGTTCCGGCGTCCGACCCGGGAGCCGCGATGCGGCCCAGCAGACGCGCCCCACCATCCTCACCCAGCACCACAGTGTGCCGAGTGCCGGCAACGTCGACCGCGTACTCGCGGTCGTCCCCGCGCGTCTCGAGTAGGTCGACGGCGGCCCGAAAGAGCTCGAGCCCGAGAAAGCTCATTGTGTACAGCTCGGTGTCATCGGACGTGCCTTCAGCCAGGACGACGTGCCGCTGACCACCCAGCCGACACTCGCCGATCCAGACGGCGCTCCACCTCGGCTCGTTCGGAGCAATCACTGTCCAACCTTCCTTTCCAGCGAGGGTTTCGGCCGTGGCACCGGAGCCGAAGGGTTGACGATTTGATTTCCCGGACGCGATCGACTCGTTCCGATACTCGCGTCAGCCCGTGGCCTCGAGCGGGAAATGACAGGCAACCTGCTGCTGAGCATTCATGGCGCGCAGGGGCGGTTCGGTCGCGCAGATGTCCTCGGCCCGGGGACACCGCGTGCGGAAACGACAACCCGACGGTGGGTCCACGGGGCTTGGAATCTCGCCGTCGACCGCCTTCCTGGTGCGGCCCAGCATGGCCGCAGGGTCCGGGACGAGGATCGCGTCCAACAGAGCCCGGGTGTAAGGGTGCGCTGGACTCCGGAAGAGGACGTCGGTGTGAGCGACCTCGACCAGCTTGCCGAGGTACATCACTCCGACCCGGTCCGCCAGGTACTTGATGACGGTCAGGTCATGGGAGATGAGGAGATAGGCGAGCCGGTGCGCCTCCTGCACACGCTTCATCAGGTTGAGGATCTGCGACCGGATCGACATGTCGAGCGCGCTCACAGGCTCGTCCGCCACGACGAGCTTCGGACGGAGGATCAGCGCCCTGGCGAGGCCGATCCGCTGGCGTTGCCCACCAGAGAACTCGTGAGGTAGCCGATCGAGGGCCGACAATGGCATGCCCACCTCTTGGATCGCCCGCTCGACGATCTCTCGACGCTCGCGCTTGGAACCTACCCGTTGGAGCGACAGTGGCTCTTCGAGGATGCTCGAGATGCGCAGGCGCGGATCCAGTGACGAGTACGGATCTTGGAACATCATCTGAACCGTGCGTCGGTGCGCAGCCGCATCCTTGCGCCGCGACTCGACCAGGCTCTTGGTGAGCACCGTTGCTCGCCCTTCGGACGGAGTGGTGAGCCCGGCGATCATCTTGGCCAGCGTCGTCTTGCCGCAGCCCGACTCGCCCACGAGGCCGAAGGTCTCGCCCTGCTGGATCGTCAGGCTCACCTCCGAGACAGCGGACAGCCTTGGCCGCTCGAGGGTAAGGATCCTTGCCCGGCGTAGCAGGAACTCTTTCGACAGGGCATCTGCCTGCAACACGACGGCCGGTTCCTCGAGACCCGACGTCGCGCTGTCGAGCTCGGGTGCCGGCAGGTCCGAGACCCCCCTGAATGGTTCGTCGCCCGCAGGGTTCCAACAGGCGAACGTGTGGCCGCCTGAGCCGCCGTGCACGGGGACCGACTCTCGGCAGATCTGCAGAGCGTGACCACACCGAGGGTTGAAGGCGCAACCCGCCGGGATGGCCCCCAGCTCAGGAGGCGCGCCCTCGATGCTCTGCAGCGGAGTGCTGCGGTTGGTGTCGAGGCGAGGGACCGATGCCAGGAGTGAGCGGGTGTAGCGATGGGCCGGAGCGGAGAAGAGCGTGGTGCTCGATGCGGACTCGACGATCCGACCCGCGTACATCACCTCGACCCGGTCAGCGACGCGCGCCACCACCCCCATATCGTGGGTGACCAGGAGCATCGCCATGCCGTACTCGGCCTTCAGGTCCTCGAGCAGGAAGAGGATCTGATCCTGGACCGTCACGTCGAGCGCAGTGGTCGGCTCGTCGGCTATGAGCACTCGGGGACGGCCCGACAGGGCCATCGCGATCATCACCCGTTGTCGCAGACCGCCCGACAGCTCGTGCGGGTATTCCTGCAAACGGGCCCGCGCCCGCGGGATCCCGGTCCGCTCCAGGAGCTCGACAGCGCGCTCGGCCTTCTCGCGAGCCGACAGGTCGTGGCTCAGGCCAAGAGCCTCGGCCATCTGCCACCCGATCGTCCGAGACGGATTCAAGGAGCTCATGGGGTCCTGGAAGACCATGGCGATCTCGCGCCCCCGCAAACGCGTGAGCTCGGCCTCGGGTCGACCGACGATCTCCCGACCGCCGACCTTGATCGAGCCCTGTGTCACCGCGCAGTTGCTCGGGAGCAGGCCCAGGGTCGAGAGACCAGTCAGGGTCTTGCCGGACCCTGACTCCCCGACCAGGCAGAGCGTCTCGCCGGCATCGATGCTGAAAGAGACATCCGAGATCGCGTGGGTGGCGGCGCCGTTGTAGCGAAACCCTGCGGAGAGGTTCGCGACCTCTAGCGCCTTCGTCACCATGCCCCCTGGGCCGTCCTCGCGCGACCTCCGCCGCTGGCGTGCGGTCGCCCGCAACTGCTCGACCGCCTTCAGACGACACCCTAGTATCGCAGCGTTTTGTCTGCAATCATTTTTCTGCAATTTGCGGATCGACGCTGATCCGCGGGATTCACTGCGCTGGATCAACAGGCCCAGCGAATACCGAGAGCTCGACAGTGAGGGGACGGCCGGTGTCGTTGCAGGGGTGGAAACGAGGTAGTGCGACCGACGACTCGAGCGGAGCTGCGGAGTCTGCTGCGGGGCGGCGCCCCCGTGGCCCGCACTGGCGCGCACCCGACGGCGTTCGGGGGCAGGCCCGAGATGTCGGCTCGGAGAGCGCAGCGGCGCACAGCAATGCGCTCGAATTCTTCCGAAAGGTCCAGGGGCCCGGACTCGGTCGTCCCTATCTCCTGAGTGACGTGCAGACCGATGCCAGCGGCAGCCGCGTTGCGTTCACCGGCTCGGTCCTCGACGCACTAGACGCGACTCCCCGGACCGAGATCTGCCTCGCCGTCGGCGATGGCCTCGAGCCCCTGAGCGACCCATGGGGATCCAGCAAGGGAGCGCGCTTCCCCCCGACGGGGACTCGCTCGCGGTGCTGTCGGACCAAGCAACGCCGGGCCGGTTCCAGCTGGTCGTGCGACGTGGCAGTGCCTATCGCGACGTACTGGACGCACCTGATGTCCCGGGCAGCGTCGAGTACGCCCACTGGTCTCCCGACGGCCGGGCGATCCTGTTGGGCGTGACCGGACTCGCGTCCGACCGTCCGGCGGTTCACGGATCGGGCCCCCCGTCAGTGCGCCGATTCACGACACCTGGCGTCCATCGGTCCACACCTCCACGCCACCCGAGGGAGCCTGGCGCACACTCTGGCTCTACACCCCTTCGGTGGGCACGATGGAACGAGTGTCACCGGTAGGCACGAACTGCTGGGAAGCCGACTGGTGCGGTGAGGGCCGGATTATCGGGTGACCTCGCCGTCTCCCAGCGAGGACGACTGGTTCAGGGGGCGGCAACGCAGACAAGGTCGCGATGCGGTCCACATGCCTCAACTAAGCGAAGACCTGCTTGACGTGCTCGTTGAACTGCCGCATCTCGTCGACCGGACCGACCTCGATGAAAACGACCGCCTCGTCGGTGGTGGCGGTGTGTCCGGCCGGCCAGTAGTAGATCTCACCGGCCCGCGCGGTCTCTGTGGACCCGTCCGCATGAGCCAGGTGGATGGCGCCCTCCAGCACGATCCCCCAGTGGGAGCTCGGGCAGCGATCGTCCGGCAAACCCTGTAAGAGAGGGGACATGTCGGATCCCGCGGGAACCCGAGCGTGGCGGATAGCCATGTCGCCAAGTTCGAGGTAGCGGGTCTGGAGATCGCCCTGGTCAATCTCGATGGGCATCGCGTCGATCCGTGTGGCCATGGTGCTACTCCTTGCTCGGGGCGGTGCGCCCTGCGGCGACCCGCCAGTGATGGTCGTTGCCGTCCCCCTGTTCGGCCGCCTGTTCGACGGCCCGTGCCTGCTCGGGTGAGAGCACGGTGATGAGGCAGAACTCGTTGCCGAAGGGGTCCTGCACGACCGCCCAGTCGAGGCACGGCCGTTCTCCCGGGAACGACCCGGGACGCGGATAGATGCGCGGCGCTTGTTTCATCGTCCCGCCGATCGCCTCGACCTCGCCGACCGCCTGATCGACGTCACGAACCCAGATGTCGACATGCGACCGGTTGGTCTCGGGACCCTTGCGGGTCTTGACCAGATGCAGGATCAGCTCGTGGTTCCACGGATCCGGCTGCCCGAGGTAGGAGTACCGGCCCGGGAAGATCGACTCGATCACGGGCAGCCCGGTGACTTCCGACCAGAACGACTCGGCTATCGCGAGGTCGTCGACGTCGATCACGTGACACCTCAGAGTGCCGATCGCCATTGCCGTCCCTCTCGCATCCCGGCAATCTACTCTCAATATGAGTAGTCTGGCAACCATGCCTACCGCCTCACCTACCACCTACGGCCTGCTCGGCATGCTTGCCAGCCGGTCGTGGACCGGCTACGAGCTGACCCAACAGGTCCGCCGCAGCCTGCGATTCATCTGGCCGTCCTCGGAAGGCCACCTCTACCGCGAGCAGAAGCGGCTCGTCGATCTTGGCTGGGCCACGGTCGAGGAGGAACCGACCGGACAGCGCTCCCGCAAGCGCTACTCGATCACGGCGGACGGGCGAGAAGCCCTCCAGCAATGGCTGGCCACCGACCCCGAGGAACCCCACTTCCAGGTCGAGGGAATCCTGCGCACGTTCTTCGGCAACCACGGCGGCCACGACGACCTGCGCTCCTCGATGCAGTCGACGTCGGCCTCGGCGCGAGCGATGCTCGGGGAAATGCTGGGCTTCGTCGATGAGTACCTCGAGGAGGGCGGCCCGCTGGCCATGCTCGAGCAGTCTGTCGTCGGTGAGTTCCACGGCCGGCCGATGATCCCCGAGCGTCTACACGTGGTCGCGCTCACCATCGACATCACCACGCAGATGCTCGAACTACTGGATGACTTCTTCACCGACGCGGCCGACGAGGTGGCCGATTGGCCGTCTCCCGACGACGTCTCGATCACACCGTCGACGCGGACCAGGCTCGAGGCCATCCGCGACCGGAATCCGTGAACTAGAGGCGTCGAGCACCTCAGCCCCGAAGTGCACAGAGCGCCGCGTCCCGCGGGCCCTGCGGGCTGGACGCCGCGCAGGCCCACGGCTCCGCCCACCGAGGTCTGGGGCCCGGCCCAGCGCTTGGCGCGGCACGATGGAGTCCGACCGGGGGATTCCGAATCGGGATCCTCGAGCGAGACGCGGCCGGACGGATCCCGCACCAGCGCTTTCCGAGCAACCAACGGCCCCTGGAAGATGCACCAGGGGGCGTCAGATTGTGATCGGTCCACCCAGAATGCGTCGCCGTGCTTCTTTGAGCGGCAGCCGCGGCGGTAAGTATTCGTGCCACCAGTCCGCGCCGGCATCGGCGAGGGACGCGACGTACCTGCGTTCGGCCACGAGGTCCTCACTGCGCTCGCGACCGCCGACGGCCACAACGAAGGACTCTCGCCCAGCTTCCAACCGCAGGGCTGCAACATCTGCCGGTGACAGGTCCTCCCAATCTGGCGGCGGTACCCGGTACAGGCAGGCGCCCTCCCACCGCAGCGCCCGCGCTCGTGGGCCCTCTTTAACAGCAGCACCGCCAACCCAGACCGGCACCTCAGGGGCCGTCCGCCGGATCTGAACCAGGGCCGCCTCCAACAGGTCGGCTCGCGTCTGGCCCTGGGCGCCGATCACCGGATCCCCGGCGGGGTCGCCGGATCCGACGCCAAGCACCAAGCGGCCTGCTGAGAGCGCGGCCACTGAACGCGCCGCGAGGGCCACCGTCGGTGCGTGCCGGGCTGGCAGCGGTGTGACCATCGTGCCGATCGTCGCCTGAGCAGTCGCCTGAGCGACCAGGCCGAGTGTGACCCAGACGTCGTAGGTTGGCAGGCCCCCTGGAAAAGCGAGATAATCCTCGCAGAAAACGCCGTGCCAACCGTGGTCCTCCGCCAAGGCAGCGAGCTCGGCGACCTGGTCGGGGCTCCCCCATTCGCCCGCTGGAGAGATGTCAAGTCCATACTTCATGAAGCGCGACCTTGCCAGGGCCCACCGACACTGCACTCCTGACGCCACGCTCTTGCCATGACACAAGTGCCATAGCCCGAACCGGCTACGGACGCCTTCGGTAGCGGTGCACGCCGACCACTGCGCTGACTTCGTCTCGCAACAGGATCGGCACGCGGAGCGTGCCACAACGGGATCGGCAACCGGTGGGGCGGCAAGCTGGAGGTGGGTGCTGACGCAAGCATCGCTCGTCACGGGGAGGGGGCGCCTTGGAGTGGTCGGAGACGCCCCAATCACACAGTGATATCATGAGAGTGATATCGGAGGTGGTCGCCATGGAACAGATCCTGATCCGCAACCTACCCGCGGGGACGAAGGCCGCGCTTCGAGCGCGTGCGAAGCAACGTCACCGATCGGTCGAGGCAGAGGCGCGCGACGTACTTACCCGGGCATTGGAGGGCGAGCCCGTCACAATTATGGACCTCCTGGGCACAGACGAGGGTGCCGACATCGAGTTCGAACCCGAGCGTCTGGGCCTGACGGCTCGCTCAGCGCAACTGTGAAGTACCTCTTGGACACCAACGTGGTGTCCGCGCTGCGGGTCCGAGGGCGCGACCGGTCCGTCGAAGCGTGGGCGGGGTTGGTTCCCGTCAGTGACCAGTTCGTCTCAGCATTCACCATCGCGGAGATCGAGCGGGGGGTGATTGGCAAGGAGCGATCCGACGCCGAGCAAGGAGCGGTTCTGCGTCGTTGGTTCGAGGAGAACGTGTTGCCGACGTTCGCAGACCGGGTCCTGCCGTTCGACCTGTCGGCGGCTCGGGTCCTCGCGGGCTATCGGGTGCCCGAGCACGCACCGTTTGACGACGCCCTGATTGCCGCTGTCGCGGAGTCTGCGGAGATGACGGTCGTGACGCGGAACACGAAGCATTTCGAACCCCTCGGCGTGCGTTGCCTCAACCCATGGGACACGACAGCGCCCAGAGACTAACCGCAATCACAACGCTGGCCATCGAGTCAACTGAATCGACAGCAGCCCCGAACGCCAAGTGTCGACTGTGCTCGGTCGCGGCCTTTCCAACGCGCAGGTCGCGCGACAATTGCACTTGGTCGAAGGCACAGTCAAAGGTCACGTCAGCGCCATCCTCGTCAAGCTCGACGCGGTCAACCGGGTCCAAGCCGCAATCTTCGCCCACCAAGTGGGCCTGCTCTGACCGAAGCCAAGCGGAGGTTCTTCGCCGTCGCGCGGATGCGACCGAGGTGGTGCTTGTTTGGCCGGGGCCAAGCGCCGGCAGTGAGCGGCGCGTCTTTGTGGGCCGGGATGACCCGCCCTTGCGAAGCTGCGGAGTCGTTGTCGCTGACCTGAACGTTGATGGCGCGAGTCGAACGGTCGTTCGAGCTCGACACCTGTGTCACAAGCGCAACCTCTTGCGGAGCAGGTGCTCGTCACGGACGGAGCCGGCGCCCGGCCGATCCC
This sequence comes from uncultured Actinomycetota bacterium, assembly GCA_963825755.1. GTDB lineage: Bacteria > Actinomycetota > Actinomycetes > Propionibacteriales > Nocardioidaceae > Nocardioides. The sequence continues at coordinate 65,504 of CAWGUS010000024.1, read as the reverse complement.
GTATGACCGGTCCGGTGAAGATCGCAGCTGGGGTGCCCCTTGCGGCGCCGACCAGCTGGGCAGCGAACGGTGCCGCGCAGCGCCGTTCGGGTGAAGGCGCGTCAGGGACGAGCCGCGGCCGGTGGCTCAGGCGCCAGGTGCGAGTGCGTTGAGGGTTCCAGACCGAGACCAACGCCGGTGGGCTTGATTCTCCCTGTCTCGATACTCCGCGCGCGTCCGTCGCGAGGCGCTCGGCCCCGGGACGTGCAGCGGTGGGCATCCGGAAACCAGCGGACGCCGTTGGCTCCGGTCCCTAGAGTGAGCGCGTGGGGAAAGCAGCAGCCGCGCGCAAGCTGGCCTCTGCCGCGGCGTACGGCGGCGGGGGCCTCTCCGTGCTGGGCGCAGGTCTGTACGGCGTGCTGACCGCCGAGGCGAAGATGGCGCGCAAGACGATCGGCCGCCTCGACCGCGAGCCTCCGGACGCGACGGGGTGGTACGGCCGCGGCCGACCAGGCCCCGCCATCAAGATCGCGCTGCTCGGCGACTCCAGCGCGGCGGGGTACGGCGTCGACCGGGTAGAGGACACCCCCGGCGCTCACCTCGCCTCGGGTGTCGCGGCCGAGGCCGACCGCCGGGTCTACCTGCGCGACGTCGCGGTCGTCGGAGCCAAGTCGTCGCAGCTCGAGGAGCAGGTCGACCGGATCCTGCCGATGGCAGCCGACGTGGCCGTCATCCTGATCGGCGCCAACGACGTGACGCACAAGCTCCTGCCCTCGCAGTCGGTGCGGTTCCTCGGCGAGGCCGTACGCCGACTGGTCGACGAGGGTACGGCGGTGCTCGTGGGCACCTGCCCCGACCTCGGCACCGTCCGGCCGATCGCGCCACCGCTGAAGCAGGTGGCGCGGGAGTGGTCGCGCCGGCTGGCCGCGGCGCAGTCGATCACCGTCGTAGACGCCGGCGGACGCACGGTGTCGCTCGGGTCGGTCCTCGGTCCGGAGTTCGACGCAGCACCCGCGCTCTTCTTCGGCCCCGACCAGTTCCACCCGTCGGCGGACGGCTACCGCTCGCTGGCCGGCGTCCTCATCCCGTCGGCCCTGGCCGCCCTCGGCCTCGTCGACGAGACGGCCGTGCCCGACACCCACCGCGGTGAGCGCGTGATGCCGGTGGCCGCTGCCGCGGTCCGCGCGGCCCGCAACCCCGGCACCGAGCTCGACGGCACCGAGGTCGGCGGGTTCCAGAAGGGCCTGCGCGGACGCTGGGTCCAGCTGCGCCACCGCCGCCGTCAGCCGGCCTCGGAGACGACGTCGCCGGATGTCGCAGAGGTGGCGGAAGCCAGTCAGGGGTAGGGAAAACCCCACCCTCAGTTGGCGGTCTGGGCCCATCGAGAGTGCGGTCGCGAGTTCCTAGCGTTGTGGACATCGAATCCGTCCACGAAAGGACTCCCCATGTCCACCGCACTCTCGGTCCGCGACCTGACCCGATCATTCGGTGAGGGAGAGCACGTCGTCCACGCATTGCGCGGCGTCTCGCTCGACCTGCCCGCCGGCAGCTTCACCGCCATCATGGGTCCGTCCGGCTCCGGCAAGTCGACGCTGCTGTCGTGCCTCGCCGGGCTCGACTCCCCCACGTCCGGCACCGTCACGGTCGAGGCCGACGACGTCACCGGCTGGTCGGAGGCGAAGCGCACGGTGCTCCGGCGCAACCGGCTCGGCATCGTCTTCCAGCACTTCCAGCTGATCCCCTACCTCACCGCCGAGCAGAACGTCGGTCTCCCGACTCGCCTGGCCGGCCGCCGGCCGGACCGGCGCCGGGTCGCCTCCCTGCTCGATGCCGTGGGCCTCACCGGTCGCGGCGGGCACCTGCCCGGCGAGATGTCGGGCGGCCAGCAGCAACGCGTCGCGATCGCCCGCGCGTTGGTCAACGACCCCGCGGTCGTGCTCGCCGACGAGCCGACCGGCGCCCTCGACAGCCAGTCGGCACGTGCCGTGCTCGAGCTGCTGCGCGGCCTGGTCGACCGGGCCGGCCAGACGGTCCTGATGGTCACCCACGACCCCGTCGCCGCGTCGTACGCCGATCGCGTGGTGTTCCTCGTCGACGGCGCCGAGGCCGGCCGGATGACCAGCCCGACCGTCGACGCGGTCGCCACCCAGCTCGCCCACCTCGACGACCTGACGAAGGGGGTGCCGGCATGAGCGGGATGACGATGCTGGCGCGCCGCTCCCTGAGCCACCGCAAGCCGGCGTTCCTGGCCACGTTCGTGGCCGTGTTCCTCAGCGCGCTGATGGTGGGCTCGTTCGCCCATCTGGCCGAGATCGGCCTCGGCGACGACGTCCCGCAGGCCAGCCAGGAGGCGCTGCTCATCATGGGTGCCGTCATCGGCGGCTGGGGCGCCGTGCTCGCGATCTTCGCCGTCTCCTCGACCCTCTCGGTCGCCGTCCGCGGCCGCGAGAGCGAGATCGGCCTGCTGCGCACCATCGGTGCCACTCCCCGCCAGGCCCGCCGCCTGATCAGGCGCGAGGTGTTCGTCGTCTCCGTGCTCGCCGCCGCGGGAGGCATCGCCCTGTCGTGGCCCACGGGTGCGCTGCTGCTGCACGCGGTCCGCGACGCTGGCATGGCCGCCGAGTCCGTCGAGTTCTCCTTCGGGAAGGTCGCGGCCGGTGCCACCTTCGTCGCCGCCGTGGGCATCAGCCTGCTGGCGGCCGGCATCGCCGGTCGGCGGGTGACCCGGGGCACCGCGCGCTCCGCCATGGCGGCCTCCCACGAGTCCGCACCGCGTCCTTCGCGCTGGCGCACGATCGGCGGCGGCGTCCTGATCGCGTACGGCGTCGCGGCGGGCCTCGTCACGATCGTCGTCACCGGCGAGATGGACGACCCGTTCGCCGCCATGTCGACGGCTGGCAGCGCCGGGGTGATCGTCGCAGTCGGCATGGCCGCGTTCGGCCCGTCGATCCTGCGGACCGTCGCCCGACCGCTGACGCCACTGCTGGGAATGGTTGGAGTCAGCGGCCACCTGGCCGCGCTGGCCACCCGCCACCGCAGCCACCTGCTCGGCCCGGTCTTCGGCGCCGCGGCCGTCTTCACCGCGACCGGCACGAGCGTGCTGATGCTGGTCGGCATCGACAACCGGACCTTCGTGCTGCCCGACGGCATGGTGCAGTCCGAGGTCGACACGGTCTTCTTCCTCAACAACGTCGTCACCGGCATGATCGCGGTCTTCTGCGCGGTCGTCCTCGTCAACGCCCTGCTGGCGGTCATCGCCGACCGGCGGGCCGAGTTCGGCCGGGTGCGCCTGGTCGGGGGCACGCCGCAGCAGGTGCGTACGGCGGTGCTCATCGAGACCGTCCTCGTCTCGTCCCTCGGCGCGGCGGCCGGCCTGGTGGCCTCGCTGGTGACCGTCGTGTCGTTCTCGATGGCCCGTGAGGAGGGCGTCGTGCCCGACGGGCAGCTCTGGCTCCCGGCCGTCATCGCCCTGGCCGCGATCGTGATGACCGTGACCGCCGGCAGGCTCGCCGTGAGCCGCGCCGTACGCCCGCGGGCGCTCGAGGTCGTGGCAGTGTCATGAGCCCGATGGAAGACTTGCGGACCATGACCGACCGGAGCGCGTGGGACCTCGACGACCTGCTGCGCGTCGACTCGGTGGCGCCCGTGCCACTCGACGAGCCGGGGCTGCGCCGCCGGCTCGCGTTGACCGGCCTGGCCCTCGTGCATGTCGCGCTCATGGTGCCGGCCCTGGTGCTGGCGATCCTCACGCTCCTGTCGGTCGCGCTGGGCCCGCTCGGCATCGGCATCGCGCTGTCGCACCTGGTCGTGCCGGCCACCAGCGCGATCAACAGGGTCCACCGGCACCTGTCGGCCAAGGTGCTCGGCATCGAGCCGATCGAGGCGTCGTACACCCCGGGGAGCGGGCCGCTGCACGGCCCGTTCACCTGGGTGCGCGACAAGGCCCGGTGGCGCGACTTCGCCCACCTGGCCTTCGCGGCCACCGGCGGGTTCGTGATGTCGGTGGTCGTGGCCGGGCTGCTCGTGCAGCCGGTCGTCAACCTGTTCGGCGTCGTGCTCGACGGCGGCTGGGCGTGGTGGGGACTGTTCCTGCTCAGCGGGCCCCTGGCGCTCGGCATCTGGTGGGCGGTCACGCCCGCGCTGGTGCGTGGCTACGCGCTCGCCACCCGCGGCATCCTCGCGCCGCGCGCCGAGGAGCTCGAGCGCCGGGTCGAGGAGGTCACCGCCTCCCGCAGCGAGACGCTCGACCACTCCGCGGCCGAGATCCGCCGCATCGAGCGCGACCTCCACGACGGGGCGCAGGCCCGGCTCACCGCGATCGGGATGACGGTCGGGTACGCCGAGAGCGTGATGGCGAACGACCCCGCGGCCGCCTCCCAGCTGATGCGCGAGGCGCGCGAGACGACGCTGGCCGCGCTCGAGGACCTGCGCGCGCTGGTGCGCGGCATCCACCCGCCGGTGCTGGCCGATCTCGGCCTGAGCGCCGCGGTCGAGGCCCTCGCGATGCAGCTGCCCGTCCCGATGGCGCTCGAGCTCGACCTCGACGGCCACCCCCCGGCCCCGGTCGAGTCGGCGGTCTACTTCGCCGTCGCCGAGTGCCTGGCCAACATGATGAAGCACGCCGAGGCCACCCGCGGGTGGGTGCGGTTCGACCACGACGGCACCCGGCTCCGGGTGGTGTGCGGCGACGACGGGCTCGGAGGCGCCGACCTGGCCAGGGGCACCGGCCTGGCCGGGGTGGCCCGGCGGCTGGCGGCCTTCGATGGCACGATGACCGTCGTCAGCCCCGACGGTGGGCCGAGCGTGATCATCCTGGAGGTGCCGTGCGCGTTGTCATCGCAGAGGACCAGGCCCTCCTCCGCGACGGACTGATCCGCATCCTCGAGGGCAACGGCTTCGAGGTCGTCCACGCCGTCGGCGACGCGCCCGCTCTCGACATCGCGCTCGACGACCCCGAGATCGACATCGCCGTGCTCGACGTACGGCTCCCACCCGGCCACGCCACCGAGGGCCTCGTGGCGGCGACCCGGGTGCGCGCGGCCCGGCCCGGCTTCCCGGTGCTCGTCCTGAGCGCCCACATCGAGCCGGGCTACGCCCGCGACCTGCTCGCCAGTGGAGAGGGATCGATCGGCTACCTGCTCAAGGACCGCGTCGTCGACATCGCGAGCTTCGTCGAGGGGGTGCGCCACGTGGCCGCCGGCGGCACCGTGCTCGACCCAGAGGTGGTCGCGGCGCTGCTGGCCCGAGCAGACCGTCGTACGCCGGTGAGCAGGCTGTCGCCCCGCGAGCGCGAGGTCCTCGGGCTGATGGCCGAGGGCCGCTCCAACGCGGCGATCGCGGCCGCGATGGTGGTGACCGAGAAGGCCGTCGGCAAGCACACCAACAACATCTTCACCAAGCTCGACCTGCCCCTGGCGCCCGACGACAACCGCAGGGTGCTCGCCGTGCTGGCCTGGCTCCAGGAGTCGGCCTGAGCCCAGGTCCACCGATTCGCCCAGCGCCCGGATGGTGGCGGGCATCGGTGGGCTGATCGCCACCGGCCCGCCTCCCAGCAACGGGAGACGGGCCAGTGTCGTTCCAGGTGCGTCAGTCCTGGCTGAAGATCGCCAGGATGCGCAGCAGGTTGGTGTAGATCCACACCAGGCTGACCGTGAGGCCGAAGGCCGCCCGCCACGACTCGCGCTCGGGGAGGCCGGCGGCGATGCCGTTCTCGACGAAGTCGAAGTCGAGGATCAGCATGAACACACCGAGCACCAGGCCGGCGACGGACATCAGCAGACCGAGGCCGCCGAAGCCGAACAGGCCGGTCTCGACGCCGAAGAGGCTCAGCACGAACGACAGCAGACCGAGGCCCACCATGCCGAACATGCCGGCGATCACGAAGGTGCGGAACTTGGCGCCGACCTTGATCTCGAAGAACTTGTACGCCGCGAGCGTGCCCGCGAAGGCCGCGAACGTGCCGAGCACGGCACCGGTGACGATGCCGCCGCCGAACTGTGCGTCGAAGAACTTGCTCAGCGCGCCGAGGGCGACACCCTCGAGCGCGGCGAACGCCAGCACGAGGGCCGGGCTGACGACGCGCTTGAACGAGTTGACCAGCGACAGCCCGAAGGCGCCGAGCGAGCCGACCGTCATGAGCATGATCGCGCGCTGCAGGTTGTCGTCGTTCTGGAGGCCGCTCTCGGACACCACGTCACCGATGAACCACCAGGTGATGACCGCGGTGACCATGACGACGGCGAGCGAGATGCCGGTCGCCTGGACCACCGAGTCGATGGTCATCCGGCCGCCGGAGCGCTGGTCGGTGGGCGTGCCCGTGCCCCACGTCGACGGGTCGGAGCCGCCGCCGCCCGGGTAGGTCTGATTGCCGTGGGCGTTGGTGCTGGCGCGGTTGAACTCTTCGGTCCGCGCGAACACCGGGTTGTTGCTCTTCATGGTCTCCTCCTTGGAGGCCGTCGTGCCGTGGGCCGTCCTGTGACGGCTGCTGGGCCCATTCTAGATGGACTCGCTGATTTCAACGCCCGGCGGTGTGGCGGTGTTCCCCCGAATCCTGTGATCTGGCTGAGTGCCCCGGGTGGGGGTCGAACCCACACTGAACGGTTTTTAAGACCGCTTCCTCTGCCGATTGGGATACCGGGGCGTGCCGCCTCGTCGTACCCGCGTCATCCTGCCAGCGCGCGGGCCCGGCCGAGCACGTCGTCGAGCATCGCCGGCGTCAGCCGGCCGGTGAACGTGTTGTGCTGGCTGGGGTGGTAGCAGCCGAGCAGGGTCAGGTGGCCGAGCGCGAACTCGGCGCCGTGGCCGAACCGGGGCCTGGGCCGCGGCACCTCGAGCCCGGCTCCGGCCAGGGCACGCAGCGCGCCGTCCCAGCCGAAGGCACCGAGAGCCACGACGACCCGCAGGCCGGGCAGGAGCAGCGACACCTCGCGGTTGATCCACGGTGCGCACGCGTCGCGCTCGTCGGGCGTCGGCTTGTTGGCAGGCGGGGCGCAACGCACGGTCGCGACCATGCGGGCGCCGACGAGCCGCTGGCCGTCGCCGGCGTGGACGCTGGTCTCCTGCGCCGCCAGGCCGACCCGGTGCAGGCTGGCGAAGAGCCAGTCGCCGCTGCTGTCGCCGGTGAAGACGCGGCCGGTGCGGTTGCCGCCGTTGGCCGCCGGGGCCAGGCCGACCACCAGCACGCCGGGCTCGGCGGCGCCCCACCCCGGGATCGGGCGGCCCCAGTAGGGCTGGTCGGCGAACGACGCCCGCTTGTCGCGCGCGACGTCCTCGCGCCAGCGCACCAGGCGCGGGCACGCCGAGCACACGCTGACCCGGGCGTCGAGCTCGGCGAGCTCGGGTGTCGCCGCCAGCCGTCGTACGCCGGCAGCGGAGCGCGCCACGGGAGTGTCCGGGGCTGCCGGGTCCTCGGGCCAGCCGGTGCCGGGCGGCACCGGCGAGGCGAACGGCCGGCCCGTCAGGGGATGTGGGAGGTGGGTGGTCATCTCGACCAGTCTGCGATCGACCAGGCGATGCCGTCGAGGATGTCGGCCTCGGAGACGACGAGGGACTCGACGGGAGTGCGCCGGAGCACGCGCGACAGGATCAGCGCACCGGCGTCGATCACGTCGGCACGGCCGGGGTGCATCCACGGCAGGGCGAGCCGCTCGGCCACCGGCATCGCGACCAGTCGCTCGACGAAGGCGTGCACGTCGGTCACCCGGAGCACCGCCTGGTCGACCGCGTCCACGGAGTACGCCGGCAGGTCGAGCACGCCGGCGGCGACCGAGGTGACGGTTCCGGCGACCCCGACGACCGCGTCGGCCGCGCCGAGGTCGGCGCCGGCAGCGTGCGCGCCGTCGAGGGCCGCGTCGATGTCGGCCACGCAGAGGGCGATCTCCGCAGCGGACGCGGGATCCGAGTGCAGGCGCCGCTCGTGCAGCCGCACCGACCCGACGTCCATCGAGTGCGCCGCGTCGGGCGCTCCGTCGCCCAGGATCAGCTCGGTCGAGCCACCCCCGATGTCGAGGACCAGCACCCGGCCGGGCAGTGGCGTGCGCAGGTTGCGGACGGCGCCGTCGTACGAGAGTGCGGCCTCCTCCGCGCCGGTCAGCACCTCGGGCCACACCCCGAGCCGCGCGTGCACGCCGTCGGCGAAGACCTGTGCGTTGGCACTGTCGCGGGTGGCGGACGTGGCGCAGAAACGGATCCGGGTGACGTCGTGCGCGGCGATCAGGGCGGCGTACTCGTCGAGGGCGGCGAACGCCCGCACCAGCGCCTCGTCGGCCAGCCGGCCGGTCGCGTCGACGCCCTGGCCGAGCCGCACCATCCGGGTCTCGCGCACGGCCACGTCGGGCAGGTCGCCGATGAGCAGCTTGATGGTGTTGGTGCCGCAGTCGATGGCGGCGATCATGCGCCGGTCGGCACGCAGGGCCCCTCGGCCCACCATTCGCCGAGCAGGTCGAGTACCTCGTCACCGAGCGGGTTGACCCCGCGGCCCTGCGCGAGTGCCTGGCCGGCCAGCACGTGCAGGCACTTGACCCGGTCGGGCATGCCGCCGGCGGAGATGCCGTCGATCTCCGGTACGTCGCCGAGCTCGGCCCGCGCGGCCAGGTAGCGCTCGTGGGCGGCCAGGTAGCCAGCAGCGAGGTCGGGGTCGTCGCCGAGCCGGGCCTGCATCTCCTTCATCAGGCCGCTGCCCTCGAGGGTGCCGATGCGCGAGGCCGCACGCGGGCAGGTGAGGTAGAAGGTCGTCGGGAACGGCGTGCCGCCGGGCAGCCGCGGCTCGGTCGTGACGACGTCGGGGTTGCCGCACGGGCACCGGTGCCCGACCGCGTGGATGGCTCGCGGAGCCCGGCCGAGCTGGGCCTCGATGGCCGCCTCGTCGGACGGGTCGATCACTCGCTGCCGCCGATCTTCTCCGCAGGACCCTTGGTCGCCTTCGGCGGGTGACCCGCGAGCTCCACCGACGCCCAGGCGTCGTCCCACCAGGCCTTCGGCGGCGTCTTCACGACCTCGTCGGGATCGCTCAGCTCGGCATGGGAGTCGAGCGGGTTGCCCTTCGCGTCGAGCACCACGAAGCCGGTCTCGCCCGGCATCAGGTAGCCGAAGTGGGCGCGGGCCTGCGCCTCGACGTACGCCGGGTCCTGCCAGCGCCGCTTCTCGCGCTCGAGGTCGTTGATGCTCGTCTCGCGCTCGGCGATGTCGGCCTTGAGGTCGCTGATGTGGGCGCGCTGCTGGAGATAGGCGCGCATCGACGACGCGTAGGAGACGGTGAGCACGGCCAGCACGAGCACGAGGACCGCGGCCCGCCCGGTCAGGCGAGGTCGCCGACGGCGCGACGCCGGGGCGGGCGCCGGGCGCGCGGCCGGGGCGGCGGGCGTGGACGTGCTCGACGGCGCGGTGGAGCGGGCGCGCGGGCTGTCACGCTGCCCGGGTCGCCTGCTGCCTCCGGGACCGCCCCGGGACGTGCGTCGTTGCTGTGCCATGTCTGCCCAAGTCTGACCGACTCAGCCGGTGAAACGCGGGAAGGAGGCCCGCCCGGCGTAGCGCGCCGCGTCACCGAGGACGTCCTCGATGCGCAGCAGCTGGTTGTACTTGGCCACCCGGTCGGACCGAGCGGGCGCCCCGGACTTGATCTGGCCGCAGTTGGTGGCCACGGCGAGGTCGGCGATCGTGGTGTCCTCGGTCTCGCCCGAGCGGTGGCTCATCATGCAGGTGAAGCCGCTGCGCTGGGCCAGCGCGACGGAGTCGAGGGTCTCGGTGAGCGAGCCGATCTGGTTGACCTTCACCAGCAGCGAGTTGGCCTGGCCGCCGCTGATCCCGCGCTGCAGCCGCTCGACGTTGGTCACGAAGAGGTCGTCGCCGACCAGCTGCGTGAGGTCGCCGAGACGCTCGGTGATGGTCTTCCAACCGTCCCAGTCGTCCTCGTCGAGGGGGTCCTCGATGGAGACGATGGGGTACGACGCGACGAGGTCGGCGTAGTAGTCGATCATCTCGGCCGAGTTCTTCTTCTTGCCCTCGAAGGTGTACTTCTTCTTGTCGAAGAACTCCGACGCCGCCACGTCGAGCGCGAAGACGATGTCCTTGCCGGGCTTGAGCCCGGCGCCCTTGACGGCCTCGGAGATCAGGTCGAGCGCGTCGCGGTTGGACGGCAGGTCGGGCGCGAAGCCACCCTCGTCGCCGACCCCGGTCGACAGGCCCTTCTTCTTCAGCACGGACTTGAGCGAGTGGTAGACCTCGGCACCCTGCTGAAGCGCCTCGCCGAACGTCGCGGCGCCGATCGGCGCGATCATGAACTCCTGTACGTCGACGTTGCTGTCGGCGTGCGCGCCACCGTTGAGGATGTTGAGCATCGGCACCGGCAGGACGTGTGCGTTGGGGCCGCCGACGTAGCGGAACAGCGGCAGGCCGGCGGAGTCGGCGGCGGCCTTCGCCACGGCGAGGGAGACGCCGAGGATCGCGTTGGCGCCGAGGTCGGCCTTGTTGGGGGTCCCGTCGAGGTCGATCATCGCCTGGTCGACGAGGCGCTGGTCGTCTGCCTCGAGGCCGAGCAGCGCGGGGCTGATCTTCTCGACGACCCCGGCGACGGCCTTGGCGACGCCCTTGCCGCCATACCTCTTGGTGCCGTCACGCAGCTCGACGGCCTCGAACGCACCGGTCGAGGCGCCCGAGGGCACCGCCGCGCGACCGAAGGAGCCGTCGTCGAGGAGCACCTCGACCTCGACGGTGGGGTTGCCTCGGGAGTCGAGGATCTCGCGGGCGCCGACTGCTTCGATGGATGCCACGGTGTGCTCCTGAAATGTTCGAGGGAGGGTGTCAGGGGAAGTCTCGGACGAGCGCCTCGCAGCCTATCGGCCGGAGGCAGCGGTCACAGCAGCTGTCCGACCAGGACGGCCACCGCCATCGCGACGATGCCGACCACCAGCGAGAGTGGCGCCCGGCTGCGCGGCAGCGCGCTGTGCGTGCGAAGTGCGCGCTCGGTCCGGCTCCAGCTCAGCCGGGCGTGCACCGCGCCTCCCGCAGCGAGCAGCACGAGCACGGTGGCGACCAGGCTGCGCAGCTCACGGGGCCAGCCGAGGTCGAGCGAGTCGACCGCCACACCGGCTGCGAGCAGTGCGAGTGACGTGCGCACCCAGGCCAGGAAGGTGCGTTCGTTGGCCAGCGTGAACCTGGGGTCCGGCTCGAACTCACCGGGTGGGACGCGGTCGCTCGTCACGGTGCCTCCTTCACGACCCATAGTGGCCCATCGCCGTGACTGCCGTAGCGGACGGCGCCGACCCGAGGGCCGGCGCCGTCACTTCGGGATCAGCGGCACAGGGTGCGGTGCTCTGCCCGCGCCTCCGAGGGCCACTTGGCGCACTTGAGGGAGTTGTGGTCCGGGACCTCCGCCTCGGCGATGACCGGGGGCGGCGCCGGGGCTCTTTCACCGATGTCGTTGGCCGGGGCCCGGACCTCCGCCCCGCATCCGAGGGTGAGCGCGGCCAGGGCGCCGGCTGCCATCGCGAGCCGCCAGCCACGGGCGGAGTTGTGTGTTGGGTTCATCGGGTTTCTCCTGTCGGGTTGGCGGGCCGAGCGGCCCGTCTCCGTCAGTTCTCCCGCGCACCGGTACCCGTTGGGCTCTCGCCCGGTATCCGTCCGGTATCCGTCCCGTTGACCCGCACCGGACGCCGGAGGAACGTGGGTACGTGGGCATCACCGTTCTCGGTCCGCTGACCGTGGATGGCTCGGGACGTCTGGGGCCGCGCGACCGCGTCGTACTCCAGGCTCTGGCCGCGACCCAGGGCCGGCCCGTCAGCGCCGACGAGCTGATCGACGCCCTGTGGGGCGACCATCCCCCGGCGTCCGCGGCCAAGAACCTGCAGTCCTGCGTCGTCCGGCTGCGCAAGGCCCTGGGCCACGAGGCCGTCGTGACGTCCGACCGCGGCTACGCCCTGGTCGTGCCCGCCGACGGGGTCGATGCCCGGGAGTTCGAGGCTCAGGTGGCGCGGGCCCGCGAGCTCCTGGCGGTCGGCGAGGCCGACCGGGTCGCGTTCATGCTCGAGCACGCGCTCGCCCTGTGGCGCGGACCCGCGTTCGCGGACCTCCCCGACTGGCCCCCGGCGCGACGAGAGGCGGGGCGGCTCGGCGAGCTGCGCCTCGAGGCAGAGGAGATGTGCGTCGACGCGCTGATGCGCAGCGGTCGTCCCCGGGAGGTGCTGGCCCGCGGACACGCCATGGTGCGCGCGGCCCCGCTGCGCGAGCGACGCTGGGAGCTCCTTGCGCTCGCGCAGTACCAGACCGGCGCGCAGGGCGAGGCGTTGCGCACCATCCGCCAGCTCCGGGCGGTGCTGGCCCACGAGCTCGGCATCGACCCGGCTCCGGAGATGGCAGCCCTCGAACGGTCCATCCTGCGGCAGGACACCGGGCTGCTGGTCCCGCCGCCCCAGCCTGTCTCGGCCAGCTGCCCCTGGCAGGGGCTCAGGGCGTACGACGTCGACGACGCGGACCGGTTCTTCGGCCGTGGCGCCGACGTGGCCTCCTGCCTGGATCTCCTCGGCAGGACCTCCTTCGTCGCCCTGGTCGGGCCCTCGGGTTCCGGCAAGTCCTCGATCCTGCGCGCGGGCGTGTTGGCGGCGCTACGCGGACGAGGCCACAAGGTGGTCGTGATCACCCCGGGTCGCCGGCCGATGCAGGCGCTCACCGCACTGTCCGACCACGAGGGCCCCAGCACCGTGCTGGCCGTCGACCAGGCAGAGGAGGTCTTCGCACTGTGCGAGGACGTGGAGGAGCGCCGCGCCTTCCTCGAGCGCCTCACCCGCGAGGCCGCGCGCCGACCCGTCCTGGTGACCGTGCGGGGCGACCGGCTGACCCAGGTCACGGAGCACGCCGGGCTTCAGCCGGCTGGTCGAGCGCGGCCTGCACCTCGTCGGCGCCCTGGACGAGGCAGGCCTTCATGAGGCCGTCGACGGCGCGGCGCGCCAGGCCGGGCTGATCGTCGAACCGGGTCTGGTGGACCTGCTCGTCCACGAGGTGCGCGACGATCCCGGGGCGCTCCCGCTGCTGTCGCACGCGTTGCTCGAGACGTGGCAGCGCCGCGAGGGAAACACCCTCACCGTCGACGGCTACCACGACTCCGGAGGGATCAACGGCGCGGTGGCCAAGTCCGCGGAGCACCTCTACGCCCGAGTCGGCACCGGCCAGCGAGTGCTGCTGCGCGACCTGGTCCTGAGGCTGGTGTCTCCGGGGCTCGACGGCGAAGCCGTCCGCACCAGGGTCCCGCGCCGTCTCATCGCTGCCGACGTGGAGCACGAGCGGCTGATCGAGCTGCTGATCGACGCGCGACTGGTCACCAGCGACGCGGGCGTCCTGGAGGTCACCCACGAGGCCCTCGCGCGAGCCTGGCCGCGCCTGCGCGGCTGGCTCGAGGACGACATCGAGGGCCAGCGGATCCGGCACCACCTGAGCGGCGCCGCGGACGCCTGGGACACCCTCGGTCGACCGGAGAGCGAGCTCTACCGCGGGACTCGGCTCAGCCGCGCGCTCGACTGGCAGTCCCGCGCGAAGTCCGCGCTCACCGACACCGAGCGCGGGTTCCTTGCCGCTGCCCGCGCCGCCAACGAGGCCGAGGAGCAGAGCGCCGCGGAGCGCGCCCGTGCCCAGACCCGACTGATCTCCCGCCTCCGCCTGGTCCTCACGGGGGCCGTCGTGCTCCTCGTCCTGGCCTTGGCCGCCGGCGGCGTGGCCGTCGTCCAGTCGGACCGCGCCGGCGACAACGCAGCCAGGGCCGTGGCCAACGAGACGGCAGCCGAGGCACGCCGGGTAGGCACCCTGGCGCTGGCCACCGGCGACCTCGACGAGTCGATGCTGCTGGCCGTCGCCGGCGTACGGCTGGACGACTCACCGGAGACCCGGAGCAATCTCCAGGCAGCCCTCGCGAGGAGCCCCGACCTGATGGCGTCGACCCAGATGGCCGGTGCAGAGGTCATCCACCTCGACGTGAGTCCCGACGGCCGCACGGTCGCGACGTACGACTTCGCCAACCAGATCCGGCTCTACGAGATCGGCACGGGAGACCTGGTGGCCGAGTACTCGGCCGGGACTGACCGGGGACGCAGCTGGGTGAGTGGGCAGGTCGCGTTCAGCCCGGACGGCCAGACGCTGGCGGTGCTGGGGGCGGGGCCCACCCGGCAGCCCGTGAGACTGCTCGACGCCACGACGCTCGATCCGTGCCCGCCCAGCCGCTCGCGCCGAGGAGCTGGCGATGGCAGAGCACCGTACCTGGCGTTCAGCCAGGACGGGCGTCATCTGGCCGCCGTGCTCCAGCATGTCCGGGGCGCCGGGAACACCACCAGGAGGACGAGCGTCTGGGCAGTCGCGTGGGACCTCCCCGCGACCGAAGCACGCCACCACCAAGATCAGGCTCGGGTCCGTGGCCGACACCGCGCTCGCAGGCGTCGTCCTGAGCTCCGACGGCCGCGTCATGTTCACATCCTCCCTCTCACGATCCACGACCTGGGGCCGGCACGTCCAGGCCGGTGGATCCGGCGGCGCGGCACGCCGGCGCACTGGCGATGAGCCCCGACGGCCGGTTCGTGGCCGCCTCTGCCGACGACGCAGAGGCGGATTGGTGCTTCTCGACGGCAGGACCGGCCAGCTGGTACGTCGACTCCCTGGCAACCTGAACGCAATCCTGGCACATCGAGTTCTCCGGCGACAGCAGAGGGTCGCGACGACACGTAGAGAACCAGGAAGCGCTCGTCTGGTCCGTCGCCACGGGCGAGCAGCTGGCTCGCGTCGCCGCTCGGCGAGAGCGGGGAGAGCATCGACCTCTCACGCGGACGGCTCGACCCTCTACACGGCCGGGTCCGGACGATCGCTCCGGCACTGGGACCTCGACGGCGAGCGCCGGTTCCTGTCCCAGGTAGTCGCCTCCAAGCCTGGCCCGGCCGAGCTCCTGTGCGGGCACCCAGCGCATCCCGGCACCCGGCGGCGAGCTCGTCGCCCTTCCCCCGACGGAAGGATCATCTTCCTCGACTCTCGCCTCCGGCACCTCCGGCAAGCTCTCGACCGGGGTGACGGCTACGCGCGCCCCTATGGCGCGTGGCATCCCGACGGCATCCATTACGCCCTCGCCACGGGCGGCGAGGTCCGGATCTGGGACGCGCGGCGGAGCGAGCTCGTCGTACGCGCCCGGCCTTCGGGTCGCTACGTCAGCGGAGTCGACTACAGCACCGACGGCTCCCGCCTGGTGATGGCGAGCTGTCCGGCCGGGTGACCATGCTCGACCCGGCGACGTTGGCTCCGGTGGGCCGTGCCGTGCAGCTCGGACAGCCGGTGGCCGGTGTCGCGGCTGGGCCGGACAACCGCACAGCGATCGTCCTGACGGGCAGTCTCGATGCGTCCGGATACTTCATCCCGTCCACCACGGGGTGGTCCTTGGTCGATCTCGTCGCCGGCACCGTGCTCGACGAGGGCGCGCTCGGCATCGACGGCAAGGGGGTGGACTACTCCCCTGACGGGCGACGGGCCGCAGTGGGCGGGACCGCCGGCGAGGTGCTCGTGCTGGACCTCGGCGCGGGTGTCCCGCTGGGGCCGCCGGCGGTCATCGCCAACGAGGTCGTCGACTCCGTGACGTACTCGCCGGACGGCGGACGCATCCTGGCGGCCGGAGGCTCCGCCAGCGTCGCCCTGCTCGACGGCGAGACCGGCCTGCTGCTGGCCCGCGTCCTGACCCCGCAGCATGACACCGCGGCCGCGTTCCTCGCCGACCCGGACTCGGTGTTGATCGCGACCCAGGGCGATGGGCCGGTCTTCGTCTGGGACACCGATGTGGAGCGTGCGGCGGACTACGCGTGCCGGGTGGCCGGGCGTGACTTCACCAAGGCCGAGTGGTCGGCGCAGTTCGGCCTGCGTCCCTACCGGGAGACCTGCCCGGACGCCTGACGCCCTTCGGCACCGCGCCTGGCTCGACGGCGATTCGCTGCGGTCGACACCGACGGCTGCCCTCCCGAGGGGGGCCGACGAGACGTCCGGCCGGCTGAAGGGCAGGATGACCGCGTGACCGCCGGACCCGCACCCTCCCTCGACCGTCGCCTCGGCACCGTCGACGCCGTCGTCGTCGGGCTCTGCGCCATGGTCGGCGCGGGGGTCTTCGCCGCGTTCGCGCCGGCCGCCGAGGCCGCAGGAGCCGGACTGCTGATCGGGCTGGCCGTCGCGGCGCTCGTCGCGCTGTGCAACGCGGTCGCGTCGGCCCAGCTCGCGATGACCTACCCCACCTCGGGCGGCACCTACGTCTACGGCCGCGAGGTGCTGGGCCCGTGGTGGGGCTTCCTTGCCGGCTGGGGGTTCGTGGTCGGCAAGACCGCTTCCTGCGCGGCGATGGCGATGACGTTCGCGGCGTACGCCGTGCCCGGTACGCCGTGGCTCCAGCGCGCCGCCGCGGTCGCGGCGGTCGTCGTACTCACCCTCGCGAACCTGCGCGGCGTCACCCGCACCGCCGTCGTGGCCCGCGTGCTGCTCGGCGCCACGCTGCTGACCCTGGCCGTCGCGCTGGCCGTGGCGTTCGGAGGTGGCGAGCGGGCGGCCGACCCCTGGGCCGGTCACGGGGGCGCGCTCGGCGTGCTGCAGGCCGCCGGACTGCTGTTCTTCGCGTTCGCCGGCTACGCACGGATCGCGACGCTGGCCGAGGAGGTGCGCCGGCCCGAGTCGCTGGGGCGGGCGATCCTGGTCGCGCTGGGCGTCGCGGTCGCGATCTACGTCGCCGTCGCGGTGGCGCTGCTCCTGGTGCTCGGCACCGACCTGCCCGACACCACGACGCCGATCTCCGACGCGATGTCGAGGCCTCCGGCGCCGACTGGGCCGTGCCCGTGGTGCGGGTCGGCGCCGCCGCGGCCAGCCTCGGCGCGCTGCTCGCGCTGCTCGCCGGACGTCGGGCGCACCACGCTGGCGATGGCGCGGGAGCGCGACCTGCCGACCTGGCTGTCGTCGATCCACCCGACGCACCGGGTGCCCGACCACGCCCAGGTCGTCATCGGCGTGGCCATCGTGGTGCTGGTGCTGTTCTTCGACCTGCGCGGCGCCATCGGGTTCTCCAGCTGCGGGGTGCTCGTCTACTACGCGGTCGCCAACGCGGCCGCGTTCCGGCAGCCGGCCGACCAGCGGCGCTGGCCACGGGCCCTCAACGTCGTCGGCCTGCTCGGCTGCCTCGTGCTCGTGGCCACCCTGCCGGCCGTGTCGGTGCTCGTCGGGCTCGCGGTGCTCGCGGTCGGGCTGGCCGGGCGGTGGCTCGTACGCTGGCGGGATGCGCCCCGTCCCTGAACCGCCCGCGCCCGGCCAGGAGTCGGTCTGGGACTACCCGCGCCCGCCGGCCCTGGTGCCGAGCGACGCACTCGTCGAGATCGTCCTCGGCGGCACGACCATCGCCAGCACGCGCCGTTCGCTGCGGGTGCTGGAGACCAGCCACCCGCCGACGTTCTACGTGCCCGCGACCGACTTCAGCGCGGGCGTGCTCGTGCCGGTCGCGGGGGCGACGTACTGCGAGTGGAAGGGTGCCGCGGCGTACTTCGACCTCGTCACGCCCGGCCGCACGGCGGCACGCGCCGGCTGGACCTACCCGACACCGGCCCGCGGGTTCGAGGCGCTCGTCGACCACGTCGCGGTGATGCCGTCGCTCGTCGACCGCTGCATCGTCGACGGTGAGGTGGTGCGACCGCAGGCGGGTGGCTTCTACGGCGGCTGGATCACCGACGCCGTGGCCGGCCCGTTCAAGGGCGAGCCGGGCAGCCACGGCTGGTAGCTACTCCAACCGACGTCGTACGGCGTCGCGCAGGGCCTGCTCGGGGTCGACCCCGTCGTCGCGCGCCTCGGCCACCAGGGCCAGCAACCGCTCACCGAGATCCGGCGACTCCGCGACCGCGACCGGGTCCCCGGCGCGAGCCAGCCGGTCGAGCACCTTGTCGGCGTAGAGCAGCGCGGGCAGCCCGGGCGGCAGGCCGTCGGTGACGGAGTCGCGCTGCTTCTCGCTGGCCTTGACCGACTCCCACAGCTCGTTGACCTCGCCGGGCGTGAGCTCGCCGGCGCGCTGCGTGCCGAAGACGTGCGGATTGCGGCGCACCATCTTCTCGGTGATGCCGGCCGCGACGTCGTCGATGGTGAAGTCGCCCGCCTCCTCGGCGATGACGGCGTGGAAGTAGACCTGCAGCAGCAGGTCGCCGAGCTCCTCGCGCAGGTGCGCGGGGTCACCGCTGTCGATGGCCTCGAGCGTCTCGTGCGACTCCTCGAGGAGGTAGCGGGCGAGCGACCGGTGCGTCTGCGCCCGCTTCCACTCGCACTCGCGCGCGCAGCCGGCGCATCACCTCGAGGAACTCGACGAGGGCGGCGCCGGAGGCTGGCATCGACGGTCAGTCGCCGCAGCGGTGACCGATGGGCAGGCTGCGCGCGTAGACCGGGTCGGGCTCGGTCGCCTGGCCGGACTTCGCGGTCTCGCCGACGGCCACCGAGAGGTTGGTGTCGGTGGGGACGACCTGGCCGTCGACGACGCCGAGGCCGTAGCGTGGGTCGATGTCGACGGGGTGCTGGTCGGGCCACGACTCGAAGAGGTCCTGGCCGCGCTGCGCGATCTGCTCGACGGTCGGCTCGGCGATGCCGTCCTGCGTGAGCGACTCGCGGCCGATCGCGTCGACCACGGAGTTGACGAGGGCCTCGGACGTCATCACGTCGACGTAGTCGTCCCGGATCTTCTCGGGGAACGCCTTGGCCAGCTCGGTGGACTGGGCGACCTGGCGGGAGTACTCGTCGCCCGGCTCGACGCCGTACTCGTCGGCGAGCTGACGGGCCTGCACCGACGCGATCTTCAGGCTGACCACGAACTGGCGCACCTGACCGAGCGCGACGAGGGTGCCGGCGCCGCGCAGGTCGGACTCGACGGAGGTGCAGATCGCCGACGTGGCCCGGTCGACGTCGGCGACCGTGATCGAGTCGCCATCGACGTCCGCTGCGACGCCGGGCGAGGCGCTGCCACCGCAGCTCGAGAGCAGGACCCCTGCAGACACCGTGGCGACGGCGGCGACAAGACGGCGACGGAACGTGCTCACGACTTCTCCTTGGCTGGGGCTGGGGCTGGGGCTGCGTCTGGCGGGTCGAGGACCGTGTCGATCACCTCACGGGCCCATTCAAGCAGGGCGCGCCCGGTGCCGTTCGTCGACCCGAGCGGTCGCGGCACGAGGACGGCGCCGAGCTGGGTGAGCACCTTGCTCTTCGGGTAGAACCGCTGAAGGCGTACGACGCGCGAGTCGGGCAGCTCGACCGGCGCGAACCGCATGTTCTTGCCGGCCAGGCCGATCTCGTGCAGGCCCGCCTGCCGGGCGCGGGCCCGGAAGCGGGAGACCAGGAGCAGGGTCTCGACCACCTCGGGTGGCTCGCCGTACCGGTCGACGAGCTCCTCGCGGATCCCGTCGACGTCATCGTCACCACGGGCCTCGGACAGGCGCTTGTACATCTCGAGCCGCAACCGCTCGCTGGAGACGTAGTCGTGCGGCAGGTGGGCGTCGACCGGCAGCTCGATGCGCACCTCACCGGCGTCGTCAGCCTCCTCCTCCCCGCGGAACTGCGAGACGGCCTCGCCGACGAGGCGGACGTAGAGGTCGAACCCGACGTCGGCGATGTGGCCGGACTGCTCGCCGCCGAGCAGGTTGCCGGCGCCGCGGATCTCGAGGTCCTTCATCGCGATCGCCATGCCGCCGCCGAGATCGGAGTGCTGGGCCAGGGTCGCGAGGCGCTCGTGCGCGGTCTCGGTGAGCGGCTTCTCCGCCGGGTAGAGGAAGTAGGCGTAGGCCCGCTCGCGCGACCGGCCGACGCGGCCGCGCAGCTGGTGCAGCTGCGAGAGCCCGAGCGTGTCGGCGCGCTCGATCACCATGGTGTTGGCGTTGGAGACGTCGAGGCCCGACTCGACGATGGTGGTGCAGACGAGCACGTCGAAGCGCTTCTCCCAGAAGTCGAGCATCACCTGCTCGAGCTGGTGCTCCCCCATCTGTCCGTGCGCCGTCGCGACGCGCGCCTCGGGCACGAGCTCGCGCAGCTTGGCCGCCGCCTTCTCGATGCTCTGCACCCGGTTGTGGATGTAGAAGACCTGTCCATCGCGCAGCAGCTCACGGCGTACGGCTGCGACGACCTGCCGGTCCTCGTAGGCGCCGACATAGGTCAGCACCGGGTGTCGCTCCTCGGGCGGCGTGGTGATCGTGGACATCTCGCGGATGCCGGTGACCGCCATCTCGAGCGTCCGCGGGATCGGCGTCGCACTCATCGCGAGCACGTCGACCGACGTGCGCAGCCGCTTCATCTGCTCCTTGTGCTCGACGCCGAAGCGCTGCTCCTCATCGACGATGATCAGGCCGAGGTCCTTCATCTTGATCTCGCCGCTGAGCAGGCGGTGGGTGCCGATGACGATGTCGACCTCGCCCGACGCGAGGCCGTCGATCACCTCGCGCGCCTCCTTGTCGGTCTGGAAGCGGCTCAGCGGCTTGAGCACGACCGGGAAGCCGCTCATCCGCTCCGAGAAGGTCGAGAAGTGCTGGGTCACGAGCAGCGTCGTCGGCACCAGGATGGCGACCTGCTTGCCCTCCTGCACCGCCTTGAACGCGGCGCGGACGGCGATCTCGGTCTTGCCGTAGCCGACGTCGCCGCACACGAGCCGGTCCATCGGGACCGTACGCCGCATGTCGGCCTTGACCTCGTCGACCGTGGTGAGCTGGTCGGGGGTCTCGTGGAACGGGAAGGCGTCCTCGAGCTCGCGCTGCCACGGGGTGTCGGGGCCGAAGGCGTGGCCCTTCGTGGCCTGGCGGGCGGCGTACAGCTTGATCAGCTCGGCGGCGATCTCGCGCACCGCCTTGCGGGCGCGGGCCTTGCGCTTGGTCCAGTCGGCGCCGCCGAGGCGGTCGAGGCTGGGCGACTCGCCGCCGACGTAGCGGGTGACCTGGTCGAGGGTGTCGGCCGGCACGAAGAGCCGGTCGGGCGGCGCGCCTCGCTTGGCGGCGCCGTACTCGAGGACGAGGTACTCCCTGGTCGCGCCCTGGACCTCGCGCTGCCGCATCTCCACGAACCGGCCGACGCCGTGCTTCTCGTGCACGACGTAGTCGCCGGCGGTGAGCTCGAGCGGGTCGATCTGCTTCTTGCGGCGCGCGGGCATCTTGCGCATGTCGCGGGTGGATGCCTTCTGACCCGACAGGTCGTCGCCGGTGACGACGGCCAGCCTCAGCTGGGCATCGACGAACCCGTGCGCGAGGCAGCCGGTGGAGACGGTGACCACCCCGGGCGTGTGCTCGCCGTCGGTGCTCAGGCGGGCGGCGACGTCGTGCTCGCCGAGAACCTCTACGAGGCGCTGTGCGGGTCCGTGGCCCTGGTGCACGACCACGACCCGGTAGCCCTCGCCGAGCCAGCGGCGGATGTCGGTGATCGCCTGCTCGAGGTCACCGCGGTAGCTCTCGGCGGGCTGCGCGGCGATGGTGCGCGACTCGACGGCGCCCACGCGCACGTCGATGTCGAGCTCGGCCAGCTCGGCGGTGTCGCCCAGCCCGAACGGGCTCATCGACCACCACGCCAACGCCCGCGCGATGCTGTGCTCACGGACGTCGGCGATGGCGCGGTACGACGCGGCGCCGAGGTCGATCGGGGCGGTGCCGCCGCTCGCGGCTGCCGCCCAGCTGGCGCCGAGGAACTCCTCGCTCGTCGCGACCAGGTCGTGCGCCCGGGTGCGGACCCGCTCGGGGTCGAGCACGAGCACGTGGGTCTGCGCGGGCAGCAGGTCGACGAGCAGCTCCATCTCGTCGACGAGCACGGGCGCCAGCGACTCCATGCCCTCGACGGCGATGCCGGCGGCCATCTTGTCGGTCAGCTCGAGGAGCGTGGGGTGCGCGCGGCCCAGCTCGGCCGCGCGACGGCGTACCTCGTCGGTGAGGAGCAGCTCGCGGCACGGCGGCGCCCACAGGCGGTCGACGGCCTCGAGCGTGCGCTGGTCGGCGACCGAGAACGTGCGGATCTCCTCGATGTCGTCGCCCCAGAACTCCACGCGCAGGGGGTGTTCCTCGGTCGGCGGGAAGACGTCGATGATGCCGCCGCGCACAGCGAACTCGCCGCGCTTCACCACCAGGTCGACCCGGGAGTACGCCGCGTCCGACAGGCCACGGACGACGTCCTCGAGCGGCAGGGTCTGGCCGGGCGCCAGCTCGACGGGGGCGAGGTCGGCGAGCCCCGGCACCTGCGGCTGGAGGATCGAGCGCACCGGCGCCACGACGACCTGCAGCGGCCCGTTGGACGCGTCGGTGCCGGGGTGGCGGAGGCGACGGAGCACCGCGAGCCGGCGGCCGACGGTGTCGCTGCGCGGGCTGAGGCGCTCGTGCGGCAGCGTCTCCCAGCTCGGGTAGTAGCCGATGGTGGCCGGGTCGACGAGGTCGCCGAGCTCGACGACGAGGTCCTCGGCCTCCCGGGTGGTGGCGGTGACGACGAGCACGAGCCGGCCGGCGTCGACGAGGCCGCGCACGACGTACGGACGGAGCGCGGCGGGACCGGTCAGGTCGAGCGCGGAGACGCTGCCCTCGCGGGCGTCGGTCACCGACTCGGCGAGCACCGGGTCGGCGAGGACGGCAGGGACCAGCGCCTCCAGGGCGGGGCTCGGACTCACTGACTCACTCTCGGGTGCGGAACACAACACGACAGCCCCCGGCCACGGAGAGGCAGGGGGTGAGGTCCCAGTGTACGAGGCGGCGGGGACGGAGAGTCAGGCGGTGAGCAGCTCGCTGCGCTCGTAGAGCGGGGCCGAACCGGGAGCGGGCTGCGGCGTGCAGCCGCAGGTGTCGGAGCACGGCAGGTAGACGTGCATCGCGTGTCCGCACGACGAGCAGGGTCGGTCGTGCGACAGGTGACGACTGCTCGTCGCCCCGTAGCTGGTGTCCGCTGTGTCCCACATGCCTTCATGTTCGGCCGGAGCGACCGACACTTGCGCCGTTCGACACGGATCTGGCCCTGATCTGGTCACAACGGACTACAGATCTGGCCCGGACGTACGACGCGGGTGCCCCTAGGCTGCGGATGATGCGAGCCCCGTCGACGACGACGACAAGGACATGATGGCACCGGCACGACGCTCCGTACCGATGATGTGGAGTCTGATCTGGCTGGTGGTGGCCCTGTTCTTCGGCGTCACGGCCGCGGCTGACGTGCCAGCGACCGGTCTCGATCCCAGCTGGGCCACCGCGATGAACCTGCTCGGCGAGCTCCGGTTCGGACCCGAGCTCGTCTTCACCTACGGGCCGTGGGGGTTTCTCGATGCCCCGCTGATCCTGAGTCGCCCCCTGTTCGGGCTGGCGCTCGTCGTGGAGGTCGCCGTCATCGCGTCGGTCTGGATCGTCGCCTACCGCGCGCTCGTCCGGCGGTGGTCGTCGTGGTTGGTCGCGCCGGTGAGCACCGTGGTCGCGGTGGTGACTGCGCCGACAGAGCTGTCGTCCCTGGCGCTCTGTGCCGCGGCGGGAGGGCTGCTCCTGCACGTGGTGCCGCCTGACGAGCAACCGGCGAGGGCCGTCCGCAGCAGCGTCGCCACCACCGCAGGTCTCGCTGCCCTGGGCGCGCTCCTCCTCCAGGTGAAGGTCTCGGACGGCCTGGCCGTCCTCGCCCTGGCAGCGGTCTCGGTGGTCGCCGCCGCCTCGTTTCGACAGGCGTGGATCGTCGCCGCCGCCGGCGTGGCGTCAGCGGCCGTCGCCACGGCGGGGCTCTGGCTGGCTCGCTGTCAATCCCTGGGAGACCTCCCCAGGTGGTTGCGCGGTTCGCTCGACATGGTCACGGGGTACGGCGAGGCGCTGTCCCTCGAGGCCGTCACGTCCGACACGGGCTACTACGCGGCAGGAGCCGTCACTCTTTTGCTCGTGGTCGCAGCACTGCTCCTGCTCCGGGGCCGCCGGTGGTCGATCCGGGTCACCGTGGTCCTCGTCCTGGGCCTGGTCGTGGCGTTCGCGTTCAAGGACGGCTTCACCCGACACGACACGTTCCACGAGCCGGCGTTCTTCATCCTCACCGGCGTCGTCCTCGTCGTCGTCACCGGCATGTCGCGACACCCGGTGGTGGCGCTGGTCGGTGCCGTGCTGGCCCTGGGCATGGTGCGCCCCGATCTCACGGCGGTCGATCCCGGCCCGGCCGCCCAGCGGTGGAAGGCGAATGCGAGGGTCCTCGTCGACGCCGCCTACGCCAGCGACCGACTCGACTCGACACGCACCGAGCTGCAGCGCATCTATGCGCTGCCCGAGCCGATCCGCCGCGACCTCTCGAGTGGTGCGCCCGTCAGCATCGACCCGTGGGAGACCACGCTCGCGTGGGCCTACGACCTGAACTGGGCCCCCGTGCCGGTCTTCCAGACCTACGCAGTGCTCAGCGAGGACCTCGACGAGCGCAACGCCGAAGCGATCGCGGGCGCCCCGCCCGACCAGCTGATCCTGCGTCGGGCGGAGATACCGAACGAGTCGCGCAACCCGGTGTGGGAGTCCCCGCGGTACCAGCTCGCCGTGGCCTGCCACTACGCGACCTCGCTGAGGCAGGACCCCTACCGACTCCTCGAGCACCGGGAGCCGCGGTGCGACGCAGCCGCCGAGCTGTCCTCCCTGCGCGTCGACGCCGGCCAGGTCGTCGAGATCCCCGTCGTCGACGATGACGTCATCGTCACGGCGACGTTCGCCCCCGACGCCGCCAGCCCGCTGACCCGACTCCGGGATGCCGCGCTCAAGGTCTACGACCACCTGACGGTGACGGCCGACGCCGGGGTCCACCGGGTGTCGAGGCTGCCGACCACGGGACCGATGATGGTGACCTTCCCGCAGGTCGAGGACGGCGCGTTCGACGCGTTCGCGTACCGCACCCTGACCTTCAGCCAGCCGGGCGAGATCACCTTCGCCACGACCAGGATCCGCTGAGATGACGAGACCTTCACGATGGGTCGCAGCGTCCTTCGTCGCGGCTGTCGTGGCCCAGCTGTCTCCGGCCCTGGCCGCGCCAGACGTCGTGGTCCCCGATCCTGCGCGTGACTGGGCCTACCAGATCGGCGGGGCGGCGACCCCTGCTGCCGGTGTCGGCACCGTGGTGCGGGACCGCAGCGATCCGCCGGCGGGCGGTGCCTACAACGTCTGCTACGTCAACGCGTTCCAGACCCAGCCGAACGAGCGCCGGCTCTGGCGGTCATCCGGGCACTGGGACCTGGTGCTCAAGCGCGACGGCCGCCCGGTCGTCGACGGCGCGTGGGGCGAGTGGCTCCTCGACACCCGCACCCCCGCCAAACGCGCCCGGATCGCCCGGATCGTCGGTCGCTGGATCGACGGCTGCGCACGCGACGGGTACGACGCCGTCGAGCCCGACAACCTGGACTCGTGGTCGCGCTCGCGTGGCCTGGTCGACCGCGACGACAACGTGGCGTTGTCCCGGCAGCTGGCCACGCGTGCTCACCGGGCCGGGCTCGCCATCGCGCAGAAGAACGCGGCCGGCCTCGCGGCCCGTGCCGCGCGGATCGGCTTCGACTTCGCGATCGCCGAGGAGTGCGGGCGCTACGACGAGTGCGGACGCTACGCGTCGTCGTACGACGACCGGGTGCTCGTCGTGGAGTACCGCCGGCAGGACTTCGACGCCACCTGCGCCGCCTGGGGCGCGCGGCTGCCGGTCGTGCTGCGGGACCGCGACGTCACCGTCGGCGGCGTCGACGAGCGCTGCTGAGACGTAGCCTCTTCGCATGGACTCCCGTCTGCTCCCGGTCGCGGCACTCTGCGCGGCGCTCGCGGTCCAGGGCTGCAGCAATGCGGCGCCCGCCGACCGGGACGCCGCCGCACCACTCGCCTCGAGCTCGTCGCCGGCCGCCTCGGCGCCGATCGCGCTCCCGGAGGCGGTCCCGGCCCGGTCGCCCCGTCAGGTGGCCGAGCAGATCGTCGCCGCGGAGGACGCCCTCGCCTCGTCCCGGACGCCGGACGACGTACTCGCCGACGCCGGTCACCTCCAGCAGCTCGCCTACCGCGAGCTCGGCAGCCACCCTGGTTGGGACGCCCGGGTGCGCGACGTGGTGCCGCGGCGACTGCACGGCCTGGTGCGCGACAACGTGGCCTCCCGGCGCGAGTTCCGGTCCATGCATCCGAGCCGACGGGCCGACCTCAGCGACGAGCTGCCGGCCTGGCGGATCGTGGCGCCGGCACCTCGCGCCCGCCTGCTTGCGTACTACCGGGCGGCAGAGCGCAGGTTCGGTGTCGACTGGGAGTACCTCGCCGCGATCAACCTTGTCGAGACGGCCTTCGGCCGGATCCGGGGTACGTCGAGCGCCGGCGCCCAGGGCCCGATGCAGTTCATGCCCGCCACCTGGGCGGCGTACGGCGCGGGTGGCGACATCAACTCGACGCGCGACTCGATCATGGCGGCAGGTCGCTACCTCGCCGCGAACGGCTTCGCCCGGCCGGGCGGGCGACCCGGTGCGCTGTACCGCTACAACAACTCGACGGCGTACGTGCGGGGCGTGACGCTGCTGGCCGAGGTGATGACGCGCCGGCCGACGGCCTTCGCCGGCTACTACCACTGGCAGGTCTACTACCTCACCAGCCGCGGGAGCATCCTGCTGCCCGAGGGCTACGCCACCCGCCGGCCGATCCCCGTCGACGACTGGCTCGAGGACCACCCGCGGACCGATGGTTGAGGAAGGCGCTCTAGCGCTGTCTCGAAACCCCCGGGCGCCGTCAGCGGCCGGTCAGCCCCAGCACCCTCGCGATGTGCGGCCAGGCCCGTAGGCCCAGCGCGGCATCGGCCTCCGGCGTCCCGCCGCGTCGCATCCGGTGACCGCCCGCGACGACCGGCTCCCCGGGGAGGATCGTGCGGTGCCCGGCCTCGGGATGCGTGATGACCGTCGAGTCCAGCCCATGCTCGCGGCGGCGGGCCGCGATGCGCTCGGCGTGGTCGGCAGACGGCCAGACCTGGTCGTCGCCGCCGGCCACGAGCACCACCTCTCCCCCGATGCGCTCGACCGGAATCCACGCTCCCTCCGCGACCTGCTCGTCGGCGGCGAGGCTCTGCGCATAGAGGTCGTGGTACGCCGGCGGGTCCTCGCTCGCTTCCCAACCGTCGTTGAACGGCACCCATGGCACGGGCTGCCCGCCGACTGTCCAGTGCGATGTCCACCGGCTGCCGTCGTACCCGCCCCAGACCACCGGCGTGGGCGCGAACGCCACTGTTGCCGCCACCCTCTGGTCACGCGCCGCGGTCAGCAGCGCCGCCTCCGCCCCGAACGACGTCCCCACGATCGCCAGCCGGTCGGTGTCATGGCTCAGCCGATCGAGAGCCTCCGAGAACAGCTCGAGCGGTACGTCGTACGGTCCCGCCCGCTGCCCCGGCCCGCCGAACCAGCGGATCGCGAGCACCCTCGCCCCGCCCTTCCGGAGTGCCTCGGCCCGGCCGACGTCGACGCGACCGCTCGACCCCGCCAGCACCAGCACCCCGGTGCCGCAAGGGGTGTCGGGGTGGAGGAGTCGCCACTCGGGGTCGGGGAACGACATGATTGCGATGGTAGGTGGCGCGGGTCCGTACCCACGGCCGGTGGTCCCCTGGGCTAGCCAGCGAACCGAGGTCTCCACAGCTGCCGCAGGGTCCGGTGCACCGGGCGGGAGCCGCGGTGCCGCCACGCCAGCACGATCGCCGACAGCGGGTGCCTCCGTGACCAGCGCGGGTCCGACATCACCCTGGCCATGAGCGCCACGTCGAGATCCGTGATGTATCGGGCATGGGTGCCCGCCCAGCCGCGCACGAGGGCCTCCGCCTCCAGCACATCGCGACCACGTGCCGCGTCGCGCAACCGCGCCCAGTCCGCGTCGTACACCGACATCGCGTCGTCCTCGCCGCCCATCCGTGCGAGCGTAGCGCTGGCGCCTGGCTCGAAACCCGCGACCACCGGCAACACGTCGCTGGTCGAGGAAGGACCAAGCCCTGTCTCGAAACCCGCGACCAGCAGCAACGCGTCGCTGGTCGAGGAAGGACGAAGTCCTGTCTCGAAACCCGCGACCACCGGCAACACGTCGCTGGTCGAGGAAGGACCAAGCCCTGTCTCGAAACCCGCGACCAGCAGCATCGCGTCGCTGGTTGAGGAAGGACGAAGTCCTGTCTCGAAACCCGCGGCCACGTCGAGCGACCGCTGGTGCCCTGCCATCTCGCCGACCGCGGCCGCCCGCCGGGCATCCAGGCCCTCCGCCGACCCGAGCGCCTTCAGGGTCTCAGCGCCGTGGGTCACGGCGGCACCGAAGTCGAGGGCGTCGGCCAGGTCCAGCTCGGCGGTGATGCGCATGGTGCCGGCGAAGGAGACCCGCTCCTCCTCGATCGTCACGTGCCGACCATCCGCAGCGGCCCGGGCGGCTTCGGCGCCTGACCGATCAGGTGCTTCGCCGACACCGTCGACACCGCACCGAACTTCAAGACAGGCCTTGCGGCCCTCCTCAGGACAGCGCCTCGGCGATGCAGAACTCCGCCACCCACGGCGCGCCCTCTCCTGCGACCGGCTCCTCGTGCTCGGACCCACCAGGCAGCAGGAACGCCGCCGCATCATCAACAGAGGTGGCCGGGTGGAGGTCGGCCCACGAGCAGGCCGCCACCAGCAGCTCGGCCTCGGCACGATCAGCGACATCCCGGCGCGAGCGCGCGAACGCCAGCACCGCGGACGGGGTGTCGGGGACCTCGCTCGTCGTGATCGCCGTACAGAGAAGCCAAACAGGAGCCAAAGACATTCTTGGCCCGAAGTCAGCCTGATCGCCCAGGTTGTGGACAACTCATCGAACTATTCCTCATCCTCTGCGCGGAGCTGCCGCAGCTTCTGGGCCTGCGCTGCGCGGGAGCCACGCGAGAGCCCGAAGAGGGAGTACCTCAGCAGGTGCAACTGGATGGCCAGCGGGTCGACGCCGAGCAGGGCGGCGACGGCGTCGGTGGCCTCGTGGATGTCGGCAGCGCCGACGATGAGCTCGACGATCTCGGTGATGTGCGAGGCCACCATGTCGTCGAGCTCGAGGCGTTCGATGCGACGCTGGCGGATCACGGCAGGGTCGTTGTCATCCGGAGCGTCGCCGAAGTACGTCTGGACGTACTCCTCACCTTCCCGCTCCCACTTGCGGTCGATCCGCTCGGCCACGAGCTCGAGGCACTCGACGAGCTCGGGGATCTGGCTGGTCTTGAGGACGACGTCCGTGTAGCCGTGGGCAACGAGGCGCACGTGCGGTCCTGGCCGACCGGAGTCGGCATGGCTCGCGAACCAGCCGTCGATCGCCAGTCTCTGGCCGTGGACGCCGGTGTGCATGCTCGCGCAGGCATCGTCATGCTCGCGCGCTTCCTCGATGCCGGAGGTTCCCATCGTGGGAGGCTACCGCCGCTCCAGCCTCCGCACGGAGGGTACGGCGGCGGCGAGCAGCGAGCTGCCGGCCATGATCGCGGCGACGGCGACCAGCCACGGCCCGATGCCGGTGAGCGCAGTCACCGGTCCGACGAGCACCAGGCCCAGCGGGCGGGCCACGAACGAGCCGACGATGTCGAACGCGTAGACGCGGGCGAGCTTGTCCTCGGGGATCTCGGTCTGGATCGAGAGGTCCCAGTTGACGCTGAAGACCTCGAGGCCGAAGCCGTGCAGGAACGCACCGAGCAGCAGCACGGGAAGGGCGTCGTTGAGGGCCATCGCGGCCGGGAAGCAGGCCGTGAGCGCGAGGAGGACGGTGCCGATCGCGAGGCCCTTGCGCGGCTTCCAGCGCAGGCACACCAGGGCGCCGACCATGAATCCGGCCATCAGCAGCGCCAGCGCCCAGCCCCAGGCGGCCTTGCCGTACGCGTCGCCGACGGCGATCGGGCCGAGCACACCCTGCACGCCGCCGTAGAACAGGTGGTAGAGCAGCGCCTGCCCGATCAGCAGCCACAGCCAGGTGTGCCGGAAGACCTCGGCCGCGCCCGCCCACAGATCTCCGATCAGGCTCTGCCGGTCGCCTGACGCCACCACGGTCGGCACCCGGATCATCGCGAAGCAGCCCGCGGCTACGGCGAAGGTCACGGCGTCGATGGCGATAGCCCAACCCGAGCCGAACGCCGCCACCAGCACGCCGGCGATCGCGAAGCCCACGACACCGGCGGTGTTCTGCGCGAGTCGGCGCAGGGCCACCGCGTTGGCGAGCTGCTCGGCCGGCACGGTCTGTCGCGTCATCGCCTGCGACGACGGGCCGCTGAGGGCGGAGAGACAGCCGTTGGCCAGCCCGACGACGCCGAGCAGGGTCACCGTCGCCCAGCCCCCGATGAGTGCGAACGCGATGACGCCCTGCGTCACCGCGGCACCGGCTGCGGCGCCCTGCATCAGCACCTGGCGGGGCAGCCGGTCGCCCAGCACACCGCCGAACATCAGCGTCACCACCTCGGCCAGCGCGTACGCCGCCACCACCAGGCCGAGCTCGGAGGCCGTGCCGCCGAGCTCGAGCACACCGAAGGCCAGCGCCACCGGCGTCAGTGAGTTGCCGAGCGCGCTCACGGTCGTGCCGGCGACGAGGAAGCGGTACGGCGTGAAGGCCAGCGGGCCGCGCAGGCGTGCCGGTCGCAGCGGGGCCGAGACGGACATGTCGCGGACATTACTTCGCTGGCTAACTATTCGTCAATGAAGTTCCTTCGATATCCTCGCGTCATGCCCGAAGACCAGATCGACCGTCATATCGCCCGGTGGCGCGACCACTGGATCGACATCGACTTCGACGACGAGGTGGAGGGCGTCACCGAGCGGATCGGCACCATCTCGCGCTACCTCAAGTCGACCAAGAAGGAGGCGCTAGCCGACACCGGCCTGCAGGACTTCGAGTACGACACCCTGCACAGGCTGATGATCCGCGACACCCCCGGCCACGCCAGCCCCACGGCCCTGGCCCACGACCTCGGAGTGTCCCCCGCCGGCATCACCGGCCGGCTCGACAGCCTCGAGAAGGCGGGCTGGATCCAGCGCCGCGCATCGGCCGAGGACCGCCGACGCATCGGCGTCGAGGTCACCGCCTCCGGCGTCGACATCTGGCGCCGCGCGATGGCCCGGCGAGGCGACGCCGAGAACGCACTGGTCGGCGTACTCACGAAGAAGGAGCAGGCCCAGCTCACCCGGCTGCTCAAGAAGATGACGCTGACGCTCGAGCCCGACTGACCTACTCGTCCGAAAGGGTCTCGCTGTGCGGCCTCCCCGGGTCGTCGTACGCCGGCTCCGGCTGGCCGACGCGCAGCGCCTCGAGCTGCGCGCAGACCGCGAGGCCGTAGAACAGCGCGATCGACGAGAGCAGGCTCCACACCAGCAGCGCGAAGATGCCGGCCAAGGGCCCGTAGGTGCTGCTGAAGGACGCACTGAGGTTGACGTACGCCGCGAGCCCGGCCGCCGCGGCCATGCTCAGCACCACCGACACACCGGCGCCGAGGGCGAGCCACGACAGCGCGGGCTGACGCCGGCGCGGTGCGTGGTCGAAGATCACTGCGATCGTGACGACCAGCAGCAACAGGCCGACGGGCCAGCGCACGAGGTTCCAGGTGGTGCGCAGACCGCTGGACCAGCCGTACTCGCTGACCATGGCGTCGCCGAACGCACCACCGGCCACCAGCAGCAGGAAGCCGACGCCGACCGGCACCGCGAGCAGGGCGGTGAAGATGGCGGCGCGGCCGTACTTCCACAGCGCCTTCCGGTCACGGCGGATGCCGTAGATGCGGTTGGCCCCGCGCTCGATCTGGGCCATCGCCGTCGTCATCGAGAGGAGCGCGAAGAACAGTCCGAAGCCGAGCGCCACCTCGCCGGTCTCCTCGGACCCGGTGGCGAGCGCGTCGACGAGCGCGTCGTCGCCACCCGAGGCCGGCGACACCGCGTTGATCGTGGCCGCGACCACCCGGGCCGGCCGGTCGTCGTCGATGTCGGCGGCCAGCCCGGTCACGGCCAGCATGAACGGCACCACGGCGAGGCAGGCCTGCAGGGCCAGTGCGCGACTGTTGGTGAAGCCGTCGCCGTAGCGGAACCGGACGAACGACCCGACCAGGATCGTGCGCAGCCCGTGCCGGCGGGCCAGGTGCCAGGCGTCCTCGGCGTCCAGCTCGTCGCCGTCCATCTCGGTGGTCACCGGGACGGTGCGAGCCGTGGTCATGGCCGCACCCTATGCGCGGGTGGGGAGCTCGCCGGACTCACACGACGGCGGAGTCGCGGTCGGCCCAGTAGGGCCTGCGCAGCTCGCGCTTGAGGATCTTGCCGGTGGGGTTGCGGGGCAGCATCTCGACGAGGTCGACGCTCTTGGGGCACTTGTACGTCGCGATGCGCTCTCGGCACCACTCCATCAGCTCGTCCTCGGTGGCCGTCGTGTCGGGCTTCAGCGACACGACCGCCTTCACGCTCTCGCCCCAGCGGTCGTCGGGCACGCCGATCACGGCCACCTCCATGACCGACGGGTGCTCGGCCAGGACCCGCTCGACCTCCGGCGAGTAGATGTTCTCGCCGCCGCTGATGATCATGTCCTTGAGCCGGTCCTGCACGAAGACGAAGTTCTCCTCGTCGACGCGGCCCATGTCGCCGGTGCGGAACCAGCCGTCGTCGGTGACGACCTCGCGGGTCTCCTTCTCCCGGCCGAGGAAGCCCTTCATCAGCTGCGGCGTGCGTAGCCAGATCTCGCCGTGCTCACCGGTCGGCACGTCCTCGAGGGTGGCCGGGTCGACGATCCGCACCTCGCAGCCCGGGATGGGCTGGCCGGCTGACACGAGCCGCTCGGGGTGCGCCTCGTCGCGGTGGGCCTCGGGCATCAGGTGGGTGGCCACGCCGGCCACCTCGGTCAGTCCGTAGACCTGGATGAAGTCGGTGTCGGGCCACGCCGCCATCGCCGCACGAAGCAGCGGGAGCGGCATCGGCGCGGCGCCGTACGTGTAGGTCTTCAGCCTGCCGAAGACCGCCACGGCCTCGGGACCGGACTGCAGCACCTGCGCCAGCACGGCCGGCACCAGGAACGTGCGGTTGGCGCCTTGCATGATCGCGCCGGCGAGCGAGGCGCCGTCGGGGTCCCGCGTCATGATCGAGGGCAGGCCGAGGTGCAGCCCGCCCAGCACGTACGACGACCCGCCGACGTGGAAGAGCGGCATCGCCACCATCACCTTGTCGCCGTCGTCGAACTCCATGCCGTCGAGGGAGTTCACGGTGTGCGCGACCATGTTGGTGTGCGTCAGCAGGATGCCCTTCGGGCGGCCGGTGGTGCCGGAGGAGTACATCACCAGACACGGGTCGTCGGGGCTCGCGTCGTCGGCACGCGGCTTCGGCTCGTGGGCAGCGAGGAACGCTTCGTACTCGTCGCCCTCGGCACCCTCGGGCGTCACCTCGATGATCTTCTCGACCTTCGTCAGCCGGTCGCGGATCTGCTCGATCACCGGCATCAGCTCCGTGCCGACGACCAGCACGCGTGCACCTGAGTCGTTGACCGCGTAGTCGACCTCGTCACCGGCCGAGCGCCAGTTGACGATCGCGTTGGCCGCGCCGATCGACCCGGCAGCGAGGCTCAGCTCGACGCAGGCCGGGTGGTTCTTGTCGAGGAACCCGACGACGTCACCGCGCGCGATGCCCAGTGCGGACAGGCCGCCGGCGAGGCGACGTACGCGCTCGTCCCACTGCGACCAGGTCCAGGTGCGCCCGCCGTAGGTCATGCAGTCCCCGTCGGGATCGGCCTCCGCCCACCACGCCAGCCGGTCGTCCATGAACACGGGCGCGGGTGCTGACGGTGTGGACAAGATGGTCCTCCCAGAGTGGTGTGCGCCGATTGTGGCCCAGGGAAATGGCAGGGACAAGGGGTCGACGCGCGTTGCAGAATCACCCCATGGACC
Source organism: uncultured Actinomycetota bacterium (assembly GCA_963825755.1). GTDB lineage: Bacteria > Actinomycetota > Actinomycetes > Propionibacteriales > Nocardioidaceae > Nocardioides. Next base: position 31,688 of record CAWGUS010000024.1, on the reverse strand, counting down.
AGGCGACGACCACCCAGCTGACGGACCGGATCGACCATCTGCTGGCCGCGCCGACAGGCATGGGCACGCTCGACCTGGTCGTCCGGCGGCCGGCGAACGGGATGCGGGAAGTCCTGTCCCAGGGCACTCTCGACCTCGAGCTGGGCATGGTCGGCGACAACTGGCTCGAGCGCGCCACGTCGCGCGCCGTCGCGGCCGGCCGGCACCTCGACGCCCAGGTCAACGTGATGAGCTCGCGGATGGCCGGCCTGCTCGCACCGGACGACGAGACGCGGGCGGGCGCCGGTGACCAGCTGTACGTCGACCTCGACATCTCTCACGACAACCTCCCGGTCGGCTCGCGGCTGGCCATCGGCGACGACGGCGCGGTGATCGAGGTGTCGGCCAAGCCGCACAACGGCTGCAAGAAGTTCCTCAACCGTTTCGGCACGGAGGCGACGACCTTCGTCAACACCGCGCAAGGCCGCCGGCTCCGGCTGCGCGGGTTCAATGCGCGGGTCGTCTCCGGCGGCGTGGTGCGCCCCGGCGACGCCGGTGCGCAAGCTGCCGTCCTGAGACTTAAGACAACCCGCAGCGCTGTCTCAGGCTGCTCACAGCCGGGCGCGGCATCGTCGTCGACATGAACGAGACGCCTCCTCCCAGCTTCTACGGCCCTTCCGGCAACGACCAGGAGCCGACGACCGCGTTCGGCCCGGTGCCCGGCTTCCCGACCGCCGAGCAGCCGGCCCAGCAGACGCCTCCGCCCGCGCCGCGCAAGCCGCGCGGTCGGGCCGGGTTCGCGGCCGCGGTCGTCACCGCGTCGCTGCTCGTGGGTGCAGGCGCCGGAGTCGGAGGTGCCGCGGCGTACGACGCGTGGAACTCAGACGGCACCGGCCCGACCTCGAGCGCGCCGACGCGCACCAGCCAGGTCGTCGACCAGGGCAGCGCGCCGGCGGAGTCCGGCTCGGTGCAGGACGTCGCGTCGACGGTGCTGCCGTCGGTCGTGAAGATCGACGTGACGAGCAGCTCCGGCTCCGGCTCCGGATCGGGCATCATCCTCAGCGAGGACGGCACCATCCTGACCAACAACCACGTCGTCGAGGGCGCGGAGGGCGGCACGCTCACCGTCTCGTTCAGCGACGGCACCCGGGCCGAGGCGACGGTGCTCGGCACCGACCCACTCACCGACACGGCCGTCATCAAGGCCGAGGACGTGTCCGGCCTGACCCCAGCGACCATCGGCCAGTCCGACAACCTGGCCGTCGGCCAGGGCGTCGTGGCGATCGGCTCGCCCTTCGGTCTCGACGCGACCGTCACCAGCGGCATCGTCAGCGCCCTCGCGCGTCCGGTCAACGTCGGCGCCGACGGCGAGGGCAACACCACGACGTACCCCGCGATCCAGACCGACGCGGCCATCAACCCCGGCAACAGCGGCGGCCCGCTCGTCGACATGACCGGCAGCGTGATCGGCATCAACTCCTCGATCCGTACGGCGTCCGGCGCGGTGCAGCAGGAGGCCGGCTCGATCGGTCTCGGCTTCGCGATCCCGATCGACGAGGTCATGCCGATCGTCGACCAGATGATCGCCGGCGAGACGCCGACGCACGCCCGGCTCGGCATCCAGGTCACCGACGCGTCGGTGCCGCAGGGCGCCCAGCCCGGTGAGAACGTGCAGCCCACCGACGAGGTCGGCGCCCGCGTGCGCGAGATCACCGACGGCGCCACGGCCGGAGAGGCCGGGCTCGAGGCCGGTGACGTGATCACCAAGGTCGACGACGAACTGGTCGACAGCGCGGACGACCTGGTCGCGACCATCCGTTCCTACCGCCCGGGCGACAAGGTCACCGTGACCTACACCCGCGACGGCGAGACGAGCACCGCCGAGCTGACGCTCGACTCCGACGCGGGTGAGTCTGGCTCGTAGGCAGGTCGTCACCCGGCCATCAGCGCGAGCCACAGCAGCATCTTGTCGCGCGGGTCGGTGAGGTCGCGACCGGTCAGTCTCTCGATCTGCTTCATCCGGTAGATCACGGTGTTGCGGTGGCAGAACAGCTCGGCCGCGGCGTGCGTCGGGGAGCCGTCGTGGCGCAGCAGGGCCGAGAGGGTGGCCAGCAGAGTCTCGGCCTGGCCGTGCTCCAGCAGCGGGCCCAGGGTCTGAGCGACCAGCAACGGCGTGACGTGGCTGTCGCCGGCCAGCAGCACCTCGGGGAGCCGGGCGGTGACGGCGACGACGCCGCAGTGCGCACGCGGCAGGGTCTGGGCGGCGCGCAGGGCGAGCTGGAAGGCGGTCGCGAACCCGGCCAGCCCGTCCGCACTGGCCGCCACACCCACGCGGCCGGGAGGGTTGGAGCCGATCAGGTCGACCAGGGCGTCCTCGCCGGGCAGCGGCCCGGCGAGGAGACCGAACGCCGCCCCCGACCGCACGTGCCACCGGGTCCGGATGCCGTGCCGTTCCAGCCGGTCCTCGACCGCGCCGGCCGCATCCGTGTGCGGCCCGTCGGACAGGGCCACGACGCAGGCGACCCGGTCACCGGCCGCGATCTCGAACAGGCCACGTGCCTCGTCGGTGAACGCCTGGTCCGCCCCCCGGCCGTCGAGGAGGCCGTCGAGCACGGTCTGCTGGCGCTGCTGGTCGCGGCGGAGGAGCCGCGCACTCTCGCGGTGGTAGGCGTCGATCAGCACGCCGTTCTGGACATCGAGGTCGGACCACACGCCCCGGGCCGCCTGCAGAAGGGCCTTGTCGTCGATGCCGTCGGGACCCGGCGCGCTGCTGGCCAGCTCCATCAGCGACTCCCAGAGCACCCGCGCGCCCATCGTGTAGGCGTTCAGGACCAGCTCGAGCGGCACGCCCTGCCTCGCCCGGCGCCGGCCGGTCTCGCGCCAGAGCTCGACCGCTGACCGCGCGTCGAGACGGCCGGCCAGGATCGCCAGGCCGCGGCCGATGTGCTCGCGCGAGCTGTGGCGTACGTCGTCGACGATGTGTGGCCCGATCCGTTCGTACGCCGCGGCGTGCTGCGCCATCATCCGGCCCGAGATGACGTCGGCGATGGCATCGGAGCGGTCGAGGAGCTGGCTCCACGCCCTGGCCACCGGGTCCTCGGTGTCGCTCGCCTGCGTCGTCATCCGGCCACCGTCGCACTCCCAGCACACCCGCCACCAGCCCCCGGGGCCGGTTGGCGCAGGCATTTTGTGCGCAACGCCCAATGTGCTTTGTGGCCCCGCGCACCAGAGTGGTGCGCGTCACACCTCGAGTCAGCCCCGAGCCGAGAGGGAGCGATGTCGGCGCCGTACGAGCTGGAGCTGAGCGACATCACCGTCACCTTCGGCGGCCTCACAGCCCTCTCGGACGTGGGGCTGCGGCTCCAGCCGCATCAGGTGCACGGCGTGATCGGCCCCAACGGCGCGGGCAAGACCACCCTCTTCAACGTCGCGTGCGGCTTCGTCGAGCCCGACAGCGGCCGGATCGCCCGCCGCGGCGAGACCCTCGGCAAGCTCAAGCCGACCGACCTGCCGGGCCTGGGCATGGCCCGCACGCTGCAGGGGCTCGGCCTCTTCGACCGCGTCACCGTGCTCGAGAACGTCATCGTCGGCGCCGACCACCAGGCGAGGTCAGGCTTCCTCGGGGCCCTGCTCGCGCTCCCCCGCACCAGCCGCGACGAGCGCGAGCTGCGCGAGCGAGCCCGCCACGTCCTCAAGCGCCTGGACATCGAGAAGTACGCCGACCGCTACCCGCCGAGCCTCCCCTACCCCGTGCGCAAGCGGGTCGCGCTGGCCCGCGCGCTGGCCTCCGAGCCGGACCTGCTGCTGCTCGACGAGCCGGCGAGCGGGCTCTCGTCCGGCGAGATGGACGAGCTGGGCGACCTCGTGCGCGGCCTCACCGAGACGATGTCGGTGCTGCTCGTCGAGCACCACATGGACCTCGTGATGCGGGTGTGCGACGAGATCACCGTGCTCGACTTCGGCCGCGTCATCGCCCACGGGCCACCCGACGCGGTGCGTGAGGATCCCGCCGTGCTCGCGGCGTACCTCGGCGAGAGCGTGGACTGATGCTCCAGCTCTCGGGACTCACGGCTGGCTACGGCCCGATCACCGCGCTCGACGACGTGTCGTTCACCGCCGCGAAGGGCGAGATCACCGCAGTGCTGGGCGCCAACGGCGCCGGCAAGACGACCCTGCTGCGCACCGTCTCGGGCCTGCACAGGGCCAGGGCCGGGAGCATCGACTTCGAGGGCACCCGGCTCGAGCGCCTCGCCGCGGAGGCGATGCCGAAGCTGGGCATGTCACACGTGCCCGAGGGGCGCGGCGTGATCACCGAGCTGACCGTGGAGGAGAACCTCCGCCTCGGCGGGCTGGGACGCGGGGGCCGGGTCCGGCCCGAGGACCTGAAGCGGGTCTACGACCTGTTCCCGATCCTGGCCGACCGCAGCGCGGCCCTCGCCAACACCCTGTCGGGCGGCGAGCGCCAGATGCTCGTCATCGGCCGGGCCCTGATGGCCACGCCCACGATGCTGCTGCTCGACGAGCCGTCTCTGGGCCTGGCGCCGCGCATCGTCGCGCAGATCTTCGGACTGCTGAAGGCGCTGGTCGACGAGGAGGGGCTCACGGTCCTGCTCGTCGAGCAGAACGCGCGCAGCGCCCTGTCCGTCGCCGACCACGGGATCGTGCTCAACCTCGGGAGGGTCGTCGCAGACGCACCCGCCGACGACCTGGCCGGCGACGAGAAGCTCCGCCACGCCTACCTCGGGTTCTGACAGAAAGGCTCACGTGCAGCAGTTCTTCAACACCGCACTCGGCGGCCTCACCCTCGGCATGGTGTACGCCGCGTTCGCGCTCGCGCTGGTGCTGATCTGGCGGTCGACGCGGATCGTGAACTTCGCCCAGGCACCGATGGCGATGGTGACGACGTTCATCGCGCTGGTGGTGATCGACGCCGGCCACAGCTACTGGCTGGGGTTCGCGGCCGCCCTGGTGAGCGGACTGGTCCTGGGAGCGGTGCTGGAGCGGGTCGTCGTACGCCCGGTCGAGGGGAAGGCCGAGATCAATGCGGTGATCCTGACGCTGGGGCTGTTCATCGTGCTGCACGGGCTGGCCGCGGTGATCTTCGGCAACCGCTACCGCTCCTTCCCGGCGCCGTTCGGGCTGCGCGGCATCAAGGCCGGTGACACCACGATCGCCCTCACGGGGTTCGGGATCTTCACCATCCTCTCGGTGCTGGCGGTGATGGCGCTGCTGGTCGCACTCTTCCGGTTCACCGATCTCGGCCTACGGATGAGGGCGTCCGCCTTCAACCAGGAGGTGGCCCGGCTGCTCGGAGTGCGCGTCGGCCGGATGCTCACCCTGGGCTGGGCGCTCGCCGCGGTGGTCGGCTCGCTCGCCGGTCTGCTGATCGCCGGCGGCAGCCTGGTGCACCCGGGCTTCATGGACTCCGTCGTGGTCTACGGCTTCGTGGCCGCGGTGCTCGGTGGGCTCGACAGTCCCCTCGGTGCGGTGGTCGGCGGCCTGCTGCTCGGGCTGTCGCTGAGCTTCGTGAGCGGGTACGTCGGCTCCCAGCTCGTCGCGTTGGCCGCTCTCGTGATCCTGATGCTGGTGCTCACCCTGAGGCCGGGCGGCATCTTCTCCACGGGCGCGGAGCGGCGGGTCTGATGCGCGCGCGGTTGAGCGACGTGTGGCAGCACTCCACCCTCGCGCGGCACCTGGTCACCGCCGCCCTGGCGCTGGTGGTGGTCGTCGTGGTGATCGAGAGCGTCTCGGAGTTCCAGAGCATCCAGCTGGCGTCGATGGCCTACCTCGGCATCGCCGCCGGAGGGCTCACGGTGCTCACCGGGCTCAACGGCCAGATCTCCCTCGGCCACGGGGCGCTGATGGCGTTCGGCGCCTACACCGCGGCCCTGCTGCTGCCCGACCGGGACGCGTCGACCCCGTTGGTGCTGGTGATCGTCGCCGCGGTGGTCGTGACTCTCGTCGTCGGCACTGCTGTCGGCGTCGCCGCCGCCCGACTGCACGGGCCCTACCTCGCCGGCGCGACGCTCGCCCTGGCGGTCGCCGTACCCGGCATCGCTCTGTACTTCAAGGAGACGCTAGGCGGCGAGCAGGGACTCCGGGTGTCGATGCCCGAGATCCCCGAGTGGGTGCTCGACGTGGCGTTCTTCGTCACCGGCACCGAGCTCAGCCGCAGCCGGTACGTCGCGTACATCGCCTGGTTGACACTGATCGTCGTCTTCGTGCTGCTGGCCAACCTGGCCCGCAGCCGCGTCGGCCGCCGGTGGCGCGCCGTACGCGACGACGAGGTGTCCGCCGAGCTGGCGGGCATCGACCTGGGGCGCGCGCGCATCTCGGCCTTCATGGTCAGTGCGGCCGCTGCCGGTGCCGCCGGCGCGCTGCTGGCCTTCACCGTCAGGCTGGCCGCGCCCAGTGCGTTCAGCCTGACCCTCAGCCTCACCCTGCTGGCCGCGGTCGTGCTCGGCGGGCTGGGCAGCCTCACCGGGGCGCTCATCGGTGCGGCACTCCTCACTTTCCTGCCCGGCGTCGTCACCGACATCGGCGTCGACGCCGGGCTCAGCGACATCCAGGCCGCCGAGCTCGCGCCGCTCGTCTACGGGCTGGTCATGGTCGCGGTGATCCTGGCCGCCCCCGCCGGCATCGTCGGCAGCCTCCGTGGCCTGCTCTCTCGAGCGCGTCGCCCTCAGTCGAAGTCCGTCACCACCACCTCGAAGGGAACATCATCATGAAACGCACATCACGGATCGCGGTCCCGCTCGCCGCTGCCGTCGTCACCTCGCTGGTGCTGGCCGGGTGCGGCGCGGGTGGCCGGGACGACAGCGACGGAGACGGCGACGGGGGCGGCGGCGCCACCGACGTCGGCATCACCGACGACGCCATCACCCTCGGCGCGCACTTCCCGCTGACCGGAGTCGCGGCGCCCGGCTACAGCGAGATCCCGACCGGGGCGAAGGCCTACTTCGACTACGTCAACGCGGCCGGCGGCGTCCACGGCCGGCAGATCGAGTACGTCGTCAAGGACGACGGCTACAACCCCACCAACACGACCACCGTCACCAACGAGCTGGTGCTCGAGGACGAGATCTTCGCCATGGTGGGCGGCCTCGGCACACCGACGCACAGTGCCGTCGTCGACTTCCTCAACGAGGAGCAGGTGCCCGACTTCTTCGTGTCGTCCGGCTCGCTCCAGTGGGGCGACGACGTCGAGAGCAAGCCTTACACGTTCGGCTGGCAGCCCGACTACGAGATCGAGGGCAAGATCATCGGCCAGTACGTCGCCGAGAACATGCCCGACGCGAAGGTCGGCCTCTTCCTCCAGGACGACGACTTCGGCGAGGACGGCGAGAAGGGCGTGCGCCAGTTCCTCGACGAGCAGATCGTCGGCGTCGAGCGCTACACGTCGGGCAACACCGACGTCGGTCCGCAGATCGCCGGTCTCCAGGCAGCCGGCGCCGACCTGGTGCTGGGCTTCAACACCCCGTCGTACACCGCGCTCAGCCAGCTCGTCGCGCTCCGCCTCGGCTACGAGCCGGACTGGTACTACAGCAACGTCGGCTCCGACCCGACGCTGGTGGGCTCGCTGCTCTCGCGGTTCTCCGAGGGTGCGGTCGAGGGCGACAACAACTCGCTCAACGGCGTGCTGACCTCGGAGTACATCCCCGGCGTCGACGCCCCCGACGACCCGTGGGTGCAGCTGTGGCAGAAGGTGTGGGACGAGCACGGCGAGGAGGGCGAGCTCAGCAACTACCGGATCTACGGCATGTCCCAGGCCTATGCGTTCGTGCAGGTCCTGCAGGCCGCCGGCGAGGACCTGACCCGCGACGGGCTCGTCGAGACGCTGGAGGAGGTCGGCGCCGACCTCGACGGCCCACAGCTCGCGCCGTTCCGGTTCTCCGCCGACAGCCACATGGGCATCTCCGGACTCAGCATCATCGAGATCCAGAAGGGCGTCGGTGAGCCGCTGACCCCCGTGCTCCAGACCGACATCGGCGACGCCGAGATCAGCGAGGCCGACGCCGCCCAGGCCGAGGACTCGCCGCCGGAGAGCGGGATCCCAGAGGCGCCGTAGCGATCCTCCGTGGGTTGAGGAGGTTGCGCAGCAACCGTCTCGAAACCAGGCCGGCGACGGGACCTTGGCTTCGAGACCGGCGCTGGCGCGCCGTCCTCAACCTGCGGTGGACCGCCGCTTCTGGAACTCCGCCAGCCGGACCACCTGGTGGCAACCCGCTCCGGCTCAACACCCGCCACCCCCGCGCAGCCTTCGCGACCCACCCCGGTCCGCCACGACAGGACCAGGCCCGGGGCGCACCGACATCGGCCGTTGGTTGAGGAGGTTGCGCAGCAACCGTCTCGAAACCAGGCCCGCGACGGGACCTTGGCTTCGAGACCGGCGCTGGCGCGCCGTGCTCAACCAGCGGTGGACAGCCGCTTCTGGAACTCCGCCAGCCGGACCACCTGGTGGCAACCCGCTCCGGCTCAACACCCGCAACCCCCGCGCAGCCTTCGCGACCCACCCCGGTCCACCACGACAGGACCATGCCCGGGGCGCACCGACATCGGCCGTTGGTTGAGGAGGTTGCGCAGCAACCGTCTCGAAACCAGGCCCGCGACGGGACCTTGGCTTCGAGACCGGCGCTGGCGCGCCGTGCTCAACCAGCGGTGGACAGCCGCTTCTGGAACTCCCCGAGCCGCTCGACGGGGACGAAGCCGAGCCGCTCGTTGACCCCGATCATGTGCTCGTTGACCTCGGCGTTGAACGTGGTCAGCTGTGCGAGGTCGGGGCGCGCGCCCTGCAGCTGGCGCAGATTGGCCACCTTCACGGCGAGACCGAGGCGGTGCCCACGATGCTCCTGCCGCACCAGGGTCCCCCACTGGTAGGCGCGGTCACGCTCGTGCTCGGTGGTGACGAGGTCGGTGTACGCCGCGATCCGGCCAGTCTCGTCGATCGCCACGGTGTGGTACTTCAGCCGGCCCTGCTTCACGAGCAACGACTCCTCCTCCCGCACGGTGGCCGCGTCGGCTACCTCCGGCTCCAGCTCGAGGTCGCCGGTCGGCGCCTCGGTCATCAGGCTCGCCGAGATGTCGGCCCACTCCGAGACGAGCTCGTCGGGGACGGGACCCACCCACGAGCGCAGGGTGTACGCCGCGTGGTGCGTGGCCGCCTCCGCGGCCAGCGAGTCGAGCAGACCCTCTGCCACCGGCAGCGCGAGACGCCGCTGCACGTCACCGAGAGCCAGGTCGTAGCCATGAGCCCGGGCGAACTCCCGGCCCGGCGACCCGCTGCCCTCGGGGCCCGCGTCGTACGGCCAGTAGGCCTCGCCGCCGAGGATGGTCCGGCCCCGCTCGCGGGCCACCTGCTCGACGTGGGCCAGCATCGCGGAGGCGTGGCCACGACGACGATGTCCCTCGATGGTGGTGACCGCCACGTAGGCGAGGTCGGGGTTGTCGAGCAGCGGGGTGCCGATCCAACCAGTCGCGACGACCACGCCGTCGACGATGCCGGACCAGCCCGCCATCCACATGCGGCTCCCAGGATCCTGCATCTGGGCGCGCAGCTCCTCGAGCTGCCAGATGGTCGCACTGGCGCCGCGGTCGGCGGCCTCGGCGTCGTGATAGGCCCGCCACCACGGATCCAGCGACGCGGCGTCGAACGCGTCGACCTCGACGATCTGCAGTGTGCTCATCGGGCCCGCTCCACCCGCCCCTCGTCCCAGACCGGTCCGTCGGACTCGTAGACCGAGCCGTCGCCGCCGTACACGAGGAATCGGTCGAACGAGCGGGCGAACCAGCGGTCGTGGGTCACCGCGAGCACGGTGCCGTCGAACGCCGCGAGACCGACCTCGAGCGCCTCGGCGCTCTGCACGTCGAGGTTGTCGGTCGGCTCGTCGAGCAGCAGCAGCGTGGCTCCGGACAGCTCGAGCAGCAGGATCTGGAAGCGCGCCTGCTGCCCGCCCGACAGCGACTCGAACCTCTGCTCACCCGCGTGCGCGAGCTCGTAGCGGTCGAGCACCCGGGCGGCCTGCTCGCGGCCCATCCCGTCGCGGTGGTCGTCGCCGCGGTGGAGCACCTCGAGCAGCGTGCGGCCGCGCAGCTCGGGATGCTCGTGGGTCTGCACGAACCAGCCGGGGCGCACGCGGGCACCGAGCTTGGCCGAGCCGGTGTGGTCGACCGGACGAATGAACTCGGTTCCTGAGGAGGCGAGGGACGAGCCGTCTCGAAGGGCGCCGACCGGCTGGTGCTCGACGTCGGGGTCGCTGCCGCCGGCCGCCAGCAGCCGCAGGAAGTGCGACTTGCCGGAGCCGTTGGAGCCGAGCACCGCGACCCGCTCGCCGTACCAGACCTCGAGGTCGAAAGGCTTCATCAGCCCGCTGAGCTCGAGGTCGGTGCAGACGACTGCCCGCTTGCCGGTGCGGCCGCCCCGCAGGCGCATCTTCACCTGCTGCTCGCGCGGCTGCTCGGTCGGCGGACCGGCCTCCTCGAACTTCCGGAGCCGGGTCTGGGCCGCCTGGTAGCGGCTGGCCATGTCGGAGTTGTAGGCCGCCTTCTGCTTGTACATCAGCATCTGCGCGCGCAGCTTGGCGAACTCCTCGTCCCACCGCTTGCGCTGCTCCTCGAAGCGCGCGAAGCGCTCCTCTCGTGCCTGGTGGTACGTCGCGAAGCCGGCCGGATGGGTCCAGACGAGGTTGCCCGCGCTGCCGAGCTCGACCGTGACGATGCGCGTCGCGGTGTTGGCGAGCAGCTCGCGGTCGTGGCTGATGAACAGGATCGTCTTCGCCGACTCGCGGATCCGCTCCTCCAACCAGATCTTGCCGGGCACGTCGAGGTAGTTGTCGGGCTCGTCGAGCAGCAGCACCTGGTCGGGTCCGCGCAGGAGGTACTCCAGCACGAGTCGCTTCTGCTCGCCGCCCGAGAGGGTGCGCAGGCCGCGGTACTTCGCACGGTCGTACGGCACGCCCAGCGCGGACGTCGTACACACGTCCCAGACGACCTCGATGTCGTAGCCGCCGGCGTCGGCGAAGTCGGAGAGCGCCGCCGCGTAGCGCATCTGGGTCTTCTCGTCGTCGTGCTCCATGAGCAGCCGCTCGCAGGCGTCGACCTCGTGCGCGGCCTTGCGGACGGCGGGCGGGGCCACCGAGAGCAGCAGGTCGGCGACAGTCTCGTCGGCACCCCCGTGACCCACGAACTGCCGCATCACGCCCAACCCGCCGCTCCGGGTGACCGCCCCGGCGTGGGGCACGAGTTCGCCCGTGACGATGCGGAGCAACGTCGTCTTGCCGGCGCCGTTGGCCCCGACGAGCGCGACCTTGGCCCCGTCGCCCACGCGGAAGCCGACGTTGTCGAGCAGCACCCGTCCGTCAGGCAGCTCGTAACGCACTCCGGCGACATCCACGTGACCCACGAGAGTCCATTGTCCGGCATTGATGACGGGCCCGCACCCCAGTATTGGGCGGGGGGCGCATGCCGTTCTCACCGTCCACGCGCGATGATGCTCGGGAGAACTACTCACGGGTCACGAGAGGTGGACACATGCAGCTCGAGCTGTCCGACGAGGACCAGGCGTTCCGGCAGGAGATGCGCGAGTTCTTCACCACCCAGGTCTCCGAGGAGATCCGGACGGCCGTGACGGAGGGCCGCGACCTGACGAAGGAACAGCTCGTCGAGAGCATGCGCACCCTCAACGAGGCGGGCCTCGCCGTACCCCACTGGCCCGAGGAGTACGGCGGCCGCGGCTGGTCCGACCTGAGGCGGCACCTGTGGTTCGAGGAGATGCAGCGCGCGGGCGTGCCGACCCCGCTGGCGTTCAACGCGTCGATGATCGGGCCGGTGCTGGCGCAGTTCGGGTCGGAGGAGCAGAAGAAGGAGTTCCTGCCGAGGACCGCCAACATCGACATCTGGTGGGCGCAGGGGTTCTCCGAGCCCGACGCCGGCTCCGACCTCGCGTCACTGCGCACGACCGCGGTGCTCGACGGCGACGACTGGGTGGTCAACGGGCAGAAGACGTGGACGACGCTCGGGCAGCACGCCGACTGGATCTTCACGCTCGTGCGCACCGATCCCGACGTGAAGAAGCAGGCCGGCATCTCGATGCTGCTCATCGACATGACGACGCCCGGCGTCGAGGTGCGTCCGATCGAGCTCATCGACGGCGGCCACGAGGTCAATGAAGTGTGGTTCGAGGACGTCCGGGTGCCGGGGAAGAACCTGGTGGGCGAGCTCAACGGCGGCTGGACCATCGCCAAGTTCCTGCTCGGCAACGAGCGCGTCGGGGTGGCGCCGGTGGGCGCGACCAAGCGCACCCTGGCCTGGGTCAAGGAGCTGGCCGCCGACGTGCTCGCGGACGACCCGTTGCTGCGGGCGCGGGTCGCCGAGCTCGAGAACGAGCTGCTGGCCCTCGAGCTGACCGCTCTGCGCGTCGTCGCGCACTCCGCCGGCGGCGAGCCGCACCCTGCCTCGTCGGTGCTGAAGCTCAAGGGCTCCGAGCTCCAGCAGGCCGTCAGCGAATTGGTCGTCGACCTGGCCGGACCGGCCTCGCTGGCCAGCGGCGGGAGTGACGACTCCGACCTCGAGGGCTGGGCGCGGCGCGCGACCCCGACGTACCTCAACCTCCGCAAGGCCTCGATCTACGGCGGCTCCAACGAGGTGCAGCGCCAGATCATCTCCCGCACGATCCTCGGCCTCTGAAGGGACCTGACCCATGGACTTCACCTACGACGACGAGCAGGTCGCCCTGCGCGATGCCGTCAGGGGCCTGGTCGGCAAGGCCTACTCCGACTTCGAGACCCGCCGACAGGCGGTCGCCGAGGACCCCGGCTTCGACGAGAAGCTGTGGACCCGGATGGCCGAGATGGGCCTGCTGGGCCTCCCGTTCGCCGAGTCCGACGGCGGCGTCGGCGCCGGACCGGTCGAGATCGGCATCGTGTGCCGAGAGCTCGGCCGGGTCGTCGCCCCCGAGCCCTTCCTCACCTCGGTGGTGCTGGCCGGTGGACTGGTGTCCGCCTGCGGAACCCCGGAGCAGCGCGCGTCCGTGCTGGGCGCCCTCTCGGCGGGCGAGCGCGTGCTGGCCTTCGCGCACGACGAGCCGGGGGGCCGCTGGGGACCTGCGGCCTCGTCGGTCACGGCCTCTGGTTCCGGCGATTCCTGGACGCTGACCGGTGTCAAGGAGCCCGTGCCCCACGGCGCCCGCGCCGACGTACTGGTCGTGAGCGCGACTCTGCCCGACGGCGGCACCGGGCTCTTCCTCGCGACCGACGCCGAGCGCACCGGCTACGCGGCGTACGACGGCACCCGGGCAGCCCGCATCGCGTTCGACGGGACCGCTGCGAAGCCCCTGGGTGCGGCCGGTCAGGACGTCACGGGCTCGATCGCGACGGTCCTCGACATCACCCGCGTGATGGCCGCCAACCAGGCGCTGGGGGCGATGCAGACCGCGCTCGCGTCGACGACCGACTACCTGAAGAGCCGCAAGCAGTTCGGCGTCACGCTCAACACGTTCCAGGCGCTGACGTTCCGAGCCGCCGACCTGTACGTCTCGCAGGAGCTGACCCACAGCATGGTCGACTGGGCGACGATGGTGGTCGCCCAGGGTGACACCGATGCGCTCGCCGACGCCGCCTCGCGGGTGGCCCTGCAGGTGAGCCGGGCCGGACGGCACATCGGCCAGGAGGCGATCCAGCTGCACGGCGGCATCGGCATGACCGCGGAGTACGCCGTCGGCACCTACACCGCGCACCTCACGATGCTGGACCACCTGCTCGGCGACGGTGGCTTCCAGCTCTCCCGGCTCGCTGCCGGGGTCACGGAGCACGGCGTGCTCGACCCGCTCGACTGAGCCTCTCGCCGCTGGTTGAGGAAGGCGCGCTAGCGCCTGTCTCGAAACCAAGGCCCGGTCACGGCAGCCGGGTGAGCTCCTTGAGCGGGTCGGTGAGCTCGCGGACGGTCCCGGAGAGGGTCAGCCCTGTGTCACACGCGTCGATCATGCCGAGGTACGCACCGCCCTGCAGGAGCACCGTCCGAGACCCTGGCGGGCAGTCGATGTCCTTCTTCGACAGCGGCGCCTTCTCGATCTCGTCGAGCAGCGTGGCGGAGTCCTCGGCCGACAGCAGCCGGCTGGAGGCGAGCTCGTCGGCCTCGCTGTAGCGGCACAGCGAGATGTCGTCACCGCCCTTGCCGTCACCCGCCTCGGCCTCGCCAAGCATCTGCGGGCAGCCGTTGGCGTCGGAGCCCTCGAGAGGCGCGATCGAGTCGTAGATCGCCATCGCGGTCTCCTCGTCCGGCGCGGCCACCTGCACCATCGTGCCGCCGACGACCTTGAAGCCCGACCACGTGCCGGCGGGGTAGTCGACGCCGTCGGTGAGCTCGGTCGGCACCTCCTCGTTGCTCTGCACCATGATCGCGCGGGCGTCGACGAACTGGACGCCGTGGCTGTTGGCGGGCTGCTCGCACGCGATGGCCGGTGCGATCGTGGTCGGCCGCTGCACCACCGGCATCGGGCTGTCACCCTTGCCGGACGCGCACCAGGCCGCGAGGGAGCCGTAGCCCCAGTCCTCGGGCACCTCCACGGTCGCGTCACGCCAGGACTCCGTGCGCATGGCGGGTCCCGCATCCGTGGACGGGTCGGTCGCGACAGTCCCGTCGTCACCGCCGTCCCCGGACGTCAGCTGGATGCCCACCGGCACCGCGGCCACGACCAGCGCGGCAGCGGCCGCCGCGATCGTCGTACGACGTCGCCGGCGGAGCCGGGACCGTGCCCCGGCAGCCAGACCGGTGGCGTCGTCGGCACTGCCTGCCGCGCGCCGGAGGCTCATCGAGAGCCTGCGCTCGAAGTCGTCACTCATTTCTCTGCTCCACTCTCGTCGCCCAACAGTTCGCGGAGGGCGGCGACGCCGCGGGAGACCCGCGACCGCACACTGCCCTCGCGCACACCGGTCAGGTCGGCGATCTCGGCGTACTCCAGGTCTTCGTAGAAGCGCAGCACCACGGCGGTGCGTTGGTCCTTCGGGAGTGAGGAGCACGCCTGCCAGAGGCGGTCACGCTCCTCGGGCGCCACCTTCTCGGCGACCGCGGTGTCGCGGACCGTCTCAACGGGTGTCTCGCGCCGGCGGAACTTCCGCCACCAGGAGACGTGTGCGTTGACCACCATCCGCCGGACGTAGGCGTCCGGATCGGCGACGCTCCTGATCCGCGACCAGCGCGCCAGCGCTCGCGACAGGGCGTCCTGGACGACGTCCTCGGCGTCGGCACGGTTGCCGGTGAGCACGTATCCCAGCCGCATCAGCGCCGGCCCGCGGGCCGCCACCCAGCTGTCGAAGTCGAGGTCGGTGCTGCCCGTTGCGGGGTCAGTCACTGGCTTCCTTCCCGTCCGGGGGATGACCGCTTCCATGACCTACCAACGCCGCAGAAGCCTGTCGTGTTGCAGGCCATGCTCGCAGCCGTAGGGTGTCGCCGTGGTCACCGCTCTGCTGGAGACGGCAGATCGGGTGTGGCCCGTCCTCCTCTTCCTCGTCCTGATCCAGGTGGTCGCCGACCTCTGCGACGACGCCGGCCTCTTCGACGTCAGTGCGCACGTCGCCGCCCGCTTCTCCGGCGGCAGCAGGTTGACGCTGTTCCTGCTGTTCTGCGCGATGGCCACCCTGTGCACGTGGCTGCTGAGCATCGACACGACGGCCGTGCTGCTGGCGCCGATCGGGCTCGCGCTCGCGGCGGAGCTCGGCATCGGTGCGCTGCCGTTCGCGTTCGCGTCGATCTGGCTGGCCAACGCGGCGTCGCTGCTGCTGCCCGTCTCCAACCTCACCAACCTGCTCGCCCAGGAGCGCCTCGGTCTCGACGCGCACGATTTCCTGCGCGCGACCTGGCTGCCACAGCTCGCGATCATCGTCGTGGTGATGGCGGTGCTGCTCGTGCGGCACCGGCGCGCGATCACCGGGTCGTACGTCGTGCCGCGCTCGCTGCCGGCGTACGACCCGGTGCTGCTGTGGACCTCCGCAGGGGTCGTCGCGCTGATCGGCCCGGCAGTCGTCGTCGGCACACCGGCCTGGGCCGTCGCGCTGGCTGCTGCCGTCGTACTCACCCTCGCCTTTGCCGTACGACGCCCGCGACAGGTCACCCCCGGTCGACTGCTCCGCCTGGTGCCGTGGGAGGTGCTGCTCTTCGCGATCGCACTCTTCGTGGTCGTCGACGTCGTGGTGGTCGGGGGCGAGCCGCTGCTGGCGAGCCTCTTCGGCTCCGGCACGTCGCTCGCCGACCTGACCCGACTCGCCGGGGTCTCCGCGGTGTCGGCCAACGCGATCAACAACCTCCCGGCGTACCTCGTCGCCGAGCCCTTCGCCGACTCCCCCGTCCGAGTCGTCGTGGTGCTCGTTGCCGTCAACGTCGGCCCGATGCTGCTGGCCTGGGGCTCGCTCGCCAACCTGCTGTGGCTGCGCGCGTGCCGGACCCGCGGCCTCGAGATCTCGCTCGTGCGGTTCGGGCTCGAGGGCCTGCTCGTGGTCCCGATCGCCCTGGTCGCCGGCGTGCTCGCCGCCCACCTCACCCGTTGAGTTGCGCCTCCGTCCCTGTCGAGTCGCGGTTCCGTGCTCGTTGAGTTGCGCCTGCAGCCCACGGTCGGGTGCGTCGGACGCCACTCAACGGGTACGCGGGCGCAACTCAACGAACAAGGGTCAGTCCTCGGTGGACTCGGCCCAGAGGTTGATGCCCGACTCGACGGCGTGCTCGTCGATCTCGGCGAGCTCGGCGGCGGTGAGGTCGGGGAACGCCAGCGCGTCGAGGTTGGTGTCGAGCTGCTCCACCGACGAGGCGCCGATGACGGCCGAGGTGACGCGCGGATCGCGCACCGCCCACTGCAGCGCGAGCTGGGCGAGCTTCTGGCCGCGACCCTGCGCGATCTCGTCGAGCGCGCGCACCCGGTCGAGCACGGCCTCGTCCAGCCCGGCGAGCGTGGAACCGTCGCGGGCGGCCCGCGAGTCGGCCGGCACGCCGTCGAGGTAGCGGTCGGTGAGCAGCCCCTGCGCCAGCGCCGAGAACACGATGCAACCCATGCCCTGCGTCTCGAGCTCGTCGAGCAGGTCGCCTTCGATCCAGCGGTTGAGCATGGAGTACGACGGCTGGTGGATCAGCAGCGGAGTGCCGAGCTCGGCAGCGATCGAGGCGGCCTCGCGGGTCTTGTCCGGCGAGTACGACGAGATGCCGGCGTACAGCGTGCGACCCGAGCGCACCGCGGTGTCGAGGGCCATCATCGTCTCCTCCACCGGGGTCTCGGCGTCGAAGCGGTGGCTGTAGAAGATGTCGACGTAGTCGAGGCCCAACCGCTTCAGCGACTGGTCGAGGCTCGACAGGACGTACTTGCGCGAGCCGCCGCCCTGGCCGTACGGCCCCGGCCACATGTCGTACCCGGCCTTGGTGGAGATGACGAGCTCGTCGCGGTACGCCGCGAAGTCGTCGGCGAGGTAGCGACCGTAGTTCTCCTCCGCCCGGCCGTACGGCGGCCCGTAGTTGTTGGCGAGGTCGAAGTGGGTCACTCCGCGATCGAAGGCACGGCGCAGGATCGCCCGTTGGGTCTCCTCCGGCCGGTCGTCACCGAAGTTCTGCCAGAGGCCGAGCGAGAGCAGCGGCAGCTTGAGGCCACTGCGACCGGTGTAGCGAAAGGTCATGGAGTCGTAGCGGTCGGGCGCGGCGTCGTAGCTCATGCCCAAACCGTACGGGTCAGACGAGGGTGACCTCGAGGCCGGCGTCGCGAAGCCGGGCGACGACCTGCTCGTCGGCCGACGAGTCGGTGACGAGGGCCTGGATCTGGTCGATGCCGCAGATGCGGGCGAGGGTGACCTTGCCGAGCTTGTCGGCGGCCGCCACGACGGTGACTCTCTGCGCCTTGCCGACCATCTCGGCATTGATGCCGGCCTCGCCGAGGTGGCTGCAGCTCGCGCCCTCGTCGGCGGTGAGCCCGTCGACGCCGAGGAACAGCTGGTCGACGAGCAGGTCGGCCAGCACCCGGCTCGCGAACGGCCCGTGCAGCTCGTAGGACTCCGGCCGCGCCACACCACCGATGACGACGGTGCGGATGCTGGGCCGCAGCACCATCTCACTGGCGATGTTGAGGGCGTTGGTCACGATGGTGACGGCGTCGAAGCCGCTCTGCAGGTCCACGCGCTGCGCTAGGTGGCGGGCCACGGCGCTGGTGGTCGTGCCGCCGTTGAACGCGACGACCGAGCGGGGCTCGACGCGCGACGCCGCCTCGCGGGCGATGCGCTCCCGCGGGTCGTCGGAGGTGATGCGGTAGCGCGCCGGCAGGTCGTAGGCCACCGACGTGGCGACCACGCCGCCATGCGTGCGGGTGGCCAGCTGCTGGCGGGCGAGCTCGGTGAAGTCTCGACGGACGGTCGCGGCGGAGACACCGAGCAGCTCGGAGGCCTCGGTGACCGACAGCCGCTGGTGGGCAGCGAGTGCGTCGAGCAGCATCCGCCAGCGGGTTGCCTGGTCGGCGACGGTCTCGCTCATGTGCGTGCCCCCTCGTCGTGCATGCGGAAGTCCAGTCGTTGCGGGATCGGCTGGTCTGGGTGGAGCCGGACCCACAGGTCGCCGAGGTCGCGGGCGCCTTCGGCGAGGTCGGGCACCTCGACATCATCCATGATGGCGCGGGCCTCGGTCTCACGTCCGGCGTCGGCGAGCGCGACGGCTTCGAGCAGGCGCGTCCGTCCGTGCCGCCGTACGGCGCCCGGCAGGGCTCCGATGACCCGCAGCGCGTGGTCGGGACGACCCGACCCGATCAGCAGGTTCAGCAGCTCGGTCGCCAGGGCGCGCGAGCCCGGGGTCGAGCACCCGGGCCCGTTCGTAGTGCACGACAGCCGCGTCGACGTCGTCGGCGAGCAGGGCGAGCCCGCGCTCGGCCACGGCGCTCGGCCGGGCGGCGAGGCTGGCCTCGTAGGCGTCCGTGCAGCAGATGCGTCGCCGCGGAGCTGGTGGTTGACGGCCAGCGCCAGGTCACGCCACCAGTGGGCGGGCGAGTCGCCGAGGCGAGCGAGCCAGCGGTCGGACACCGGGGGCACCGGCAGCCGGTCGGCCACGTCGTCGAGCGGGTCCCCGCGCAGCATCGCGAGGGCGACCGCGCTCGCGTCGTCCACCTTGGGGAACGTCAGTGCCGGTGCGCCGGGGCAGGCCTCGAGGCCGCGCAGCTCGAGCTCCGCGCCGCCCCAGCCCGAGCCCGTGGCGACCGTGCCTCGACGGGCCGGTCGGCGACAGTCGCGAGCGCCAGGCCGCGTGCACCTCTTCGAGGTCGGGGCATCCGTTCGCAGCCACGGCTGCGCGGCGCGCCGAGCCTCGGCGTACTCGCCACCGACATCGGACGGTGTCAGGTCGACCGCGCCGAACGCCTCGGTCCAGGAGACCTCGCTGCCGCCGGACAGCCGGCGTGCCTCGAGCTGCGTGGGCAGCGCCCGGCCTGGATCTCGGCGTACGCGGGTCGTGCGGTCGGACAGCCACTCCTGCCAGCGCCGGCCGCCGGGGCCGAGCCCCAGAGGAAGAGCTTGCGGCCGGTGAGGGCCGCGGTGGAGGTCTGCGCGAAGCCGCGCCCGTCGGGCTCGACCGAGACGACGTGACCCGGCCCTCCTGGCGGCTCCACGTCGTAGAAGTAGTCGGCCGCCATGCGCACTGTCCCGCGGCCGGCTGATGTCGACGGCCGGCGAGTCAGGGTGGGGTACGTCGACCCGCTGCAGGTCGCCGGAGTAGTCGGTGCGCCACGCCCGCGTCGCCGCGGCACAGCACTCGCGTCCGGGCGTCTCGGGCACGGCGATGTTGGTCCAGTAGTAGAGCGGCTTCGGCCTCGGGGTCGGGGTTGACGACCCGCGTCGACGCGAGCAGTCGGTCACCCCGCAGCCACAGGTCGACCTGGAGCACGAGGTCGCGGGTGCGCTCCCACTCCCAGAGCCGGATCACGTCGCCGCAATCGCCCGCAGCGCCCGCGAGCGACGGCGGCATGCACGGGCCGCGTCGAGAGTGCTGGCGTGGCCGGTGGAGCCGAGGTTCCACTCGATGCCGCCGGCGAACCACGCGTCGGTCAGGCCGAAGTTCGCGAACGCGCAGCACCGGGTTCACGTAGCAGCAGCTCGCGGCCGCGCCGCTACGTCGTACAGGGACCAGACCCGGCCGCCGAGGGTGGGCAGCACGGTGGCGGTCACCAGGACCCCGTTTGACAGCTCGAGTGCCGGGCAGCGCCCGCTCCTCGAGCACCGCGCTGTAGTCGCTCTGGACGGGTACGGCAGCGGCGAGCCGACCCGGCCGTAGGCGGCGCGTTCGGCCATCTCGGTCGGCGCATCCGGCCCTGCCGCCATCGGCGGGAGTGCGCGCAGCGGCGCGAACGCCGGCAGCGGACTCTCGGGGCCGGGTCAGCGGCCGGTGACGCGCACCGTGGTGTGCGCGCCTCGCCGTACGCCGGCAGTGGGCCTGACGCGGCGGCACTCACCCCAGACGCTCGCCGGTCAGGGTCGAGAACATGTGGACCTTGTCGGGACCGGCCGCAGCACGATCTTGTCGCCGACCTGGGGGCCGGGGCCGCCGGCGACCCGCGCGGTCAGCACCGCTCGGCCGGGGCCACCGGCTCGGGGTCGACGGTGGTGAAGTCGCCCGAGCAGTAGAGGTAGCGGTCGCTGCCGAGCTCCTCGATGACGTCGACGACGCACGGGATGCCGTCGTTGCCGGACGAGACGGCATGCCCTCGGGACGGACGCCGACGACGACGTCGGTGGCCGGTGCCCGCGACCTGCGACTCGGTGAGTGGCGACGGCGTGGCCGCCGACGCGTGGCTCGGCCGTCGGCGACCGGCGCGCGGAAGAGGTTCATCGCCGGGCGAGCCGATGAAGCCGGCGACGAAGATGTTGGCGGGCTGGTTGAACAGCGCGTCGGGCGTGTCGACCTGCTGGAGCACGCCGTCCTTCAGGACCGCCACCCGGTCGCCCATCGTCATCGCCTCGACCTGGTCGTGGGTGACGTAGACGGTCGTGACGCCGAGCCGGCGCTGCAGCGCCGCGATCTGGCTCGCGTCTGCACGCGCAGCTTCGCGTCGAGGTTCGAGAGCGGCTCGTCCATCAGGAACACCTGCGGCTCGCGGACGATCGCTCGCCCCATCGCGACCCGCTGGCGCTGGCCGCCGCTAGAGCTTGGCCGGCTTGCGATCGAGGTACGGCGTGAGGTCGAGCGACTCGGCCGCGCTCGCCACCCGTCGCTCGATCTCGTCCTTGGGCATCTTGCGCGATCTTGCAGGTGGAAGCCGATGTTCTGGCCGACGGTCATGTGCGGGTAGAGCGCGTAGTTCTGGAAGACCATCGCCAGGTCGCGCTTGGACGGCGCGAGGTCGGTGACGTCGTCGTCGCCGATCCAGACCTGGCCGTCGTCGATGCCCTCGAGTCCGGCGAGCATGCGCAGTGTCGTCGATCTTGCCGCAGCCCGACGGGCCCACGAGCACGAGGAACTCGCCGTCGGAGATGTCGAGGTCGAGGGAGTCGACGGCGGGACGGTCAGAGCCGGGGTAGAACCGGGTGGCGCCCTTGAAGCTGACGGTTGCCATGGGTGTTCCTACTTTCCGGAGCCGAGGGTCAGGCCCTCGATGATGCGACGGGCAAGGACGAGGTAGAGCACGAACA
The DNA here is from genome assembly GCA_963825755.1 of uncultured Actinomycetota bacterium. Lineage (GTDB taxonomy): Bacteria > Actinomycetota > Actinomycetes > Propionibacteriales > Nocardioidaceae > Nocardioides. The sequence continues at coordinate 10,083 of CAWGUS010000024.1, read as the reverse complement.
TCGGCAGCACGACCAGGCCGACGCCGGCCATCAGGCCGCCGTAGTCGGAGTTGTACTGCATGGTCTGGTAGAAGGTGAACAGCGCGCGGGACATCGTGAACTGGCTGTCGTCGCGCAGCAGCACCACCGCCACCAGCGTCTCGTTCCAGAGCCCGATCGCGTTCAGGATGACCGCGGTGATGATGCCGCCGCGGGCCAGCGGCAGCATCACGGTGAGGAACGTGCGGGCCGGGCTGAGCCCGTCGACCGCCGCCGCCTCCTCGAGCTCGTCGGGCAGGGACCCGAAGAACCCGGTGAGCAGGAAGATCGTGAACGGCAGCGAGAGCGCGACGTACACGATCGTCAGGCCCCACAGGCTGTCGGCGATGCCGAGCTTCGACATCGCCACGAACATCGGGATGACGATCGTCTGGAAGGGCACGCCGATGCCGATGATGAAGAAGGTCGTCATCACGCCGGAGCCGCCGGGTGCCGAAGCGGCTCAGGGCGTACGCCGCCGGCGCACCGACGACGATCAGCAGCACGCACGCCACCCCGACCACCAGGATCGTGTTGAGGAAGGCCGAGCCGAAGTCGGAGGTCGACCCAGGCGGTGGCCCAGTTGCGGAACGGCCGGCCGATCTCGAACAGGTCAGCTGGGCAGCCCGAACGGCGACCCGAAGATCTCGCTGCGGCCGCTTGAACGACGACACCAGAAGCCAGTAGAGAATGAAGCATGTTGAAGAGGGTGAACACCCAGATCGCGACGGTGCCGAGCACTCCGCAGGACGCTGAAGCCCTCGGTGCCCGGTGCCGGCTTCGGCTTCCGGCGCGGGCCGCTTGCGCGGCGTGGCCGCGCGGGCGGTGACGATGGCGGTGGTGCCCGTCGTGGCTGTCATGGTCATCTCCCGACATCAGAACTGCACCGCCTCGCGCCGCATGGACCGCGCAGCAGCAGGACGAACACGGACACCAGCACGATCATCACCACGGCGACGGCACACGCCGAGCCGTACTGCGGGGTGCCGCGGCCGCCGAACGTGCGGTCGAAGACCATGACGCCGAGCGTCCAGGTCTTGCACCGGCGGCGAGTAGGTGCCGGGGCCCGCGAGCACCCACACCAGCTCGAAGATCTTGACCGCGGAGATGGTCCACAGCACGCCGGCGATGCCGACGACGTCCCAGGTGAGCGGGCAGCGTGATGCTGCGGAACTTCTGCCACGCGCTGGCGCCGGCGATCGCGGCGTCCTCATAGAGGTAGGTGGGCACCCGGTCGATCGCCGCCATGATGATCGTGATGTAGAAGCCGGCCGACGACCAGACGATGCCCGCCATCGCGACGTAGGTGACGTTGTCGGAGCTCAGGAACTTCAGGTTGTCGATGCCGAAGGCACCCAGCATGTTGTTGGCGAGCCCGTCGGGAGCCCGGAACACGAAGCCGAAGTACATGCCGAGCGCCAGCGGCGCGACGATGTTGGGGAAGAACAGGATCGCCCTGATCAGCTTGCTGGCGCGCATCTCGCGCAGCACCATCGCGAAGAGGAACGCCAGCACGAACGTGCCGACGCCCCCGACCACGATGTAGATCAGGGTGTTGACGAACGACCCGGCGAACGCGCCGCCGCCGCCACCGTCGGCGGAACGTACCGACGCGCCAAGGCTTCCACAGCGCCTCGTAGTTGGCGACCCCGTTTGGCTGGGGCGTGTCACCCGCCCCGCTCCAGCTGGTGAAGCTGAGCACCACCGTCGCGAGCGTCGGCAGCACCAGGAAGGCGACGTAGAGCACCAGGCTGGGCACCACGAACGGCGCGAAGATCCGGCGCTTCCCGCGGGCGAACGCCCCCGGGTCGGAGTCGGTGCGGGGCGGACCAGGCACCGACTCCGACACGCGAGCCGTCGTGATTGTCGTCGACATGACTGGAGAAGGTATCCCCGCGATCAGGAGTTGAACTACTTGGTCTGCGCGGCGATCTGCGTGATGAAGTCGTCGGCGCTGATCTCACCCTTCAACAGCTGGTTGTTGAGCGGGTAGAAGACCTCCTTGGTCCAGTCGGGCGCCTGGCCGTCGATCGCGTCCATGAACACGCCGGCTCGGCCTCGGGTCCTCGAGCGCCGCCTTGACGTCGCCAGCGCCGGCGGAGCCTCGACGTCGGCACGGGGCACCAGGTTGAGGGCCTCGGTCGAGATCGGCTCGATGTTCTCCTTGTTGAGGGCGTAGGCGATCAGTGCCTTGGTGGCGTCGGCGTTGGCGGCTCTTGGCCGTCACGCCGAAGCCGATCGGCATCTGCTCGACGACCTGGTGCGTCGCACCCTCGGCCATCGGCATCCCGAACGACGCGAACTCCACTTGTCCTCGCCGGTCGCCACCGGACTGCTTCTTGATGTACTCGCCGGCCTCCGAGGTGATCCACGAGCCGACGTACAGGAACGCCGCCTCGCCGTCTGCCCAGCGGTTCTGGACATTGGGGAACTTGTTGGCGTCCCAGCCGTCGATCAGGTAGTCGCCCTTGCCGAGGCGCTCGACGAGCTTCGCGGCCTCGGTAGGCCGGGCTCCTTGTTCCAGCGCACCCGTCTTGTCCTGCGCGGCCGTCAGCAGGCCACCGGCGCCGACGTACTGCTCGGCCCAGACCGAGCTAGAAGTAGGCGTTGTAGAAGTCGATGTCGCCGTCCTGCGAGACCGCGGCCGTTCCGTCCTCCTTCGCGTCGTCGAACAGCGCGAACAGGTCCTCGGTGGTCTCGGGCGCCTTGAAGTCGGTGATGTTCTTGGCGTGTACCACCAGGCGGTGCTCAGCGTCTCGTACGGCACCAGCATCAGGCCGCCGTCCTCGAGCTTGTTCTCGGGGAAGTCGTAGTAGATTGGGGCTCATCACGTCGCCGACGGTCTTGTCGCCCTCGCTGACACCTTCATGCCCATACGTCGGCGACGTCCTGGAGGCCGCCGGGCCGAACCGACCGCGGCGTTCACCTGGCTGAGTCCTGGTCGATCAGGTCGGGGACCTCGCCGGTGTTGAGCGCGGGGCGACGTTCTCGGTCAGCACGGTGCGGCCGAACCACTCCGCCTCGACCTTGATCCCGGTCTGCTCGGTGAAGCAGTCGAACGTCTTCTGCAGGACCTCCTGCTGTGGCTCGCCCTTGGTCCACATCGACCAGTACTTGATCGTGCCGTTGCCCTTGGCGGGCTTGTCGGCGATCTTCGGGCACTCGCGGTTGGCGCTTCGTGTCCGATCATCGGTCTGCTGACCGCAGGCCGCGAGCGTCAGCGTCAGGGCACCGACGGCCGCAACGGCGACGCCGGCGCGACGGCGACCGGCGTCGCGGCGTGGCTGGAGGACTTCTGGAGACCGCGCAGTTCCCATGGTCTCTTCTCCGCTCTCGCGCCGGAGACCCGGGAGTGAATGCTGACCGTTTAGCTGGCAAAGATCGATCATGGCCTGATCACTGCCTCGGATTGTGGTAGCCGTCACAGCGACACCGCTCGAACGCCAGTCTCTGATCGCCTTGATCATCTGTCAAGCATGTTGACAACATACGATCATGCAACTCCATGCTTGGCGCGTGGCATCCATGCCGATTCCTCCCTCCAGACCGCAGGCGCCCACCTCGCCGCGGAGACGGCCACGCAGCCCGACAACTGGCTCGCCGCCGCCGATCTCGCGCGTGAGCACGCCGCCCTGCTCCCCGAGCCGGGCGAGCGCGTCGCCCTGATCGGCTGCGGCACCTCGCTCTACGTCTCCCGCGTGTCGCCGCGCTCCGTGAGTCCGCCGGCCTCGGCGAGACCGACGCCTGGCCGGCCGGGACCCGTCCTCAGCCGCGCCTACGACCGAGTGATCGCGATCAGCCGCTCCGGCACCACGACCGAGGTCCTGGCCGCCCTCGACGGGCTCCGCGAGAAGCACCAAGGTCACCGTGTCACCGGCGACACGACACCCCGATCGTCGAGCTCGGCGACGTCATCGACCTGTGCTCGATCGACGAGCAGTCGGTGGTCCAGTCCCGGATCGCCACCACCGCGATCGCGATGCTGCGCTGCGCACCTCGGCCACAACCTCGCCGAGGCGTCCGAGCGCGCGGCGGCAGCCTGTCCGACCGAGCCGGACTCGGCGTGCACCTCGCCGAGGCGCGGGCGACCGAGCAGATCTCGTTCGTCGGCATGGGCTGGACGTTCGGTCTTGCGGAGGAGGCCGCACTGAAGCTCAAGGAGTCCACCCAGTCGTGGACCGAGTCGTACTACATGACCGAGTACCGCCACGGCCCGATCTCGATCGCCGCCCCCGGTCGGACCGTGTGGGCCTTCGGCCCGCTGGTGCCCGGCTTCGCCGCGGACCTCGGGCCACCGGCGTGCACGCTCACCGCCGGCGACCTGGACCCGCTGGCCGAGCTGGTCCGTGGTGCACCGGCTGTGCCTGCTGCGCGCCGCCGACCGCGGTCTGGACGCCGACGCTCCCCGCAACCTGACCCGATCAGTCATCCTTGAGTCGTGAGCCCCTCCACTCGACGGCTCGTCCTCGCCGTCGACGTCGGCGGCACCAGCATCAAGGGAGAGCTCGTCGACCGCGACGGGCTCGTCCTGACTCGCGCGTACGACAGCCGACCCCGAAGGGCGCAAGGCGCTCGCCGTGATCCGCGAGGTCGGTGACCCGCTGCTGGAGCATGCGAGAAGCTGCGCGCCGGTCGCCGGGGCCGGTCGTGGTGCCCGGGCTGGTCGACGCGGCGCACGGCGTGGCGACGTACTGCTCCAACATCGGCTGGCGCGACCTCGCCGATCGCCGCTCCCCTGGCGAGCGCTGGGGCGTGCCGGTCCGGCTCGCGCAACGACGTGGCCGCCGGCGGCATCGCCGAGATCGGCAGGGCGCCGGGCGGGGCGAGACGCACGTCGCGTTCGTGCCGTGTCGGCACCGGCATCGCGGCGGCCATCCTCGCCGACGGCCGGCTGATCACCGGTCACGCCGGCGAGACGGCCGAGATCGGTCACCTCCCGTGCGGCCGAGTCCCGGACTGCCCGTGCGGCAGCAGACGGCTGTCTCGACGTGGTCGCGTCCGCGTCGTCGATCGTGCGCGACGTACGCCGCCCGCTCGGGCGGCGCCGTCTCCGGCGCCGGCGGACGTGGTGGCCCGTTCGGCTTCCGACGACCCGTCGCCCGCGGGTGTGGCGGGAGGCGATCGAGGCGCTTGGCCGACGCGATCCCCTGCTGGCGCTGGTCGCCCTCCCCGCACTCGTCGTCGTCGGCGGCGGGCTCGGCGTGGCCGGCGACGACGCTCGTGTCGCCCCTGACCGCCGCGGTCGGCGCCCGCACCGCGTCGTCGCTCCCGCCGCGGATCACCGTCGCCGGCTGGCGAGCGCGGTGGCGTCGTCGGAGCCGCCCTGCTCGCCTTCGACGGCTGGTTGAGGATGGCCGTGACCTCTCGACCAGCGTCGCACCGGGGACCTTCCCGTGAAGCGCGCGACCGTGCTCGGCGGCCGGCTGGTGATGCTCGCCGGGTGATCGACGACGGCGTCGTCGAGGTCGCCGACGGCCTGATCGGCTACGTCGGCCCGACAGCGGCTGGTCCGGCGACGCCCCCGACTCCGGTCGGCACCATCGCGCCCGGCTTCGTCGACATCCACTGCCACGGCGGTGGCGGCACGCTTCGTCCTCCGCGGACCCGGCCGACATCGACCGCGCCGCCGAGCATCACCTCGGCCGCGGCACCACGAGCTGCTGGCCAGCCTGGTCACCGCCCCGGTCGCCGAGCTCATCTCCTCCAGTCGCGACGATCTCCGGCGTCGCCGGAGCGGCCCCGTCGTCGGCAGTCACCTCGAGGGACCGTTCCTGGAACGGCCACTGCGGCGCCCACGACCCGGCGTACCTCACCGCTCCCGACGCGACACCGCGCAGGCTGGCTCGCCGCCGCCGACGCACCGTGCGGATGGTCACCATCGCTCCGGAGCTGCCCGACGCCGACGCCGTCATCGGCGGCTGACGCCGAGCCGGTGCGCTGGTCGGCCTCGGGCCACACCGGCGCCGACCAGCGACCTTCGACACCGCGCTGGCCACTCGACCGGTCTCGCTGGTCACCCACCTGTTCAACGGCATGGCGCCGATGCACCACCGCCACCCCGGTCCCGTCGGGGCGTGCCTCGCGGCGCTCGCCCGCGGGTCCCCGATCGTCGAGCTCATCGCGGACGGCGTACACCTGGCGCCGACGACGGTGCCCTGGTCTTCAACCTCGACCGCGACGACCGGATCGTGCTGGTCAGTGACGCCATGGCGGCAGCCGGAATGTCCGACGGCGCGTACCAGCTCGGTCCCCTCGAGGTCCAGGTCGCCGACGGCGTCGCGCGGACGACCGCCGGGTCGGCGGTCCATCGCCGGGTCAGCACCGCGCACCTGGCCGACGTCGTCCGCCGGTGCATCGTGCAGGCCGGCATCGACCCTGCCCGTGCGATCCGGGCCGCGTCCGACCACGCCGGCGCGACTGCTCGGCCTGGCCGACCGCGGCCGGCTCGACACCGGGTTCCGCGCCGACCTCGTCGCCCTCGACGACGGCTGGGCCGTGACCGGCGTGATGCGCGACGGGGGCGGGTCAGGTGATCGTCACGGTCACCGCCGAACCCGGCGTACGACGTGACCTACGAGCTGCCCGTCCTCACGCCGGCGACGTCCACCGGGTCGAAACGGTGCACCAGCGGCCGGGCGGCAAGGGCGTCAACGTCGCGGCGGTGCTACGCCGGCTGGGCGAGCCCGCGGTCGCGACCGGCCTTCGTCGACGCCGTCGTTCGCCGCCGATGTCGCGGTGCTCGGATCACCGGGCAGCTTCGTCGACCGCGCTCCCCTACGTACGCCGCACCCTCGCGGTCGTCGACCCGGCCGCAACCACCGCTCTCTGGGAGCCCGGCGCCGACGTGACCCCACGCCGCGGGGCCGCGCTGAGCGCCCGCGTCGCGCGCTGCTCGCCGACGCGACCTGCCTGGTGCTCTCGGGCAGCCTGCCGCCGGGACTGCCCGCGCCTACGCCGAGCTGGCCGGCCATGCCGCAGCCGCGGCGTCCGTGCCGTGTCGACACCTCCGGCCCGGCCCGCTCGCTGCCGCGCACCGTGCCGGGGTCGTACTGATGCCCAACGCGGACGAGCTCGCCGAGCTGGGCCGGTCGACACCGCTGCCGACGTCGCGAATGCGTCTCGGTCGCTCGTCGATGGCGGAGTGGTCCGCCGTCTTCGCCACCCGCGGCCGGGGGCCTGATCGTCACCACGGCACCGAGGGTCGTGGTAGGCGGCGCCGCCCGCGACGTACGCGGCAACCCGACCGGCGCGGGCGACGCAGCGGCCGCCGCTGTTGCCCACGCACTGGCCCGCGGAAACGACGCGGTCACCGCCGCCGCGATGCCGTCGCCCTCGTCGCCACGGCCGTCGCCTCGCCCGTGGCCGGCGACGTCGACCTGGCCCTGTACGCCGCCTCCGCGGCAGATCGCCGCCCAGCCGCTGCACTGTCCGCCCGTTCGCTGATTGGACCTGCGATGCCGCTCGTGCCGCATGTCCGACGTCGCCGCCCGCGGCCGCGCGGACGGCGCCGGGATCGGAGCGTTCAACGTCATCCAGCTCGAGCACGCCACGGCGATCGTCGCCGGTGCCGAAGCCGCCGGAAGGCCGGTGATCCTGCAGATCTCGCGAGAACACCGCCGCCTATCACGGCTCGCTCACCCCGATCGGCCGCGCGGCACTCGCCGTCGCCGACGAGGCCACTCGAGTCGTCGTCCACCTCGACCACGCGACCTCGGCCGACCTGGTCCGCGAGGCGATCGAGCTCGGCATCGGCTCGGTGATGTACGACGCCTCCGCCCTGCCGACGAGGAGAACGTCGCCACCACCCGCGCATCGTCGAGGAGGCGCACGCCTCTGAGGTCTGGGTGGAGGCCGAGCTCGGCGAGGTCGGCGGCAAGGACGGCGTACACGCGCCCGGTGTCCGCACCAATCCCGACGACGCCGCGCCTACGTCATCTACACCGGTGTCGACGCCCTCGCCGTCGCGGTCGGCTCCTCCCACGCCATGCTCACCCGCGACGCCGTCTCGACGACGAGCTGATCGCCGCCATCGCCGCGGCGGTGCCGGTGCCGCTGGTGCTGCACGGCTCCTCTGGCGTCCCCGACGACGGCGATCGCGGCGGTCGAGCACGGCATGCGCAAGGTCAACATCGCCACCCACCTGAACATGGTGATGGCCGCCGCCGTCCGCGATGCCCCTCGCCGACGAGAAGCTGGTCGACCCCCGCAAGTACCTCGGTCCCGGTCGTTACGCCGTCGCGCGCGAGGTGGAGAGGCTGCTGGCTGCTTGTCCCGACGGGCTAGCGTAGAACCATGTCCTCGACCCGCCGCTGGGCGGGCATCGTCGCGGCCGCCACGGTGCTCGTCGCCGCGGGCTGTGCGGAGGATTCCTCGCCCGACTCGGCTGCGCCAACGGACGCACCCTCGTCGTCCCCGCCGCCTTCTCCTGCACCGACCGCCTCTCCGTCGCCGACCATGACGCCGACACCCACACCCACACCGACACCGACACCGACTCCCGACCCGGCGCCCGAGCCCCGGCGCTCCTTCGTGACCATCGGCGAGCTCGACCTGCGCGACTTCCCGGTACGCCGCTACACCGGGTCCCCCGACGGCGCACCCGGGACCGCCATCCAGAACGAGGGTGACATGGCGTCCCCGCGCGGGCCGCGTGGCGGCGTCGGCCCGGGCGAGGTCGGCGACTTCATCGTCGCCGGGCACCGGCTCAGCAGCTCGATGCCGTTGCGCTACTCGCCCTCGCTCGAGCGCGGTGACCGGATGAACGTGCGGTCGGGTGACACGGTCTTCGTCTACGAGGTACGCCGTACCCGCTGGACGTCCTTCCGCTCCCAGGAGTCGCTCGCCGCGCAACGCGCGCCCGTGCCCGGCCGGCCCGGGGTCGAGGCGACGCGGCCGATGATCACGCTGTCCACCTGCGCGACGCTCGAGGACCACGCCGCCGGCAACTACTGGTCCGACGAGTTCGACAACCCGGAGCACCGGATCGACAAGATCGGCGTGCTGGTCGAGACCAGGTAGTCGGTGGTCGAGTGCCTCGCGAGGGACGAGCGAGGTGTATCGAGACCGATCCACGGCGACCAGGTCTCGATACGCTCGCTGGCGCTCGCTACTCGACCAACGAGAAGGGCGCGCTCGCTCCTCGACCACCGGATGATCGGTGGTCGAGTGCCTCGCGAGGGACGAGCGAGGTGTATCGAGACCGATCCACGGCGACCAGGTCTCGATACGCTCGCTGGCGCTCGCTACTCGACCAACGAGAAGGGCGCGCTCGCTCCTCGACCACCGGATGATCGGTGGTCGAGTGCCTCGCGAAGGGACGAGCGAGGTGTATCGAGACCGATCCACGGCGACCAGGTCTCGATACGCTCGCTGGCGCTCGCTACTCGACCAACGAGAAGGGCGCGCTCGCTCCTCGACCACCGAGAAGGGTGCGCTCGCTCCTCGACCACCGGATGATCGGTGAGTCGAGTGCCTCGCGAGGGACGAGCGAGGTGTATCGAAGACCGATCCACGGCGACCGGGTCTCGATACGCTCGCTGGCGCTCGCTCCTCGACCACCGAGAAGGGTGCGCTCGCTACTCGACCGACGAGAAGGGCGCGCTCGCTCTCGACGAGCGAAGCAGGCCGCGACTCCAGCACCCGGAAGCCCTTGGCGCTCGCCAGCCGGGTGGTCGGGTAGCCCTGCTCCCCCAGCCACCGCTGGAGCGAGTCGGCGCCGAGGTTCTTGCCGACCACCATCACAGCCCGGCCGCCAGGCTTCAGCCGCGGCAGCCACGTCAGCAGGAGATCGTGAAGCGCCGCCTTGCCGATGCGGATCGGCGAGTTCGACCAGATCTCGTCGAAGGCGACCGAGTCGGGCAGGTACGACGGAGTGCAGGCGACGAATCGGTCCTCGAGCCCCAGGGCGGCGCCGTTCTCGTTGGCCAGGAGTTCACGGCGCGCTCGTTGACGTCGATGCCCGTCACCCCGGTCGTGCCAACCGAGATGCCACGAGCCCGCCAGTCAGCTGCGATGCCGAGCCCGATGACGCCGTACCCGCATCCGAGGTCGAGCACGTGCCCGGGC
>CAWGUS010000023.1:0-148272 GCA_963825755.1 uncultured Actinomycetota bacterium | reverse complement strand
AACTACGCCGACGGCGACTCCTGGGAGCCGCGCGACGCGGTCAAGGGCGACGTCGCCCGGATGATCTTCTACATGTCGGTGCGCTACGAGGGCACCGACGGGTTCGCCGACCTCGAGGTCAACGACGTGACCGGCAACGGCTCCGCGCCCCACATCGGCAAGCTCTCGCGTGCTGCTCGAGTGGAACGTCTTGGACCCGCCCGACGCCGGTGAGATGCGTCGCAACGACATCATCTTCGACACCTACCAGCACAACCGGAACCCGTTCATCGACCACCCGGAGTGGGCCGCGCGCCATCTGGATGATTCTGCACAGGTCGTGTCCGGCGGCTTGACGACCTCCCGGCAGGAGGTAGAGTGATGGAGTGATCGAACACCTGTTCGATCACTCCATCACGGTGCTGGGGTCGACACGGTCCGCGAAGGCAGGCTCATGTCCGACCCGTTCGTCCATCTCCATGTGGCCTCCGGCTACTCCCTGCAGTACGGCGCGTCGCACCCGCACACGCTCGTCGAGCGCGCCGTCGAGCAGGAGATGGACACGCTCGCCCTCACCGATCGCGACGGCACCTACGGCGCGGTGAAGTTCACCCAGGCCTGCCAGCGAGCGGGCATCCGCCCGGTGCTCGGGGTCGACCTGGCCGTGGCCCCCAGTCGTGGCAGAGCGGCTCAGGCCGCACGACAGGTGGCGGCCGGTCCAGCCAGCGCACACCGGTGCGCGGGGGCGCCCACCGCGACCTGCAGGCCCACCGGGGCGGTCGCCCCGGGTGACGCTCCTGGCGACCGGCAAGGCCGGCTGGTCGGCGATCTGCCGGATGGTCTCGGCCACCCATCTCACCGGCGAGAGGGGACGGCCGGTGGCGACCTCGACCTGCTGGCGCCCCTCCTCGTGAGCGGCGACGTGATGGTGCTGCTCGGGCCGTCCTCCGAGATCGGGGTCGGCGGCGGCGCGGCGGCGCGACGACCTCGCGCTGGCGGCGCTGGCGCCGTGGCGCGACATCGTGCCCCGCGAGAACCTGATCGTCGAGCTGGTCTCCCACCGGCGGGTGCCCGGGCGACCTGGGGCCCGGCTCCGCCCGCACGCCGCGCGGATGGCCGGGATCGCCCGGCGGGCAGGGCTGGCGACGGTGCTGACCAATGCGGTGCGCTACGCCGACCGCCTCGACGCCCCGACCGTCGACGTGCTCGACGCCGCGCGGCGACTGGTCGCCCTCGACCGGCGACACGTCGATCGCAGCAATGCCGAGGGCTTCCTGAAGTCCGGCAAGCAGATGCACGAGATGGCCGAGGAGATCTGCCGGCTCTCCGGCCTCGCCAACAACACCGCGATGGCGGCCCGCCAGCTGCTCGCCCAGACCCGCGCCGTCGCCGACCGCTGCGCCCTCGACCCGCGCGCCGACCTCGGCATCGGCGAGGTGCACTTCCCGGAGTTCGGTTTCGAGGCTCGCTCCGCGCGCACCTCAACCACCGAACGCACAGCAGACGGCATGCTGCGCGCCCGCTGCGAGGGCGCCATCGGCGACCGCTACGGCTCGGCGCCGCGCCAGCGCATCTGGAAGCGGCTCGACGACGAGCTCGAGATGATCCGCGAGCTCGGCTATGCGTCCTACTTCCTCACCGTCGCCGACATCACCGACCTGATCGGCGAGATGGGCATCCGCAGCGCGGCCCGCGGCTCCGGCGCCGGCAGCCTGGTCAACTACCTCCTCGGCGTCTCCGGCGTCGACCCGATCCGGCACGGCCTGCTGATGGAGCGGTTCCTCTCGCCGCTGCGCGCAGTCGCTGCCCGACATCGACGTCGACGTGGAGTCGGCCCGGCGGCTGGAGGTCTACGAGGCGATCCTCGACAAGCTACGGCGGGGAGCGCTGTGTCTGCGTCTCGATGATGGACACCTACCGCGTCCGCCACGCCGTCCGCGACGTCGGAGCCGCGCTGGGCATGCCGCCCGGCGAGATCGACGCGATCGCCAAGGCGTTCCCGCACATCCGCGCCCGCGATGCCCGGGTCGCGCTGCGGGAGCTGCCCGAGCTGCGGACCAGCGGGCTCCTGAATGGCGGGAGTGGAGCGGCATTGGACCTCTTCTTCCGGCTGGTCGAGCGGCTCGACGGGCTGCCCCGCCACATCGCCGTACACCCCTGCGGAGTGCTGCTCTCCGACATCACCCTGCTCGACCGCACGCCGGTCGAGGCGTCCTATGCCGGCTTCCCGATGAGCCAGTTCGACAAGGACGACGTCGAGGAGCTCGGGCTGCTCAAGCTCGACGTGCTCGGCATCCGCATGCAGTCGGCGATGGCCCATGCGGTGGCCGAGATCAAGCGGGTCGACGACGTGGAGATCGACCTCGACGACGAGGCGCAGGTGCCCTTCGACGACGACACGACCTTCGAGATGATCAGCGCCGGCCAAGACCCTCGGCGTCTTCCAGATCGAGTCGCCCGGCCAGCGCGAGCTCGTCGGCAAGTCCGGCATCGACTCGTTCGACGACATCATCACCGACATCTCGCTGTTCCGGCCCGGGCCGGTCAAGAGCGACATGATCACCCCCTACCTCGAGGTCAAGCAGGGCTGGAAGACCGTCCACTACCTCCACGACGACCTGCGATCCCGATCCTCGAGCAGACCCACGGCGTCGTCGTCTTCCACGAGCAGGTCATCGAGATGATCGCCCTGTTCACCGGGGTGACAACGCCGAGGCCGACGAGAAGCGCCGGGCCCTCGGCGACGTCGAGGGGATGGCCGAGACCCGGGCCTGGTTCGTCCCGCGCGCGCTCGGGCCGCGGCTACTCCGCGGCGGTCGTCGAGCGGATCTGGAAGGTGCTCGAGGCGTTCGCGTCCTTCGGCTTCTGCAAGGCGCATGCGGCGGCCTTCGCGCTGCCGACCTACCAGTCGGCCTGGCTCAAGGCGCACTAGCCGGCGCACTTCCTGGCCGGCGTGCTCACCCACGACCCGGGCATGTACCCCAAGCGGCTCATCCTCGACGACGCCCGCCAGTTCGGCATCGGCGTGCACGGCCTCGACGTCAACGCCAGCGGCCGAAGACGTACGTCGTCGAGCCGGTGCCGACGTGGACGATCGCGAGGGCTACGCCATCCGGCTGGCGCTGGCCGAGGTCAAGGGCATCAACGCCGGCGAGGTCGACCGGATCGTCGCCGGCCCGGCCCTACCACTCGCTCTCCGACTTCTTGCACCGCGCGGCGGTGTCCCGGCCGGTCGTGGAGCGGCTGGTGCTGGCCGGCGGGTTCGACTCGATCTACCGCATCGGCGCCGCGGGCGAGTCCGACGTACGCCGCCGGGGCCGGCTCACCCGCCGCGACCTGCTCCTCCAGGTCGCCGAGCTCGACCTCCACGCCCGGGCCCTGGACCGCGCCGCCGCGCCGGCCGCGGACGAGGGCTCGCCGCCGGCCGACGTCCGCTGCCGGCCACGAGCGGGCCACCGACGCGGCCGGCCCGCAACAGCAGCGACCCGGTCACCCGCGAGCGGCACCCACCCTGGAGCGGCACCCGCGGGCGGGGGTGTGGGGACAGGCCGCCGCCCAGTCCCGCGCCACGGCCGCGCCGCGTCCGGTCGGGTCGGTGCAGCTCACCCTGCCCTGGGCGACGAGCCCGCCGAGGGGCGAGGTGCACCGGGCTGCCCGAGATGACCGGCGAGGAGCGGATGCAGGCCGAGCTGGAGATCCTCGGGCTCGACGTCAGCCGGCACGTCGTCGACGCGCTACGCCGACTTCCTCGACGCGCTCGGGGTCACCCGCAGCCGCGACCTGCTCAAGCGCCGCAGCAAGGCCGAGCTGCTGGTCGCCGGGGTGAAGGTCGCCACCCAGACCCCACCGATCCGCACCGGCCGCCGCGTCATCTTCCTGACCCTCGACGACGCCACCGGCCCGGTCGACGCACGTTCTTCGAGGACGCGCAGGGCCCCTACGCCGCCACGGTCTTCCACTCCTGGCTGCTCGTCGTCCGCGGCGAGCTGCGACGCACCGGTCGCCGAGGGGTGTCGCTGCGCGCCACCGGTGCGTGGTAGCTGCCCGCCCTGCAGGCCGTCTGGCAGCGGCGCCGCACCTGCGACGACGGATCGCCGAGGTCCGGGCGGCGATGCTGGCCCGGTGCCCGGCAACGGCTGTCGGCGATCCGGCGAGCCCGGAGCAGCGCCGCGTGCTCGTCCACTCCAGCGGCTTCCAGATGTCGCCCTACTCCGACATCAAGCCGGCCGGCGAGCCCGCCAAGGACGTCGCGCGGAAGCTGTGGCACCGCAGCCCCGGGGAGCCCGGGATGAACGAGAGCCGTCTACGCTCCATGGCGTTCCTGCACGCCAGGTCAGCGAGCCCCAGCGCCTGTCCAGCGCCGCCAGGCACCGCCCGTACCGCTGTGGTGTGGGACGGCCCTGCAGGGACGCTCGCCGAGCCGGGGCTGCCCGCATCGTCGACATCGGTGGCGGCACCGGCGGCTTCGCGGTCCGGCTGGCGCAGCTCGGCCACCGGGTCAACGTCGTCGACCCCAGCCCCGACGCGCTGGCCGCGCTCGACGCGGCGCGCGGCCGAGACCGACGTCGCTCGACCGCGTCACCGGCCAGCCAGGGCGACCGTCGCCGGCCTGCCCGACCCTGGTCGAGAGCGCCGACCTGGTGCTCTGCCACGGCGTGCTCGAGGTCGTCGACGACCCCGCCGCCGCGCTCGCGACGATCGCCGCGGTGCTCCGCCCCGGCGGCGTGCTCAGCCTGCTCGTCGCCCAGCGCCACGCCGCCGTGTGGCCCGGGCGATGGCCGGCCACTTCCAGCAGGCCCTCGACCTGCTCGACCACTCGACGCCGGCCGCCGGCGGCCGGTCGGGCAGCCGCTTCACCCACGAGGAGCTCGAGCCGACCTGCTCACCACGGCCGGGCTTCGACGGTCGACTCGTCCACGGCGTACGCGTCTTCGCCGACCTCGTGCCCGGCTCCCTGCTCGACCTCGAGCCCGGCGCCACCGCCGCGCTCGTCGAGCTCGAGCGGGCCGTGTCGACCCGTCCCGAGTACCTCCCCCTCGCGACCCAGGTCCACGTGCTCGCCCGCCGCTGACGGGCTCACCGGTCCGCATGGGGCGGCATGATCGACCGACCGGCACGCCCGATCCTGCACGTCGACATGGACGCGTTCTACGCATCGGTGGCGACCCGCGACCGGCCCGACCTGGCCGACGTCCCGGTCATCGTCGGCGGCGGCAGCCGGGGCGTGGTGCTCTCGGCCAACTACCTCGCCCGCGCGTACGCCGTCCGCTCGGCGTTGCCGATGACCCGGGCCCGTCGGCTGTGCCCGCAGGCCGTGGTGATCTCGCCCGACTTCGAGACCTTCGGCTCAGGTCTCGGCGTCGGTGCTGGAGAACTTCCGGCGGATCACCCCGCTGGTCGAGGTGCTCTCGCTCGACGAGGCGTTCCTCGACGTCTCGCGGCGCGACCCGGCGGCTGGGCTCGCCGCCCGAGATCGCCGAGCGGCTGCGCGCGACCATCCACGACGAGCAGGGCATCACCTGCTCGGTGGGCGTGGCCGCCTCGGTGTCGGTGGCCAAGCTGGCCAGCCGCCGGGCCAAGCCCGACGGTGTGGTCGTCGTACCCCCGCACGCCGTCACGTCGTTCCTGCACCCCCTCGACGTCGGTGAGCTGTGGGGCGTGGGGGAGAAGACCCAGGCGATGCTGCACCGGCTCGGCCTGATCACCGTCGGCGACGTCGCCCACACCCCGGTGCGCACCCTGCGGCGCGCGGTCGGCGACCACCTCGGCAGCCATCTGCACGAGCTGGCCTGGGGCGTCGACCGGCGGGTCGATCACGCCGCGCCGGGGTCCGCGACGAGCCCGACCGGTCGATGGGTGCCGACGAGACCTTCGCCCGCGACACCGACGACCGCGAGGTGATCGGGCGCGAGCTGCTGCGGCTCTCGGCCCGGGTCACCCGCCGCATGCGGGTCGCCGGGGTGGCCGGCCGCACCGTCACGATCAAGATCCGGTTCGCCGACTTCACCACCATCACCCGCTCGCGCACCCTGCCGGAGGCCACCGACGTGACCCAGGAGATCTACCGCACCGCGACCCGGCTCTACGACGCCCTGGGGCTGCAGCGGGCCAGGCTGCGGCTGGTGGGGGTGCGGGTCGAGGGCCTGATGCCCCGCGAGCGGGTGCACCGCCAGCTCGTGCTGGGCGAGCCGCGAGCACGGCTGGGCCGATGCCGACCGGGCGGTCGACCTGGCCACCCGGCGGTTCGGGTCCGCCGCGGTGCGGCCCGCGAGCCTGCTCGGCTGAACTCCTCCGTCCCGACGAAAGACCAAGATTCAGCATCGATTTTCCCGAGCCGCCTACCGTCTTGGCGAGGCCCTGCCTAGACTTGCCCTACGCGGGCTGCCGCGCACCGACTTGGGTCAGGAGGAACCGTGCCGCTCTCCGAAGAGGAACTGCGTCTGCTGGAGCAGATGGAACGCGCCCTCGTCGAGGAGGACCCGAAGTTCGCGCACACCCTCCGAGGCACCGCCTTCGCCCGTCGATCACGCCGTCGAGCCGTCCTGGCCGGCGGCGTCTTCCTGGTCGGCATCGCCGTCCTGATGACCGGCGCGATCACCGAACGCGCCTGGGTCGGCATCGTCGGCTTCCTGGTCATGCTGGCCGCCGCAGCCGTCGCGCTCACTTCGTGGCAGGGCCGCGGCAACGAGCCGGCCACCCCCCGCGAGACCTCCCACGGCGGCTTCGGCGTCGTCGACGGTGGTCGTCGCAACAAGACCCGCACCGCCTCGTCCGGCTCCTTCATGGAGCGCATGGAAGAGCGCTGGCGCCGCCGCCGCGAG
Source organism: uncultured Actinomycetota bacterium (assembly GCA_963825755.1). Taxonomy (GTDB): domain Bacteria; phylum Actinomycetota; class Actinomycetes; order Propionibacteriales; family Nocardioidaceae; genus Nocardioides. Next base: position 141,472 of record CAWGUS010000023.1, on the reverse strand, counting down.
ACCGGTTTCTGAGCACCGCTCCACGCCGTACGTCCCTGCTGGTCCGCACGTCGGCGACCGTCTCACCGACGACGTTTGGTCCCAAACCGCAGGTCGGGCGCCGCAAAACCTGCGGTTTGGGACCAAACCGCAACCCCAGGGGCCTCACCGGCAGCTCACCCCGAACCCCGGGATCACCCCACGTGGTCGGTGACCCCGCCGCCGGTGACGACCCGGACCTCCGCGATGTCGGAGCCCACGGTCCGGTCCCGCTTCAGCACCGACGACGGCCACCAGTGGGCCCGCTTCCGCGCGCGTGGCATGACACCCAGGCCGAGGGCCTCGACGCACGTCTCGACGTCGGCGCGCACCGCGAGCCGGTCGTCGGACACCGAGCCGGATCGGGAGTAGCGCAAGCGCTCGACCCGTACGACGAGCCGGTCGAGCGCCGCGACGGCCTCGGGCGCGAGCTCGGCTCCACGGGACGGTCGCTGCTGGTCGGCTCCGGCGGGCGCGCCGAACAGGCCGGCGACGGCCAGTCCGGCGGCGCGGGGCGAGCGTCCCGACGGCCAGTCGTGGCCCAGGTCGACGACGCTGTCGCGCAGTTCCTGCCAGGCCGACTCGATGTCGCCGGCATGCCAGCGTCGCTGTCGCCGGCGCTGCCGCACCAGCCGCGGTACGAGCAGCGCCCCGACGACCACCGCCAGTCCGACGAGGACGGAGACGATGAGTCGCCACGGCACCGAGGTGCCGGAGCCGGAGCCTTCCTCGCCCGCCACCGCGCTGGGGTCCTCGGTCGTGCGGTCGGGCACCCCCTCGTCCCCGGTCGCGTCACTGCTGGGGGCCACCGTCGGCTGGGGCGCGGGCAGCTGTCCCTCGGTGTAGTTGGGGATGCCCGGGGCCCGGTCGGCCGGGGTCGGCTCGAAGCGCACCCAGCCCGATCCCGGGAAGAACAGCTCGGGCCACGCGTGCAGGTCGTAGGCCGAGAACTGCCAGCGGTTGGCGCCCATCGCCGCCGGGGTGAGGAAGCCGACCGCGACCCGCGCCGGGATGCCCAGCGAGCGCGCCATCAGCGCCATCGACGCCGCGAACTGCTCGCAGTAGCCGACCCGGCCGCCCTCGGAGAGGAACGACTCGAGGGCGTCGTTGTCGACGGTGTCGACCGCGTCGAGGCTGTACTCGAACTCGGTCCGGAAGAAGTCCTGGATGGCCCGCGCCTTGCGGAACGGCGTGTTCTGGCCCTCGGTCACCTCGGCCGCGAGATCCGCCACGATGGGCGGGAGGTTGCGGGGGCGTTCCAGGTACTTCAGCGCGACACCGGTGGTGCCGGTCGTCGCGTCGTCGAGGCTCTCCTCGTCATACGTCAGGTCGACGCCGGTCATCGACCAGGTGCGACCCGCGGTCGTCAGGCCCTCGCGACTGGCGATGAAGTCCATGGTGCTGCGGTCGAACCGCCAGTCGTCCTCGGCGTCGATGGACGTGACCGACGAGACGGTCGGCAGCCACCTGGACCTGAGCGCGGCCATCGCCTCGAACGTGTACGACGACTCCGTGCGCTCCACGAGGTCCGACACGCCCTGCAGGGCCGGCATGTCGCCGCGCGCGACCTGCTCGGGTGGGATCTCGCGGTTGCCCGAGGTCCACTGAGCGCCGTTGTAGTTGGCGAGCACGGAGATCCGCACGTAGTCGGGCCGTGGGCCGGACGTGGTCACGCGCAGCAGCGGCACGTCCTCGCCTCGCTGCAGGTCCCTGCGCAGGTCTGCCATCGGGTTGGTGATCTCGACGTCGCCCCCGCCGCCGATGCCCGGACCATCGAAGAGGTCGAGGCCCACCGACGGCAGCGCCATGGGTACGACGATCGCCAGCGCCGTCGCGACGCCGCCCATGGCGAACGCCGACCCCCGCACCGCACCCGTGCGCACGCCGAACGCGGTCGGGTCGGCGTCGTCCTCGCGCGGGTTGAGCCCGCGACCCCAGCGGGAGAGGTGCTCGTCGTGCTGCAGGAACAGCATCACCAGGTAGCCGGCCGACATCAGCGCGAACAGCCACCACGAGACGCCCGACGCAGGCAGGCTGATCGGCACGCTGTAGAGCGCCAGCAGGGGTAGCCCGGCGAGCGCCACGCGCTGGAACGACACCGCGATCAGGTCGATCACCAGCATGCCGCCGACGCCGCCCATGAGCAGAAGCGGCGTCACCGGGGCGACGTTGGCGGGCACGGGCGCGGCGTACCGCGTCGACGAGTCCATGGCGTCGCGCACGGCGGCGCCGAACTCGGCGAGCGCGTCGGGGCCGGGCAGCAGCGATCCGGTGACCGTCTCGAGCACCAGGAGCGCGGCCACCAGCACCTGCACCACGAACACCGCCCACACCGGCCAGCGCACCCAGCGCGCGACGGTGCCGATGGCGGCGTTGACGAGGCCGATGAAGAACAGTGGGACGAGGAACCGTGAGGCTTCCTCCGTCAGGCCCCGCCACGACATCACCGTGATCAGCACGGTCAGCGCGGCGGCCCCGGAGATCGCGGCGCCCTGGGCGAGCCCGGTGCGGGAACGGCTCATCGGGCCACGTCCTGCGGTGCGGCGGCCGTGCGTGCGCGCCGGCCCGAGCGACCGAGCTCCTGCCACGCGGCGTCGAGCCGTTCACGCGGTGCCAGGGGTACGGCGCGCCAGCCCTGCGCGACCAGGGCGGTGGCGGCGCTGCCCGTGGTGCTGGGCGGGAGGTGCGGAGCCCAGGCGTCGACGTCGAGCGCGATCGCCATGGACGCACTGCTGTGGTGGAGCAGCCGCTGACAGGAACGGCTGGTCGGTCGGCGACCACGATCCGAGTACGGCGACGACCAGGCCACCGCGCCCCGACTCGGTCAGCCAGCCGGTGTCGAGCCGGGGCTGCTGCTCCGCCTGCACGACGGCGAGCGCCTCGAGCAGGGGAGCGGTGTTGACGTCGGCGTCGCGGAAGTGCCAGGCCGTGCTCGGATCCTCACCGGACGCAGTGACGAGCCGGACGGTGAAGCCGCGGTGCGTCAGGTGCACGGCGATCGATGCGGCGGCCGAGACCGCGGTCTCGAGTGACGACGCGATGCCCTGGCCGCGGTGCGAGATGAGCCGGTTGTCGAGGAAGATCGTGGCGCGCGACTGCCAGGGCTGCTCCTCGCGGCGCACCATCAGCTCGCCGACGCGGGCCGAGCTGCGCCAGTGCACACGCCGCAGGTCGTCGCCGCGGCGGTACTCGCGCACCGTGACGTCCTCGGCGCTGCCGATGGCGAACGCGCGCGGACGGTTGTCGCCCGACCCGGTCCAGGCGCCGCCGACGGGGATCTGGGGGAGCGGCACCGTGCGCGGCGTGACGGTGAGCGGTGCACTGCTGTGGAACGCGCGACCGAGCTCGACGAGGCCGAACGGGTCGCTGACCCGCACGGTCATCGGGTCCGATCTCGAAGTGCCCACGGGCGTCCGACCTGATCTGGTAGCTGACGTGCCGGCGCCAGCCGTGGCCGATGCCCTCCAGCACGAAGCGGGGGCGGGTGCCCAGCACGTACGGCACCTGGTCCTCGAGGAGCAGCACTCCGGTCGGGGTCCGGCCCTCGTTGGTGAGGGTGAGCTGCACGCGCGCCGACTGCCCGGCCGCGACCAGCTGCGGCGTGACCGTGCGCACCAGTGCGAGCCGGTAGCGCGACCGCCCGATGAAGTACGCCGTCACGAGAGGGCAGTGCGGCGGCCAGCACGCCGACCCGCGCCAGCGTGCGGCTGGCCGAGGACCAGGGCGCAGACGATGGCCGTGACGCCGGCGGCGAGGAACGCCCGCCCGCGGACGGTCAGGCCGGCGAGTGCCTCACGCACGACCGGCCGATGGACCCGGGGTACCGGGGTCGGGGACCGCGACGCTCTCGACGATGCCGTCCAGGATCGTGCTGCTGCTGCGACCGCTCATCGCCGCCTCGACGTTCGGCAGCAGCCGGTGGGCCAGCACCGGCCCGGTCAGCGCGTGGACGTCGTCGGGCAGGACGTAGTCGCGGCCGGCCATCGCGGCGGCGGCCTTCGCGGCCCGCACCAGGTGCAGGGTCGCGCGCGGAGAGGCGCCGAGGATCAGCTCGGTGCTGTGCCGAGTGGCGGTGGTCAGGTCGACGGCGTACCGCTGCACGGCCTCGGAGACGTGCACCTGGCCGACGATCTCGACCAGCTTGCGGATCTCGCTGGCGTCGGTGACCGGCTCGAGGTCGTCGAGCGGGTTGTGCGTCGTGTGGGAGTTGAGCATCGCGATCTCGGCGGCCTCGACCGGGTAGCCGACCGACACCCGCGCCATGAAGCGGTCGCGCTGGGCCTCGGGGAGGGCGTAGGTGCCCTCCATCTCGATCGGGTTCTGGGTCGCGATCACCATGAACGGCGCCTCGAGGTGGTAGGTCGAGTTGTCGACGGTGACCTGGCGCTCCTCCATGCACTCGAGCAGCGCGGACTGGGTCTTGGGGGAGGCTCGGTTGATCTCGTCGCCGACCACGATGTTGGCGAAGACGCCGCCCGGCCGGAACTCGAACTGGCGGGTGTCCTGGTTGAACACCGAGACCCCGGTGACGTCCGACGGCAGCAGGTCGGGGGTGAACTGGATGCGGCGGACGGTGCAGTCGATGCTGCGGGCCAGCGCCTTGCTGAGCATGGTCTTGCCGACTCCGGGGACGTCCTCGATGAGGAGGTGCCCCTCGGCCAGCATCACGACCAGCGCGGCCGTCACCACGTCGGGCTTGCCCTCGATGACCCTCTCGATGTTGTGTCCGGACCCTGCCGGTGACCCGGCTCAAGGTGTCGAGATCGGCTCCGTCCCCAGCCGATCTGCCAGTACCTCAGTCACTGCCACTCCCTTCCCGCACCCGACTGCGATCGGCTTCACCGACACTCTAGGGCGTGCGAGCCAACCGTATGACGTGCCCGCAACAGTCCTGGCCGCGGTCGGGTCCCCACCATTTCGCTTCGCCCCCGCGACCACCCGGGCCCGCGGCCTCCTCCCCGGGGGTCGCCTCCACCCACCCTCCACTCCAGGGGTACGACGACCGTGCCGGAGCGCCATCCACGCTCAGCCAGGCCCCGGCGTACCCGGAAGCCGGCCGCAGCGGCCGACTCCGGCGGCGTACGGGCGCGCCCGAATCAGGCGGCAAGAACACGCCGGAAAGATGGTTGACGGTGGAGGGTTGTGGAGTAGATGTGGTGCGAAGTGGAGGACAGGGTCGATCTCCTTCCATCGAGCAGCGGGGAGGTGTCCGGATGTTCTTCGGCACCTACACGCCCAAGCTCGACGACAAGGGCCGGCTCTTCCTCCCGGCGAAGTTCAGGGATCAGCTGGCGGAGGGACTCGTGGTGACCAGAGGGCAGGAGCGCTGCCTGACGGTCTGGTCGATGGACGACTTCCAGAAGCTCTACGAACGCCTGCCGCGGCGCCGCTCACCGACAAGGGCACTCGCGACTACGTCGCGCATGCTGTTCGCCGCCGCCTCCAACGAGGTGCCGGACAAGCAGGGCCGGATCTCCATCCCGTCGGTCCTGCGGGAGTACGCCTCGCTCCGCAAGGACGTGGTGGTCATCGGCTCGATGAACCGCATCGAGATCTGGGACCCGACGGCCTGGACGGCGTACTCCGAGGAGCAGGAGCAGAAGTTCTCGGATCTCTCGCGACGAAGTCTTCCCCGGCATCTAGGGGCAGGCACCAACAGCACCAGGCACGACCAACAGAACATGACGCCGCAGGACGAGGTCTCGTGCCCGCTCTCCCGCGCCATCTGGGGTCACCTTCCCCGGCACCAGACGGCACTTCCCATCGCGGGAGCGGGCAGGGACCTGGCCACACGGCGTCACACGCAGCACGCACCACCGAGCACCAGTCAGCAGCACCACACACGTGGGGTCGAGACCATGAGCAATACCTGGGCAGTCACTCGCAGCGCGATCGTCGGCCACCGCGCGTCCGCGACCAGGCCCGGGCCGTGGTCGCCCTGATGGTGTTCTCGGCCATCGCGTCCGGGGGCCTCGCCGCCGGTCTCCTCCTGCTCACGCACGCTGGGCAGGTAGGGCCTCGATGTCCGAGTCCCGCAACCGCCCGGAACACGTCCCGGTGCTGCTGGACCGGGTGGTCGCTCTCCTGGCGCCCGCCCTGGACCACGCCGACAGCGTCCTGGTCGACTGCACGCTCGGCCTCGGTGGCCACAGCGAGGCGGTCCTCGAGCGCTGCCCGACCGCGCGGGTCATCGGCATCGACCGCGACACAGCACGCGCTCGAGATCGCCGGCGAACGGCTCGCGCCCTACGGCGACCGCTTCATCGGCGTCCACGCCGTCTATGACGAGATCCCCGACGTGCTCGACGACCTCGGCCTCGACTCACGTCGACGCCGTGCTCTTCGACCTCGGCGTCTCGTCCATGCAGCTCGACGTGCGCGAGCGCGGCTTCGCCTACGCCGCAGGACGCCCCGCTCGACATGCGGATGGACGACTCCACGGGCCCCACCGCCGCCGACGTGCTCAACACCTACTCGGTCGGCGAGCTCACCCGGATCCTCAGGAGTACGGCGAGGAGCAGTTCGCCAGCAAGATCGCCCGCGCGGTCGTGCGCGAGCGCGAGAAGGAGCCGTTCACCGACGTCGGCCCGCCTCGTCGAGCTCCTCTACGCCGAGATCCCGGCGCCCGCGCGGCGCACCGGCGGGCACCCGGCCAAGCGCACGTTCCAGGCCCTGCGCATGGAGGTCAACGACGAGCTGGCCGTGCTGCAGCCGGGCGATCCCCGCGGCGATCGACGTGATCGGCGTCGGCGGCCGGGTCGTCGTCGAGTCCTACCACTCGCTCGAGGACCGGCTGGTCAAGCGGGCCTTCACCGAGGCCACCCGCCTCGACGTGCCCGAGGACCTGCCGTTCGTCCCCGAGGGCGCCGAGCCCGTCACTCGCCTGGTCACCCGTGGTGCCGAGGTCGCCGACGAGCACGAGATCGAGCAGAACCCGCGCGCCGCCTCGGTCCGGCTGCGCGCGGTCGAGCGCACCCGTCCCCGTCCCACTCCCAGACAGCAAGCCGTCACGAGGAGTCGCCTGACATGAGCAGTCCCGGCCGTCCAGCTCCGCACCCGCGTCGCCCACATCGCCGAGGCGGCCGTCGAGCGCGCCCGTCTCAGCGTCGTACCCCGCGCCCGCGCGCGGGCGCCGCGGGTGCCGTTCGTGACGCTGGTCAGCCTGGTGCTGCTCGGCGGCGTGGTCGGCCTGCTGCTGTTCAACACCTCCATGCAGCAGGCCTCGTTCGCCGCCAGCGACCTCGAGGAGCAGGCCACCACGCTGGCCGCGCGCGAGCAGACCCTGCGCCGCGAGCTCGACGAGCTGCGCAGCCCGCAGCGCATCGCGACGCAGGCGCAGCAGATGGGCATGGTCATTCCGGCGGCCCCGGCCTTCCTCGGTCTCGACGGCACGGTGACCGGTACGCCGGCGCCGGCGACGCCGGAGAATGCGCTCCAGCTCACGCGCCGGCCGGCAGCGAAGCCCGCGACGCTCAACCCGCCGGTCGACCGTCGTCGAGGTGCCCGCCCCCGACGCCACCGCCCACGACGAGACCAGCAGGGCGACAACACAGAACAAGAAGAAGAACAAGAAGAACCGCCGCTGACGCGACACGTTCTCCATCGGGGCGCAGCCTCGGCCGGCCGGCCCGTTCCGACCGGTAGACATGGGGAGAAGTCCGCCGTCCCCAGACCACCCGGAGCACGCCTTGCCGTCGAACCGCCCCCAGCCCGCCACCGCACGGCAGAGCCGCGGCGGTCGTGTCGCGGCCGGGGGACGCCCAAGTTCCGCCTGCGCTTCGGGTTCGTGGTCATCGCGATGGTGCTCTCGGTGTTCGGGGCGCGGCTGGTGCAGCTGCAGGGCATCGACCCGAACGCCTACGCCGCGATGGCGGCGGCGGAGGGCGTCCAGGACGTCGTCCTGCCCGCCGCGCGGGGCGACATCCTCGACCGCAACGGCGTGCCGCTGGCCGACTCGGTCGCCGGCAAGATGGTCATCGCCGACCCGCTGATGACCAGGGACGACGCCAACGAGCTGCGCCAAGATCCTCGCGACCGATCTCGGCGTCGACTACTTCCGCACCCTCGAGAAGCTGCGCTTCGACGGCGGCGAGGACGCGGCCGGCGGACGCTTCCAGTACATCGCCCGGCGCGTGCCGTCCACGCAGGCCACCGACGTCGTCGAGAAGCTCGACGAGCTGGGCTTCGAGGGCATCACCACCGCCGAGGACCCGGTCCGCGACTACCCGGCCGGCGAGGTCGCCGCCAACGTGCTGGGCTTCATGGGCACCGACGAGCCGCTCGGCGGCTTCGAGCGGACCTTCGACAAGCAGCTGCGCGGGCAAAGACGGCCAGGCGGTCTACACCGAGGGCCGCGGCTACCGCGTCCCCCTCGGCGAGAGCTCCACCGTCAAGCCCGTCGACGGCGCGCCGCTGCGCACCACCCTCGACCGCGACCTCACCTGGTTCACCCAGAAGGTGCTCACCCAGACGATCGACAAGTACCGACGCCGAGTCGGGCGCCGCGGTCGTCATGGACTCGCGGACCGGTGAGATCCTCGCGCTCGCCGACGGGCCGACGTACGACCCGAACCGTCCGCTCGACTTCCCGGAGGACGACCTCGGCTCGCGCGCGCTGAGCGATCCCTACGAGCCCGGGCTCGGTCGAGAAGGTGCTCACCGTCTCGTCCCTCATCGACGCGGGCAAGGTGACGCCCCGCACCAAGATCAGGGTGCCGCCGTCACTGAACCGGCAGGACCGGCCGATCGGCGACTGGTTCGACCACGGCGACATCCGGCTGACGCATGGCCGGCGTCATCGCCCAGTCCTCCAACATCGGCACCGTGCTCGCCGCCGACAAGTTCACCCCGCCCGAGCTGACGGCGTACCTCGAGAGGTTCGGCCTCGGCGAGAAGACGAACATCGGCGTCCGCGGCGAGACCCGGGGCATCCTGACCCCCGGCGAGGCGATGACGTCGCAGACCAAGGACCGCGTCGCGTTCGGCCAGTCGCTGTCGGTCAACGCCGTGCAGATGGCCGCGGCGGTCAACACCATCGCCAACGGTGGCGTGCGTGTCGACCCGAGCCTGATCCGCGGCAGCGCGGTCACCGACGAGGGCGTCGAGGTCGGCACCGACACCGCCACCGAGCGGCGGGTGGTCAGCCGAGAAGGCCGCCCACCAGACCATGCTGATGATGGAGCGTGTCGTCGACGACGAGGTCGGCGTCGCGCCGGCGCGCGCAGGTCCCGGGCTACCGCGTCGCCGGCAAGACCGGCACCGCACAGCGCGTCAGCGCAGGAGTGCGGCTGCTACGACGGGTCCAACTCCGTGTCCTTCGCCGGCTTCGCGCCGGCCGACGACCCGCGCTTCACCGTGTACGTCGTCGTGCACGGCCCGAAGGTCGATGGCGGTGGCGGCTCGATCGGCGGCCCGGCGTTCTCGCGCATCATGGGCTACGCCCTCGGCCGCTACCAGGTCGCCGCCCACCGGCACCCGGCCCTCGCGCCTGCCCGTCGAGTGGTGACCGACGGCTGCGGCGATACTCTCCGGGCGTGGTGAGCGACAAGGCGCACGGGGTCGCAGCGGGCCAGACCCGCCCCCGTCGCCCGACCCCGCACGTGCTCGCCGACCTGGCGACCTGGCTGGGCTCGCGCACCGCCGTCGACGTGACGCGGCGACGCGTCGGTCGAGCGTCACCGGCGTCACCCTCAGCACGCAGCGCGTCGAGCCCGGTGACCTGTACGCCGCCCTGCCGGGCACCCGCGCGCACGGCGCCGACTTCGCCGACGCCGCGCTCGCCGCCGGCGCCGTGGCCGTGCTGACCGATCGGGCCGGAGCCGACCGGCTGCCCCCGGGGACCCCGGCGGTCGTCGTACCCGCTCCGCGCTCGGTGCTCGGGCCGCTGGCTGCGCGGATCTACGGCGACCCGGCGACCGGGCTGCGGATGCTCGGCGGTCACCGGCACGCAGGGCAAGACGACCACCACCCGCCTCGCCGAGAGCGGGCTCCAGCGAGCCGGCATCCCGGCGGCCGTGATCGGCACCGTCGGCACCCGCATCCGCAGGCGAAGAAGTGAAGACCGCTCTGACCACCCCCGAGGCCCCCGACCTGCACGGCCTGTTCGCACTGATGCGCGAGCGCAACGTGGCCACGTGCGCGATGGAGGTCTCCAGCCATGCGCTGGTGATGGGGCGCGTCGACGGGGTCGTCTTCGACGTGGCGATCTTCCTCAACCTCGGCCGCGACCACCTCGACTTCCATGCCGACGTCGACGACTACTTCGCGGCGAAGGCGTCGCTCTTCACACCGGAGCGAGCGCGGCTCGGCCTCGCCAACGTCGACGACGCCTACGGCCGCCGGCTCGCTCGAGGAGGCCGGCATCCCCGTCCGCACGTTCTCGATCACCGGCGCCGACGCCGACTGGCAGGCGGTGGACGTGGAGGCCACGGCCACCGGCTCGAGCTTCACGGTGCTCGGGCCCGACGGCCTGGCGGTCGACGCCGGCGTCGGCCTCCCGGGCTGCCTTCAACGTCTCCAACGCGCTGGCCGCGGTCGCGTCGTGCGCGGAGCTCGGCTTCGAGTCGGTGCGCGTCGCTGCCGGCATCGCGGCCGGCGACGGCGTGCCCGGGCCGACTCGAACGCGTCGACGCCGGCCAGGACTTCGTCGTGGTCGTCGACTACGCCCACAAGCCCGACGCCGTCGAGGCCGCCATCGGCACGCTGCGCCCGCTCACCTCGGGCAGGTCATCGTCGTGCTCGGCGCCGGCGGCGACCGCGACCCCGGCAAGCGGCCGATGATGGGCGAGATCGCCGCCCGGCTCGCGGACGTCCTGATCGTCACCGACGACAACCCCCGCACCGAGGACCCCGCCGCGATCCGGGCGGCCATGGTCGCCGGCACCGCGCGGGCCGGGCGAGGTCGTCGAGATCGGCGACCGGCGCGAGGCGATCCGCGACGCCGTACGCCGCGCGCGGCCCGGCGACATCGTGCTCGTCGCCGGCAAGGGGCACGAGGACGGCCAGGAGATAGAGGGCGTGGTCCACCCGTTCGACGACCGCGAGGTCGCCGCGGCCGCGATCCGCGAGGTGACCAGGTGATCCCGATGAGCCTCGCCGAGGTCGCCGAGGTCGTCGGGGGGCAGGTCGCCCGCGACGACGGCGTCATGGTCACCGGCCCGGCCTTCATCGACAGCCGCCAGGTGGTGCCCGGCGGGCTCTTCGTGGCCGTCGCGGGCGAGCACGTCGACGGTCATGCGTACGCCGAGGCCGCCGTCGAGGCCGGTGCCGCCGCGGTGCTCGGCACAAGCGACACCGGCGTGCCCGCGGTGATCGTCGCCGACCCCGTCGCCGCTCTGGGCCGTCTCGCGCGGCACGTCCTCGACGCCCTGCCCGACGTCACGGTGCTGGCGCTCACCGGCTCGCAGGGCAAGACCGGCACCAAGGACTACCTCGCCCAGGTGCTCACCGCTGTGGGCCCGACCGTCGCGACGGCGGGCAACTTCAACAACGAGATCGGTGTGCCGCTCACGGTCCTGCGGGCCACGCCGGAGACGTCGTACCTCGTGGTCGAGATGGGCGCCCGCGGCATCGGCCACATCGGCTACCTCTGCGAGCTCGCACCGCCGCGGGTGGCTGCCGTGATCAACGTCGGCACCGCCCACATCGGCGAGTTCGGCGGCCAGGCCGCGATCGCGCAGGCCAAGGGCGAGATCGTCGAGGCCCTGCCTCCCGACGGCACCGCCGTGCTCAACGCCGACGACGAGCTCACCGCGGCGATGGGGGAGCGCACCTCCGCGCACGTCCTGTCCTTCGGCTCGGCCGGCGACGTGACGTGGCGCGGCCTCGAGCTCGACGAGCTCGGCCGGCCCACCTTCGAGATCGGGTACGACGGCCGGTGGCGGCCCGTGCGCCTCGGACAGGCCGGCGAGCACCAGGTGCCCAACGCGGCTGCCGCGGCGGCGATGGCGCTGGCGATCGGCGTCGGGCTCGACGTGGTGGCCCACGCGCTCACCGGCAGCGTCGCGACGAGCCGCTGGCGGATGGAGCTGCACGAGCGGCCCGACGGGCTGGTGGTGGTCAACGACGCGTACAACGCCAACCCCGCCTCGATGCGTGCCGCGATCCAGACGGTCGCCCGCATCGGCTCGGCCCGCGACGGCCGCAGCGTGGCCGTGCTCGGCGTCATGCTCGAGCTCGGCGACGAGTCGGCTGCTGCCCACGCCGACATCGGCCGGGTCGCGGCCGAGGCCGGCCTCGACGTCGTGGTCACCGTCGGCCCCGAGGCCGAGGCCATCGCGGCCGGGGCACGCGCCGTACCCGGATGGCCGGGTGAGGCGATCGTCACGGCGAGCCGGGACGAGGCACTCCGCTGGGTGATGGAGAATGTGTCGGCCCCTGACGTCGTGCTCGTCAAGGCCTCGCGCGGCGCAGCCCTCGAGCACGTCGCCGACGCACTGATCGCCCACCGACCACCTGAGAGGGGCAGCCGATGAGAGCCATCCTGTTCGGCGGTGGTCTTGCTCTCCTCTTCTCCCTCGTCGGCACCCGTTTCGCGATCACGGTGCTGTCCAGCCGCGGCTACGGGCAGGAGATCCGCGACGACGGGCCGACCAGCCACCACACCAAGCGCGGCACGCCCACCATGGGCGGCATCGTCATCATCCTGTCGTCGGTGCTGGCCTACTTCCTCGCCAAGCTGATCACCGGATCGACGCCGTCGGTGTCCGCGCTCCTGCTGATCTTCCTGTTCGTGGGCCTCGGTGTCGTCGGCTTCCTCGACGACTTCATCAAGATCGTCAAGCAGCGCAGCCTCGGCCTGCGCAGCAAGGCCAAGATGATCGGCCAGACCGTCATCGCCGTCACGTTCGGCATCCTCGCGCTCTCACCGGCGCTCGAGGACGAGCGCGGCCAGACGCCCGCCGCGCTGCACATCAGCTGGATCCGAGACTTCGAGTCGTGGAAGCTCCCGATGATTCTGGTGGTGCTGCTGATCTGGCTGATCGTCACCGGCACCAGCAACGCCGTGAACCTCACCGACGGCCTCGACGGGCTGGCCACCGGTGCCTGCGTGATGGTGTTCGGCGCCTACACACTGGTCAACATCTGGCAGAACAACCAGTCGTGCGCCGTCAACCAGGGCGCGACCTGCTACGAGGTGCGCGACCCCCTCGACCTCGCCGTGGTCGCCGCCGCGATCATGGGCGCCTGCTTCGGGTTCCTGTGGTGGAACGCCTCGCCCGCCCAGATCTTCATGGGCGACACCGGCTCGCTCTCGCTCGGCGGCGCGCTGGCCGGCCTTGCGATCCTGACCCGCACCGAGCTGCTGCTGATCATCCTGGGGGGCCTGTTCGTCGCCGTCACGCTCTCGGTGATGCTGCAGGTGAGCTGGTTCAAGGTCACCCGACGACTGACCGGGACGGGCAGGCGCATCTTCCGGATCGCCCCGTTGCAGCACCACTTCGAGAACCTCGGCTGGGCCGAGATCACCATCGTCATCCGGTTCTGGATCATCACCGGGCTCTGCGTCGCCGCCGGGCTCGGCATCTTCTACGCCGAATGGGTGGCCGGCGCCGGATGACCTCACCGCTCGATCTCGGCCGCCACGACTCCTGGGACGGCGTGCGCGCGGTCGTCGCAGGCTTCGGGGTGTCCGGCTTCGCGGCGGCCGACAACCTCAACCACCTCGGCGCCGGTGTCACCGCGCTCGACGAGCAGAGCAGCGACACCATGGCCGAGAAGGCTGAGCTGCTCGAGGTGCTCGGCGCGACGATCCGCCTGGGGGAGGGCGCGACGGCCACCCTGCCCGACGACGTCGACCTCGTCGTCACCTCGCCCGGCTGGCGGCCCGACGCCCCGCTGCTCGCCCAGGCCCGGGCCCGGGGCATCCCCGTGTGGGGAGAGGTCGAGCTCGCCTGGCGGCTGCGCGACCCCGAGCACTCGACGCCCTGGCTCGCCGTCACCGGCACCAACGGCAAGACCACGACCGTGCAGATGCTCGACGGGATCCTGCGCGCGGCCGGGCTCCGCTCGATCGCCGTCGGCAATGTGGGGCTGCCGATCGTCGAGGCCGTCATGGACCCCGAGCCCTACGACGTCCTCGCCGTCGAGCTCTCCAGCTTCCAGCTGCACTACGCCGACTCGATGAGCGCCGAGGCGGCCGTGGTGCTCAACGTCGCCGAGGACCACCTCGACTGGTACTCCTCCATCGACGAGTACGCCGCCGACAAGGGTCGCATCTACGACCAGGTGCAGCGGGCGGCCGTCTACAACGTCGCCGACCCCGAGACCCGCCGGCTCGTCGAGGAGGCCGAGGTGGTCGAGGGCGCCCGGGCCATCGGGTTCACCCTCGGCATGCCCGGTGTCGGCATGCTCGGCGTGGTCGAGGACATCCTCGCCGACCGCGCGTTCATCGAGCAGCGCGACACCAGTGCCGCCGAGCTCTGCACCATCGCCGACCTCGCCTCACCCGCACCGCACTTCGTCGCGAACGCCCTGGCGGCCGCAGCCCTCGCCCGGGCGCACGGCGTCTCCCAGGCCGCCGTGCGCGACGGCCTGCGCGCGTTCCGTCCCGACGGCCACCGCATCGCCCACGTCGCCACGGTCGAAGGCGTCGACTGGGTCGACGACTCCAAGGCCACCAACCCGCACGCGGCCCAGTCGTCGCTGCAGGCCTACGAGCCCGTGGTCTGGGTCGCCGGCGGGCTGACCAAGGGGGCCCGGTTCGACGAGCTCGTGCAAGCGGTCCGGGGCCGCCTGCGCGGCGTCGTACTCATCGGGCGCGACCGCCACGTCATCGCCGACGCGCTTTCGCGACACGCGCCCGATGTGCCCGTGGTCGAGATCGGCGACCGGGAGACTGGTGACCCCATGGAGCGCGTCGTGGGGGCTGCGGCCGATCTCGCCCGTCCGGGCGACACCGTGCTGCTGGCCCCGGGATGTGCGTCGATGGACATGTTCGCGAGCTACGGCGCACGCGGCGACGCGTTCGCCGCAGCGGTCCGGGCGCGGGCGGCAGGCAGGGACGACTGACCGACGGCGAGTGACCCAGAGCGGATGACCGGGGAGGGACCGATGGCGACGACGAGTCCCGACCGGGTCGACGGCCGTGGCACCGGCCGGGTCTCCGCAGGGGCCGCACAGGGTCGTCGTTCGTTGTCGTCGTGGCTGGCCACCGTGCGCCACGCCCTCGACCGGCCCCTCACGTCCTACTACCTGCTGCTCGGTGCGTCGGCGCTGCTGCTGACCATCGGCCTGATCATGGTGCTGAGCGCGTCGAGCGTCTCGTCCTACCGCGGCACCGGCGACTCCTACACGGTGGTCAAGCGCCAGCTGCTCTGGGTGATCATCGGCCTGCCGGCCGCCTGGCTCGCCTCGCGCCTGCCGCACCAGTGGATCCGCCAGCTCGCCTGGCCGGGCTACATCGTCTCCCTCACGCTGCTGCTCCTCACCACGTTCCTCGGCGAGGAGCGCAACGGCAACCAGAACTGGCTCGCACTGGGCCCGCTGGCCATCCAGCCCTCCGAGATCGCGAAGCTCGGGCTGGTGCTGTGGGCGGCCAACATCTACGCCCGCAAGGAGCGCCGTCTCGACCGCGTCCACGAGATCATGATCCCGGTCGTGCCGGGCATGATGCTCGCCACCGGGCTCGTGGTGGCCGGCAAGGACCTCGGCACCGCACTGGTACTGTTCGCGATCCTGCTCGCCATGCTGTGGGTGGTCGGCGCGCCCGCGCGGCTGTTCGTGTTCGCGACGTCGATCATCGGCGTCGTCGCGCTGTTCCTGGCGACCACGAACTCCGAGCGGCGCGAGCGGCTCACGTCGTTCGTCGACCCGTTCACCGACTTCCACGGCACCGGCTGGCAGCCCGCACACGGTCTCTACGCGCTCTCCACCGGCGGCTGGTTCGGCCAGGGCATCGGAGCCAGCACCCAGAAGTGGGGCGACCTGCCCGAGGCCCACACCGACTTCATCTTCGCCGTGCTCGGCGAGGAGCTCGGCCTGGTCGGCACCCTGCTCGTGATCTCTCTCTTCTTCACCATCGCCTACGCCGCCCTCCGGGTGGCCCTCCACACCACCGACCCGTTCACCCGCTACATGAGCTTCGGCATCATCGTGTGGCTGCTCGGCCAGATGATGATCAACGTCGGCATGGTGCTCGCGCTCCTGCCCGTCATCGGCATCCCGCTGCCCCTGGTGTCGTACGGCGGCTCGGCGCTGCTGCCGTCGCTGGTGGCCCTCGGCCTGCTCATCGGGTTCGCCCGGCGTGAGCCCGAGGCCGCTGCCGCGCTGGCAGCCCGTAGGCGCAACCGGTCCGCCGGGCTCGCTGCGGGTGGCCGGCGCCTAGGCTGACGGGTGATGCACGTTCTGCTTGCCGGTGGTGGCTCCGCCGGCCACACCTCGCCCCTGCTCGCCACGGCCGACGCCCTGCGCCGACTGGCCCCCGACACCGTCATCACCTGCCTCGGCACTCGCGAGGGGCTCGAGGCCCGGCTGATCCCCGAAGCCGGCCTGCCGCTGGAGCTCGTGCCGCGCGTGCCGCTGCCTCGCCGCCCGGGCGGCGACCTGCTCCGGGTGCCCGGCCGCCTACGGGCCGCCCGCCGGGCCGCGGTCGAGGTCGTCGACCGGGTGCGTCCCGACGTGGTCGTCGGCTTCGGCGGCTACGTCTCGGTGCCGGCCTACCTCGCCGCCCGCTCGCGCGGCCTGCCGCTGGTCGTGCACGAGGGCAACGCGATCGCCGGCATCGCCAACAGGCTCGGTGCGCGCCTCACGCCGTACGTCGCGACCAGCTTCCCCGACACCGTCCTGCCGCATGCGACCTACATCGGGCTCCCCATCCGGCGGATGATCTCGACCCTCGACCGCGCCGCCCTGCGCGACGAGGCGCTGGCCCGGTTCGGGCTCGCGGCCGACCGGCCCACCCTGCTGGTGACCGGCGGGTCCCAGGGCGCCGCCCGCATCAACGCCGCCGTCTCGCAGGCCGCGCCGGCCCTCGCAGCCGCCGGCGTCCAGGTGCTGCACGTCGTCGGGCCGAAGCACGCCGTGGAGCTGCCCGAGGGGGCGGGCACCTACGTCGTCGAGCAGTACGTCGACCGGATGGACCTCGCCTACGCCGCGGCCGACGCCGTGCTGTGCCGGGCCGGCAGCAACACGGTGACGGAGGTGTCGGGCGTGGGACTGCCCGCGGTCTACGTGCCGCTGCCGATCGGCAACGGCGAGCAGGCGCTGAACGCGCGGCCGGTCGTCGACGCGGGCGGCGGGCTGCTCGTCGCAGACGCAGCCCTCACCCCTGAGTGGGCGGCGGCCACGCTGCCCGGCCTGCTCACCGACCGTGCTCGGCTCACCGCCATGGGCGCGGCGGCCGCAGACGTGATCCCGCTCGACGCCGACGAGAAGCTGGCGCGCATCATCCTCGAGGCGGGCGCTCGATGAAGGTGCCCGTGCCCGACGTGCTGCTGCCGGCCGACGAGCTGGGCCGGGTCCACTTCACCGGCATCGGCGGGGCCGGACTCTCGGCGATCGCGCGCATCATGGCCGCGCGCGGCCTGCCGGTCACCGGCAGTGACGACCAGGACACCCCGTTCCTCCCGTCGCTGCGCGAGCTCGGGGTGCCGTGCCACCTCGGCTACTCCGCCGACCACGTGGCCGAGGCCGACTCCGTGGTCGTCACGACGGCGGCGCGCGAGGACAACCCCGAGGTGGTCGAGGCGCAGCGCCGCGGCCTGCGAGTGCTGCCCCGTTCGGCCGGCCTGGCGTCCGTGATGGCCGGCCGGCGAGTGGTGGCCGTCGCCGGCACGCACGGCAAGACCACCACGACGGGGCTGCTGGTCACCGCGCTCCTGCACGCCGGCGCCGAGCCGTCCTACGCCGTCGGCGGTGTGCTCAGCGCCACCGGCCGCAACGCCGACGAGGGCGCCAGCGACCTGTTCGTCGCCGAGGCCGACGAGAGCGACGGCGCGTTCCTCGTGTACTCACCTTTTGCTGCCGTCGTGACAAATATCGAGGCCGACCACCTCGACCAGTGGGGCACCGAGGAGGCCTATCGGCAGGCCTTCACCGACTTCGTCGAACGCGTCGACCCCGACGGCTTCCTCGTCGTGTGGGCCGACTCCGACGCGACCCGCTCGCTCACCGCCGCCGCCCGGGCCGCCGGCCGCCGGGTCGTGACCTACGGACGTTCGGCCGGTGCCGACGTCACGCCGGCCGACCTGACCGTCGCCCTGCAGGTGCCCGGCGACCACTACGTCCTGAACGCGCTCGCGGCCCTGGCCGTGGGGGTCGCCCTCGGCCACGACGAGGCCGCGCTGCGGGCCGGGCTGGCGTCGTACACGGGGACCGCGCGGCGGATGGAGCTCAAGGGCACGGTCGACGGCGTCCGCGTCTATGACAGCTACGCCCACCACCCCACCGAGATCGCCGGCGACCTGCAGGCCGCCCGCTCGATCGCGGGCACCGGGCGCGTCATCGTCGCGTTCCAGCCGCACCTGGTCTCGCGCACCCGGATCTTCGCGGCCGAGATGGGCATCGCGCTCGGCGCGGCCGACGAGGTCGTCGTGCTCGACGTCTACCGGGCCCGCGAGGAGCCCGACACGGCCGTCACCGGTGCGCGGGTCGCCGACGCCGTACCCCTGCCGGAGGAGCGCGTGGCGTACCTGCCCGACTTCGACGACGTGGCTCCCGAGCTCGTACGCCGCGCACGTGACGGCGACCTGGTCATCACCCTCGGGGCCGGCACGATCACCTCGATCGGGCCCCGCGTGCTCGAGCTGCTGGCGGCGCGACGATGACCACGAAGTCGCGCGACCGCACCCGCCGGCGCTTCGCACGGCGCCAGTGGGCGCGACGGTGGCTCACGTGGCGCTACGTGCTCGCCTTCGTCGTCGCGGTCGCCGCCGTGGTGTCGGTGGTGTGGTTGGTCTTCTTCTCCTCGGTGCTGGCGGTGAAGACCGTCACGGTCACCGGCACCGACCTCCTCAGCGAGGAGCAGGTCCGGCGGGCCGCCGGCGTGCCCGACGGTGAGCAGCTCGCCGCGCTCGACACCGGCGCCATGCGGGCGCGCGTCGAGGCCCTGGCCGCTGTGCAGTCGGCCGACGTGACCCGCCGCTGGCCCGACGGGGTCGTGATCCGTGTCGTCGAACGCCAGGTCGTCGCCGTCGTCGACCTGGGCGGTCGCTGGCGGGGGATGGATGCCGAGGGCGTCGTGTTCCGCGACTACGAGCGCCCGCCCGGCGGCGTACCCCGCGTGCGCGTGCTCTCGACCGCCGACCGCGACGCACTGCGCGAGGCCGCCGAGGTCGTCTCCGCCCTGCCCGCCGCCCTGTCGGACCGCGTCGACCACGTCGAGGTCGAGACCGTCGACCGGATCGCGCTGGTGCTGCGCGACCAGCGACGGGTCGAGTGGGGGAGCGCCGAGGACTCCGCCGAGAAGGCCGGCGTCCTCGCCGCCCTGCTCACCGCACGCGAGGCCAAGGTCTACGACGTCAGCGTCCCCGGCCAGCCCGTCACCAGCGACGTCGCGCGGTAGTCCAGAACAAGACGGTCGCCGTACGACCTCCTCGCCAGCCGTCTTGTCGTGGACTATCCGTCAAAGTCACGTGACCCACCGGCGTGTCTGACGAGTTCCTCGCGCCGTCGTCCCTACTGTCATGACCAACGCGAGGTTGACATAACTATAACCCTCAGGTTCACGGTTAGAGTTCCGGCCCCGCGAGGCGCACGACGTACGACGAGATCGATCGAGTCATCGTTCAAGGCAGAGATCGCTTCCCCACCAAGCGAACCCACCCGGACGTCCGGTGAGGCACCGGACCCGAAACACGGAAAGAGGCGCACCAGCCGTGGCAGCAGCGCAGAACTACCTGGCCATCATCAAGGTCGTGGGCATCGGTGGTGGTGGAGTCAACGCCGTCAACCGGATGATCGAGGTCGGTCTCAAGGGCGTGGAGTTCATCGCCATCAACACCGACGCCCAGGCCCTGCTCATGAGCGACGCCGACGTCAAGCTCGACATCGGCCGTGAGCTCACCCGCGGGCTCGGCGCCGGCGCCAACCCCGACGTGGGTGCCCAGGCAGCCGAGGACCACTCCGACGAGATCGAGGAGGTCATGAAGGGCGCCGACATGGTCTTCGTGACCGCCGGCGAGGGCGGCGGCACCGGCACCGGCGGCGCGCCCGTCGTGGCCCGCATCGCGCGTTCCCTCGGGGCCCTGACCATCGGCGTCGTGACCCGGCCGTTCGCCTTCGAGGGTCGACGCCGCGCCAACTCCGCCGAGGAGGGCATCTCCCAGCTCCGCGAGGAGGTCGACACCCTCATCGTGATCCCCAACGACCGGCTGCTCTCGATCAGCGACCGGAGCGTCTCGGTGCTCGACGCCTTCAAGCAGGCCGACCAGGTGCTGCTGCAGGGTGTCTCGGGCATCACCGACCTGATCACCACCCCCGGCCTGATCAACCTCGACTTCGCCGACGTGAAGTCCGTGATGGCCAACGCCGGCTCCGCCCTGATGGGCATCGGCTCCGCCCGGGGGGAGGACCGCTCCGTCGCCGCGGCCGAGCAGGCCGTCTCGAGCCCGCTGCTCGAGGCGAGCATCGACGGCGCGCACGGTGTGCTGCTCTCGATCGCAGGCGGCTCCGACCTCGGCCTGTTCGAGATCAACGAGGCGGCCGCCCTGGTGTCCGACTCGGCGCACCCGGAGGCCAACATCATCTTCGGTGCCACCATCGACGACGCGCTCGGCGACGAGGTCCGCGTGACCGTGATCGCGGCCGGCTTCGACGGCGGCATGCCCAAGCGTCGCGAGGGCGAGTCGGGGCTGCGTCGCCCGGCCCAGCAGCAGACCCAGGCCGAGACCCGGGCAGCGGTCGCCCAGGTCGCGACCCAGCGGCCCGAGGCCCGGCAGCCGGCACCGGTCGGGGCGAGCCAGCCGTCAACCGCGCCGAGCCGTCCGGAGTCGACCGCCCCGGCTGCGCCGTCCGCGCCGACCCGGCAGCCCAAGCAGGTCCAGTTCGACGACGACGACCTCGACGTCCCCGACTTCCTGAAGTAGGCACGTGTTCAGGTTCAGCGACACCCGGGAAGGCGACGTCCACGTGGACGTCGCCTTCACCGATTCCTCCATCGACCTGCAGGGCCTCCGGCCGGGGTTCCCCGAGCTCCTGACCCGGCTCGAGGCGGAGGCCGGTGTCCGGTTCGCGCGGCTCAACCAGGTGCACGGCGACGACGTGCTCCTGGTGGACGCCCCGATGGACCTCGGCGAGGTGCCGACCGGCGACGCGCTCGTCACCACGACTCCGGCGCTGGGCCTGATGGTCCGGGTGGCCGACTGTGTGCCCGTGCTGCTCGCAGATCCCGCGCAGGGCGTCGTCGGGGCGGTGCACGCCGGCCGCCCCGGGATGGTCCTCGACATCGCCACCCGGACGGTCGAGGTGATGCGCGAGCAGGGAGCACGCGACATCGTGGCCTGGCTCGGCCCGCACGTGTGCGGCGGCTGCTACGAGGTGCCCGAGCAGCTGCGCGACGAGGTCGCCGCCGTCGTGCCCGAGTCGTACTCCACCACCACCTGGGGCACGCCCTCGGTCGACATCGGCGCCGGTGTGCGCACCCAGCTCGCCCGTGCCGGGGTCGACGTCGTCGACGTGGGCGGCTGCACCCGCGAGGACCACGGCCTCCACTCCTACCGCCGCGACGGCGCCGCCTCCGGGCGGATGGCGGGCCTGGTGTGGATGTCGTGAGCCGCTCCCAGGAGATCGCAACCGGCCTGGCCGGCGTACGCCGTCGCATCGAGGCCGCCAGCGAGGCGGCCGGGCACGACGCGCCCGCGGGCCTGGTGGTGGTGACCAAGTACTTCCCGCCCGGAGACGTCCGGATCCTGGCCGACCTCGGCGTCACCGACGTCGGCGAGAACCGTCACCAGGAGGCACTGCAGAAGGCGCACGACTGCTCAGACCTCGGTCTCCGGTGGCACTTCATCGGCGGCCTGCAGAGCAACAAGGCGGCCGCAGTCGCCGGCTACGCCGACGTCGTCGAGTCGGTCGACCGCGCCAAGCTGCTGTCCGGGCTGCAGCGCGGTGCCCACGAGCGCGGCGCGACCCTCGACGTGCTCCTCCAGGTCAGCCTCGACCCGCCGGGCAGCGCGGGCCGGGCCGGGGCAGACCCGGCGGACCTGCTGTCGCTGGCGGCCGCGGTGGGGGAGTGCGGGGCCCTCCGGTTGAGAGGAATCATGGCAGTCGCGCCCCTGGGCGAGGACCCCGACACGGCGTTCGCCCGGCTGGCCGGGATCCGTGCCGAGATGCTCGACCGGCACCCTGCCGCAACGCAGGTCTCGGCGGGCATGAGCGGCGACCTCGAAGCGGCCATCAGGCACGGTGCGACACACGTGCGTGTCGGGTCTGCGGTCCTCGGTCCGCGCCCTCCCGTCTTGTAGTGTCGAGAACCAGACGACGGTGCCCGCAGCGGGCGCCACGACGTACCGGAGGAAACTGTCATGAGCGGCGCGATGCGCAGGATCGGCGAGTACCTCGGCCTGCTCGAGGACACCGGTCGGTACGACGACTACACCGGCGACGCCAACGACGACGTGACGTCCTCGCACGAGCAGGTCGACCGTCGTCCCGCCCCCGTGTCCGACCTGTCCGAGCGCCGTCGTCCGGCCTCGGTCCCGACTGCCGGAGTAGTAGCCGAGTTGAGCCGCATCACGACCCTGCACCCGAGCACCTACAACGAGGCTCGCACCGTCGGTGAGAACTTCCGCGAGGGCACCCCGGTGATCATGAACCTCTCCGAGATGGACGACTCCGACGCCAAGCGTCTGGTCGACTTCGCTGCCGGCCTGGTGTTCGCCACCCGCGGCAGCATCGAGCGCGTGACCAACAAGGTGTTCCTGCTCTCGCCTCCCAACGTCACGGTGGCCGCCGAGGACAAGGAGCGCATCGCTGAAGGCGGCTTCTTCAACCAGAGCTGATACGCGGTGCTGCTCGTTGGTCAGATCCTCTACGGGATCCTCTGGTTCTTCATCGCCCTGCTGTGGGTGCGATTCATCATCGACTGGGTGCAGGTCTTCGCGCGCAGCTGGCGGCCCAGCGGACCGCTGCTCGTCATCCTCGAGGTCGTCTACTCGCTGACCGATCCGCCGATCAAGCTGGTGCGCCGCTGGCTGCCGACGCTGCGGATCGGCAGCATCGCGCTCGACCTCAGCTTCCTCGTCGTGATGATCGTGGCGTGGCTGCTCCTGCGGGTCGTGGCCATGGTCTTCTTCGGCTGACCCAGCAGCCCCACGGGTCACTAACAGCCTGCGCGCATGTGGCGCTATTGTTCCAACGAGACAGATCGAAGTACGCCGACTAACGAATGGGTGAGGTCATGCCGCTGACGCCTGAGGACGTGAGCCTGAAGCGCTTTACTCCCGTCCGGCTCCGCGAGGGGTACGACATGGGTGAGGTCGACCAGTTCCTCGACGAGGTGGAGGCCGAGCTGGCCCGCCTCAACAAGGAGAACAACGATCTTCGGGCCAAGCTCTCCTCGGCGCAGGTCTCCGGCTCCGCGCCGGCGAAGGTGGAGGAGAAGGCGCCCGAGCCCGTCAAGGAGCCCGAGCCCGAGCCCGTGAAGGAAGCCCCGGCCGCGCCCGTCGCCGCCGCGGCGGCGCCCGTCGAGACGATCCGGGTCGCGACGATGCCGGAGGCGTCCAACGCCGCCGCTCGCCTGCTCGAGATCGCCACCCGCAACGCCGACGAGCTCATCGAGGAGGCCAAGGACGAGGCCGACAAGATCGTCGGCTCGGCCCGCACCAAGGCCGAGCGCCTGGAGTCGGAGTCGAAGGGCAAGTCCGACCGCCTCGAGGCCGACGCCCGCCAGCGTTCGCAGATGCTCGACTCCGAGACCGCCGAGCGTCGCCAGCAGATGTTCGGCGACCTCGAGAAGGAGCGCGACAAGCTCAACGCCGAGGTCGAGAACCTCCGCTCGTTCGAGCGCGAGTACCGCTCCCGTCTCAAGAGCTACTTCACCCAGCAGCTCGCCTCGCTCGACGGCAATGCCGAGAGCGACGCTCCCTCCGGTGGTCTCGGGGGCCCCACTGGACCCGGCGGCGAGGTGTCGGCACCGAAGCGGCTCCGCTCGATCCTCGGCGACGACGAGGCCTGAGCGCATCTCGACATAGTTCGACGACGGCCGGTCCCGACCCGGGGCCGGCCGTCGTCGTACGGCGGGGCTGTTTGAAGCGCATCTGGGAAGGGGCTACCCTCCCTGCGAGCATGTGGCGCGGCCACATCTTTTTTCTTTTCCTCATGAGGGGGCTCTCGTGGCTCGCAGTACGCGCAAGTCGTTGACGGGTACGGCGGCAGCGGCAGCCAAGAAGGTGATCGGCCGGAAGTCGGCGGCGAACTCGGCAGCCGGCACCAAGAAGGCAGCCCCGGCGACGAAGGCGGCCGCCAAGAAGGCTCCGGCGAAGAAGACACCCGCCAAGAAGGCGGCTCCTGCGAAGCAGGCTTCGGCGAAGAAGGCTCCGGTGCAGAAGGCACCCGCCAAGAAGGCGGCTCCTGCGAAGCAGGCTTCGACGAAGCAGGCTCCGGCGAAGAAGGCACCCGCGAAGAAGGCGGCGCCGGCCACGAAGGCGGCACCTGCGAAGAAGTCACCCGAGAAGTTGGCTTCGGCCAAGAAGGCAGCGACTGTGAAGAAGGCTCCGGTGAAGAAGGCGGCTCCCGACAAGTCGGCAGCGCTCGCGAAGGCGGTGTCGCCCAAGCGCGACGCGGCGCCCCGCAAGGCGTCAGCCACCAAGGCACCCGTGAAGAAGGCGGCGCCGCGCAAGGCGTCGGCGAGCTCGCTGGCCGTCAAGGAGGGCGAGACCCCCTGGACCAAGGCGGAGCTCAAGGAGGTCGTCGACGAGCTGCACGAGCACCGCGACCGCCTCGTCTCCCTCATCGAGGAGCAGGAGCGCGAGCTGGCCGTTCTCATGAAGGACGCCGGCGACGGCGCCGGCCAGGACCAGGCCGACATGGGCGCCACCAGCTTCGAGCGCGACCACGAGCTCACCGTCGTCAACAACGAGCGCGACATGCTGGCCCAGATCGACCGGGCCCTGGCCCACATCGACGACGGCACCTACGGGGTCTGTGACTCCTGCGGTGAGCCCATCGGCAAGATGCGGCTGATGGCTTTCCCGCGTGCCACACTGTGCCTGCCATGCAAGCAACGGGAGGAGCGTCGCTGAACACCAGCGACCACGCCGAGCCGGACCAACCGGCGCCCCGGCCACGCGGGCTCGGCCTGTGGTGGCTCTTCCCGGTCACCGCTCTCCTTGCCTACTCGCTCGACCTCGGCACGAAGACCTGGGCTGTCAACGCGCTCGACGGCGGCCGCGACCGCGAGCTGATCGGTGACCTGCTCACCCTGCACCTCACGTTCAACCCCGGGCGCCGCGTTCTCGACCGGCACCGAGTTCACCGTGGCGCTCAGCTGCCTGGCCATCGTCGCCGTCTGCCTCGTGCTGGCCTTCAGCGTCCGGGTGCGCAACGGCGTCTGGGCGGTGGCCTTCGGCCTGCTGCTGGCCGGTGTCGGCGGCAACCTCACCGACCGGCTGTTCCGCGAGCCCGGCCCGATGCGTGGCCACGTCGTCGACTTCCTGCAGCTGCCCAACTGGCCGGTGTTCAACATCGCCGACATCTGCATCAACCTCGCCGCGGGCCTGATCATCCTCCAGACCTTCCGCGGCATCGCGCTCGACGGATCGCGCGAGCGCGACGAGCCCGGCGACGAGATCGAGACCGGCGGAGCGACCCCGTGAGCTCGTACGCCGACCACCGCACCGTGCTCGTCCCCGAAGGCCTCGCCGGCGAGCGCGTCGACGCCGCCATGGCACGGATGTTCGGGTTCTCCCGCACCCGCGCCGCCGACCTCATCTCGCACGGCCACGTGCAGCTCGACGGCGGCCCGGTGGGCAAGAGCGACCGGGTGCACACCGGCTCGCTGCTCGACGTGTCGATCCCCGTCGAGGTCGACCCGCTCGAGGTCCGCGCCGAGGTCGTCGAGGGCATCAAGATCATCCACGACGACGAGTCGATCGTGGTGATCGACAAGCCCGTCGGGGTCGCCGTACACCCGTCACCGGGATGGTCCGGCCCGACCGTCGTCGGGCACCTCGCGGGCGCCGGCTTCCGGATCGCCACCAGCGGAGCCTCCGAGCGTCAGGGCATCGTGCAGCGCCTCGACGTCGGCACGTCGGGGGTCATGGTGATCACCAAGTCCGAGCGGGCCTACTCCGTGCTGAAGAACGCCTTCCGCCACCGCACCGTCGACAAGACCTACCACGCGCTGGTGCAGGGCCACCCGGACCCGCACGAGGGCACCGTGGACGCGCCGATCGGCCGGCATCCGCGCCACGACTACAAGTTCGCGGTGATGGCCGACGGTCGCAACAGCGTCACGCACTACTCCACGATCGAGGCGCACCGGTTCGCCAGCCTGCTCGAGGTCCACCTCGAGACGGGCCGCACGCACCAGATCCGCGTGCACATGGCGGCGCTGAAGCACCCGTGCGTCGGCGACCTCACCTACGGGGCCGACCCGACCCTGGCCGCCCGGGTGGGACTCGAGCGCCAGTGGCTGCACGCCGTGAAGCTTGGCTTCGACCACCCCGACACCGGGGAGTACGTCGAGTACGAGTCGCCCCATCCCGACGACCTGGCGCACGCGCTCGAGGTCATCCGGGCCTCCGACTGAGGTCGGCGGCATGGCTGACCCTGACCTGACCATCCGGCGCGGCACCCGGGAAGACCTGCCGGCCGTGGCCGAGCTCTACCTGGTGGTGCGCAAGGCCGCCGAGCCACTGATGCCGCCGTTGGCGCACGACGACGCCGACGTGCGTGCCTGGGTGGGCGACTGGGACCTGCATCTGCGCGAGGTCTGGCTGGCCTTCTCCGGCGACCGGCTCGTCGGTTTCGTCAACCTCACGCCGCACTGGCTCAACTCCCTGTACGTCGACCCCTCGGCGCAACGCCATGGCGTCGGCAGCGCGCTGCTCGACCTGGTGAAGTCGCGCCTCGACGGTGGTTTCGCGTTGTGGGTCTTCGACTCCAACACGTCGGCCCGCGACTTCTACCTCAAGCACGGCCTCGTCGAGCTGGAGCGCACCGACGGCTGGGGCAACGAGGAGCGCTCGCCCGACATCAAGATGGCCTGGCCCGGCCCCGACCCGCTCGGGTTCTACCGGTGGATGATCGACGAGGTCGACGACCAGATCGCCGACCTGCTCGCCCGCCGGGTGGCCCTGACCCGCGTCGTACAGCCGCACAAGTCGGGTGACCGCCGTGACGCCGACCGCGAGCGGGCGATCGCGGTACGGATGGCCGAGAGCGCGCCGGAGCTCGGGGCCGAGCGGATCTCGCGGATCATGGACGTCGTGATCGCGGAGTCGCTGGACGCGGCCGGCCGTGACGACCCGGACCGCTGATCAGCCGACGGGCAGCCGTTTGCGCCAGCGCAGGTCGGGCAGCCTGATCCGCTGCTGGTTCGTGCCGTCCCACTCGACGCCGAGCCCGTGCCGGGTCAGGGTGTCCACGACCTCGGCGGCGACCCTCTCCTCGGAGCCCGCGAGCGCCTGGTCCGGGCCGAAGGCACCGAAGGCCAGGTAGAGGTCGCCACCGTCGGGGCCCAGTCGCTCGGCGTCCTGCTGATGGAAGAACGTGTAGCCGCGCGACGCGCCGGTGCTCTGGTCACCGATCTCGGAGTGCCCGCAGGTCTGGCAGCAGGCGAAGTTCATCCGGGCGACCACTCCACTGGCGTCGAGCTCGTCGAAGGCCGCGCGGAGGCGTGTGTAGTCGCCCTCGTCGGACCAGCTCGCCTGTACGGCGGCCAGCCGTGCCCACGTCGCCGCCAAGATCTCGACGGCGTCCCGAGCCGAGAGGTCGGGGTAGGACTCGGGGTCGTCCTCGATCACGTCGGCCAGCCAGGAGACCGCGTCCTCACGGGAGCAGAGACCGGGTCCGAGCTGCCCTGCCGCGAGCGCGCCGGCGTCGTCCCGCTGGTCCTCGATCGACGGACGCGGCGTCTCCGGGTCGGGCTCGGGCGGCGTGCCAGAGGTGGCGGTGCTGCGGCGGCGGAAGCGGTCGAGGAACCCCATGTGCCGACCCTAGGTCGCGGCGGTCCACCCGCGCTGCGGAACTGTCCGTGGTGCCTGCGACGATCGACCCCGGGGGTCGCGTACGCTGACGTTCTTCCCCGAGACAGACACCCGGCTGCACCTGCCGGGCTGCCTGGTTCCTGTCCGTCTCGACCCGTGTTGGGAGCAGTACCCCGCCCATGGCTGAAGGTTCTCGCGACTCCTTCGTGCACCTCCACGTGCACACCGAGTACTCCATGCTCGACGGTGCTGCCCGCCTGCAGCAGCTGGCCGAACGCACCGCCGAGCTGGGCATGCCCGCGATCGCGATGACCGACCACGGCAACGTCTTCGGCGCCTACGAGTTCTACAAGAAGTGCAAGGCCGCCGGGGTCAAGCCGATCATCGGCATCGAGGCCTACTTCACCCCCAACATCTCGCGCTTCGAGCGCAAGGGCGTCAACTTCTACGACGGCGGACCCGACGACGTCTCGGCCCGCGGCGCCTACACCCACATGACGCTGCTGTCGGAGTCGACCGAGGGCATGCACAACCTGTTCCGGCTCACCACCGGCGCCTGGCGCGACGGCTTCTTCAAGCAGCCCCGGATGGACCGAGAGCTGCTCGCCAGGCACGGCAAGGGCATCATCGGCACCACCGGGTGCCCGTCCGGCGAGGTGCAGGTCCACCTGCGCTACGGCAAGTACGACGAGGCGCGCAGGGTCGCCGGCGAGTTCCAGGACATCCTCGGCCGTGACAACTACTTCCTCGAGCTGATGGACCACGGGCTGTCCATCGAGACCCGGGTGCGCGACGGGCTGCTCCGGCTGGCCAAGGACCTCCAGATCCCGCTGCTCGCGACCAACGACTCCCACTACGTCATGCGCGAGGACGCCAAGAGCCAGGAGCACCTGCTCTGCATCAACTCCGGCTCGACGATGGACATCCCGGCCGGCGACGGGCCGGGCCAGCGCTTCGCCTTCAACGGCGACGACTACTACATCAAGAGCCCCGAGGAGATGCGCTCGCTGTGGGTCGACAAGTACGACCTGCGTGAGGCGTGCGACAACACCCTGCTCATCGCCGAGCGGTGCGACGTCTCGTTCACCGAGGGCAACGGCACGTTCATGCCGCGCTTCCCGTGCCCGGAGGGAGAGAACGAGGACTCCTGGCTGGTCAAGGAGGTCGAGGAGGGCCTGCGGTTCCGCTACCCCGGAGGCATCTCCGACGAGGTCCGGCAGCGGGCCGAGTTCGAGGTCGGCGTCATCACCTCCATGGGGTTCCCGGGCTACTTCCTCGTCGTCGCCGACTTCATCAACTGGGCCAAGGCCCAGGGCATCCGGGTCGGCCCGGGCCGCGGCTCCGGCGCGGGCTCGATCGTGGCCTACGCGCTGCGCATCACCGACCTCGACCCGCTCGTGCACGGGCTGCTCTTCGAGCGCTTCCTCAACCCCGACCGCGTCTCGATGCCCGACTTCGACATCGACTTCGACGAGCGTCGGCGCGGTGAGGTCATCCGCTACGTCTCCGACAAGTACGGCGACGACCGGGTCTCGATGATCGTCACCTACGGCACCATCAAGGCCAAGCAGGCCGTCAAGGACTCCTCGCGCATCCTGGCCTACCCGTTCTCCATGGGCGACCGCGTCACCAAGGCGATGCCGGCCTCGGTCATGGGCAAGGACGTCCCGCTCAAGGACATCTTCGACCCGGCCCACAAGCGCTTCGGCGAGGGCGGTGAGTTCCGCTCCCTCTACGACGGCGACGCCGACGTCAAGCGCGTGGTCGACACCGCCATCGGCATCGAGGGCCTCAAGCGCCAGTGGGGCGTCCACGCCGCCGGCGTGATCATGTCCAGCGAGCCGCTGCTCGACATCATCCCGATGCTCAAGCGCCCCGCCGACGGCGCGATGATCACCCAGTTCGACTACCCGACGTGCGAGTCGCTCGGTCTGATCAAGATGGACTTCCTGGGGCTGCGCAACCTCACCGTCCTCGACGACGCCGTCAAGAACATCGAGGCCAACCGCGGCGAGACGGTGGTGCTCGAGGAGCTCGAGCTCACCGACGAGGCGACGTACAAGCTGCTCCAGCGCGGCGACACGCTCGGCGTCTTCCAGCTCGACGGCGGCCCGATGCGGGCACTGCTGCGGTCGATGCGACCCGACACGTTCGAGGACATCTCCGCCGTGGGTGCGCTCTACCGGCCCGGCCCGATGGGCGCCGACTCCCACAACAAGTACGCCCGCCGCAAGACCGGCCGCGAGCCGGTCACCCCGATCCACCCCGAGCTGGCGGAGCCGCTCGACGAGATCCTGGGCGAGACCTACGGCCTGATCGTCTACCAGGAGCAGGTGATGGCCATCGCGCAGAAGCTCGCGGGCTACAGCCTGGGACAGGCCGACATCCTGCGCCGCGCGATGGGCAAGAAGAAGAAGGAGGAGCTCGACAAGCAGTTCGAGGGCTTCTCCGCGGGCATGGTCGAGCGGGGCTACTCCATGGCCGCGGTCAAGACGCTCTGGGACATCCTGCTGCCGTTCTCCGACTACGCGTTCAACAAGGCCCACTCGGCGGCGTACGGCCTGGTGTCCTACTGGACGGCGTACCTCAAGGCCAACTACCGGGCCGAATACATGGCCGCGCTGCTGACCTCGACCAAGGACGACAAGGACAAGTCGGCGATCTACCTCAACGAGTGCCGCCGGATGAAGATCCAGGTGCTCCCGCCCGACGTCAACGAGTCGGCGTCCAACTTCACGCCCGTCGGCAACGACATCCGCTTCGGCCTCACCGCCATCCGCAACGTCGGCCACAACGTGGTCGAGGGCATCGTCAGCGGTCGCGAGGAGCACGGCCGCTACACCGACTTCAACGACTTCATGGAGAAGGTGCCCGCGCTGGTCTGCAACAAGCGGGTGATCGAGTCCCTGATCAAGGCCGGCGCGTTCGACGACATGAAGCACAAGCGCCGGGCGCTCGTGACGGTCCACGAGACGGCCGTCGACCAGTACATCGACATCAAGAAGAACGAGGCGATCGGCCAGGACTCCCTGTTCGGTGGGCTCGATGAGTCCGAGCAGGGATTCGGGGTCTCGGTGCCGGTGCCCGACATCGAGGAGTGGGACAAGATGACCCTCCTCGGTCACGAGCGCGAGATGCTCGGCCTGTACGTCTCCGACCACCCGCTGCTCGGCCTCGAGCACGTCCTCTCCAACGGCACCGACTGCACGATCGGGCAGCTGATGCTCGACGAGGAGCGGGCGCACGGCAGCACCCTGACGATCAGCGGCCTGATCACCTCGGTGCAGCGCAAGATCACCAAGCGCGGCGACGCCTGGGCCACGGTCACGCTCGAGGATCTCGACGGCGCGATCGAGGTGCTGCTGTTCCCCAGCTCCTACCAGCTGGCCTCGCCGTTCCTGGTCGAGGACGCCATCATCCGGGTGAAGGGGCAGCTGTCCCGCGACAAGGACCAGCCCGAGCTCCGGGGCCAGGAGGTCACCAAGCCCGACCTCTCCGACGGGCCGTCCGGGCCGGTGGTGATCTCGATGCCGGCGACCCGCTGCACCGCCGCGACCGTCGACCAGCTGCGCGAGGTGCTGGCCACGCACCCGGGCATGACCGAGGTGCAGCTGCGCCTGATGGCCCGCACGTCCACCACCGTGATGCGCCTCGACGACCGGTTGCGGGTCACCCCGACCCCGGCCCTGTTCGCCGACCTGAAGCAGCTGCTCGGACCCGGATGCCTGGCGAGCTGACGCGGGGCCGGTCACGGGTCCTCGTGTGGATCGTGCGCGCGCTCGCGGTGCTGGTGGCCGCCGCCGTGCTCGGCGCGCTGGCCGGCGTCGTCTGGGAGCTGATCTGGACCCCGCCCAGCGGCATCGCCTACCAGGGCAAGTTCGTGCTCGACGAGAACGGGCTGCCCGGCGAGTTCTCCGGCACGGGGTGGTACGTCGTCGTCGCGGCCGCCGCCGGCATCCTGCTCGGGGCGGGAGCCGCACTGGCCACCCGCGACGGAGAGATCGTGAGCCTGGCCGCGGTCGCGCTGGGCGCCGTGCTCGCCGGGTGGCTGATGTTCCACGTGGGTCACGCACTGGGCCCGCCCGACCCCGGCCCGATCGCCGCCAAGGCGGACGACCTGACCGCCATCGTGGGTGATCTCCGGGTCGGCGGCGCCGGCCTGCACCCGCGCCCGTTCGCGCTGGACTCCGCCGCGTTCGTCGCGTTCCCCGCGGGTGCGCTGATGGCGTACGCCGCGCTGCTCCTCGCCGTCGCACCTCGTCGGCGAACTGACGGTTGAGAAGACCGGGACGCGGGTAGGCTCCGCAGCAATCGTTGTCAGCGCCGGGGCGGCACAGCGCCGTTCCATCGTCAGGGGGAGTCACCGTGTCCGATCAGTTCCCGCCACAGGGCCCGCAGGGGCCGCAGGGGCAGCCGCCGTACGGCCAGCCGCCTCAGGGGCAGCCGCCGCAGGGCCAGCCGCCGCAGGGCTGGGGCCAGCCCGAGTACCTCTCCAGCGGCAGCGGCCAGCCGGTCGGCCCGGAGCCCGTCGTGTCTGCTGGCGGCGGCAAGCGGAGGGCCATCATCGGCGGTGCCGTCCTCGGTGGCCTGGCCATCGTCGGCGGTGCGGCGTACGGCATCACGTCGTTCATGAGCTCCGGGGCGCAGGCCGCCGAGGCGCTGCCGGCGTCCACGGTCGGCTACATGTCGATCAACCTCGACCCGAGCGGCGGTCAGAAGATCGAGGCCATCAAGACGCTCCGCAAGTTCCCGGCGTTCCGTGACGAGGTCGACCTCGACACCGACGACGACCTCCGCAAGCGCCTCTTCGAGGAGCTCCAGAAGTCGGGCGCGTGCGAGTCCGTCGACTACGACAAGGACGTCAAGCCGTGGCTGGGTGACCGGATGGCCGTGGCCGCGGTCGACACCGGTGACGAGCAGCCGAGCCCCGTGGGCGTGATCGAGGTCAAGGACGCCGCCAAGGCGGAGGACGGCTTCGCCAAGCTCGAGGAGTGCGGCAAGACCGCCGCCGACGAGTCGGGCGAGGAACTCCCCGAGGGAGGCACCGGCGGCTACGCGATCGAGGGCAGCTGGGCGATCATCGCCGAGACCGACGAGATCGCCGAGAAGGTCGTGAAGGACGCCGCCGACTCGTCACTGGCCGACGACGAGTCCTACAACCGCTGGATCGACGAGGCCGGCGACGAGGGCATCGTGAGCATGTACGCCGCCCCGGCTGCCGGCGAGTACTTCGCGTCCCAGATGGGCATGTTCGAGGACCAGCTGAGCAACCCGCTGGCCGAGACGCCCGAGCTGAGCGTCGAGCCCGGCATGGGCATGACCCGCGAGGAGCTCCTCGAGATGGGCTTCACCGACGAGGAGATCGACGACCTCGGCCTGCTCGACGAGACGACGCCCGACGCCGCACCGGAGACCCCGTCCGAGGCGCCGTCCATCCCGCCCGAGGTCACCGAGGCGATGAAGGACTTCAAGGGCGCGGCGGCCACCATCCGATTCGACGACGGCGCGCTCGAGATCGAGTTCGCCGGTGACGCCGGCAAGAACACCGACACCCTGGCCGGCAGCGACCGTGGCGGCGACGTCGTCGAGACGCTGCCCGAGGACACCCTGCTCGCGGTGGGTGTCGGGTTCGCCGACGACTGGTTCTCCACGGCGCTCGACCAGTTCGCCGGCATGTCCGGGCAGGACATGGACCTCGACACGATGATCACCGAGCTCGAGGAGCAGAGCGGGCTGGCCTTCCCCGAGGACATCGAGACGCTGACCGGCGACTCGCTGGCCCTCGCGGTCGGCAGCGACATCGACCCGGAGGCGATCTTCAACGGCGGCGGTCCGGCCGACATCCCGGTGGGCGTCAAGATCAAGGGCGATGCCGACGAGATCGACAAGGTGCTCGCCAAGATCGCACCGCAGCTCGGCGACCAGGCGTCCCTGCTCGAGACCGAGACCGACGGTGACTACGTCGCGCTGGGCGCCAACGCCGACTACCGCAGCCGCGCTCGCGAAGGACGGCGGCCTCGGCGGCACCGACGCCTACAAGAACGTCATCGAGGAGTCCGACAAGGCGGGAGCCCTGCTGTTCCTCAACTTCGACGCCAACGGCGACTGGCTGAAGTCGCTCTCAGCGGCGACGACCCGACCATCGCCGAGAACGTCGAGCCGCTGTCGGCGTTCGGCATCTCGGGCTGGGTCGAGGACGGCGTCTCGCACGGCCTGCTCAAGCTCACGACCGACTGAGCGCACCACCACGCACCGGCCCGCGACCACCTCGGTGGTCGCGGGCCGGTGCTGCGTCGTCCGCCGCCGTCAGCGGTCCGTAAGGTCGCGCGGCCCGATCCGGACGTAGCGTCGAGGTGAGCCGGGGAGGCAGCCATGATGTCGATGTACTCGATGACGGTCCTGATGATCGGCCTGGTGGTCGTGATCGTGGTGGTCGGCGGCCTGCTCCTCGCCCTGCGCGTGTACGGCGCGCGGCAGGTGGGGGGCGACCACCCCACACGTCCGCGCGACTAGCGCCGGCGGGCTGCTCGGCCACGCAGGATCCCGAGGCCAGCCAACCCGGTCGGCACGACCGTCAGTTCGGGGACCACCGAGTGCGCGCGACGTCGGTGGCGGGCAGCGAGGGGATCGCGTTCATGGCGCGCAGCTCGCCGCGGAGCAGGTCCGTCACGAGGACCAGGCGCTCGGCGGGATCCTCGGCCTCGAGCAGGCTCTGCCGCTCGGCCATCGGGAGGGGCGCGAGGGCGGCGAGGGTCCAGGAGAGGTAGAGCGGGTCGCGCGGGAGCCGGCCGGCGAAGGGGTCGCCGCGGAACTCGCTGACGCGGGCCCGGTACGCCGTGAAGACGGCGCGGGCCCGGTCGGTGATCTCGCTGTCCACCGGGGCCTCGGGCTCGGGGAAGTCGCTGACGTGCCCTGCGGGGAACTCGCCGCTGGTCTCGAGGCCGTCGAGGCGGATCCGGTCGCGGCCCACGGCGACGATGTCGAACGTGCCGTCGGGCCGCGACTCGACCTCGCTGAGCTGGAGCCGGCAGCCGACCCGGTAGAGCGACTGGGCGCCGTGGTCGCCGACCTCGTAGCCCTCGCGGATGGCGACCGAGCCGAAGACGCGGAGCTCGGGATCGCGGCTCTCGCAGCAGGTGGTGGACCAGCGCCCGGTAGCGGTCCTCGAAGACGTGCAGCGGCACCTGCACCCCGGGGAACATCACGGTGTTCAGGGGGAACATCGGCAAGGTGGGCTGCGGGTCGCTCACGTCTCGAACCCTAGCCCCGCGCACGACGGCGCGGGTGCCGCCTCGCCCGACCGGCGGACGGCGGCGCGGGCTGAGGCGTCGTACCCACCTAGAATCGGCCCATGATCCGCCGCATCGACCTCCGGGGAGCCGCCCACCAGGGCGGCCCTGTCGACTACCGCTCCGCCGTGCCGCGGGCCGAGTTCGACGTCGAGGCCGCGACCCATCAGGTCCAGCCCCTGTGCGACGCGGTGCGGGCGCGCGGGGTCGAAGCGATCGTGGAGTTCTCCGAGCGGTTCGACGGCGTGGTCCAGGACGACATCCGGGTCCCGAAGGCCGCGCTCACCGAGGCGCTGGCCGACCTCGACCCGGCGGTGCGCGCCGCGCTCGACGAGTCGATCCGCCGGCTGCGGCTCACCTGCGAGGCCGAGCTCGAGAGCGACGTCGTCACGCCAGGTCGCCGACGGCGCGACCGTGACCCACCGGCTGGTGCCGGTCGACCGCGTCGGGCTCTACGTGCCGGGCGGACTGGCGCCGCTGGTCTCCAGCGTGCTGATGAACGTCGTCCCCGCCCAGGTCGCCGGGCGTCCGCTCGCTCGCCCTGTCGAGCCCGCCGCAGAAGAACAACGGCGGCCTGCCCGAGCCGACGATCCTCGCGGCCTGCGCGCTGCTGGGCGTCGACGAGGTCTACGCCGTCGGCGGCGCCCAGGCGATCGCCATGTTCGCGTACGGCGCGGGCGACTGCCGTCCCGTCGACCTGGTCACCGGGCCCGGCAGCATCCACGTCGTCGCCGCCAAGCGGCTGCTCAAGGGCGTGGTCGGCATCGACTCCGAGGCCGGCCCCACCGAGATCGCGATCCTGGCCGACGACACCGCCGTGGCGTCGTACGTCGCCGCCGACCTCGTCAGCCAGGCCGAGCACGACCCGCTGGCGGCCGCCGTGCTCGTCACCGACTCCGAGCGTCTCGCCGACGAGGTCGAGGCCGAGCTCGACAAGCAGGTCTTCGCCACCCGGCACACCGCGCGCATCCAGACCGCGATCGGCGGGCAGCAGTCCGGCATCGTGCTGGTCGACGACATGGATCAGGGTCTCGACGTCGTCAACGCCTACGCCGCCGAGCACCTCGAGATCCACACCGCCGACGCCTCCGCGCTGGCGGGCCGGGTGCGCAACGCCGGCGCGATCTTCGTCGGCGCCTTCGCTCCCGTCTCCCTCGGCGACTACTGCGCCGGGTCCAACCACGTGCTCCCGACCGCCGGCTGCGCGTGCCACTCCAGCGGGCTGTCCGTGCGGTCGTTCCTGAAGGCCGTGCACGTCGTCGACTACTCACGCGCCGCGCTGGCCGAGGTCGCCGGCCACGTCGTCACCCTCGCCGAGGCCGAGGACCTGCCCGGGCACGGTGCCGCGGTGGCGGTGCGGTTCGCGGAGCCCTCGCCATGACGTTCCCCCCGCTGCGCGAGGAGCTGCGCGGCATCGAGCCGTACGGCGCGCCCCAGCTCGACGTGCCCGTCCAGCTGAACGTCAACGAGAACCCCTACCCGCCGTCCGCGGAGTGCGTGGCCGACATCGCCGAGGCGGTGGCGGAGGCGGCGTCGAGCCTGAACCGCTACCCCGACCGCGAGTTCACCGAGCTGCGCGAGCGGCTGGCGGCGTACCTCTCGAGCGACACCACGAGCCCGGTGACGCCGGAGCAGGTGTGGGCGGCCAACGGCTCCAACGAGGTGATGCTCCAGCTGCTGCAGGCGTTCGGCGGGCCGGGCAGGTGCGCGCTGAGCTTCGCGCCGACCTACTCGATGTACCCCGAGTACGCCCGCGACGCCATGACCGAGTGGGTGGTCGGCCACCGCGAGGAGGACTTCTCGCTCGACCTCGAGGCGGCCCGCGAGCTGATCCTCGAGC
Source organism: uncultured Actinomycetota bacterium (assembly GCA_963825755.1). Taxonomy (GTDB): domain Bacteria; phylum Actinomycetota; class Actinomycetes; order Propionibacteriales; family Nocardioidaceae; genus Nocardioides. The sequence continues at coordinate 104,240 of CAWGUS010000023.1, read as the reverse complement.
GCCGGCCGGCCGTCGTGCTCCTGCCGTCGCCCAACAACCCGACCGGCACGGCGCTGCCGCCGGCCGCGGTGTCGATGCTGTGCGAGGCAGCAGGCGACGGCATCGTGGTCTCGACGAGGCGTACGGCGAGTTCCGGCGCCCCGGCGTGCCGAGCGCCCTCGACCTGCTGCCCGACCACCGCAACCTGGTCGTGTCGCGCACCATGAGCAAGGCGTTCGCGCTGGCGGGTGCCCGGCTGGGCTACCTGGCCGCGGACCCCGCGATCTGCGACGCGATCCGGGTCGTGCGGCTGCCGTACCACCTCTCCGCCGTCACCCAGGCGACCGCGCTCGCGGCGCTGCGGCACGCCCCGACGCTGCTGGCGCGGGTGGCCGACCTGCGGGCCGAGCGCGACGAGACGGTGACCTGGCTGCGCGCGCAGGGGCTGACCGTGGCCGAGTCGCGACGCCAACTTCGTGCTGTTCGGCACCTTCGCCGATCGGCACGCGATCTGGCAGGGTCTGGTCGAGCGCGGGGTGCTGATCCGCGAGACCGGGCCCGACGGGTGGCTGCGCGTCTCGATCGGGACGGCCGCGGAGATGGCAGCATTCAAGGACGCACTGGTCGACGTGATGAAGGAGCAGGCAGCATGAGCCGCACCGCCAGGCTGGACCGCGCGACCTCGGAGTCGAAGGTCCACGTCTCGCTCGACCTCGACGGCACCGGTCGCACACGACATCTCGACCGGGGTCGGGTTCTACGACCACATGCTCACCGCGTTCTCGCGGCACTCGCTGATCGACCTCGAGGTGCACAGCAACGGCGACACCCACATCGACGCGCACCACACCGTCGAGGACACCGCGATCGTGCTCGGCCAGGCGCTGCGCGAGGCGCTCGGCGACAAGCAGGGCATCCGCCGCTTCGGCGACGCGACCGTCCCGCTCGACGAGGCGCTCGTGCAGGCCGTCGTCGACGTGTCCGGCCGGCCCTACTGCGTGCACAGCGGCGAGCCCGCGGGCCAGGAGTACGTCGCGATCGGCGGCGGTGGCCAGCCCGGCGGCGCGGCCTACCAGGGGTCGCTGACCCGGCACGTCTTCGAGACGCTGGCCTTCCACGCCCACCTCGCCCTGCACGTGCGCGTGCTGGGCGGCCGCGACCCGCACCACGTCGTCGAGGCGCAGTTCAAGGCGGTGGCCCGCGCGCTGCGCGACGCGGTCGCGCTCGACCCGCGCGAGACCGGCGTGCCGTCGACCAAGGGCACGCTCTGACCGTGGCCGACCAGAAGCCGAGCGTGGTCGTCCTCGACTACGGCTCGGGCAACGTCCGCTCGGTGGTGCGCGCCCTCGAGCGCGCGGGCGCCGACGTCACGCTCACCGCCGACCGGGCGGCCGCGCAGGATGCCGACGGTCTCGTCGTACCCGGTGTCGGGGCGTTCGCCGCCTGCATGGACGGGCTCCGTGCCGTGCGACGGGCACGAGGTGATCGGCCGGCGGCTGGCCGGCGGTCGCCCGGTGCTCGGCATCTGCGTGGGCATGCAGGTGCTGTTCGAGACCGGGGTCGAGCACGGCGTGGCCAGCGAGGGCTGCGGCGAGTGGCCGGGCACGGTCGAGCGGCTCCGGGCGCCCGTCGTACCCCACATGGGCTGGAACACCGTCGAGGTCCCGGCCGGCACGTCGGTCTTCGCGGGCATCGAGGGGGAGCGGTTCTACTTCGTCCACTCGTACGCCGTCCGCGACTGGACGCTGGTCACCAACGACCGCACCCGCGCGCCCCTGGTCACCTGGGCCGAGCACGGCGGTGACAGGTTCGTCGCGGCCGTCGAGAACGGCCCGCTCACGGCCACCCAGTTCCACCCCGAGAAGTCCGGCGACGCGGGTGCGGCCCTGCTCAGCAACTGGGTGCGGGGCCTGGATGAGCAAGGAGCGCGCGCGCCGGCGCGAGGAGCGCGAGCGCGAGGCGGCGATCAGGTCGGCCGCCCGCGCCGCCGAGGAGGAGCGCCGGGCCCGCACCGCCGCCCGCAAGCAGCGGCTGGCGGGCTGGGCGCCCGACCGCAGCCATAGCCGGCAGATGGGCACCCTCGCGCAGCGGCAGCGCCAGCGGACGACGATGTTCGTCACCGGCCTGCTGCTCCTGAACCTGATGATCTGGTTCGTCTGGTCGGACCTGCGCCTGCAGGTGCTGGCCGCCATGGTGACCGTGCTGGGAGCCCCGGTCTTCTACACGCTGATGTTCCCGCGCAAACGCTGAATCGTCGGCCACATCGGGTCGCGCGGCCGCGCGAGAATCGCTAGTTCCCGCGCATGGCCACGATCAGCATGAACCAGATCATCCACGCTGCCGTACGCCGCGACGTCACGCGCACCGAGCAGGCACTGCGCGGGTTGCGCGACGGTGACGAGGCTCGGGCCAGGCAGCTGCAGCGGGCCTGGCAGAACCTGGTCCGCGAGCTGACCCACCACCACGAGGCCGAGGACGACCTGATCTGGCCGTTCCTGCTGGCCCGCGGCGTGGATGCCGGGCTGATGGACGCCATGGAGGCGGAGCACGCCGCGATGAAGGCTGCGCTGACCGACGTGAGCCGGGCGATCGACGAGCTCGTCGGCCGAGCCGACCGCGGCGCGTGCCCAGGCGGCGGCCGACACCGTGGCCCGCTCGAGCGTGGTGATCAACGACCACCTCGAGCACGAGGAGAACGACGTCGAGCCGCTCGTCGCCAGCACGAGGCGACCCGGAGTGGAAGGCCGTGGAGAAGAAGCTGCGGCCGGTCGGGCTGTCGAACGCCGGCAGTGCCATCGCCTGGATGCAGGACGGCGCGGGGGAGCGGGAGCTCACCGCCCTGCGGGCGACCATCCCCGCGCCGGTCATGGCGGTGATGTCGCGGGTGTTCGGCCGCCGCTACGCGCGCGAGGTGCGCCCACCTGGCGCTGACGTCTCGCCCCCGCGACGGGCGGCCGCCGGCCGGCCCCCGGCTCCTAGGATCGTCGGCATGAGCGACTACCTCGAACTCCTGCCCGCGGTCGACATCAAGGACGGCCAGGCCGTCCAGCTCGTCCAGGGCGTCGACGGCTCCGAGAAGCGCTTCGGCGACCCGGTCGAGGCGGCGCTGCGCTGGCAGGAGGCGGGCGCCGAGTGGATCCACCTCGTCGACCTCGACGCGGCCTTCGGCCACGGCCACAACCGCGAGCTGCAGGCCAGGATCGTCGGCGCGCTCGACATCGACGTCGAGATGAGCGGCGGCATCCGCGACGACGAGTCGCTCGCGGCCGCGATGGCCACCGGCTGCCGCCGCGTCAACATCGGCACCGCCGCGCTCGAGTCGCCGGAGTGGTGCGCCGCCGCCATCGCGTCGTACGGCGACCGGGTCGCGGTCGGCCTCGACGTCCGCGGGCGCACCCTGGCCGCGCGGGGCTGGACCCGTGAGGGCGGTGACCTCTACGACGTGCTGGCGCGGCTCGACTCCGAGGGGTGCGCGCGCTACGTGGTCACCGACGTCAACAAGGACGGCATGCTCCAGGGCCCCAACCTCCAGCTCCTGCGCGACGTCTGCGCAGCCACCGACCGCCCTGTCGTCGCCTCCGGCGGCATCACCGAGCTCGCCGACCTCGAGGCTCTGCAGGGCCTGGTGGCCGAGGGCGTCGAGGGCGCGATCGTCGGCACCGCGCTCTATGAAGGCCGCTTCACGCTCGAGGACGCGCTCGCCCTGACCCTGCCGGAGAAGGCGACGTGAGCCTCGCCGTACGCGTCATCCCGTGCCTGGACGTCGACGGCGGACGCGTCGTGAAGGGCATCAACTTCGTCGACCTGCGCGACGCTGGAGACCCGGTCGAGCTCGCCAGGGCGTACGACGCCGAGGGTGCCGACGAGCTGACCTTCCTCGACATCTCGGCCTCGCACGAGGGCCGCGCGACCACGATGGAGATCGTGTCGCGCACCGCCGAGGAGGTCTTCATCCCGCTGACGGTCGGCGGGGGAGTGTCGTCGGTCGACGACGTCGACCGGCTGCTGCGCGCGGGTGCCGACAAGGTCGCCATGAACACCGCGGCCATCCACCGTCCCGAGCTGATCAGCGAGGTCGCCGACCGCTTCGGCAACCAGGTGCTGGTGCTCTCGGTCGACGCCCGCTCGGGCCGCGGCGACGGCTTCGAGGTCACCACGCACGGCGGCCGCAAGTCGGCCGGGCTGGACGCGATCGAGTGGGCCGCCCGCGCGGCCGCGCTCGGCGCCGGCGAGATCCTGCTCAACGCCATGGACGCCGACGGCACCCAGGACGGCTTCGACCTCGACCTCATCCGCGCCGTACGACGCGAGGTCACCATCCCGGTCATCGCGTCGGGTGGCGCCGGCCGGGCCGAGCACTTCGCCCCGGCGGTCGACGCCGGTGCCGACGCCGTGCTCGCCGCGACGGTCTTCCACTTCGGCACCTGCGCATCGGCCAGGTCAAGGACGCGCTGTCGGCGGCCGGGCACCCTGTTCGTTGAGCCGCGCCCCGACTAGCGTGGCGCTCATGGTCCTGACGTTCCTGCTCACGTCCCTGGTGATCGTCGCGACACCCGGCACCGGCGCGCTGTTCACGCTGGCCGCCGGCCTGACACGCGGAGCGCGCGCCAGTGTGCTCGCCGCGTTCGCCTGCACGCTCGGGACCGTGCCGCACATGGTGGCGGCCGTCACCGGCCTGGCCGCCGTGCTCCACGCGAGCGGGGTGGCGTTCCAGGTCATCAAGTACGCCGGCGTGGCCTACCTCCTCTACATGGCCTGGGCGACGTGGCGCGACAAGGGCGCGCTGAGCGTCGACGAGGACGCCGGGCCGACGTCCTCGGCGCGCAGTCGTCTACTCCGGCATCACGTTGAACCTGCTGAACCCGAAGCTGACCATCTTCTTCTTCGCGTTCCTGCCGCAGTTCGTCCCGGCGGGGCAGCCCGGGAGCCTGGCCAAGATGCTGTTGCTCAGCGGAGTCTTCATGGCGATGACGTTCGTGGTGTTCGCCGGCTACGGGCTCGCGGCCGCTGCTCTGCGCGAGAAGGTGCTGAGCAGGCCGCGGCTCGTCGATCGGATCCGGAAGGTGTTCGCGGTCACCTTCGCAGCCCTGGCGGGCCGACTGGCGGTCGAGACGCGCTGAGCGGCCGGCCGCGCCCTAGAATCTCGCCATGCGCATGAAGCCGTCGGCCACCTCGGGTCTCGCCGCTCTCGCCACCGTTGCCGTTCTGCTGACCGCGTGCGGTGCCCCCGTCGACGAGGAGGAGCCCACGGCGAGCGACAGCTCGTCGTCCGAGGCGCCCGCCGACGAGTGCACCCCCGACCAGCTCGACACCTACGCCGACGGGGTGCTGACCGTCGCCACCGACGACCCGGCCTTCGAGCCCTGGTTCGTCGACAACGACCCGAGCAACGGCCAGGGCTACGAGTCGGCCGTCGGGTTCGCGATCGCCGAGCAGCTCGGCTTCGCCGCCGACCAGGTCGAGTGGGTGACCGCGCCGTTCAACGCGGTGGTGAGCCCGGGCGAGAAGAAGTTCGACTTCGACCTGAACCAGGTGTCGATCACCGAGGAGCGCAAGAACGCCGTCGACTTCTCATCCGGCTACTACGACGTCCGCCAGACGGTGATCACCACGAAGGGCAGCCCCATCGACGGCGTCTCCTCGCTGGCCGAGTTGAAGGACGCCAAGCTCGGCGCCCAGGTCGGCACGACGAGCTACGTCGCGATCACCGACCAGATCCAGACCAGCGAGCAGGCCGCGCCGTACGACACCAACGACCAGGCCGTGCAGGCACTCCAGAACGGCCAGATCGACGGCATCGTCGTCGACCTGCCGACGGCGCTACTTCATGACGGCCGCCCAGCTCGACGCCGGCGTCATCGTCGGTCAGCTGCCCCCGGCGACGGACGAGCACGGAGCAGTTCGGTGCCGTGCTCGACAAGGGCAGCCCGCTGACGCCCTGCGTGAGCCAGGCCGTCGACGCGCTGCGCGAGGACGGCACGCTCGACCAGCTCGCCGACGAGTGGCTGACCCAGCAGGGCGCCCCCGAGCTGTCCTGATGGGCCGCGACGGCCGACGGGTGGCAGCCCTCGGCGGTCCAGCTCGACCGCGACGCCTTCCGTCGGCGCCGCACGATCCGGAGCGCCCTGGTCGCAGCCGCCAGCACCACCGTCGTGCTCGGCGTCATGGCCGCGCTGGTCGTCACCTCGCCCGGCTGGCAACGCGTCCGGGAGACGTACTTCGACTGGGACAAGGCCGTCGACTCGTTCCCCGCCGTGCTCGACGGGCTCTGGCTCAACATCAGGGTGATGATCGTGTGCGCGCGTCGTGATCGTGGCGCTCAGCCTGACGATCGCGGTGATGCGCACGATCCGCGGCCCGATCGCGTTCCCGTTGCGGCTGCTCGGCACGGTCTACGTCGACGTGTTCCGCGGGCTCCCGCTGATCCTTCTGCTGTTCGTCCTCGGGTTCGGCGGCCCGGCGCTGAACCTCTCGGGGCTGCCGAGGTCGGCCGCTGTTCTGGGGGTGCACGGCGCTGGTGCTGTCCTACTCCGCCTACGTCGCCGAGGTGTTCCGCGCCGGCATCGAGTCCGTGCACCCGTCGCAGCGGCTGGCCGGTCGGTCACTGGGCTCACCAGCACGCAGACCCTGCGCCACGTCGTACTCCCGCAGGCGTGGCGACGCGTCCTGCCGCCGCTGATGAACGACCTGGTCTCGCTGCAGAAGGACTCCGGCCTCATCGCCGTGCTCGGCGTCATCGACGCGATCAAGGCCGCGCAGATCGAGACGGCGCAGGACTTCAACTACACGCCGTACGTCGTGGCTGGATTCCTGTTCCTCTGCCTCACCATCCCGATGGCGAGGGCGACGGACTGGTACGCGCGCAAGCAGGGGTTCCACGGGGCCGGAGGGCATGATGTGAGCGACGGAGTCGAGCGAGGAACGAGCGAGCGACCGAGCTCACCAGCGAGTGATGTGAGCGACGGAGACGAGCGAGGATCGAGCGAGCGACCGAGCTCACCAGTGGGTGATGTGAGCGCGCTGCTTGAGATGCGCGGCGTGCGCAAGGCGTTCGGCGAGAACGTCGTGCTGCGCGACATCGACCTGGCCGTCGAGCCGGGCCAGTGCGTGGTGCTGATCGGCGCGTCGGGCTCGGGCAAGTCGACGCTGCTGCGGTGCGCCAACCTGCTCGAGACGATCGACGACGGCGTGATCACCTTCGAGGGCGCCGACATCTCGGACCCGGGGGTCGACGGTGACGCCGTACGCGCGCGGATGGGCCTGGTCTTCCAGGCCTTCAACCTGTTCCCCCACCTGACCGTGCTCGGCAACGTCACCCTCGCGCTGCGCAAGGTGCACGGCGTGGCCGCCGTCGAGGCCGACCAGCGGGGTACGGCGATGCTCGAGCGCGTCGGTCTGGCGGAGAAGTCGGGTGCCCGCCCCGACGACCTCTCGGGCGGCCAGCAGCAACGGGTCGCGATCGCCCGCGCCCTCGTGACGAACCCCGGCCTGATGCTTCTCGACGAGGTGACCTCGGCGCTCGACCCAGAGCTGGTGGGAGAGGTGCTCGACCTGCTCACCGGGCTGCGCGACGACGGCGTGACGATGCTGCTGAACACCCACGAGATGGGGTTCGCGCGCGACGTCGCCGACACGGTCTGCTTCCTGCACGACGGCGAGATCCACGAGTCGGGCACGCCCGATCAGGTGCTCGGCGACCCGCAGGAGCAGCGCACCCGGGCGTTCCTGTCCCGCCTGCGGACCTAGGACCCCTAGCGTACGCAGCCCGCCTCGAGCCCGACCTTGCGGAAGCCGGCCAGGTCGCCCGCACCCCACTGGAACGGCGGGAGGTCGTAGAGCGTGGCCGTGGCGTTCATGTACTGGTAGACATCCTTCACGTGGCCGAGCCCCATCACGTGGCCGAGCTCGTGCTGCAGCAGCTGGGGCGTGCTCGTGGCGTCCATGTTGGGCTGGGTGGAGTCCAGCACCACCGCGCTGCGCAGGCTCTTGCCGATGCGACGGCCGCGCGCGTCCCGTCCCCACACGTTCTTCACCGGACCACCGCGGGCGGCGACGCTGCCGCCGATCTGCCACCTCGTCTGGGTCGGCTTCGCCCAGGCGATGACCAGGTCGGTGCGGCCCGGCCAGCGGCCCTTGCCGCCGGGGATGGTGCTGGTGGTGCCGGTGTACCTGAACCGCACCCCGGTGGCCTGGGTGATCGACGCGATCGCCGACTGGGACGCCGCGACGGCGGTCGCCGGGTCGGGCAGGCCCTGCGCGGCGTTGACCTTGTAGGTCACCGTCTGGCACGGGTCGACGCGGTTGGCCGGCCTACTGGTGTAGCGCCAGGCACCGGACTTTCCGAGGGGCGCGTACGCCGGGCTCACCGTCAGCTTCGTGGCCCTCGTCGTGTCGGCGCGGGCCTTGCGGGTGCGCGTCGTGAGCACCCGCATCCGGCTGGAGTAGTACCAGTCGGTCGGCACGGTGAAGCCGTAGGCGCCGGCGCTGGTGGTGCGGCCGCGGTCGACCTTCCGCCACCCGGAGGCCGTCTTCTGCTGGAGTACGACGCGGCGCGCGCCGTTGACGCGGTCCTTGACTGTGCCGGTGACCGTCACGACGGAGCCGATGACCGCCGACTGCGCCGACCAGGTGGCGGACGTGGTCGTCCTCGACGGCCTGGCGGCGTCGGCCGGCGTGACGAGCGCTCCCGACAGCACGACGACGGTCGTGGTCAGGGCGGCGACGGGCGTGAGCATGCGCGACATGCGGACCTCCGAGAATGGATGCTTCCGGATCTGCCGGAAGGGTACCGGGCTAGATGCCCAGGTCGGCGGCGCGCAGTGCGTCGACGCGGTCTGCCGGGCCGTCGTACACGAGACCCTCGGTGGGCCGGTTGTAGAGCATCATCACCAGCTCGCCGGGCACGCCGGTGACGACCACCGGGTCGGAGCCTCTGCGCAGGGTCGCCGCCGCGCCGGTGCCGGCATGCACGAGGCGCACGGGTACGCCGGCCGGCCGGACGAGGCCGGGTCCGAGGACGCGGGCCGCCCTCCACAGCAGGGTGGAGGCGCCGGCGCCGAGCTCGCGCGGGACCCAGTCGGGCCGGGCCCGGCGCAGGTCCTCGTGGTGCACGAAGAACTCCACGGAGTTGACGAGCACGTCGGATCCCGGGACGAGGAGGAACGGCGACGGCGTACGCAGCCGCTCCACGAGGCCGTCGAACGGCTCGTGCGCCAGCGCGGCCATCGCCCGGTCGGTGAGGCCGGACAGCGGCGGGATCAGCATGCCCGGGGCGCCGAGGGGGCTGCGCTCGCGCACGAGCAGGTGGATGACCAGCTCCTTGGCGCTCCACTCGCCGCACCGGGTCGGGGCATCGGGGCCGACCTCGAGCGCGAGGTCGCACAGCGCTGCGCGCTCCTGGCGGGCGAAGGTGGTCGACACAGCGCCACCCTAGGACGCGCGGAAACGATTGGGTGAGTGTCGGTGGTCGGGAATAGCCTGACGGGGCCCGACGGTTGCGGGCGAGTGATGACGGGGAGGCGAACGCGCGGGTGACGGACCAGATGGCTCGACCAGCAGGCAGGGGCGAGCGGCGCGGCACGACGGGCGCGGGTTTCCGGGTGCTGGCGGTCGGCATCCGGCGGGAGCCGGGCATCTTCGTCCTCTCCACGCTCGGCAGCGTGCTCTTCGCCGTGCTCACCGTCGCCGACGCCTGGGTGCTCGGCTGGTCCACCGACCACGTGGTGATCCCCGCGTTCCGCGACGGCGAGATCGGCGCGGGCCTGCTCTGGGCGGTCGTCGGCCTCTTCCTCGGCGTGGCGATCCTGCGGGCGGTCGGCATCGTGGCGAGGCGCCTCGGTGCCGGCATCATGCAGTACCGCATGCAGGCGCACACGCGCCGCGCGGTCACCCGTCAGTACCTCTCCCTCCCGATGGAGTGGCACCAGCGGCACCCGACCGGCCAGCTCCTCTCCAACGCCTACTCCGACGTCGAGGCGGCCTGGGGTCCGATCGCGCCGCTGCCGATGGCGCTCGGCACGCTCGTGATGATGGTCATCGCCGTCGCCCAGATGCTCGTCGCCGACGTCGTGATGGCCGTCGTGGGGCTGCTCGTCTTCCCTGCGGTCGTCGTCGCCAACCTCGCCTACCAGCGACTTGCCTCGCCGCTGATGACCCGTGCACAGGGCCTGCGGGCCGAGGTCAGCGAGATCGCCCACGAGTCGTTCGACGGTGCGATGGTCGTCAAGACGCTCGGGCGCGAGACCGAGGAGACCGACCGGTTCACGGCCAAGGCCCACGAGCTGCGCGACGTCAACGTCCGCGCCGGCCGCATCCGCGCGGCGTTCGACCCGACGCTCGCGTCCCTGCCCAACCTCGGTGTCCTCGTCGTGCTCGCCGTCGGTGTGGAGCGGGTGATGAGCGGCGCGACCGACGCGGGCGACGTGGTCACCGTCGCCTACCTCCTGACCATCGTCTCGTTCCCGATCCGGGCGATCGGCTGGCTGCTCGGCGAGTTCCCGCGCAGTGTCGTGGGCTACCGCCGGGCCAGGACGGTCATCGACGCCACCGGCTCGATGGAGTACGGCGCCGCCACGCTGCCGTCGGTGGGCCACGGTGCCCGCCTCGACGTCGACCGCCTCGCCTATGCCTACGACAGCGACGAGCCCCTGCTCCGCGACCTCTCGTTCACGGTCGAGCCCGGCCGCACGGTGGCCATCGTCGGCGCGACGGCGTCCGGCAAGACCACCCTCACCAACCTGATGGCCCGCCTCGTCGACCCCGACTCCGGCGTCGATCACGGTCGACGGCGTCGACCTGCGCGACCTCCGGCCGGGCGCGCTCGCCGAGGCCGTGGCGACCGTGCCGCAGTCGGCGTTCCTCTTCGACGACACGGTGCGCGGCAACGTCACGCTCGGGGCCGACATCCCCGACGAGGAGGTCTGGGCGGCGCTGCGCGACGCCCAGGCCGACGGCTTCGTGGCGGCCCTCGAGCACGGCCTCGACTCGATGCTCGGCGAGCGCGGCACGTCCCTCTCGGGGGGTCAGCGTCAGCGCATCTCGCTGGCCCGGGCACTCGTCCGCCGCCCGCGCCTGCTGATCCTCGACGACGCCACCTCGGCGGTCGACCCGGAGGTGGAGTCCCGCATCCTGGCCAGCCTGCGCAACGGCGCCAGCGACACCTCGCTGGTGGTGGTCGCCTACCGCAAGGCCACCATCGCGCTGGCCGACGAGGTGGTCCACCTCGAGGACGGCCGCATCCGCGACCGCGGCACCCACGCCGAGCTGCTCCGGCGCAGCCCGGGCTACGCCCACCTCGTCAACGCCTACGAGCACACGCCCGCCGAGGAGAGCTCATGACCGCCGCGACGACCGAGCGCCGCGCCTCGGCGGCAGGTGTCGACTCCGGCGAGGACATCGGCGCGATCGAGACCATCCGCCGCGGCGTGCACTTCTCGCCCGAGCTGCGCGAGGGGCTGGGCTTCACGTTGTTCCTGGCCGTCGTCGCGTCGCTCGGCCAGATCATCGTGCCGGTCGCGGTCCAGCAGACCCTCGACCGCGGGCTGGCCGGGCCCGGCGGACCCGACGTCTCGTTCGTCGTGTGGATGGGGGTGGTCTGCGCGGTCGCGATCGGCGTCACCAGCGCCGCGTCGTACCTCATGACGAGCAGGCTGTTCACCACCTCCGAGCGCGGGCTGGCGACGCTGCGCATCAAGGCGTTCCGCCACGTGCACGACCTGCCCCTGCTCACCCAGAACACCGAGCGCCGGGGTGCCCTGGTCTCGCGCGTCACCACCGACGTCGACCAGGTCAGCCAGTTCCTCGTGTTCGGCGGCCTGATCTTCGTCGTCAGCGTCGGGCAGATGCTGGTCGCGACCGTGATCATGGTGATCTACAGCTGGCAGCTCGCCCTCGTCGTGTGGCTGGCCTTCGCGCCGCTCTTCGGGTCGATCCGCTACTTCCAGCGCAAGCTCTCGGCCGCCTACAGCGTCGTACGCCGGCAGGTCGGCGTGCTGCTCTCGGCCATCTCCGAGCCGGTCGTCGGCGCGGCCGTCGTCCGCTCCTACGCGATCGAGGGTCGCACCCAGCAGCGCATCGACGACGCGATCGACGAGTTCAAGAACGCCAGCACCCGGGCCCAGCGGTTCACCGTGGTCTCGTTCTCGCTCGGTGGCATCTCGGCGGGCCTCGCCAATGCCGGCGTCCTGGTCGTCGGCGTGCTGCTCGGCCTCACAGCCGGCATGACTCCCGGCACGATCCTCGCGTTCGCCTTCCTGGTCACCCTGTTCGTGGGGCCGGTGCAGATGGGCACGCAGATCCTCACCGACGCCCAGAACGCCATCGCCTCCTGGCGCCGCGTGATCGGCATCCTCGAGACCCCCGCCGACCTCGTCGACCCGGGGGACGACGGGCGCGACCTGCCGCGCGGGCCGATCGACGTCTCGTTCCGTGAGGTGACGTTCTCCTACCCCGGTGGCCCGCCGGTCCTGAGCGACGTGACGATGGACATCGCGTCGGGCACCCGCATCGCCATCGTCGGTGAGACCGGCTCGGGCAAGTCCACGTTCGCCAAGCTGCTGACCAGGTTGATGGACCCCACCCACGGTGTCGTCCTCCTCGACGGCATCGACGTGCGGGAGGTCCGCCAGGCGAGCCTGCGCAAGAGCGTCGTGCTCGTGCCGCAGGAGGGCTTCCTCTTCGACGACACGATCACCGCCAACGTGCAGTACGGCCGGCTCGGCGCGACCGAGGCGGAGATCCTGGCCAGCGCCGACGAGCTCGGCCTCGCCGACTGGCTCGCCGGTCTGCCGCGTGGCCTGGCGACCAAGGTCGGCCAGCGCGGTGAGTCGCTGTCGGCGGGGGAGCGCCAGCTCGTGGCGCTGCTGCGGGCCCACCTCGCCGACCCCGACCTGCTCGTGCTCGACGAGGCGACGTCCTCGGTCGACCCGGCCCTCGAGATGCGCATCGGCCGAGCGCTCGAGCGGCTGATGACAGGGCGCACCAGCGTCACGATCGCGCACCGGCTCTCGACCGCCGAGGCGGCCGACGAGGTCGTCGTCGTCGACCGCGGGCGGATCGTCCAGCGCGGCCATCACGCGGCGCTGGCCGCCGTCGACGGTGTCTACGCCGGGCTGCATGCGTCGTGGGTGGCGCAGCAGGCGCACTGACCGCCTGTCAGGACTCGGGCAGGTCGACCTGGGCGACCATCGTCGACATGTCGGCCGGCAGCTCGATGGTCTGCCAGCGGCCGCCGCTCTCGCGACCGCAGAGCTGCTCCTCCAGAGGGAGGTCGGGGCACACGACGTTGCGGACCGCGACGCCGTTGATCCGGATCACGACGTTGGCCTCGTCGGCGCCGACGTCGTACGACAGCGGGCGCACCTGCACCAGCGCGCGTCCCTCGGGTGCGGTTGCTCGCTGGGCCGCGGCACCCTCGAGGGTGTAGCTCACGATGATCTCCTTGCTGCGCGCGGGCAGGGCCACGGTGGGCGGCACCGTGTCGCTCTCGTTGGCGACGGGGACCCGGACCTCGCCCGCGTCGACCGTGAGGTCGAGGACGGGCGGCACGGTGTCGCCGTCGGGAGGCGACGTGACGGGAGGCCGCAGCTCCAGCGAGGCGAGCGGTGGCTCGTTGGTGACCACCTCGGTCACCGTCACGTCCCCGGAGGCCAGCGGCGTCACGTTGACGAGGATCGTCGTCACGCTCTCGGTGGGCGCGATCGGTGCGGCCACGAAGGTGCCCGTCGACGTGGTGCGCGGCTCGTCACGCGTGAACGCCGCCCGCATGGTCAGCACCATGGAGAACACCGTGAGCGCCACGGCCCCGACGACGACCAGGAGGCGCCACCCCAAGATGCGGGTCTCCTCCGTTGCTGCCATGACGAACCACCCCCGTAGACCCGTGTCGGTGACGGCTTGGGCACCTGCCACGGTAGGCGCTGTGACCGCCCTCCACGTCGACAAAATGGGGGATGGATTCGGCGAAGTGCTGACATAGCCTCCAGCCCTCATGACTCAGGGGGGATCATGCACACTCTTCGCCCACTCCTGACCGCGGTCGCGGTCCTCGTCGCCGCCACGCCCGTCTGGTCGGCCCACGCGGAGGCCCCGCAGACGGCCTCGGTGTTCGTCATCCAGGGGGTCACCGGGTCCACCTGGTCGATCACCGTCGACGACGAGGAGGTCGCCGCCGACGCGGCGGCCAAGGACGTCCTCGGCCCCTACGACTGGACCACGGGCTCCCACACCGTCACGGCCACCGACCAGGACGGGCTGGAGGTCACCGCCACGGTCGACGTGGAGGCCGGTGAGAACCTCGACGTCGTGCTCCACCGTCCCGTCGACCCCACGGGCTCGCCCCTCTTCACGACGTTCGAGAACGACCTCGCTCCCGTGAAGTCGGGCAGTGGCCGGCTCACGGTCGCGCACACCGCCGCGGCGCCGCCGGCCGACATCAGGGTCGACGGCGAGGTCCTCCTGGCCGACGTGGCGAGCGCCGAGGAGATCTCGACCGTGGTGCCGACGGGCGTCTACCCCGTCGACATCGTGCCCGCCAGCACCGAGGGCCCGGTCGTGCTCGGCCCGGTCGACCTCGAGGTGGCCGGCAGCGCGCTCACCCGGGTGTTCGCGGTCGGAGTCGCTGCCGACGAGACCATGGACGCCGTCGTACAGGTGCTGCCGCTGGAGACCACCGATGCCACCGCGCCCACGTCGGTGCCGGCCGGCGACGGCAGCTCGGCCGCGGTGACGCCGCTCCTCGCCCGGCCCGGGGCGTGGTTCGTGCTCGGTGGGATCCTGCTGGTCGCGATGGGCGTGCGAAGACTGCGCCAGACCTGATGCGCCGCACGGCCGCGCTGATCGCCGGTGGCCTGCTGCTCATCTGTGCCGGAGTCGCCTCGTTCGAGGTCCTCGAGTCGTCGACCGCCTCGCCCGGGCGCGAGCAGGCCGAGCGGGAGGATTCGTCGACGGCGCCGAGCCCGGTCGAGATCCTGCCCGACCCCGCCCCGCCGGGATCGCCGGAGCCTGCGCGACGTGCGGGTCAGGCGCACCCGGAGCGTCGGCAGTTCGAGCCGTCGACCGTCAGGTTCGCCGATGCCCGCAACCGTGACACCGCCGCGGTCGTCCCGGTGGACACCGAGCGCGACGGGGTGCTCGAGCTGCCGGCCGACCCGGCCCGGATGGGCTGGTGGACGGGCGGGTCGCAGGCCGGGGCGCCGTACGGCAGCGTCGTGCTCGCGGGACACCTCGACTCCGTACGCTTCGGCGTCGGCTTCTCGGCGCTGATGGCCGAGCTCGACGTCGGTGAGGAGGTGGTGCTCTCGGACGCCGACCAGGCGCAGACCTACGTCGTGAGCAAGCGCTACCTGCAGCCGCGCGCCAGCGGCACCGCCCTGGCCGGGCTCTTCTCCGACAGTGGCGCGCCGCGCCTGGTGCTCATCACCTGCGGGGGCACCTACGACCGCGACGCGGGCGCCTACTCCGACAACCTGGTGGTTGAGGCGCGTCCCGAGGGCACCCCGCGCCGCCGGTGAGCAGGTGGTTCGGGTCGCCCGGGATACTGGACGGGTGACCGAACTCGATCCCGCGATTGCCGCGCGGCTCACCCGCAACCCCGACGGCCTGGTGCCGGCGGTGGTCCAGCAGCACGGCACCGGTGAGGTGCTGATGCTGGGCTGGATGGACGACGAGGCGCTGGCGCGCACCCTGACGACCGGGCGGGCGACGTACTGGAGCCGCAGCAGGCAGGAGTACTGGGTCAAGGGCGACACGTCCGGTCACGTGCAGCACGTGCGCGGGGTCCGCCTCGACTGTGACGGCGACACGCTGCTCGTCACCGTCGACCAGGTCGGCGCCGCGTGCCACACCGGTGACCGCACCTGCTTCGACGCCGACGTGCTGCTTCACGAGGTCGGCGATGGCTGAGCCGCGGCGTACGTTCGGCCCGGTCGTGCTGCTCGGGGTCGCGACCGCCGGACTCAGCGCGGTCGCCGCCGAACCGCCAGTGGCTCGCCGCCTCCGGCGACAGCGTCGTCGACTGCCCGAGTCCCTGCGTCGGCGTCAGCCTCGCCCAGGGCGGACAGGTCCCGCTGGCCAGCGCGCTCGCCCTCGTGGTGCTCGCGGGCTGGGGCGTCGTCCTGGTCACGCGTGGACGCGTGCGCCGAGCAACGACCTGGCTGGTCGCGGTGGCGGCCGTGGCCTTCGCGGTGTGCGTCGTCTACGGACGGGCGACCCTGCGCGCGTCGTACGAGGCCGAGGTCGCGGACGTCGGCGCCACCCTCCCCGACCTCGCCTGGGCGGCGTGGTTCTGGGTGGCCGTCGTGGCGGCGCTGCTGTCGCTCGTGGCCTCGGCCGCCGCCGTACGCCTCGTGGCCGGCTGGCCCGAGATGGGCACCAGGTACGACGCCCCGTCGGCGCGAGCGAGCAAGCCCGACGAGCACGCCGACGAGAGCCAGGCGCTCTGGAAGGCCATCGACGAGGGTCGCGACCCGACCGCCTAGACTTCGGGCAGCAGGCCGGACGAGACCCAGGAGCACCGCATGGCTGACAACCACGGCAACACCCCCGCGGCATGGACGGCTGTCGGCGTCGCCATGCTCGGCTTCCTGGTCGGCGGCATCGCGCTGATGCTCAGCCCGGTCAGCATGACGCTCTTCTGGATCGGCCTCGCGCTCGGTGCCGTCGCGCTGCCACTGTTCCTCGTGATGGCGAAGATGGGTCTGCACGAGCATGCCGACGACCCCCGCGATGACCGCGCCCACGACTCCATCCGCTGATCTGGCGGGTCGCCATGACGTCGAGCCCTCGCGGGCGCGGCGGCTGTCCTCACCCCTCGTTGCCGCAGCCCTGTCCGGGGTCGCGACCGTCGCCCTGCACCTCCGCGACCCGCACGTCGGCGGCTCGTGGGGTGCCTGTCCGACCGCGCTCCTCGGCTTCGACTGCCCGCTGTGCGGCAGCCTGCGGGCGGTCAACGACCTGACCCACCTCGACCTCGGGGCCGCCGCCTCCAGCAACCTGCTGCTCGTGGTCGCCCTGCCGGTGATCGCCTTGCTCTGGGTACGCCGCGTGGCGGCGTGCTGGCGCGGCGGGCCCGCGATGGCGCCGCTCGCCCCTCCGGCCTGGATGTGGTGGGCGCTGGCCGCCGTCGCCGCCGGCTTCATGCTGCTGCGCAACCTGCCCGGCAGCTGGCTCGCTGCGTGAGCCCCGCGCCCGGCGGCCACCGCCGGGGTGAGAGGCTTGGCCCCTATCCGTTCCGTGTCCTGGAGGCAGTCGTGTCCGTGCTCGACGACATCGTCGCCGGCGTCCGCGACGACCTCGAGCAGCGCCGTACGGCCGTCCCGCTCGCCGACGTGCGCGCCGGCCTCGCCGACGTCGCGCCGCCCCGCGACCCGATGCCGGCCTTCCGCGGCACCGGCTCCAGCGTGATCGCCGAGGTCAAGCGCAGGAGCCCGAGCAAGGGTGAGCTCGCTGACATCCCCGACCCCGCCGACCTGGCCGCCGCCTACGCGCGCGGCGGTGCGGCGGCGATCAGCGTGCTGACCGAGGAGCGCCGCTTCGGCGGCAGCCTCGACGACCTCCGCGCCGTGCGCGCAGCCGTCGACACCCCGCTGCTCCGCAAGGACTTCATCGTCGAGAGCTACCAGCTCGTCGAGGCGCGTGCCGCCGGCGCCGACCTGGCCCTGCTGATCGTGGCCGCCCTCGGCGACGACGACCTGCGCCGCCTCCACGACGAGGCCCGCGAGCTCGGGCTGACCGTGCTCGTCGAGGTGCACGACGAGGCCGAGACCGAGCGGGCGGTGGTGCTGGGTGCCGAGCTGATCGGCGTCAACGCGCGCAACCTCAAGACCCTGGCCGTCGACCACGACACGTTCGGCCGGCTGGCACCGCTGGTCCCCGACGACCGGGTGCTGGTCGCCGAGTCCGGCATCGGGGGTCGCGACGACGTGCGGCGCTACGTCGGCGAGGGCGCCCGCGTCGTACTCGTCGGCGAGGCGCTGGTGCGCGACGGCGACCCCGAGCGCGCGGTCCGCGAGATGACAGGAGTGCCGCATGACCCACACCTACGACGCCGACGAGCTCGGCTACTTCGGCGCCCCCGGCGGTGCGCAGTGGGGCGGTCGCTTCATGCCGGAGGCGCTGGTCGCCGCCCTCGACGAGCTGACCGCGGCGTGGCAGGACGCGATGGCCGACCCGGAGTTCGTGGCCGAGTTCGACGCGATCCTCACCGAGTACGCCGGCGTCCCGAGCCGGCTCTACCACGCCGAGCGGCTCAGCCAGCAGGTCGGCGCCCGCATCCTGCTCAAGCGCGAGGATCTCAACCACACCGGCGCCCACAAGATCCGCAACGTGCTCGGCCAGGCGCTGCTGACGCGGCGGATGGGCAAGACGCGGGTCATCGCGGAGACGGGAGCCGGCCAGCACGGCGTCGCCAGCGCCACCGCCGCGGCGTACTTCGGCATGGACTGCACCGTCTACATGGGCTCGGTCGACACCCGTCGCCAGGCGCTCAACGTGGCCCGCATGCAGCTGCTCGGCGCGAAGGTCGTCCCGGTCGACTCCGGCAGCGCGACCCTCAAGGACGCCATCAACGAGGCCCTGCGCGACTGGGTCGCCTCGGTCGACCACACCGCCTATCTCTTCGGCACCGCCGCTGGGCCGCACCCGTTCCCGAGCATGGTGCGCGACTTCTGCCGCGGCATCGGCGACGAGGCGCGCGCCCAGTGCCTCGAGCAGTACGGCGCCCTGCCGGACGCCGTGGCCGCGTGCGTCGGCGGCGGCTCCAACGCCATCGGACTGTTCACGGCGTTCCTGGACGACGAGGGTGTCGCCATCCACGGCTTCGAGCCCGGTGGCGAGGGCGTCGACACGGGCCGGCATGCCGCCACCATCCACGCCGGCGCGAGCGGGGTGCTGCACGGCGCCCGCACCTTCGTCCTCCAGAACGACGACGGCCAGACCGTCGAGTCGCACTCGATCTCGGCCGGCCTCGACTACCCGGGCGTCGGACCCCAGCATGCGCACCTCGCGGCCGACCGGCCGGGCGACGTACACACCGGTCACCGACGACGAGGCGATGGATGCCATGGCGCTGCTGAGCCGCACCGAGGGCATCATCCCCGCGATCGAGAGCGCGCATGCGCTGGCCGGCGCCCTCGAGCTGGCCAAGGAGATGCCCGGCCGCACGATCCTCGTCAACCTCTCGGGGCGCGGCGACAAGGACATGGGCACCGCCATCGAGCACTTCCGCCTCGGTGAGCCCGACGAGGAGCCGGTGTGAACACCCCACGGCGTTCTTCGCCTCCTCCGCTGCGCTCCTCCGCCGAACACCGCCGCGGGACCCGTATGAACACCGCCAAGGCCTTCGAGACCGCCCGCGCCGAGGGCCGTTCGGCTCTCGTCGGCTACCTGCCCGCTGGCTTCCCCGATGTCGAGGGCTCGATCGAGGCGCTGCGCTGCATGGTCGACTCGGGCTGCGACGTGATCGAGGTCGGCCTGCCCTACAGCGACCCGGTGATGGACGGTCCCGACGATCCAGGCCGCCGCCCAGCAGGCGCTCGACGGCGGCGTGCGCACGCGCGACGTGCTCCGCACGGTCGAGGCCGTGGCCGCGACCGGTGTGCCCACCGTGGTGATGACCTACTGGAACCCCGTCGAGAGGTACGGCGTCGACCGGTTCGCCGCCGACCTCGCCGGCGCCGGGGGAGCGGGCCTGATCACGCCCGACCTCACCCCCGACAGCGCGGCGGGCTGGATCACCGCGGCCGACGCGCACGACCTCGACAAGATCTTCCTCGTCGCCCCGTCGTCGACCGATGCGCGCATCGCCATGACCACGGCCGCCTGCCGCGGCTTCGTCTACGCCACCGCTGTCATGGGCGTCACCGGCGCGCGCGCGAGCTCGAGCGAGCTCGCCGGGCCACTGGTCGCCCGCACCCGCGCGACCACCGACCTGCCGGTCTGCGTCGGCCTGGGCGTCTCGCACGGCGACCAGGCGGCCGAGGTCGCGGCCTTCGCCGACGGCGTGATCGTGGGCTCGGCGTTCGTGCGCACCCTGCTCGACCACGCCGACGACCGCGCCGCCGGCCTCAAGGCGCTGGCCGCGCTCACCGAGGACCTCGCCGCGGGAGTACGCCGTGGCTAGCGGCACCAGGTCGGTCCTGGCCGTGCTCGTCGTGCGCCGTGCTCCTCGGCGGGTGCAGCAGCGCCGGCCAGGTCGCGATGCCGCACGACCACGACGGGCTCCACGGCTCGCGTCTCGACCAGCCCTACGAGGCGCCGACCGCGCCCCTGACAGCGACCGACGGGTCGTCGTACTCACTGGCCGACAGCACCGACAAGCCGCTGACGCTGGTGTTCTTCGGCTACACCAGCTGCCCCGACATCTGCCAGATCGTGATGAGCTCGCTGGCCTGCCGCCGTCAACCGGCTCGGCGACGCGCAGCGCGAGCAGGTGGACGTGGTCTTCGTGACCACCGACCCGAGGGTCGACGACACCGAGAAGGTCGGCCGCTATGTCGGCCGCTTCGACCCCGACTTCGTCGGCCTCACCGGTGAGCTCGACACCATCATCGCCAACGCCGAGTCGCTGGCCATCGCCGTCGAGGACGGCGAGAAGCTGCCCACCGGCGGCTATGCGGTGGCCCACGGCACCCAGGTGATCGGCGATCTCCGCCGATGACCGTGCGCACGTCGTCTGGACCGAGGAGACCTCCGCGGCCGAGTTCGCCGACGACATCGTCACCCTGCTCGACGAAGGAGCCTGACCGTGTCCCTCGCTGTCTATACGCCGCATTCATTCCGAGCCCCGCCGACGGGCGTGTGGAACCTCGGGCCCGGTCCCGCTCCGCGGCTACGCGCTGAGCATCATCCTCGGCATCATCGTGGCGATCTGGATCGGCGAGCGCCGGTGGGTCAGCCGCGGCGGCACGTTCGGCGACGTGCAGGACCTCGCCATCTGGATGGTGCCCTTCGGCCTCGTCGGCGGCCGGCTCTACCACGTGATCACCGACTACGAGCTCTACTTCGGCGAGGGCCGCAACCCGGTCACGGCGCTGTACGTCTGGCGCGGCGGCCTCGGCATCTGGGGCGCGGTGGCGCTGGGCGCGCTGGGCGTGGCGATCGGCGCCCGACGCAAGCACATCGGCTGCTGCCCATGCTCGACGCCCTCGCTCCCGCCGTCATCGTCGGTCAGGCGATGGGGCGGTGGGGCAACTGGTTCAACCAGGAGCTCTTCGGCAGGCCGACCGACGCTGCCGTGGGCGCTGGAGATCGATGAGGCGCACCGGCCCGCCGGCTACTTCGACGTACGCCACGTTCCACCCGACGTTCCTCTACGAGTTCCTCTGGAACCTCGGCGCCTTCGTGCCTGCTGATCTGGGCGGACCGGAGGTTCAGGCTCGGCCTCGGCCGCGTGGTGGCGCTCTACGTGATGGCCTACACGGCCGGCCGCGGCTGGATCGAGTACATCCGCATCGACACGGTCCAGATGAACGACGTGCTGGGGCTGCGGCTGAACGTCTGGACCTCCATCGTGCTGTTCGTGCTGGCGCTGGCCCACTTCGTCTGGTCGTCGCGCGCCAGACCCGGCCGTGAGGAGATACGTCTACACCGACGGCCGCCACCTCGAGGCCGACGACGAGGGAACCGCGCCGGACGCCGAGAAGGACGAGCCCGCGACGAACGGGTGGAGGAGTCGCGCGCTGGGTCGGACACACGCCCGGGCGACGACGCCGAGCCCTGACCCAGGTGCCACCGTCCACCGCGTTTTCGGGCTGTGGTGGACAGTGGCACTCTCCCCGGGGGTACGCCGCCACCGATCGCATGTGGCGGCCAGACCCACGGCTCCGAGGCCGCACGGAAAAGCCCCGTTCCTGGTGCGTCACGAACTACGTCGCGCACTGCCGGGTCCGGGGCAGAACTTCTCTGGTGAGAGAACCACGTCCCGGGATCGATGGCAATACCCGGTTATCGGGATCTCCAGCCTGCTCCGAGTCACCTCGCGGAGTAGGGTGGGACACGATCGACATCTTGTCGACGAGTTGCCCGGCGGGTCGTGGTGGCTGAGCACCGAGGAGCGGCTCATGCCGGACGAAGGTGGTCTGGGGTCGCTCCACCGGTACTCCTCGGCACGGGCCATGATCGTCGCCGAACCGGTGACCGCCGGTCCCAGCGGGCTGGTCAGCGACCTGCGACGCCTGTGCGGCGCGATGAGCGCCCACCTCAGCCGGACCGGCGCCGCGCTGTCGTTGATGTCGGCGACCGGCTCGATCGGCGTCGCGGCCGCCTCCGACGAGCGGTGCCGGCGACTCGACGAGCTGCAGTTCACCACCGGGGAGGGCCCGTGCCACGAGGCATTCGCTCGCCGTCGTCCGGTGCTCACGCCGGACCTGAACGCCCCCGGCCGAGGCAGATGGCCCGGTTACCGGTCGGCCGTCGTCGAGTCCGGTGTCCGCGCGGTCTTCGCGTTCCCCCTCCACGTGGGCGCCGTCGGTCTGGGCGTGGTCGACCTCTACTCGACCGAGGCCGGCTCGCTCGATCCCGAACAGCTCGCGACGGCGCTGACCTTCGCCGAGATCGCGACGGAGATCCTGCTCGACGGAGGCCTCGTCGACCGGGACGGTGGCCTGGACCCCGGGCTCGCCCAGGCGCTCGACTCCCGGGCGGAGGTCCATCAGGCGCAGGGCATGGTGATGGTGTCCATGGGCGTCACCCTGGTCGAGGCCCTGATCCTGATGCGCGCGCACGCGTTCGCACGGAGCCAACCCCTGATCGACCTGGCTCGCCAGATCATCGACGGCGACAACCCCTTGTCGAAGGAGAGATAATGCATGGGTCTCGAGAACATAGGAGTTCGGCATGATCGCCACCGAGCGGCTGCTCGACGTGTTCGTCGACGTGGCCGACACACTCACCGACGACTTCGACCTCATCGACTTCCTGCACCACCTCACCGATCACGTGAGCTCGGTGATCCCGGGCTCCTCGGTGGGACTGCTGCTGTCCGACCGGCACGACCGCCTGCAGTTCATGGCGGCGTCCAGTCGCGGCGCCGAGTACCTCGAGCTGTTCCAGCTCCAGAACTCCGAGGGTCCGTGTCTCGACTGCTACCGCAGCCGGGAGCCCGTGATCGTGCCCGACCTGGATGCGGAGACCCAGCGCTGGCCACTCTTCGTGCCGCGGGCAGCGAAGTCGGGCCTCCACTCCGTGCATGCCTTCCCGATGCGGTTGCGTGACCAGACGATCGGCGCCCTCAACGTGTTCGGCGAGCAACGCCTGCCCCTCGGCGCCGAGGACGTCCAGGTGATCCAGGCGCTGACGCACCTCGCGACGATCGCACTCATCCAGGAGCGCGCGGTCGCCGCGGCAGAGCTGTTGACCGAGCAGTTGGAGGGCGCCCTCAACAGCCGCATCGTGATCGAGCAGGCGAAGGGTGTGGTCGCGCAGAGCCTTTCGATCGGCGTCGAGCGACGCCTTCGTCCTGATCCGGCGCCATGCCCGCAGCCATCACCTGCGCCTGACCGATCTCGCACATGACATCGTGACGAGGGTGTTCGACCCGGCCGCTCTCGGCCGGTGACGCACGACCCTCACGGTGTGTCCAACGCCTGAAACGGCCATCTCATCCGGCGGACGCTCAGTGATAGCCTTCCGGAGCATCTTGGGCCAACGTCGTCCCGCGCAGCACCAACGCTCAGACCTGCACCGCTCCACGTGCAGGGCCAGTACGTCGCCCACTCGTGGGCGCACACGACGACGGGAGAATGCCGATGCACGCGTTCCCGGCGCCACAAGGGCTCTACGACGGCCGCCACGAGCACGACGCGTGTGGCGTGGCCTTCGTCGCGACCCTGACCGGTGTGGCCAGCCACGACATCGTTGCCAAGGCGCTCACCGCGCTGCGCAACCTCGACCACCGCGGCGCCGCCGGCGCGGAGGTCAACTCGGGTGACGGCGCGGGCATCCTCCTGCAGGTTCCCGACGCGTTCCTGCGGGCCGTGGTCGACTTCGACCTGCCGCCCCAGCACTCCTACGCCGTGGGCACCGCGTTCATCCCCGGTGACGCCGAGCAGGTCAAGAAGACCCGCCAGCGCATCGAGGAGATCGCCGGCGAGGAGGGCCTGGCCGTCCTCGGCTGGCGTGAGGTCCCGGTGGAGCCGAGCATCCTCGGCGCCACCGCTCGCGGAGTGATGCCGGCGTTCGTCCAGCTGTTCGTCTCCGGCGCCGGCAAGCGCGTCTCCGGCATGGCGCTCGAACGGCTCGCGTTCTGCCTTCGCAAGCGCGCCGAGCACGAGACCGACTCCTACTTCCCGTCGCTGTCGTCGCGCACGCTCGCCTACAAGGGCATGCTCACGACCGACCAGCTCGACAACTTCTTCCCCGACCTCGTCGACGATCGCATCGCGTCGGCGCTGGCCGTGGTGCACTCCCGCTTCTCGACCAACACGTTCCCGAGCTGGCCACTGGCCCACCCGTTCCGGTTCATCGCCCACAACGGCGAGATCAACACGGTCATGGGCAACCGCAACTGGATGAGGGCGCGCGAGGCGCTGCTCGACTCCGACCTGATCCCCGGCGACCTCGAGCGGCTCTACCCGATCTGCACCCAGGGACACTCCGACTCCGCCTCGTTCGACGAGGTCCTCGAGGTGCTGCACATGGGTGGCCGGTCGCTGCCGCACTCCGTGCTGATGATGATCCCCGAGGCGTGGGAGAACCACACCGAGATGGACTCCGCCCGCAAGGCGTTCTACGAGTTCCACTCCGCGCTCATGGAACCCTGGGACGGCCCGGCCTGCGTGGTCTTCACCGACGGCTCGCAGATCGGCGCCGTGCTCGACCGCAACGGCCTGCGTCCCTCCCGCTACTGGGTGACCGACGACGGGCTGGTCGTGCTGGCCTCCGAGGTCGGCGTGCTCGACCTCGACCCGGCCACCATCGTCCGCAAGGGTCGGCTCCAGCCGGGCCGGATGTTCCTCGTCGACACCGACGAGCACCGCATCGTCGAGGACGACGAGGTCAAGGCCGAGCTCGCCGCCGAGCACCCGTACGACGAGTGGCTGCACGCCGGCCAGATCCACCTCGACGACATCCCCGAGCGCGAGCACATCGTGCACACCCATGCGTCGGTCACCCGCCGTCAGCAGGTCTTCGGCTACACCGAGGAGGAGCTGCGCATCCTGCTGACACCGATGGCCAACTCCGGGGCCGAGCCGCTGGGCTCGATGGGCACCGATACCCCGATCGCGGCCTTGTCGGACAAGCCGCGGCTGCTGTTCGACTACTTCGCGCAGCTTTTCGCCCAGGTCACCAACCCGCCGCTCGACGCCATCCGCGAGGAGCTGGTGACGTCGCTGTCGGGCACCATCGGCCCGGAGGCCAACCTGCTGCACCCGACCCCCGCGTCGTGCCGCCAGGTCGTGCTGCCCTTCCCGGTGATCTCCAACGACGACCTCGCCAAGATCCGGCACATCAACCGCGACGGTGACATGCCCGGCTTCATCACCCACGTGTCCCGCGGCCTCTACGAGGTCGAGGGCGGCGGCGCGGCGATGGCCAGGCGCCTCGACGAGATCTGTGCCGAGGTGTCCGAGGCGATCGCCGGAGGAGCGCGCATCATCGTGCTGTCCGACCGGCACTGCACCGCCGAGCTGGCACCCATCCCGTCGCTGCTGCTCACCGGTGCCGTGCACCACCACCTGGTCCGCGAGAAGACCCGCACCCAGGTCGGCCTCCTCGTCGAGGCCGGCGACGTCCGCGAGGTCCACCACGTCGCCCTGCTCATCGGGTACGGCGCCGCCGCGGTCAACGCCTACCTGGCGATGGAGTCCGTCGAGGACCTCGCCCGCGAGGGTTACTACGTCAAGGCCGAGCCCGAGGTCGCCGTCAAGAACCTCGTGAAGGGCCTCGGCAAGGGCGTCCTCAAGGTGATGTCGAAGATGGGCGTCTCCACGATCGCCTCCTACACCGGCGCCCAGATCTTCGAGGCCGTCGGGCTCTCGCAGAGCGTCGTCGACCGGTACTTCACCGGCACCAGCTCCAAGCTCGGCGGCATCGAGCTCGACACGATCGCCGAGGAGGTCGCGCGGCGGCACGCCACGGCGTACCCGCGAGGCGGCATCGCTCCGGCGCACCGCGAGCTGGCGATCGGCGGCGAGTACCAGTGGCGCCGCGAGGGTGAGCCGCACCTGTTCGACCCGCAGACGGTCTTCCGGTTGCAGCACGCGACCCGCACCGGCCGCTACGACATCTTCAAGCAGTACACCTCGACCGTCGACGAGCAGTCGGCGCGACTGATGACCCTTCGTGGGTTGTTCAAGTTCAAGGAGGGCGAGCGGAAGCCGATCAGCATCGACGAGGTGGAGCCCGTCTCTGCGATCGTCAAGCGCTTCTCGACCGGGGCGATGTCCTACGGCTCCATCAGCAAGGAGGCGCACGAGACCCTCGCGATCGCGATGAACCGGCTGGGCGGCAAGTCCAACACCGGTGAGGGCGGCGAGGACGCCGACCGCCTCCACGACCCCGAGCGCCGCTCGTCGATCAAGCAGGTCGCGTCGGGTCGCTTCGGTGTCACCAGCGAGTACCTCACCAACGCCGACGACATCCAGATCAAGATGGCGCAGGGTGCCAAGCCCGGCGAGGGCGGCCAGCTGCCCGGCAACAAGGTCTACCCGTGGGTGGCCAAGACCCGGCACTCGACGCCCGGCGTGGGCCTGATCTCCCCGCCGCCGCACCACGACATCTACTCCATCGAGGACCTCGCCCAGCTGATCCACGACCTCAAGAACGCCAACCCGGCAGCGCGCGTGCACGTGAAGCTGGTCTCCGAGGTGGGCGTCGGCACGGTTGCGGCAGGCGTGTCGAAGGCGCACGCCGACGTGGTGCTGATCTCCGGCCACGACGGCGGCACCGGCGCCGCGCCGCTCACGTCGCTCAAGCACGCGGGCGGGCCGTGGGAGCTCGGCCTGGCCGAGACGCAGCAGACCCTGCTGCTCAACGGGCTGCGCGACCGGATCGTCGTGCAGACCGACGGCCAGCTCAAGACCGGTCGCGACGTCGTCGTGGCCGCGTTGCTGGGCGCCGAGGAGTTCGGATTCGCGTCGGCTCCGCTCGTGGTGTCGGGCTGCATCATGATGCGGGTCTGCCACCTCGACACGTGCCCGGTCGGCGTCGCGACCCAGAACCCCGTCCTGCGCGAGCGCTACACCGGCAAGCCGGAGTTCGTCGTGACGTTCTTCGAGTACGTCGCCGAGGAGGTCCGCGAGATCCTGGCCGAGCTCGGCTTCCGCACGCTCGACGACGCCATCGGCCAGGTCGGCGTGCTCGACGTGGCCGACGCGGTCGACCACTGGAAGGCGACCGGGCTCGACCTGACCCCGATCCTGCACCAGGTGAACCTCGCGGAGGAGTTCGGCGGCCAGTTCGCCGACCAGGACCTGCACTGCACCAAGGGCCAGGACCACGGCCTCGAGAAGGCGCTCGACAACCGGCTGATCGAGCTGGCCGAGCCTGCGCTCGAGCGCGGTGAGCAGGTGCGCGCCGAGGTGACCGTCCGCAACGTCAACCGCACCGTCGGCACGATGCTCGGCCACGAGGTGACCAAGCGCTACCGCGGCGAGGGGCTGCCCGACGGCACCATCGACCTCACCCTGACCGGGTCGGCCGGACAGTCGTTCGGCGCGTTCCTGCCCCGGGGCGTGACCCTGCGGCTGGTCGGCGACGCCAACGACTACGTCGGCAAGGGCCTCTCGGGCGGCCGGCTGGTCGTGCGCCCGCACGACACCGCGACCTTCGAGGCGCACGAGCAGATCATCGCCGGCAACACCATCGCCTACGGCGCGACCTCGGGGGAGATCTTCCTGCGCGGTGGGGTGGGGGAGCGGTTCTGCGTGCGCAACTCGGGGGCCACGGCCGTCGTCGAGGGTGTCGGCGACCACGGCTGCGAGTACATGACCGGTGGGCGCGTCGTCGTACTCGGGCCGACCGGTCGCAACTTCGCGGCCGGCATGTCCGGTGGCTACGCGTTCGTGCTCGACCTCGACCAGCACCGGGTCAACCCCGAGCTGGTCGAGCTGACCCCGCTCGACGACGAGCGCGCCGACGAGGTGCGCGAGCTGGTCGAGCGCCATCACGACGAGACCGGCTCCACCGTGGCGAAGTCGCTGCTGGCCGACTGGGCGGGCGCCCGCGAGCGCTTCCAGCTGGTCATGCCGCGCGACTTCAAGCGGGTGCTCGACGCCCGCGAGGAAGCGCTCGCGGAGGGCCTGTCCGAGGACGAGGCCGCGGGCCGCGTCATGGAGGTGCTGCATGGCTGATCCCAAGGGTTTCCTCAAGAACGGCCGCGAGGTCGCGACGCGTCGCGAGGTCGCCGAGCGGGTGCAGGACTGGAACGAGGTCTACCCCGACGGCATCGGCCGCGCACTGCTGCCGATCATCAGCACCCAGGCCGGCCGCTGCATGGACTGCGGCATCCCGTTCTGCCACGAGGGCTGCCCGCTGGGCAACATCATCCCCGAGTGGAACGACCTGGTCTGGCGCGACGACTGGGACGGCGCGATCGAGCGGCTGCACGCCACCAACAACTTCCCGGAGTTCACCGGGCGGCTGTGCCCGGCGCCCTGCGAGACCGCGTGCGTGCTCGGCATCAACCAGGACCCCGTGACCATCAAGAACGTCGAGGTCGCGATCATCGACCGGGCCTGGGAGTCCGGCAACGTCCGGCCCCAGCCGCCCGAGTGGCTTTCCGGGAGGACGGTGGCCGTGGTCGGCTCCGGGCCCGCCGGGCTGGCCGCCGCCCAGCAGCTCACCCGCGCCGGCCACACGGTCGCGGTCTACGAGCGCGCCGACAAGATCGGTGGCCTGCTGCGCTACGGCATCCCCGAGTTCAAGATGGAGAAGAAGCACCTCGACCGCCGCGTCGACCAGATGCGGCGCGAGGGCACCGTCTTCCGTGCCGGTGTCAGCGTCGGCAGCGACGACCTGACCGGGTCGCGGCTGCGCGAGCGCTACGACGCCGTGGTGCTGGCGATGGGGTCGACCGTCGGTCGCGACCTCGACGTGCCGGGCCGCGAGCTCGACGGCATCCACCAGGCGATGGAGTTCCTGCCGCAGTCCAACCGCGTCTCGCTCGGCGAGGAGGTCGACGGCCAGATCACCGCCGACGGGCGCAACGTCGTCATCATCGGCGGCGGCGACACCGGCGCCGACTGCCTCGGTACGTCGATCCGTCAGGGCGCCGCGTCGATCACGCAGCTCGAGATCATGCCCCAGCCGCCCGAGCAGCGGCCCGCCGGCCAGCCGTGGCCGTCGTACCCGATGACGTTCCGGGTGTCCTCGGCCCACGAGGAGGGTGGCGACCGGGTCTACGCCACCTCGACGACCGAGTTCCTGGGCGACGAGCAGGGTCGGGTGCGCGCGCTGCGCGTGGTCGACGTCGACGAGAAGTTCCAGCCGGTGCCGGGCACCGACCGCGAGATCCCGGCCGAGCTGGTGCTCTTCGCGATGGGCTTCACGGGTCCGGAGAAGGCCGGCCTGGTCGAACAGCTCGGCGTCGACCTCGACGAGCGCGGCAACGTCGCCCGCGACGCGTCGTACGCCGCGTCGGTGCCGGGTGTCTTCGTGGCAGGCGATGCCGGGCGCGGCCAGTCGCTGATCGTGTGGGCGATCGCCGAGGGACGGGCCGCGGCGGCCGCCGTCGACACGTTCCTCACCGGCTCGACGACACTGCCCTCGCCGATCCCGCCGACGGCACGCCCGCTCACGGTCTGACACCACCGGCCCCTGCTTCATCAAGGTATGTAGGCGACGAGGTGGTTCCCATGGCGTGCATACCGTGGGAAGTCCAACTTCAGCGTCATACCTTGGTGAAGCAACGGGAGATCGTGACCCCGAGGTGGCCACCGGATTGGATCGTTCAAGTAGTAGGGTCGTCGCGTGCGTAGAGCAAAGATCGTGTGCACCCTCGGCCCCGCCACCTCGTCTCCCGAGCAGATCCGCACGCTCGTCGACGCCGGCATGGACGTCGCCCGCCTCAACATGAGCCACGGGTCCCATGAGGACCACGAGCGCAGCTACCGGCACGTGCGGGAGGCGAGCGACGCGACCGGCCACGGCGTCGGCATCTTCGCCGACCTCCAGGGCCCGAAGATCCGGCTCGAGACGTTCGCCGACGGGATGGCCGCGCTCGAGGTCGGCCAGACCTGGACCATCACCACCCGCGACGTCCCGGGCGACGCCGTCATCTGCGGTACGACGTACAAGGGGCTGCCCGGCGACGTCGGCCCCGGCGACCCGATCCTCATCGACGACGGCAAGATCCGGCTCAAGGTGACCGAGGTCAGCGACACCGACGTCACCACCGAGGTCGTCGTCGGCGGGCCGGTCAGCAACAACAAGGGCATCAACCTGCCGGGTGTCGCCGTGTCCGTGCCGGCGCTGTCCGAGAAGGACATCGAGGATCTCCGCTTCGCGCTGCACCTGAGCGTCGACTTCGTCGCGCTGTCGTTCGTGCGCTCGGCCGCCGACGCCGAGGACGTCCGCCGGATCATGCGCGAGGAGGGGGTGCTGGTGCCGCTCATCGCCAAGATCGAGAAGCCGCAGGCGATCGACAACCTCGACGAGATCGTCAAGGCGTTCGACGGCTTCATGGTCGCGCGCGGCGACCTGGGCGTCGAGTGCCCGCTCGAGGACGTGCCG
Source organism: uncultured Actinomycetota bacterium (assembly GCA_963825755.1). GTDB lineage: Bacteria > Actinomycetota > Actinomycetes > Propionibacteriales > Nocardioidaceae > Nocardioides. The sequence continues at coordinate 73,595 of CAWGUS010000023.1, read as the reverse complement.
TTCCTCCAGAAGCGTGTCGTCGAGAAGGCCCGCCGCAACGCCAAGCCGGTCATCGTGGCCACCCAGATGCTCGAGTCGATGATCACCAACCCGGCGCCCACCCGCGCGGAGGCGAGCGACGTCGCCAACGCCGTGCTGGACGGTGCCGACGCGGTGATGCTGTCGGGCGAGACCAGCGTGGGCGCCTACCCGTTCGAGGCCGTGCGCACGATGGCCCGCATCATCAGCTCCACCGAGGACCACGCGCTCCCGAGCATGGCGGCCATCGACTGGCAGCCGCGCACTCCCGGCGGTGTCATCGCCAAGGCAGCCGCCGAGGTGGCCGAGCGCATCGGTGCCTCCTACCTGGTTGCGTTCACGCAGAGCGGCGACTCCGCACGGCGGCTGGCCCGCTACCGCGGCTCGATCCCGGTGCTGGCGTTCACCCCCGAGGCCGTGGTGCGCTCGCAGCTCTCCCTCACCTGGGGCGTCGAGACGTTCCTGACCCAGACGGTCGAGCACACCGACGAGATGGTGCGGCAGGTCGACGAGGCGCTGCTGCAGATCGGCCGGGTCAAGGAGGGCGAGCGCGTCGTCATCATCGCCGGCAGCCCTCCCGGCATCCCGGGGTCGACCAACGCGCTGCGCATCCACACCATGGGCGACGCGATCAACGAGGTCGCGCCCGCATACCGCCGCCGCTGAACCCCTCAACTCCGGTCTCTGCCGGTCGATGGGTCCACCGGTGACCTGACGACACGGATGTCGCGTGGCGCCGCGAGCGCCGGGAGACAGCTGATGACGAAGCTCCGCCAGAGACTGCGTGACCTGCGGATCGGGCTGCGGCTCGCTGCCGCCTTCGCGCTGTGCGGTGTCTTCGTGGGGTCGGCGGCGTACCTCGGCCTCTCGGCTCAGGGCCGCGCGGACGCCCTCCGCGTCGAGCTCGACGAGATCGCGGCGCAGCAGATCCTGGCCGACTCGATGCTGATCAGCCTCAACGAGCTCACCAGCTGGCAGAGCCTCTACCTCGCTGACGTCGCGGCCTTCGGCGCCAAGGCGGCCATCGCGGACGACGGTGTCAACCGGGCGGCCTATCTGAAGAGCCGTTCGGCGATCGAGACGATGCTCCGCGACGTCGACACCACGGGCCTGACCAAGGACGAGGTCAATATCCTCCGAGTCACCCAGGGCCACTTCCGGCAGCTGTTCAACGAGGACACCTGGGTGATCGGCGCGCTGGCCTCCCAGGGCCTCGAGGCCATGCCCGAGATCATGGGGAGCATCAACAGCGGCGAGGTCGGGAAGGCCTACGACGCCGTGTACGACGACATGACGGACTTCGGCGCGTCGCTCGACGCGCGCGACGCCGCGCTCCGCGACGAGCTCGAGGTCGTCGCCCGCAACGGTCGGCTGATGGTCTACGTGGGTCTCGCCCTCGCCGTGCTCGCCGGCACGGTCGTGCTCGGGTTGGTCACCCGGTCCATCACGCGCCCGCTGCGTCGTACCGTGAAGGTGTTGCGGTCCGTCGCGGACGGGCACCTCGACGCACGATTCGACGAGGACCGCCAAGACGAGATCGGGCAGCTGGCCGTCGCGCTCAACAGCGCCGTGGGCACGCTGGGCGGCGCCATGGCCGAGATCGCGGGTACGGCGGTCGAGCTCGCTGCCGCTGCCGAGGAGCTGTCGGCCGTGTCGGGCCAGATGACCAGCTCGGCCGCGGATCCGTCCGCCCAGGCGGGCGTCGTCTCGACGGCCGCCGGCCAGGTGTCGCTGAACGTGCAGACCGTCGCCGCGGCCACCGAGCAGATGAGCGCGTCGATCCGCGAGATCGCCGTGCAACGCCACCGACGCCGCCGGTGTCGCTGCCCGAGCCGTGACCGCTGCCGAGTCGACCTCGGTCACCATCGCGCAGTTGGGCGAGTCGTCGACCGAGGTCGGCAACGTCGTGAAGGTCATCAACGCCATCTCCGAGCAGACCAACCTGCTCGCCCTCAACGCGACCATCGAGGCCGCCCGGGCGGGGGAGTCGGGCAAGGGCTTCGCCGTCGTCGCCAACGAGGTCAAGGAGCTCGCGCAGGAGACCAGGCAGGCCACGGGTGACATCGACCGCCGGATCAAGGCGATCCAGGCCGACACCCAGGATGCGGTGACCGCCATCTCCGAGATCGCCGCGATCATCGCCCAGATCAACCACACCCAGAACGCGATCGCCTCCGCGGTCGAGGAGCAGACCGCCACCACCCACGAGATGACGCGCTCGGTCTCCGACGCGGCCGAGGGTTCCTCGGACATCGCCGAGAACATCACCGGCGTCGCGCGCATCGCCTCCGACACGCAGGCAGCGGCGGGCAGCACCCGCTCCGCCGCCGAGGAGCTGTCGCGGATGGCCCAGCAGATGCAGGTGCTGGTCTCCGGCTTCACCTACGACGTGCGCGAGGAGCCGGCGCCCGAGTGACCTGGTCGGCCCTGCCCGGAGGACATGGGGTGCTCCGGGCGGGACCGCCCACTCAGCTCTTGACCCCGATGTGCTCGTCGAGGCGTCGTACGTCGTCGCGTCGCGTCGCGTCGTGTCGGGACGCCGCGACCGCGTTGATCCGCGGTCGGCGGTAGGAGACGCCGACCAGCTCGAGAGCCCAGGCGCGCAGCCCGATGATGTCGTCGGAGCTGTTCCACGTGCTCTTGCTGCCAGGGGTCCAGCACGATCGGCCGCTCGTGCTCGCGCCCGGGGCCGTCACACCGAGGGCAATCGCCGAGGCGGGCCTTGAGCGGCAGGTCGCGCCAGGCGCGAATCGTCGAGCGATCGGCGCCGACCTCGCGGCTGACCGCTGAGATGGTCCGGCCGTCCTGCAACAGCTGGAGAGCCTGGGTGCGAACCGCGAGCGGGTGCCTGTGGCCGATGCTCGTCGATGCCACCGGTAGTCGAAGGTGCCCCGGGTGGGATTCGAACCCACACTGGATGGTGTTTGAGACCATTGTCTCTGCCGGTTGGACTACCGGGGCCTGAGCGCGCTCACGATAGCCTGCGGCCGTGTGCCCACCGCCATCGGATTCCCCTGCCCGGACCGCCCCCCGTGTCGTCATCGCCGAGGACGAGGCCCTCATCCGGATGGACCTCGCCGAGATGCTGGCCGAGGAGGGGTACGACGTCGTGGGCCAGGCCGGTGACGGCCAGAAGGCGATCGAGCTGGCGCAGGAGCTGCGGCCCGACCTGGTGATCCTCGACGTGAAGATGCCGGTGCTCGACGGCATCGCCGCGGCCGAGCGCATCGCCGGCGAGCGGATCGCGCCGGTCGTCATCCTGACCGCGTTCTCCCAGCGCGACCTGGTCGAGCGGGCCCGCGACGCGGGTGCGATGGCGTACCTCGTCAAGCCGTTCACCAAGCAGGACCTGGTGCCCGCCATCGAGATGGCGGTCAGCCGGTTCGCGGAGGTGCAGTCGCTCGAGGCCGAGGTGGCCGACCTCGACCGAGCGGCTGGAGACCCGCAAGGCCATGGATCGGGCGAAGGGGATGCTCCAGGCGCGAGCTCGGGCCTGAGCGAGCCCGAGGCGTTCCGCTGGATCCAGCGCACGGCCATGGACCTGCGCCTCTCGATGCGCCAGGTGGCCGACGGCGTGGTCGAGCACGGCGTGCCCACCTCGTGCACCGGAGCCGCTGCCGGCGTTACGCCGTACGTCACGAATCTGCAACGACCCGAAATACCCCTCACTCGGGTCATCCCCACGCCGCATTCTTGGTGCTAGGTTTCGCGCACCATCGACCGTCCGGCGTATTCTCACGCCTACGGCCCAGCATCGCGGAGGATTCATGACCCGTACCAACAAGCGTGTGCGCGGACTCGTCGCACTCATCGCAGCCACCGGCCTCGCCCTGAGCGCCTGTGGCACCACCGACGACGGTGGCGACGGCGGCGACGGCGGCAGCGGCAGCGGCAGCGACAGTGCTGCCTGTGACCTGACCCTGGCCTTCTTCGGCCCCCAGACCGGCCCCGCTGCCGGCCTGGGCGAGCCCATCATCAACGGTGCCCAGCTGGCCATCGACGAGTACAACGCGGACGCCGAGTGCGAGGTCGCCTTCGAGCAGTTCGACTCGCAGGGCAGCCCCGACCAGGCGCCGTCACTGGCCACCGAGGCCGTCGGCAACGACGCCATCATCGGTGTCGTCGGACCCGCCTTCTCCGGTGAGTCCGCAGCGGCCGGCCCGATCTTCGCCGAGGGCGGGCTCCCGACGATCTCCCCGTCGGCGACCAACCCGGCGCTCTCCGAGAACGGCTGGGACACCTTCCACCGCGCGCTCGGCAACGACGCTACGCAGGGCCCGGCTGCCGCGGTCTACATCCGCGACACCATCGCGGCCAAGTCGGTCTTCGTGATCGACGACGCCTCCGAGTACGGCGCCGGCCTCGCCGGCATCGTCGAGGAGGAGCTCGGCGACACCGTCGTCGACTCCGACACCATCCAGGTGGGTCAGACCGACTTCTCGGCCACCGTGACCAAGGTGACCTCCTCCGACGCCGACACGATCTTCTTCGGTGGCTACTACGCCGAGGCGGGCCTGCTCATCCGTCAGCTGCGCGACGGCGGCTTCGAGGGCACGTTCGTCGTGGCCGACGGCGTGAAGGACCCCGGCTACATCGAGGGCGCCCGCAACGCCGCCGAGGGCACCGTCATCACCTGCCCCTGCATCCCGGCCGAGGACCCGGCCGTGACCGAGTTCGCTGCGGCCTACGACGCCGCGTTCGGTGGGGCTCCCGGCACCTACGCCGCGGAGGCATACGACGCCGCGAACATCTTCCTCGACGGCATCGCCGAGGGCGTGGGCACCCGCGAGGAGATGCTGGAGTTCGTCAACGGCTACGACGAGGCCGGCATCACCAAGCAGCTCAAGTTCGACGAGACCGGTGAGCCTGCCGATGTCCACGTCTACGCCTACAAGGTCGAGGGCGGCGAGATCGTCTCCGACGTGGAGATCGGCTGAGCGTCGACCTGAAGAACTCAGCGTGAAAGTTGCGGCCGGGGGGGCCTCCTCCCCGGCCGCAACCATGCGAGACTGAAAGGCCGAGGAGGCCCGGTGAACTTCGACTTCTTGTTCAGCAACTTCGCCCAGCTGACCGTCACGGGTCTTGCGTTCGGCGCGATCTACGCACTCATCGCCCTCGGCTACACCATGGTCTACGGCGTCCTGCAGCTCATCAACTTCGCGCACTCCGAAGTGTTCATGTACGGCACCTTCGCCGCCCTCTGGACAGTGATGGCCCTCGGGGGTGACGGCGACGTGACCACGGGCCGCGCCATCGTGATCCTCATCGCCGCGTTGTTCGCGGCGATGGCCATGTCGGCTGCCATCGCCCTGATCCTGGAGAAGTTCGCCTACCGCCCGCTCATCAAGCGCAACGCCCCACGACTGATCGCCCTGATCTCGGCCATCGGTGCGTCGTTCGTGCTCGCCGAGCTGATGGGCCTGCGCGACCGCGTGGCCGGTTGGCTCGGCCTCGACGACGACCTCAGCGAGTACGTCTCCGGAGCCCGGATCAACCGGAGCATGCCGACCCTGCTGGAGCGTCAGGGCCTGTTCAAGATCGGCGACTACACCGTCACGCTGATCGACATCATCGTGATCGGGGCGGCCATCGTGATGATGGTGGCGCTCGACCAGTTCGTCCGACGGTCGCGGCTCGGCCGCGGCATCCGGGCGACGGCGCAGGATCCGGAGACGGCCGCGCTGATGGGAGTCAACGCCACCCGGGCCGTGCAGATCACGTTCCTGCTCGGCGGCATCATGGCCGGCGCCGCGGCCTTCCTCTACATGCTCAAGATCGAGACGACGCGGTTCGACGTCGGCTTCCTCCTGGGAGTGAAGGCGTTCACGGCGGCCGTGCTCGGCGGCATCGGCAACCTGCGCGGTGCCCTGTTCGGCGGCCTCGTGCTCGGCGTAGCCGAGAACTGGGGATCGGCACTGTTCGGCACCGAGTGGCGTGACGTCGTCGCCTTCGTGCTCCTGGTCGTCATCCTGCTGTTCCGACCCACAGGCCTCCTCGGTGAGTCGCTCGGAAAGGCACGCACGTGAGCAAGACACTGAATCCGAAGGCCCCCAGGGCCACGCCGGGCGCCATCATGCAGCGGATCGCCGCGCTGCCGAAGCCGGTCAAGATCGTGCTCTGGGTGCTTGTCGCCCTGCTTGCCTACGCGCTGCCCGCTCCTCGAGCCCCCGTTCCTCTCCACGCCCGGCACCGACTTCGGCGGCGTGCTCTTCATGGTGAGCATCTACTGCCTGCTCGCGCTGGGCCTCAACATCGTGGTCGGCTACGCGGGCCTGCTCGACCTCGGCTACGTCGGCTTCTACGCGATCGGCGCCTACACGGCGGCGATCCTGACGTCGTTCCACGCCAACTGGCCGCTCCTGCTGGCCATCCCGGTCGCCGTGCTCGCGACCACGATCTCTGGCGTGATGCTCGGCGCGCCGACCCTGCGCGTGCGCGGCGACTACCTGGCGATCGTGACGCTCGGCTTCGGCGAGATCATCCGGCTGACGGCCGACCAACCTCGAATGGCTCGGCGACAGCCGGGGCATCTCCAACATCAAGCGTCCGCCGAGCCTGGACCTCTTCGAGATCCCGCACCTCAACTGGGACGCCGGCACCCCGCTGCTCGACTTCAACGACACCACGAAGTTCGTCGAGTTCGGCGTGCTCGACCAGATCCCCTACTACTGGCTCGGCCTGACCGTCGTCATCATCGTGCTGTTCGCCGACCTCCTGATCAAGGACAGCCGCGTCGGCCGCGCTTGGGAGGCCACCCGCGAGGACGAGGACGCCGCCGAGCTGATGGGCGTCCCGACGTTCAAGTTCAAGCTGCTCGCCTTCGCCATCGGGCGCCGTTCATCGGCGGCCTGGCCGGCGCCCTGTACGCCAGCCGGCAGAGCTTCATCAACCCGACTGTCGTTCCTGCTGCTGTTCTCGATCCTGTTCCTGGCCGGCGGTCGTGGTCGGTGGCAGGGCAACCGGTGGGGCGTGCTGGTCGGCGCCATCCTGGTGGCCTACCTGCCCGAGCGGTTCCGCGAGTTCGCCGACTTCCGGGTGCTCGCGTTCGGCGCTGGCCCTGATGATCGCTCGCGATCTTCCGCCCGGAGGGCCTGCTGCCGCCGAGACGGACGCTGCGTGCCAAGCAGTGGAGCAGGAGATCGAGGCGCTCGAAGAGGGCACCGACGAGGACGAGGAGACGGCCCGTGTCTGACGACCACACCGACCGACGGACAGCCGCGAGCCCGCGTCCTCGAGGTCGACTCGCTGACCCTGCAGTTCGGTGGTCTCACCGCGCTCGACGACGTCTCCTTCCACATCGACGAGGGCGAGATCCTCGGCCTGATCGGGCCCAACGGCGCCGGCAAGACCACCTGCTTCAACGCGGTCACCGGCGTCTACCGGCCGACCAGCGGCGACGTCCGCTTCCACGGCACGTCGCTGGCCGGGATGAAGCGGTACCAGATCACCAAGCTCGGCATCGCCCGGACGTTCCAGAACATCCGGCTCTTCAAGGCGATGACCGCGCTCGAGAACGTCCTGGTCGGCGCCGACGCCCAGCACACGACCGGCATCGTCGAGCGCGCTGTTCCGGCTGCCCAAGCACCGGCGGGAGGAGGCGCAGGGCCACGACCGGGCGATGGAGCTGCTGCGCTTCATGGGCATCGACGAAGCACGCCGACGAGCTCGCCGCCAACCTGTCCTACGGCGACCAGCGGCGCCTCGAGATCGCCCGCGCGATGGCGACCGAGCCGAAGCTCATCTGCCTCGACGAGCCGGCCGCCGGATTCAACCCGGCCGAGAAGGTCAAGCTGATGGAGCTGATCCGCAAGGTCCGCGACCAGGGCTACACCGTGCTGCTCATCGAGCACGACATGCGGCTGGTCATGGGCGTGACCGACCGGATCGTCGTGCTCGAGTTCGGCCGCAAGATCGCCGAGGGCAAGCCGGCGGAGATCCGCGACAACCCGGCGGTCATCGCGGCCTACCTGGGAGTGTGAAGAAGATGCTTCTTGAGGTCGACGGACTCTGCGTCAACTACGGCCACATCGAGGCGATCCGCGACATCAGCTTCGGCGTCGAGGAAGGATCGATCGCGACGCTGATCGGCGCCAACGGCGCCGGCAAGACCACGACGCTCAAGACGATCTCCGGGCTGCGCAAGGTCCGGGACGGCACGGTCAAGTTCGACGGCAAGGACATCACGGCGCTGCCGCCGTACGAGCGGGTCAAGCTCGGCATCAGCCAGTCGCCCGAGGGCCGCGGCATCTTCGTCGGCATGACGGTGCGCGAGAACCTCGACATGGGCGCCTACGTCCGCAAGGACCGCAGGTCTGCGGGCTACAAGGCCGACCTCGACCGGGTGATGGCGCTGTTCCCGCGGCTCGAGGAGCGGATCGGCCAGGTCGCCGGCACGATGTCGGGCGGCGAGCAGCAGATGCTCGCCATCGGGCGGGCTCTGATGGCCAAGCCGCGGCTGATCCTGCTCGACGAGCCGTCGATGGGCCTGGCGCCGAAGCTGATCCAGCAGATCTTCTCGATCATCGCCGAGATCAACAAGCAGGGCACCACCGTGCTGCTCGTCGAGCAGAACGCCGCCCAGGCGCTCAAGCGGGCCGACACCGCGCACATCCTCGAGACCGGCTCGATCGTCCGGTCCGGCACCGGCGCCGAGCTGGCGGGCGACGAGTCGGTCAAGGCGGCATACCTCGGCGGAGATGTGTAAGGCTTCGGCGAGCAACCGGCCCCGATCGTCGGGCTGACCGCAGCGTCACCGTCCGTAGCGAAGACACCCCCGGAGCACACGATGCCACTTTCGTCCCCCGCCGTCGGGGCCGTGACGATCCAGGTGGTGCTCGATCGTCGAGCTGCCGACCGGCCTCTGCGCTGGCTCGCCGCCGTGGCGCACTCCGCGTCCATCGCGCTCCGCGAAGGGCGCATCACGGCCTGGGAGATCACGGTCGGTGTGCCCGACGGGTGGGCGCTCGAGTCGGATGACGCGGCGCGCCTGAAGGAGGCCGTGTCCGTTGCCGGTGGTGCACTGGAGGTGATGGTCCTGCAACCTGGCCTCCACCCCACGGCAGGACACAACCGGCTGGCCGAGGCATCGACCAGTGACGCCCTCCTCTTCCTGCAGCCGGGGGCGCTCATGTCGCCCGACACAGTCGACCGACTGTGCTGGGCCATGACCGACGATGTCGGCCTGGTCGGAGCGCGGGAACTGCCGCTCGAAGAGGATCAGCCGTTCGTGCCCTTCCTCGGCGACACGGCGTGGGTGTCGACGAAGTGCGCACTCACTCCCCGTGGAGTCTTCGTCGGCCTCGGGGGCTTCGACGCCGGGTCGTTCGTCGAGGACGGTGCCGACGTCGACTACTCCTGGCGGGTGCGGCTGTCCGGTCTGCGGGTGGTGCGGCAACCTTCGGCCAGGATCTTCCGCGACCAACGGCTCAAGCCGAACGGCGAAGCTCTGCGATCCGGTTGGGACATCGCCGACCGGAGGGATCGCCGGCGGTTCCGTTCCCGACGCAGGTTCGACGCTGTCCTCGCCGAGCTGCTGCTCGCGCACAAGTACGCCGACGGCGAGCGACTGACCTCCTTACGCGCCGAGATCGCCGACGTCGACGCCGACGGCGCGTCGCGACGTGCCTTGGCGGAGTTCGACAAGCGACGTACGACGGGGTCGCTGCCGGCACAGGTCGCCGGCGCCGAGAGGGCCACGACTGACGGGTTCAGCGCGCTCTCGACGGGACGCGGCCTGTGATGGCGTCGCGGGACGCGCGGAGACCCCCGGTCCTCGACCTGCTCGTCGACCTCGCCGACTCGCCACGCGTCCATCCCGACGTGGCCCGGGCGATCCGCACTCTCGAGGACCTGTCCACGGGTCAGCACCCCGAGACGCGCCTCAGCGTCCTCGTGCTCCTGACCCGCGACCGGCAGGAGGCGCTCAAGGACACGTTGCTGTGCCTGCACGCCCAGTCGGTCCCGGTCTTCGAGATCCTGCTCGTCCGTCATGCGCTGCCGACCGAGGAGCTCGACGAGATCGACCGCATCATCGCCGACCAGCCTGCCGAGGTGGGCTCGATCATCCGGGTCGTCGACCCGGCGGGGGACACCCGGGCCAGCTCCATGAACGTCGCGGCGGACGTTGCCCGCGGCAGCCACGTCGTGGCCTGCGAGGCCGGTGACCTCCTCCTCGCCACCTGGGCGTCGTCGATGGTCGATGCCGCGGACGGATCCACCGCACATGTCGTCCACGCCATCGGCGCCGTGCAGACGGTCGTGCCCGTGCTCTGGCCCACCGACGAGCAGGGACACCACGCTGTGAGCGACAGGGTCGTCGACAAGCGGCAGGCGTACGACGCTCGCGAGCACCTGCGACGGCGACAGTCCCCGCCCGCCACCTGGGCTGTTCCGCGGTGGCTGTTCGACCTCGGGCTCGGGTTCGCGGGCGAGAACAGCCCCCACGACGAGTGGGAGCTCATCCACCGCGCGTCGAACCTTGCTGGAGTGCACGAGGCAGGCATGGTGACGTCCGTGTCCCGTACCTGGCTGACCGCCCGCACCTGGGAGGCCGACGTCTCCGCGGATGAGACGGCAGCCGCCCCCGACGACGTCGTGCAGCGTCTGGCCCGTCTTCCTCTGCTCGTGACGCCGGACTCGGCGGTAGCGGCGTCGGTGCCGACCGGGCGACCCGACGTGCCACGCCCTGGTCCGCGACGAGGCTCCGGCCTCCGGCGCGCGAAGGCACGGGTCGCCCGACACACCTGGCAGCGATGGCGTCGATGACGGATCGCACCCAGATCGGGCTGCTCGGCGCGGGCCGCCAGGCCGCCGAGACCGCGGAGGCGGCTGCGGCGACGGCCGACGTGGTGTTCGCCGCCGTGCAGTCCTCGTTCCTCACGCCGGGGGACTCGTCGGTCCGCCTGGTCGACATCGCCACCCGAGACACCGCTCTGACCGCCCGACCCGTCACCGTGGCGGTCGGACCGCCACTGGTGCGGCGTCTCCTCGTCGAGCTCTGGAGCGGCACGACGTACCACTCCGTCGTCTCCGGTTCCGCCATGGTGAGTCCGAGCGCCCGGATCGGCGCGGGGGTCACGGTGTCGCCGGCCGCTGTCCTCTCCACGGCCGTGGAGCTCGGTGACCACTCCCACGTCAACATCGCTGCCTCGCTCAGCCATGACGTGAAGGTCGGGCCCTTCAGCGTTGTCGCCCCGGGAGCGCGACTGGCTGGGGGCGTGACGGTCGGAGCGGGGGTCTTCATCGGCGCGGGAGCGGTCGTGCTCGGCGGGGTCTCGCTCGGCGACGGCTCGGTGGTGGGTGCCGGAGCGGTCGTGGTGTCCGACACCGTCCCTCTCGGCGTGTACGTCGGTGCACCCGCCCGGCTGTCGCGCACCAGGAAGGACTGGCTCGATGCCATTTGAGGTCCCGTTCATCCACCCCGTCTTCCCGCCGGCGACGCAGATCGCAGTGGACTACGAGGAGGTCGTCGCGTCCGGCTGGTTCAGCAACTTCGGCCCGAAGGAGCGCGAGCTCGCGCACCGGGTCGCGCAGTACGTCGGGGGCGACGTACGCGCGGCCACGGTCACCAATGCGACCCTCGGGCTGGTGGCCGCCATCACCTGCACGTTCGACCGCCAACGGCTGGGGCAGGCCGTGCTCACACCGTCGTTCACCTTCGCTGCGGGTGCTCACAGCATCGAGTGGGCCGGATATCGCCCGGCCTTCGTCGATGTCGACCCGGAGACGCTGCAGCCCTCACTGGCCTCGGCAGAACGCGCCCTGGCCGAGGTCGAAGGTGTCGCCGGCGTCGTCTTCTGCAACACCTTCGGCATCGGTGCCGGCGAGATCGACGAGTGGGTCAGTGCGGCCGACTCCTGGGGCGTGCCGATCGTCATCGACTCCGCCGCCGGGTTCGGCTCCCGCTACGCGGACGGGACCCCCCTCGGCGCGAAGGGGACGTGCGAGGTCTTCTCGTTCCACGCGACGAAGCCCTTCGCGGTCGGCGAGGGAGGCGCCGTGACCAGCCGCGACGCCGCTCTCGTCGAGCGGCTGCAGGCGTTCCAGAACTTCGGCTTCGCCGGGGCCCGCGTGGCGGAGGGACGCGGACTCAACGCGAAGATGTCCGAGTTCAGCGCGGCACTGGGCGTCAGGCAGTTCGACGGGTTCGACTCGTCCCTCGAGTCGCGGCGCGCGGTGGCCGCGTGCTACGCCGACGCCGTCGAGGGAAGCTCGGCGAGACTGGTTCCGGGCACGGAGCGATCCAGTGTCTGCTTCGCCTCCCTGGTCGTGGACGACGAGCGCCAGCGTGCTGCGACGGCGGCGGCCCTGGGCTCTCGCGGCATCGAGTTCCGCGACTACTACAGTCCGCCTGTGCACCGGCATCCACACTTCGCGCACCTGTCGCACGTCCCACTGCCGTCCACCGAGCGCGTGGCGCAGTCGATGCTCTCGGTGCCCGTGCACGCCGACATGTCCGACCGAGCCCGAGACCTCGTCGTCGAGGCGCTCCGGGAGGGGAGGAACGCGTGAGAAGGACCAACGGCTCCGATGATGCGGAGATCAAGCAGCAGCTGGTGGAGCTGAACCAGCACAACACCGAGCTCCGGCAGCAGCTCGGCGAGCTGCGGGAGCGCGTCGAGTGGCTCGTCGAGCTCGCGATGGGCAGCAAGGCCAACGAGGAGGCACGGTGGGGCCGCATGTTCGGCGAGCTCGAGCTGGACCGTGACCTGGCTGAGGCGACGTGGGAGCAGGCCCGCATCGAGATGGACGGTCGCGAAGAAGCGGTACGACGCCTGGCGCAGGTCCGCGAGACACCCGAGTACGCCGCAGCCTTCGACGACGCGCGGCCGCTCGTCACCGTCCGGATCGCCACTTTCCGGCGAACCCAGCAGCTCATGGAGGTAGCCCTACCGTCGGTGCTCGGCCAGAGCTACCCCGACATCGAGGTCGTCATCGTCAACGACGGGCCCAACGAGGCGACCCGCCGGGCGATCGAAGGGCTCGGCGACGCCCGGGTGCGCTACGAGGAGCTCCCGGAGCGGGCGCAGTATCCGCGGCACCCGCACCTGCGCTGGATGGTGGCCGGATCACCGGGGATGAATCGCGGCGTCGCCCTGGCCCGGGGGGCGTGGATCGCGCCCCTGGACGACGACGACGAGTTCGAGGTCGACCACGTCGAGCGGCTGCTCGCGCTGGCCCGTGAGAAGCGGGCCGAGGTCGCGTACGGGGCCGTCCGCAGGCTCGAGCTGGCCGCGGGACAGGAGCATCGGGTGTTCAGCGATCCGCCGGTGGTCGGCGCCTTCAGCTTCCAGAGCGCCCTGTACCTCAAGCTACTCGACTTCATGCCGTACAACACCGAGAGCTGGCGAGCGCGCGAGCCCGGCGACTGGAACCTGGCGCGCCGCATGCTCGAGGCGGGGGTCCGCTTCGCGTCCACTCCCGAGTACGTCGCGACCATGTACTCCGCGCCGTACGACGACCCTGGCCGCGCGTGAAGCCGAAGCTCTTCTACCTCGTGCGCAAGGCCGCACACTTCGCGAGGTGGGAGCGGGAGGAGTTCGGCCGGTGGTTCGAGCTGGTCGACGCGCCCTCGCCGGACGCGGCTCTCCTGTCGTTCGGTCCTGACGTTCTCGAAGAGGCGTCGACGCTTCCGGCGCGGCGGCGGTTCGCGGTGCTGTTCCCCGGCTTCTCCTACAACCCCGTGCGCAACGAGGAGACCCGGCGGCAGCAGCTCGCGCTGGTGCGCGGCCACTTCGACCAGGTCTTCATCAACCCGGGCCCTCTGGAGATCGCCTACCGCGAGCTGGACATCGTGACGAGGTACCAGTTCAGCGTCGACGCGGACCAGGTCGGCTTCCGGGTCCGCGATCGAGGCTCGCCAGCCTGCTGCACGTGTCGCACGACAACCCGCAGAAGGACTGGCAGCGCAGCGCCTCGGTCATGGCGAAGACCGGTCTGCCCTTCGAGGTCTTCCCACCCCGGTCGGCACGGGCGATCGCGGAGTACGACGAACGAGCCAGGCAGGCGGACGACGACCGCCGGCGTCGCGGAGAGGCCGTGCCCGAGCGGCTGCCTGCGGGCTACTTCACGCACGAGGAGACGATCGAGGTCTACCACCGCCACGACGGGTTCGTGCACGTCGCGCGAGACGTCCGGCACCCCGAGTACATCGACGGCAAGTACACCGCTGCCTTCATCGAGGCCGGGGTCTCGGGGGCGCTGCTGTTCTGGCACGACACCTGGGGCCTCGGCAACAACCTCGAGACCGCCTTCGCCCTGCCGGTCGACACTCGAGACGCCGCAGCACGCATCCTCGACATCCGAGCCTCGGTCGACATCGAGCGTCACAGTCTCGCCACCCGTGAGGAGATGCTGGCGACCTACAACGTGAACGCGTCCGTGGGCACGCGCGCGCGCCGGATGCTGGAGCTGCTCGATGCCAACGGCCCCACCTCGGTGAGTCACTCAGAGCCGTAGTTTCAGGCCCTCGTGCGACGCCCGGAAGCCCAGCCGCTCGTAGAAGCGGTGCGCGTCCGTGCGTGACTTGTCGGTGGTGAGCTGCACCAGCGCGCACCCACGGCGCCGCGACTCCTCGATCGACCACTCGACGATCGCGGCGCCGAGTCCCTGGCTCCGGAAGTCCCGGTGCACGCGCACCGCCTCGATCTGGGCGCGCCAGGCGCCGCTCCTGGCCAGGCCGGGGATGAACGACAGCTGCAGGGTCGCCACGACACGGTCCTCGTCGGCGCCGACGAGGAGCAGATGGGCGGGGTCGGCCGCGAGGGCGTCGTACGCCGACCGGTAGGGCGCCAGGTCGGCGGTGCTCTCGCGCGACGTGCCGAGCTGGTCGTCGGCCAGTAGGTCCACGATCGCGGCCAGGTCGTCGACGGTCGCCTCGCGCAGGGTGACGGCGGTCGAGGCGAGCTGCAGGGTCGAGGGCAGCGACGAGGTCATCAGAACGCCCCGACCATCACCACGAGCAACGGCGCCACGATCAGCGCCGGCAGCAGGTCGGCCACCGGGATCTCGCGGATCCGCAGCAACCGCAGGGCCACGCCCACCAGCAGCAGCCCGCCGGTGGCGGTGAGGGCGGCGAGGTGGGCGTCGGGGAGCACGTCGCCCAGGACGACGCCGACGATCGTCAGCCCGCCCTGGACCACCAGCACGGTCAGCGCGCTGGCGGCCACGCCCCAGCCGAACGACGCCGCGAACGCGATCGCCGCGAACCCGTCGAGCGTGGCCTTCAGGAACAACTGGTCCGCACCATTGCCGAGCCCGTCGCTCAGCGATCCGAGGATGGTCAGCGGGCCGGTGCAGAACAGCAGCGAGGACGCCACGAACCCCTCGACGAACCGGTGCCGCTCGGCCGAGCCCGCCCCGCTGGCCAGCCTCCGCTGCAGCCAGCCGCCGAGAGCCTCGACCCGTGACTCGAGCCGAAGGAGGGAGCCGGCGATCCCCCCGATGAGCAGGGAGCCCAGGACGATCAGCATCGGGGCGCTGGTGCCGACCTCGTCGGCGAGCACCGGGTCGAGCACGGCCCACGCCGACGTGCCGGCGATGAGGAGCGTCACGAGGCCCAGCGCATCGGTCACGACGTCGCGCGTGCGGGTCGGCAGCCGGTGGCCGAGCAGCACGCCGAGACCCGCTCCGAGCAGTACGGTCGCCACGTTGGTGAGGGTGCCGATTCCGGTGATCACAGGTCTCCTAGTCGGGGCAGCGGACAAGAGCGTAGTCTCAGCCCTCGGTGCTCATGGGGGTGAGAAGGCACAACCCTGTCAGTGACCCGGAGGTGGGTATGAGGCGGCACTCCACACATGCACGCGTGACCCTGCGCGACGCCGTTCCCGACGACGTCGCGTTCCTGCGCGAGCTCTGGGCCGACGTCGTCCGCCGGTGCGACTCCCCGGACCAGGAGGAGGACCTCCACACCGTCATCGGGGCCGCCGGGCTCACCGACGACGAGCGGCTGATCGTCGCCGAGTACGACGGGCAGGCCGCCGGCGCGGTCTACCTGCGGGCCACCACGGTGAGCCCGATCAACCTCGAGCGGCTCGTGCAGACGGTGTCGCCGCACGTGCTCCCGCAGTTCCGTCGTCACGGCATCGGCTCCGCGCTCATGGACGCCGCCGTCACGTTCGCCGAGGACCGTGGGATCGGCCACATCGGCGCGGCGGCCACGTCGGCGTCCCGCGACTCCAACCGCTTCTTCGCGCGCCTCTCGATGGGCCCGCAGGCGGTGCTGCGCGTCGCCACGACCCACGCCGTACGCCTCAAGCTCAGCGCGCAGCGATCGGCGCTGCCCCAGTCGCCGTTCGCCGCACTGGGCCACGGCAAGGGCGGCACCCGGCACATCGACCGGGTGCTCGCCGTCCGCCGTGGCCGTCGCCGCGACAAGGCCGCTGCCGCAGGCTGACGTCAGCCCCCGACGCGGTCGGCCGGGATGAGTGCACAGGTGATGCGCGACGTGCACACCCGCTTGCCTCGCTCGTCGGTGATGACGACCTCGTACGACGCCATGGTGCGGCCGAGGTGCACGGCCGTCGCGACGCCGGTGACCGTGCCGCTCGTGGCAGCGCGGTGGTGGGTGGCGTTGATGTCGACACCCACGGAGAGCCGCTCGGGGTAGGAGTGGATCGCCGACCCGATCGACCCGAGGGTCTCGGCCAGCACGACCGATGCTCCGCCGTGCAGCAGGCCGTAGGGCTGGGTGTTGCCCTCCACGGGCATGGTCGCCACCACCCGTTCGGCGCTGAGCTCGGTGATCTCGATGCCCATCTTGTCGTTGAGCCGCCCCATGCCCTCGGGCATCAGGGCGAGGAAGTCCGCGATGGACACGTCGGCGAGGGAGTCGGGCAGGTCGGTCATGCGATCCATTCTGCTGGGCGGGCGGCGCAGGACTGTCGGTGGCCCTCGATAGAGTCGCGTCGTGCCCGACGTAGAGACTCGACCGCGCCTGCTCCTGCTCGACGGCCACTCGCTGGCCTACCGCGCGTTCTTCGCGCTGCCGGTGGAGAACTTCTCCACCACCACCGGCCAGCACACCAACGCCGTCTACGGCTTCACCTCGATGCTCATCAACGTGATGCGCGACGAGGTGCCGACCCACATCGCGGTGGCGTTCGACAAGTCGCGGCAGACGTTCCGGCTGGAGGAGTACCCCGAATACAAGGCCAAGCGCAACAAGACGCCCGACGAGTTCAAGAGCCAGCTGCCGCTGATCCAGGAGGTGCTCGACGCCCTTCACATCAAGCACCTCGAGCTCGACGGCTTCGAGGCCGACGACATCATCGCCACCCTCACCACGCAGGCCGTGGCGCAGGGCCAGGAGGTGCTGATCCTCACCGGTGACCGCGACTCGCTGCAGCTCGTCGGCACCGACTCCACCGTGCTCTACCCGATGCGCGGCGTGAGCGAGCTGGCCCGGATGACCCCCGACGCCGTCGAGACCAAGTACGGCGTCCCCCCGCACCGCTACCCAGAGCTCGCCGCCCTCGTCGGCGAGGACTCCGACAACCTCCCCGGTGTCCCCGGCGTCGGCCCCAAGACCGCCGCCAAGTGGATCAACGAGTACGACGGCCTCGAGGGCGTCATCACCCACGCCGACAAGATCAAGGGCAAGGCCGGCGACAACCTGCGCGAGCACCTGGCCGACGTGATGCGCAACCGCAAGCTCAACGCGCTCGTGTGCGATCTGCCCCTGCCTCTCGGGCCTGCCGACCTGGCCCGCCAGCCGTGGGACCGCCACGAGGTGCACACCCTCTTCGACGGCCTGGAGTTCCGGGTGCTGCGCGACCGGCTGTTCGAGACCCTCGAGTCCGAGGAGGATCATCGACGACTCGGGCTTCGACCTCGCCGCCGAGCGGCTCGAGCCCGGCGCCGTGGGTGCGTGGCTGACCGAGCACGCGTCGGGTGCCGACCGCGTCGGCCTGGCCGTGCAGGGCAGCTGGCGGGCGGGCACGGGCGAGGTCTTCTCCCTGGCCCTGGCCGCCGGCGACGGCACCGCTGCCTGGCTCGACGCCACCGAGGTCACCCCCGACGACGACGCCGCGCTGGTCTCGTGGCTCGGTGACCCGGCCCGGCCCAAGGTCATGCACGACGCCAAGGGCCCGATGCTCGCCCTGGCCGCGCGGGGGTGGCAGCTCACCGGCCTGGTCGTCGACACCGCGCTGGCGGCGTACCTCGTGCGTCCCGACCAGCGCTCCTACGACCTGGCCGACCTGACCCTGCGCTACCTCAAGCGCGAGCTGAAGCAGGAGTCCGGCGACACCGACCAGCTGAGCTTCGACGCGCTGGGCGACGCCGGCGCGAGCGACACCGCGATGCTGCACGCCCGTGCCGTGCTCGACCTCGCCGAGGCGCTCGACACGTCGGTCGAGGAGCACGGCGGCACCGGTCTGCTCGCCGACGTCGAGCTGCCGCTCGTCGACACCCTGGCCAGGATGGAGCAGGTCGGCATCGCCGTCGACCTCGAGCACCTCGAGTCGCTCGAGTCGGAGTTCGGGGTCGAGGTCAAGAAGGCCGCCGACGACGCCTACTCCGTGATCGGCAAGGAGATCAACCTCGGCTCGCCCAAGCAGCTCCAGGTGGTGCTCTTCGACGAGCTGGCGATGCCCAAGACCAAGCGCACCAAGACCGGCTACACCACCGACGCCGACGCACTGCAGGGCCTCTTCGAGAAGACCGAGCACCCGTTCCTGCTCCACCTCCTGCGACACCGCGACGTGATCCGGCTCCGCCAGACCGTCGAGGGACTCCTCAAGACGGTCGCCAGCGACGGCCGCATCCACACGACGTTCAACCAGCTGATCGCCGCCACCGGCCGCCTCTCCAGCACCGACCCCAACCTGCAGAACATCCCGATCCGCACCGAGGAGGGTCGGCGGATCCGCGAGGGCTTCGTCGTGGGCAAGGGCTTCGACTGCCTGCTGACCGCCGACTACAGCCAGATCGAGATGCGCATCATGGCGCACCTCTCGGAGGATGCCCAGCTGATCGAGTCGTTCCGGTCGGCCAAGGACTTCCACTCGATCACCGCGGCCAAGGTGTTCGGGGTCGCTGCCGACGCGGTCACCATCGAGATGCGCGCCAAGATCAAGGCGATGAACTACGGCCTCGCCTACGGCCTCTCCGCCTTCGGGCTCTCGCAGCAGCTGCGCATCGAGCCGGCCGAGGCACGGCTGCTCATGGACGACTACTTCGAGACGTTCGGCGGGGTGCGCGACTACCTCGGCGGCATCGTCGACGAGGCGCGCAAGTCGGGGTTCACCGAGACCATCTGGGGCCGCCGCCGCTACCTCCCCGACCTGACGAGCGACAACCGCCAGCGTCGCGAGATGGCCGAGCGGATGGCCCTCAACGCGCCCATCCAGGGCTCAGCCGCCGACCTGATCAAGGTGGCGATGCTCAACGTCGAGCGGGCCATCGCCGAGCAGGGTCTGGCGTCGCGGATGCTCCTCCAGGTGCACGACGAGCTCGTGTTCGAGGTCGCGACGGGGGAGCGTGAGGCGCTCGATGCCCTCGTGCGCGAGCAGATGGGCGGCGCCGCAGACCTCGCCGTACCCCTCGACGTCTCCGTCGGCACCGGCCACAGCTGGCACGAAGCCGCCCACTGACCCGCCCGCTCAGGAGGTCGTGGCCTCCGCTGGCACGGGAGTCTCGTGGTGCACGAGGAAGTAGCTGATGCCGACGAGTACGACGAGCAGTCCGGCGTCGACGACCGTGACCCACAGCAGCAGGCTGGTCAGCGAGTGCATCAGCAGGCCCCCGCCGATCAGGCTGAGCAGGGCCGCCCAGACGATGTAGATCGAGCGCTGGCCCTGCCGGGCGATCACCGAGTAGACGACCAGCTGCAGCATGGCCAGCAGGGTGCCGAGGATGGCGAACTGCCAGAGCCGGCCCTCGATGTCGGCGAACTTCGAGCCGCCCGCGAAGACCAGTGCCAGCGACGACAGCAGCCACGCGCCGAGCGTGACGGCGGCGCCGAGCACCGACACCAGCGCCAGGCTCAGCGTGAGGGCGCGTCGGCGTTCGTGGGTCGTCGACATTGCGGGGAACGCGACCACCACGACGAACTGTGGCAGGAACAGCACCGCCTTGGTCAGGATCAGCCCGCCCGCGTAGAGCCCGGCGTCGTGCTCGTCGAGCACGTTGCGGGCCAAGATGATGTCGATGTTGGAGAGGGCGAAGAAGGCGAAGAGGGTCTGGGAGTTGGCCAGTGCCTCACGCAGGATGGGGCGGCCGGCGTGCCTCTCGGAGTGGCTGCCCTGGGCGCGGTGCCCGCGGAGTGCGAGCCAGCCGACCACGACCGGTGCGACCGCGCCGAGGCCGACGCCGACGAGGGCCCAGAACTCACTGGGCTGCCACACCACGAGCGCGGTGCCGAGCACCAGGCGCGGCACGCCTGCTGCGACGTAGAGAAGGCCGAGGGCCGACCAGCGGCGCTCGCCCTGCAGGATGCCGGCCTGCCCGCCCATCATGGTCACGGGCACGGCGATCACGCCGACGAGGGCGGCTGTGGCCAGGCTGTCGAGGCGCAGGGCGACGTTGATGACCGGCGTCAGGGCGACCAGGACGGCCCCGAGCACGAGCGACGCACGCCAGGAGACACGCAGGATCTCGCGCTCGATCTGGGCGACGTGGGTGGGGTCGGCCGAGATGCGCCGGGCGGCCGTGGCCTGCAGGGCGAGGGACAGGACGCTCACGACGAGCAGCACGTTCATCAGCGCCGCGAACGCGCCGTACACCTGCGTGCCCATGAGCCTCGCGGCGACGTAGGTGTAGAGGTACGTCGCGATGTTCATCACCGCCATGGCGACGGCGATGGTGCTGCCCTTGTCGGCCAGGTTCGAGGAGCGGGTCTCAGCTTGACGAGCCATCTCTTCCTTCCCGTGTCGACGGCCGATGGCGGCCACCCCGGTTCGGATATCGTGACCGCTCCAAACCCTACGGGCGACGGGACGTCGGCGTGAATCGTGGAGCCCGCGTGGCGACCGTCTTCTGGCCGTTTGCGCTGGCCGCCGTGGTCCTCGGCCCCGCCCTGTTCGGCCGCGGCTACGTGCTGAGCTACGACCTGGTGTGGGTGCCCGACCTTGCTCTGCGAGCCGACTTCCTCGGCACCGGTTCGGGCCTGCCACGCGCCGTGCCCTCCGATGCGGTCGTGTCCGTCGTCGACGAGCTGGTGCCGGGAATGCTGCTCCAGAAGGTCGTCCTGTACGCCGCCCTGGTGGCCGCCGCCCTCGGCTGCCGCCGCCTCGTCGGGCCGTCGCGCACGGCCCAGTGGGTGGCGATGACCGTGGCGATCTGGAACCCGTTCGTCGCCGAGCGGCTGGTGATCGGGCACTGGCCGGTGCTGGTCGGGTACGCCGCGCTCCCGTGGCTCGCGCTGGAGGCCGGTCGGGCCCGGCGCACCGGCCGGCTCCCCGCCGCGCTGCCGCTCGTGATGGTGCTGGGGTCGCTCAGCGCTTCGGCCGGCCTGGTCTCGGCCCTGGTGGTGCTGGTCTTCGGAGTGCGGCGCGGCGCGGGCCGCCCCAACCTCTTGCTCGTCGGCACCGTCGTCGCTGCCAACCTGCCGTGGCTGGTCGCCGGCCTCACCCATGCCTCGACGGCCGTGGCCGATGCAGCCGGGGCGCGCCTCTTCGCGACCCAGCCGGAGGGCAGCCTGCCGGCCCCGCTGGCGGCCCTCGGCCTGGGCGGCATCTGGAACGCGGAGGTGGTGCCCGGCTCGCGAACCACGCTGCTCGCCTGGGCCAGCCTCATGGTGCTCGTGGCCCTGGCGGTCCTCGGCCGGCGCGCCTTCCTGGCCGTCACCCCCGACGCCCGCCGATGGCTGCTCGTCGGCGCCGTCGGCTGGCTGGTGGCGGTCGTGAGCTGGGCGTCCCCGGCGGCGCTCGGCTGGCTGGGGAGCAGGTGCCCGGCCTCGGCCTGCTGCGCGACGGCACCCGGATGCTCGGACTGCTCGTGCCCGTCGAGGCCGCGCTCCTCGCTGCGGGGGCGGCCCGCATCGTCGGCCGCGCTCGCGACGCCGAGTGGGTCGTCGCCCCGGCGCTGGTCCTCCTGCCGCTCCTCGTCCTGCCCGACCTGGCGTGGGGGGCCTCCGGCGCGCTCGGCCCGGCGACGTACCCCCGGGAGTACGCCGCGGCGCGCGAGGCTGTGGCCGAGGCAGCCGCGAGCGGCCCCGACGGCGACCTCCTCGTGCTGCCCTTCACGTCCTACCGGGCGCCGGAGTGGAACGACGGCCACAGCGTCCTCGACCCGTTGGGCCGGTACCTGACTCCCGACTACCTGACCAGCGACACGTTGTACGTCGGCGGCACGGCGATCGAGGGGGAGGACCCACGCGGCCCGCAGGTGCTCGAGGCGTTGGCCGAACGCACACCTGAGCGGCGCGCCGACGGGCTGTCGGAGATCGGGGTCAGGTTCGTGCTGCACGACGCGAGCGTCCCGCCGGGAGAGCTCGCTCCCGAGGTGGCCGGCGCAACCGGTGGTCGAGGCCGGTGACCTGACCGTGCTCGAGCTGGCGGACCCGCAGGCCGACGCATCGTCACGCGGGACGGTGGCGGCGCTGGTGCTCGCCTGGGCAGCGTGGCTGCTGTGGCCGCTCGTCGCGCTGGCGGGGGCGGCTCGTCAACGATTTGGAACTCGTCGGTAACAAAGTGCGTTGCAAATCGCTCCGGGCGGGATTCGGCTGTTATTCTCCCCGCGGAAGAGGGAGGAACATCCGTGGGAACTTTCACCGCAGCCATCGCGGCCCTGCTCGTCGGCGTCGGCGTTGCCGGCGCGACCGTGGTCGGCGTCGTCCAGTCGCAGCAGTCGGCGGGCGAGAAGCCGAACAAGCAGGTCGAGCAGTCGGTCCTCGACTACGGCACGAACGCCCAGCAGTAGCCCGCGACCCGTTCGCACCCTCCGACCCGGACCACCAGGTCCGGGTCGTTGTCGTCTCTAGGCGCCGGCGTCCTCGTCGGGGTCCACGACGGCCTCCACCACACCACCCATCGCGTCGCCGAGCACGGTGGCGAACGAGCCCTGGGCGTGGCCCCACGTGAACCGGTGGCTCATCTCGCGCGCACCCTCGGCCAGCCGCGGCCCGCTCGTCGGCCGCGTCGAGCAGGTGGCCGAGGGCCGCCACGAACTGAGCCTGGTCGTCGACCAGCACCCCCGAGACGCCGTCGTCGATCGACTCCCGGGTGCCGCCGGCCGAGCGGTAGGCGACCGTCGGCGTGCCGTGCATGCCGGCCTCCCCGATGACCAGGCCCCAGCCCTCCTTGAGCGACGGCAGCGCCATCAGCCACGACTCGGCGTAGACCCGCTGCTTGCGCTCCTCGTCCA
Source organism: uncultured Actinomycetota bacterium (assembly GCA_963825755.1). Taxonomy (GTDB): domain Bacteria; phylum Actinomycetota; class Actinomycetes; order Propionibacteriales; family Nocardioidaceae; genus Nocardioides. The sequence goes on along the minus strand of CAWGUS010000023.1, from coordinate 50,273 downwards.
CGTGGCCCTCGAACACGATCGCGTCGCCCGCGCCGGACGCCGCGGCGTAGTCGTGCAGCTCCTGCTCCCACCAACCAGACCCGACGACGGTGAGCCGCAGATCGGGGTGCACCGGCCGCAGGGCTGCGACGGCGTCGATCGCGTGCTCGACCTGCTTGTGCGGCACCAGCCGGCCCGACGACGCAGACCGAGGGGTACGCCGTCTTGGCGTCCGGCAGCGGGAGAGCAGGGTCGGTGCCGTTGTGCACGACCGAGATGCGCTCGGGGTCCGACCCCGAGGGTGGCCAGCTCGGCGCGGGTCGCCTGGGAGACGGCGATGTACTGGCTGGTGCGGTAGAGCCGGGGCGCCAGCCGGCTCTCGATCCACCAGCCCACGGTGCCGGTCGGTCCGGGGTAGACGACCGGCCACTGCTCCCGGTGTACGTGGTGCACGAGCACGATCACCGGGCGGCGGCTGGCCAGTCGGGTGAAGAACGGCAGGCCGTTCTGTACGTCGACGATGGCGTCGTACGCACCGAAGCGGCGGCGGGCCAGGGCGACGAGGCCCTGGGCGTAGACGCCCATCTTCGAGCCGGCCCGCACGAACCGGATGCCGTCGCGCACCTCGTCGGCCGGCGCCCCGGGGTGCCCGGCGCAGAAGATGGTGACCCGGACGCCGCGCTCGACCAGCCCGTGGGCCATCTTCTCGAGGTAGCGCTCGGCGCCGCCGCCCTCCGGGTTGGAGGTGTCGCGCCAGCTGAAGAACACCACGTGGCGCCCGGTGACGGCATCGGTCCCGAGGGCGGGCACGGGCGTCTCGTCGGGTACGCCGGACGACGTACCCAACTCTTCAGTAACCAGTGCGGGACTCGGGTAGGGTCACCGCGTGCCGAGCCCCACCAGCCCCGCCGATCGCCCGTGGCGGGCCTCGCTGGGGCGCTCGGTGCGGCTGTTCCGCGACTTCCGCCACGAGCAGGACGACCCGGCGCGCTTCTACACCGCGCTGGCCTCCGACTCCGCCGCGCACGTCGTCAGTACGCCGACCTGGCCGGCGCCACGCTGCTCGATGTCGGCGGTGGCCCGGGCTACTTCCGCGATGCGTTCAGCGCGCAGCGGCGCGACGTACTTCTCGCTCGACGCTGACGTCGGCGAGCTCTCGGGGTTGGGTGAGATCGTGCCGGGCACGGTCATCGGCAGCGGGCTGGCCCTGCCGTTCCGCGACGACGCGGTCGACGTCTGCTACTCCTCCAACGTGCTCGAGCACGTGCCCGACCCGTGGCTGATGGCCGACGAGATGCTGCGGGTCACCAAGCCCGGGTGGCGTCATCTTCATCAGCTACACCGTGTGGTTCGGCCCGTGGGGCGGCCACGAGACGGCGCCGTGGCACTACCTCGGCGGCCGCGCGCCCGCCGCCGTTACGCCCGCAAGCACGGCAAGGAGCCCAAGAACAAGTACGGCGAGTCGCTGTTCACCGTGACCGTCGCCGCCGGCCTCGCCTGGGCCGGCCGGCAGCAGGGCGCCGAGGTGCTCGACCTGGCGCCCCGCTACAACCCGCGCTGGAGCCGCTGGCTGATGCGGGTGCCCGTGGTGCGGGAGGTGGTGACATGGAATCTCGTCATCGTCCTGCGCAAGCGGTGACCGAGCAGCACGCCACGCGGCTCCGTTGGTCGGCTCGTCGCGGGCTGTGCCGCCCTGATCGGCCTCGCGTTCACCCAGTCGCCCGGCCTGCTGGTCGCCGACACGAAGTTCGACCTGGCCATCGACCCGCTCGAGCTTCCTCGGCTCGGGCGCTCACCTGTGGGACGCCCAGGGCGCCTTCGGCCAGCTGCAGAACCAGGCCTACGGCTACCTGTGGCCGATGGGTCCCTTCTTCGCTCTCGGGCCGCTGCTCGACCTGCCGGGCTGGGTCGTCCAGCGGCTCTGGATGGCGCTGGTCATGTGCGTGGCCTTCGTCGGCGCGGCCACGGTGGCCCGCGCACTCGGCGTGCGGTCCGACGTCGCGTGCCTGGTCGCCGCGTTCGCGTTCGCGACGTCGCCCCGGATGCTGACCATCCTCGGGCCGAGCTCGATCGAGGTGTGGCCGAGCGCCCTCGCCCCGTGGGTGCTGCTGCCACTCATCATCGGCGCGGAGCGCGGGCGGCCCGCCGCGCGGCCGGCGCTGTCGCCGCGCTCGCCGTGGCCATGGTCGGCGGCGTCAACGCCGCGGCCACCTTCGCGGTCCTCCCGCTCGGCGCGCTGTGGCTCCTGACCCGTACCAGGGGCCCGCGGCGGCGCGCCATGATGTTGTGGTGGCCGGTGTTCATCCTGCTCGGCACCCTGTGGTGGCTCATCCCGCTGTTCCTGCTGGGCGCCTACAGCCCACCGTTCCTCGACTTCATCGAGTCCGCCCGGTGTCACGACCTTCCCGACCACGGTCGTCGACGCGCTGCGCGGGACCTCGACTGGGTCCCGTACGTCGACCCGCAGTCCCCGGCCGCACTGGACCTGCTCCGCGAGTACTACCTGATCCTCAACACCGGCCTGGTCGTCGTGGCCGGCCTGGCCGGCCTGGCCCTGGCTCGCAACCCGCACCGCCGTTTCCTGGCTGCCGGCGTGTTCACCGGTGTCCTGCTCGTCACCATGGGCCACACCGGATCGGCGCAGGGCCTCTTCGCCGATGGGCTCAACAACCTGCTCGACGGCGCACTGGCGCCCCTGCGCAACGTACACAAGTTCGACCCGGTCCTCAGGCTGCCGCTGGTGGTCGGGCTCGCCTTCGCCCTCGAGGAGGCCTGGAGCAGGCTCCGTACGGCGCGCACCACCTCTGGTCACCGCGCCGACCGGGTGACGGCCGCCGTGCTCGTCGGCTCCGTGACGCTGGCCGTGCTCGCGTCGGGCATGCCCCTGCGTGCTCGGCAACGTCGCCGCCCGCAACGGGTTCCCGGACGTGCCGGCGTACTGGAAGCAGACGGCTGCCTGGCTGGAGGCGGCCGACGACCGTGGCGTGGCCCTGCTCGTGCCAGGCTCGTCTTCGGCACCTATGTGTGGGGTGAGCCGCGGGACGAACCCATGCAGGCGCTCGCCGGCTCTCCCTGGGCGGTGCGCAACGCGGTGCCACTGGTCCCCGCCGGGAACATCCGGATGCTGAACGCGATCGAGGACTCGCTGGCGCAGGGCGTGGGGGGCCCGGGTCTCACGAAGTTCCTCGCGCGGGCCGGGATCAGCCACATCGTGGTGCGCAACGACCTGGTGCGTTCCTCGGCCGTGGCAGAGCCGGTCCTCGTGCACCAGGCGGTGGAGGCGTCGCCCGGACTCGACCTGGTGGCGGAGTTCGGTCCGGAGATCGGCGCGGAGGCCGAGATCGATGGCGAGCTGGGGCGGGCGCTCATCAACGGCGGCTGGCAGGCCACCTATGCGTCGATCGAGGTGTACTCCGTCGAGGGCGCGGTCGGACTCGGAGTCGGAGTCGATGAGCCGACGACGGTCATCGGTGGGCCTGAGGATCTGCTCTCGGCAGGTGATGTGGGTGCCGTGGGCACCGAGCCCACCATCCTGGCACCCGACGCCGACCCCGAGGAGTCGCTGCCCGGCCCCTTGCTGATGACGGACGGGTTGCGACTGGTGGAGCGCAACTTCGGCGCACTGCACGACTCGGTGTCGCCGACTCTCAGCGGTGAGGAACCCTGGACGCTGCCCGGTGTCGTCCACGACTACGACCTCACCGACCAGGACCGGTGGGCCACCCGCTCCCGGCTGGTCAACGCCACGTCGGTGACCGCCAGCAGCTCACAGTCGGATCCGGCAACCCTGGGCGGGAGCAGGCCGGGAGCTCTCCCGTATGCCGCGGTCGACGGCGAGCTGGACAGCGCATGGGTGTCCTCGGCACGCCCCGACGAGGCGCCGTCCTGGCGCGTCGACTTCGGCGACGTTCGCGACCTCGACGAGATCTCGGTGGCCCTGGGCCCGGGGTCCGGGGCCGAGCAGCTGCGGGTTCGCGCGGCCGACTGGGAAAGCCCGGTCCTCGAGTTCGAGCCCGGGGAGACACGCACCTTCGCCGGGCCCGGGCCGACGGACCGGCTGTGGATCGAGGACGAGTCCGGGCGGCCGAACAACGAGCTGTCGATCAGCGAGGTCACCGTGCCGGGTCCGGCGATCGGTCGGGAGCTCGTGCTGCCGGAGGTGCCCGGCGAGTGGGGCAGTCCCGACTCGATCCTGTTGCGCCGCGTCACCGACGGCCGGGACGGCTGCGCCCAGATCGCCGAGGCAGTCCGCTGTCGCGTCGGCGGAGTGGTCGCGTCCGAGGAGCCGTCCGGGTTCCGTCGGCGGTTCTCGTTGCCCTCGCCGGCCGAGATGGACCTGGCGATGACCGTGGCACCTCGCGGCGGCCCCGACCTCTCCGCGCTGGTGCTGAAGGACCAGCCAGTCTCGATCCGGGCATCTGCCACCGCCCTTCCTGACCCTCGCTCCTCGGCCATCGCCATGATCGACGGCGATCCGGGCACCACGTGGCTGGCGCCACCCGGGGACATCCATCCCTCTGTGGAGTTCAACCTGTTGCGCCCGCAGCGGATCCGCGGACTGGCGCTGTCGGTCCAGTTCGGCACGGCCGCGCGTCGTCCTCAGTCCTTCAAGCTGACGTGGCCGGGGGGCTCGCGCACCGTGCGGCTCGGCCGGACCGGTGCGGTGGAGTTCCCGCCGATCGTGACCTCCCGGTTGCGGCTCGAGGTCGAGGACGCCGAGCCGGCGACGGACCTCAGCTTCTCCGGCCCGGCGAGCGACGTTCCGATCGGCATCGGCGAGCTCCGGCTCGACGGGGTTCCCTTCCTGCCGCTCTCGCTGTCGACCGCGCCGAGGATGCTCGGCTGCGGCTCGGGTCCGACGGTGAGCGTCGACGGTGAGGAGTTCCGGACCGCGGTGAGCGCAAGCCCTGCCGATCTGCTCGCCGGCCAGGCGCTCCCCGCCTCGCTCTGCGCACGCGACTCGGTGGCTCTCGCTGCCGGCGTCAACTCCGTGGCGGTCACCGCGACCGACGCCTTCGTCGCGGACTCGTTGCTTCTCGGCTCGATCGACTCCTCGCCGGCCGTGGCCACCACCGCTCGTGCCGGGGCAGCGACCCAGTCCTTCGGCCAACCCGGGACCAGCCACCTCGCGACGCGCGGGAACGTGAACCCCGGCTGGACCGCCGACGTGGCCGGACAGGCACTCGACGCGCAGGTCTTCGACGGGTGGCGCCAGGGCTGGCGGGTCTCGGGCGACGCGGCCGTCGAGGTGGAGTTCGCTCCTGATCGCGGCTACCGCCTCGGTCTCGTCGGCGGCCTGCTGGCCTTCATCCTGCTCGTCGTGGGCCTCGCGTGGCCGGTGCGCGGCGGTGTCGCGCAGCCGGCTCTCGCCGAGACGCGCGGTGCTCGGAGGCTCTGGCTGTGCGCGGTCGTGGCCGCGAGCGTGCTGTGCCTCGGCTGGATCGGGGGCCTGATGGGACTGATCGGCGTCGCCGCTGTCGTCGCCGTACGCCGGCGGCGAGGCACGTGGGAGGGCTGGGCCTTCGCCGGCCTGCTCGTGCCCGCTTTCCTGGCCTACGTTGTCAGGCCGTGGGGCGGCTCAGCTTGGGCCGGCGACCTCGCGTGGCCGAGCTACGTGGCCGTGCTGGCCCTGTCGGCGGTGGGCTCCTGGGTTGCGCTGGGCTGGCCCCCTCGGGGCGTGCGACGCATCAACGGCCGCTCGACCAGCCGGTAGAGGACCTCGCTGACGATGATCGTGATTCCGCAGGTCAGTGCCCAGACCAGGGCGAAGTCGCCGGTGAAGAGCTCGTAGTCGAGCACGTCCACGATGAGGGCGAGCACGATGAGGTGCACGCAGAAGATGCTGTAGGAGATCTGCCCGAGGTAGCGCACGAGTCTGGATGCCATGACGCGCAGGTAGAGGCTGCGCGGGGGAGCCCAGACGCCGGCCGTCACCACCAGCAGCCCGATCCCGGCGTACAGCAGGTTCTTGGCGATGGCCTCGGACGTCGTGCCGAGCTGCAACGAGACGGGACCCGCGATCGGAGTGGCTGCGACCAGCAGCAGACCGGCGGCGGCAACCCAGCAGGCACCCGGCTGACGGCCCAGCGACACGATGCGGGCTCCGGGCGTCCTCTGGTCGAGCGCTCCGGACCGCACGTGCAGCAGCGCCAGCCACATCCCCGCGGCGAACCAGGAGAGATAGCCGGGCAGCCACAGCCCGGGGGCCCAGGAGGCCGCGTCCGTGATGGCGGGGACGCCCCAGCCCAGCCAGCTCATGTTGATCCCGACCAGCACGGACAGCACGACCGTGGCTCGGGCAGGGCTCGGCCTGCGCCGACCCGTGACGATGAGCATCAGGAGCGGGAGGGTGGCGTAGAAGGCGACCTCCGCGCCGAGGCTCCACATGTGGGTCAGGCCGTACGGGAGGGTCTCGTTGACATACGTGTCGGTCAGCGTGAGGGACACCAGCCACGACACGGGGCTCCTGCCCTCGTTGCCCGGGACCACGAGCAGCGCCACGATGACGACGATCACGTAGACCGGCACGATCCGCCGGACTCGCTTGCGTGCGTAGCTCTTCAGGCCAGGGGAGGGTCGGCCGAGCTCGGCGCGCGCCCACCACGCCCGCGAGAGCAGGAATCCCGAGAGCACGAAGAAGATCGCGACGCCGACATCCATGCGGGCCAGCAGGGTGCCGACGGTGCCGTGGCGGTAGTACGCACCGGTCTGGAAGGCGACGTGCGTGGTGAGCACCGCGAGGGCGCCGACGGCGCGGAGGCCGTCGAGCCCGGCGAAGTCGGGGTTCAGCTCTGTGCGCGGTCTCATGCGAGCGGCTCCCCGAGCTCGGTGCCGCCGACCTCGACCGTGTCGACGCACACGGTCGTTCCCTCGTTGAGTCCAGTGAACGCGACCTCGTCGAAGGTGTCCTCGATCCTCAGGTAGATGTCGTTGAGTCCGGCGCGGACCGACGTCTCGACCCGGGTGTCTCCCGCGGTGATGGTGACGGGCGAGGCTGCGCTCGCCAGGTAGCCCACACGCACCCACCAGACGAAGTCGAAGGCGCGACCGGACAGGGGGATCTCCTTCCCTTTGGCGGAGACCTTCCACCCGCACCCGTCGACGGGCCCCTCCTCCGACGTGATGACATCGTCGATGGCGGCCCGGCGGAGCTGACCGGAGCGGTCGATCATGACGAGTGAGGTCGACACATCGGGGAACCTCGCCTGGGCCGACAGCAGCGGGAGGATCCGGTCGGTGTTGTTGGCCGGTGCGGCGAGGCTCGAGAACACCTCCTCGGGGGCGATCTGTGGCACGAAGTCGGTGGGGCCGCGTTGGTCGAGCTGTGCCTTGACCCGCAGCATGTAGTCGCGACCCGCGTTCTGGTGGTGCCAGATGTCGGCGTACTGGTAGCTGCTGACCAGGCCGCCGACCACGATCGCCGTGACGAGACTGGCGCTGAGCCAGGCGGGCGCTTGTGTGGTCAGGATGGGCTGCACGCGTTCGTCGCTGCTCTCGACTGCGTCCAGCACCGGCATGGTGGCCAGGCCGACCGCCAGCATCACCACGACGACGGCGTCCCCGATGTAGCGCAGCTCCATGCCGATGCCGGCGCCGAACGTCGGAGCGCGGGAGCCGAGGAGCAGGACGACGTCCGCCGCGACGTACGCCAGGACGAGGACCCAGGCCCGGATCGTCCGTGCACGGCGCAGCCACAGGTAGACCACCACCATCGTGATCACGATCCACGCGGCGGTGACCGCGGCGTCCGGCGGGCCGGCGTATGCCGTCGGTGGCGCGAAGTTGTCCCACACCCAGGGGCCTCCCACGACCGTCGAGCCGAAGGCACGGCCGACCATGGTGCCGAAGAGCTCGAGGGCAAGGCTCGACGAGAACGGGTTGGACTGGTCGGGGGTGTGCGAGAGGTAGACGGCCGCGTAGCCGGCGGTCATGGCGAGTCCCACGACGGCCGCCGCGGGGTAGGTCCGCGCGATGTGGAGCACCCGGCGCCAGAGGCTGCCGCGGGCGAAGTACGCCACCGCCAGGAAGCCGAGCAGCGGGATGATCAGGATCGCCTTGACCCAGAAGAACAGGCCCCCCGCCACGGCCAGGATGCACAGGCCGAGCCAGCCCAGGCGTCGAGAGCGCAAGTAGCTGACCCACGAGGCGATGGCGACGAAGAAGAACAACTGCAGCGGCAGTTGGTTGAGGGCGGCCGACCACCAGATGAGAGACGGAGTGGCCATGGCCGTCGACAGGTACAGCGCGAGCGGGACCAGGATCGCGCCCCTGCGGCCGAAGAGCGTGACGAGCATCCACACCGCGGCCCCGGCCGCGGCCGCGTAGATCACCAGGCTCGAGATCGCGACGGCGTCCCAGTTGACCAGTCCCGTCTGCGCGACCCCCCACGCGATGACCCGCCCGCCCGGCATCAGGTTGCCGTTGTACGGCGTGAGCAGGAACTCCAGGGACGGCCGGCCCTCGGCACCGGTCGTCAGGAAGTGGAAGTCGTCGAGGAGGAACCAGCTCGGGAAGAGCATCCACGCGCGATAGGCGATGCTGGCCATTGCCAGCGTTGCCGCTGCCGGGACCACATGGCGTGGAGAGAGCCTCATTCTCACGTCGCCGCCTCGCCGCACAGTGCCCTCCTCCGGCGCCGAATCATGCCACACGACATGGGGTCGACCGGCGGCCTCGCGGACTTGGTCCCACCTGCTGTGCGAGGTCGCCTTCCGCCCACTGGTTCAGACGTGTCGACACCGTCGACAGTCCTTCCCGCGCCGCGCCGCCCGACGCGCCGGGCCGGGCAAACGCAAGTAGGTGACCCGCGAGTAGCAACGCTGCTACGCTCCGCGCCGAGGGTCACATCTGGGAGGAAAAATCGTGGGTAAGAAAACGGGCGCCGTCCTGATCGGACTCGGCGTGCTGGTCCTGGTCCTGGGTCTGATGATGAAGTTCTACGCCTACGACCGGCTTGCCGTCGCACCGATGAACCAGAAGTCGGTGTCGTACTCCGAGGCCCAGGGCGCCACGATCTTCTCGATCGCCGAGCAGCAGGAGGTCACCAAGGACCTGCTGACCACCGTCAACGTCGTCGGCGACGTCGACGCCAGCAAGAAGGCCACCGACGACGCGGGCGAGCAGATCAACGTGTGGGAGAAGGTCACCTACACCGACGAGCCCACCTTCGACATCAACTCCGGCGAGCCGCCGCTGTCCGGCAGTCACGTGCGCATCGCGTTCGACGCCCACACCGGCGCGGCCGTCGAGTGCTGCGAGACCTACGCCGCGAACGGATCCGACCTCGAGACCGGTGAAGAGGACCGCGACTTCGACGCCCCGTTCGAGGGCCAGCTCGTGAAGTTCCCGTTCAACACCCAGAAGAAGGCCTACGACTACTTCGACAGCACCCTCAACGAGGGTGTGTCGATGGACTACAAGGGCCAGGAGAAGCTCCAAGGCCTCAACACCTACAAGTTCGAGGCGGTCATCCCGCCCACCGAGTACGCCACGCTCACCGCGCCGGCCAGCTTCTTCGACATCGACGAGGAGGGCGACGTCGACCTGGCGCGCATCTACTCCAACACCCGCACGCTGTGGATCGAGCCCGAGACCGGCGTCATCATGAAGAGCCGCGAGGACGTCGACACCTACGCCGAGTACGAAGGCGAGCGCGTCGCCACGCTGACCCAAGCGCTCAGCGAGTTCCCCGAGAGCCAGATCAAGGCCAACGTCGACGACTACAAGACCAAGTCCCTGCTGCTCAAGGCCGCCCGCACCTGGTTCCCGTGGGTCGGTGGCGTCGTCGGCCTGCTCGCGCTGCTCGCCGGCGTCTTCCTGACCCTGCGCAACCGCGAGAGGACCGCCGCGGCCTGATCGTCAGGGCAGGACGGCCACGAAGATCGCGGTGCCGGGAGTCAGCAGGCCGCGCATGCGCGACCAGCCGCCCCACACCCGGTCGTGGTCGGCGGGCCACTCTGGCTCGAGCAGCCGCTGCAGCCTGAATCCCCGGTCGGAGAGCAGGGCGACCCAGTCGCCGAGCGTGCGGTGGTGCTCGACGTACGACACGAGGCCGGAGGCGTCGTCGACCTCGACGTACGGCGTCCGGTCCCAGTAGGACTGGGTCGCAGTGAGCCCCGGGCGACCGGGGTCGTCGGGGAACATCCAGCGGGTCGGGTGCGTGATCGAGAACGCGAAGCGGCCGCCGGGGCGAAGCACGCGTGCCGTCTCGTCGAGGGCGACGCCGATCTCGCTGACGAACTGGAGCGCACCGAACGACGAGAACACCACGTCGAACGAGCCGTCGGCGAACGGGAGGGCGGTGGCCGTGCCGAGCACGGACGGGACGTCGATGCCGGACTCCTCGTCGAGGCGCCTGCTGTGCTGCAGCTGCCGGTGCGAGAGGTCGAGGCCGACCGCCCGGCCGCCCTGGCTGCGCACCCAGCGCGAGCACTGGCCGGCGCCGCTGCCGACCTCGAGCACGTCGCGGTCGCGGACCTCGCCGAGTGCACCCGCCTCGGACTCGGTGTAGCCCTCCGGGCCCCACACGAACCCGACGTCGCCGAGGAACCCGCCGTGGGTGGCCTGGTACTCGTCGGCGTAGCGGTCCCAGTCGGGACCGTTGGCGCGGCGCGACTCCGTCTCGGTGACGGGGCGGCGTTCGACGCGCACGGACTGGGGGAGGTGGTCCTGCACGGTCCGAGGCTAGCCCTGCTGGCGTCGCCTTGGTTTCGAGGTTCGTCGCTGGCGCTCCTCACACCTCAACCAGCGGGGGTGTCCGCTGGTTGGGGTGGGAGCGCAGCGAGCCTCGAGGCCAAGGACGCACGGACTGGGGGAGGTGGTCCTGCACGGTCCGGGGCCAGCCCTCGGCGTCGCCTTGGTTTCGAGGTTCGTCGCTGGCGCTCCTCACACCTCAACCAGCGGGGGTGTCCGCTGGTTGGGTGGGAGCGCAGCGAGCCTCGAGGCCAAGGACGCACGGACTGGGGAGATGGTCCTGCACGGTCCGAGGCCAGCCCCGGCGTCGCCTTGGCTTCGAGGTTCGTCGCTGGCGCTCCTCACACCTCAACCAGCGGCGGTGTCCGCTGGTTGAGGTGCGAGCGCAGCGAGCCTCGAAGCCAAGGACGCACGGACGTGGTTTCGAGACGGGGTTGCTGCGCAACCTCCTCAACCAGCGGCGGTGTCCGCTGGTTGAGGTGCGAGCGCAGCGAGCCTCGAAGCCAAGGACGTACGGACGTGGTTTCGAGACGGGGTTGCTGCGCAACCTCCTCAACCAGCGGGCGGTGGGCATGGCAGCATCGGGCACGTGACCGAGGACCTCTCCCAGCTGACCCCGCTCGACGGTGGCTGGTCGGGCGAGACGTTCCTGGCGGAGGCGGCGGGCGAGCGCTCGGTGGTGCGTATCTATGCGAGGCCCGGCGACCGTGGCGAGCACGCGGCCGAGATCGACGCCGCACTCCTGCGGCTGGTGCGCGGGCTGGTGCCGGTGGCCGACGTCCTGGAGGTACGCCGTGCGGTCCCGGCGGCGGACCAGCCGGCCATGCTGGTCACGGCGTTCGTCGAGGGGGAGCGGGGCGACCTGCTGCTCCCGACCCTCAACCACGCCGGGCTGACGACGCTGGGTCGCGACGTCGGCCGCATCGTGGCGACGCTGGCGGGCATCCCCACACTGGAGAGCGGCACGTTCCGGGACGGCACGCTGGCCGTCGAGCCGTTCACCCTCGACCTCGCCGAGTGGGTCGACCGGCACGCCGCGTCGTTCGCGCACTGGACCGACGACGAGCGGGCCGGGCTGGCCGAGGTGGCCGACACGGCGCAGGACCGACTCGACACGGTCGGCCGCACCTGCCTCGTGCACAGCGACGTCAACCCGAAGAACCTCATCGTCGACCCCGAGACGCTGACCGTGAGGGCGCTGCTGGACTGGGAGTTCGCGCACAGCGGCCATCCACACACCGACCTCGGCAACGTGCTGCGCTTCGACCGGCACCCGGCCTGGGTCGAGGCGGTGGTCACCGCCTACGTCGATCGGCACGGAGGCGGGCTGCAGCAGACGATCGAGCTCGCGCATTCGGCCGACGTCTGGGCGCTGGTGGACCTGGCCGCCCGCCGCGGCGCCAATCCGGTGGCCGACCGGGCACACGACCTCCTGCGGGCCATCGCGCGGAGGCGCAACGTGCACGTCACCACCTGACGGGCACGATGGCTCGCATGACCTACGTCGAGGGCCTCCGGGATCGCATGGGCCAGGCCCTCTTCCTCCGGGTCGCCGGCCCCGACGGTCCGCGGCACCGCGAGCGGATCCACGGCACCCCCGGCCCACGGTGGTTCGAGGCCGGCAGCCCGATCACCCAGGTGCACTCCGACGCGTCGATGTTCGTCGGCGGGCTGCGCGCGGTGCTCCTGCAGACCCTGCACCCCGCGGCCATGCAGGCGGTGTCCGACCACTCCGGCTACCGCGGGGACATGTGGGGGAGGCTGGCCCGCACCAGCACGTTCCTGGCGACCACCACCTTCGGCACCGCCGACGACGCCCAGCGAGCCGTCGACATCGTCTCGGCCATCCACCGCCGGGTCACCGGCGAGCTGCCCGACGGGTCGCCGTACGCAGCGTCAGACCCGCACCTGCTTCTCTGGGTCCACGTCGCGGAGGTCGAGAGCTTCCTGCTCGCCCACTCGACCTACGGGCGGCGGCCGTTCGACCAGGAAGGCCGCGACGAGTACGTCGCCCAGCAGGGCGAGGTCGCCCGCCGGCTGGGCGTGCCGTCGCCTCCGGCCACCGAGGCCGAGCTGGCCGAGGTGATGCTGTCGTTCCGCCCGGAGCTGAGGGCGACACCGGCCGCCCGCGAGGCCGTCAACCACGTGCTCTGGCGGCCGCCGCTGCCGGTGCTCGCACGGGCGCCGTACGCGGCGCTGGCGACCGCCGCCGTCGGGCTCCTGCCACGCTGGTCGCGCCGGCCGCTGGGTCTGCCGCCCGCCCTGCCGGTCGCCGACCAGCTCGTGTCCCGGGCGCTCGGCACCGTCTCGACCGGAGCGATCCGCTGGGCGCTGCCCTGACGGTCCGGCCGCACGCGTCCCTCGGTTGGACTCACCAGCGCGCCCACGCGTAGACTCACGAGGCGCTTGAAGTCCGCCTGGTCCCACAGGAGTGGACACTCGCTCGCTATCTCAACTCCACGGTAGTGAAACTGACTTCTCGCGTGCCCAGACGACTTTCTATCCACCCAAGGAATCACTTCCCTTATGACGAGCACCATCTCGATTCTTCCCGATTACGACGCGCCTCAGATCGCGATCAACGACATCGGTTCCGAAGAGGACTTCCTCGCGGCCATCGACGCGACCATCAAGTACTTCAACGACGGCGACATCGTCGAGGGCACCATCGTCAAGGTCGACCGTGACGAGGTCCTCCTCGACATCGGTTACAAGACCGAAGGTGTCATCCCCTCCCGCGAGCTCTCGATCAAGCACGACGTCGACCCCTCCGAGGTCGTTTCCGTGGGCGACAAGGTCGAGGCCCTGGTTCTCCAGAAGGAGGACAAGGAAGGCCGGCTGATCCTGTCCAAGAAGCGCGCCCAGTACGAGCGCGCCTGGGGCACCATCGAGCAGGTCAAGGAAGAGGACGGCGTCGTCGAGGGCACCGTCATCGAGGTCGTCAAGGGTGGACTCATCCTCGACATCGGCCTGCGTGGCTTCCTGCCCGCCTCGCTGGTCGAGATGCGTCGCGTCCGCGACCTGCAGCCGTACGTCGGCCAGGTCCTCGAGGCGAAGATCATCGAGCTCGACAAGAACCGCAACAACGTGGTCCTGTCCCGCCGTGCCTGGCTCGAGCAGACCCAGTCCGAGGTTCGCCACGGCTTCCTGACCCAGCTCCAGAAGGGCCAGATCCGCAAGGGTGTCGTCTCCTCGATCGTCAACTTCGGTGCCTTCGTGGACCTCGGTGGCGTCGACGGCCTGGTGCACGTCTCCGAGCTGTCCTGGAAGCACATCGACCACCCGTCCGAGGTCGTCACCGTCGGTGACGAGGTCACCGTCGAGGTGCTCGACGTCGACATGGACCGCGAGCGCGTCTCCCTGTCGCTCAAGGCCACCCAGGAAGACCCGTGGCAGCACTTCGCCCGCACCCACCAGATCGGCCAGATCGTCCCGGGCAAGGTCACCAAGCTGGTGCCGTTCGGTTCGTTCGTCCGCGTCGAGGAGGGCATCGAGGGCCTGGTGCACATCTCCGAGCTCGCCGAGCGTCACGTCGAGATCCCCGAGCAGGTCGTCCAGGTCAACGACGACGTCATGGTCAAGATCATCGACATCGACCTCGAGCGTCGCCGCATCTCGCTGTCGCTGAAGCAGGCCAACGAGACCGCCACCGCCGCCGACGTCGAGGAGTTCGACCCGACGCTCTACGGCATGGCCGCGACCTACGACGAGCAGGGCAACTACGTCTACCCCGAGGGCTTCGACTCGGAGACCGGCGAGTGGCGTGAAGGCTTCGACGACCAGCGCGCGGTCTGGGAGGAGCAGTACGCCAAGGCGCACACCCGCTGGGAGGCGCACGTCAAGCAGCAGGCCGAGGCCAAGCAGGCCGAGGTCGAGGCCAGCGAGGCGACGTCCTACAGCTCCGGCGGCGACGACACCGCCGCGGCCGAGGGCGAGAGCGGCGCGGCCGTCGAGACCAGCGGTTCGCTGGCCTCCGACGAGGCGCTCCAGGCCCTGCGCGAGAAGCTCACCGGCGGATCCAACTGACCCGCTGACCTACATCCCGGACGGCCCACCAGCATCGCTGGTGGGCCGTCCGGCATTTCGCGGGCCAAGGCGACTTGCATCCCGTACCCAGGTACAGGTTTATCGTGGGGTCATGAACACCGACGCCTCCCTGCAGGACTGGGTGCCCGTTGACGCGTGCACCCTCCCGACCGTCGATCGGCCCATGCGGCTGGCCGAGCTCGACGATCTGTTCTCGACGTCGTTGCGCGAGGTCGATCGCGGCGTCGGTGCCGAGCCCCGGGCCCGGCTCGTCCTCGCCGGCGAGGCGACCCTTCCCGAGCGAGTGCAGCGGTTGGCGGACGCCGAGACCGGGTGCTGCTCCTTCTTCACCTTCACCGTGACTCGCCTCGACGCCCTGGTCTCCGGCAGGAACACCGTGGTGGCGCTCGACATCGAGGTTCCGCCCGCTCGCGTCGACGTGCTCGACGCCCTCGTGGCCCGCGCCGACCGAGTCCGCCCCGTGCAGCGGTGAGCTCGACCATGCTGCGCAGCGGCCAGGTGGCCGCGGCAGCGGACGTCAACGTCGAGACGCTGCGCTACTACGAACGGCGCGGCCTCCTCGCCGTACCCGAGCGCAGCCCGGGCGGACATCGCCTGTATCCCGCCGCGATCGTCACGGTGCTGCGTGTCATCAAGGCGGCCCAGCGGCTCGGGTTCACCCTCGACGAGGCCGCCGAGCTGATCCACGTCGGACGCCATCGCCACGAGGCCGGGTCCCCGAGGCGCGCCCGCAGGGCTGACGGCGGACTCGGGGAGCGGGCCGGCGCCAAGCTCATCGAGGTCGAGCAACGTATCGCCGACCTGAGCGTCATCCGCGACACCCTCGTCGCCGCGCTCGATGCCGGCTGTGACGACCTGGTCGAGTGCGCCGGGAACGACGGCTGCCCGATCCCGTTCGAGACCATCACCACCAGGCGGCCCTGACCGACCACGACCACCGTCTCGACGCGACCGTGGTCCACCAGCCTCTGCCACGCTGGACACCATGAACGACCTCGCCCGCTCCCTGGTCCTGTTCGTCCTCGCTGCGCTGGCCGAGATCGGTGGCGGCTGGCTGGTGTGGCAAGGAGTACGCGAGCAGCGCGGGTGGACCTGGGTCGGCGCCGGCATCATGGCACTCGGTGCCTACGGTCTCGTGGCGAGGTTGCAGCCGGACGCGAACTTCGGACGCATCCTGGCTGCCTACGGTGGGGTGTTCGTCGCCGGCTCACTGGCCTGGGGCATGGTGATGGACGGGTTCCGCCCCGACCGCTACGACGTCACCGGCGCTCTCGTCTGCCTCGTCGGGGTCGCCGTCATCATGTACTCACCACGAGCTGCCTGAGCGCCCGCGCCCGGCCCTTCACCGCCCGGCGGAGCCCGGCGCGATGAACAGCGGCGGAGCCACGCGGTACGCCGCGGGGGTCGCCGACAGCGAGATCGGGTGGGAGACCTGGCGGACCGGTCCGGGGCGGCTGTCGTCCTGCATCTCGATCACCGGTGAGAGCCCGAGACGCTCCGCGAGGGCGAATGCCTGCGCGAGGTCGTTGATCGGCCCGCAGGGCACGCCGAGGCCGGACAGCGTGGCGAACCAGTGGTCCGCGGTGCCGGTCCGCAGCACCGCCTCGAGGTCGGCGACCAGCTCGTCGCGGTGAGCCACCCGGGACGCGTTCGACGCGTACCGGGTGTCGTCGGCCAGCTCCGGTCGGCCGAGCCCGGCGACCAGCCGGGCGAAGAGCTTGTCGTTGGCCGCCGCCAGGGCGAGCGGCCGGTCCGAGGTCGCCAGCACCTCGTACGGTGCGATGCTGGGGTGCCGGTTGCCCATCGGTGCCGGCACGAGGCCGGTGCTGAGGTGGGCACTGGCCTGATTGCTGAGCGCGGACAGGAGCGAAGAGAGCAGGTTGACCTCGACCCTCTGCCCGGCGCCGGTGCGATCGCGGTGCCGCAGCGCGGCCAGCATCCCGACGGTCGCATGGAGGCCGGTGACGACGTCGACGAGAGCCACCCCGACCTTCGTCGGTCCGGTGGCCGGGTCGCCGGTGACCGACATCAGCCCGCCGACCGCCTGCACGATCAGGTCGTAGCCGGGCAGCGCCGCTCCCTCCCCGGAGCCGAAGCCGGTCACCGAGCAGTAGACGAGCCCCGGGTGGTCGCCCACCAGCTGCTCGTAGCCCAGCCCGAACCTCTCCATCGTCCCTGCGCGGAAGTTCTCGACCAGCACGTCGCACGAGGCGACCAGCTCGCGGGCATCGCGCATCCCGTCCGGGGTGCGCAGGTCGACGACCCGGGAGGTCTTGTTGCGGTTGACCGACAGGAAGTACGTCGACTCGCCCTCGTGCCACGGCGGCCCCCAGCTGCGGGTCTCGTCGCCGCCGTCCGGCCGCTCCACCTTGATGACCTCGGCGCCGAGGTCGGCGAGCAGCATGGTGGCGTACGGCGCGGCGAGGACCCTGCTGAAGTCGGCGATGCGGACCCCGTCGAGGGCTCCCGTCACCGGAAGGCGGCCTGCCCGGTGAGGGCCTGGCCGATGACGAGCTGGTGGACCTCGCTGGTGCCTTCGTAGGTGAGCACGGACTCGAGGTTGTTGGCGTGCCGCATGACGGGGTGCTCGAGGGTGATGCCGGCGGCACCGAGGATGGTGCGGCACTCGCGGGCGATGGCGATGGCCTCGCGGACGTTGTTGAGCTTGCCGAGGCTGACCTGCTCCGGACGCAGGGTGCCGGCGTCCTTCAGCCTGCCGAGGTGCAGGGCGAGCAGCATGCCCTTGCCCAGCTCGAGGGTCATGTCGGCCAGCTTGGCCTGGGTGAGCTGGTAGGCCGAGAGCGGCTTGTCGAAGATGCTGCGGTCACCGGCGTAGGCGATCGCCGTCTCCAGGCAGTCGCGGGCGGCGCCGAGGGCGCCGAACACGATGCCGTAGCGGGCCTCGTTGAGGCACGACAGCGGCCCGGACAGGCCGGACACCTCGGGCAGCATCGCGGAGGCGGGCAGCCGGACCCCGTCGAGGACGAGCTCGGAGGTGACCGAGGCGCGCAGCGACATCTTCCTCTTGATCTCGGGGGCGGTGAAGCCGGGGGTGTCGGTGGGCACGACGAACCCGCGGATCCGGTCGTCAGTCTGGGCCCAGACCACCGCGACGTCGGCGATCGAGCCGTTGGTGATCCACATCTTCGTGCCGTCGAGCACCCAGTCGTCGCCGTCGCGCACGGCGCGGGTGCGCATGCCGCCGGGGTCGGAGCCGAAGTCGGGCTCGGTCAGCCCGAAGCAGCCGATCGCCTCGCCGGCGGCCATCGCGGGCAGCCACTCCTGCTTCTGCTCCTCGGAGCCGTGCTTCCAGATCGCGAACATCGCCAGCGACCCCTGCACGCTCACCAGCGACCGGAGGCCGGAGTCGCCCGCCTCGAGCTCGAGGCAGGCCAGCCCGTACGCCGTCGCGGAGGTGCCGGCGCAGCCGTACCCCTCGAGGTGCATGCCGAGAACGCCCAGCGCACCGAGCTCCTTCGCGAGGTCGCGGGCCGGGATCTGGCCGGCCTCGTACCACTCGGCCAGGTGCGGTCGGATCTTCTCGGTGACGTGCTTGCGCACCGTGTCGCGGATCGCCAGGTCCTCGTCGCCGATGAGGGCATCGGTGCCGAAGAGGCCGAGCGGGCTCTGGGGTGCTGGGGGCATCGTGGTTCTCCGTGGGATGTCGTGTCGGGGGTCGAGCCGGTCGTGCGCGGTGGGCCGCCCGGTGCCGGGCGGCCCACCGAGTCTCTCAGGGAGACGGTGTCACTGGTTCAGCTCCTCCAGCGCACGTTCGGAGCCCGGGTGCAGGGACACGGGGTCGGTCTCCGCGGCCAGCCCGGGGTCGATCTCCTCGGCGGCCGGGTGCACCGCGACCAGCGCATCCTTCTGCTCGATCATCAGCGTCGTCAAGGCGCACGCGAGGTTGTCCGGCATGTCGTCGCGGACCATCAGCAGGTTGGGTACGGCGATGGACGGTGCGTCCTCCGGGAGCCCGTACGTCGCCGCGGGGATGGACGCCTCCTCGTAGACCGGGTTGAGCTCCTGCAGCGTCGGCAGCAGTGGCGAGATGTCGATGAACTTCACGTCGTCGCCCATGGAGGTGAACAGGTCGGTCAGCGCCGGGGTCGGCAGACCGCCGGACCACACCAGACCGTCCAGCGAGCCGTCCTTCATGCCGTCGACGGTCTTGGTCAGGTCGAGCCGCTGCACCTTCACGTCGTCGACCGCGAGGCCGGCGGCCTCGATCATCCGGTTGGCGATGACCTCGGTGCCCGACAACGGGGAGCCGGTGGAGATCCGCTTGCCCGCGAAGTCCTCCACGGAGTCGATGCCCGAGTCGGCGCTGACGACCACCTGGGTGTAGTTGGAGTAGATGCGGCCCAGGGTCGAGACCTCCTGCGCGCCGTCGAAGTCGCCGTCGCCGTTGACCGCGTCGGTGGCGGTGTCGGCCAGCGAGAACGCGACGTCGTAGTCGCCCGCGACGAGCTGCTGGATGTTCTGGACCGACGCACCGGTCTCGGCGGAGGTCGCCTGGAGCTCGGTCTCGTCGTTGATCACGTTGGCGAGACCGCCGCCGACGACGAAGTAGACGCCGGTGGAGTTGCCCGTGGCGATGTTGAGGCGGCCGGAGCCCGGGTCGCAGCTGCTCTCGTCGGCACCCGAGCCCGCGGCGTTCTGCTCCTGCTGTCCGCCGCAGGCGCTGACGGTGAGGGCGGTGGCCAGGGCGAGGCCGACCAGGGATGTCGTTGTCTTCATGACGGTTCCGTTCTGGTGATGGGGATGGGTCAGGCGGTGGCGACGGTGACGCGTTCCGGCGATGACCTCCTTCGCCGCAGGAGGTGCACCACGACGGCCAGGCCGAGCAGGACGAAGCCGGCGATGATCGTCGTCGGGGCGAGGTAGAGGAGCAGCAGTGCCGCGGGGACGCAGAGGATGCGCTCCACGTGGCCGGTCGGGCCGAACATCCAGCCCGTCGTGACCACGGCCAGCGCCGCGACCGCGGCGGCGCAGACGGCGGTCGCCCACCCGATGTCGAGGAGGTCTCCGCGCGAGAGCAGCAGGCTGCCGTTGTCGGACACGATGAACGCCATCGGGGCGAGGAAGGCGGGCAGGGTGTACTTGCAGGCCTGCATCATCGTCGGGATCACCTTGCCGCCGGTGATCGCGGCCGAGGCCACGGCCGCCAGCGCGGTCGGCGGCGACACCTCGGACAGCACGGCGTAGTAGAAGATGAACATCGCCACCTCGGGGGCACCGGCCCCGAGCGAGATCAGCGCCGGGCCGATCATCACCCAGCTCAGGATGAACGACGCGGTGACCGGGACCGCGAGGCCCAGGATCAGGATCGCGATGGCCGAGAAGAGCGCCGAGAAGATCATCAGCGTCGCGTCGTTGAACGAGACGGCCCGGGCGGCGTCGACGAGCAACGAGGAGAGGACCTGGCTCAGGCCGGTCTTCGCGATGGTGGACGTGATCACGCCGGCGGCGGCACACACCGCGATGACCGGGAGACCGCTGCGGATGCCGCCGGCCAGGGCGGAGTACAGCCGGGCGACGTAGTCGCGGAGCGACGTGGTGAGGTCCATCGTCTCGAGCTCCTCGTCGGGGTCGTCGAACCCGCTGACGACAGGACGACGGGAGAACACCGCCTCCGCCAGCCCGAAGAGCGCGGCGACCAGGGTGGCGTAGACGACCGCGCGGAAGGGCGGGACGTCGATGGCGAGGAAGAAGACGATGACACCGAGGCTGATGAAGTGGTAGCCGGAGCGCAGCAGCAGTCGCCAGGCGGGGTTGATGTCCAGGTCGACGCGCCGGGCACCGAAGCGCCGGGCGTCGATCTCGACGGCGAGGAAGATGCCGAGGTAGTAGAGCAGGGTCGGCACGATCGCCCAGCTCAGCACCGAGATGTAGGAGACGCTGAGGTACTCCGCGATGATGAACGCCGCCGCGCCCATGGTCGGCGGCGAGAGGATCGCGCCGATGCCGGACGCGGCCAGCATGCCGCCGGCTGCCTCCTTCGGGTAGCCGGCCCGCTTGAGGATCGGCCAGGCGAAGGAGCCCAGGGTGACCGCGGTCGCGGTGCCCGATCCGGACACGGTCCCGAGGAGGAAGCCCGAGGTCGCGACGGTGCGCCCCGGCGCCGTGCCGGACTTGCGGAACAGCGAGAAGCTGAACTCCACGAAGAAGCGGCCCGCGCCCATCCGGTCGAGGACGGCGCCGTAGATCGTGAAGAGCACGATGTACGACGCTGCGACGTCGAGCGGGACGCCGAAGAAGCCGCTCGCCTCGTTGTAGAGCGCGTTGATGATCTGCGCGAGGTTGAGCCCCAGGTGGGAGATGCTCCAGCCGACCGGGAGCAGCCCGCCGTAGTAGGCGTAGGCGAAGAACACCACGCAGACGGCCGGCAGGACGAGCCCCGTCGTACGCCGGGTGGCCTCCAGCACGAGGACCAGCAGGATCGAGCCGGCCAGGATGTCGAGGGTGGCGAGGGAGCCCTGCCGGTCCAGGAAGCCCTCGAAGCCGCCGCCACCCTGTGACGTGCCGGGCAGGGGGAGCACGGGATAGAGCGCGACGAGGAGGGCCACCCCGGCCAGCAGCCAGTCGACGACTCCGGGATTGTCGGCGCCGGCTTCGCCGCGACCGCGGCGGTTGGCTCGGGGCCGGTAGCAGAGGAAGACCAGCGGGATCGTGACCCCGAGGAAGAGGATCAGGTAGTACTGGCTGCCCGAGCTCCAGCGGGAAGAAGACCTGGCGCAGCACGAACGCGGCGACGAGGAAGCACCACACCTGCACGAAGGCGTCGACGCGCGGGGAGAGCCGGCGCGAGGGGCGCTCCTCGTCGAAGTCCGCGGTGATCTCGTCGACGTCGATGCGAGGGGACGGATCGCGGGTGGGGCTCTTGGTGGCCATGCTGGGTAACGTAGGTGTGAACGCGGTCACATCACCCTGCGTGCTTCGCAGACTTTACAGAGACTTATGGTTCGGCGTGCTGGGAGGACGGATGCGGGTCCTGCTCGTCGAGGACGACGACCGCGTGGTCGCCGCGCTGACACCCGCTCTCCAGCGCAGCCACCTGCAGGTCATCCGGGTCGCGACCGCAGCGGCGGCCCTGGAGCAGTACGAGAGCGTCGACATGGTGCTGCTCGACATGGGCCTGCCGGACCAGGACGGCATCGCGCTGGCCCGCCAGATCCGTGAGACGAGCGAGGTGCCCATCA
Source organism: uncultured Actinomycetota bacterium (assembly GCA_963825755.1). Taxonomy (GTDB): domain Bacteria; phylum Actinomycetota; class Actinomycetes; order Propionibacteriales; family Nocardioidaceae; genus Nocardioides. Next base: position 28,356 of record CAWGUS010000023.1, on the reverse strand, counting down.
TCGCGGTCACCGCCCGGCGCGAGAAGAGCTCGGTCGTCTCGGCCCTGCGTGCCGGCGTCGACGACTATGTCACCAAGCCCTACAGCCTGGCCGAGCTGATGGCCCGGATCGACGCGGTGATGCGCCGGTTCGGCCACCGGCCGGCAGAGGTGGTCTCCGAGCTCGGCGACCTCCGGCTCGCCCACGGGTCGCGCCAGGTGTTCGTCGCCGGCGACCCGGTCGTGCTCGCGCGCAAGGAGTTCGAGCTGCTCAGCATGCTGGTGCAGGGGCGGGGCGACGCGGTGACCCGGGAGGCCCTGATGCAGGCGATCTGGGACACGTCGTGGCTGGGCGCCTCCCGCACCCTCGACGTACACGTCTCGTCGCTGCGCTCGAAGCTGGGCCGGCCCGAGATCATCGAGACTGTGCGCGGGGTCGGCTACCGCATCGCCCACGACGACCGCCAGGACTGAGTGGTGCGTCGTCGGCTGCTGGTGATGTCCATCGCCCTGGTGAGCATCCTGCTCGTCGCGCTGATGGCGCCGCTGATCGTCACCTTCGCCGGCGACCGCACGCAGGACCTGTTCGTGAGCCGGCTGAGCGACGTGACCCGGTTCGCCGTGCTCGCCGGTGACGTCCTGGAGGGTGACGACACCGACGGTCTGACGGCCGACCTCGAGCGATATGCCGAGGTGTACGGCGGCTCCGTGCTCGTGGTCAACGCCAACCGCGAGGTGGTCGCCAGCTCCCGGGAGGGAATGGCGCCGGAGGGCTCTGCCGTGGGCGTGGTCGACCAGGCGCTGGCGGGGAGCCCCTCCCAGCCGCCACCCACGGCCTGGCCCTGGCACGACGACCCGGTGCTGATCGCGTCCCCGGTGGGCCGCGACGCGCAGGTGCTCGGCGCGGTCCTGATGGTGGCTCCCACCCAGCCGGTGCAGGACAGCGTCCAGTGGTGGCTGATGTGGCTGGTGCTGGCCGGGCTGGCCACCCTGGGCCTCACGGCGTACGGCGTGGTGGTGCCGTTCGTCGGCTGGACGCTGCGGCCCGTGCACGACCTCGACGCAACCGCCCGGCGCCTCGCCCTGGGTGAGATGACCTCGCGTGCACACCAGACGGGCCCGCCGGAGCTGCGGGACCTCGCCCGGTCGTTCAACCTGATGGCCGACAACGTCGAGACGTCGCAGCGTCAGCAACGCGACCTCGTCGCCGACGCCGCCCACCAGCTCGGCAACCCGCTGACCGCGCTGCGGCTGCGGGTGGAGAACCTCGGCTCGCTCGGTGCCAGCGACGAGGCCGAGAAGGCCCTCGAGGAGACCGACCGGCTGAGGAAGATCGTCGAGTCGCTGCTCGACCTCAGCCAGGTCGGCGCCCACGCCGCGACGGTCACGGCCGTCGACGTGGCCGCCGCCGCCAGGCACCGGTGCGACATGTGGGCACCGATGTTCGAGCGCCTCGACGTGGACGCACCCGCGTCCGCGACGGCACTGGCCACCGACGACATCGTCGACGTACTGCTGGATGCCCTGCTCGACAACGCCAGCAAGTTCGCGGCGGACGCGCCGGTGCAGGTCACCGTCGTGGCGGAGGCCGACGGCGTCCTGTTGCGGGTGCGCGACCACGGTCCGGGGCTGCACCCGGACGACGTGCAGAGCGTGGGAGCGCGCTTCTTCCGCGGTCGTGAGCACCAGAACGTGCCCGGCACCGGGCTGGGACTCGCGATCGTGCACGCCCGGATGGCCGACATCGGCGGGCGCATGGAGGTGCGGCTGGCCGACGGGGGAGGGCTCCAGGTCGACGCCAGGTTCCGCCGGCCTACGGACGCCGTTCGCGGTAGTAGCGCACCGCGCCCGGATGGAGGTCCAGCGGAGACGTGAAGATCGCGGCGCCCAGAGCCGGCTGGCGTACGCCGGGGGCGAGCCGGTCGATCTCGTCCTGGGCCTCGAACATCACCCGGGTCACCGCATAGGCCAGGTCCTCGCTCATCCCGGGCGGCGCCACCAGGTAGTTCTTGACGCTCACGGTGTCGACCCCGCCCGGCAGGTCGTACGTCGAGGCGGGGATCGGGCCGCGGACGTACTCCGGGCCGTAGCTGCGGACCATGGCGTCGACCAGCCCGTCGAGCTCCACGAGCCGGACCGGGACGTCCTCGGTGAGAGACAGGACCGCGCCGTTGGGGAGCCCGCTGACGAAGAAGAACGCAGCCAGGTCGCCGGCGCGCAGGGCCTCCGCCGACGCCTCGAGCGACTCGGAGGCGACCTCGACGTCCCGAAGTGCCAGCCCGCTCTGGCGCAGGATGCGCTGCGCGACGATCCTGGTGCCCGACCCCTCGGCGCCGAGCCCGACCCGCTGGCGGCGCAGATCCGCGACGGTCGAGATGTCGGAGTCCGCCCGCACGACCAGGTGCGTGAAGCTGTCGTAGGTGCGGGCGAGCGCCACCACCTCGACGGGCTCCGTGAAGGCGCCGCTGCCGCGGACGGCGTCCGAGGCGGTGTCGCCCAGGGAGAAGCCGAGGTCGCACTCGCCGTCGGCGACGAGCCGGATGTTCTCCACCGACGCGTCCGTCGGCCGCGCCGTGGCGGTCATGCCGCTGAGCTGGCTGCTCAGCACCGTGCTGAGCGCCTCGCCGTAGCGGTCGAAGACGCCGCCCCGGTTGCCGGTCGCGATCGTGAACGAGGAGGTGCCGGTGGACCGCCAGTCCGGCGACAGGCAGCCGCTCAAGGAACCCACGACGGGGAGAGCCAGGGTCGTGAGAGCCGCCCGTCTGGTCAGTCGGGGCGCGGTCGCGCGGTCGGGCCTCACGGACCGCAGGCTAGTCCGGGTTGTCCTCGCGGGCAGCCGGCCGGCCCCGACGACGGCAGGCCGGACGTAGGATCGCCCCGTGAGCCGAGTGGTCTTCATGTGCGGACCCTCCGGGTCGGGGAAGACGACGTACGCCAGGCGGCTGGAGAGCGATGGCATGGTCCGGCTCTCCTTCGACGCCGAGATGTGGCGCCGCGGCATCTCGACCGTGCCACTGCCGCCGGAGGTCCGCGACGAGATCGAGGCCGACCTGCGCGCACGGCTGCTGGAGCTCGTGGCTGCTGGGAGCGACGTCGTCCTCGACTTCTCGTTCTGGTCGCGTCAGATGCGTGACGACTACCGGCGGCTGCTCGAACCCACGGGTGGGGTGCCGGAGACGATCTACCTCGCCACCGACCGCGAGACGGTGCTGGACCGTGTCCGGGCCAGGTGCGGCAGTCATCGTGACGACTTCGTGCTGCCCGATGAGCTCGCCGCCGGGTACTTCGACCACTTCGAGCCGCCGACGGAGGACGAGGGACCGCTCACGACCATCCACTAGCGCGGTGCTAGCGTCCCGGCGCATGCCCGCCGCGACAGATCCGCCGCTCGGTTGGCAGCCCTACACGTTCTCGATCGTGGGCGTGCAGAAGGCCGGCACGTCCACGCTGTCGTCGTTGCTGGACACGCACGTGAACATCGCGCGGGCGCCGCGCAAGGAGCTGCGCTACTTCGACGACGACTCGGTCGACTGGGCGCACACCGACCATGCGTCGTACGCCGTGGCTCGACGTCGGAGGGCACACCAGCACATGGGGGACGCGAGCCCGCGCTACCTGGTGTGGCCGCACGCGCTGGAGCGGATGCGCGCCTACAACCCGGACATGCGGCTGATCGCGCTGTTCCGCGACCCGATCGACCGGGTGTTCTCGCACTGGGTGATGACCCGGTCGAGAGAGGGGGATGCCGGTCCGGACTGGCCGGAGTTCATCGCCTGGCGGCCGGGGGTGCTCCCGACCGAGATCCCCGACGAGCTGGGGGGGCCGGAAGCGCGCAAGCGGTTCCGGCTGGCCAGCGGAGTCGTGCGCGGCTACTACGGGAGCCAGTTGCGGCGCGGCTTCGAGATCTTCGACCGCGAGCAGTGGCTGCTGATGGACTTCGCGGCGTTCCTGGGCGACCACGAGCAGCACCTTGACACGGCGACCGACCACCTCGGCGTACGACGGTTCGCGGAGCACCCGCCGCTGAAGCACCTGATGGCCGGCACCGAGGCGGTGACCGGCACCGCCCCGACGGGCGACGACCTGATGGTGCTGGCGGCGGCGCTGGAGGGCGAGGTCGCGGAGTACGCCCGGCTCTCCGGGCTGCCCGTCGACCACTGGACGACGACGCGCCTGCTCGCCGGGACCGTCGACCCCGACGAGCAGGCGCGGAAGTACGCCGCCAAGGCCGGCCTCACGCAGCGCTGACGAGCTCCCCGGTGAGACCGCCGCGGACCAGCTGGGCATAGCTGCCGGCGTCGAGCAGCAGCTCCTCGTGGGTGCCGAGCTCGCGCACCCGTCCGTGGTCGAGCACCGCGATCTGGTCGGCGTCGCGCACGGTCGAGAGCCGGTGGGCGATGGTGATGGTGGTGCGGCCGCGGCTGACCTCGTCGAGCGCGGCCTGGATGAGCCGCTCGGTCTCGTTGTCGAGTGCGCTGGTCGCCTCGTCCAGCACCAGGATGCGGGGGTCTCGGAGCAACGTGCGGGCGATCGCCAGCCGCTGCTTCTCGCCGCCCGAGAAGCGGTGGCCGCGAGCGCCGACGACGGTGTCGTAGCCAGCGGGCAGTGATGCGATGAGGTCGTGGATGCGAGCCGCCCGGCAAGCGTCCTCGATCTCCTCGTCCGTCGCGCCGGGTCGCGCGTGCAGGAGGTTGTCGCGCACGCTGGCGTGCAGCAGGTAGGTCTCCTGGGTGACCATGCCGATCATCGACGCGAGGTCGGCCAGCGTGTGGTCGCGCAGGTCGACTCCGTCGATGGTGACCCGGCCGGTGGTCGGGTCGTGCAACCGCGCCACCAGCGACGCGAGCGTGCTCTTGCCGCTGCCGGTCTCGCCCACGAGTGCGAGCGAGCCGCCGGCCGGCACGTGCAGGTCGATGCCGGACAGGACCGGCTGACCCGCGTCGTACTCGAAGCCGACGCCCTCGAACCGCACCTCGCCGCGCACCCCGTCGCGGTCGATCGCGACCGGCGTGACCGGGTCGTCGATGTCGACCGGGAGGTCGAGGTACTCGAAGATCCGGCTGAACAGCGCCAGCGACGCGGTGATGTCGACACCGACGTTGAGCAGGCCCATCAGCGGGCGGAACAGCGTGCCCTGCAGGGCGGTGAAGGCGACGAGCGTGCCGATGGTCATGCTGCCGCGGGTGCCGGGCAGGCCGGCCGCGAGGTAGATCGCGGCGGGGATGACGGCGAAGACGACGTTCATCGTGGCCATCCGCCAGCGGCCGGCGAGGCGCGAGCGGATCTCGAGGCCGACCAGATCGGCCGAGGTCTCCTCGAACCGGGCCGACATCGCGGGCGCCGCGCCCAGGGTGCGGGTCAGCAACGCGCCGCTGACCGACAGGCTCTCCTCGACCTGCACGTGCAGGTCGGCGAGCCGGCGCTGACGTTCGGCGGTCACCTGGTGGCGCATCCGCGCGACCTGACGGGTGAGGAGGAGGGCCGGGGGCAGCACGATCAGGCTGAGCAGCGCGAGGCGCCAGCTCAGGGCGGCCATCGCGGCCGCCGTGCCGATCACGACGGTGACGTTGGCGGCGATCGAGGTTGCCGTCGTCGTGACGACCGACTGCATGCTGCCGATGTCGTTGGTGAGCCGCGACTGCACCTCGCCGCCGCGGGTGCGGGTGAAGAAGCCGATCGACTGGCGCTGCAGGTGGCCGAACAGGTCGCTGCGCAGCCGGTGCATGACCTGCTGGCCGACCGAGGTGGACATCCAGGTCTGGACGATGCCGATCAGGGCGCCGGCGGCGGCGACGCCGACCATGCCGAGCACGAGGTGGACGAGCAGGTGGACGTCCTGCTGGGGGAGCGCCTCGTCGATGACGTGACGGACCAGGAAGGGCTGTGCCAGGCCGATCAGCGAGCTGGCCGTGATCAGGCCGACGATCACCAGGAGGCGCGACCGGAAGGGGGTGAAGAGCCGCGCGATGCGCAGCAGGGAGACGGGGGACTCGGCGAGCTGGCGCCGGTCGGCGGGGTCGGGCCTGCCGCCGGAACGCCGGCCGCCCTGACGGGGGTTCGTGGTGAGGTCATCCATGCGACCACCTCTGCTTTCTCTCAGTTCATGTGCTGAGGTTACCTCACAATGAGGTAGTGGGCCAAATCGGCTAGACTCCCGGCCATGGCAGGCGAGAACACCGGCGAGCTCCTGATGAGCACGGCGCGCAGCCTGCGCCGCGCGTTCGGCGCGGCCATGGCCGACTGGGACATCACCCCGCACCACGGCCGCGCGCTGCGCGTCATCTGCGACGAGGGGGAGGTGCGGCCGTCCGTGCTGGCCGCCGAGCTGAGGATCGCGCCGCGCTCGGCCACCGAGGTGATCGACGGTCTGGAGGAGCGTGGGCTGGTCGAGCGCTCGCCCGACCCCGCGGACCGGCGGGCGACGATCGTCCGGGCCACCGGCCACGGACGCCGGCTCCGATCCGACCTCGACGAGGTGCGGGCCGGTGCCGCCGAGGCCTTCCTGGCGACGCTGTCCGAGCGGGATCGTCGTACCCTCGACCGGATCCTGCGCACCCTCGTCGAGAAGGAGTCCTGATGGGCCTACGGGTCGGGCTGACCGGCGGCGTGGCCTCCGGCAAGAGCACCGTGTCGGCGATGCTGGCGAGCCTCGGGGCGGTCGTCGTCGACGCCGACCTGCTGGCCCGCGAGGTGGTGGCGCCGGGCACCGACGGGCTGGCCGAGGTCGTGGCTGCCTTCGGTGACGACGTGATCGGCGTCGACGGTGCGCTCGACCGGCCGGCGCTGGGCGCCGTCGTCTTCGCCGATGAGCAGAGGCGGCGCACCCTCGAGTCGATCATCCATCCGCGCGTGCGTGCCCGCGGCGCCGAGCTCGAGGCGGCGGCCGACCCGGACGCGATCGTCGTGCACGACATCCCGCTGCTCGTCGAGACCGGTCAGGGCGCGGCGTTCGACGCGGTGATCGTGGTCGACGTGCCCACCGACGTGCAGGTCGACCGGATGGTGCGCATCCGGGGCATGTCCGAGGCCGACGCGCGGGCCCGGATCGCCGCCCAGGCCAGCCGGGAGGACCGCCTGGCCGCCGCGACGTACGTCGTCGAGAACGCCGGCACCGTGGACGATCTCCGCTTCCGTGTGATTGAGGTCTTCGAGGCGCTGCGAGGTACCGTCCCGGCGTGCGACTGACAGCCCGACGACTCCGCCTGGCCATGGGTGGCCTGGCTGCCTCGGCGGTGCTGGCCGCGTGCTCGATGTCCTCACCGGACGACGCGTCGTCGCCGCCCGAGGACGCTCCCTCCGACTCCTCCCGGGCCGCCGAGCCGGATCCGGACGAGCCCACGCTGTGGGGGCCGACCGAGTCCGAGATCGCGGAGGCGCGGGAGCTGGTGGCCGGCTGGTCGCCGGAGCAGCTCGCCGGGCAGGTCATCGTCGGGCGCTACTTCAGCACCGACCCCGAAGAGGCCCGGTCGCTGGTGAGCGACCTGCACCTGGCCGGGCTCTGCGTCACGTCCGCCAACGTGACCGACGAGGCCCAGGTGCTCGAGACGTCACAGGCGATCAGCGACGCCGTGGCTGCCGACGGACGCGACTTCCCGGCAGTCGTCGGCGTCGACGAGGAGGGCGGCTCGGTGGCCCACCTGCGCGGCATCGCCACGGAGTTCCCGGCGTTCCAGGTGGCCGGCATGGCCGTCGAGCGAGACCGCGCCGAGGGCGGCCGGGCGGGTCGCAGGGCCGTCGTCGCGGCCGCCCGCGCGTCGGGTCTCGAGCTGCGACGGCTCGGCTTCACGTGGGTGTTCGCGCCCGTCGCCGACGTCACGATCGGCTCCGCCGACCCGACCATCGGCACCCGCTCGGCCGGCACCGACCCGCGCACCGCCGCGACGGCGACCGCCGCGGCCGTCCGGGGGTACGACGACGCGGGCATCGTCTCGACCGCCAAGCACTTCCCGGGCCACGGCTCGGCCACTGCCGACAGCCACCTGGTGATGCCGCGGCTCACCAAGAGCCTCGACGAGCTGCGCGGGCACGACCTGCTGCCGTTCAAGACCGCCATCCGGGCAGGTGCCCCGTCGATCATGCTCAGCCACCTCGACGTCGAGGCGCTGGCACCCCGCGTGCCGGCGAGCATGGCCCCGGAGATCTACGACTTCCTGCGCGACGACATGGGCTTCGACGGCGTCGCGATCACCGACTCGATGGGCATGGGTGCGGTCGCGACCCGGAAGCTGCCCGGGGTCACCGCCCTGCAGGCCGGTGCCGACCTGTTGCTGATGCCGGCCGACACCCGTGGCACGCACGCCACGGTGACGAAGGCCATCACCGACGGGACGATCACCCGTGACCGCATCGAGGACGCCGCGGCCACCGTGGTCGCCGTACAGCTGTGGCAGGAGCGGACGGCCGCCGAGGTGCCGGTGCCCGACGACGCGGTGTCGCAGGCGGAGCAGGCGTCCGCGGCGCTCAGCGACGCGGCGTACTGACCCGGGTCGTCAGGCCAGCGCCGCGAGCCTGCCCCGGGAAGATTCCCAGACCGACTGTCGTCCCGCGGACATGCAGATCGGCGGGAACCCGGGTGGGCTCCCGCCGATCGATGGGGCTGGGTGCGTCAGGCGGCCAGGTCTGGGTCGCCGAGGCGCCGCAGCTTCTGCAGCGCCTCCCGCTCGAGCTGGCGGACCCGCTCGGCGGAGATGCCGTGCTGGGCGCCGATGTCGGCGAGCTTGTGCTGGCGTCCGTCGACCAGGCCGTACCGCGCCCGGATGATCTCGGCAGCACGCTCGTCGAGCTGGCCCACGAGCGAGTTGAGCCGTTCGCGCGCCTCGACGTCGAGGACGGTGAGGTCGGGGCCGGGCGAGGTCTCCTGAGCCATCAGGTCGCCCAGCGACGTGTCGCCGTCCTCGTCGATGGGGGTGTCGAGCGAGACGTGCTCGCGGCCCCACGCCATCAGGTCGAGGACCCGCTCGAGGTCCATGTCGAGCTCGGCGGCGATCTCGGTCGGGTCGGGGTCCCGGCCCAGCTGGCGCTCGAGGGTGCGGCGAGCGCCGCCGACCTGGTTGAGCTCCTCGACCACGTGCACGGGCAGGCGTACGACCCGTGCCTGCTGTGCGATGCCGCGGGTGATCGCCTGCCGGACCCACCAGGTGGCGTACGTCGAGAACTTGTAGCCCTTGGTGTAGTCGAACTTCTCGACCGCACGGATCAGTCCGGTGTTGCCCTCCTGGATGAGGTCGAGCATCGGCATCTGGGCCCGGCCGTACTTGCGGGCGATCGACACGACCAGCCGCAGGTTGGCGCTGATGAAGGTGTCGACGGCCTTGCGGCCCTCCTCGGCGAGCCACTCGAGCTCTTCCTGCGTGGCAGACATGGGGGCGCCGCCCTTGCGGCGGCCGACCCGGCCCTCCTCGAGGAGCTTCTCGGCCAGCAGGCCCGCCTCGATCGTCTTGGAGAGCTCCACCTCCGTCGCGGCGTCGAGCAGGGGGGTGCGGGCGATCTCGTCGAGGTAGAGGCCGACGCTGTCGCGTCCCTCGATCTCACGTACGAACTTCTTTGCTGTGGCAGTAGCCATGGTGTCGCCTCCTCGTTCCCGGTGAGAGCCAGGGTTCGACACTCACATCTACTCAACGGCCCGGTACCCCATCAGATTCCCGATCATCGCTGCGATGGGAGGCGTGCCTACACCTCCAATGACGCGCAAGGAGGCGCAGGAGTTGCCGCGCGGTCGAACTCTCAGGGACTTCTCAGGGGTCGCCGAGGCCGACCCGGCACCCGGGCCGTCACTCGGCGCCGGAGAGGCCCATCCGGTCGAGCACCCAGGCGAGTGAGAACGCCCGGTCGTGCCACGACTTGTAGCGCCCCGAGACGCCGCCGTGACCGGCACTCATCTCGGTCTTGAGCAGGAAGTCGCGGCGGCCGACCGCGGTGGCGCGCAGCCGCGCGACCCACTTCGCGGGCTCGACGTACAGCACCCGGGTGTCGTGCAAGGACGTCTCGGCGAGGATCGGCGGGTAGTCGAGGGCTGCCACGTTGTCGTACGGCGAGTAGGAGGCCAGGTAGTCGTAGACCTCGGCGTCGCCCTCGGGGTTGCCCCACTCGTCGTACTCCGGGACGGTCAGTGGCAGCGTGGAGTCGAGCATGCTCGTCAGGGCGTCGACGAACGGCACCTGGGTGAGGATGCCGCCGAAGAGCTCGGGCGCCTGGTTGACGACAGCACCCATCAGCAGACCTCCGGCGCTGCCGCCCTCGGCGACCAGCCGGTCGCTGGTGGTCCAGCCGGTGTCGACGAGGTGCCGCGCGCACGCGATGAAGTCGGAGAACGTGTGCTGCTTGTGCAGCAGCTTGCCGTCGTCGTACCACCTGCGGCCGAGCTCGCCGCCGCCGCGCACGTGCGCGATGGCGAACGCCGCACCCCGGTCGAGCATCGAGAGCCGGGCGATGGAGAAGTACGGGTCGACCGAGATCTCGTAGGCGCCGTAGCCGTAGAGCAGGACGGGCAGGGCTCGCCACCGGCGCGTGCGTCTCGGCGGGACACGATGGAGATCGGCACCCGCTCGCCGTCGTCGGCCGTGGCCCAGAGGCGGTGCTCCTCGTAGTCGGCGGGGTCGTAGCCGCCGAGCACGGGAGTACGCCGCAGCAAGGTGAGCTCGCGGGTGCGGATGTCGTAGTCGTGGACCGACGACGGCGTGGCCATGGTCGTGTAGCCCAGCCGCACGGTCGGCTGCTCGAACGACGGGTTGCCGCCCGAGCCGATCGTGTAGACCTCGTCGTCGAACTCCACGAGGTAGTCGTCGACCACGCCGTCGCCGTCGAGGGGCAGGATGCGCAGCTGGGTCAGCCCGTCGCTGCGCTGGTGCACCACCAGGTGGGTGGCGAAGGCGTCGACGTCCTCCAGCCGGACGGTCGGGTCGTGCTCGATGAGGGGCGTCCAGCCCTCGACGTCGGTCGGCTCGGCCGGCGTGATCGCCAGCTCGAAATCGGGTCCGGCGTGGTTGTGGAGCACCAGGAACCGGTCCTCACCGCCGATGACGGCCGCCTCGAGGCCGTACTCCAGCCCTTCGCGCCGGGCCGCGAACAGCCGGAACTCGCCTCTCGGGGTCGGCCAGGTCGAGGACGTGCCACTCCGAGGTGGTCTTGGAGCTGTCGCCAGCATCATGAAGCGGTCGTTGCGGCGTGCGGCCCACGCCGACCGAGAACCGCCCGTCGGACTCGTGGAAGACGATCTCGTCGTCGGCCTGGGGGGTCCCGAGCCGGTGCCGCCACACCTTGTCGGCGCGCCACGACTCGTCGACGGTGGAGTAGTAGACGGCGGCCGTCGGGCGACCAGGTCACGCCGCCGAGCACCCCGGTGATCTCGTCGTCGAGCAGCTCGCCGGTGGCCAGCCCTTGAAGCGCACGGTGTAGCGCTCGTCACCGGTGGTGTCGGTCGACCACGCCAGCATCGTGCTCGTCGAGGCTCAGCGACGAGCCGCCGAGCGAGAAGAAGTCGTGCCCCTCGGCCAGCTCGTTGAGGTCGAGCAGCACCTCCTCGCCGGGCAGCGCCGGCTCGTCGGGCGAGCCGTCCTCCGCCGGCCGCGGGGGAGTCCAGTCGGCCTCGTCGACGACGGCGACGCGGCAGCTCGCGCCGTACTCCTTGCCCTCGAACGACCGGGAGTAGTTCCACCACCCGCGGTTGCGGCTGGGCACCGACAGGTCGGTCTCGAGCGTGCGCGCCTTGATCTCGTCGAAGATCGTCCTGCCGCAGGTCGGCCAGATGCGCGGTCCGCTCGGTCGGTCCAGGCGTTCTCGGCCTCGAGGTACGACGTCACGTCGGGGTCGTCCTTGACGCGCAGCCACTCGTAGTCGTCGATGCCCTGGTCGACCGTGGTGCTCGCTGGTCGAGGGGCGGCGTTCGGCGATCGGGGGCTGCATGCCCGGAGCGTTAGCCGGATGCCGCGAGAGTCCCCGATGCCGCCTCGATCGACGCCGGGGAGAGCGTGTGCTCGACGGCCATGGCGACCGCGCCGAGGACGCCCGCCTCGGTGCCGGCGCGCGACGGGATGATCCGCAGGTGCTCGGTGGCCAGCGGCAGCGAGCGGGTGTAGACGACCTCGCGGATGCCGGCCAGCAGGTGCTCACCCGCCTGGGCCACCTGGCCGCCGATGACCACGACCGACGGGTTGACCAGGTTGACCATCGTGGCGAGGACGTCGCCGATGTCGCGGCCGGCCTGGCGCACGACCTGGAGTGCGCCACCGGGTCGCCCTTGCGCACCAGGTCGACGACGTCCTGGCCGCTCTCGGCGGCCACGCCCTGCGCACGCAGCGCGCGCGGCGAGGGCCGGGCCGGCGGCGACCGCCTCGAGGCAGCCGTCGTTGCCGCACCGGCACGGAGTGCCGTCGGCACGCGGCACGCGGATGTGGCCGAGGTCGCCGGCCGTGCCCTGGGCCCCGCGCTGCAGCCGGCCGCCCGGAGATGATGCCGGCGCCGATGCCGGTGGCCACCTTGATCGAGCACCACGTCGTCGACGTCGGGCAGGTGGGCGCGCCGCTCGCCGAGCGCCATGATGTTGACGTCGTTGTCGATGAGCACGGGCACCGCGTAGTGGCGCTGGAGGTGGCCGGGCACGTCGTAGCGGTCCCAGCCGGGCATGATCGGCGGGCTGATCGGGCGGCCGGTGGAGTGCTCGACCGGGCCGGGCAGCCCGACCCCGATCGCGGACAGCTCGCTGCTCTTGCGGCGGGCCGTCTGGAGCAGCGACTTGCACCGCGTCGACCACCCAGCCGAGCACCCCGTCGGGACCCTTGTCGACCGCGAGACGGACGTCGACCTCGCCGAGGATCTCGCCGGACAGGTCGGCCAGCACGGCCCGCACGTGGCTGGCGCCGACGTCGACGCCGACGACCACCCGGGCGGCCGGGTTGAGGGCGAACAGTGACGGGCGGCCGGCCACCGGTCGACGCGCCCCGCCGTAGCGGGCCACCAGCCCCAGCCGCATGAGGGTGTCGACGCGGGCGGCCACGGTCGAGCGGGCCAGCCCGGTGGCCTCTGCGAGCTGGGCGCGCGTCCACGGCTTCCCGTCACGCAGGAGCTCGAAGACGTCGCTGGTTCGCACACCGCGAAGTGAATCAGAACGCGACTTTCCACGTCTAGTACCCAACTTTTGCGCGCCTCTCGACAAAAGTGTGTGAGCGCGTGCCACAGTTCAGCCGTGACCCTCACGGACAGTGACTTCCCAGACGCCTGGACATGCCGGTGCTCGTCGCCCGCGGCATGACCAAGAGCTTCCTGGGCCACACCGTTCTCGCGGACGTCTCGATCGAGATGTTCCCCGGACGCGTGCACGGCCTGGTCGGCGAGAACGGTGCCGGCAAGTCCACGCTGATGAAGCTCCTCGCCGGCGTCCACCAGCCCGACTCCGGCACCCTCGTCATCGACGGCGAGGAGCGGCACTTCAACCACCCGCGTCCAGGCCCAGCATGCCGGCGTCTCCACGGTCTTCCAGGAGTTCAACCTGCTCGCGGAGCGCACGTCGCCGAGAACATCTGGATCGGCCGCGAGCCGCGCCGCCGTCGGCCTGGTCGACACCGGCCGGATGCGTCACGACACCACCGAGCTGCTCGACGGCCTCGGCGTGACCGGCCTCGACCCGGCCACGCCGGGTGCGCAGCCTGACGGTGGCCGAGCAGCAGGTCGTCGAGATCGCCAAGGCGGTCAGCTACGACGCCCGGATCATCCCGATGGACGAGCCCACCGCGGCGCTCGCCGACCACGAGGTCGAGCTCCTCTACGCGATCATCGACCGCCTCAACGAGCGCGGTGTCGGCGATCCTCTACGTCTCCCACCGGCTCAAGGAGATCTTCCAGCTCTGCGACGAGATCACCGTGCTCAAGGACGGCCGTCTCGTCACCCACCAGCCGGCGGCCGAGCTCGACGAGGCGCCCTGGTGCGGGCCATGGTCGGCCGCTCCATCGAGTCGTTCTTCCCCGATCCGGCCCCCGGCACCGAGCTCGGCGAGGCGCGGCTGTGCCCACGACGCCGGGGCAACGGCTACGTCGACGACGTCAGCCTCGAGCTCCGTGCCGGCGAGATCGTCGGCGCTGGCCGGCCTGCAGGGCTCCGGGCCGCACCGAGCTGCTCGAGGGCATCTTCGGCGTCCAGCCGTTCACCCGGGGCGACGATGGCGCTCGACGGCACGCAGACCCACGTCAGGTCCGCCCGCTCGGCGGTGCGCCAGCGCCTCGCGCTGATCACCGAGGACCGCAAGGCCAAGGGCCTCGCCCTGCAACCAGTCGATCCTCGACAACGCCCTGGGCGTCGTACGCGCTGTGTTCCCCGGCGCCACCGACCACTCGCGCAAGGCGGTGCCCGGTGTGCTGTCGTCGCTGGAGGTGTCGGCCCGCGGCGCTCGACCAGGAGGTCCAGTTCCTCTCCGGCGGCAACCAGCAGAAGGTCGTGCTCACCCGCTGGCTCTCGATCGGGCCCAAGGTCGTGCTGATGGACGAGCCCACCCGCGGCATCGACGTCGGCGCCAAGCACGCGCGTCTACGAGCTGATGCGCCGGCTGGTCGCCGACGGCGTGGCGATCCTGATGGTGTCGAGCGAGCTGCCCGAGGTGATCGGCATGTCCGACCGCATCCTCGTGATGCGCGACGGGCGACTGGCCGGCGAGCTGCCGCCGGGCTCGACCGAGGAGCAGGTGCTGGGTCTGGCGACCGGCGCCGACGACACGGAGGAGGTCGCGTGAAGCCCAGCACCAGGGCCGGTGCCCCGCCCGTCCTCACCGGGCCGCCGCGCAGCCGCGCGCCCATCACCACGACCGGCATCATCTACATCGTGCTGGCCCTGGTGGTCGTGGTCGGCGCCGTCCTCACCGCCACCCAGGGCCGCAACTTCTTCAGCGTCGGCAACATCTCGGCGATCCTGACCGCGACCAGCGTGCTCGGCTTCATCGCGATCGGCCAGACCCTGGTCATCCTGGCCGGCAGCCTCGACCTCTCGGTGCCCTACGTCGTCAGCCTCTCCAGCCTGGTCGGCGGGGGAGTGATGGCCGGGCGCGCCGAGAACGTCGTCCAGGGCGTGCTGATGGCGCTCCTCGTGTCCGCCGCCGATCGGCCTGGTGACCGGGCTGCTCGTCACGATGCTCGACGTGCACGGCTTCGTCGCCACGCTCGGCATGGGCCTGATCGTCAGCGGCTACCTCGCCGTCAACTACCAGGGCAGCAGCGGCTCGGCCCCCGCGACTTCCAGCTGATCGGCATCACCCGCATCGGCCCGGTGCCGATCTCCACGATGATCATGCTGGTCGTGGCCGGGCTGGTGATCCTGCTGCTCCGGCGTACCCGTCTCGGACACCACCTGTACGCCGTCGGCGGCAACCGCGAGGTCGCCCGGATGTCCGGCATCCGCACGTCCCTGCCGGTCATCACGGCGCACGTGCTCTGCTCGACCGCTGGCCGGGCATGGCCGGCCTGCTCCTGCTCGCCCGGCTCAGCGTCGGCAGCCCGACCATCGGCAGCCAGGGCCGCTACGACCTGCTCTCGATCGCGGCCGTGGTGCTCGGCGGCAGCCTGCTGGCCGGCGGCAAGGGCACGATCCTCGGCACCCTCGGCGGCGTCGCGATCTTCGCCGTCCTCGACAACATCATGGGCGTGATGTCGGTCAACGCCTTCCTCAACGACGTCATCCGCGGCCTGGTCATCGTGCTCTCGGTCGCGGTCTACGCCCGGCGCGAGCATGGCCAGGCGGCCGGCGCGCTTCGACCGACCGACCGGAGTCAATGCCGCCCTGCAGGAGGCACGCGATGACCGCGATCCCCGGGTCTCGACGCCCCGCAGCGCACCGAGATCCCCGCGCACGAGGCCGGCACGCGGCCGGCGCATCCTGCGCGGCGCGGCACCCCCGGCGGCGCGGTCTTCGTGCTGGTGGCGGTGCTGCTCGGTCGCGATCATCGTGCAGAACGCGAAGTTCGGCGAGCCCGGGTCGCTGATCCGCTTCATCGGGCGCACGGCGCCGATCGCCATCGCCGCGATGGGCCAGTACTTCGTCATCGTCTCCGGCGAGTTCGACCTCTCGATGGGCGCCCTGGTCACCACGCAGGTCGTGATGGCCGGCAACCTGATCGGCCAGGACGAGGGCCGGATCCTGCCGGTCATGCTGCTGATGCTCGGCGTCGGCGTCGCTGATCGGCGTGCTCAACGGACTGGCGTACGACGCTGCTGCAAGGTGCCGAGCTTCATCGTCACGCTCGGCATGATGCTGGCGCTGGCGGACTGGTCTGCTACCTCACCGGCGGCGCCGCGACCGGCAACCCGGTCGACAGTTCCGCCAGATCGGCCGCGGCGGCGATCGAGGACGTCCCGGTCGTCGACGTCATCCCCTACCCGGCATCATCCTGGCCGTGCTCGCGGCCGCGCGACCTGGCTGATGCGGCGCCCGTTCGGGCGCACCCTGATCGCCGTCGGCGACAACCCCGACGCCGCCGAGCTGGCCGGCACCTCGGTCTGGTGGGTCAAGACGCGGGCCTTCATGCTCTCGTCGATGTCGGCCACGGTCGCCGGCATCATCCTGGTCGGCTACGCCGGCGTGCACCCGTCGGTCGGCAAGGGCTACGAGTTCACCGCGATCACCGCCGTGGTCCTCGGCGGCGTCGTGCTCGGCGGCGGACGCGGCTGGGTCCTCTCCGCCGCCGCCGGCGCCTTCGCGCTGGAGCTGCTCTTCACGCTGCTCAACTCATGAGGTCGAGTCCACCTGGCGCGACACCGTGCAGGGCCTGATCATCATCCTCGCCGTGGCCGCCGCCGGTCCGCGCCTGGCGGGTGGGCCGCCGGCCCAGCCGGGCGCCACCGCCGAACCACCTACAGCACCATCGAACCGCACCAACCCACGCCCGCCTCCGGGCACTGAACACAGGAGAACAATGATGCGCATCTCAAGAGCATGGGCGCCGCTGGCAGCGGGGGCCGCCCTGGTGTTGGCGCCTCTCGGCCTGCAGCACCGACCGACGAACCCGCTCGGCACGACCCGGCGGCCGAGACGAGCGAGACGGCGGCGCGAGGAGGCCGACACCGAGCGAGCCGAGTGGTTCGTCCAGGCCGACTACGACGACGCAGGATCGAGCAGCGCACGCGCGACGTTCGAGGGAGACGAGGCCGCAGCCGTAGCTGCAGTACATCGACGGCGACATGACCGACACCTCGAAGTTCAAGTCGACCGGCGCCAAGAAGGCCTGCTTCGCCAACGCCTCGATCTCCAACCCGTGGCGCCAGACCGGCTGGATCACCATGAACCAGCAGCTCAAGGCGCTCCAGGACGTCGGGCGTCATCTGCGAGATGGAGACCCGCGACGCCGAGGACAACGACGACACGCAGATCGCCGACATCGACTACCTGATCGAGGAGGGCAACTGCGACGCCTTCATCATCTCGCCCAACTCCACGGCCGCGATGACGCCGGCCGTCGAGCGCGCCTGCGAGACCGGCAAGCCGGTCGTCGTGTTCGACCGCGGCGTCGAGACCGACTGCGCCACGACGTTCATCCACCCGATCGGTGGCTACGCGCTGGGGCATCGACACCGCCAACTTCCTGGTCGACAACCTCGAGGAGGGCGACAAGGTCGTCGCGCTGCGCATCCTGCCCGGCGTCGACGTGCTGGAGACCCGCTGGGCCGCCGCCGAGAAGATCTTCGAGGAGAACGGCATCGAGGCGACCGACTACTTCACCGGCGCCGACCCGACCGAGATCAAGAAGATCATCTCCGACGAGCTCGCCCAGGGCGACGTCCAGGGCGTCTGGATGGACGCCGGTGACGGTGCTGTCGCTGCCATCGAGGCCTTCGAGGACGCCGGCAAGGACTACCCGGTGATGACCGGCGAGGACGAGATGAGCTTCCTGCGCAAGTGGGAGGAGACCGGGCTGAACGGCCTGGCCCCCGTCTACTCCAACTTCCAGTGGCGCACCCCGCTGCTGGCGCTGGAGAAGATCTTCAAGGGCGAGGAGGTGCCCGGCCGAGTGGGTGCTCCCGCAGACGCCGATCACCGAGGACGAGCGCGACGACTACATCGACGGCCAACGACGGCATGCCCGACGGCCACTACGCCAAGTTCGGCGGCGAGGACCTGCCCGGTTACCCGGAGGTCTGGCAGGAGCGCCAGATGCCCTGACCCGCACCGCGTCGCTCCGACCGGCCGCTCGGCCGGAAGTGCACAGTCCCGATGAGGAGACCGTGGGAGCCATCGGTGTCAACACGTGGGTGTGGGTCTCGCCCCTCACCGACGACAACGTGGCCGACCCTGCTGCGCACGGTCGCCGACCTGGGCTTCGACGCGGTGGAGATCCCGCTGGAGAACGTCGGCGACCTCAGCGCCGAGACGGTGGGTGCCGCCCTCGCGGACACCGGCCTGACGCCGTACGTCGTGGGTGCGATGGCGCCCGGGGCGCGACCTGGTCGCGACGCGATCCCGCCTCGGTGGCCGCGACCCAGGACTACCTGCGGGCGTGCATCGACCTGGCCGCGGCCATCGGCGCCAGATCGGTGTGCGGGCCGTTCTACGCCGCCACCGGCCGGGTCTGGCGGATGGCGCGCCGAGCGAGCGCGCGGCGGCGTACGCCGAGATGCGCGCAGCACCTCGCACCCGTCGTCGACCACGCGGGCGAACGCGGCGTCACGATCGGCATCGAGCCGCTCAACCGCTACGAGACCTCGCTGGTCAACACCGTCGACCAGGCCCTCGAGGCGCTCGACGGCATGCTGGGGGAGTCGCTCGGGCTCGCGCTGGACACCTACCACCTCAACATCGAGGAGCGCTCGACCGCCGACGCCGTACGCGCGGCCGGCACGCACCTCGTGCACGTGCAGGTCTGCGGCAGCGACCGCGGCGCCCCGGGCGGCGACCAGACCGACTGGCACGCGCTGCTGGCCGCCCTCGACGAGGTCGGCTACGACGGGCCGCTGAACATCGAGAGCTTCACCGCGGACAACGCACGCCATCGCGACGGCCGCCTCCATCTGGCGGCCGCTGGCCGCCAGCCAGGACGACCTGGCCCGCGACGGACTCGCGTTCCTGCGCTCGCTGACGGCCGCTCGGCGTCCTCGGGAGGAGCCCGGACGTGGCATGACCGGCAGTCTCGGTGTGGCCGTGATCGGCTACGCCTTCATGGGCAAGGCCCACTCCAACGCCTGGCGCAACGTGCGGGCCTTCTTCCCGGACGCGCCCCGGGTCCGGCAGCAGGTGCTGGTCGGCCGCGACCCGGGCACGTCGAGGGCGCCGCGGCGCGCTACGGCTGGGCCGAGGCCGCCACCGACTGGCGCGCGGTGCTCGCCGCGACGACGTCGACATCATCGACATCTGCGTGCCGGGCCACCTCCACGCCGAGATCGCCCTGGCGGCGCTTGCCGCCGGCAAGCACGTGCTGGTCGAGAAGCCGCTGGCCAACACCGTCGCCGAGGCGGAGACGATGGCCACGCGGCGGCCGCCGCCCGACGCGGCGTGCACGTCCGATGGTCGGCTTCAACTACCGCCGGGTGCCGGCGCTCGCGCTGGCCCGCGAGCTCGTCGCCGGACGGCCGGATCGGCGAGGTGCGGCAGGTGCGCGCGGCGTACCTCCAGGACTGGCTCGCCGACGCCGCGCGCCGATGACCTGGCGGCTGCGCAAGGACACAGCCGGGTCGGGCGCGCTGGGTGACCTGGCCTCCCACGTCGTCGACCAGGTGCGCTACCTGCTCGACGACGAGGTGACGTCAGCGTGACCGGCGACCTTCACACGTTCATCACCCGAGCGCGGCGGGCCCGACGGCGTCGAGCAGGTGACCGTCGACGACGCGGCCTGGGCGTGGCTCGGCATGGCGTCCGGTGCGCGGCCAGCGTCGAGGTGAGCCGGATGGCCACCGGCCGCAAGAACGGCCTCGAGCCTCGAGATCTACGGCACCGCGGGCGCGATCGCTTCGACCTCGAGCGGCTCAACGAGCTGCACGTCACCGGCCGCGCACGCGGCGGCTCCGCGGGTGCTGGTCACCGAGCCCGACCACCCGTACGTCGGCGCGTGGTGGCCGCCGGGGCACACCCTCGGCTGGGACCACACGTTCACCACCAGGCCACGGACTTCCTGTGCGCGATCGAGACGGGCGACGACGTTCGCCCGTCGTTCGCGGACGGGCTGGCCGTGCAGCGGATGCTGGCGGCGATCGAGGAGAGTGCGGCAGGCTCGGGTGCCGGTCGCGGCATCGAGAAGGAGGCCTGAGCGACATGGGCAAGCCGTACACCCTGTTCACCGGCCAGTGGGCCGACCTCACCCTCGAGGAGGTCGCGAGCTACGCCGCCGGCTGGGGCTACGACGGCCTCGAGATCGCGGTGTCCGGGCGAGCACCTCGACGCCTGGCGCGTCGACGAAGACGGCTACGTCGAGGAGCGGCTCGCGCTCCTCGAGCGGCACGGCCTGAAGCTCTAGGCGATCTCCAACCACCTCACCGGCCAGGCGGTCTGCGACGACCCGATCGACTTCCGCCACCGGGCGATCGTCCGCGAGCGGGTCTGGGGCGACGGCGACCCCGAGGGCGTGCGCCAGCGGGCCGCCGAGGAGATGAAGCTGACCGCCCGGCTCGCGCAGAAGCTCGGCGTGGACACGGTCGTCGGCTTCACCGGCTCCTCGATCTGGCAGTACGTCGCGATGTTCCCGCCCGTGCCCGCCGAGCTGATCGACGCCGGCTACCAGGACTTCGCCGACCGCTGGAACCCCATCCTCGACGTCTTCGACGAGTGCGGCGTCCGGTTCGCCCACGAGGTGCACCCGTCGGAGATCGCCTACGACTACTGGTCGACCAGGCGCGCCCTGGAGGCGGTCGACAACCGGCCGGCGTTCGGCCTCAACTGGGACCCCAGCCACATGATGTGGCAGGACCTCGACCCGGTCGCGTTCATCACCGACTTCGCCGACCGGATCTACCACGTCGACTGCAAGGACACCCGGATGCGGCTCGGCGGCGGCCGCAACGGCGTGCTCTCCTCGCACCTGCCCTGGGGCGACCCGCGCCGGGGCTGGGACTTCGTGTCCGCCGGCCGCGGCGACGTGCCGTGGGAGGACTGCTTCCGCGCCCTTCGGCGATCGGCTACGACGGCCCGATCTCGGTCGAGTGGGAGGACGCCGGCATGGACCGCCTGCACGGCGCCCCGGAGGCCCTGGAGTTCCTGCGGCGCTTCGACTACCCGCCGCCCACGGCGTCGTTCGACGCGGCGTTCTCGCAGTAGCCACACTGGTCCGGTGACCCTGGACCTGAACGCCGACCTCGGCGAGGAGATCACCGACGACGCCGGGCTGCTGGCGGTGGTGACCAGCGCCAACGTCGCCTGCGGCTACCACGCCGGCACCACCGCGATCATGCGCGAGGTGTGCGCCGAGGCCGCTCGCCGCGGGGTCTCGGTGGGTGCCCAGGTGTCCTACGACGACCGTCCGAACTTCGGCCGGGTCGCGCTGCGACGTGCCGGCGGACGTGCTGCGCGAGCAGGTGGCCGACCAGGTCGGCACGCTGACCGCGATCGCGGCCGCCGAGGGCGACGAGCGTGCGCTACCTCAAGCCGCACGGTGCGCTCTACCACCGGGTCGCCGACGACCTCGACCAGGCCGCGGCCGTTCTCGCCGGGTCGGGCGACCTGCCGGTGCTCGGGATGCCCGGTCGCGGCGATCCTCACGCTGGCCACCTCGCACGGTCGCGAGGTGTGGCACGAGGGCTTCCCCGACCGCGGCTACACCGACGAGGGCCGGCTGGTGCCGCGTGACCGGCCCGGCGCCGTACTCGAGGAGGAGGGTCGAGGTCGTCGCCGCCGCCCTCGAGCTCGCGACCCGGGTCGACTCGCTGTGCGTGCACGGCGACCACCCCGGAGCAGTGGCCCGCGCCCGCGCCGTACGCCGTGCGCTCGAGGCCGCGGGGTACCGGCTCGCCGGCCTGCTGATCATCCACAGGCACGGGCGAAATCTGTGGACGAGTCGGGCTGCATCTGTGGAGAACGGTCCCTGTGGACGACCTGTGGAGGACACGCCGGGGGTCCAAAATTTGGCAGAAAAGTCGCGAAACCCCTTGTGCGACGAGGCTTCTGGGACATAGAACTCTCCCTACCAACTCCGCTTGCGGGGTTGGGGATCGGA
This sequence comes from uncultured Actinomycetota bacterium, assembly GCA_963825755.1. Lineage (GTDB taxonomy): Bacteria > Actinomycetota > Actinomycetes > Propionibacteriales > Nocardioidaceae > Nocardioides. The sequence goes on along the minus strand of CAWGUS010000023.1, from coordinate 6,269 downwards.
CAGGAAAGAAGGTCCATACGACGACTTCGGTCGTCGCGCGAACCCGGTGACGGGGGAGCGGGACCGGAGAGGCCTGACCGGTCGATCGGATGTCACCCAGCCGGTCGAACGAGGGGCTCCTGATGCTCATACCATCAAGAGCCCCTCACCCTATTTCCGCTGCTTCTCGTGCGTGACGAGACGCCCCGATTCTCGGGGCTCCGCGCGGGCCCGGCAACCAACGGCCGGTGAAGGCCGCGTGTCCGGGACGCCTCGGTGGAGGATGGGCCCATGGCGGATCCCCTCGACCTGCGTCAGGTCGGTGCGCACGCGGTGCGTGCCGAGGTCGGTGACGTGCGGTCGGCGCTGGCCCTGGCCGCCTGGGCCCGTGGCGCACGCGTGGCCGCGACCGAGGTCGTGCCGGCCGCGACGACGGTGCTCTTCGACGGCGTCACCGACGCGGCCGCCGTCAGCGAGCTCCTGGCGACCTGGCCGGGCGATCTCGGGCCGGCGACGGGCGGCGACCTGGTCGAGATCGCCACGTTCCTACGACGGACCGGACCTCGCCGACGTCGCGGCGCACTGGGCGGTCGTCGGTCGACGACGTCGTCGACCGGCACGCGGCCACCGACTTCGTCGCGGCGTTCTGCGGCTTCGCTCCGGGCTTCTCCTACCTCGCCGGCCTGCCCCCCGAGCTGGCCGTCCCGCGCCGACCGTCGCCCCGCGACCCGCGGTCGATCCCGGTTCGGTGGGCCTGGCCGACACGTGGTGCGGCATCTACCCGACCGCCTCGCCGGGCGGCTGGCAGCTGATCGGCCGCACCGACGCTCGGCCTGTGGGACGCCGACTCGCGACGCGCCGGCCCTGCTGCCGCCCGGCACCCGCGTCGGTTCGTGCCGGCATGACTCTCGACGTCTCGACCGCCGGAGCGCTGACCACGGTGCAGGACCTCGGCCGGCCCGGGTCGGCACACCTGGGCGTGCCCCGGGCCGGCGCTCTCGACCGGCCCGCCGCCGGCCTCGCCAACCGGCTCGTCGGCAACGGCCCGAGTGCGGCGCTGCTCGAGACCACGTTCTCCGGGCTGACGCTGCGACGCCGGCCGGGCCCTGGTGTCGCCGTCACCGGCGCCCGTGCGAGGTCCGGGTCGACGGCCGGGCGGTGCGCGTTGCCGAGCCGGTGTCGGTGCCCCGGGTCGCGGGTGGTCGGTCGGGCCCGGCCGATCGACGGGCCTGCGCTCCTACGTCGCGGTCGCCGGCGGCATCGACGTCGAGCCCGTCCTCGGGTCGCGGTCGACCGACACCCTCGCCTGGGTCGGGCCGCCCGCGTCGCGCGCCGGCGTCCGTGCTGCCCGTGGTGTCGTCCGACCGCAGTCCCGCGGGCGTCCACGTCGACCCCCGACGGCCGTCCGGCGACCGGCCGCTGCGCCTGCTGCCCGGCCCGCGCGGTGACTGGTTCGCGGCCGACGTGCTCGCGGCGCTGTGCGCGACGACGTACGCCGTGGCGCCGGACATCGAACCGGATCGGGCTGCGGCTCGCGGGCCGGCCGCTCGAGCGTCCCGGCGCGGGCGAGCTGCCCAGCGAGGGCATGGTGCTGGGCGCCGTCCAGGTGCCGCCGGACGGGCAGCCCGTGGTGTTCCTGGCCGACCATCCGGTGACGGGCGGCTATCCGGTCGTGCCGTCGTCGACGCCGAGACCTGTGGCCAGTGCGCGCAGCTCCGGCCGGGCGACGAGGTCCGGTGCACTCGCGATCGTAGGCTCGACGGGCGCCAGGCGCGAGCACGGGGTCGTCCGCGGCGAAGGAGCGCACCGGCCCGGGCGGGGTCTCGGCGGTCTCGAAGCGCACCGTCACCACGCCCCGGCCCGAGCCCCACACCCAGCCGCGGCCCATCTCGTCGTGCACGACGTCCATGCCGGGCGCCCACGCCGGCGCCGCGCGGGCTCGGCTCCGGCAGGTCGCCGGCTCCTCCTCGTCGTCCTCGGGTCTCGCCGAACAGGTCCTCCTGGATCCAGTCGGCCAGCCCGGAGACCCCGACACCGAGCAGCCGTACGCCGCCGGAGGTGTCGAGGTCGGCGAGCAGCGCGCGGGCCAGCCGCCCGATCGTCGACGGCGCTGTCGGTGGGGGAGGGCAGGGTGCGTGGAGCGGTTCAGGGTGGTGAAGTCGTGCAGCCGCACCTTGATCGTGACCGTGCGGCCCGACAGGCCGTGCTTGCGCAGCCGCTCGGCGACCTGCGTCGCCTGGCGGGTCAGCAGGCCCTCCATCAGCTTGCGGTCGGTCAGGTCGGTGTCGTAGGTGCCCTCGACGCTCACCGACTTGGTCTCGCGCTCGGCGACGACGGGCCGGTCGTCGTCGGCGCGGGCGAGCTGGTACAGCCCGTGCGCCGTGGGCCTTGCCCAGCAGCCGGACCAGCTCCTCCTCGCTGACGCGTCTCGAGGTCGGCGACGGTGTGGATGCCCGCGCGCCGCAGCCGCTCGGCGGTGGCCGGGCCGACGCCGGGGATGACGGTGACGCTCATCGGCCGCAGCAGCTCCCGCTCGGTGCCGGGCGCGCACGACCACCAGCCCGTCGGGCTTGTCGAGGTCGCTGGCGACCTTGGCGATGAACTTCGAGGTGCCGATGCCCGACCGACGCGGTCAGGCCGCCGGTGACCTCGGCGACCGCGGCGCGCAGCCGCTCGGCGAAGGCGGTGACGGTCGCGACCTCGTGGTCGGGCAGGTCGGCCGCGGCCAGGTCGACGAACGCCTCGTCGAGCGACAGCGGCTCGACGAGCGGGGAGACGTCGCGCAGCACCTCCATCACCGCTCGGCTGGTCTCGCGGTAGGCGTGGAACCGGCCGGTCAGGAAGGCCGCGTGCGGGCACCGGGAGCGGGCCTCGCGGGTCGACATGGCCGAGTGCACGCCGTACGCGCGAGCCTCGTACGACGCCGTCGACACCACGCCGCGCCCGCCGACGCCGCCGACGACGACCGGCTTGCCCGCAGCGACGGCTTGTCGCGCTGCTCGACGGCGGCGAAGAAGGCGTCGAGGTCGAGGTGCAGCACCGACGCTGGGCGCGCACCGCGATGTGCGCGCGAACCTACCGCGGCCGCTGACCGTCCACAGACGCCGCGTCGGCCGTTCGTCCACAGGCCCGTCGCCGGACCGCGCGTCGTCCGTCGGTCCGCCGGGGAGCGTGCGGCGTCGCATGACCGACACCACCGCAGTCACCCGCCATCCCTGACCGCACGCTCACCGCCCGCACCCCCGAGGACCTGCTCGCCGTCGTGCCGGTCGTGCTCGGCTTCGTGCCCGAGCGATCGGTGGTGATGCTGACCTTCGGCGGCCGCGGCAGGCCTTCCATGCGCGGGTCGACCTGCCCCGCGACGCCGGAGGACTCGCCGAGCGTCGTCGAGGCGCTGCTGCGAGGCCGGCCGCGCGCACGGCGTCGAGCGGGTCGTGCTCGTGCTCTACGACGACGACGCCGCGCCGCCGACGACCGGCCCGGGCGGCTGCGTCGCGGCTTCGCGCGCGGGGGATCGGCGTGCTGGAGTGCTGCGCGTCCGACGGCCGGCGCTGGTTCCCGTGCTGCCCGGTGCCGCCGCGGCATGCCGACGGGGGTGCCCTACGACGTGTCGGCGCACCCGTTCGCCGCGGAGGCGGTGCTCGACGGCCGGGTGACCCACGGACTCGCGCGAGGCCGCTCGCCGGCGACGCTCGACCGCCGACCCGGAGGCGGTCGCGCGCCGTCGAGCGCGCGCTGCCGGCGCCGCCGGCGTCCGGCGCGGGGGTGGCGCGCCGGCGTGCGCGCGACACGCGCGTGACGGCGACGTCGCCCGCCGACGCCGAGGCTGGCCCGACTGCTGCTGCCGTGCGCGACCCGACGGTCCGCGACGCGGCGTGGGCACGTGTGACCCGCGACGACGCGCCCGGCGCCACGTCGAGCTCTGGTCCGGCGCTCGTGCGGCGCGCGCCCGACGCCTGTGCGCCGGCGCCGGCCGCGTGCTCGGCTTCGCGGCCTGGCTCGCCGGCGACGGCGCCCTGGCCTGGTGCGCGGTCGATCGGTGCTCGTGAGGCCGACCCCGACCACTCGCTGGCGGAGCTGGTCGCCGAGCTGCTGGTCGGCGGCGGTGCCGCCGAGCGCTGGCAGCCAGCCGCTGCCTCACGCGTACGGTGAGCCCAGCCTCGGGAGGGCGCTTGCCCGCAGCGGTTCGCGTGCCCTAGTGTGCGAGCATGGGAGAAGAGGTCGACGCACAGGAGTTCTCCCGCGCCGACCGCACGCGGCACCGCGAGAAGGTGCGCCGCTGCCTCGACGTGTTCGCGCGGATGCTGCGCGAGGCGCGCTTCGACACCGACGACCCGATGACCGGGCTCGAGGTCGAGCTCAACCTCGTCGACGAGGCCGGCGACCCGGCCCTCAAGAACGCCGAGGCGCTCGAGGCGATCGCCGACCCCGACTTCCAGACCGAGCTCGGCCAGTTCAACATCGAGATCAACGTGCCCCCGGCGCGGCTGCGCGAGGGCGGGCTCGCCACCTTCGAGGACGACCTGCGCGCGCAGCCTCAACGACGCCGAGGCCAAGTCGGCCGAGGTCGGCGCCCACATGGTGATGATCGGCATCCTGCCCACCCTCGCCGAGGGACACCTGGCCCTCGACAGCTCAGCGCCAACCCTCGCTACCGCTGCTGAGCGAGCAGATCCTGGCCGCCCGCGGCGAGGACATCTCGATCGCGATCTCCGGGCGCCGAGCGGCTGGTCACGACCGCCGACTCGATCGTGCCCGAGGCCGCCTGCACCAGCACCCAGTTCCACGTGCAGACCTCGCCCGACCAGTTCGCCGACGTACTGGAACGCCTCGCAGGCCATCGCCGGCGGTCCAGGTCGCGGTCGGCGCCAACTCGCCGTACCTGCTCGGCAAGGAGCTGTGGCGCGAGACCCGCATCCCGCTGTTCGAGCAGGCCACCGACACCCGCAGCGAGGAGCTGAAGGCGCAGGGCGTGCGGCCGCGGGTGTGGTTCGGCGAGCGGTGGATCACCTCGGTGTTCGACCTCTTCGAGGAGAACGTCCGCTACTTCCCGGCGCTGCTGCCGATCACCGACGAGGAGGACCCGCTCGAGGTGCTCGAGGCGGGCGGCACGCCGACCTTGCACGAGCTGCGGCTCCACAACGGCACGATCTACCGCTGGAACCGGCCGGTCTACGACGTCGCCGACGGCATGCCCGCACCTGCGGGTGGAGAACCGGGTCCTGGCTGCCGGCCCGACGGTCGTCGACACTGATCGCCAACGCGGCCTTCTACTTCGGGCTGGTCCGCTCGCTCGCCGAGAGCGAGCGGCCGCTGTGGTCGCAGATGTCGTTCTCCGCGGCCGAGGAGAACTTCCACGTCGCCGCCCAGTAGGGCATCGACGCCCAGGTCTACTGGCCCGGCATCGGCCAGGTCCGCGCCACCGAGCTGGTGCTGCGCCGGCTGCTGCCGCTGGCCCACGAGGGCCTCGCGTCGTGGGGCGTGCGCGCCGGCGGAGCGCGACCGGCTGCTCGGGATCATCGAGCAGCGCTGCCTGACCGGCACCAACGGCGCCGAGTGGTTCGTCGCAGCGGATGCACGACCGCTCAGCGACCTCGATCGCTACGACGCGCTGCGGGCCACGCTGGTGGACTACCGCGAGCGACATGCACACCAACGAGCCGGTCCACACCTGGGACTGACGAGCAGGCGCTCAGTCCGCTGCCGCATCCGGTTCCAGCTCGCCGCCGCCGGTCGCTCGGTTCCCACCAGCCGTGCCGGGTCACCACGACGAAGCAGGTCGACAGCCCGGCCTCGGCCAGGCGGTGCGGGCCGCCGCGACCAGGCCAGGTCGGCGTCGTCGACGAGAGCGCGCCCGGCCGGGTCAGCCACAGCCAGGGCTCGTGCAGCGAGCGGCCGCACCCGGTGCAGGAGGGCCGCCGAGACCTCGATGCGCAGTGCGTGGTCGAGGCCGTCGTCGCGACCGATCTCGAACCAGTGGGCGGTTCCGCCCGGCGTGCCGGCGCCCACCCGGATCGCGAACCGGCCGCGCGGCGAGCGCGTCTTCAGCTGCAGCACCGCGGCCCGCAGTCCCCGATGTTCGGCGGGGGAGAAGGCTGCGGTGCTGGTCATGCCGCCACCCTGCCCCAGGGCGAGCCGCACCTGCTGCGCGATTCCACAGGCTCCCGCTTGCGGGTGGGATTCGATACGGTGCCACGGAGCGGTGCCGTCGACGCACCGCCGCAAGGCAGCGAGGAGGCCGTCAATGGGGACTGTCGTGGTGGGCTACGTTCCGAAGCCCGAGGGAGATG
>CAWGUS010000022.1:0-108650 GCA_963825755.1 uncultured Actinomycetota bacterium | reverse complement strand
GCCGACGGGCCGAGGTTCCGTGCGGCCGTGCAGCGGGCACGCGCGGCCGGGAGGCGCGTCGTCGCGCTGAAGCTCGGCAACACCTCGTCCGGCACCTCCGCCGCCCAGGCGCACTCGTCCCGGATGGCCGGCAGCCAAGCGGCGTACGAAGCCGTGTTCGCCGCCGAGGGCGTGGTGAGCGTTCCCACCCTGGAGACTCTGGCCGTCGCCGCCGCACTGCTCGCCGGCGGGCGCTCCCCGCGACAGCCCGGGGTCGCCGCCTTCAGCACCTCGGGCGCCGGGGGCATCCTGCTGGCCGACACCCTGGGCGCACGCGGCCTGCCGCTCACCCGGCTGTCCGACGCGACCCGGGACACGATGGCGCCGCTGGCCGGGTTCGCGCGCGTGATGAACCCGTTCGACATCGGTGCCGCCGGGCCCGCGACCATCGAGCAGAACCTCGACGCGCTGGCCTCCGACCCGGGGACCGGTTCGCTGCTGTTCTACCTGACGCCGACTCCGACGCAGCTGTGGCGACTGGCGCTGGCCGACGGCGTCGCGGCGGTCGCGGCCCGACACCCCGACCTGCCCGTGCTGGTGGTGAGCCTGGCCCCCGTCAGCGCCGAGGAGGCGACGACGTACGCCGCGGCCGGCGTGCCGGTCGTGCGTTCGCTCCTCGACGCGACCGAGGCCCTGGCCGCAGTCGTTGACGTGGTGCACCCCGGGCACCGGCATGGCGCAACCGGGTCCGAGGCCGGCCAGACCCCGGTGGGCGTGTTTGAAGGGTATGCGCTGTCGGAGCCGGCCAGCAAGGCCTTCCTGGCCGAGCGCGGACTGCCGACGCCGCCCGAGGTCGTGGTCTCGAACATCGACGAGGCCCGCAAGGTGGCCATCGACATCGGCTACCCGCTGGTGCTGAAGGCCGCGGGCGCAGGGCTGACGCACAAGACGGAGAACCGCCTCGTCGCGCTCGACGTACAGGACGAGGCGAGCCTCGACAGGCACGTTGACGACCTCGACCGTCGGGGCCGACTGCTCGACCCCGACGGCTTCGAGGGCGTTGTCGTTTCGCGCTTCGTGGGCGCGGGCGTGGAGGTCGTGATCGGCGTCTACGTCGACCCCGACTTCGGTCCGATGGTGCTGTTCGGGGCCGGGGAGTGCTCACCAAGCTGATGGACGACGTGTCCGTCGCGCCGGCGCCGCTCGACCACGACCGGGCGCGGGCCCTGGTCGGCGCCACCCGCGTCGCCCGGCTGCTCGACGGTCACCGGGGCGCGGAGCCGGCCGACGTGGACGCACTGGTTGACCTGCTCGTGCGGTTGTCGGAGGCCGGCAGACGAGGGCCACGACCGACCCGGCGTCGACCTGAACCCGGTGCGGGTGCTGCCCGCCGGGCAGGGAGTCGCGATCCTCGACGCGCTGGTGGTGAGGTCGTCGTGAGCGAGCGGCTCACGGGCCTGCGTGCCCGGCTGCACGGTGAAGGGCCCCAGCTCCTGGGCCTGTTCGTCATCGTGCCGCGGGTCGAGGTGGTGGAGGCGGCAGCCACCGCCGGCTTCGACCTGGTCGTCCTCGACTGCGAGCACGGACCGTTCGGGGTTGATCCGCCGGCCCCGCTTGTGGCCGCTGGCCGGGGGGCCGGGCTCTACGTCGTCGTCCGGGTCGCGAGCAACGACGCCCAGTCGATCGGCGCGGTGCTCGATGTCGGGGCGGACGGCGTGCTCGTCCCGCACGTCGGGTTGGGCGAGGCCGCCCTCCGGGTCGCCTCGGCGGGCCGCTACCCACCCGCTGGGGATCGCTCGGTCAACCTGTGGGTCCGGGCCGCGGGGTTCGGGCACCGGGCCGACTACCTGGCCGAGGCCGACAGCGAGGTTGCTGTGCTTGCCATGGTCGAGGGCGCGGAGGCCCACCTCAACCTGGACGACATCACCGGCACCGACGGCCTGGACGCGATCTTCGTCGGGCCGATGGATCTCGCCGCCTCGATGGGACTGGCGACCACGCCCTCCGACCCTCGGGTCGTCGATGCCGCCCGCGACATCCTCACCCGGGCCGAGGCGGCCGGCCGCGCCGCCTCGGTGTTCGCCGCCACGCCCGCCGCCGCGAAGGCCTGGCTGGACGCCGGCGTGCGGCTGGTCGTCCTCTCGGTCGACGCGTACCTGATCCGCCAGGGGTTCCTGGCGGCTGCGAGTGCCGCCCGCTCGGGCCCCGCCGTACCCCCTGCCGACACCACCACTCCCGCAGCGAATGGAGAGTCATGACCGACACCGCCGCACCCCGCCTCACCGAGGCCGTTGCCGGCTACGCCCTCGGGCACCTCGGCGCCCTCGACGACCAGGTCACCGAGCTGGTCAAGCGCACCCTCATCGACACGCTCGGCGTGGCGCTCGCCGCGCGGCAGGAGCCGCCGGTGCAGATCCTGGCCGTCACCCTCGGGGCACTGCCCGCCGGGCGCTCGACGATCTGGGCCACCGGGGAGACCACGGACGCGCCGACCGCAGCCCTCCTCAACGGGACAGCGGGGCACGCCCTCGACTTCGACGACGTCACCGACGTGGTCTACGGGCACCCGAGCGTCGTGCTGTGGCCCGCGATCTTCGCGGCAGCCGAGCAGGAGGGCTCCGACGGGCGGTCCGCGGTCGAGGCCTCTCGTGGTCGGCTTCGGCGTGCAGGTCGCGATCGCCCAGCGCCATGGATGTCCGCTACCCACTACGGCGCCCGGCTGGCACTCGACCGCGACGATCGGCATCCATCGGCGCAGCGGCGGCCGTGAGCAGGCTGATGGGCCTCGACGAGCAGCAGACCAGGCACCGCGATCGGACTGGCCGCGTCGATGGCGGGCGGCAGCCGGCAGAACTTCGGCACGATGACCAAGCCGCTGCACCCCGGGCCTCGCCGCACGCGACGCCGTCTTCGCCGCGCGGCTGGCCGCCAACGGCTTCACCGCCGACGTCGACCAGCTCGACTCGGCCCCTCGGCTACTTCTCCATGTTCTCGCCGGGGTGCCCGACGCCTCCACGCTGCCCCGCGCCGAGCTGCCCGGCACGAACCAACCTGCTGACGGCGGGGATCAACGTCAAGAAGTACCCCTGCCTGCTACAACACCCACCGCACCGCGGACGCCACGCTCAGATCTGCGCAGAGCAGGAGGGGATCGATCCGGCCGACGTGCGGTCCGTGCACGTCGTGCTGGAGCCCGGCGGCTTCGACCCGCTGATCCACCACCGGCCGCGGACCGGGCTGGAGGGCAAGTTCAGCGTCGAGTACGTCCATCGCCGCGGCCCTGCTCGACGGCAAGGTCAACCTCGCCAGCTTCACCGACGCGTCGGTGCAGCGCCCGGAAGGCGCAGGCGTTGATCGAGAGGATCACGTGGGAGAGATGGCCGACGTCCCGCCCCTCGGGCCCGCCGAGTGGGACCAGGCCTACTCGGTCGTCACGGGCGACCACCGGTGCCGGCGAGCGCACGATGCGGACCGACGTACCCCGGGGCGACCGCAGGGCCCCGCTGTCCACGGCCGACCTCGAGGCGAAGTTCGCGGACTGCTGCGACTTCTCGGGCGCCGGCTGGGACGCGCAGGCCCTGCTCGCAGACCTGTGGGGCATCGACGGGGTCGACCACCTGGCCGGCCTCAAGTCCCTGGAAGCGCGGTAACGGCATGGCCATCCGCATCTGGCACCAGAGCTTCACCGACCTCGAGCTGCTGCCGTCGTACGCCGCGATGCTGCAGGACCACGCCGCCCGGGTCTGTGCCCCGGACACCACGGTGGAGGTGCACGGAGTCCGGCCCGGCAGCTACCCGGCGGGACTCACGCCGATCGAGGCGACCCGCTTCCCGTGGTCCAACCACGTGCTGGCCACGCAGATCGCCTACAACGCTGCGCAGGCCGAGCGGCAGGGCTTCGACGCGATGGCGATCAGCTGCTTCTTCGACCCGGGACTGCGGGAGGCGCGCAGCCTGGTCGACATCCCCGTGGTGAGCATGTGCGAGACCGCCCTGATGCTCGGCACCTCGCTCGGCGGCCGCTTCGGGCTGATCGGGCTGGAGGGCGAGCAGACGTTCGCCCTGCGCGACCTCGCGACGAGGTACGGCGCGACGGAGCGGGTCGTGGCCACCCTGCCCCTGGACCCGCCGGTCACCGAGGCCGAGCTCGAGGGCGTGTACGACGGCGGCGGCGACCTCGAGCAGCGGCTCGAGCGCGTGGCGCAGGTGGCCGTCGACCGGGGCGCCGACCTGGTCATCCCGGCCGAGGGCGTGCTGAACACCTCGCTCGTGCGCCGGGGGATCCGGACCCTGGCGGGAGTGCCGGTGCTGGACGCCTACGGCACGCTGCTCAGCTACGCCGAGATGCTGGTGCGGCTGCGCCGCTCGACCGGCACGCAGGTCAGCCATGCCGGTGCCTACGGCCGGCCGGCCGACGACGTCGTCGACCACCTCGCCGGCGCCACGGGCGAGGCCCTGCTCGCCGGAAGGGTCGGTGCCGGTCGATGATCGTCAAGCAGGCCGACGCGCTCGACCTCGCCACCCGCGTGCTCGAGGGCCACGGCGTGCCCCGGGCCGCCGCCGACATCCAGGCGCGGGTGCTCGTCGAGGGAGACCTGCGGGGCCAGCACTCGCACGGCCTGCAACGCCTGCCCACCATCGTGGAGCGGATCGGCAACGGTGTGGTGGATCCCGAGGCCCAGCCGCGGTCACGCTGGGTCTCCGAGTCGTTCCTCGAGGTCGACGGCGCCCGCGGCCTGGGTCCCGTAGTGGCGTTCGAGGTCGTGGACCAGCTGGTGGCGCGGGCCGCCCAGGTGGGCCTGGCGGTCGGAGCCGTCCACAACAGCAACCACCTCGGGATGCTGGCCTGCTACGTCGAGCGTGTGGCGCAGGCGGGCATGGTCGGCGTCGGGCTCACGACAAGCGAGGCGCTCGTCCACCCGTGGGGCGGTCGCCGGGCGATGGTCGGCACCAATCCGGTGGGGATCGCGGTGCCGACGCAGACCGAGCCCGTTCGTGCTCGACATGTCCACCGGCGCGGTGTCGCGGGGCAAGATCCTCGCCTACGCGCGGGACGGACGCTCGCTGCCTCCGGGATGGGCGGTCGACGCCGACGGCGGCCCGACGACGGACGCCACAGCCGCGGTCGACGGCGCCATCTCGCCGTTCGGGGGCCCCAAGGGCTACGCCCTGGGCCTGGCGCTCGAGCTGCTCGTCGCCGCGGTGACGGGCTCCGAGCTCGGCGAGCGGGTCCGCGGCACGCTCGACACGACCGACGTGTGCAACAAGGGCGACCTCTTCATCGTGCTCGCACCCGAGGTTCTCGGCGTGGCCGGTCTCGTGGAACGCGTCACCGCCTACCTGGAGGAGGTCCGGGCGTCACCGAAGGCACCCGGCACCGAAGCCATCGACGTCCCCGGCGACCGCGCCCGCCGGCTGCGCGACGAGCGCATCGAGCACGGGATCCCGATCGAGGACGTCGTCTGGAACGACGCCGAGGAGCTGCTGACATGACCACCACCGACCACTGCCCGTCCGTCGCGGTCGATGCCGCCGCCATCGGGGTGCTGCGACTCCCCGCCCAGATCCTCTTCGGGGCCGGCAGCGTTGAGTCCGTGCCGGGGCTCGTGCGCACGCTCGGCACCCGCGTCCTGGTGTGCACCGACCCGACCATGGTCGCCACGCCCGGGTTCGCCGGGTTGCGCGACGGCCTGGAGGGCGCCGGCCTGGAGGTGGCGGTCTTCGACCGGGGTGTGCCGGAGCTTCCCGTCGCGGTCGTCGACGAGGCGGTCGAGGAGGCGCGGGGCTTCCGTCCGGACGTCGTACTCGGGTTCGGCGGTGGCAGCAGTCTCGACCTGGCCAAGGCGACGTCGCTGCTGCTCGCGCATCCGGGCCCGCTCTCGCGCTACTACGGCGAGAACCAGGTGCCCGGCCCGACCCTCCCGGTCGTCGCGGTGCCGACCACCGCCGGCACGGGGTCCGAGGTCACACCGGTCGCCGTGGTGTCCGATGCCGAGCGGCTGCTCAAGGTCGGGGTGTCCAGCCCGTACCTCGTGCCCCGGTACGCCGTCGTCGACCCGACCCTGACCATGGGCTGCCCGGCGGGCGTCTCCGCGCACTCCGGCGCGGACGCGCTGGCCCACGCGATGGAGTCACTCACCGCCGGCAGTCGCCGGCCCGCGTGGGCGGACCAGCTGCCGGTGTTCGTCGGCTCGAACCGCCTCGGCCGGGCGCTCGCACTGGAGTCGGTGACCGCGATCGGCAGGTCCCTCCGCACCGTCGTCTCGACCCCGGACGACGCGGCTGCGCGCGCATCGATGTCCTACGCCAGCCTGTGCGCCGCCATGTCGTTCGGCTCCGCCGGCACACACCTGGGCCACGCCCTCCAGTACGCCGTGGGCGCCGCGACGCACACCTCGCACGGTCTCGGCGTGGGGCTGCTCCTGCCCTACGTCCTCGAGGCCTGCCGAGACGCGTGCGGTGGCGGTCTGCTCGCCGCGGCCGACGCGCTCGACGTGCCCGGCGGGAACGCCGAGGCCCGCATCACCGCCGTGATCGACGAGGTGCAGGCGATCTGCACCGACATCGGCATCCCCGCGACCCTCGCCGACATCGGCGTGACCAGCCAGGACCTGCCGGACTTCGCGTCGCAGACCAGCACGTTCGCCCGGCTCGTTCAGAACGCGCCACTCCCGGCGGACGAGAAGGTGCTGCTGTCGATCCTCGAGGCTGCGCTGAACGGGGACCGCTCCCGGTCGAGGCAGGCATGAGCTGCCGTCCCGCTCCCTTCGCCTCGGCACTGCTCGCGGCCGGGCTGGTCCTGGCCGGGTGCGGCACGTCGACCGCACCGGGAGAGCCGGCCACCCCCGGCGATCCGGCGCGGGCGAGGGCGGTGGCGCTCGTCGAGCAGCTGCGCGAGGCCGGGCTCCCCGTGGCCGACGTCGTCGCCTGCGTGGCGCCGGCCCCGGCTCCGTCCGGGCACCCGGCGCCGCGCGCCGCGGCGTTCGACGACGCCCGCGTCTCCACCGGGGCCGAGCGGCACGTCGTCCGCGAGGGCGGCGTGGTCGAGGTCCACGACTCGAACGCGGATGCCAGGGCGCGCGAGCGCGAGCTCGACGTCCAGGCGCTGGCCGCCCAGGAGTACGGCTTCGACGAGGGCGGCCATGCCCTCCACCCCGAGCGGCGGTTCCGCGACGGATCCGTCCTGCTCCGGCTGAGCGGCGACCTTTCGGCCCGCGCGGCACGCGCCTACGCGTCGGCCCTGGCCGGCACCCCGAGCACCACTCCCGACGCCATCAAGGAGGCCCCGTGTTCGACATGACCGACGTGATCGACCTGCACGTGCACACCGGACCCGACCTGTTCCCCCGGCTCGGCGACGATGCCGAGATCGCGCGCGGCTGCGCGTCGGCCGGGATGCGGGGGATGGCGGTGAAGTGCCACTTCGAGCCCACGACCGTCCGCGCCCACCTCGTCAACCAGATGGTCCCGGACTTCACGATGTACGGCGGCATCACGCTCAACTACCCGGTCGGCGGGATCAACCCGACCGCCGTGCATGCCTGCCTCGCACTCGGCGGCAGCGTCGTGTGGATGCCGAGCGGGCACTCGCGCTACCACGCCGAGATCACCGGCACCCTCGGCGGCTGGGGCAACGACTTCATGAAGCTGCGCAACCCGGTCGGCGCCAGCGGCATCACCGTGCTCGACGACGACGGCGAGCTGATCGAGGACGCGCGCGAGGTGATCCGCCTGGTGGCCCAGACCTCGTCGCTCCTCGCGACCAGCCACCTGTCGCCGACCGAGATCCTGGCGGTGCTCGACGACGCAGCCACCGTCGGCACCCGGGTCCTGGTCAACCACGTGATGTACATGCCGGACTGCGACTACGACTTCATCGAGGAGGTCGTACGCCGCGGTGCCAAGGTCGAGGTCTGCTCGGTGCTCGTCAGCGGCTTCTGGGACAAGCTCAAGCTGGACAACGTCGTGCAGATCATCGAGCGCGTCGGCGCGGAGAACGTCGTCCTCGCCTCCGACGGCGGCGGCATCCAGACGCCGACACCCCACGAGTCGCTGCGCGTGCTCCTCGACAACCTCCTCCACCAGGGCGTGCCCGAGGAGCAGCTGCGCCGCACGGTCGTCGACAACCCCGCCCAGCTCCTGGGCCTGTGACCCACCCGAAGCGAGAGAAGCCCATGACCGACACTGCCGAGCACCACACGACCATGTTCACCGGGTCCTACGTCGGGGGCAGCTGGCTCATGCCGTCGGCGGGTGCCGGCCAGCCGGTCCACGACCCGGCCGACGGCAGCATCCTGGCCGAGGTCGCCGACACGAGCGTCGAGGAGTGCCTGTCCGCCGTCGAGGCGGCCCGGGACGCCCTGCCTTCCTGGTCGGCGACCGCGCCGCGCCAGCGGTCGGAGATCCTGCGCAGCGCGTTCACCCTGATGCAGCAGGAACGCGAGGCGATCGCGACGCTCATCGTCCGCGAGAACGGCAAGCTCCTCGACGACGCGCTCGGCGAGGTCGACTACGCGGCCGAGTTCTTCCGGTGGTTCGCCGAGGAGGCCGTCCGGATCGGCGGCGACTTCCGGGTCGCGCCCAATGGGGACAAGCGGATCGTGGTGACCCGGCAGCCGATCGGCGTGGCCGTGCTGATCACCCCGTGGAACTTCCCGGCGGCGATGGCGACGCGCAAGATCGGTCCGGCACTTGCGGCCGGGTGCACCGTCGTGCTGAAGCCGGCGAGCGAGACGCCGCTCACCGCGACGTACCTGGTGGATCTCCTCGAACGGGCCGGGGTCCCCGCCGGCGTGGTCAACTGCGTCCTCCCCGCGGACCCCGGGCCGGCCGTGAGCGCGATGCTCCACCACCCAGCCGTGCGGAAGCTGTCGTTCACCGGCTCGACGGAGGTGGGCCGCGTCCTGCTGCACGAGGCCGCGGACCACGTGGTCAGCACGTCCATGGAGCTCGGTGGCAACGCCCCGTTCCTGGTGCTCGACGACGCCGACCTCGACGCGGCCGTGGAGGGGGCGATGGTTGCGAAGATGCGCAACGGCGGGGCGGCCTGCACGGCGGCCAACCGCTTCTACGTGCACCACTCGGTGGCCGGGGAGTTCACCCGGCTGCTCACCGAGCGCATGTCGGCGCTGACGGCCGGGCCGGGCACCGACCCGGCCAGCGGTGTCGGTGCCATGGTCTCGGTCGGGGAGCGCGACAAGATCGCCGCGCTCGTGGACAGTGCCGTCGAGGAGGGCGCCGAGGTCCGCACCGGTGGCGACCTCCCGGCCGGCCCGGGTGCGTTCTACCCGCCGACGGTGCTGTCCGGGGTGTCGCAGTCGCACGCGATCATCCGGTCCGAGGTGTTCGGTCCGGTCGCGCCGGTCGTCGAGGTCGCCAACGACGACCAGGCCGTCGAGTGGGCCAACGACACCGACATGGGGCTGATCGCCTATGTCTACTCCGCCGACCTGGCGCGCGCCGTACGCGTCGCCGAACGGCTCGAGGCCGGCATGGTCGCCATCAACCGCGGGGTGGCCAGCGAGCCCGCGGCACCCTTCGGCGGCACGAAGCAGAGCGGACTCGGACGCGAGGGGAGCGACGAGGGCATCGAGGAGTTCCTCGAGATCAAGTACCTGGCGATGCCGCTGTGACCGACCGGCTGCCGCGTCGACGGCTGGGGGCGATCGGACCGGAGGTCGGCGCCCTCGGCTTCGGGTGCATGGCGCTCTCCGGCATCTACGGCGAGGTCGACGACCGTGCGTCCGTGCGGTTGATCCACGAGGCGCTCGACGCCGGGGTCACCCACCTCGACACGGCCGACTCGTACGGCGACGGGCACAACGAGCAGCTCGTCGGCCGTGCGCTCGCCGGTCGCCGGGACGAGGTGGTCCTGGCCACCAAGTTCGGCATCCAGGGCGAGGGCCTGGGCCGCCCGGACCGGATCCGGGCGGCGCTGGAGGCCAGCCTGACCCGTCTCGGGACCGACCACGTCGACGTCTACTACATGCACCGGTTCGACCCGACGACGCCGGTCGAGGAGTCGGTCGCGACGCTCGGCGAGCTCGTCGACGAGGGGAAGGTCGGCCACGTCGGCCTGTCCGAGGTCAGCGCGGCGAGGCTGCGTGCCGCGCACGCGGTGCACCCGATCACGGTCGTGCAGCAGGAGTACTCCCTCATGTCGCGTGACCTCGAGGACGACCTGCTGCCGACGATGCGCGAGCTCGGCGTCGGCCTCGTCGCCTACAGCCCGCTCGGCCGCGGGATGCTCGGCGGCGCCTTCCGTCGTCCCGACGACCTGCCCACCGACGATCCCCGGCGCACGCGCTACCCCCGCTACTCCGACGAGCACCTGGCGCACAACCTCGGTCTCGCATCGGCGCTGGCCACCGTGGCGGAGGCCCACGGCCTCGCCCCGTCGGCCCTCGCACTCGCCTGGGTCCTGAGCCGGGAGACGACGTCGTGCCGATCCCCGGCACCCGGCGTACGGCGAACCTGCGCGCCAACCTCGACGCCGCCCGCGTCGACGTCGACCCCGCTGTCCTCGCCGAGCTCGAGGTGCTGGTGCCGCGCGACGCGGCCACCGGGGAGCGCTACAACGAGTCGATGTCCAGGCGGCTCGACCGGTGAGCATCTCGCTGAGGCTCAGGGGATCGACGGACTCCGCCGGCTACAAGTGGGTGGTGCTCGGCGTCGGCATGTTCGCGCAGGCGAGCACCAGCACGTTCTTCCAGGGCCTGGCGTCCATCGGGCCCACGCTGCGCGACCGGGAGGGGCTGACCCTGGGCCAGCTCGGCCTGCTCCTGGGCGCCCCGATGGCCGGGTTCGTGGTGACGCTCTTCCCCTGGGGGATGGCGACCGACCGCTTCGACGAGCGCGCGGTGATGACGGTGGGCCTCGGGGCGACCGCGGTCTTCCTGCTGCTCACCAGCTTCGTGTCCGGCCTCTGGCCGCTGTGCATCTGCCTCGGCCTGTCGGGCGCGGCCGGCGCCAGTGTCAACGCGGCGAGCGGGCGGGCGGTGCTGCGCTGGTTCACCCGGGACCGGCGCGGCTTCGCGATGGGTCTACGCCAGACCTCCGTGCCACTCGGCGCGGCCGCGGCGGCGATCCTGCTGCCCGCACTCGCCGGCGGTCTCGGGGTCGGGGTGGGCTTCCGCATCCTCGCCGCTGTCTGCCTGGTCGCCGCCGTGTCCTCCTGGATGTGGGTGCGCGAGCCACCGACCGCGACCGGCACCGGCGCACGTCCGACGGCCGACGGGGCGCTCTCGCTCGACGTCGAGGAGGCGGTCCGGCGCCGGTCCTTCCGGGCCGTGGTCGCGGCCGGCTGTGCCCTGGTGGTCTGCCAGGCCATCTTCGTGTCGTTCGTGGTCGAGATGCTGCACGGCCACCGCGACCTCGGGCTGCGTCAGGCCAGCCTGGTCTTCGCCGCCGCGCAGGTCGCGGGCGCTCTCGCCCGCGTCGGCGTCGGCATCTGGTCCGACCGGATGCCCGACCGGCTGGGGCCGCTGCGGATCCTCGCCTTCGCGATGGCCGTCGGCGGCCTCGCCCTGGGCGCGTCGGTCGACGGGCCGATGCCGCTGCTGCTCGGCCTCTGCGTCGTCGTGGGAGCACTGGTCATCTGCTGGAACGGGCTCGCGTTCACCGCCGCCGGCGAGCTGGCCGCGCCGGCCCGGACCGGCACCGCACTGGGCCTCCAGAGCACCGCGAACTTCTTCGTCGCCAGCGTCACGCCCTTCCTCATCGGCACCCTGATCGCGGCGACCGGGTTCACGTTCGGGTTCGGCCTGATCGCCCTGCCGGCCACCGTCGCCGGCCTCCTGCTGCTGCGCCTGCACTCGCAGCGACCCCGCCCTGAATCGAGTGGAAGGACACGATGACCATGGAGCTGCTGCGACTCGGACCGATCGGCGAGGAGCGCCCCTGCGCCCGCGACGCCGACGGCGCGACGTACGACGTGACGCCGCTGACCGACGACATCGACGGGGCCTTCCTGGCCGCCGACGGTGTCGCCCGGGTGCGGGACGCGCTCGACGCGGGACTCTTGGAGCGGCTGGACCCGGCCGGGCTCCGCACCGGCGCGCCGGTCGCCCGCCCCGGCGCGGTCCTGTGCATCGGCCAGAACTACGCGGCACACGCCGCGGAGACCGGTGACCCGCCACCCGCCAAGCCGATCCTGTTCTTCAAGCACCCCAACACCGTCGTCGGCCCCGACGACGACGTGCTGATCCCGCCCGGCGCGCAGAAGGTGGACTGGGAGGTGGAGCTCGCCGTCGTGATCGGCCGGCGGGCCCGCTACCTGGGCTCCCCGGACGACGCCGGCTCCGTGATCGCCGGGTACGCCGTGAGCAACGACGTCAGCGAGCGCCACTACCAGCTGGAGGAGTCGCTCGGTCAGTGGTCGAAGGGCAAGTGCTGCGAGACCTTCAACCCGCTGGGCCCGGTGCTCGTCCCGGCTGCCGGCGTGGACGCACAGGACCTCCGCCTGTGGTCGACGGTCAACGGGGAGGAACGCCAGGACTCGACGACGAAGGACATGGTCTTCGCCGTCGACGAGCTGGTGTGGCACCTCTCCCAGTTCCTCGTGCTCGAGCCCGGCGACGTCATCAACACCGGCACCCCCGAAGGAGTCGCCCTGTCGGGACGGTTCCCCTACCTGACGGCGGGCGATCGCGTGGAGCTGGGGATCGACGGCCTCGGCACCCAGCGACAGCGCCTGGTCCAGGCCACGTCGGGGGACCGGTGATGACGGCCAGGGCAGCGGTCCTGCCCGCGATCTCCGCGGCGCTGGAGATCGTGGAGCTGACGGTCCCCGACCCGGAGCCGGGAGCGCTCGTCGTGGACATCGAGTACGCCGGCATCTGCGGCACCGACGTACACCTCCAGCAGGGCAGGCTGCCGATCCCGCTGCCCCTGGGGCTGGGTCATGAGGCGGTCGGCCGGGTCCGCGCGCTGGGCGAGGGCGTCACCGCCGACGCCGTCGGCCGGCCGCTGTCGGTCGGCGACCCCGTCGCCTGGGCGTCCAGCATCCCGTGCCGGACCTGCTACTACTGCGTGAGCGAGAAGGAGTTCTCGCTGTGCGAGCGACGGGTCGTCTACGGCATCAACCAGTCCGCCGACGAGTGGCCGCACGCCTCGGGTGGCTGGGCCGAGAGCATGTACCTGCGCCCGGGCTCGACGGTCCTGCGGCTGGCTGACGGCGTCACCAGCCTGGAGGCGATCTCGCTCGGCTGCGCCGGGCCCACGGTCGCCCACGCGCTGCTGCGCGCCGTACCTCCACGCGTGGGTGAGCACGTCGTCGTCCAGGGCTGCGGTCCGGTCGGCATGGCCGCCGCGATGTTCGCCAAGCTGGCCGGCGCCGCCACGGTGGTGATGGTCGGCGCGCCGGCGTCGCGGCTCGAGCTGGCCAGGAGCATGGGCGTCGCCGACGTCACCATCGACATCGACGAGCACCCCGACACCGCCGAGCGCCTCGAGCTGGTGCTGGCCGGGACCGACGGCCGTCGTGGCGCGGACCTGGTCGTGGAGGCGGCCGGCGTGCCGTCGGCCGTGGCCGAGGGCATCGACATGTGCCGCCGCAACGGGCGCTACCTCGTGCTGGGGCAGTACACCGACCACGGCGAGACGCCGATCAACCCGCACCTGATCACGCGCAAGCAGCTCCAGGTCACCGGGAGCTGGGCCTTCTCCGGGGAGGACTTCATCGCCTACGTGAAGGCCCTCCCCGCCCTGGCGAGCCGCTTCGACCTCTCGCGCATGGTCACGGAGTACGCGCTCTCCGACGTCAACGACGCCGTCGCCGACATGCAGTCGGGCCGCACCCTCAAGCCGGTCCTGGTCCCGCACGCCCGCACCGAACAAGGAGAGAACGCATGAGCAGGACGAAAGTGGCCGTGATCGGGTCGGGCAACATCGGCACCGACCTGATGCTGAAGGTCATGCGCGTCTCGAAGCACCTGGAGATGGCGGCCATGGTGGGCGTCGACCCGGGGTCCGACGGCCTCGCTCGCGCCGACAGGCTCGGCGTGCCCACCACGGCCGACGGAGTCGCCGGACTCGTCGACATGCCGGGGTACGACGACATCGAGATCGTCTTCGACGCGACCTCGGCCCAGGCGCACCACGCCAACGCCGCCGCGCTGGCCGGCGCGGGCAAGCGGCTGATCGACCTGACCCCGGCCGCCGTGGGGCCGTTCGTCGTGCCGGCGGTCAACATCGAGCGGCACCTCGGCGCCGACAACGTCAACATGGTGACGTGCGGCGGCCAGGCCACCATCCCCATCGTGGCCGCGGTCTCCCGCGTCGTGCCCGTGGCCTACGCCGAGATCGTCGCGTCCATCGCGTCGAGGTCGGCCGGCCCCGGCACCCGCGCGAACATCGACGAGTTCACCGAGACGACAGCGCAGGCGGTCGAGATCGTCGGCGGGGCCGAGCGCGGCAAGGCCGTGATCATCCTCAACCCCGCCGAGCCACCGCTGATCATGCGCGACACGGTCTTCTGCCTGGTCCACGCGCCCGACGAGGCCGTGCACGACCAGATCCGGGGCTCGGTGGAGAGGATGGTCGCCGAGGTGGCGGCGTACGTCCCGGGCTACCGGCTCAAGCAACAGGTGCAGATCAACCCCGTCCCCCCGGACCAGCCGTTGCACACGCTGCTGGCTGCCGGGACGTCGACGGTGCCGACCCACCAGGTGTCGGTGTACCTCGAGGTGGAGGGCGCCGCCCACTACCTTCCGGCGTACGCCGGCAACCTCGACATCATGACGTCCGCCGCCGTGCAGATGGCCGAGCGGATCGCCCAAGAAGCGGCCACGGAGAAGGAGACCCGCCGATGAGCACACCGAACCTCTTCATCCAGGACGTCACCCTCCGAGACGGCATGCACGCCGTCCGGCACCGGATCAGCACGCAGGACGTCGCCACGATCGTCACCGCGCTCGATGCGGCCGGTGTCGACGCGATCGAGGTGGCGCACGGCGACGGCCTCGCCGGCAGCTCGCTCAACTACGGACCCGGCTCCCACACCGACCGCGAGTGGATCGAGGCCGCGGCCGCGAACATCTCGCGGGCGCGGCTCACCACCCTCCTGCTGCCCGGTGTGGGCACGATCAAGGAGCTCCGCGAGGCCTACGACCTGGGCGTCCGGTCCGTACGGGTCGCCACGCACTGCACCGAGGCGGACGTCTCGGCGCAGCACATCGCCACGGCTCGTGAGATCGGGATGGACGTCGCCGGCTTCCTGATGATGAGTCACATGGCGCCCTCCGGCGAGCTCGCCAGGCAGGCCGCGCTGATGGAGTCGTACGGCGCGCACTGCGTCTATGTCACCGACTCCGGCGGGCGGCTCACGATGGACGGCGTACGCGAGCGCGTGCGTGCCTACCGCGACGTCCTCGACCCGGTCACCGAGATCGGCATCCACGCGCACGAGAACCTCTCGCTCTCCGTCGCCAACTCGGTCGTCGCCGTGGAGGAGGGCGCGATCCGGGTCGACGCCTCGCTCGCCGGACACGGCGCCGGCGCCGGCAACTGCCCCATCGAGCCGTTCGTCGCCGTGGCCGACCTCCTGGGCTGGAAGCACGGGTGCGACCTCTTCGCGCTCGAGGACGCCGCCGACGACCTGGTGCGTCCGCTGCAGGACCGCCCGGTCAGGGTGGACCGCGAGACCCTGACGCTGGGGTACGCCGGCGCCTACTCGTCCTTCCTCCGGCATGCGGAGGCGGCTTCGGAGCGCTACGGCATCGACGCCCGCACGATCCTGCTGGAGGTGGGGAGACGCGGCCTGGTCGGCGGTCAGGAGGACCTGATCGTCGACATCGCCCTCGACCTGCTGGGCGACGGCGCGAAGGTCAGCTGACCCAGGCCGCCCAGAGCCCGGCGTAGACGCCACCGGCCGCGACCAGCTCGTCGTGGGTGCCGTCCTCGACGACCCGGCCGGCATCCATCACGAGGATCCGGTCGGCGGTCGCGCGCCTGGCGTGAGCCGGTGCGCGATCGTCAGCGCGGTCCGGCCCTCTGTCGCCGCGAGTGCGGCGCGCTCGAGGTCGCGCGCACCGGCCGACCCGGCCTCGGCCGTCGCCTCGTCGAGCACCACGACCCAGGGGTCGGCGAGCAGCACCCGCGCCAGGGCCAGCTGCTGCGCCAGCGCCGGGGTGAGCGTGAGGGCGCCGTCGCCGACCCGGTCGTCGAGCCCGTCGGGCAGCGCGTCCGACCGCGGCCCAGGCGCCGACCGTCGCCGAGCGCCGCCTCGAGCTCGCGCCTCGTCGGCGGCGGGCGCGGCCAGGGTCAGGTTGTCGCGCACGGTGCCGGTGAAGACGTGCACCTCCTGGGTCACCAGGGCGACCGGCCGGCCGCCCGTCGGCCCCGGCGTCCTCGAGGGGTACGCCGCCGATCAGCACCGCCCCGCGGGTCGGGTCGCAGCCGCCCGGCCACCGCGAGGCCGAGCGTGGACTTGCCGGCGCCGCTAGGCGCCGACCACGGCGACCCGCTCGCCGGGCGCCGACGTCGATGCCGACCTGTCGAGCGCGGCCCGGCCCGCGACGTACTCGTGGTGGAGGCCGCGGACGCTCGAGGCCGGCGTCGGCCGGCCGCACGCAGGGCTGCGCGCCGGGACGCGGCGGCAGCAGCGCCAGTCCCGCGAGCCGGGTCAGCGAGGCGCCGGCCGACTGCACCTCGTCGAAGATCGTCATCAGCGCGCCGATCGGGTTGAACAGCCGGTGGAAGAAGAGCGCGGCCGCGGTCACGGCGCCGACCGGTGGCCTCGTCGCTGCGCACCAGGACGAACCCGGTCACGAGGATGAGCAGCAGCCCCACCAGCTCGGCCCGGTTGTTGCGGCCGAAGAAGCGGGTGAGCAGCCGGAAGACGTCGATCGAGATCTGCGCCGACCTCCACGAGACGGCGTCGACGCGGACTCTGGTGGCGCGTCGGCGATGTCCGTACGCGCGCAGGGTGCGGCTGGCGTGCACGCCGGTCGAGGAACGCCTCGGCGCGCTCGCCGTTGGCCTCGCGCTCACGGCGGTAGTAGGGGCCGGACCGGGGGAGGTACCAGCGCAGCCCAAGACGTAGAACGGCACGGCGGCCAGCCCGGCCAGCCCGAGTCGCCAGTCGAGCGCGAAGAGGCCGGGGCCGTGAAGCCGACCGCGATGACGAGTTGAGCATGATCGGGATGACCTCGGTGAACGACCCCGCGACGAGGCGTACGTCGTCGCCGACGCGCGAAAGCAGGTCTCCGGAGCCGGCGGCCTCGAGCTCGGCGCTGTCGCAGGTGCATGGCCCGGTCGAGGACCTGCTCGCGCAGCTCGGCGAGCGCCGGCTCGGCCAGCGCGCGCGAGCAGGGCTGATCGACAGCGCGTGGCCAGGCCGCCGACGAGCGGCGGCGCCGAGGATCCAGGCCGCGGATGACGATGTCCTCGCGGCTGCCGCCGGTCTGTCGACGACGTCGACGATCCGCCCGAGCATCCAGGGCGCGACCAGCCCGGCCAGGCCCTCGACGGCGAACATCGCGAGACACGCGGCAGGGCGCCGCGGCGTCGGACGCAGCAGGGAGCGGCGAGGCCGCCGCCTCGCGCGCGGTCGAGACGGGCAGCAGGGTCATCGCAGCACCGCCGACCGGTAGCCCTCGTCGGCAGCCAGGTCCTCGTGGCTGCCGATCGCCACGACGTACCCGTCGCGGCAGGTGCACGACGCCGTCGGCCCGGGCCAGCAGCGCCGGGCTGCTGGTGATCACCAGGGTGGTGCGCGGCCGACCGGTGCCGTGCCGGAGGCGCGTGCAGCCCGTCGGCGATGCGCTGCTCGGTGACCGCGTCGACAGCGGTGGTCGGGTCGTGCAGCACGAGCACCGGCGGGTCGGCGGCCACGCCCGGGCCAGGCCGAGGCGCTGCCGCTGGCCGCCGGACAGGGTGGTGCCGTTGCACGGCCACGGGCTCGTCGAGCCCGTGCTCGCTCGTCGTCACGATGTCGACGGCGGCCGACGCCTCGAGCACCGCGGCGACCTCCTCGGTCAGTCGAGGCCTCGGTAGGGTCCAGGTTGCTGCGCAGGGTGCCCTCGAAGAGGTCGACGTGGTGGTCGGCGACCAGCAGCCGACCGCGCGCGTCGGTCGATCGCTCAGCTCGGTGAGCGGCGTCGCCGGCCAGGGTCAGGTCGCCCGCGTCCGGGCGCGCCTCGCCGCGCAGCAGCGTCATCAGCGCGGCCGCGTCCGCCGGCTGCTCGGCTCATCACCGCAACCATCGACCCGGCTCGGCCGCGAACGACACGCCCGCGAGTGGACCCGAGCCGACCCGTCGACCGCGAGTGTCGCTGGCCGGGCCCGGCCGCGGTCACCGACCACGACCAGCGGCGGGGTCGCGAGGAACTCCACGATCCGTCGCGCCGACGCCCGCGAGGTCGCGACCTGGGCGACGAGGTAGGCGAGCATGCCCCATCGGCTCGGCAACGAACTGGGCGAGGCCCACCACGGCCACCAGCTCGCCGATCGCTGAGCTCGCCGTCCAGCGCGCTGCAGCCCGGCGAGCAGGGCCACCAGCGGCCAGGAACTCCGACCGAGATCGCCCCCGTGACGCCGTACAGGGCACCCTCCCAGCGGGCAGCCGCGACGCTGGCGCGCGCGGCGTCGTGGCTCTGCTCGCGGTAGCGGTCGATGGCGGTGTCCTCGCCGCCGAAGCCCTTGAGCGGGCGGAGTCCGCGCACCAGGTCGGTGGCGAGGCCCGTCGCGCGGCCGAGGCTCTCCTGGCGCACTGGCTGCGGTGGGCGAGCCGGGGCGCCAGCACCTGGGTGCAGACCAGCACGACGGGCCGCCGGCCAGCACGACCAGGGCGATGCAGCGGGTCGATGACGCCAGGGCCACGCCGCTGACCATCGAGCCCGATCAGTGCCGCCGTGGTCATCGTCACCTGCTGATGACCCAGCCGACCTGTCCGCGTCGGACGTCGCCAGCGTCAGCACGTCGCCCGGCAGCCGGTCGGTGCGTGCACCACGATCCGCCAGCACGTGGGCGGACACCTCGGTGCGCAGCCGTGGCTCTCGACCTTCAGGCCGCGGAAGCCGATCCGCGACCCGAACCGGTAGGCCAGGCTCAGCACGGCGAAGTGCACGCAGAGCACGCGGCCCACAGGCGAGCGGCCGGCGTCGTCGCCGGTGGCGATGGCCTCGTTGATGACCACGCCGATGAGCACGGGACGGCCGCCTCGCACACCTGCCACAAGGTGATCAGCGAGATGGCACCGGCCAGGGCGCGTCGCTGGCGCCGCAGGCTGCGGCGGATCAGCCCGCCCGCCGTGGTGGGGCGGTCCGGAGCGTCGGACGATGTGCTCAGGGTGACTCAGCCTCTCGGTCTGCGGCCTCGAGGAACGGCCGCAGCTGCTCCAGTGCGTAGGGGATCGACAACGGCGACGGGGTGTTGAGTCCCACGATCGTGGGGTAGTCCAGCACAGCCACCGTGCCGGGCAGGTCGTCGAACCCCGGAATGTCGGACAGGTCGCCCTCGTCGCCGCCGTTGACGAGGAAGGCCAGGAAGTCGGCGCGGAGCAGGTCGGCGCGCTCGGTGCCGATGTTGATGCGGGCCTCCCCGGTCTTCTCGCCCTGCTCCTTCACGGGTCCGTGCATCGTCATGCCGAGCTGCTGGAAGAAGACGCTCGAACCGTCCTCCTCGTCGGCGACGACGTACATCGAGTCGCCGACGACGTACTGCGCGAGCGAGAACGTGAGTCCCTTCAGCCCGGGCAGCTCGTCGGCGGTCGCGAGCACGTCGGCGTCGACGTAGTCGACCAGCTCGGCTGCCTCGGCCCGCAGGTCGAGGATGTCGCCCGCGAGGCCGACGAGGTCCTGCCACGGGGTGACCTCGGCGCTGCTGAGCGACGGCACGGTGGGCGCGATCTTCGACAGCTTGTCGTAGGTCGCCCGGTCGGTGATGCTGAAGGTGCCGAGGATGAGGTCGGGGTCGAGTTGGGCGATCTGCTCCAGCGGGAGCCCGGCCGCGACGTCCAGCGGCTTCGCGCCGTCGGGGAGGTCCTGCCACGGCACCGTCTCGTCGGGCATGAACGCGTCGACCGAGTAGCCGACCGGCTCGACGCCCATGGCGAGCATGGTGTCGGTCCAGGGCATGTCGATGGTCACGACGCGTTGCGGGACGCCGTTGATCTCGGTGGTGCCGTAGACGTGGTCGACCGAGAGGGTCTCCGCGCCCGCCGGCTCCTCGGGCACGTCCGCTGGCGTCGACCCGCAGGCGGTCGCGCCGGCGAGGATCAGGATTGTCAGCAGGACGGAAATGCGTGCGCGCGCCATGGTTCGTTGCTCCTGACGAGGGGTGGGTCGGGGTCAGTGGCCCTGGCCGCCGCAGCGGCAGGTCAGGAGCAGGCGCAGGCCGGTCGCGACCTGCTCGAGCCGGTCGACCGGGCCGCCCGGAAAGGCCAGCCGCACCACGCCCACGCCGTACGCGCTGATCGCCGTCAGCTCGATGCCATAGCGGTCGAGGGCCCGGGGCACCACCGTCTGCGCATCGTGTCCGTGGGCGCGGACGCACGCGAGCAGCTCGTCGGTGTGGGACTGCTCGAGGTGGTGCAGAGCGGCGGGTGCGTGCGGCAGCAGGGGATCGGCCTCGGCTGCGCGGAACGCGCCCAGCGGGATCGGCACCGGTGCGCTGCCCGTCAACCGAGCGGACAGGAGGGAGAGCCGGTAGGCACGAGCGCCCTCGCGGGGAGCGCGGACGGGCTGGAACGCGCCGGTCAGGTCGAGTGCGCGGTACGGCGCCGGGCCGGCCACCGACACGGTGGCGACCGGACAGGAGGCGAGCAGCTGGACAGCGGGGGAGCCGTCGTCGACACGGACCACCGGGCGACCGTCGGGCTGGTCCTGGATCGACACGACCGTGAGCGTGCGAGGCGCGCGGCACCCACGGGTGGCGAGGGTGGCGACGGTCGCACCGGCCAGCGCCGTCCGCGCCAGCTCGGCCAGCGACGGCCCCGCGCCCGGCACTAGTTGCCCGTCTCGGAAGTTCTCGTGCGCTTCGCGCACGCATGGCACGCACCCCGCGGCGTTGCCGGCGCTCGCGAGACAGACCCGTTAGGGCATCGCGCCGGAGCCTTGCGCTGCCTGCAGCCTGAGCACTGCAACCGTCAACAACTCCCCAGACGCACCACTAGGCGACCTCGGTCTCCATGGCCGCGACGAAGTCGCGCTTCACCGCTCGCCAGGCCTCGTCGGCCATCTCGCGACGCCAGTACGGCGAGCACGACATGTCGGCCCGCGACAGGCCACGGTCGACGAGCAGGTGCTTGCGGATCTCGCGGATCTCGACCGCCTCGCCGTGGACGAACGCGTGCGCACGCCCCTCCGGGAACGCGGCCAGCCGCACGGCCGAGACCAGGAGCTCCTCGTCGCTGGGGACGCCGGCCCGGTGCAGCCACAGGAGGTCGACGTCGGCCGGGCCGGCCAGCTCCACCTCGTGCTGAGGCCCGTCACAGACGAGCCTGACGACCGCCTTGGCGTCGGCCGGCAGGACCTCGAGCGACGCGGCGATCGCGGGCAGGGCCGACTCGTCGCCGACCATCAGGTGCCAGTCGGCCTCGGCGTCGGGGAGGTAGCCGCCGTTCGGGCCCTCGAACACCAGGACGTCGCCGACGGCGACCTGCCCCGCCCACGGCCCGGCCACGCCGGTGTCACCGTGCACGACGAAGTCGAGGGTCAGCTCGTGCGTCGCCGCGTCCCAGGAGCGGACCGTGTAGCGGCGGCGCGCGGGCCACGTCTCCTGGGGGAACCGCTCGCGCACGTCAGCGGGGTCGAACACGTCGTCGTACGGCGCACCCCGGGGAGGGATCGCGACGTTGACGTAGGCGTCGGTGGCCGCCGGCATCGACAGGCTCGCCAGGTCGCCGCCGCCCAACACGATCCGCACCAGGCCCGGCGTCAGCTGCTGTGTTCTCGTCACTCGTCCGTGCATCTCGGCCCCATCCAGAAGTATTTAGGCAAGCCTAACCTAATGGGAACCAACGACGAAACGGGCCCTTCCGCCGAGGTCGCGTTCCGGGAGGCCTGAGGATCGAGCCGGTCACTCGAGCGTCCACTGGCCGAGCCGCTGTGCCAGGCCGACGAGGTCGTCGCCTCGCGCCACGGCGGCCCGCTGTCGGTCGGCTCCCGTGCCGGTGTGGCGCAGCCGCTGCACGGCAGCGACGACGAAGTCCAGGTCTCCGGACCCCTCGAGTGCTGTCGCCGTGTGCTGGACGAGGGCCGACAGCGCTTCCGCGGCTGGCTGCGGAGTGCCGTCCCGCGGACTGAGCAGCGTGTCGGCGAGCCCGAAGCGGGCGGCTCGCCAGGCACCGGCCCGCAGCTGGTCGACCCGCCATGCGGCCGGCGGCACGCCGTCGCGCAGCTCGCGCGCAGCCGTCTCGGTCAGCGCCCGGCAGAGCGCCGCTACCACGAGCGCGTCGTCGACCGACAGGCAGACATCGGCGACGCGGAACTCCACGGTGGGATGCCGGGCGGACAGGCGCACGTCCAGGTTGAGCAGCCCTACGTCGAGGATGGCGCCACTGGAGGCCATGCCGTCCGCGACGTCGTCGTACGTCGCGACATCACCGAAGAGCTCCTTCGGGCCGGCGCTCGGCCACATGTTCCACACCTGGAAGCGCCAGCTGGCGAAGCCGGTGTCGCGCCCGTGCCAGTACGGCGAGTTGGTGCTGATCGCGAGGAGGAGCGGGACCCACGGCCGCACCCGGTCGATGACTCCGACCCCCTCGTGGCGATCCTCGACCTCCACGTGCACCTGCAGGGCGCACATGAGCGACTCGGCTGCGACGCCGCCGTACGTGCGACCGATCCGCTCGAAGCGCTCGCTCGGCACCAGCGGCCCGTTCGGTGCCGCCACGACCGGACCACCGACGGCGAGGGCCGAGAGCCCTGCCTCTCCTGCGGCTGCAGCGAGCAGCGCACGCGCCCGGCGCAGGCGTCTCCCGATGTCCGCGAGCTGACGGGCTGGCGCGGTGACGATCTCGACCTGGGCCTGGAAGAACTCCTGCACCAGGGCCACGCCTTCGACGGCGGGCTCGATCTCACGGCACCTCGCGAGGACCTGCGTCGAACTCGGACTCGGTGCTCCGAGGGAGTCGACCAGAATGAGCTCTTCCTCGACGCCGAGCTGTCGAACCGTCACGAGTGGATCCTGCCGGGGATGGCGGCGCGAGGGGCCCCTCCGTACCGGTGTGTTTCAGAAGCATCAACCGAAGCGGCGACTGCTCCCGATCGAATGACACCCGCCGGGCTGGGTACCGCATGGTCACCCACCACCCAATCTCGAGGAGTCGGTCATGAGCGCCAAGAAGCCCGCCCGCACAGCGAAGACGGCGGCGAAGCCGGTGCCCGGCGCTCCGGGCAGCGAACCCCCGACGCTGGAGGAGCCGACCGAGCCGCGAGGTCCGCTGGCCCCGAAGCCCGACCACGGGACACCCGATGTCCGCAGCGCCACCGGCGCCGCCGGGGGTGAGGACCCGACCGTGCGCGCGCAGCAGGGCGAGTTCCTCACCACGTCCCAGGGTGCCCGCTTGCGCGACACCGACCACTCGCTCAAGGCGGGACCGCGCGGCCCGACGCTGCTGCAGGACCACCACCTGCGCGAGAAGATCACCCACTTCGACCACGAGCGGATCCCCGAGCGCGTCGTGCACGCCCGAGGCGCCGGTGCTCACGGGGTGTTCCTGGGGTACGGCGCGGCGGACGCGGTGACCACCGCCGGCTTCCTCGCCGAGGGCAAGGAGACGCCGGTCTTCGTCCGGTTCTCGACGGTCCTGGGTTCGCGCGGATCGGCCGACACCGTCCGCGACACCCGCGGCTTCGCGACGAAGTTCTACACCGACGAGGGGACCTTCGACCTCGTCGGCAACAACATCCCGGTGTTCTTCATCCAGGACGGCATCAAGTTCCCCGACGTCATCCACGCCGGGAAGCCGCACCCCGATCGCGAGATCCCGCAGGCCCAGAGCGCCCACGACACCTTCTGGGACTTCGTGTCCCTGCACACGGAGGCGCAGCACCACACCATCTGGAACATGTCGGACCGGGGCATCCCGCGCTCCTACCGGACCATGGAGGGCTTCGGCGTCCACACCTTCCGCTGCCTGAACGCGAAGGGTGAGACGTCGCTGGTGAAGTTCCACTGGAAGCCCCGGCTCGGCGTGCACTCCCTCGTCTGGGAGGAGGCGCAGCTGCTCGGCGGCCTGGACCCCGACTTCCACCGCCGCGACCTTGCCGACGCCATCGAGTCGGGTGCCTACCCCGCCTGGGAGCTCGGCATCCAGGTGTTCGCCGACGTCCCGGACCAGACGTTCGAGGGCATCGACCTGCTCGACCCGACCAAGCTCGTGCCCGAGGAGCTGGCCCCGGTGCAGCCGATCGGCATGATGACGCTGACCCACAACCCGACCAACTACTTCGCCGAGACGGAGCAGGTCGCGTTCCACGTCGGCCACCTCCCGCCGGGCATCGACGTCACCGACGACCCGCTGCTCCAGGCGCGGCTCTTCTCCTATGTCGACACCCAGCTGACCCGGCTCGGCGGGCCGAACTTCTCGCAGCTCCCGATCAACCGGCCGCACGCCCCGGTCAACGACATGCTGCGCGACGGGTTCCACCAGCACGCCGACCACGTCGGCGTGGCGCCGTACAAGCCGAACTCTCTCGACGGGGGCTGCCCGTTCTTCGCCGGCTCCGAGGACCGTGCGTTCACGGACCTGCCGGTGACCGTGCCCGAGGCGACGAAGGTGCGGGAGAACCCCGCGTCGTACGACGACCACTTCAGCCAGACCCGGCTGTTCTGGAAGAGCATGACCCCGGTCGAGCAGGAGCACATCGTCCTCGCCTACACCTTCGAGCTCGGCAAGTGCTACGAGCAGGCGGTCAAGGAGCGCCAGCTGCTGGCGCTGGCGAACATCGACGCGGAGCTCTGCGCCGCCGTCGCCCAGGGCCTCGGGCTTCCTGCCCCGGAGCGCACCGTCGAGTACGACGAGCCCGACGCCAGTCCCGCCCTCTCGCAGCTGGGTGAGACCTGGCCGGCCGACGGCAGGGTGATCGGGATCGTCGCCGACCCCGACGGTGACCTCGCCTCAGTCGACGAGGTACGCCGTGCGGTGCTCGCTGCGGGGCTGCTCGCGTTGGTGATCGGACCCCACGGTGGAGACCTCGGCGACGGGCTGGTGGCACAGCGCACGTTCGGGACGGCACGCTCGGTGGAGTTCGACGCCGTGGTCGTCGCGGGTGCTGCCGCACCTGCGCCGGATGCCCGTGTCGCTCGCGACACCAAGGCCGGCGGCGCGAGCGGAGCCGGGACCGATCCCCGGGTGACCCTGCTCGTGGAGGAGTGCTTCCGGCACTCCAAGGCCATCGGTGCCTGGGGCGACGGCGTGTCCGTGCTCGAGGCGGCCGGCTGCACCGGGGCCGGCGTCGTGACCGGTGACGACGGCGCGTCCGTGCTGGCCGACATCCTGGAGCTGATCGGCGCGCACCGCGTGTGGGAGCGGTTCGGCACGACGCAGTGACCGGCCGGGGCCGCGTCGACCAGAGACTCCGAGGGTCGACGGGCTCAGGACCGGAGGTCGTCCTCCATGCCCGCCTGCTCGTCGAGCATCTCCCGGGGGTGCTGCCCGGAGGCGCCCTCCTCGTCGAGGCCGGCATGGAAGGAGTCCAGCTTCTCCCGGCCCGCAGGGAACGGCGGCAGGAGCGGAGTGTCGGGATCCGTCAGGGCCTCGATGACGACCGGCCGGTCGGCTGACAGGGCCGCTTCCCACGCCGCACCGACCTCGCCGGGCTCCGTCAGCCGGATGCCGCGCAGTCCGAGCAGGTCGGCGTACGCGGCGTACGGGAAGGCCGGCAGGTCCTGGCTCTCGTCGAACCGCGGCTCGCCCTCCATCTCCCGCTGCTCCCACGTCACCTCGGCGAGGTCGCGGTTGTGCAGCACGAGCACGACGAAGCGCGGGTCGGCCCAGTCACGCCAGCGGTGTGCCACCGTGACCAGCTCGGCGACGCCGGTCATCTGCATGGCCCCGTCGCCGGACAGGGCCACGACAGGTCGTCCGGGTTCGGACAGCTTCGCGGCGAGCCCGTAGGGAACGGCGGACCCCATGGTGGCCAGGGTCGACGACAGGTGCGCGGGTACGCCGGGTGGGAGGCGCAGGTGGCGGGCGTACCAGTACGTCACGGAGCCGACGTCGACACTGACGAGGGCATCGTCGGGCAGGTGGTCGCTCAGCGTGCGGACGACGAGCTCGGGGCTGAGCGGGTCGGCGTCCATCCGCGCTCGACGCCCGGCGAGGTCGTGCCACTGCTCGACCCAGCCGCGGACCTCGTCGATCCACGGGGCCGGCGGCTTCTCGGCGAGGAGTGGGAGCAGCGCCGTCAGGGTGTCCGCGGCGTCACCGGTGAGCCCCACCGCGACCGGGTAGCGGTTGCCGATGTGCCGGCCGTCGAGGTCGACCTGGACGCCGCGTGCCTGGTCGGGCCCCGGGTAGTACTCGGTCCAGGGGTCGTTGGTGCCGATCATGAGCAGGGTGTCGCAGGACTCCATCAGGCGAGCGGACGCCGTCGTACCGAGGTGGCCCATCACCCCGCAGCTGTAGGGCAGCGACTCGTCCCACCACGGCTTCCCGAGGAGGCTCGTCGTGACTCCGGCACCGAGGCGCTCGGCTACCGCGCGGACCACGTCGCCCGCGTCACGGATGCCCTGCCCGACGAGCAGGGCCACCCGCTCACCGGCGTTGAGCACGTCGGCGGCGCGCCGGAGGTCATCGGCGTGCGGCACCACGTGGGGAAGGTTCCAGCCGGGCGCGGTGACCATGACGCCGTGCTCGTGCGGAAGGTCGTCGGGCATCGGCTCCTGCTGCACGTCGTGGGGGACGACCACGACGCACGGAGAGCGGGTCGTCTGCGCGGTGCGGAAGGCCCGGTCGATGACCATCGGGGCCTGGTCCGCGGTCAGGATCGTCTGGAGGAACTGGGCCGAGACGTCCTTGAAGAGGCTCTGCAGGTCGATCTCCTGCTGGTACTCCGAGCCGAGCACGCTGGTCTGCTGCTGGCCGACGATGGCGACCACCGGGACGTGGTCGAGCTTGGCGTCGTACAGCCCGTTGAGGAGGTGTACGGCGCCCGGTCCCTGGGTGCTGACCATCACGCCCGTCTCGCCGGTGTACTTGGCATGACCGACGGCCATCAGGGCCGCGTTCTCCTCGTGCCGGGCCTGCACCAGGGCCGGCCCACCGGCCCGGCGCAGGGCGCCCAGGAAGGAGTTGATCCCGTCGCCCGAGTAGCCGAACAGCCGGCTGACGCCCCAGGCGCGAAGCCGCTCGACCATCACGTCGGCGACGAGCCGCTGGTCGTTCATGCCGTGGGGTCGGCGTCCTCGTCGGCGGTGAGGGGGTCCTCGGCGTGCGGCTGGTCCGGAAGGTTCGGCTGGCTCTCGGGATCGAGCTCGGTCCGTCGGGCGGCGTCGGTCTCGTTGATCTCCTCGCCCTCGGGCACGCCCTCGAGCTCGGTCGGCTTGTCGGGTCCCGGTGTCGAAGTGTCCATGTGACCCGGTGCCCCCGGGGACGGCCGATCATGCACCGGCTACCGCTGGCGCAGGTTGCGGAGGATGCCCAACAGCGCGCTGCCCTGGTGGCCGTGCAGGGCGTTGCCGTCCTCCTGCGACGCGAGCACGTTGCCCGACCCGTGGGGCACCGGTCGCGTTCGATCGAGCGCACCGGCGGCGAACAGCGGACCGATCAGCACGTCGTACAGGCGTGGCAGTGCGTTGAAGCCGAAGCGCACGACATCGTTGGCGATGCCGATCTGCCGGCGTCGGTGGCCGAGCTCACCCCGCTCGATGGCGATGCGGGCGACCCTCTCGGGGGAGCTGACGGGCGGCGGGGGGCGCCCGTGGACGCCGAGGTAGCTCGCGGCCTGGGCGTAGATCGGCGTGTCGACGCCGCCCGGGGCGACGTAGGCGATGTGCACGTCAGGCAGGTCGCGGTTCTCGAGGCGCAGTTGGCGGGCCAGGACGTGCACGCCCCACTTGCTGAGCACGTAGGGGCTCATCAGGGGTACGGCGATGTGCCCGATCAACGACCCGACCAGCACCAGCCCGCCGCGCTCCTGGCGGCGTAGCACGGGTACGACGTGACGCGCGACGTTGACCGAGCCGATCAGGTTGGTGCGGATGACGGCGTCGAAGACCTCGGGCGGGACGTCCTCGGTGCGGCCGTAGGCCACCACGCCTGCGGCGTGGACGACCAGGTCGATCCCGTCGTGCTCGGACAGGATGGCGGCGACGACACGGGCGACGTCGGCGTCGTCGCCCACGTCGGCGAGCATCGCCACCGCGCTCGATGCGCCGGCCTCTCGGCACTGGCGCGCGGAGTCGTCGAGCGCGACCTCACCGCGCGCGACCAGGACGACGTGGTCACCGCGGGCGGAGGCCCGCAGCGCGGCCGCGAGCCCGATCCCGCTGGACGCCCCGGTGACGAGGACGACCCGCGGTACGCGGGCATCCGTCACGGCTTGAGCACGACCTTGATGCAGCCGTCCGCCTTCTTCTGGAACATCTCGTACGCCGCCGGAGCGTCTGCGAGGGGCAGCCGGTGCGTGGCCAGCGACTCGACGCCGAGCACGTCGTCGTCCTGCTCCAGCACCCCGAGGATGTCGTCGGTCCACTGCTTGACGTGGCACTGTCCCATCCGCAGCTGGATGCCGCGGTCGAACATCTCCATCATCGGCAGCGGCTCGACCTCTCCGCCGTAGACACCGCTGACCGAGACGGTCCCGCCGCGGCGTACCGACTTGATGGCGGCGATGAGGGCGGCCGCGCGGTCGACGCCCAGCCTGTCGATCGCCGGCTTGGCGAGCGCGTCGGGCAGCACGCCGACGGCGGCCACGGCTGCCTGGGCGACCGGCGACCCGTGCGCCTCCATGCCGACCGCGTCGATCGTGGCGTCGGCACCCCGGCCGCCGGTCAGCTCGAAGACGGCCTCGGCGACCCGGTCGACCTTGCCCACCTCGGACTGGTCCAGCACCTCGACCCCCCACTCCCTGGCCAGGGCCAGGCGCTCGGGCACGAGGTCGACACCGATCACCCGAACGCCCTTGCGCAGCGCGATGCGAGCCGACATCTGCCCGATGGGGCCGAGGCCGAAGACCGCGAGGGTGTCGCCCTCGCCCACGTCGGCGTACTCGACGGCCTGCCACGACGTGGGGAGCACGTCGGAGAGGTAGAGGTAGCGCTCGTCGTGGCCGCCCTCCGGAAGCTTGACGGGGCCGAACTGGGCCTGCGGGACGCGGAGGAACTCGGCCTGGCCGCCGGGCACCGATCCGTAGAGCTCGGTGTAGCCGAACAGCGAGGCGCCCTTGCCGAACCGGGTGACCTGGGTGGTCTCGCACTGGGCGAACAGTCCGCGCGAGCACATCCAGCAGTGCCCGCAGGAGATGTTGAACGGTACGACGACCCGGTCGCCGACCTTCAGGTCGCCGGCGTCGGAGCCGACCTCGCGGACCACGCCCATCGTCTCGTGGCCGAGCACGTCGCCGGCGTGGAGGTAGGGCCCCAGCACCTGGTAGAGGTGCAGGTCGGAGCCGCAGATCGCGGTGGAGGTCACCTCGATGACGGCGTCGGTCGGCTGTTCGATGCGCGGGTCGGGGACGTCCTCGACGGAGACGTTCTGGTTGCCCTGCCAGGTGAGTGCCTTCATGGGATCCGGTACCCCGAAGTGCGCGGCCCACCCGCCCGGGTCGCGGTCAGCTGCGTGTCAACGGGTGCCGGATCCGGGCGACCCGGGCGTGGAAGAGCGCGGCGCGGGCCGCGTTGTCGCCGGGCGCCCCGTGGACGCCCCCGCCCGGGTGCGCGCTCGCGGAACCCAGGTAGAGCCCGGCGATCCCGGTCTCGGCCCGGCCCAGTAGTCCGGGGACGGGGCGCAGGAACAGCTCCTGCTGGAGCTGCGACGTACCCCCGTTGACGGAGCCGCCGACCAGGTTCGCGTTGCGGGACTCGAGCTGGTGCGGTCCGAGCACCCGCCGGGCGAGGACGCGGGAGCCGAACCCCGGCGCGAGACGCTCGAAGCGCTGCTGCATGCGGTCCGCGAAGCGCTCGCAGTCGTCGTGGTCCCACGACCCGGTGATCG
This sequence comes from uncultured Actinomycetota bacterium, assembly GCA_963825755.1. GTDB lineage: Bacteria > Actinomycetota > Actinomycetes > Propionibacteriales > Nocardioidaceae > Nocardioides. Next base: position 78,571 of record CAWGUS010000022.1, on the reverse strand, counting down.
TGCCGTCTCCCGCGTCGCGGACCCGGGGGTCCGGCTGCGGGACGTGCGTGTAGGCCCACATCGACTCCGTGCCCGACGGGGAGCGCGTGGGGTCGGTCGTGGTCATCTGCCCGGAGAGCATGAACGGCTCGGCCGGGATCGCGCGCGCGGCGACCTGCCCCAGCGCCTCGGACATCTGGTCGACCGAGTCGGCGACGTGCACCGTGCCCGGGGCGTGCTCCGGTGCGCTGGCCCACGGCACCGGCCCGCTGAGCGCCCAGTCGACCTTGACCGTGCCGGGGTCGAGCTGGAAGTGCTCCATGCCGCGGGACACCCGCGCCGGCAGGTGCTCGGCCCGGAGCAGACCGCCGAAGAGCCGTGGTGCCGTCACGTCGGCGACCACCGCGCGGCTGGCGGCGACCCTCTCCCCGTCGGCGGTGACCACTCCACGGGCCCGCCTGTCCTCGACGAGGATCTCGGTCACGGCCCGGCCGCACCTGATCTCGCCGCCGAGCGACTCGAACCGGCGAGCCAGGGACTGCGACAGGTTGCCGGCACCGCCCACGGGCACGGGGAAGCCCACCGTCTGGCCCAGCATCGTCATCAGGATGCCGAACAGCCCGGACCCCGGTGACTCGAGAGGGATGTCGGAGTGCCCGGCGTTGCCGGCCAGCAGGAGCCCGGGTCCGTCGCCACCGAACCGGTCCCGTGCGAGGTCGGCCACCGGCGTGAGGAACGTCTTGACGAGGTCGAGCCCGCCGGCCCGGCGCAGCCGCGCGAGCGCGCCGATCCCCGAGCGCACCGGAGGGAACGGCGACAGCAGGGCACCGATGATCTGGTCGCCGATCTGGTCCCAGGTGGCGCAGAGCTCGAGCCAGCGCTCGCCGTCGCCGCCGTGGGCGTCGTCCAGCCAGCCGGCGGTCAGCTGCCGGTCGCGGTGCTGGAGGACCCACCGGCCGTCGGGGGTGGGGTGCCCGAGCACGGCGGGGGCGTGCGTCCAGGCCAGGCCGTGGTCCTCCAGGCCGAAGGAGCGGATCGACGGCGACACCGCCGCCAACGGGTAGAACGCGCTGAACGTGTCGTGCACGAAGTCGGGGTGGACCTCACGGTCGCTGTGCACGGCACCGCCGACCTCGGCCTGCTGCTCGAGCACCAGCACCGACCAGCCGGCGTCGGCGAGGCGGTTGGCGGCGACCAGGCCGTTGGGCCCTGCGCCGACGACGATCGCGTCGTACGCCGAACCCCGGGTCGCCATCGGCGTCAGCTCTTCCGGCGCTCGGCGAGGTAGGCGAACCGCTGCAGGGTCTCCTCGTTGCGCAGCCTCAGCTGCATGTCGCGCACGGGCTTGGGGACCAGGGTTCCGGGTCCGGAGACGGCGTCCTCCTCGATCGTGAGCTCCGTCGCACTGCCGCGCGCCTCGAGGGTGAAGATCACCTCGGCCTCGCCGGCCGGCCAGGCGCGTGCGCGCAGCGTCAGCGTCTGGTGCGGTGTGCATGCGACGACGCTCGTGGTGTCGTCGATCAGCGCCGGCCAGGCCCCGACCGAGTGGTGCAGCTTGGCGTCGACCGCGGGCCAGGTGTCGTCGACGTCGCGCATCCGCGACGCCCCCACGACGAACAGCCCGTAGAGCCAGCCGTCGGACAGCACCTCCCACACCTTGTCGACCGGGGCCTGGATCAGACGGCTCGTGGTGCTCACAGCGGTGCTCCTGTCGCATCGGGTCCGGCGCGCTGACGGATCTCGTCACCGTACGCCGAGGCCCGGTACCCAGATCCGACGGCTTGACCGGATCGACCTTGGATCTGCTCGAGGTGGTCACGTGCCTTCCCGAGCCCCCCGGAGAGCTCGGCGCTGCCGGGGCACAGTGCGGTGGCCGAGCCCGATGTCAGGCTGAGTCGTCGGCCGACCGGTCGACCAGCACGAGCACGCCCCGCTCATGAGGGCGCACCTCCGAGAGCGACAGTGCGCCGGCGCGCACCTGCGGATCCGCACGGAGCGCCTCGACCTGTGCCTCCGAGCCGAGCTGCAGCACCCCGGCCCCGCCGGGCATCAGGTGTCGTTCGATGACCGCCAGGCAGGCGCGCGCGACATCGAGCCCGTCGTCGCCGCCGTCGATGGCGAGGAGCGGGTCCTCGGGGTAGCGGCCGGTCTCCTGTCGGCGTACCCAGGGCGGGTCGGCGATGACCAGCGCGAAGAGCTCGTCGTCGCCGAGCGCGCTCTCGAGCCTGCCGTGCCGCACCTCGACCAGCTCGGCCAGGCCGGCGGCGCGGGCGTTGGCCCGCGCGAAGTCGCAGGCGACGGGATCGGCGTCGACGCACACGAGCCTGCGCCCCGAGCCCGCGACGGCGAGCAGGCCGATCTGCCCGGCACCGGCGCAGAGCTCGAGCACGGGGCCGTCCGGCACCCCGTCCATGAGCAGCGAGCCGGCCCACACCGACTGGCCGGTCGTCCACTCACGGGGTCGGAGGACACGTTCGTCGAAGGTGATCTCGAGGGTGCCGAAGCTCAGGGTCTCGCTCATGCCGACGGGTACCCAGCGTCGCCCGGCTGCATGCGGTCCGCAGCGCGGGCGATGGCGACGAGGTCACGCACCGGGCCCGCGGGCGGCTGCTTGCTGCCCACCCACACGGCGCGGAAGACCCGGGTGAGGTCGAGCCCGGTCGTAGGCACGGCGACGAGGTGGCCGGAGTCCAGCTCGCGAGCGACGACGCGGTGGCTGAGGAAGGCCGGGGAGCTGCCGGCCAGCACGGCCTCGCGGATCGCGGTGGCGGTGGTCAGCTCCACGACGGCGTCGCCCATGGTGAGGCCGTGCGCCCGGAGCGAGGCCTCCAGGACCTCGCGCGTGCCGGAGCCGCGCTCGCGGCTGGTCAGCTGGAGCTCTGCGACCTCCTCGGGCGGCAGCGGTGTGCGCCGGCGACCGAGAGGCGACCCGGCGGCGGCCACCAGGACGAGGTCGTCGTACGCCACCTGGGTGTGCCGCAACCCCCGGGGTGCCCGGACCCCCTCGACGAAGCCGAGCTGGGCCGTCCCGTCGCGCACGGCGTCGACGACGTTGCCGCTGTTGGACGCGTGCAGGCTCACCGCGGTGGGCCGCCGGCCCTCGCCGAGCTGGCGTTGCCGCAGCTGCACCAGCCACCGGGGGATGAGGCTCTCGGCGATCGTCATGCTGGCCCACACGGTGAGGTCGTGGTTGCGGTCGCCGCGGAGTCCGGTGATCGCGGTGTCGATCTCGTCGGCGAGGTCGAGCAGGCGGGCCGCCCATTCGGCGACCACCACGCCAGCGGGCGTCAGCCGCGACCCGCGCGACCCGCGATGCACCAGCGTGAGGCCGGTCTGCGCCTCGACGGCGCGGAGGCGCTCGGACGCAGCCTGCTGGCTGATGCCCATCGCCCGGGCGGACCCACCGATGCTGCCGTGACGGGCGATGCCGACGACGAGCTGCAGGCCGGCAAGGTCGGGGACGTGGGAAGGCACAGGCAATACCGTACGCCGCCCACAGGCGTTGCCTGTGACGGCACAGGGACGACGGGACTACTGGGCAGGTCCTCGCCGATCGAGACTTGTCCCATGAGCAGCACCGTCGCCACGCGGCCGACATTCCTGGCCCGGCTCGAGGGCCAGCGTCCGTTCGCCTTCATCGGTCCCAACTGGTTCGCGTCGGTGATGGGCACCGGGATCGTCGCCAACGCCGCGGCGACTCTGCCGGTCGACGTACCGCGGGCTCGAGGCCTTCGCCGGCATCGTCTGGGCCGCCGACGTGGTGCTCCTGGCGGTGATCGTCGTGGCGACGGCGCTGCACTGGATGCACCACCCGGACACCGCGCGCCGGCACCTGGACGACCCGGTGATGTCGCACTTCTACGGAGCGCCCGCGATGGCCCTGATGACCGTCGGCGCCGGTGCCGTGCTGGTGGGGGAGCCGCTGGTCGGGATCGCGTCGGCGGTGAGCATCGACGTCGCGCTCTGGACCACGGGCACCCTGCTGGGGCTCTGGACGGCGGTGGCGGTGCCCTACAAGGCCATCACCAGCCACGATGTGAGGCCCGACTCGGCGTTCGGCGGCTGGCTGATGCCGGTGGTGCCCCCGATGGTGAGCGCCGCCACCGGGCCGCTCCTGCTGCCGCACCTGCCCGCCGGGCAGTGGCAGCTCGCGATGCAGCTCGCCTGCACGATGATGTTCGGGCTGACGCTGGTCGCCAGCATCGTCGTCATCACCCTCGTCTGGGGTCGCCTGGTCCGGCACGGGGCCGGGGCCGCAGCAGCCGTGCCGACGCTGTGGATCGTGCTCGGTCCGCTCGGCCAGTCGATCACGGCCTCGCACACGCTCGGTGGCACGGCCTCGCAGGTGCTGCCGGCGCCGTACGGCGCGGCGTTCGAGGCCATGGGCCTCGTCTACGGGGCGCCGATGTGGGGCTTCGCGATGCTCTGGCTCGCGCTGGCGCTGGCGATCACGGTCCGGACCGCTCGCCAGGGTCTGCCGTTCTCGCTGACCTGGTGGTCGTTCACCTTCCCGCTCGGCACGGTGGTGACCGGGACCTCGGGGCTGGCCGTCGCCACCGGTGCGACGTTCCTGTCCGTGGTTGCGCTGGTCCTGTACGCCGGCCTCCTGGTGGCGTGGGTGACGGTCGCCGTACGCACCGTTCTCGGCACGCTCAGCGGCCACCTGCTTCGCGCTCCCGGGTCCTAGTGGGGCAGCACCGGCACACCGGCCGGGGCCCCGGCCACCTGCTCGCAGTCGCCCGTGGCGGGGTGGCACCGCACCAGCCCCTGCAGTCCGGCGTGCTCGTCGTCGACGCCGTCGAACGGCAGCCTGGTCTCCAGGATGACGGCGCTGCGCGACTCCCAGGCGACCAGCGAGAAGGGGAGCTCGGTGGGCAGGTCCAGGTGCCGGCGTACGCCCGAGTCGACGTCGTGCACCCAGACGTGGCCGAGGTTCGCCTTTGCGAGCGAGCGGCCGTCCTCCTGGCCCGGATAGGCGTACGACGTCCCGTCGGGCGACCACTCACCACCCTGGTCGGTGGGCACCCGGCCGACGCGTCGCACGGTGCCGTTGTCCGCCATGGTGGCGAGCACACCCTCGTGCTGATAGACGTTCCGGCCCACGTGCTGCCACATCAGCCCGCCCGGCCACTTCTCGACCGCCGGCTGGTGGTCCGGCATGTCCGCCGGCACGGCGTCGGGCTCGCCGGGGCGCCAGCCGAAGGACGTGCGGTCGACCGACCAGACGACCCTGCCGTCCGTCGTCACGCCACCCAGGTACACCTCGCCGTTGCCCGTGCAGCAGAAGGTCTCGACCGGGATCTCGATCGAGCCGGTCACCGCCTCCGACGCGACGTCGTACGCCGTGATGCGGCGCCGGTCCTCGGCGACGGCATCGGACCAGATGATCGTGCCCCCGTCGGCGGAGACCTCAGTGGTCACGAGACCAGGCGAGGCGACGAGGGGTTCGAGGGTCGAGTCCCGCACCACGAACCACTCCGACCCGCGGTCGAAGTGCGCGCGACCCACGACCGTGGTCCCGTTGCCGTAGAGCAGGAGATCCAGCGGGGTCTCGATGGTGGCGTCGCCGACGTGGAGCGTGCCGTCCTGCCACCACGGCACGCGGGTCGCCGGACCCAGGGGCAGGTCGTCGAGGGATGCCGGGGGAGCAGGCGGTGGGGCGGGCGCGGACCCGAGCCGGGGTGCCGGGTCGGCACGCACGATCACCGCGCCGGTGACGACGAGCGCCACCAGCGCGATGATCACTGCCCCCAGCGAGATGCGTCTCCCCACGCTTGTTTGACGGGCACGGGACCGACGAAGTTGTGCGCGCGGCGATACGGTCGCGACATGGACGAGAGCCCGACCCGGCCCTGGCTGGTGGTCATCGACATGCAGGTCGCGTTCGGTGACCCGTCGTCCGACTGGGCGACACCGGGCTACCCGTATGTGGAGCGGGTGGTGGCCCGTCTCGTCGAGCGGTTCGCGGGCCGGGTGGTGTGGACGCGGTTCGTCCGCGACCCGCGAGAGCCCGGTGCGTGGGCGGCCTACTACGACCAGTGGCCGTCGTTCCGGGTGCCCGAGGACGACCCGGTGTGGGACCTGACGTCGGCCGTGCCGGACGGCCTGCCTGTGGTGAGCCTGCCGACGTTCTCGAAGTGGGGTCCCGAGCTGGAGGCGGTCGTGGGCGACGCACCGCTGGTCATGTGCGGCGTGGCGACGGAGTGCTGCGTGCTGGGCACCGCGCTCGGTGCTGCCGATGCGGGCCGACAGGTCACCGTGGTGTCCGACGCCTGCGCAGGAGCCACGGAGAAGCTCCACAGGCAGGCCGTCACGGTGCTCGAGCAGCTGGCGCCGCTCGTGCGGGTCACGACGTCCGGCGGGGTCTGACTCACACCGGCGTCGGCGGAGGTTCGCCGGCCAGCACGGCCCGCGCGTTGTCGAGGGCCAGCTCGAGCATGCGCAGGCGGGTACGCCGCCCGGCACTGCCGATGTGGGGGAGGAGCACGACATCGGGCCGGCCGACGAGGTCGGGGTGGATGTCCGGCTCGTGCTCGAAGACGTCGAGTCCGGCCCCGCCGATCCGACCTTCGACCAGCGCCGCCACCAGCGCCGCCTCGTCGACGATCGGTCCGCGCGCGGTGTTGACCAGGATCGCCTCGGGCTTCATCAGGGCCAGCTGGGGCGCGCCGATCAGGTGCCGTGTCTCGGGGGTGAGCGGGCAGTGCAGCGAGACGATGTCGCTCTCGCGCAGCAGCGAGTCGAGAGGCAGCGTCTCGACTCCGAGCTCTGCCGCTGCGTCCGCGCCGCTCCGGGACGGCGTCGCCAGCACGCGCATGTCGAACGCAGCGGCGCGGCGTGCGACCGCCCGGCCGATCCGGCCGAGGCCGACGATGCCGAGCGTGGCGCCGGTGACGTCGAGGCCGACGTACAGGTCGGGGCTCCAGCTCCACGAGTTGCCGGCCCGGATGAACGCGTCTGCCTCCACGACCCTCCTGGCCGTGGCCAGCACCAGGGCGAAGGCCAGGTCGGCCGTGGCCTGGTCGAGCACGCCGGGAGTCGTCGTCACGACGACGCCGCGGCGCCGGCAGGCCTCGACGTCGACGTTGTCGTGGCCGACCGCGACGTTGGCCACGACGCGAAGCCCCGGACCGGCCGCGTCGAGCAGCTCGTCGTCGACGCGCTGGGTCAGCAGCGTGACGACCGCGTCGCACCCGGCGACGTCGCGCAGCAAGTCCTCGCGCAGCTGCCCCGACGGGTCGTCACTCGTCGTCACCTCACCCGGGACCGCGCCGAGCGCGGCCCGGGCCTCGGGTCCGGGCCGGAACCCGAGATGGGTGCGCGTCATCCCGGTCGCTAGCGCACCGACGCGTTGACGATGAACTTCTGCTTGTCGTCCTTGGGTCGTCCGCCGCACGCCCACGTGGTGTTGGCCGTCACGCAGTTCTTGTAGCGGGTCGAGGCGTTGCTGAGCAGCAGGACGAGCTTCGAGACCTTGCCGCGGTTGAAGTTCACCACCTTGCTGCCCTTGCCCTTCTTGTTCAGCTTGATGGTGACCCGCGAGACCGAGCCCTTCTTCTTGAAGACCATCACCCGGGCGACCGGGTTGGCCTTCTTGCCACGGGTCGCGTCGACCTTGATGAGCAGCTTGCGCTTGCCCTTGAGCCCCTTGCCGGGCTTGAACTTGATCGAGGTGCTGGACAGGTGCGGAGCCGCCAGCTTCTTGGTGCCCGACTTGCGCTTCTTGCCGGTCAGGGTGACCTTCGAGGCCACCGGTGAGGCCTTGTACGCCGAGCCCTCGGCGTACTTCTTCCTCGGGATCTGGTTGGCCTCCACGAAGGCGGAGTAGAAGTCGGCGAACTTCGTCTTCTTCGTCTTCAGGAAGCTGGACACGGCGCTGATCGACGACTGGTCGGGGGCGCCGGTCGCGGCGTTGAGCCGGGACCAGATCTGCCGGATCGCGTCGACGCCGTAGGCCTGGGCGAGTCGTTGGACGAAGATCCAGTTGCCGTACATGGCCAGCGTGCCGTCGTACGTGTCGAGGGGGGTGCCGGGCTTGCCCAGCTGGCCGACGGGGAGGTACTGCCGGTTGTCGTTGACGTCGCCGGCGACCTGCTCCTCCATCCAGGTGGCGGTGGCCTCCATCCACCACTTGTCCTCGGCGGCGTCCAGGTTGAACTGGATGGCGTGGAAGAACTCGTGGGCCGCGGTCACGCGCAGGCTGGACACCGGGTCCATCGGGAAGCCCAGCATGTCGTTGTCGAGGATGCAGTAGGCCTGCGCGAGGTAGCGCTGGCCGGCGACGGGCGCCTCGGGCACGCAGAAGCCGTAGTAGCCCTCCGACGACACGTCGGCGAGGTAGACGTCGAAGCGGGCGTCGCCGCCGGCGGCACCGTCGGCTGCGGGAGCCGGGTAGCCCAGCTCGTCCACCTCGCGGCTCCACGACGTCTCCATCACCTGGAGCGCCTGGTTGGCCCAGGTCGCGCTCGACGTGTGCGGGCCGGCGGTGGCGTAGGTGATGCAGACGTGCGCGCCGCACGCGCGGGCAGTCGGTGCACCGGCGTACGACGTCGTGTCGGGGTTGTCGGGGTTCTCCGGGTCGGTCGGACGGGCGAGCAGGCTGTCGGCCTGCGCCTTCCCTGCCGCGTCGAGGTCGGGGCGCGCCAGGAACACGTCGCGCAGGGCCATGCTGACGTCGCGGTCGGCCTCCTTCGCCGTGCCGTCGAGGGCAGCACGGGCCTGCTCGATCACGGGCGCCACGGGGGCGGCGGGCTTGCGGGGGTCAGCGGCCACCGCGCCCGGCAGGGCGAGGGTGAGCGGCACGGCTGCGGCGAGCACCAGCGTGACGAGACGACGCACGAGAATCCCTCCATCGGGCCCGTCGGTCGGTTTCCGACGAGGCACGGGGGCAACAGGCTACGTGGCGTGGGTGCCCGACGTACCGGAAGCACCCCGGCGTGGCCCGGACTTCGGTGGTCGAGGGGTCCGCGACGGTGCTCGGTGGTCGAGTGCCGCGACATTGCTCGGTGGTCGAGTGCCGCGACATTGCTCGGTGGTCGAGTGCCGAGCGAGGAACGAGCAAGGTGTATCGAGACCCGGATGCCACGGGTGGTCGGCGGCGCCCGCATCCGCGGCGGGGGACAGGCGTGCCGCGTCGCCGCGGTGGTGCGCGCTCGGGTCGTCCGCGGCTGCGCGGCGCCACGCCGCGCTTTGAGCCCCCGCCGCGGGCGCGTGCGCCGCCGGGCCGGTGAGTCTCGAAGCCCGCTAGAGGTCCGCGATGTGCTCGATGATCGCGGTGGTGGAGTGCGTCGCGACTTGTGCTCGGTGGTCGAGTGCCGAGCGAGGAACGAGCAAGGTGTATCGAGACCGCCCGGACGGATCAGGTCTCGATGCGGGTCTGGCGGCCCTACTCGACCAACGACAGAACCGCTAGAGGTCCGCGATGTGCTCGATGATCGCGGTGGTGGAGATGGCCGGCGTGCGGGTCAGGTAGACGACCTCGCAGACGTCGCTGAACTCGTCGAACTTGCCGGCCCAGTCGTCGCCCATCACCAGCACGTCGGCGCCGTGCTCGACGATGTAGTCGCGCTTGAGCTCGAGGCTCTCCTCGACGAACACCTGGTCGACGACCCTCAGTGCGGCCACGATCGCGAGCCGCTCGCCCTCGCTGAACACGGGAACGCGGCCCTTCTTGCGCTCGTTGAGAGCATCGGCGGACACCCCGACGACGAGCCGGTCACCGAGGGCAGCGGCGCGTTCGAGCACCCGGAGGTGCCCGACGTGGAACACGTCGAACGTGCCGAAGGTGATGATCGTGCGAGGCCCAGGGATCGGCATGGGCGGCATTCTGGCACGGCAGGAGAGGATGGCCGCGATGAGCACCAGCGCCAGCACCGCCCCGATGATCACGTCCGACCCGGCCGCCGACGAGGCGCGCCGTCGCGGCCTGCGCCGGATGCGCACGGTGGCCGTGTCCCTGCTCGCCCTGGCGGCCGTCGTGTACGTCGCCACGCTGGGCCAGGACGGCTTCCTCGGCTTCGTCAACGCCGGTGCGGAGGCGTCGATGGTCGGCGCGATCGCCGACTGGTTCGCGGTGACCGCGCTCTTCAGGCACCCGCTCGGCCTGCCGATCCCGCACACCGCGCTGATCCCGCGCCGCAAGGACGACCTCGGTCGCGGGCTGGAGGAGTTCGTCGGCGAGAACTTCCTGCAGGAGGGCGTGATCCGCGAACGGGTGGCCGCCGCGACCATCTCGGCCCGCGTCGGCACCTGGCTCACCGACGAGGCCAACGCCCGTCGGGTCGTCGACGAGGTCGCCGACGTCGCCGCCCTCGGTCTCGGCAAGGTGCGCGACGACCACATCGAGGACTTCTTCACCGAGGCGCTGCTGCCGCGCTTCCGCGAGGAGCCGGTCTCGCCCACTGGCCGGAGGACTGCTCGCCGAGATCGTGCACGACGACCTGCACCACGGGATGGTCGACCTCGCCCTCGAGGAGCTGCACCGCTGGCTGTGAAGAACCCCGACACGTTCGTCGAGGTCATCGGCGAACGGGCGCCGTGGTGGGCGCCGCCGCGGCTCAACGAGGCGGTTACCCACCGCATCCACGCCGAGGCCGTCCGCTGGGTCACGGACATCCGCGACGACCCGCGTCACCACGCTCGCGGCGCGCTCGACCAGGTCCTGGGCCAGCTCGCACAGGACCTGATGGTCGACCCCGACACGCAGGCGCGCGCCGAGCGGCTCAAGGAGCGCGTGCTCGCCCATCCACAGGTGCTGGCCACCGGCGTCTCGCTCTGGAACGCCTTGCGCCGGGCGCTCCTGGCCTCGCTCGACGACCCGGACGGCGCCGTTCGCCAGCGGCTGCTCGCCGAGCTCGTCGACGTTCGCCGGCAACCTCACCACCGACGCCGAGCTCCGCAAGCGCCTCGACAGGACCGCGGCCGACGTCGCCGTCTTCGCCGTCTCCCGGTACGGCGCCGAGGTCACCGCCGTCATCACGCACACGATCGAGCGCTGGGACGGCAAGGAGGCCGCCCGGCGCATCGAGCTGCACGTCGGCCGCGACCTCCAGTTCATCCGGATCAACGGCACGATCGTCGGCGGCCTCGTCGGCGTGCTCATCCACACCGTCGAGCGTGCTGTTCGGCTGATGCCCCGCGGCCGTCGGTTGAGGAAGGCGCGCTGGCGCCTGTCTCGAAACCAGGCGGCCGAGACACAATGGCTCCATGCCCGACCCCCAGGACGTCCCGATCCGCGACGAGTCGATCCGGCTCGGTCAGTTCCTCAAGCTCGCCAACCTCATCGACCACGGCTCCGAGGCCAGGCCGCTGATGATCCAGGGCTCGGTCGAGGTCAACGGCGAGGTCGAGACGCGGCGCGGGCGCCAGCTGGTGCCCGGCGACGTGGTGTCGCTCGGCGGGGTGTCGGCGCGGGTGGCCACCGGCGAGGTCGCGGACGACCTGCCCGGTAGGTCAGCTGACGCCGAGCAGGTCGACGACGAAGATCAGCGTCTCGCCCGGACCGATGACGCCGCCGGCGCCGCGGTCGCCGTAGCCCAGGTGCGGCGGGATGACGAGCTGGCGTCGTCCGCCGACCTTCATGCCCTCCACGCCCTGGTCCCAGCCGGAGATCACCTGGCCGATGCCGAGGCGGAACTGCAGGGGCTCACCACGGTTGTACGACGCGTCGAACTCCTCGCCGGACGAGTGCGCGACGCCCACGTAGTGGACCGAGACGGTCTTGCCGGAGGTGGCCTCGTGCCGTCGCCCTCGATCAGGTCGGTGACCTCGAGGTCGGACGGGACGTCTCCCATGTGCGGGTCGACTTCAGGCTTGTCCATGGCGAGGCACCTCTCAGTGGGACGCCCGTGCGACGCCTCAGGTCTGGTGGACGTAGCTGTCGAGCTGGTCGCGCTCGAACTCCAGCTCGTCGATGCGGTGCTTCACGAGTCGCCGATGCTGATGATGCCGGTCGAGCCTGCCGTCGGTGACCACCGGCACGTGGCGGATGCGGTGCTCGGTCATCACCTGCATGCAGCTCGTCGAGCGCGGGTGCCCTCGCAGGTGCGCACATCGGCGGTCATGATCGAGCCGACCGGGCCGTCGAGGACGCCGGCGTCGTCGTGCAGGCGGCGTACGACGTCACGCTCGCTGACGATGCCGTCGACCGAGGAGCCGTCTCCGCTGACGATCGAGGGCGCCGACGTTGTGCTGGGCGAGCAGCGCGATGAGCTCGCGCACGGTGGCATCGGGGCTGATGGTGATGACGTCGTGGCTGGGCTTCGCCTTGAGCACGTCGTTGATCCGCATGGCACTCCTCCGGTGGCTCGATCGTCGTCGAGTGGACTCCGAGGCTAGTCGCGTCCGGCGGCCGGCAACAGGGCCGACACGGCTGACGAGACGGCCCGCTCGACGATCAGTCGAGCGACGGCGGCGGTCGCGCAGGTCGTGCACCGAGCCGGGCCCGGACGCCGCGAGTCGGGGTCCTGCTCGTCGTCGGGCAACGAGCCGAGGAACGCCAGCGCCGCCTCGTGCAGGTGGCCGTTGGAGGCCAGCGCGTTGCCGCCGAACGGCCCGTCGGTGCCGTCGAGGGAGGTGAAACGGCCACCCGCCTCGCGCACGACGATGTCGAGCGCGGCCATGTCGTAGGTCTCGAGCTCGGGCTCCGCGGCCAGGTCGACGGCCCCCTCGGCGAGCAGCATGTAGGACCAGAAGTCGCCGTACGCCCGGGTCCGCCAGCACCGCCGCGACAGCGACCAGAAGTCGTCGAGGCGGCCACGCTCGTCCCAGCCGTGGAGCGAGCTGTAGGACAGCGACGCGTCCTCGAGGCGGCGTACGTCGGAGACCTCGCACTGGGTCGCCTTGAGCAGCGAGCGGCCGGTCCAGGCGCCGTTGCCCTTCGACGCCCACCAGCGTCGCTGGAGCGCCGGGGCCGAGACCACGCCGACCACCACCTCGTCGTCGACGACCAGCGCGATCAGGGTCGCCCAGACGGGCACGCCGCGCACGAAGTTCTTGGTGCCGTCGATCGGGTCGATCACCCAGCGCCGCTGGCTGTGGCCGGTCGAGCCCGTCTCCTCACCGAGTACGGCGTCGCGCGAGCGGGCGCGCGACAGGGTGCGCCGGATGCCCTCCTCGACGGCCTGGTCGGCGTCGGTGACCGGGGTGAGGTCGGGCTTGCTCATCACGTGCAGGTCGAGCGCCTTGAACCGCGACGTCGACGTCGAGTCGGCGTCGTCGGCGAGCACGTGCGCGAGCCGGAGGTCGTCGGTGTAGTCGGGCGAACCCGGACCGGAGATGGGCATGTCGCACAGGCTAGTGCCAGTCGGTTCATCGAACGTGGCACTACCGTGAGGCCATGGAGATCAACGGTGTTCCCCTGCACCCGCTGGTCGTGCACGCCGCTGTCGTCTTCGGGCCGCTCGCCGCGCTCGCGGCCCTCGCCTACCTCGTGCCGCCGTGGCGTGACCGCCTGCGCTGGCCGATGGTCCTGCTGGCCCTCCTTGCCGCCGGCTCGATCTGGGCGGCGTACCTGACCGGCGAGGACTTCTTCGACTCCGACCGCTTCGAGGGCTTCTCGGGCGAGATCCTCGACAAGATCGAGCACCACGAGGACCTCGCCGGGACCCTGCGGCTCGTGGTGAGCGGATTCGCGGTCGTGGCGGTCCTCAACGGGCTCGCGCACCGCAGCGGCGGCGCGGTCCGCCTTCTGCTCTCGGTGCTGCTGCTGGCCGGTGCCGTCGCGACGATCGTCTGGACCGTGCTCACCGGCGACGCCGGCTCCCAGGCGGTCTGGGGTAGCTGACCTGCGTCCCTCGCTGGTTGAGGAACACGCCCCGGCGGCCTTGCTGGTCGAGGAAGGCGCGCGGGCGTTCGTCGCTGGTTGAGGAAGGCGCCCTGGCGTTGGTCGCTGGTTGAGGAAGGCGCCCTGGCGTTGGTCGCTGGTTGAGGAAGGCGCCCTGGTCGTGGCCGGCCTTGGTTTCGAGACGGGCCTGGCGGCCCTCCTCAACCAGCGGCGAGGGCTAGTCGGCCGAGCCCTCGCCAGCGAGAAGCCCGCTCCGGCGTTGTCGCTGGTTGAGGAAGGCGCCCTGGCTGGTCGAGCTGAGAGCGCCTGGCGCGTCGAACGCGGCCGCCTGCGCGGGCCTCGGCCCTCCTCAATCAGCGGCGAGGGCTAGTCGGCCGAGCCCTCGCGCGCAGCGAGGAGCCGCCGGAACGACTCGACGCGCTCCGGGTCGGCCTCGCCCGACTCGACCGCCTCGTCGAGGCCGCACTCGGGCTCGTCGGTGCCGTGCGTGCAGCCGCGGGGGCAGTCCTCGGTCATCTCGTCGAGGTCGGGGAAGGCCTCGATCAGCTTCTCGGGCCGCACGTGCGCGAGCCCGAACGAGCGGATGCCGGGGGTGTCGATGATCCAGCCGTCGCCGTCGGGCAGCTCCAGCAGGTACGCCGACGTGGACGTGTGCCGGCCGCGACCCGTGACGGTGTTGACGACGCCGACGGCGCGGTGCGCGTCGGGCACCAGCGCGTTGACGAGCGTCGACTTGCCCACGCCGCTGTGTCCGACCAGCACGCTGGTGCGTCCGCGCAGCCGGTCGCGCACGACCTCGAGGTCGCCATCGCGCTGCGTCACGACCCACGGCACGCCCGAGCGAGCGGTAGGTCGACAGCAACGTCTCCGGATCGCGCAGGTCGGCCTTGGTGAGGCAGAGCAGCGGCGCCATGCCCTCGTCGTACGCCGCGACGAGGGCGCGGTCGATGAGGCGTGGCCGGGGCTCGGGGTCGGCCAGCGCGGTGACGACGACGAGCTGGTCGGCGTTGGAGACGATGACGCGCTCGATCGGGTCGTCGTCGTCGGCGGTACGTCGCAGGGTGCTGGTGCGCTCGGTGACCTCGACGATGCGCGCCAAGGTGCCGTCGGCGCCGGTGACGTCGCCCACGACCCGCACCCAGTCGCCGACGACCACGCCCTTGCGGCCGAGCGGTCGTGACTTCATCGCCATCACGATCTGCCCGTCGATCAGCAGCGTGAAGCGGCCGCGGTCGACCGTGACGACGCGGCCGTCGACCGCGTCGTCGTAGGTGGGTCGCTCCTTGGTGCGCGGGCGGGTACGCCGGCGCGGGCGGTCGTAGTGCTCCTGGTCGTTCTCGTCGTACCGCTGCTGCTGCCGGCTCACAGCAGCCCTGACCAGAAGGGCGCGAAGTCGGGGAACGTCTTGCCGGTGGTGCCGATGTCCTCGACGCGGACGCCGTCGACCGCCGCGCCGAGGATGACGCCGGCGTGCGCCATCCGGTGGTCGGCGTAGGTGTGGAAGACACCGCCGTGCAGCGCGGCCGGACGCAGGGACAGGCCGTCCTCGCGCTCCGTGACGTCGGCGCCGAGGGAGGTCAGCTCGGTGACGAGGGCGCTGATGCGGTCGGTCTCGTGGGCGCGGATGTGGGCGACGCCGCGCAGGTGGGACGGGGAGTCGGCCAGGGCGCAGAGGGCCGCGACGGCGGGGGTGAGCTCGCCGACGTCGTGGAGGTCGACGTCGATGCCGTGGAGGACCCCGGTGCCCCGCACCCGCAGCCCCTCGGGCAACCGGGTCACCTCGCAACCCATCGAGGTGAGGATGTCCCGCAGCGCGTCGCCGGCCTGGGTGGTGGCCTCCGGCCAGCGGCGTACGACGACGGAGCCGCCCGAGACCGCAGCCAGCGCGAGGAAGGGGGCAGCGTTGGAGAGGTCGGGCTCGATGACGTGGTCGACGGCCCGGACCGGTCCCGGCGCCACCGCCCAGCGGTCTGCCTGCGCGTCGTCGACGTCGACGCCGTGGGCGCGCAGCATCGCGATCGTCATCTCGATGTGGGGGAGCGACGGCACCGGCTTGCCGTCGTGGCACACCTCGACCCCTTGCTCGTAGCGCGCGCCGGCCAGCAGCAGCGCCGACACGAACTGCGAGGACATCGACGCGTCGATGACGACCTTCCCGCCGCGCACCGAACCGCCGCCGATCACCGAGAAGGGCAGTGCTCCCCGGCCGCCGTCGTCGATCGTCACCCCGAGATCGCGCAGGCTGGTCAGGACGGTGCCGATCGGGCGGGTGCGCATGTGCGCGTCGCCGTCGAACCTGGTGGTGCCGGTCGACAGCGCGGCCACGGGAGGCACGAACCGCATCACCGTGCCGGCCAGCCCGCAATCGACCTCGCCATCGGCGTCGAACCGTGCCGGGCGTGACGTGCCAGTCGTCGCTGCTCGTGTCGACCTCGGCGCCGAGCGCCGTGAGGGCCCGCGCCATCAGATTCGTGTCACGCGACCGCAGGGCACGGCGTACGACGCTGGGTCCGTCGGCGATCGCGGCGAGGATCAGGGCGCGGTTGGTCAGCGACTTCGAGCCCGGCAGCTCGATCGTGAGGTCGACGGGGTCGCTGGCCCGCGGGGCCGGCCACGGGTCGTCGACGAGCGCGGTCACCGGCGTGGTGTCAGCTGATCTGGGCGCGGACGAGCTTGGCCTCGTGACGGGCATCCTTGGCCAGGTGACGGGCCTCGCGGCGTACGTCGCGGGCGGCGCGGCGCGCACGCCAGGCCACCCCGGGCTTGCCGTCGGTGTCGACGCCGGCGAGCAGCAGGCCGCCGAGCATCGAGACGTTCTTGAAGAAGTGGATCCTCTGGTTGCCGCGCGCCGCCGGGTCGCTCTCCTCCCAGAAGCGGTGGCCCGCCGCCGTCGTCGGCACGAGGGTGGCGGCGAGGACGGTCGCCGAGAGGCGCGGGGCACGGCCGGTGGCCAGCGCGAGACCGGCGACGACCTGGGCGGCTCCGTTGATGCGCACCAGCGTCTTGGGGTCGCTCGGGATCGGCACCTGCGGCACGGCCTTCTGTGCGAGCGGCACGATCCTGTCGGTCACCGGCTTGGCCCTGGCCGCGCTCGCCTCCGAGTTGCGGAGGGCGTTGAGTCCTCCCACCACGAACATCGAGGCGAGCATGGGGCGGGCGATCAGTCGCGTCACGGTCATGTGACATTCCTACCCGATGCCGCGCAGTCAGTCGAAGGGGACGGTGTCCTGGGCCAGGACGACGCCCGACGAGATCGCCGAGAAGGTGATGGACGTGCCGGGGAGGGCGATGGCCGAGAAGGAGTACGCGCCGGGGGAGATGGCGCAGTTGATGACCTGGGCGCTCTGTCTCCTGCACCTCTGGTCTCGAGTGCTCAGATCGATCAGCCCCGGCGGGCCGGCGACGCCGGTGGTCAGGGTGGCGTCGGCGGGCACACCGGAGACGGTCACGGTGATGCCGCAGACGATGAACAGGACGCACTGGGCATCGGCCGAGACTGCCGCGGGCGCCGGAGGTTCGGTGGGCTCCTCGGTCGGCTCCTCCGTCGGCTCCTCCGTGGGTTCCTCGGTCGGTTCCTCGGTGGGGTTCTCGGTGGGGTTCTCAGTCGGCGCGGTCGTCGGATCGGCGGGCACCACCACGGTCGGCGTCGCGGTCGGCGGCCCCACCGTCGGGTCGCTCGTGGGCGTCTCCGTGGGCGGGTCGGTCGGCGTCGCCGTGGGACTCTTCGTCGGCGACTTGGTCGGCTTGTCCGTGGGTTCGTCCGAGGGCTCGTCGCTGGGCTCGTCGGTCGGGTCGGCGCCGACGGTCGGATCGGTGGTGGGGTCGGCGGCGGGCAGGTCGGTGACCACCGCATCCGGCGTCTCGACAGCCCCGGGTGCCTCGGTGCCGGCGTCTCCGGTGGAACCCGAACGTTCGCCGGCGCCCTGTTCGAGCTCTGCGGCGCCCGGCCCCGGGGTGCGCGAGCCCGACGTGACGATCGGCGCGAGAGGTTGGTCGGCCGAGGAGAGTTGGCTGTTGCCGTTCTGGACGACGACGAAGACGGCCCCGGTGAGCACGGCGGTCGAGGCCACGCCGGCAGCAGCGGCGGCCGGCGCGTTGCTCAGGACCAGGTCGCGGACCCGGCCCACGACCACCCCGATGCCGGCGCCGACCCCGGCGGTGGTGGCGGTGCCCGAGGCGACGTACGCCGCGGCGAAGCCGCCGAGCAGGAGCGGCGCCAGGACGGCGGACAGGTTGGAGTTGACCTCGGTCAGCTCGAGGTAGATCGCCGCGCAGGTGCGGCAGTCCTTGACGTGCACCTCCACCTTGCCGGTGTCGCGACGCGACAGCCCGCCCCGCACGTAGGCGCCCAGGTGCTCGTGGGTCCAGCGGCAGGTGTCGTCGTCGAGCTCGTTGGCGTGCTGGGTGAGGAACGCCTGCCGCAGTCCCTCACGGGCCCGGTAGGCCAGCGCCGAGACGGAGTTGGGCGACATGCCGAGCAGGACCGCGACGTCGGCGGGCTTCTGTCCCTCGACCTCGGTGTGCCACAGAACGGCCTGCCAGCGTTCGGGCAGGGTGGCGAAGGCTCGGGCCGCCGCGGCGTTCTCGAAGCCCTCGACCGCGGTGTCCCTGAAGGGCACGCCCGGGTCGAACGCCTCCATGTCGTCGGTGACCTGGAGCTTCGCACCGGCGCGGAACTTGTCGACCTGCAACCGGCGTACGGCGGTCAGCAGGTAGGCGCGGAACGCGACGTCCGGACCGCCGCCGCGCTGCATGACCGTGAGCACCTTGGCGAACGCGTCGGACACCAGGTCGTCGACGTCGCCGGCCGGAACCAGCTGCCGGGCGAGCCGCCGGGCCGCGTCCACGTGCCGCGCGAAGAGCTGGCCGTAGGCGTCGAGATCCCCATCCCGGACAGCCGAGATCAGCTCGGGGTCCCCGGGGCCCTCGATGGCCTGCAGCGTGTTGCTCACCATGGGTCAACGTCCAGGTTGAGGAAAGGTTGCGCACACTCTATTCGTTCGGCGTGTCGCGCGCTCCGTATCGGGCTCCGGAGATCGCAAAAGTAAAACCTCGCGGTTTCCGCGTCATGGATGGCCGGTCGCCGCGTTCCTCGTTCGTAGACACCGAACCGAGGGAGCTCCAGTGGGGATTTTCGCTTTGCGCACGCGGCCGGTTCCCATGGCCGGACCCGAGGTGAGCGGGGAGCTGACCCCCGAGCTGCGGCTGGCCCTGCCGCCGCGGTTCGAGGCGGTCGCCGAGGCTCTCGCCTCAGGGTCGGGCTCGGTGGCTGCGTGCCGTGTCGTCGGCCAGGAACTGGCCCGGGACGGCGCCTCCCTCGAGGAGGCTCTCGACGCGCTGCGCGAGACCTCCCGCACCGTGTGCGGCATTGACCCGGCGTACGACGACATCTCGGCGCTGCTGGTCGCCTGGAGCGAGGCCACGCTGGCCTACCTCCACCAGATCTCGTGCGAGGAGCCCATGACTGGCCTGGCCAGTCCCGCCCACGTACGAAGCCGCCTCGCGGAGCTGTTCAGGGGTCAGCTCCGTGAGGCGGCGCACACACATCTCGGGGACCGCTACTGCCTCGTCGTGCTCGACCTGCCGCACGACCGGCACGGGATGACGCCCGCCCCGAAGGGCCAGTCGATCACCCGTTCGCTGCGCATGGCGCGCCTGGGGGAGGCGGCGCGCACGGTGTTCAGCGGCGCCGAGACGATCGGGCGGATCAGCCCCAACCGGGTCGTGGTCATCGCCGAGCGCGACGAGCGCCTGAGCAAGCGGGTCCGGCTGCTGCGCCGACTGGTCGAGGGAGTGGAGCTCGACGGTCACTCCTCCCGCATCTGGATCGAGGGCCTGCCGGGCACCGACGCCGGCGCCACGATGCTGCTCGACGAGCTCGCCCGACCCTGATCGCCACACCCGGCGGCCCCGGCCGTGTCGCCGGGTGCTGGCGGTCGGCAGGGGCGAGCGCCCGGCCATCTGGTCTCGACGCGCCGTTGCGGCCTCCAGCTCGCCGCAGGCTTGCTCGACCTCCCGCCCCACACCGTGAGCTCCTCCGTCGCTCCCGGCTAGGGTCGTGATATGTGCGGTCGCTACGCGTCGAGCCGGAAGCCCGAGGACCTCGTCGAGGAGTTCGAGATCGTCGAGAGCCGCGTCGGTGCGCCGCTGGAGCCCGACTACAACGTGGCCCCCACCAAGGACGTCTACGCGGTGGTCGAGCGGTCGCCGAGCAAGGACAGCCCCGAACCTCCGCAGCGTCAGCTCCGGGTGCTGACGTGGGGCCTGGTGCCCTCGTGGGCCAAGGACCCCGGCATCGGCAGCCGGATGATCAACGCGCGCATGGAGACGGTGGCCGAGAAGCCGGCCTACAAGCGTGCGTTCGCCGTACGCCGTTGCCTGTTGCCCGCCGACGGCTACTTCGAGTGGTACCCCACCTCCCAGCTCACCGCGGCCGGCAAGCCCCGCAAGCAGCCCTTCTTCATCCGGCCCCGTGATGGCGGGGTGCTGGCGATGGCCGGCCTCTACGAGATCTGGCGTGACCCGACCAAGGCCGACGACGCCGACGACCGGTTCCGGTGGACCTGCACGGTGCTCACCACGGAGGCCGAGGACGACCTCGGCCACATTCACGACCGGATGCCGATGATGGTCGAGCGTGACCGCTGGTCCGACTGGCTCGACCCGCGGTCCGGCGGCCGTCTCGACCTCCTGGTTCCGGCCGCACCCGGCGGGCTGGAGGCCTTCCCGGTGTCCACCGCTGTCGGCAACGTGAAGAACAACGGTCCCGAGCTCGTCGAGCCGCTCCCTCTCGAGGACGTGGTCGAGTGACCGGTGTCGAACGCATCATCCCCACGCCCCACGGCGACGGCCGGCTGGTGACGCGGCGCTCGAAGAGCCCGTTCGCCACGCTGCTGCTCAGCCACGGCGCCGGCGGCGGCATCGACGCCGGCGACCTCGAGGCGCTGGCTCGCGACCTGCCGCGGCAGGGCATCACGGTCGTACTGTTCGAGCAGCCGTGGCGGGTGGCCGGTCGCAAGGTCGCCACGGCCCCGCCGACGCTCGACGCAGCCCTCACGGCCGCCGCCGACTTCATGCGTGTGCGCACCCCGCTGGTCGTGGGCGGACGCTCTGCCGGCGCTCGATCTGCCGCCCGCACCGCCAAGCGACTGGGCGCGGGTGGCTGCCTCGCGCTGTCGTTCCCGCTCCACCCGCCGGGCCGGCCGGAGAAGTCGCGACTCGACGAGCTCACCGGCGCCGGAGTACCCACCCTCGTCGTACAGGGGGAGCGCGACACCTTCGGCAACCCCGACGAGTTCCCGCCCGACGTCGAGCTGACGGTCGTACCGGGTGGCGACCACAGCTTCCGCGTGCCGAAGCGCGGAACGGTCAGCCAGGACGAGGCTCATGGCATCGTCGTCGAGTCGACCCTCGAGTGGATCGTCCGTGAGGTCGCCGGGAATCAGGCCGGGGCCTGACGTGTTCTTCCCCCGTGACTCCACTGATGTCGCGACCGACACCGGTCGACCCGCCCCTCGATGAGGCCTCCCGGCTAGTCTGGGACGCGATGACCGAATCCCTGACGGGCGACGCGGCTCCCATCGAGGAGATCGACGTCGCGACCGAGACCGAGACCGAGCGCTCCGCCCGTTTCGAGCGTGACGCGCTGCCCTTCCTCGACCAGCTCTACTCCGCGGCGATGCGCATGACGCGCAACCCCTCCGACGCCGAGGACCTGGTGCAGGAGACCTTCGCGAAGGCGTACGCGTCGTTCCACCAGTTCCGGCCCGGCACCAACCTCAAGGCGTGGCTCTACCGGATCCTGACCAACACGTTCATCAACACCTACCGCAAGAAGCAGCGCCAGCCGCAGCAGTCGATGGCCGAGGACGTCGAGGACTGGCAGCTCGCGCGCGCCGAGTCGCACACGTCCGGCGGCCTGAAGTCTGCCGAGACCGAGGCGCTCGAGCGGCTGCCCGACTCGCAGGTCAAGGACGCACTGCAGCGTCTCCCCGAGGAGTTCCGCATGGCGGTCTACCTCGCCGATGTCGAAGGATTCCCGTACAAGGAGATCGCCGAGATCATGGACACCCCCATCGGCACCGTCATGTCCCGCCTGCATCGTGGCCGTCGCCAGCTGCGCGACATGCTCTCCGACTACGTCCGCGAGGGCTCGCTCCTTCCGGTGGGCAAGGGAGACGAGTCATGAGCCACGAGCACGACTGTGCCGACTACCTCGAGCAGATCGTCTACTTCCTCGACAACGAGCTCGACACGGCCGACTGCGCCGCCGTACGCGTGCATCTCGACGAGTGCGGACCCTGCCTCGAGAAGTACGACCTGCAGCGCACCGTGAAGGCGATCGTCGCCCGCTCGTGCTCCGAGCGTGCGCCCGAGGGCCTGCTCGACAAGGTGCGCGTGCAGATCCGCGAGGTGCAGATCAGCATCACCGAACAGCGCTGAGCGACCTCTGATTGGCCCTCTGCGCGGGCATTTGAGACACTGGCCCGGCATTCGATCCGATCGAGGAGACATCATGGGCAAGACTGGCCGCAAGCGCCGCGCTCGCAAGAAGAAGGGCGCGAACCACGGCAAGCGCCCCAACGCCTGAGCGCAATCTTCGTCGACCCGCCCGAGATCCTCGGGCGGGTCGGTTGCGTCCCGGGGATCCAGGGCTCACAACCGCGACAGGAACCGCTCCGCGTCGACCACGACCCGGGTGATCTCACCCGTGCCGACCAGCTTGGCGTCGGCGACGTGTCGCGCCGAGACGGTGAAGCGGTGCAGCCGCCCGTCGACGTACGACGACTCCGCGGTGACCTCGACCTCGGCACCGACCGGCGAGGCCAGCAGGTGCTCGAGGGAGACCCGGGTGCCCACGCTGGTCGACCCCGGGGGCAGGGTCGGCTCGAGGGCGGCGCAGGTGGCCGCCTCGCACCACGCGAGCAGCCGCGGGGTGCCGAGCACCGGGAGGCTGCCGCTGCCGACAGCGAGGGCGGTGTCGTCGTCGGTGACCGTGAACGTCAGGGTCGCGGTCATGACGCCGCTCCGTCTCGGATGAACGTGATCAGCTCGACGCCCTCGACCGGTGACCAGTCGCGCTCGGGCAGCCGCCGGAACCCGAGCCGTTCGTAGATGCGGTGAGCCGCCGTCATCTCCCTCAGGCTCGACATCACCACGGTCTCCTCTCCGTCCGAAGCGCACAGGTCGAGGACGTGCCGAGCAAGGGCCTCGCCCACGCCGCGGCCGCGAGCCTCCGGGGCGACGGCGAGCATCCGGAACTCACCCTCACCCGGCTCCGAGACCTCCCGCCACGGCGAGCCGGGAGGGCAGCGAGTGACGGTGCCGACCACGGCACCTTCGTCATCGGCCACCCACAGCTGGGCCTGCGCGGCGCGCGAGGCGGCGTCGCGCAGGTGGTCGATGTAGGGGTCGGCGGGACCGAGCGTGAACTCGGTGTACGCCGCCACGGTGACCTCGCCGATCGCCTCGAGGTCACTCTCCTCGGCGGGCCGGATGATCACGTCAGATCCCGAAGGTGGCGCGCGGGTACGCCGCGTTGACGTCCGTGATCACGTTGACGAGGTACGGCACCGACGCGGCGAACGCCCGGTCGAGAGCGGGTCCGATCTCCTTCGGGTCGGTGACGGTCTCGCCCGCGCCGCCGAGGGCCTTGACCACACCGTCGTACGCCGTGCGAGGCGCGAGGTCGGCGACCACGTCGTAGCCGTAGAGCATCTGCATCGGCCCCTTCTCGAGGCCCCAGGCGGAGTTGTTGCCCATCACCATGACGACCGGCAGGTTGTGGCGCACCAGGGTGTCGACGTCCATCAGCGAGAAGCCGGCCGCGCCGTCGCCGAGCAGCAGCGCCACCTGGGCAGACGGGCGGGCGAGGCGCGCGGCGATGGCGGAGCCCAGGCCCGCGCCGAGGCAGCCGTAGGGGCCGGGGTCGAGCCAGCCGCCGGGCCGCTTGGGCTCGACGAACTTGCCGGCGAAGCTCACGAAGTCGCCACCGTCGCCGATCACCACGGCGTCGTCGGCCAGCCGCGGGACGAGCTCGCCGTAGATGCGGGCGGGGTGGATCGGGTCGGCCTCGGCGCCGAGCAGGGCGGAGTCGCGTTCGACGCCGGCCTTCACGGCTGCCTGCAGATCCGTCACCCATGCCGACCAGTCGGGGCGCCGGACGACCTTGTCGAGCGCCTCGGTGAGCCCGTCGAGGATGCGGGTCAGGTCGCCCGACACCGACGCGGCGAGGTCGGCATGGCCCGAGACCTGGCCGGGGGAGTCGGCGACGTGCACGACCTGGGCGGCGGGGGCGCCGTCCTTGCCGCCGAAGACGCCGTAGCCGAGCCGGAAGTCGAGCGGCGTGCCCACCACGACGACGAGGTCGCTGGTGCCGAGGGCCTGACCGCGGGCCTTCGTGACGAGCAGCGGATGCCCGCCGGGTACGACGCCGCGGCCCATGCCGTTGGTGATGGCCGGGATCCCGGCCTGCTCGACCAGGCGCAGGGCGGCCTCGTCGGCGCCGTCGGCCCACACGTCGGTGCCGAGGATCAGCACCGGACGCTTGGCGCCGGCGAGCAGCTCGGCGATCTCGCCGATCACGTCGCTGTCGGGCTCCTGGCCGGGCGTGGTGCCGCCGATCGGGGCCGGGCCGCTGGCGGAGTTGAAGAACTCGTCCATCGGTACGTCGACGAAGACCGGGCCGCGGTGCGAGCTGCCGGCCACGGTGAACGCCTCGTCCATGCCGCCGAGCACCTCGCCCGCCGTGTGGAGGGTGCGGGCCAGCTTGGACACCGGCGCGATGATCGGCGGCTGGTCGAGCTCCTGGAGGCTGCCGCTGCCCCAGCGGTTGGCCGGGGCGCGCCCGCCGACGACGACCATCGGCGAGCCGGCGAACTGCGCCTGCGCGATGGCGCTCAGCCCGTTCGTGACGCCGGGGCCGGCGGTGAGCACCGCGAGGCCCGGTCGGCGGGTGAGCTTGCCGGTCGCCTCGGCGGCGAACGCGGCGGTCTGCTCGTGTCGCACGTCGAGCAGGCGCATCGGCGGATCGGCCTTGACGGCGCCGTCGTACATCGGGAAGACGTGCGCCCCCGACAGGGTGAACATCGTCTCGACGCCGTGGGCCCGGGCCACTGCGACCGCGAGCTCCCCGCTGTGTCCGGACAGCTCCCCGGTGCTGCCGTCGGAGCCCGTCTCTGCCTGGTCGGGTGTGTCGTTCATGAGGCGCAGGCTACCGGCTGGTCACATGCGCATGCCCGCGGACTATCCGCGTCGCTTCGCCAGCGTGAACGGGTTGGTGGCTCGCAGCGCCTCGACGAGCACGAGCATGAGGTCCGCGCGCACCGGCGGCGGGTCGGCGGCCAGCGCGAGCTGCAGGTAGAGCGCCCGCAGGAGCGCCTGCGGGTTGGCCGTGTCGAGGTACGGGTCACGGTCGCCGGTGCTGCCGAACGGGTTGCCCGTGCCGGCGATCCGCGCGATCCACGGCTCGATGACCTTGAGTGGCACCTGGTCGCGCCGCAGCACCGCCATCACGGCCGACGCCATCCGGTCGGGCTCGCCGGCGTTGAGCACCACATCGGCGGAGATCAGCCGGTCGGCGATCACGTCGAGGAGCACGGTGAGCTCGGGAGTCGCGACGTGCGAGGACTTCGCGAGCACGCCGATCGCGTCGGCGCCGTGCGCCCCCGCGTGCGCCCAGCCGCTGCCGGGCACGAAGCCACGCAGGTCCTGCTCGCGGAGGTACCACGCCACGATGCGGTCGGCCCACTCCATCACCTTCCCGGCGGGCACCAGCCGGGCGGTGTTGTCCCGCTCGATCACCTCGGCGAGCACGAGCGCCGAGAACGAACGCCGGAACACGGTGTCGGTGCCGCGCTCGCCCAGTCCGACACCGAGCCCGGTGGACATGCCGTCGCCCAGCCCCACCAGCAGGTCGTCGTACACGCCGCGACCGATCCAGGTGGCCATCGTCGGGTAGGCGACGCCGTCGCGCACGGCCGGATCGGGGGAGCCGAGCATGGTGGCCAGCTCGGCGGTGAGGTCGTCGAGGGGGCGGTCGGTCGGTACGGCGAGACCCTCGGAGAGCACCTGCTGCCAGTACGCCGTCGCCATGGCGCCCATCCTGCCAGCCGTCCCGGACGGCTCCCCACCCCCCACTAGGTTGAACCCGTGCCCTCACTCAACGAGCTGGTGCGCGAGCACACGGACCTCGACGACGACGACATCGCGTGGTTGCAGCTCATCATGGCCGACTGGCAGATCATCGCCGACCTGTCGTTCGCCGACCTCGTGCTGTGGCTGCCCGACCGCGGCGGCACGGGCTTCTGGGCGGGCAGCCAGATGCGCCCGACCACCGGGCCGACGGCCCTGGTGGACGACATGGTCGGACAGTTCATGCCGCGCGGCCGCCGGGTCATGCTCGACCAGGCCTGGGAGCACGGCCGCCTGGTGCGCGACGGCGATCCGGAGTGGCGGGACCACGTGCCGGTGCGCGTCGAGACGATCCCGGTACGCCGCGCCGACCGGGTCATCGCGGTCATCGCACGCAACACCAACCTGCTCGGCGTACGCACGCCCAGCCGTCTGGAGCTGTCCTACCTCCAGACCGCCGCGGACCTGACCCAGATGATCGCGCACGGGTACTTCCCGCCCTCCGGGTCGCAGCGCAGCGACCACGCGGACTCACCGCGCGTGGGTGACGGCTTCCTGCGGGTGGACGCCACCGGCCGGGTGACCTACGCGAGCCCGAATGCGCTCTCGGTCTACCGCCGGCTGGGGGTCAGCGGCGACCTCGACGGCCTCGCGCTGGCCGACCTCACGCGTGACCTGGTGCCGGCCCGCCGGCGTCCGGACGAGGAGACGCTCAGTGCCGTGCTGGGCGGGCGGGCGCACCGGGACACCGAGATCGGCACCGACGACGTGTCGCTCATCGTGCGGTCGATCCCGTTGCGGCCGCACGGCGACCACATCGGGGCCCTGGTGCTACTGCGCGACGTCACCGAGCTGCGCCGGCGCGACCGCGAGCTCGTCACGAAGGACGCCACGATCCGCGAGATCCACCACCGGGTGAAGAACAACCTGCAGACCGTCGCCGCTCTGCTGCGGCTGCAGTCGCGCCGGATCGACGAGCCAGCGGCCCGGGCTGCACTCGACGAGGCCGTCCGCCGCGTCGGCTCCATCGCGATCGTGCACGAGACGCTGAGCCAGGCCGCGACCGAGCAGGTCGCCTTCGACGAGATCGCCGACCGCCTCGGGCAGATGGTCACCCATGTCGGCTCGTCGGGGGAGTGGGTCCGCACGCGACGCGACGGCAGCTTCGGCGAGCTGGCCTCCGAGACGGCGACGGCCCTGGCCATGGTGCTGACGGAGGTCGTCCAGAACGCCGTCGAGCACGGCTACCGCGACGACGGCACCGAGTCCGGGGAGATCACCCTGACCGTGCGTCGGCTCGTCGGGCGCCTGCACCTCACGGTGGACGACGACGGCGCGGGCCTGCCCGAGGGCTTCGACCTCGACACGTCGACCCACCTGGGCCTGTCGATCGTGCGGACGCTCGTGGAGTCGGAGCTCGGCGGTCAGCTGGAGCTGGGTGCGGTGCCGCACGCGCGGGGCACCCGGGTCAGCGTCGACGTACCGATCGACTGAGCAGCGCCCGTGCCGGCCTATGCGGTGCGGACGCGGGCGCGGGCGTTGCGGCGCTTGAGCGCGCGACGCTCGTCCTCGCTCAGGCCGCCCCAGACACCGTGGTCCTGACCAGCCTCGAGCGCCCAGGCCAGGCACTGTTCGCGCACCTCGCACCGTCGGCACACCTGCTTGGCCTCCTCTATCTGGAGGATGGCCGGACCGGTGTTGCCGATCGGGAAGAACAGCTCCGGGTCCTCGTCGAGGCAGGCAGAGCGGTGGCGCCAATCCATGGCTGGGGTTTCCCACTTTCTACAAAGAAGTCGTCTGGGGGCGCGCCGATGTGAACGCTTTCACGAGCGCGTCGTCCAGACTCCCAAGAGAATGGGCTTCACACAACCCCCATTCGTCGTCGGCTCCGTCACAACTACCCTTCTCGGCGTGACTCCCTCAGGACCGGACCGGCCGGCACCGCTGACCGTCGCCGTGTCCCTGGTGGCCGTCGAGGGCGCACTCCTGGTGCTGCTGGGCATCCTCGAGACCTTCGCGCTGTCCTCGGCACGCGTCACGATGGGAGTCACGACCGCGGTCTTCTTCGTGGCGTACGGCGTCGCGCTGGTGTTCTGCGCCTGGGGAGCCAGCCGGCTGCGCCCGTGGGCGCGCTCCCCGATCGTGCTCGGCCAGCTGATCCAGCTCGGCGTCGCGTGGAACTTCCGGGGGGGCGAGACCACCCCGCTGGCGGTGGCGATCGCCGTGGTGGCGGTCGTCGTGCTCGCGGGGATCCTGCACCCGGCCAGCACCAAGGCCCTCGTCGAGCAGGAGTAGCCCCTCTCGCTTCAGTCGACCTCGAGCGAGGTGCGCAGCTGGTCGAGGGTCTTGGTGAGCAGCCGCGACACGTGCATCTGCGAGACCCCGATCTCGGTGGCGATCTGCGACTGCGTCATGTTCTTGAAGAACCGGAGCAGCAGGATCTTCTTCTCGCGCGGGTCGAGGCCCTCGAGCAGCGGCTTGATCGACTCGCGAATCTCGACGTGCTCGAGCCCCTCGTCGTCGATGCCGAGCGAGGCCAGCATGCTCGGCGGGCCCTCGTCGGAGTCGTCGCCGGCGTCGAGCGACAGCGTGGAGTAGGCATTGGCGGACTCCAGGCCCTCGATGATCTGCTCGACCGAGCACCCGATCGCCTCGGCCAGCTCGCGGGGCAGCGGCGAGCGGCCGAGCTTCTGGGTCAGCTCGCCGTTGGTGGCGCCGATCTGCATGCGCAGCTCCTGCAGCCGGCGGGGCACTCGGATCGCCCAGCCCTTGTCGCGGAAGTAGCGCTTGATCTCGCCGATGATCGTGGGCGTCGCGTACGTCGAGAACTCGACGCCGCGATCGGTCTCGAACCGGTCGACGGCCTTGATCAGCCCGATCGTGCCGACCTGCACGAGGTCCTCGAACGGCTCCCCGCGGTTGCGGAACCGGCGCGCGCAGTGCTCGACCAGCGGCATGTGGAGATGCACGAGGTCGTCACGCGCCGTGCTGCGCACGGCGTCCGACGAGTCCCCGTCGCGAAGTTTGATGAAATACTCGGAGCTGCGCTGCCTGGTCAACTCGATGCGCGTCGGCACCGCGTCCTCCAGGTCATCGAGCCCGTCCCCCGAAGTGTCCTGGCTCATGTCACAGGCCAGCCCCGGCGAGTGTCGAGTTCATGGTGAGCCGCACCCGCAGGCGGCCCCCATCCGTGAAGATCTCGGCCTCGGCGGCCAGCGTGCTGAGCACCTGCCAGGCGAAGCTGTCGAGGTCGGGCTCCGGCGGCTCCGCGCTGTCGACGCCGACCTCGATGGTCATCCGCTGCGGCTCGAGGAAGTAGTGGCAGGTCAGGTCCGACTCCCGGTCGGCATCGGGCAGGACCATCGCGCTCGCCTCGCCGATGGCGATGCGGAGGTCCTCGATGTCGTCCATCGTGAAGTCGAGACGGGCGGCCAGCCCGGCGGTGGTGGTGCGCAGCACCGAGGCATAGGCGCCGTCGGCGGGCAGCCGGAGCTCCACGTCGGGCCTCGCGCTGCTGGAGTCGTCACTCATGGTTCGCACCGTCCTCGCGTTGAACTAGCGATGGAAACACTATCCGTGCTCGGGCTCGGCGTGGTGGAGACGCGGCGGCGGTCAGTCCGTGGCCGTCAACCCGTGCTCGTGGGCGAACACCACGATCTGCACCCGGTCGCGCAGCGAGAGCTTGCGCAGGATCGCTCCGACGTGTGACTTCACCGTCGACTCGCTGGCGAAGATCCGTCCCGCGATCTCGGTGTTGGACAGTCCCTGCGCAACGGCCCCGAACACCTCCCTCTCCTTCTCCGTGAGGGCGGTGAACGCCGCGGGCGGGGGAGTCGCGGCGAGGTACTGGTGGTCGAGCAGCGCCGACAGGTCCCGCGGGGCCAGCACCGCGTTGCCGGAGTGCACGGTGCGGATCGCGTCGCGGAGCATTGCCGGAGTCGTGTCCTTGAGGAGGAAGCCGCTGGCGCCGTGGCGGATGGCCGTCGCCGCACGGTCGTCGAGGTTGAACGTCGTCAGCACCACCACGCGAGACGGAGTCGACCGCCGGGCGACCCGGTCGGGCGAGAAGAGCTGCCGGGTGGCCTCGACGCCGTCCATCTCGGGCATCCGGATGTCCATCAGCACCACGTCGGGCTCGAGCTCGTCGACGAGCCGCAGCGCCTCGAGCCCGTCACCGGCCTGGCCGACGACCGCCATGCCCTCCTGGGCGTCGACGATGACGGCCACGCCCGCCCGGAACAGCTCCTGGTCGTCCACGAGCAGGACGCGGATGTCTGCGGTCACGGACCGACCGTACGCAACGGCACCCACGCCGTGGCGGTGAAGGTCGGTCCGGAGTCCTCGTCGCGGCGGCGTACGTCGAGACGACCGCCGACCGACTCGAGACGGCGGCGCATCCCCTCCAGGCCGTGTCCCGGCGACACGTCGAGATCGCGCGCGGCGATCGGCCGCGTGTCGTCGTCCGCGGCGTCCACGCCGTTGCGGACCTCGAGCCTGAGGTCGCCCTCCCAGTGCCTCTCGACGCGCACCGGGGAGTCGCGGCGGCCGTGCCTGATCGCATTGGTGAGCATCTCCTGCAGCACCCGGTAGGCAACCGTCTCCAGTTCGGGAGGCAGCGGCTGCGGGGTGCCCACCTCGGTCGACACCACCTCGTGGCCACTGGAGCGAACGCCGGCGACGAGGCCGTCGAGACCGCCCGGACGGGAGGCCGGCTGCTGGGTGGTGGTGAGCACCTGGCGCACGTCCTGGAGCGACGTGCGCGCGGATGTGGCGATCGTGGTCATCGTCTTCTTCAGGGCCTCGGGGTCGCCGTCGGGTAGGAACTGCGCGGACTCGGCCTGCGCGAGGATGACCGCCAACGAGTGCCCCACCACGTCGTGCACGTCGCGCGCCAGCCGGGCCTGCTCCTCGCGCAGCTTCGCGATCTCGCGAGCCTGTGCGGTCGCCACCTGTGCCTGTGCGGCGTCCTCCTCGGCAGCGAGCTGGGACACCTTCGAGTCCCGCGCGCGAGCGCCGAACCGCAGCGCCAGGCCGATTGTCCACGGCGCGGCCAGGACGAGGACGCCCAGCATCACGGCGCCCATCTGCCAGGTGTCGCCGAAGCCGTACGCCGCGTCGAGCAGGTTGCGGTAGTTGGGCAGCTCGACCCAGGTGAACTCGTCGAGGACGAAGAAGAACACGCCCACCAGCGCGGCCGCGGGGATCGACAGTCCGCTGAGCCAGACCGTGAGCGCGCCGCCCCAGCGCGCCGTACCGAACGCGACGCAGGCAATGGAGAGCTGGGTCAGCAGGGTCGGGGTGACGGTGAGGACCTGCAGCCCGCACACGATCCAGACCAGGGCCAGAGCGACGCCGGGCGCCCGCCTGCAGAGGGTCACCGCGGCGACGGTGCCGAGGAGCACCAGCAGGAGCACGCCCCCGGGGGCCGTGAAGAAGCTGCCCAGCCTGATCTCGAGCAGACCCACCACGAGGACCGCCCCGCCGACTGCGAGGTCGGGGGTCCAGTCGCGCCAGTCGCGGCTCATGCCAGCGCCTCCTGCCGGGTGGGGGGTCCACGCAATCGAACCACGCTCGCCGCGGTCGGTCCGGGGATCCTCGTCCCATGTCATGCGGCAAGCGCGTCGCGGACCAGCAGGTCGAGCAGCTCGACGTACGACGTACCGGCCGCGGCGAACATCTTGGGCACCTGGGACTGCTCCGTGAACCCGGGCATCGTGTTGACCTCGTTGAGCACCGGCCCGTCGGCAGTGAGGAAGAAGTCGACCCGCGCGACACCCGCGCAGCCGAGGGCGTCGTACACGGCAACGGCGGCCCCCTCCAGGGCCACGAGCTCGGTGTCGGCCAGCACGGCCGGGATGCGGAAGTCGGCCGTGCCGTCGTACTTGGAGTCGTAGTCGAAGACACCGTCGGCCACGATCTCGAGTGCAGGGGCGACGACGCGGCTGCCGTCGGGGCGGCCGAGCACGGCCAGGTCGATCTCGCGACCGATGACCAGATCCTCCACCAGCACGCGGCTGTCGAGGGCCAGAGCGTTGGCGAGGGCCGGCGCGAGCTCCTCGGACGAACGGACGAGCGCCACGCCACGGCTCGACCCGGCGGCGACCGGCTTCACGACCACCGGGTGCGTCCAGGTGTACGACGCGGCGGTGCCGGCCGTCAGCAGGTGACCCGGAGCCGTGGCGATGCCGAGGGCGTCGGCCACGAGCTTGGTCGCCCACTTGTCCATCGCCAGGGCGCCCGCGGCGACGCCGGAGCCGACGTAGGGCACCGTCGCGAGCTCGCAGAGGGCGGCCACGGTGCCATCCTCGCCGCGCGGCCCGTGCAGCGCCGGCAGTGCGACCGTGCAGCTGCGCAGCACGTGGACCGCTCCGGCGAGACCGAGCGGGTGTCCGCCGTCGCGGTACCACGTCCCGTCCCGCCCGATCGTGAGCCGGACGACGTCGTGACCGTCGGACGACAGGGCATCGGCCACCGCGGCCGCGGACGCCAGCGAGACCTCGTGCTCGCAGTTCTGGCCGCCGCCGATGACAGCGATGCGCAGGCCCATCACAGGCTCCTCAGGACAGGGCCGGCCGTCGCGGCGACGCTGGTGCGGTGCAGCCGGGCACCCAGTCCGGTGACGATCTCGTGCTCGAGGGTGTCCGACCACGCCGCCCACTCGCGGACCGTGGGCTCACCGTCGCGACCCGGGCCCAAGACGGTGACCGTCTCGCCGCTGGTGGCCGCGACGTCTCCGAGGTCGACGACGGCCATGTCCATCGAGATCCGGCCGACGAGCGGTCGACGGCGACCCCTGACCAGGACCTCCGCTCGCCCGGAGGCCACGCGGGGCAGCCCGTCGGCGTACCCGGCCGGCACCAGTCCGAGTCGCGTCGACCGCGGGGCGACCCACGTGTGGCCGTAGCCGACGCCCGTGCCGGCGCGCACGGAGCGAACGCTGACCAGAGGTGCCGTCAGGCTGAGTGCCGGGCGCAGATCGGTCGTCCGCGACGGGTCGATGCCGACCAGTCCGGCCCCGATCCGGCTCATCGTGTGGTGGCTCCGCGGATCGGTGAGGGTGGCGGCGGTCGCGGCGAGGTGGCGGTGCCGTGGGCGGAGCCCGGCGGCGTACGCGATCTGTAGCCCCCACGCGAAGCGGGTACGGCCGGCCGCGTTGCACGCATCCGTCGGGTCGTCGGCACAGCCGAGGTGGCCCATCACCCCGACCACCTGGAGCAGCCCACGGCGCTCGGCCAGCCGCGCCGCCCGGCACAGGGCCGCCCACTCCGTCGGTGCGGCTCCGTCGCGCGCCATCCCCGTGTCGAGGTGGAGGTGCACCCGTGCCCGCGGCGTCGCGCGGACGATCGCGTCCAGGTGGTCGCGGGACGGCACCGCCACCTCGACGTCGCGCGCCGCCGCAGTCGCCCAGTCGGCGCCCACGACGTTGAGCCAGCTCAGGACCGGCGCGTCGAGCCCGGCCGCGCGGAGGGCCAGTGCCTCGTCCAGGCTGGTGACACCCAGCCGGGTGGCGCCGTTCGCGAGGGCGGTCCGGGCGGTCTCCGCGGCGCCGTGGCCGAAGCCGTCGGCCTTGACGACGGCCATCACCTCGCCAGGAGTACGACGGACGAACAGGCGCGTGTTGGCGGCCACGGCTGCCAGGTCGACGGTCAGTCGAGGCCCTGCGGCGGTCGTGACGGGAGCGATCGCGAGGGCCCTCATGCCGCGTCTGTGCCTGCGGCGACGGGGACGTCGACGGGTGCGTAGAGCGCTGACCGGGCGCCGGTCGTGAGCGCCCAGTAGCGGTCGCCGTACGACCAGTGCCACCACTCCGTCGGGTAGTTCACGAGAGCGAACGGCATGAGCACCGCTGCCAGCAGCCGGCGGTGCGCATGGGCATCGGCGCCGATGCCGTCGGCCGCGAAGTAGCACGCGCCGTCGGACTCCTCGGGGGTCGCGTCGATCGGAGTGCCGAGGTCGAGCTCGTCGCCGCACACGTCGACCAGGGTCAGGTCGACCGCGGCGCCGGCGACGTGCGGCGCGACGTCCACGGGCGCGACGTACCTGCTCGTCAGGTGGTGCAGCTCGTCGGCGGAGATGCTCGGCCGGGCCCTGCAGATCTCGGCGGAGTAGCGGGCGATGATCGCGCGCTGGGCCTCCACAGGCCGGTGCCCCTCGACCACCCGGAGGCGCAGACCGCGGGGCAACAGGTCCTGGGCGCCGGCCAGCCGGTCGGCCAGACCCGCCCGCACGAGCGTCCGCGCCGGGCCGAAGGATGCATCGAGGCTGACCAGCAGCTCGCCGTTGTCGTGGACGGGGACCGCGGACACGCGCGGGTCCGAGAGGAGGATCGTCATGCCCTCAGGCTGGCCGGGGGAGGCAGTGCCGGGCCTCCGCCTCAGGTACCGGAATGTTGTCCTGCAGGACAGTTTGGCTCAAGTCCGGGTCGGCGAGGTCGATAGGTCGATCATGCCGTTGTCAGCAGCGCTGCGCCTCGAACGGTGGCCGTCCTGGCTACCGCGGGGTGGCTCGCTGCCCGAGGCCGCCTGGGAGGCCCGGCACCGCGCGGTGATGATCCTGCTCCTGGCACACGTAGTCGTGATCCCGCTGTACGCCGTCTACCGGGACAACTCGGTCGGACACGCCCTGGTGGAGACGACCCCGGTCCTGCTGGCCGCGGTGTTCGCGGGCCAACGGACGCTTGGGCGAGGCGTGCGGGCCTCCGTCGCGGCCTCGGGCCTGATGATCTGCTCGGGCGTGGTGGTGCACCTCTCCGAGGGCCTCATCGAGGCGCACTTCCACTTCTTCGTGATGATCCCCGTGGTCGCGCTGTACGAGGCGTGGACGCCCTTCGCCCTCGGGGTGAGCTACGTGCTGGTGCACCACGGGATGATGGGCACGATGGATCCGCGGTCGGTGTTCAACCATCCGGCAGCGTGGGAACGACCATGGCTGTTCGCGGCCGTTCACGCGGCGTTCTTCGCCAGCGCGTGCATCGCCTGCATCGTCAACTGGTGGCTCCACGAGCGTGCGCGCATCGCGTCCCAGGCACAGACGAGACTGTTGAGCACGATCGTGGACTCCCTCCACGACGGTGTGGCCGTCGTCGACGCCGACGGGAAGATCCTGCTGCGCAACCCGGCCGGCGTGGCACTGATGGGCGCGGTGGACGAGGACGCGCCGAGCATCGGTCCGGTGGATCGGTACGGCCTGTTCCACCCGGACGGCGCGCCGGTGACCCAGCAGCAGCTGCCTCATGTGCGGGCACTGGACGGCCACCCGGTTCGCGACGTCGAGCTCGTGGTCCGCAACGCCGGCGTGCCGCAGGGCAGGGTGCTGAGCTTCTCGGCCACCGCGCTGCCGACCGAGGGCATCGAGGGTGCCCGTCCCGTGGTGGTCGCCTTCCGTGACATCACCGAGCGTCGCCGTGCCGAGCAGGCGTTGAGCACCGCACTGGCCACCGAGAAGCAGGCGGCGGCCCGGCTGCGCGAGCTCGAAGTGGTCAAGTCGGACTTCGTGGCCACGGTGAGTCATGAGCTGCGCACGCCGATCACCAGCATCATGGGCTACCTCGAGCTGCTGGAGGACGGCGCGGCCGGCGACCTCACCACGGCCCAGCACGGACTGGTGGACCGCGTCGACCGCAACAGTCGTCGGCTGTTGCTCCTGGTCGAGGACCTCCTGACGCTCTCGCAGATCGAGTCCTCACGTCTGACGATCACCTGGTCTCGACGGACCTGCGCGACGTCGCCGCGGCTGCCCACGACGCGGTCGCAGTGCACATCACGACCCGGGCCCTCGACGTCGTGATCAGCGTGCCCGACCACCCCGTGCTTCACGAGGTGGATCCGGACCAGCTGGAGCGGATGCTGGTCAACCTGCTGACCAACGCCCTCAAGTTCACTCCGGACGGTGGCCGGATCGAGCTGCGGCTGGTGGCCGACGACCGCGGAGCGACACTGAGCGTCTCCGACACCGGCATGGGCATCCCCGAGCCCGAGCAGGATCAGCTGTTCACCCGGTTCTTCCGGTCCTCGACCGCCACCGAGCACGCCGTCCAGGGCACCGGGCTGGGACTGACGATCGTGCAGGCGATCGTCGCCCTGCACGGCGGAACCGTCCAGGTCCACTCCGCCGCGGGGCGCGGCACCACGTTCACCGTCCGCCTGCCGCACCGGGTTCGCGCGCCAGGCGTGGCGGACGACCTCCCCACGCCTCAGCGTGGGGAGCATGCGCCCGCGCTGGCCTGACGTGTCGACGGTCACGACTGCTCAAGCCGGCCGCTGAACCTGACTGTGGTTCGTGGTCCGTGTCGACGGTCACGACCTCGCAGGCTCGGTCGTGCTTGGGACGGCGAAGGCTTGAGCAACAAGCGGCTCCGCCGGGAAGCTCAAGCCGGCCGCTGAACCTGACTGTGGTTCGTGGTCCGTGTCGACGGTCACGACCTCGCAGGCTCGGTCGTGCTTGGGACGGCGAAGGCTTGAGCAACAAGCGGCTCCGCCGCTGTTGCTCAAGCCTTCTTGGTCTCCCAGAAGATCTCGGCGATCTCGTCGATCTTGGCGAGCAGCTCGTCGGCCTTGCCGGCGTCGAGCTCACCCTTGGTGCCGCTGGCACCGGCGAGCTTCGTGGCCTCGTTGACGAGGGTGTGGAGCTGCGGGTACTTCTCGAAGTGCGGGGGCTTGAAGTAGTCGGTCCAGAGCACCCACAGGTGGTGCTTGACCAGCTCGGAGCGCTGCTCCTTGATGAGGATCGCGCGGGTGCGGAAGTCGGGGTCGTCGTTGTCGGCGACCTTGGCGATGATCGCCTTGACCGACTCCGCCTCGATGCGTGCCTGGGCCGGGTCGTAGACCCCGCACGGCAGGTCGCAGTGAGCCGACACGTCGACGGTGGGGGCGATGAAGCGCGAGAACATCGGGTTCCTCTCGATCGATGGCCTGGGTACGACTGCGACACTACTCGGCGTGCAGGACTCCCTTCACCCACCCCAGAAGGTGGGACGCGGCCGGGTGGGACTGGCCCGGGTGACGGGCGATTCCATGCGGCCGACGCTGCAGCCCGGCGACCGGCTCCTCGTCCGGTACGGCGCCCGCGTGCGGCCCGGCGACGTCGTCCTGGCGCGCTTCCCCGACGGTGTCCTCAGCGTCAAGCGCGTGCACGAACGCCGGCTGCTGCGCGACGGCACCGACGGCTGGTGGCTGCTCAGCGACAACCCGCACGTGGGCATCGACAGCCGGCACCGCGGCCCGGTGTCCGCGCACGACGTCGCGGGCGTCGTACTGCTGAGGTTGTGGCCGCGACCCGGGCGCCCGCGCACGCCGGCTGGTTAGGGTTCTCCGCGACCGTCCCGCCTGACGAGGAGCTCCTGTGCGCAAGCTCGTGTACTTCATCGCGTCCACCCTCGACGGCTTCATCGCCGGCCCGGACGGCAGCGACCCCACCGGTCCGGACGGGTTCTGGCCGATCTCCGAGGACTATGTCGCCCACCTGGTCGCCGAGTTCCCGGAGACCCTGCCGGGTGCGGCTCGACAGGCTCTCGGCGTGACCGCGCCGGGCACCCGCTTCGACACGGTGCTCGAAGGCAGGAAGAGCTACGACATCGGCCTGGCGGCCGGCGTGACGGACGCGTACCCGCACCTTCGTCACCTCGTGTTCTCGCGCACCCTGCAGGACTCTCCGGACCCGGCCGTCACCGTCGTCTCCGGGGACGCGGCGACGGCCGTGCGCGAGCTCAAGGAGCACGACGGCGGCAAGGACATCTGGCTGGTCGGAGGCGGCGAGCTGGCCGGCGCGCTCCTCCCCGAGATCGACCAGGTCATCCTCAAGATCGCGCCCGTGACGATCGGCTCCGGAGTCCCGCTCTTCGGTCGTCAGGTCGAGTTCGACCCGCGGGTCTGGGTGCTGTCCGGGCACACCGCCCTGCCTGGCGGCACCCTGATCCTCACCTACGACCGCACCGTCCGGGAGTGACGGAGCGGCATGGACAGGGCGTTCTGACGCCCGGGCCGCGTGCCAGACTGACCGGCATGGCCGCCGATTCCACGCCCGCACACCCGCACGCCGGAGACCCCGTCTTCGACCTGCACGTAGGCGGCAAGATGGAGATCGTGTCGACGGTCGCGCTGACCGGCCGCGACGAGCTGTCTCTGGCCTACACGCCCGGCGTGGCCCGCGTGTGCGAGGCGATCGCCGCCGACCCGTCGCTGACCCAGCACTACACGTGGGTGCCCAACACCGTGGCCATCGTGACCGACGGCACGGCCGTGCTCGGGCTCGGCGACATCGGGCCTGCTGCCGCGATGCCGGTGATGGAGGGCAAGGCCGTGCTCTTCAAGCAGTTCGGCGGCGTCGACGGCATCCCGATCTGCCTCGACACCACCGACACCGAGGAGATCATCGAGACGGTGGCCCGGCTGGCCCCGAGCTTCGGTGGCATCAACCTCGAGGACATCTCGGCGCCCCGCTGCTTCGAGATCGAGGCCCGCCTCAAGGCCATGCTCGACATCCCGGTCTTCCACGACGACCAGCACGGTACGGCGGTCGTCGCCCTCGCCGCGCTCACCAACTCCCTGCGGCTGACCGGCCGGGACGCCGCGACCACCCGCGTGGTGATCTCCGGCGCCGGCGCGGCCGGGGTCGCCGTGGCCCGGATCCTGATCGAGGCCGGGGTGCGCGACATCGCCGTCACCGACCGGCAGGGCGTGCTCAACTCGCGGCGTACGGACCTGACCGAGGTGAAGGCCGCCCTGGCCCGTGACACCGGCGACCGGTTCGACCGCAGCGGGTCCCTCGCCGACGTGATGGCCGGCGCAGACGTCTACATCGGCGTCTCCGGCGGCACCGTGCCGGAGGAGGTCGTGGCCTCGATGGCCGACGACGCGATCATCTTCGGGCTCGCCAACCCCCACCCCGAGGTGCACCCCGACGTGGCGCACCGCTACGCCCGGGTGGTTGCGACGGGTCGCTCCGACTTCCCCAACCAGATCAACAACGTGCTGGCGTTCCCCGGCATCTTCCGCGGCGCCTTCGACGTGCACGCCACCGCGATCACCGAGGGAATGAAGCTCGCCGCGGCCACGGCGCTGGCCGACCTCGTCGGCGACGACCTGAGCGAGGACCTGGTCATCCCGTCCCCGTTCGACCCGCGCGTTGGCCCAGCCGTCTCCTCGGCCGTGGCGGCCGCGGCGCGGGCCGACGGTGTCGCTCGCCGCTGAGACGGCTCAGCCGGTGACCGCCAGGTCGAACACGTGCACCGCGGCGTTGCCCGGCAACACCACCAGCTTCACCTGCTTGGCCGGGTCGAGTGCGATGGAGTTGGCGAACACCCGGTAGGCGTACGCCGCGTCGCCGTAGCCGCTCGGCCGGTTGCGCCCGACGCTGGATGCCACGAGCGTCGCACCGTGGGCGCCCGCGTCCTGGAACGACCAGTTGGGGAAGCCGAGCGTGCCCGTGCTGCTCGTGCCGTCGGTGTAGTGGACCGTCGCGGCGCCGGTGGCGCCGAAGTCGGACCCCGTGCCGAGGAACACCAGCTTGCTGCCGCTACCCGTGAGCGAGATCGCCTGCCCCGATGTGGCGACGTTGTCGTTGGTGCCGGCGGCCGCGGACGGCCAGGTCAGCGTCGCACCCAGGGCCTCGACGGGCTGGCCCGCGGCGATGCCGACATCGGCCAGCTTCTGCGCGGAGAACGAGTTGCCCTCTCCGTCCAGGTTGCCCGGCGCGGTGTCGGTCTCGTCGGTGACGCCCACGTTGTTGAAGGCAGCCGCCAGGTCGGCGTACGCCGCACCGGTGGTCTGCACGCGGGTGCCGGTGGCCGAGCCGGCGCCGTCACCGCCGGCGTACGACGCGGTGGCCGTGAACGTGCGCACCCTGAAGCCGGCAGGTGCCGCCGGCACCTGGACGCTGAACTCCACGAACGTCGACTGGCCCGGACGCAGCGCCGACTTCACCCGGACGGTCTCCGGCTCGACGGCCCAGGCCTTCGGTCCGCTGAACGACACGGCCAGCCGGCTCAGCCGCTGGTCGCTGGAGTTGGTGACCTTGACGTCGACCGTCGAGATCCGCGGCCCGTCGAGGTCGACCTCGTGGATCGCGACGGTGACCGGTCCGGCCTGCGCGGGCGCGGCGACACCCTGTGGGGCGACGCCGATCAGCGACGCCAGGATGAGTACGGCGAGCGCCAGGGCGCGCGAGAGATGACGGTTCATCGGAGGTCCCTTCTCACGCCGGTGCGACGGCGGGCATGTCGGACTCGCGGGAGTCGAGGCCGACGCGCAGCTTCGACCAGTGCCCGCGGGTGAAGTCGGGGATGTCGACGGGGGCGCCGTCACGCTTGAGCGAGGTCACGCTCAGGGGCACGGGGGAGCACCAGACCGCCGAGTCGTAGACGTCGATGTCGGGCACCAGGCCGGCCCGCATCTGCTGCACGATGCGCCACTGGAGGATGTAGTCCATGCCACCGTGACCGCCGTTCTCGGCCTCGTCCTCGAGCTTCTTCCACAGCCAGTGGTCGAACTCGGCACGCATGGGCGCGAAGTCACGCCAGGCGTGACCGCTGTGGTCGGGCTCCGCGTAGACCCGGGCGCCGGTCGACCCGCCCCCGACGTAGTCCTCCATGATGCCGCGGCTGCCGGCGAGCGAGTTGATGCGGCTGTAGGGGCGCGGTGACGACACGTCGTGCTCGGCGCGGATGACGCGGCCCTTGGCGGTCTCGATCATGCAGGTGACCAGGTCGCCGTTGATGTAGGTCTCCTTCCACGACCGGTGGTCGCGCGGGATGAAGCGTTCGCGGTAGTCGGCGAGACCGCGCGGCGCCGTCGCGGTGGCCCGCAGGGTGAGCATCCGGTCGCCACGGTTGATGTCCATGGCCGCGGCGATGGGCGCCAGCCCGTGCATCGGGTAGAAGCTGGCAGTGCTGCGGGTGTGCCACAGCCGGCGCCAGTCGTCGGTGTAGTAGCCGTCGTCGAACAGCAGCTCGCGCAGGTCGTGCAGGTAGCCGCCGTGACCGTTCGTGACGTCGCCGAAGACGCCCTCGTGCGCCATCTTGAGCATGGCGAGCTCGTTGCGCCCGTAGCTGCAGTTCTCCATCAGCCACAGGTGCCGACCGGTCTTCTCGGAGGTGTCGACGAGGTCCCAGAGCTGCTTGAGCTCGGTGGCGATCGGCAGCTCGACGCCGACGTGCGCGCCCGCCAGCAGGGCCGCCTTGCCCTGCGCGTAGTGAAACTCCCACGGCGTGGCGACGTAGACGAGGTCGAGCTCCTCGCTGTCGAGCATGTCCTGGAACGACTCGTCGGAGCCGCCGTACTCGCGGGGTCGGGGCTTGCCGGATGCGGCCAGCTCGTCGGCGACGCGGGTCGCCCGGTCGGCGCGGATGTCGCAGACGGCGACGATCTCCGTGCCGGGTACGGCGGCCCAGCCGCCGGCCATGCCGCCGCCGCGGTTGCCGAGGCCGATGAGGCCGATCTTGACGGTCTCGACGGCCGCGAAGGGGACGCCGATCATGCTCTTGCCGCCCTTGCGCGCGGGCGCCGCGGCTGCTGCGGGGGACAGCAGTCCGGAGGTGGCGAGGGCGGCGCCGACGGCAGTGCCGCCGCCGAGCAGGGCGCGTCGGGTGGGCTGGGGGAGGGTGGTCATCCGAGGGATCACTCCTGAGGTCACCGGTCCGCCGAGAGCAGGACCGTCGATGCGCCCAGCCTTGGTGACCAGAATCACGTTGTCAATAGTGATCGAAAAAGTGAGCGATCAATCATGAATGAGCATTCGCGATCGCCGACACGGCATCCGCGGCAAGCCTCCCGCGACGCCCGAGACAGTGCGGGTCTCGACGCGCCGTCGCGGCTTCGCAGGCTCGGCCGCGGGCTTGCTCAACCTGTCTCCCACGCGCCGTGAGCTCCTGCGTGTGCGGGGGCCTGAGCCCGTGGGTTTCGACGCGCCGTCGCGGCCTCGCAGGCTCGGCCGCGGGCTTGCTCGACCTTCTCCCCACGCGCCGTGAGGTCCTGCGCGGGCGGGGGCCTGAGCCCGTGGGTTTCGACGCGCCGTCGCGGCTTCGCAGGCTCGGCCGCGGGCTTGCTCAACCTCCCGCCCCACGCCGTGAGGTCCTGCGCGGGCGGGGGCCTGAGCCCGTGGGTTTCGACGCGCCGTCGCGGCCTCGCAGGCTCGGCCGCGGGCTTGCTCAACCTCCCGCCCCACGCCGTGAGCTCCTGCGTCGCTCCCGGCTAGGGTCGTGACATGTTCGCCGTCTACGCAGAGTCCTTCTCCTCCGACGACCCGCTGGCCGCCCTGGTGGTCGGCGAGCGCCCCGACCCGGACGTGCCCGACGGGTGGACGACGGTGCAGGTGAAGGCGGCCTCGCTCAACCACCACGACCTGTGGTCGCTGCGGGGCGTCGGCCTCAAGCAGGAGGCGCTGCCGATGATCCTCGGCTGCGATGCCGCCGGCCTCGACGAGGACGGCAACGAGGTCGTCGTGCATGCCGTGGTCAGCGACCCGCACTGGACCGGCGACGAGACGCTCGACCCCCGGCGCTCGCTGCTGTCCGAGCGGCACCAGGGCACGTTCGCCGACCGGGTCGCCGTACCCCGGCGCAACGTCCTGCCCAAGCCGCCCTCCCTCTCGTTCGAGGAGGCAGCCTGCCTCCCGACGGCGTGGCTGACCGCCTACCGGATGCTCTTCGTGCAGGGCGACCTCAAGCCCGGCGACACGGTGCTGGTGCAGGGTGCCGGCGGTGGCGTCGCGACCGCGCTGATCACCCTCGCGCGGGCCGGCGGCCTGACCGTGCTCGCCACCAGTCGTGACGAGACCAAGCGCAAGCGGGCGCTCGAGCTGGGTGCGCACGACGTCTTCGAGTCGGGAGCCCGGCTGCCGCGCAAGGTCGACGCCGTGATGGAGACCGTCGGCAAGGCGACCTGGAGACACTCGGTGCGCGCGCTGCGACCGGGTGGCCGCATCGTGATCTCCGGTACGACGTCGGGTCCCGACGTCGACAACGCCGAGCTGACGCGGATCTTCTTCCTCCAGCTGAGTGTCGTCGGCTCCACCATGGGCACGCGCGGCGAGCTCGCGTCGCTGGTCAACCTGCTCGACGCCACCGGCGCCCGGCCGCTGATCGACAGCACGATGCCCATGGACCGGGCGCGCGACGGCTTCGCGGCCATGGCCGGCGGTGACATCTTCGGGAAGATCGTCTTCACACGATGACGGCGACGCACCTGGTCACGGGCGCCGGGCTCCGGCATCGGTGCGGTCGTCGCCGACCGGCTGCACGCGCGCGGCGACGAGCTGTGGCTGCTGGCCCGCGGCGACGCCAGGGCCGACGAACTGCGCGAGCGCTACCCCGGGGCCACGGTGTTGGTCGTCGACCTCGCCGACCCGGCGGCCGTCGACGCTCTCACCGGGCTGCCCGGCCGGCTCGACTCGGTGCTGCACGTGGCGGGCGTCGTCGACCTGTCGCCGGTCTCCGAGCTCCCACTCGCACAGTTGCGCAACCAGCTCGACGTCAACCTCGTCGCCCCGGCCCTGCTGACGCGCATCGCCCTCCCCGCCGTACGCCGTGGGCGGGGGACGTTCGTGTTCGTGAACTCCTCGGCCGGCCTGGCCGCGGGCCCGCACTGGGCGGCGTACGCCGCCTCGAAGTTCGGCCTGCGCGCCTTCGCGGACTCCCTGCGTGGCGAGGAGGCGGCGCACGGAGTCCGCGTCACCACGGTGTTCCCGGGCCGCACGGCGACGGCCATGCAGGAGAGGGTGCACGAGCAGGAGGGACGGGCCTACGACCCGGGCGAGTGGATCCGGCCCGAGAGCGTGGCCGACACGATCCTGCACGTCCTCGACCTGCCGCCCGACGCCACGATCGCCGACGTGACGGTGCGCCCCGCCGGGTAGGCATGGCAGGAGTTTGACGGAGGACGACCATGGATCCCCTCGTGGCAGGAATTGACTGGTAGCAAACTTGCTGCCATGAACATCGATCTCGCCACCCTCGTGCTCTCGGTCGTGCTCGCGCTCGTCCTGCTCGGGGCGGCCGCGTGGCTGCTCCTCGCTGTCGAGGACATCGCCCGCGCCCGGGCAGTGCGCTCCGCGCGGCTGCCCGGCGACCCGCGCGCCCGCTAGCGCGACGTCCAGTTCAGCGCGCCCACCAGCACCATCCGCAGCTGGGTGCGGGCCCGGTCGACGATGTCGTCCTCGCCCTCGGGGCGCGACGCGATCAGCGCCTCCGCGGTGGTCACGACCGAGCCGACGATGAGGTGTGCGAGCACCTGGAGGTCGGCGCTCGACCAGGCGCCGGTGGCGGGCAGCCGGCCGAGGTCCATCGCGAGCTCCCGCTCGAAGAGCTCGATCTGGTGC
The DNA here is from genome assembly GCA_963825755.1 of uncultured Actinomycetota bacterium. Lineage (GTDB taxonomy): Bacteria > Actinomycetota > Actinomycetes > Propionibacteriales > Nocardioidaceae > Nocardioides. Next base: position 34,368 of record CAWGUS010000022.1, on the reverse strand, counting down.
CGGATCTCCTCGCGTACGGCGGGCGGCCCGGCGGCGCGCTCGCGGGCGATGAAGCCGAAGTGCGCACGCTGCTCGTGCACGTGCTCGACCAGGACGGCCAGGGAGTTGTCGATGATGTCGGCGAAGTCCGGATCCCGTCGGCGTACGTCGCGCAGCAGGGCACGCAGCGACACGAACGACTCGTCGACCAGCGCCAACCCGAGCGCCTCGACCGACGCGAAGTGCCGGTAGAACGCCGTCGGCACGATGCCGACCTCCCTGGCGACCTGCCGGAGCGACACCGCCACGAGCGTCTGGTCGGCCGAGAGCCGCAGGGCTGCGTCGAGGATCGCGCGCCGCGTGCGCTCCTTCTGCTCAGTGCGGCTCACCGCCTCAGGGTAGCGATGGGTGAACGTGCGTCCACGAAACGCCCCGGCGTGGTCCAGGTCACTGGCGCGGTGGTTGACCGTACCCGCGGTACGGTGCGATGGTTTTGGTGTACATACGTTCACTCAACTGAGAGGGAGATCGATGAGCCTGACCCAGTCCCTGCTCCGCTCCCGGGCCGTCGCGGCGCTGACCTCGCCGCACGGCGTGGACCGTTACCTCGAGATCGTGAACCCGATGTGGGCGGCCGCCGAGGTGCGCGCCCGCGTGGTTCACGTGCACCGCGAGACCACCGGCGAGCATCCCGTCGCCACCCTGACGCTCCAGCCGACGTCGACGTGGCGCGGCCACCGGGCCGGCCAGTACGTCCAGGTCGGCGTCGAGCTGCCCGGCAGCTCTCGTCGGCTCACCCGCTGTTTCTCGATCTCGTCCGCCGCGTCGGCGCCGGGGGAGCGCTTCACGCTGACCGTTCGCGCCCACGACGAGGGTCAGGTCTCGAAGTTCCTCGTTCGCGAGGCGCAGCCCGGGCAGATCCTGCACCTCGGCCAGGCCGAGGGCGAGTTCACGCTGCCCGGTAGCCCCGCGACCCCCAGCCCGCACCCGGTTCTGCTGATCAGCGGCGGGTCGGGCATCACGCCGGTCATGTCGATGGTCCGCACACTGATCCGCGACGGGTACGACGCCCGAGCGGGTCGGCGCGTCACCTTCGTGCACTACGCCCGCTCGGCGGACGACCAGATCTTCGCCGACGAGCTCGCGGAGATCGCGGCCGCCGACAACGACGTCGACGTCCACGTGCACCACGGCGACCGCTTCTCCGCGATCGGGTTGGCCCGCATCCTGCCCGGCTTCCGCGACGTCGACACGTGGGCGTGCGGTCCGGCCGGCCTGATCGACCTCGTGCGCGCGGCGTACGACGAGAGTGACCGGCTACGCCTGGAGCTCTTCAAGCCGCCGTCGCTCGCCTCGGGATCCGCCGAGGGGGACGTCACCTTCTCCACCAGCGGCCGCGCGGCCGCCAACACCGGCGCCCCACTGCTCGAGCAGGCCGAGGCCGCCGGTCTGGCGCCGGAGTTCGGCTGCCGGATGGGCATCTGCTTCACCTGCACCTCCCGCAAGACCGAGGGCACCGTCCGCAACGTGCTGACCGGTGAGGAGTCCTCACTGCCCGACGAGGACATCCGCATCTGTGTCTCCGCCCCGGTCGGCGACTGCGTCGTCGACCTCTGACCACCACGACATCCCTGCCTCGGTTTCGAGACGGTTGCTGCGCCACCTCCTCAACCAGCGGCGCGACGAAAGGACCACCATGACCACCACCCTCACCCCCGAGCAGCTCGACGAGTTCGGCACCGAGCTCGACGCCATCCGCCGGCGTGTGATCGCCGACCTCGGCGAGGACGACGCGGCGTACATCCGTGGCGTCGTGAAGAAGCAGCGCCAGTTCGAGATCGCCGGTCGTGCGCTCTTCTACCTGCCGCCGGCCTGGCCGCTCGCCGTCGCGGCGCTGAGCGTCTCCAAGATCCTCGACAACATGGAGATCGGCCACAACGTCATGCACGGCCAGTACGACTGGATGGGCGACCCCGGCCTGAGCTCGCGGATGTACGAGTGGGACAACGTCTGCCCGAGCGAGCAGTGGAAGTACAGCCACAACTACATCCACCACACGTTCACCAACATCCTCGGCAAGGACCGCGACATCGGCTACGGCGTGCTGCGGATGGACGAGGACCAGAGGTGGCATCCCTACTACCTCGGCAACCCGCTCTACGCCTTTCTGCTGATGGTCTTCTTCGAGTGGGGCGTGGCGATGCACGACCTGGAGGTCGAGAACCTCGTCGCGGGCAAGCGGAAGATGTCGGACAACAAGGCACTTCACGCGGGCATCATGCGCAAGGTCCGGCGCCAGGCCCTGAAGGACTACGTGCTGTTCCCGGCGCTGACCGGCCCGTTCCTCCCGCTCACCCTGGCCGGCAACGCGACGGCCAACCTGATCCGCAACGTCTGGGCCTTCAACATCATCTTCTGCGGCCACTTCCCGGCGGGCGTCGCGACGTTCACCGAGGAGGAGTGCGAGGGTGAGTCCCGCGGGCACTGGTACTACCGCCAGCTGCTCGGCTCCGCCAACATCACCGGGAGCCCGCTCTTCCACCTGATGAGCGGCAACCTCAGCCACCAGATCGAGCACCACCTGTTCCCCGACATCCCGGCCCGCCGCTACCCGGAGATCGCGCCGGAGGTGCGGGCGCTGTGCGAGAAGTACGACCTGCCCTACAACACCGGCCCGCTGGGCCGGCAGCTGTGGAGCGTGGCCCGCAAGATCTGCCGGCTGGCACTGCCGACCCGGTCGAGGTCCCACGATCCGGAGCCGGTTGTGGAGCCGGCGATGGCTGCCTGAGACTGGCAGGCATGAAGGACCACCTCAGCAGGGGCGAGATCCGCAAGGACGCCGTACAGAACGTCGTGGAGGCGGCCGCCGACACCGTCGGCCAGGTCACGACGATCATCACCGGGGCAGTGCGCCAGGTCGCTGGAGTGCTGGGTGGATTCGCCACCGAGGTGTTCGAGATCAGGCAGGCCGCCCACCAGGCCGCAGCCGACGACATCGAGGGCGACGCCTGACCGCTGCATGACTTCGGCGCGGCTGGGTACTCCACGGCATGCTGCGCGTCGCCATCCTCGATGACTACCCCGTCGTCGTGTCCGGGCTCCGGACCATGCTCGAGCCCTACGCCGACCGCGTCGTCGTGACGACCCTCGGCCGGGGGCAGGTCCCCGGGGCGGGCATCGACATCGTCCTGTACGACGCGCGGCTGGCCGACGAGGCCGTGCCGGTGCGCCAGGTGATCGAGATGTGCCGGGTGCCCGTCGTGCTCTACACGTGGGGCTTCACGCCTCGGGTGGTGCGCGAGAGCCTGGCTGCCGGCGTACAGGCCTGCGTGTCCAAGTCTCTGGACGCCGCCGACCTCGTGACGGCGCTGGAGAAGGTCGGGGGCGGCTCCGTCGTCGTCAGCCCCGACCCGTGCGCGGACGCCGCCGGCCGGCCCACGCACGAGCACGGCCTCAGCGCCCGCGAGCTCGAGGTGATCGTGCTCGTGGCCGACGGCCTGAGCAACCAGGAGATCGCGGAGCGCAGCTATGTGTCGGTCAACACCGTGCGGACCTACATCAGGTCGGCCTACCGCAAGATGGGCGTGGAACGACGCACTCAGGCGGTCCGGTGGGTGACGGAACACGGGCTGGACTCCCGTTAAGGGACGGGTCACCTACACCCGCGGGGGTTCAGCAGCGAGCCTCCGCGGGCCTACGGGCGTTGTGAGATGATCCCAACGGACGCAGCGACTCGGGCTGGGGAGGGAGAGCGCGATGACGGCGACCGACCAGGGACCGGAGTACGACTTCCCGGAGCTGCTCGGCTCCCTCCACTCGCTCACACTCAGCACGGACGAGGTCCAGACCTTCTTGCATGAGGTGACCCTGCTCGCCGCGCGCCTGGTCGAACCGCCGGCGTCGTGCGGCATCACCACGCACTACGACGGCTGGCCGGTGACCGCGGCCACCAGCGACCCGCGGGCCTCGCTGATCGACGAGGAGCAGTACGGCGCCGGCGACGGGCCCTGCCTGACCGCCATGAGGACCGGCGAGGTGGTGCAGGTCCCGGATCTCTCGCGGGAGGACCGGTGGCCGGTCTTCGGCGAGGCCGCCCGGGCGCACGGTGTCCGCTGCATCCTGGCCATGCCGCTCGTGGTGCGCGGTGAGCGTCGGGGAGCGCTGAACATCTACGGCTTCGAGAGGCCGGATGACTTCAACGACGTCGAGATCGAGCGGGCGAAGGTGTTCGCGACCCAGGCGGCGACCGCGCTGGCGCTGACCCTTCGCCACCTCGAGCAGGACCAGCACGCCAGCCAGCTCGAGGACGCGCTCCAGTCGCGGTCAGTCATCGACCAGGCGATCGGCGTCCTGATGGCCCAGCAGAAGTGCAACTCCGAGACGGCGTTCGGGCTGCTCCGCAAGCACTCGCAGAACAACAACAAGCGGCTGCGTGACGTGGCGCGCGAGCTGATCGAGCGACACACGGGCCAGCCGTTGAGCTCGCAGCCGACCTTCCGTCGCGCCGGGCCCAAAGACCGCTGACCCGCCTCACCCGTCGTAGGTGGCCCGGCGCAGCAGCTGCTCGATCTCGTGGGCGTGGGGGCCGTGGCCCTCACCGTCGCCGAGCGAGTGCACCAGGGCGGCGGCGAGGTCGCGCACCTTGGTGTTCGTGTGCTGCGACCAACGCACCAGGAGCCTGAAGGCGGCGTCGGCGTCGACGCCGTACCTCAGCATCAGCGCGCCCTTCGCCTGGTCGATCACGGGCTGGCTGGCGAGTGCGTCGCGAAGGTCCTGGTTCTCCCGGCGCAGTGCGGCGAGCGCCGTGCCGTCGTCGTCTGGCACGGGCGAGTGCCAGGAACGGGCGCGCCGGTGGGCGTCGGCGCTGCCGACGTCATCGAGGTCTGTCATCAGGGGTGCGGAATCCTAGGCACAGAAACCGGGCGCGGCGTGTGTGCCGCTGGCTGATGTCCCAACCGCCACGGAGAATACCTGACCCATTCCCGCCCGCGTGAGAGGGCTTGCGGCGCAGCGAATGCGAGGTATCGTCGGACCACCGCGTCAGGCAGCCGGCCGGGATCCCCTCACGATTGGTGGAGATCTCGATGACCATGCTCGCCGACCGATCCCGTAGTTCGCAGCCCTCCCGGGCACAGCGCTCGGACCTGACCCGCGAACTCTTCCTACGGCTCCACGCCGACCCACCGCCGGCTGATCGCGACGATCTGGTCGACCGGATCGTGCGGCTCAACCTGCGCGTCGCGAACGCCATCGCGGCGCGTTACCGCGGCCGTGGTGTCGACCAGGAGGACCTCCAACAGGCGGCGTCGCACGGGCTCGTCAAGGCGGTTCTCAACTTCGATCCCGGCCTGGGGAAGGACTTCCTGACCTACGCCGTGCCCACGATCCGTGGAGAGGTGCAGCGCTACTTCCGCGACCACAGCTGGACCGTGCGGCCGCCGCGTCGCATCCAGGAGCTCCAGTGGCGGGTCAACGAGTGCATCGACCGGCTGTCGGTGGAGCTGGGGCGCGAGCCGACCGAGGACGACGTGCTGACGGATCTCGGCATCGACTACACGGAGTACGCGGAGGCGACCACTGCCTTCGGCTGCTTCCAGCCGCCGTCCGTCGACCAGCCGGTCGCCGAGCTGGGTGGGCTCACGGTCGGTGAGGCGCTGGCCGATGCGGACAACTGGACCCGGCGCCGTCGAGGCCCGCGTGATCCTGGCCCCGCTTCTGCGCGAGCTCAACGAGAAGGAGCGACGGATCCTCTACCTGCGCTTCGTGGAGGAGCGCACCCAGCAGCAGATCGGCGAGGAGTACGGCGTCGCGCAGATGCAGGTCTCGCGCTGGCTGAGCAGCATCCTGCGCCGACTGCACGGACGGCTGGTTCTCGACATGCCGGAGGCAGTCTGACGTGACGAGGTTCGGCTACACCCTGATGACCGAGCAGTCCGGACCGCGCGACCTCGTGCGGCACGCCGTCGCGGCCGAGCAGGTGGGCTTCGACTTCGAGGTGTCCAGCGACCACTACTTCCCGTGGCTGAGTGCGCAGGGTCACGCGCCGTACGCATGGAGCGTGCTGGGGGCGGTGGCTCACGCGACCGAGCGCGTCGACCTGGCGACGTACGTCACCTGTCCGACGATCCGCTACCACCCCGCGGTCGTGGCGCAGAAGGCCGCGACCCTCAGCCTGCTCGCCGAGGGACGGTTCATGCTGGGCCTCGGCAGCGGGGAGAACCTCAACGAGCACGTGGTCGGTGAGGCCTGGCCCGCGATCGGTGCGCGTCAGGACATGCTGGCCGAGGCCGTCGAGGTCATCCGGAGACTGTTCACCGGAGACCTGGTGACCCACGACGGCGAGTGGTTCCGGGTCGACTCGGCCAGGCTCTGGGACCTGCCCGACGAGCCGACCCAGATCGGCATCGCGGTCTCGGGTGACGCCTCCATCGAGCAGTTCGGTCCGCTGGCCGACCACCTGATAGCCGTCGAGCCGGACGCCGACCTCGTCACCACCTGGAACGCGACCGCGGGCGCCCCGACGATCGGGGCGGGTGGTCGTGCGATCGGTCAGATCCCCATCTGCTGGGATCCCGACGAGGAGACCGCCGTGCGCCGTGCGCACGAGCAGTTCCGCTGGTTCGCAGGTGGGTGGGCCGTCAACGCCGACCTGCCGACCACGGCCGGCTTCGCCGGTGCCACCCAGTTCGTCCGGCCGGAGGACGTCTCCGCCCAGATCGCGTGCGGGCCCGACCTGGACGCCATCGTCGACAAGGTCAGGCCCTTCTGGGAGGCCGGGTTCACCGATGTCGCCCTCGTGCAGGTGGGCGGCGACTCGTGCGACGCGTTCCTCGAGAACGCCGCGGCGCCGCTGCTGGAGAAGCTCCGCGCGGCTGCCGGCTGAGAGGCTGGCGCCGGCGACCCGAGACGGCGTGGCCAACGTGTTGCCTCACCGCGGCGGGTCGCCGACAGCACCCGGTATCCCGAATTGTGGGGCTCAAACGGGGTACCGAAGATCTGTCGTCGAGATCTGGAGGAGTGTCATGCCAGGAGGCAAGAAGTCCAACGTGAAGACCGAGGACCAGTACGAGGCGCTCAAGGACAAGGGCATGTCGAAGGAGCGCGCCGCCAAGATCGCCAACTCATCCGACGCGTCGAAGCACGGTGGCGAGAAGAGCGGGTCGGGCGGCGACAGCAGCCAGGGCGGCACGACGGCGCAGAAGAAGAAGGCCGGCCGCAAGGGCGGGAAGGCCGCGGCGAAGAAGGGCTGACGTCAGCGAGAGGGCAGCGAGGACACGTGCTCGACGAGGTCGGCCGGGTCGTCGTGCACGACGTCGGCACCGGCCTCCGTCAGCTCAGCGGCGGAGAACCCGCCGCACCTGAGGCCGACGGAGAACCAGCCCAGGTCTCCCGCTGCCTTCATGTCCCACACGGAGTCGCCCACGGCCAGGGCGCGCGAGCCGCCCACGCGCTCGAGGGCGACCTCGAGCAGCTCGGGCGCGGGCTTGCCCACCTCGACCTGGTCACCGGCGAGCCAGGCGTCGAGGTCGCCGGCATCGTCGATCTTCTCGAGCGCCGCCCGCGTCTGCTCCTCTGACCCCGAGCTCGCGGCCACCACCCGGAAGCCGTGCTGCTTGAGCGAGGAGATGAGCTGGTGGCCGCCGGGGAGCACCTCGACCCGGTGCAGGGCATGCGAGTAGTGCGCATCGTGGCGCTTGCGGATCTCGTCGCCGGCCGCCCGCTCGGTGCTGTCGCCCGCGAGGTGTGGCACGAGCAGCTCGCCGGTCATGCCGATGGCGCGGTGGATCCGCCACTCGGGGATGATCCGTCCGACCTCCGCGAAGGCGTCCGCCCACGCGCGCACGTGGTGGTAGTTGGAGTCGACCAGGGTGCCGTCAACGTCCAGCACGACCGTGTCGACTGCGGTCGCTGCGTCACGCTCCATGCCGTGGGGTACCCCGGTCGGCCGCGATCATGCGACGGATCGGGCCCGGCGGATGATCTCGCCTGCCAGCCTCTCGGGCTCCTCGTCGGGGATCCAGTGGCTGACGCCCTCGAACACCTCGAGGCGGTAGTCCGCCTCGACGTACGACGCGGTCAGCTCGGCGCCGTGGCGGCCGAGTGCGGTGTCGCGGTCGCTCCACACGTGGGTGGTCGGCACGCGCACCCGGCGGCCCAGGCCGCGCGGGGTGGAGAGCAGCATCGCGCGGTACCAGCCGAGGGTGTGGTGGAGGGCGCCGCTGCGCACGATCTCGTGGTGGTAGCGCTCGACGGACCGCCGGCTCATGCCGGACGAGCGCAGGAAGCCGTCGGCGTACCTGCCCGAAAGAAGTCGCTCCGGCAGCCACGGCAGCTGGAACGCGCCCATGTACCAGCTCTTGCGGAGCTGCCGACGCGTGCGCAGCGCCTGCATCATCGCCCGGGGATGGGGCACCGAGACGGCCGTGAGCGTGAGTACGGCGTCGGGATGGGAGGCGGCCGTCGACCAGGCGACGGCGGCACCCCAGTCGTGGCCGACCAGGTGCACTGCGTCGTGGCCGGTGGCCTCGATCAGCGCCACGGTGTCGCCGACGAGGTGGTCGAGCCGGTAGTCGCGACGCCGCCCGGGACGCGCGCCGGGGGAGTAGCCCCGCTGGTCGGGCGCGATCGTGCGGTAGCCCGCCTCGTGGAGGTGGGGCACGACCTCGGCCCAGGACGTCGACGTCTGCGGGAAGCCGTGGAGCAGCACGATCAGCTCGCCGCCCATCGGGCCTTCGTCACGGACGGCGAACCTCAGCCCGTCATGCGTGTACGACGTCAGGCGAGGCGACATCAACCGGCCCGCTGGTCGGCGGACCGGAAGGTCTTCCGGTACTCCGCCGGCGCGACGCCGACCCGGTTGGCGAAGTGATGGCGCAGGAGAGCGGCGGACCCGAAGCCGGCGCGGTCGGCGACCGTCTCGATCGGCAGGTCGGTGCCCTCGAGCAGCATCCGTGCGTGGTGGAGGCGCTGGGCCAGCAGCCACTTGGCGGGCGTCGTGCCCGTCTCGGCGGCGAACCGGCGGGCGAACGTGCGCTCCGACATCGAGGCCCGGCGAGCCAGGAGGCGCACCGGCTGCTCCTCGTCGAGGTGCTCGCGCATCCACTCGAGCACGGGCTGGAGCGTCTCGCTGGCGATGTCGGGGACCGGCAGGTCGATGTACTGGCGCTGGCCGCCGTCGCGCTGTGGCGGCACCACCATGCGGCGAGCGATGCGGGTGGCGACGGCGGCGCCGAGCTCGCACCGGACGTGGTGCAGGCAGGCGTCGATGCCGGCGGCCGTGCCCGCGCTGGTGAGGATGCGGTCGTCCTCGACGAAGAGGACGTCGGCGTCGACCCGGGTCTCGGGGAAGCGGCTGGCCAGCTCCTCGGAGTGCCGCCAGTGCGTGGTGCTGCAGCGGCCGTCGAGCAGCCCGGCCTCGCCGAGCGCGAATGCTCCCGAGCAGACCGACAGCAACCAGGCGCCGTCGGCGTGGGCCTGGCGGAACGCGTCGAGGACGGCCTCGCTGGGCGTGCTCTCGTCGTACTCGTAGGCGGAGGCGACGACCAGGTCGGCGCCGCGCACGGCGTCGAGGCCGTGCGGCGCCGTGATCGTGATGCCGTGCGAGACCTCGATGGGCACGCCGGGGTTCTCGGCGCACAGCAGGAACTCGATCGGGGGCACGCCGTCGTCGGTGCGGTCGACGCCGAAGACCTCGTGGACGACCCCCAGCTCGAAGAGCGTGGGGCGGCCGGGGAGGACCAGGGCGACACGGGTGAGGGACATGCGGATCAGTATGGCAGAAAATTTGCGATAGCGGTCATAGCTGCCACTCGTGGCAGGAATGAAGCGATGACAAAGTTACTGCCATGAACACATTCGGAGACCTGAACGCAGTTGTCGCAGTCGTGACCATGTCGCTGGTCCTGATCGGACTGGTCGTCGCCCTCGAGCACAACCACCGTCGTACGGCGGGTCTTCCCCGCGCCCCGTTCGGCTCCGATGCGGAGGACGCCGACCTGGCGCGCATCCGCCGGGACCTGGCCCAGGCCCGGACCGTCGGCCCGGTCCAGACCGTGCACGAGCTCACCGCCGTCCACCGGCCGCACCACGCCCACCGCCGTACGGCGGCGTGAATCCTCCTCAGTCGTCGGGCTCGTCCTCGCGCGCCAGCCACGTGGCGAGGCGCTCGACGGCGTTCTCGAACTCGGGGTGGGTGTCGGTGAACTCCTGGAGCCGGTCGGCGACCCAGGCGAGGGTGACCTCTTCGTCACCCCGCCTGGTCTGGAGCTCCTCGATGCCTCGGTCGGTGAAGTACACGGGCGTGCCTCAGTAGTCGCCGCCGGGCAGCTTGCCGGCGGGCGCGAAGGCGGTTGCGATGAGCGACTTCTGCTCCTCGGCGTGCCGCTTGATCGTGCCGACCGACGGTGACGCCGACGCGGGCCGGCTGACCCCCTCGACGGTGATGTCGAGGTCGGGCCAGACGTTGAGCGCGTAGTGCGGCCACGGCCCCATGTTCTCCGGCTCGTCCTGCACCCAGCGGACCGCCTTGAGGTTCGGGTACTTCGCGATCTCGGCGCGGATGTCGTCGACCGGCCGCGGGTAGAGCTGCTCGACCCGGCCGATGGCGAACGCCGCGGCGTCGTCGCGCTTGGCGCGCTCCACCATCAGGTCCCAGGTGACGCGGCCCGAGCACAGCAGCAGCGTCTCGACCTTCGACGGATCGGCGTCGTCGTCGCCGATGAAGGGCCGGAACGACCCCCCGGTGAAGTCGGCCGGCTGCGAGGCGGCCTCCTTGCGCTTGAGCATCGACTTCGGCGTGAAGACGATGAGCGGCCGGTGCTCCTCGCCGAGCGAGTGCTTGCGGAGCAGGTGGAAGTACGACGCCGGTGTCGACGGCTGCGCCACCACCATGGCGTCCTCGGCGCACATCGTCAGGAACCGCTCGATGCGGGCCGACGAGTGGTCGGGGCCCTGTCCCTCGTAGCCGTGCGGCAGCAGGAGCACGACGCCCGACTGCTGGCGCCACTTGGTCTCACCGGCACTGATGAACTCGTCGATGACGGTCTGCGCGCCGTTGACGAAGTCGCCGAACTGCGCCTCCCACAGCACGAGCGCGTCGGGCCGGGCCACGGAGTAGCCGTACTCGAAGCCGAGGGCGGCGTACTCGGAGAGCAGCGAGTCGTAGATGTAGAACTTCGCCTGGTCGTCGGTGAGGTTGGTCAGCGGCGTCCACTCGTCGGCGTTGACCCGGTCGATGATCGTGGCGAAGCGCGAGACGAACGTGCCGCGTCGGGAGTCCTGGCCGGCCAGCCGCACCGGACGGCCGTCCATCAGCAGGGCGCCGAGCGCGAGGATCTCGCCGGTGCCCCAGTCGATCGGGCCGTCCGCGATCGCGGCGGCACGGCGCTGCAGCTGCGGCATCACCTTCGGGTGCACGGTGAAGCCGTCCGGCGGCGTGATGTAGGCGTCGGCGATGCGCTTGAGCACCTCCTGCGAGACCGCGGTCGCGGTGTCGCCGGCAGGCTTGTCGGGGTAGTCGGGCACGGTGGTCCACTCCGACACCGCGTCGGAGCTGGCCTCGCGCACCTCGGTGAAGACCCGCTCGAGCTGCTGCTGGTAGTCCTTGAGGACCTGCTCGGCCTCGTCGATGGTGATGTCGCCACGACCGATGAGCGACTCGGTGTAGAGCTTGCGCACCGAGCGCTTCTGCTCGATGAGGTCGTACATCAGCGGCTGCGTGTACGACGGGTCGTCGCCCTCGTTGTGCCCGCGGCGGCGGTAGCACACCAGGTCGATGACGACGTCCTTGTTGAACGTCTGGCGGTACTCGAACGCCAGCCGGGCCACCCGGATGCAGGCCTCGGGGTCGTCGCCGTTGACGTGGAAGATCGGCGCCTGGACCATCCGCGCGACGTCGGTGCAGTAGAGCGAGGAGCGCGAGGACCCGGGGGAGGTGGTGAAGCCGACCTGGTTGTTGACGACGACGTGGATGGTGCCGCCGGTGCGGTAGCCGCGCAGCTGCGAGAGGTTGAGCGTCTCTGCCACGACCCCCTGGCCGGCGAAGGCCGCGTCGCCGTGGATCAGCAGCGGGAGGACGGGGTACTCGGCGCCCTTGTTGAGGACGTCCTGCTTGGCGCGCGCGATGCCCTCGAGCACCGGGTCGACGGCCTCGAGGTGCGACGGGTTGGCCGCGACCGAGACCTTGATCTCGTCGCCGAGGCCGGACACGAAGATGCCCTCGGCGCCGAGGTGGTACTTCACGTCGCCGGAGCCCTGCACGGTGCGCGGGTCGATGTTCCCCTCGAACTCCCGGAAGATCTGGGAGTACTTCTTGCCCACGATGTTGGCGAGCACGTTCAGTCGGCCGCGGTGGGCCATGCCGATGGTGACCTCGTCGAGGTCGACCTCGGCGGCCGCCTCGCAGATCTCGTCGATCAGCGGGACGGTCGTCTCACCACCCTCGAGGCGAGAAGCGCTTCTGGCCGACGAACTTGGTCTGCAGGAACGTCTCGAACGCCTCGGCCTGGTTGAGCTTGAGCAGGATGCGGAGCTGCTCCTCGCGCGGCGTCTTGGTGTGCGGGCGCTCGACGCGCTCCTGGATCCAGCGGCGCTGCTCGGGATCCATGATGTGCATGTACTCGATGCCGGTGGTGCGGCAGTAGGAGTCGCGCAGGATGCCGAGGATGTTGCGCAGCTTCATGAACCGGCGGCCCTCGCCTCCGAACGAGCCCGTCGCGAACTCGCGGTCGAGGTCCCACATGGTGAGCCCGTGCGACTCGATCTCGAGGTCGGGGTGGCTGCGCTGGCGGTACTCCAGCGGGTCGGTGTCGGCCATCATGTGGCCGCGCACGCGGTAGGCGTGGATCAGCTCGAGGATGCGCGCCTGCTTGCTGATGTCCTCGTCGTGCGACGTCGCGATGTCCTTGGCCCAGCGGATCGGCTGGTAGGGGATGCGCAGTGACCGGAAGATCTCGTCGTAGAAGCCGTTCTCGCCGACCAGCAGGCCGTGCAGGCGCTTGAGGAACTCGCCCGACTGCGCGCCCTGGATCACGCGGTGGTCGTAGGTCGAGGTCAGCGTCATGACCTTGCCGATGGCGTTGCGGGCGATGGCCTCCTCGGAGGCGCCCTGCCACTCGGGGGCGTACTCCATCGCGCCGACGCCGACGATCGCGCCCTGGCCCTTCATCAGGCGGGGCACGGAGTGGCTGGTGCCGATGCCGCCCGGGTTGGTCAGCGAGATCGTGGTGCCCTGGAAGTCGGTGACGGCGAGCTTGTTGTCGCGCGCCTTGCGGACGATCTCCTCGTACGCCGTCCAGAACGCCGCGAAGTCCATGTTCTCGGCGGCCTTGATGGCCGGCACCAGGAGCTGGCGGCTGCCGTCGGGCTTCGGGACGTCGATGGCCAGGCCGAGGTTGATGTGGGCCGGGGTGATCAGGTTGGGCTTGCCGTCGACGACGTCGAAGCCGACGTTCATCTCGGGCATCGACGCGACCGCCTTGACGAGCGCGTAGCCGACGATGTGGGTGAACGACACCTTGCCGCCGCGGGCGCGGGCGAGGTGGTTGTTGATGACGGTGCGGTTGTCCCAGAGCAGCTTGACCGGGACCGAGCGAACCGACGTCGCGGTCGGCACCGTCAGCGAGGTGTCCATGTTGGTGACGGTGCGGGCGGGCGCGCCCCGCAGCACGGTGTACGCCGGCTGGTCGCTGGCCTCGGACGGTGCCGAGGGGGTGGGGTCCTTGGCGACCGGGGTGGTCGTCCCCTTGGCGGGCTCGTCGGCCGCAGCAGCGGGACGCGGCTTGGCGACCGGGGTCGGGGTGGTGGCCGGCTTCGCCTCGGCCGGCTTGTCGGCGGGCTTCTCGGCCGGCTTCGGCTCGGCCTTCTTCTCCGGCGCTGCCGGCGCTGCCGGCGCGGCCTGCTTCTCAGGAACCGGCTTCGCGGGGGCCGGCTTCGCGGCGGCCGGGGCGGCCGACGTACCGTTGCTCGACGCACCGGCATCGGTCATGTCGTGCTTCTTGAAGTAGGCAACCCACTCGGCGGCCACACTGCCCGGATCCTTCTGGTACTGCTCGAACATGTCCTCCGCGAGCCACTCGTTGGCACCCAGGTCGGAGCCGGGGTCGGCCCCGGCGGACGTGGTGGAGGTGTTCTCGGGACGGGAGGACTGCGGCACGGCTTGGTTCGCCTCTTCCGGGATCGCGCGCGGTGAGTGTGGGACGTCGCCAAGGCTAGACCCACGGGCGAACAAATGCAGGGCCGAGGGGTCCGTTTCAGGCAGGCTGTTACCAGCGCCACACGAGCAGGGGATGAGCAGTTAATGAGAAGCCCGATCCACGGGCGCATCGCAGCGGCACTGGTCGCCGCGACGTGCCTGTCGATGACGACCGCGTGCTCCGGCGACGAGCCGCAGGAGCAGGCTGCGCCGACGGCACCGGCGACCAGCAGCGCGACGCTCACCGAGCCCGCCGTCGCGGCGCCGCCCACCACCGAGGCCGAGGTGAAGAAGGTGGTCGGCAAGCTCAAGACCGGGGGCCGGGGCCAGCTGGTCCGGCAGATCACGCCGGTCATCGACGAGTGGTGGGAGGCCGCCTATCTCGGCGGCACGTGGCCACGCTCCGCCTTCCGTGACGCGTTCCCGGGTTTCACGCAGGGCGCGACCAAGGAGGCCCGGCGCGACAGGGACCTGCTGAGCAACTCCGACATCGGCGCCACGATCACGGCGGTGACGCCCACGAAGCGCGACGTACGCCTCGACGTCATCGCGCCCTCGGGCCGGGTCGCCGGCGTGACCGCCCGGATCGCGCTCGACTTCGACACGACCGGCGACCAGCCGCACCAGGTGTCGGTGCGCGGCCGTGTGTTCCTGACCCGCAAGCAGGGCACCTGGCGCATCTTCGGGTACGACGTCCGCAAGGCAGTGAAGTGACGGGCTGGTTCACGTGGCGCGGCGCCGCGCGCACCGTCGTCCTCGCCGTCGTGCTGTCGGTGTGCGGACTCACGGTGCCCGACTCCGCCGTGCAGCCGACCGAGGTCGCGCTGGTGCGCGATCACCAAGGCCTCCGGTGTCGCCAACAACCCCGACGTCATCTGGATCCTGGCCGTCGGCTCGGATGCCCGGCCCGGCCAGAACATGATGCGGGCCCGCGGCGACGCCCTGCAGCTCGTCGGCCTGAACACCCACACCGGTGCGGCCACGGCCATCGGCGTACCCCGCGACGCGTGGGTGTCGATCCCCGGCTACGGCAAGGAGAAGATCAACGCCGCGCTGTACTTCGGGGGACCGCAGCTGATGGCTGCGAGCATGCGCAACCTCACGGGCATCACCGCCGACTACGTGATGGTGACCCGATTCCCGTTCTTCGAGCGGATGGTCGACAGCATCGGCGGCATCACCGTGGCCAACCCGCGCCCCTTCGCCGACGAGTACCTCAAGGACAACGGCTTCAAGAAGGGCCGCATCCATCTCGACGGCTACAGCGCGATGGCCTTCTCCCGGATCCGCAAGTCGCTCGCGGGCGGCGACTTCGAGCGGTCGGCCAACCAGCAGCGCACCCTGCGCGGCATCCAGGCCAAGGTCGCGTCGCAGGCCGAGCGGCCCGGCTTCATCGAGCGCGGCGTGCTGACGGTGCTCAAGCACCTGGGCACCGACGCCGGCCCGTCCGAGCTGTTCCGCATCGCCCAGGCCGTGGCGCTGGTCGACCCCCGCAAGATCACGACGTGCGTGGTGCCTGGCCGGATCGGGTACGCCGGCGCCGCCAGCGTCGTCTTCCCCAACGTGGCGGAGGCGCAGCGCTGGGGTCGCGAGGCCCGCAACGACGCCCGCCTCGAGCGCTGCTGAGTCCCACCTGATGTCACCTGGTGGGAGCCTTCGGCGGCTCCGTCGTCCTCCCGCGGCGCCAGTCTTCGGCCTCCACCCGGGCCGTCAAGGGTCCGCTCCGCCGCTTCGCGCCCTTGACAGCCGGCCTCCGGCCGAGATGGGCGCCTATCGGGACGACGCCGACCTGCGGTCGTGCTTCGGTGGCTCAACCACCATTTCCGCCGGCCGAATAGTCGCTGACGCACCGCTGGCCGCGACTGACCGGACCCAGCGGTGAGCGAGCGACGCTTTTCGCGTGCCGAACCGCCCCTGACGCACCGAGCCACTCGATCGGCCCGCGCTCTGCGTGGCGGCTGTTGTCGCCGAGAAACCGACCTGCTGCGCGCGCGGCCCACAGTCACACCGGATCCGGCCTGGAGATGGCGCCCCCGGAAGGATTCGAACCTTCGCTCTCGCCGTCGAGCAGAGTGCGGTGCTCGTCGTGGCGCGGTGTGAAGTACTGGCGCCCCCGGAAGGATTCGAACCTCCGCTCCCGCCTCCGGAGGGCGGCGCTCTATCCCCTGAGCTACGGGGGCCAGCATGCTGGCCACTGGTGCTGCGTGGTCGTCTGACCTTACAGCCGTGCGCGCCGGCGCGTGAAACCGGTTCGGAGTGTGCGGACCTCGCGCCGATAGGCTGGGCCGGTGACTCCCGAGGAACTCTCTTCCCTGATCGTCTACGCGCTCGAGGCCCTGGTGGCCGAGGGTGCCGTGGTGCTGCCCGACGGCGCGCCGAGCGAGGTCACGGTCGAGCGACCCCGACAGAAGGGTCACGGCGACTACGCCACGAACGTCGCGATCCAGCTCGCCAAGAAGGCCGGCACCAACCCGCGGGCGTTCGCCGAGCTGGTGAGCGCCAAGCTCGCCGGCCGCCGACGGCATCGCCGGTGTCGAGATCGCCGGTCCCGGGTTCCTCAACATCACGGTCGAGGCCGGCGCGCAGGGCCAGGTCGCGGCCGACATCGTCGCGGCCGGGACGTCGTACGGCGGCCACGGACGCGTTCGCGGGCGAGAAGATCAACCTGGAGTTCGTCTCGGCCAACCCGACCGGTCCGCTGCACATCGGCGCGCGTGCGGTGGGCGGCGGTCGGCGACGCGCTCGGCCGGATCTTCACGCATGACCGGCGCCGAGGTCACCCGCGAGTACTACTTCAACGACCACGGCGCCCAGATCGACAGGTTCAGCCGGTCGCTGCTGGCGAGCGCCCGGGGCTGGCCGGTGCCCGAGGACGGCTACGGCGGCGAGTACATCCACGACATCGCCGCGCGACGTCGTCGCGAAGCGTCCCGACGCGCTCGAGCTGCCCGACGACGACGGCGCAGGAGGTCTTCCGCGACGGTCGGCGTCGACATGATGTTCGACGAGATCAAGCAGTCGCCTGCACGGGTTCGGCGTCGACTTCGACGTCTACTTCCACGAGAACAACCTGCACGAGTCCGGCGCCGTCGAGCGGGCGATCGCGCGACTCACCGAGATCGGCAACACCTACGAGGCCGACGGCGCACTGTGGCTGCGCACCGAGAAGTACGGCGACGACAAGGACCGCGTGATCATCCGGTCCAACGGCCAGCCGGCCTACCTCTCCGGCGACCTGGCCTACTACCTCGACAAGCGGGAGCGCGGCTTCGACCGCTGCTTCATCATGCTGGGCGCCGACCACCACGGCTACGTCGGCCGGATGAATGCCATGTGCGCGGCGTTCGGCGACGAGCCGCGGCAAGAACCTCGAGATCCTCATCGGCCAGATGGTCAACCTGCTGCGCAACGGCCAGCCGCGTGCGGATGTCCAAGCGGGCCGGCACGGTCATCGGCATCGACGACCTGGTCGGCGCCATCGGCAAGGACGCCTCGCGCTACGTCCTGGCGCGCTACACCAACGACACGACCATCGACATCGACCTCGACCTCTGGGCCAAGGCCAGCAGCGACAACCCCGTCTACTACGTCCAGTACGCCCATGCCCGGGTCGCCTCGATCCTGCGCAACGCCGCCGACCTCGGGCCTCGAGGCGACGCTCGAGCACCCCGAGCTGCTCTCCCACGAGAAGGAGGGTGAGCTCCTGCGCGCGCTGGCCGAGTTCCCCCGCGGTCGTGACCGCCGCGGCCCAGCTCCGCGAGCCGCACCGGGTGGCCCGCTACCTCGAGGACACCGCCGCGACCTACCACCGCTTCTACGACGCCTGCCGGGTGCTGCCGATGGGCGACGAAGAGCCGACCGACCTGCACCGGGCCCGCCTCACGCTGGTGGCGGCGACCCGCGTCGTGCTCGCCAACGGTCTCGCCCTGCTCGGTGTCTCCGCACCCGAGCGGATGTAGCCGGTGACCCACGAAGCCGGCTGGGCGCACGCGCCCGGTGCCCTGCGCGGTCCGTCCTGGCTGCGCCCGCCGGGCGACGCCAACGCACTGGTTCCGCAGCTCTGGTCGTCGACGGCCCGCAAGGTCGACGGCGACCTGCGTGGTCGGCGGCGTCGCCGTCGCCGACCTGGTCGCCGAGCACAACACGCCGGCGTACGTCCTCGACGAGGCCGACTTCCGGGCCCGCGCCCGGGCGTTCCGCGACGCCTTCTCCGACTACGACGTCTTCTACGCCGGCAAGGCCTTCCTCTGCACGACGGTCGCGCGCTGGGTCGCCGAGGAGGGCCTCTCCCTCGACGTCTGCTCGGGCGGCGAGCTGACGGTCGCCGCTGCGGGCCGGCTTCGACCCGGCCCGCATCGGCTACCACGGCAACAACAAGACGCTGCCCGAGCTGCGGCGCGCGGTCCGGCCGGCGTCGGCCGCATCATCGTCGACTCGTTCGCCGAGATCGAGCGGCTGGCCGTCGCGGCCAGCGACATCGGCACCACGGCTCGGCGTGATGGTGCGGGTGACCGCCGGGGTCGAGGCGCACACCCACGAGTACATCGCCACCGCCCACGAGGACCAGAAGTTCGGCTTCTCGATCACCAGCGGCGACGCCCTCGACGCCGTACGCCGGGTGCACGAGGCCGACGGGCTCGAGCTGCTCGGCCTGCACTCCCACATCGGCAGCCAGATCTTCGACTCGTCCGGCTTCGAGGTGGCCGCGCGCCGGGTGCTGGCGCTGCACGCCCGGGTGTCCGACGAGCTCGGGGTGACGATGCCGGAGATGGACCTCGGCGGCGGCTTCGGCATCGCCTACACGACCCAGGACGATCCGTCCGACCCGGCGCAGCTCGCGATCGAGATGAGCAAGATCGTCGAGCACGAGTGCCGGCCGCTCGGCGTCGCCGAGCCGCGTCTCTCGATCGAGCCCGGCCGCGCCATCGTCGGCCCGTCGATGTGCACGGTCTACACGGTCGGCACCGTCAAGGCGGTCACGCTCGACGGCGGCGCCGTGCGCACCTACGTCAGCGTCGACGGCGGCATGAGCGACAACATCCGCACCGCGCTGTACGACGCCGACTACTCCTGCACGCTCGCCAACCGTGAGTCCGCGGCACCGCCCGTGCTGGCGCGCGTCGTCGGCAAGCACTGCGAGGCCGGCGACATCGTCGTCAAGGACGAGTTCCTGCCGGCCGACGTCGCGCCGGGCGACCTGCGTGGCCGTGCCCGGCACCGGCGCCTACTGCCGGTCGATGGCCTCCAACTACAACCACGCGCTGCGCCCGCCCGTGATCGCAGTGCGGGACGGCGTCGCGACAGTGGTGCTGAGGCGCGAGACTGAGGACGATTTGTTGGCAACGGACGTGGGTGCTTGATGAACGAGGGCGAAAAGCCCCTCCGGGTGGCAGTTCTCGGGTGCGGCTCGGTCGGCTCCCAGGTCGTCCGGCTGCTGACCGAGCAGGCCGACGACCTGGCCGCGCGCATCGGCCGTCCGCGTCGAGCTCGCCGGAGTCGCCGTACGCCGCCTCGACGCGCAGCGCGAGGTCGAGGTGCCCGACGGGCTGCTCACCACCGACGCCGCTGGTCTCGTGACCCGCGACGACGTCGACCTCGTCGTCGAGGTCATCGGCGGCATCGAGCCCGCGCGCAGCCTGATCCTCAGCGCCCTCGAGCACGGCGCGTCCGTCGTGACGGCCAACAAGGCGCTGCTCGCCGAGGACGGCCCCACGCTCTTCGAGGCGGCCGACAAGGCCGGGCGCGACCTCTACTACGAGGCCGCCGTCGCCGGCGCGATCCCGATCCTCCGGCCGCTGCGCGAGAGCCTGGCCGGCGACAAGGTGACCCGCGTGCTCGGCATCGTCAACGGCACCACCAACTTCATCCTCGACAAGATGGACACCTCCGGCGCCGGCTTCGCCGAGGCGCTCGAGGAGGCCCAGGACCTCGGCTACGCCGAGGCCGACCCGACCGCCGACGTCGAGGGCTTCGACGCCGCCGCCAAGGCCGCGATCCTGGCCAGCCTCGCCTTCCACTCCCGGGTCACCGCGTCCGACGTGCACCGCGAGGGCATCTCCGAGGTCACCGCCGCCGACGTGCAGTCCGCCCGCGACATGGGCAGCGTGGTGAAGCTGCTCGCCATCTGCGAGCTCAAGGACGACGCCGTCGCCGTCCGCGTGCACCCGGCGATGATCCCGCTCAGCCACCCGCTCGCCTCGGTGCGCGGCGCCTACAACGCGGTGTTCGTCGAGTCGCGAGGCCGCCGGCCAGCTGATGTTCTACGGCCCGGGCGCCGGTGGCCCGCCGACCGCGTCGGCCGTGCTCGGCGACCTCGTCACGGTGGCCCGCAACCGGCTCGGCAACACCCGCGGCCCCGGCGAGTCGGCGTACGCCGACCGCGTCGTGCTGCCGATGGGGGAGACCCTGACCCGCTACCACGTGGCCATCGACGTCGACGACCGCGCGGGCGTGCTCGCCTCGGTCGCCAACGCCTTTGCCGACCACGACGTCTCGATCCAGACGGTCCGCCAGGAGGGTCGTGGCGCCGACGCCCAGCTCGTCGTCGTCTCCCACCAGGCGACCGACGCCCAGCTCGCGGCGACCGTCGAGCAGCTGCGCTCGATGGACATCGTCCGCGAGGTGACCTCGGTGATGCGGGTCGAGGGGGACGCGGAATGATCGCCCCATCCGGATGCTCGCTTCGCTCCGCTTCGAACAGGGACCCCCGATGAGCCCGGGTCGCACGCACCAGTGGCGGGGCGTCATCGAGGAGTACCGCGACCTCCTCGACATCCCCAAGGACGTCGAGGCCGTCACCCTGCGCGAGGGCGGCACACCGTTGGTCCACTCGGGCTGGCTCAGCGCGCAGGCGCAGGCTCAGGTGTGGCTGAAGGTCGAGGGCGACAACCCCACTGGCTCCTTCAAGGACCGCGGCATGACGGCCGCGATCTCGGTCGCGAAGCACGACGGCGCGGCCGCGGTGGTGTGCGCGTCGACCGGCAACACGTCGGCCTCGATGGCGGCGTACGCCGCGAAGGCCGGGCTCAAGCCGCTCGTGCTCGTCCCCGAGGGCAAGATCGCCGCCGGCAAGATGGCGCAGGCGATCATGCACGGCGCGCAGGTGATCATGGTGCGCGGGAACTTCGACAACTGCCTCACCCTGGCCAGTCAGCTCGCCTGGAGCTACCCGGTCGCGCTCGTCAACTCCGTCAACCCGGTGCGGCTGCAGGGCCAGAAGACGGCATCGTTCGAGATCGTCGACTTCCTCGGTGACGCGCCCGACCTCCACCTCCTCCCGGTCGGCAACGCCGGCAACATCTCGGCCTACTGGATGGGCTACGAGGAGTACGCCGCCCTCGGCCGGTCGACGAAGAAGCCGCGGATGCTGGGGTTCCAGGCCGAGGGCGCTGCGCCGCTCGTCACCGGCGAGCCGTTCCCCGACCCCGAGACCAAGGCGACCGCGATCCGGGTCGGCAACCCGGCGTCGTGGAAGCTCGCCGAGGCTGCGGCCGCCGAGTCCGGCGGCGGGTTCACCGCCCTCACCGACGCGCAGATCCTCTCGGCCCAGGCAGAGCTGGCGCGGCGCGACGGCGTCTTCGTCGAGCCCGCGTCGGCTGCCGGTGTCGCCGGCCTGCTGGCTGCGATCGCGGGCGGGCAGTCGTTTGCCGGCCTGACCATCGTGATCACCGTGACCGGCCACGGCCTCAAGGACACCGCCACCGCGCTCGAGGGCACGGGCGACCTCGTCGACGTGGTGGTCGACGCCGATGTCGACGCGGCGGCGGCCGCGGCCGGCCTGACCTGATGGTCTCCTTCGTCGACGGCCCCGTCACGGTGACGGTGCCGGCGACCTCCGCCAACCTCGGCCCGGGCTTCGACGCGCTCGGCCTCGCGCTCTCGATGCGCGACGAGCTCGACCGCGTCGGTCGCGCCGAGCGGGCTCGACATCACCGTCGAGGGCGCCGGAGCCGACGACGTGGCCCGCGACGAGACGCACCTGGTCGTGCGCGCGATGCGGGCCGGCGTTCGCCGGCATGGACGCCGACCCGCCCGGCCTCGTGCTCAGCTGCCGCAACGTCATCCCGCACAGCCGCGGGCTCGGGCTCTTCGTCGGCGGCGATCGTCGCCGGGCTGGCGCTGGCCCGCGGGCCTGGTGGCCGGGGGGTCGCTCGTGCTCGGCGACGACGTGCTCTTCCGGCTCGCGGCCGACCTCGAGGGCCATCCCGACAACGTCGCGCCGGCGCTCTACGGCGGGTTCACGATCTCGGGTCGCGACGAGGGCGAGTTCTTCACCGTCCGGTCGCCGGTCGACCCGCGCGTGACCACGGTGGTCTTCGTGCCACCGACCCCGGTGGCGACGTCGGTCGCCCGGGGACTCCTGCCGGACGTCGTACCCCACGGCGGAGGCGGCGGCCAACTCAGGTCGTACGGCGCTGCTCGTCGCCGCGCTGGCCGGCCGCCCGGAGCTGCTGCTGCGGGCGACGCGCGACCACCTCCACCAGTCCTACCGCGCCCCGGCCATGCCCGAGACCCTCGCCCTGGTCGGCGCGCTGCGCGCAGACGGGGTGGCGGCCGTCGTGTCGGGAGCCGGGCCGACGGTGCTGGCGTTCACCGACGCGGGTTCGGTCGACGGGCTGGTGGCCCGGTGCCCGGACGGCTGGACGGCCCACCACCTGGCCGTCGAGCACCGGGGCGTGCTCGTCGTCTGAGCCGGGTGTCGCGCCCTGTGTCACGTTTCGCCGAGCCGGTGGTATCTTGTGCCCGCGCCACTCGGCGTGAGCACCTCCATCCGATGACGTCAACGCCATCGCACGAGGTGCGCAACCTCCTTCATCTCCGCGGCCAGGCCGCGCACGCGCCGCCACGGCTGCCCCGATGTGGCCCGGCGGGGCCAGACGATGGGGGAGCACCGCAGACGTTGCCGACGGCTCCGACTCGGTCGGCACAGATACGTGGGAAGGACCTCACGTGACGGAAACCATCGACTCCACCACTGCGCCCGGGCGCTGGCGCCCCGAAGAAGCGCGGCGGGGGACTCAACTCCCTGCTGCTCGCCGACCTCAAGTCGATGGCCGGCGGCATGGGGATCTCCGGAGCCTCGCTCCATGAAGAAGGCCCAGCTGGTCGACGCCATCAAGGCGGCCCAGGCGCGGCCCGCGCTCCGACGACCCGGACGGCCGGCCGCAACGGCAAGCAGGCCGACCAGCAGGCCGAGAAGAGGCCGAGCAGACGCAGCGTCCTGCCGACAAGCAGGAGCAGCCGGCCGAGCAGAAGCAGCCCGAGACAGCAGCAGCGAGCGAGAAGCCGGCCCGGCAGCAGCAGCAGGACCGCGAGCAGGCGCAGGAGAAGCCGGCCGAGACGCCCGACGACGCCGGCCAGGACACCCAGCAGGACCGCCAGCAGAGCCGCGAGCGCAACCGCGACCCAGGGCGGCAACCAGGACCGAGAACCGCAACGACAGGGCGGACCGCGACCGAGAACCGCACCGAGAGCCGGCCCGAGAACCGCGACCAGGACGGGCGCAGGCCGACAACCGGGCCGACAACCGCGAGGAGGACGGCGGCAGCCGCGCAACCGGCGCCGGCGCGGCCGCGACCGCGACCGCGACCGCCCCCAGGGCAGCGAGCGCGGCCAGGGCACCCCGAGCGGCGGAGCAGCCGCAACGAGCCCGACACCACGATCCTCGAGGACGACGTCCTGGTGCCCGGCGGCCGGCATCCTCGACGTACTCGACAACTACGCGTTCGTCCGCACCAGCGGCTACCTCCCCGGCACCGACGACGTCTACGTCTCGCTGTCGATGGTCCGCAAGTTCGGCCTGCGCCGCGGCGACGCCGTCGCTCGGCCAGGTGCGCCAGCCCCGCGAGGGCGAGCGCAAGGAGAAGTTCAACCCGATGGTGCGCATCGACAGCGTCAACGGCGCCGAGCCGGAGGCGACGAAGGACCGGCGTCGACTTCTCCAAGTTCACCCCGCTGCTACCCCAGCGAGCGGCTGCGCCTCGAGACCGAGCAGAGCAACCTGATCGGCCGCGTGATCGACATCGCCGCGCCCATCGGCAAGGGCCAGCGCGGCCTGATCGTCTCGCCCGCCCAAGGCCGGCAAGACGATGATCTGCAGTCGATCGCCAACTCGATCAGCACCAACAACCCCGAGTGCCACCTGATGATCGTGCTCGTCGACGAGCGGCCCGAGGAGGTCACCGACTTCCAGCGCACCGTCAAGGGCGAGGTCATCGCCTCGACGTTCGACCGTCCGGCCAGCGACCACACCATGGTCGCCGAGCTGGCCATCGAGCGGGCCAAGCGTCTCGTCGAGCTCGGCCACGACGTCGTCGTGCTGCTCGACTGCATCACCCGGCTCGGCCGCGCCTACAACCTCGCCGCTCCGGCGAGCGGCCGGATCCTCTCCGGCGGTGTCGACTCGGCCGCGCTCTACCCGCCGAAGAAGTTCTTCGGCGCCGCGCGCAACATCGAGAACGGCGGCTCGCTCACCATCCTGGCCACGGCCCTGATCGAGACGCGGCTCCAAGATGGACGAGGTCATCTTCGAGGAGTTCAAGGGCACCGGCAACATGGAGCTCCGCCTGCGCCGCGAGTTCGCCGACAAGCGGATCTTCCCGGCCATCGACGCCGTCCAGTCCGGCACCCGCCGCGAGGAGCTGCTGATGAGCAAGGAGGAGACCGCGATCGTGTGGAAGCTGCGCCGCGTGCTCTCCGGGCTCGACGGGCAGCAGGCTCTGGAGCTGCTGCTCGAGCGGCTGAAGAAGTCGCAGAGCAACGTCGAGTTCCTGATGCAGGTCCAGAAGACCACGCCGTCGGCGACCGGCAAGAGCGACTGACCGGCGTCACGCGCCCGACCGGAGCGGTCGGCACAGTGCCCGGCTCTCTCCGGTGCGACGTCGCGTCGGCCGGCTGCGCGTCCAGTGTTGCAGCATCTCGAGAAGGAGGCAAGGCACGTGGCCCGGATCGTGGTAGCCGACGACGACGTCGACATCAGGGAACTGGTGGAGTTCAAGTTGTCGACCCTGGGCCACGACATCGTGGCGGTCGCCGACGGCGCGGCCGCGATCGACGCGTGCCAGGCGCAGCGCCCCGACCTGGCCGTCCTCGACGTGATGATGCCCGGCATGTCCGGCCTCGAGGCCGTGCGCGTCATCCGCAACGACCCCGCGCTCGCCGACCTCCCGGTGATCCTGCTGACCGCCCGGGCCCAGGAGACCGACGTCGAGACGGGCTTCGAGTCCGGCGCCGACGACTACATCACCAAGCCGTTCAGCCCGCGCGAGCTCGCCACGCGCGTCCAGAACCTCCTCTCCCGCACTAGGGGATATCGGCTCGGTCTCCGTGCGCGAGACCGCACTGTGCGACGCTCGGGTATCCGCCCCCCGACGGGATGACCCGCGCATGTCCGACGTACGACCCGTGGCGCGCCTCCTGCGGCCACTGACCACGACCTGGTCGCGCTGTTCCTGCTGATGGCGGGGATCGGCATCGCGGGTCTGCTGGCCGTCGACCGCGCGTTCGGCCGAGCCTGACCGGCGCATCGAACCCGCTGCCGAGACAACCGGCGCCCTGCATGAGCGACATGGTCGACATGGAGACCGGTGTCCGCGCCTGGGCGCAGAGCGGCCTGACGTCGGGACTGCGTCCCTTCCGCGCGCCCAGGAGACGCTACCTCGGCCACCAGGAGAGCGTCCGCGCCTTCGCCGCCGACGACGCGGCGCTGCGTCGGCGCCGTCGACCGCACAGACGCGTCGCGATCGACACGTGGTTCGACCGACTACGCCGTCGCCGCGGACCACCCGGCCGGGGGTCCCGGCACCTATCGCGCGGAGGAGTTCTCCGCGCGGCGACCAGGCTGTTCGACGAGCTCCGGGCACGCCAACACAGCGGTGGAGGTCCTGTTCGACGCGCGTCTCGACGATGCCCGCGCCGGCGCCGACCGGTGGCTTCGGGGCACCCTCGTCCTCGTGCTGCTGACCCGCTCGCCGCGCGTCGCGGCATCTCGAGGCGTCCGGTCCCGGGTCATCGCGAGCTCCAGGAGCCCCTGGTCGAGCTCGAGGACCGTGGTCCACGCCGTGCTCGAGCCACCAGCCCGGTGTCGCGCGCGCCTCGACCGCGGTCCGATCGAGCTCCGCGCCGTCGCCGCGCGTTCAACCAGCTGGCCGAGACCAACGAGCGCGGGCGGGCGGTCGAGCAGCACATCACCGACGAGATGCTGGTGCTCGACTCCGGCGCAAGACCGACTTCGTCTCGAACGTGTCCCATGAGCTGCGCACCCCGCTCACGACGATCTCGGGCTATCTCGAGCTCCTCGGGGAGGAGTTCTACGGCGACATGCCGCCCCGGCACCAGAAGATGTACGACGCCACCTGCCGCAACGTCGACCGCCTGATGGCTCTCGTCAACGACCTCATGACACTGTCCCGGGCCGAGGACCGGTCCACCGACCTCGAGCAGGTCGACGTGCTGCGACCTCCTGCAGGACTGCGCGGCGGACCTGCAGCTGACCATTGCTCGTCGTGGCATCGACTGTCCGCGTCCAGGGCGGCCCCGGCGCGAGGGCCACCACCCTCTGGTTCTCGGGGACGAGGCGATGCTCCCGCGGCTGTTCCTGAACCTGCTGAGCAACGCGGTCCAGTTCAGCCGTGACGGCGGAGACGGTCGCCGTCCGGGTCGACCGCGCAGGAGACGAGCTCGAGGTCGCCGTGCGCGACCACGGCATCGGCATCCCGGCCGCCGATCTCGACAAGCTCGGCGGCCGCTTCTTCCGGGCCTCCAACGCCGTCTCCCAGCACGTCTCCGGCACGGGGCTGGGCCTGCGGATAGTGCAGACGATCGTCGCGAAGCACGGCGGCACGATGGCCATCGACTCCGTCGTCGACGAAGGCACCACGGTCACCGTCCGGCTCCCGCTCCAGGCGTGATCCGGCGGGAATGTCCCGATTGGCTCCGCTGTTGACCTCGGTGGCACACTTGTGCGCTGGTTCCGGTTCACGTGTCCGCATCAGGCGGAGACGACCCGGCGACCTCTTGAGAGGACATCACATGCAGAAGGACATCCACCCGGCGTACGTCGAGACCCAGGTCACCTGCACCTGTGGCGCGTCGTTCACCACCCGCAGCACTGCCACGTCCGGCTCGCTCCGCGCCGACGTCTGCTCGCAGTGCCACCCGTTCTACACCGGCAAGCAGAAGATCCTCGACACCGGCGGCCGCGTCGCCCGCTTCGAGGCCCGCTACGCCAAGAAGACCGCCGAGAAGACTGCCGACAAGTAGCTTCCACCGAACGCCGGTCCCCACCTCCATGTGGGTGACCGGCGTTCGCCATTTCAGCCACCCCATCCCTTCGGCGGTCGACCAGGAGCACCCGTGTTCGAGGCAGTAGCAGGGCTCGTCGACGAGCACGGCGAGATCGAGCGCCGCCTCGCCGAGCCCGAGACGCACGCCGACCAGCGGTTGGCCAAGCGCCTCAACCAGCGGTACGCCGAGCTGTCGGCGATCATCGCGCGCCTGGCGCGAGTGGCTGGCCCTGGGCGACGACATCGGCGCCGCCCGCGAGCTCGCGCAGGAGGACTCCGCGTTCGCGGCGGAGATCGAGCCGCTGGAGCTGCGCCTGGCCACCGCCGAGGAGCGGCTGCGGCACCTGCTGGTGCCCCGCGACGCCGCCGACTCGAAGGACGCCATCCTCGAGGTGAAGTCGGGCGAGGGCGGCGAGGAGTCCGCGCTGTTCGCGGGCGACCTGCTCCGGATGTACACCCGCTACGCCGAGGGCCGGGGCTGGCGCACGGAGGTCCTCGACGCCGCCGAGTCCGACCTCGGGCGGCTACAAGTCCGTCACCGTGGCGGTGAAGGCGAAGGGCGCGCCGGAGCCCGGTGAGGCGCCGTACGCACTGCTGAAGTTCGAGGGCGGCGTGCACCGGGTCCAGCGCGTGCCCGTCACCGAGAGCCAGGGCCGCGTGCACACCTCGGCTGCCGGCGTGCTGGTCATGCCGGAGGCAGAGCAGGTCGACGTGACGATCGACGACAACGACCTGCGCATCGACGTCTTCCGCTCGTCGGGTCCCGGGGGCCAGAGCGTCAACACCACCGACTCGGCCGTCCGCATCACGCACGTCCCGACCGGCATCGTCGTCAGCTGCCAGAACGAGAAGAGCCAGCTCCAGAACAAGGAGTCGGCGATGCGCATCCTGCGGGCCCGGCTGCTCGCCGCGGCCGAGGAGGAGGCGAACGCCGAGGCCAGCGCGGCGCGCAAGAGCCAGATCCGCACCGTCGACCGCTCCGAGCGGATCCGCACCTACAACTACCCCGAGAACCGCATCTCCGACCACCGCACCGGCTACAAGTCCTACAACCTCGACCAGGTGCTCGACGGGGACCTCCAGCCGGTGCTCGACAGCTGCGTGCAGACCGACCTCGCGGCCCGGCTCGACGCGCTCGACTCCTGATGGGGAGCGTCGCGCGACCGTCCTCGCCGAGGCGGCCCGGCTGCTCCGTGAGGCCGGCGTCGCGAGTCCAGACCACGACGCCGCCGTCCTCCTCGCCCACGTGTACGACGTCCCGCGGGGCCGGCTGTTCGAGATCGACGTCGTCGCCCGACCCGCAACGCGAGGCCTTCGACGCGCTGGTGTCGCGCCGCGCCGCCCGCGAGCCGCTCCAGCACCTCACCGGCTCCACCGGGTTCCGCCACGTCGACCTGCTGGTCGGGCCCGGGGTGTTCGTGCCGCGGCCCGAGACCGAGCTGCTCGCCGGGTGGGCGATCGAGGCCGCACTGGCGTCGACGCCCCGGTCGTGGTCGACCTCTGCACCGGCTCGGGAGCGATCGCCAAGGCGGTGGCCGACGAGGTGCCGGCCGCCCGCGTCCACGCCGTCGAGCTCGACGGGCCGCCCATGCCTGGGCCGAGCGCAACCTCGCCGGCACCGGCGTCGACCTGCGCCAGGGCGACATGGCCACCGCGTTCGACGACCTGATCGGTCAGGTCGACGTGGTCGTCTGCAACCCGCCGTACATCCCGCTCGAGGCCTGGGAGTCGGTGGCCGCAGAGGCGCGCGACCACGACCCGCACCTCGCCCTGTTCTCCGGCGCCGACGGCCTCGACGCGATGCGGGTCGTGGAGGCGAGGGCCGCCGTCCTGCTGCGACCCGGGGGAGTGGTCGGCGCCGAGCACGCCGACGTCCAGGGCGCGTCGGCCCCCGAGGTGTTCAGCCGAGCCGGGCGCTGGTCGGAGGTCCGCGACCACGACGACCTGGCCGGGCGCGCGCGGTTCGTCACGGCGCGACTGGCACGATGAGCCCCATGCGCTATCCGACCAGCACGGACGACGAGCTCGAGGCCGCGATCGAGGCGGCCAGCCTGGCCGTCCGCAAGGGCGAGCTCGTCGTCTTCCCGACCGACACGGTCTACGGCATCGGCGCCGACGCCTTCGACGCCGAGGCCGTCGCGAAGCTCCTGGCGGCCAAGGGTCGCGGCCGCGACATGCCGCCTCCGGTGCTGGTCAGCGCCTCCACCACGCTCGACGCCCTCGCGGTCAACGTGCCCGGGTGGGCCCGGGCGCTGGTCGCCGAGTTCTGGCCGGGGCCGCTCACCCTCGTCTGCCACCAGCAGACGTCGCTCCAGTGGGACCTCGGCGAGACGCGCGGGACGGTGGCCATCCGGATGCCCGACGACGAGACCGCGCTGGCCCTGCTCGAGCGCACCGGTCCGCTCGCGGTGAGCTCGGCCAACCTCACCGGTCGTCGGGCCGCCCTCGACGCGGACGCCGCCGAGGAGATGCTCGGCGAGGCCGTCTCGGTCATCATCGACGGGGGTGCGACGCCGGGCTCCGACGCCTCCACGATCGTCGACGCAACCGGCGAGAAGGGGCGCATCCTGCGGCCGGGCGCACTCACCCTCGAGGAGCTCAACGCCGTCCTCGAACCGCTCGACGCCACCATCGCCGACGAGGGGGGTTGTTCGTCTAGAGTGAGGACGCCGGAGGGTGGTCTGGGGCGGCAGAGGATGGGGTTGGGAGACACGCCCTAATGCGCGAGTACCTCCTCGTCTTCCTCGTCGCCGCTGCTGCGACGTACCTGTTGACCGTCATCGCCCGCGAGATCGCCCTGCGCACCGGCGCGGTGGCGAAGGTGCGCGACCGCGACGTGCACGCCGAGCCGATCCCCTACCTCGGCGGGCTGGCCATGCTCGGCGGCCTGGTCGCGGCGTACTTCGTGGCGAGGGAGCTGCCCTTCCTCTCCACCAGCGACCCGTTCGTCTTCCGCGACGCCGGCATCGTGCTCATCGCCGGCGCCCTCATCTGCGCGGTCGGGGTGCTCGACGACCTCTTCGACCTCGATGCGCTGACCAAGTTCGGCGCGCAGGTGCTAGCGGCCGGTGTCCTGGTCTACTTCGGGGTCCGGCTCTACTACTTCCCCAACGCCGAGGGCGAGCAGTTCAGCCTCGACCCGGCCCAGGGTGCGCTGCTCTCGGTCTTCGTCGTGGTGGCGACCATGAACGCCGTCAACTTCGTCGACGGGCTCGACGGCCTCGCGCTCGGGCGTGGTGGGCATCGGTGCGCTCTCGCTCTTCGTCTACTGCTACCAGGTGGCCGACCTGAACGGTCTCTCGCTCGCCACCACGGGCGCCCTGCTCGCGGCCGCGCTGGCCGGCGCCTGCGTCGGGTTCCTGCCCCACAACTTCCACCCCGCGCGGCTCTTCATGGGCGACAGCGGCTCCATGCTGATCGGACTCGTGCTCTCGGCCAGCGCACTCGTCATCACCGGCCAGTTCGACAGCGCCGACATCACCAGTGCCGCCAGCGAGGGCAGCCGCTCCGGGGTGCTCCTGCTCCTCCCGCTCCTGCTGCCGGTCTCCCTGTGCCTGGTGCCGCTCGCCGACCTGGTGATGGCCGTCGTACGCCGCACGAGGGCCGGTCGGTCGCCGTTCTCGCCCGACAAGCAGCACCTCCACCACCGGCTGCTCGAGATCGGGCACTCGCAGCGACGAGCCGTCTTCATCATGTGGCTGTGGGCCGGTCTCGTCGGCTTCGGGGTCGTCATCGTCAGCCTCTACACCGGCCCCCTGATGTGGTCGTCACTGGCGCTGATGGCGGCCTTCACCGTGGTCATGACCTTCGTGCTGCCGCGCGTCCACAAGCCCGCCCTGACCCTGCTGGGGGAGTCCGACGAGGGCTGATTTTTCCCGGTCCGAGACTTTGTGATAGTTTTCACGAGCACCCGGAGAACGCCCCGGGAGCCGCCCGCAGTCCCTCCACAGAACGGCCGCCGTCATGACGACCGAGTCGAAGCAGGTCACTCGCCCGCTGGGCGTTTCCGTGCTCCTCGGTGCGGCATCGGTCGCAGGCGCGGTGGGCA
The DNA here is from genome assembly GCA_963825755.1 of uncultured Actinomycetota bacterium. Classification (GTDB taxonomy): domain Bacteria; phylum Actinomycetota; class Actinomycetes; order Propionibacteriales; family Nocardioidaceae; genus Nocardioides. The sequence continues at coordinate 2,867 of CAWGUS010000022.1, read as the reverse complement.
TCCTCGTGGTCGCACTCGGCGCCGTGATCTCGGGCTCCGACGGCGCCCTCGGCGCCGCCACGGGCGTCGGTGTCGTGCTCGCGGTCTTCGTGCTCGGCGCTCTCGCCGTCAACCTCATCGCAGGCCTGATGCCCGCGGTCAGCCTCCTGGTCGCGCTGCTCACCTACACCTGCCAGCTGGTCGTGGTGCTGGTCGTCTTCGTCAGCCTGTCGAACGGCGAGACGTTCGCCGAAGAGGTCGTGCGAGCCTGGCTCGCGGTGGCCGTCGTCGGCACCACCCTGGCCTGGCTGACCGCCCAGATCGTGTTCACCACGCGACAGCGCATCCCGATCTACGACCTGCCCGAGGAGCCCGCTGTGCATGGCCGGACGGGGGGTGAGTCGTGACCCGACGCGACTGCTATTGTCCGGGGCGCAATGGCTCAGCAAGAACCGCCCCCCTCGCAGCCCGAAAGCTCCTCGGAGCCAGTGGTGCGCATCGAGGCCAAGGGCGACCCCTGGCAGGCCTTCGCCTACCTCGTCTCAGGGGTGCTGTTCTACGGATTTCTCGGCTGGGCAGCAGACCGGTGGCTGGGTACGAACTACCTCGTCGTGGCGGGGATCTTCGTCGGCGCGGGGTTGGGGATCTACCTGACCTTCGGCCGATTCGGCGTACGGGACGACGTCCATCAGACTCAGCACGACTCGCGGCAGCAGGACTAGGGCAGGAGACAAAGTGAGCTTCATCGGCGCGATGAACGTGACCCTCGAGGCCGAGGGGTCCAGTGACTTCCACGCCCCCGGACCCGGGAGCTTCGAGCTTCCCGCGATGTTCCACATCGGCGACTTCGCCGTCACCAAGCCGATGGGCCTGCTCGTGCTGTCGGCGGTCCTGATCGTCGGCTTCACCTACCTGAGCTCCCGCAAGGCCGCGATGGTCCCCGGTCGCCTCCAGTTCGCCGGCGAGGCCGTCTACGGCTTCGTCCGCAACAGCCTGGCCCGCGACAACATCGGCAGCGAGCACTTCATGAGGTTCGTGCCCTACCTGTTCTCGCTGTTCATGTTCATCCTGGTCAACAACTACTACGGCGTGATCCCGCTCCTGCAGTTCCCCAGCTTCTCGCGGATCGGCTTCGTGGTCCCGCTGGCGCTCATCGCCTGGGTCACCTACATCGGCGTCGGCATCTGGAAGCACGGTGCGCTGGGCTACCTCAAGCACGCCACCATGCCGGGCGGAGTCAGGGCCCGATCCTGCTGCTGCTCGTCCCGCTGGAGTTCTTCTCCAACCTGCTCGTCCGGCCGGTCACGCTCACCCTGCGTCTCTTCGGCAACATGTTCGCCGGCCACCTCCTGCTGATCCTCTTCGCCACCGGTGGTGCCGCCCTCCTCCAGAGCGGCAACCCCCTGTACGGCGCGGTCGGCGTGCTCTCCTTCGGCCTCGGCATCGCCGTCAGCTTCCTCGAGATGCTGGTCATGTTCCTGCAGGCCTACGTCTTCACCCTGCTCACCTCGATGTACATCGGCGAGGCACTCGCCGAGGAGCACTGAGGGCAGCACCGCTCCACAGTTCCGCACCACCACAGCACCGCACAAACCGGCGCACCCCGCGTCGACTACGAAAGGAAAAGCCGTGGAAGGCTCCATCAACCTGGTCGGTCTCGGCCTCGCAGCCGTCGGCCCCGGCATCGGCATCGGCCTGATCTTCGCCGCGTTCATCAGCGGTGTCGCCCGTCAGCCCGAGGCGCAGAGCCGCCTGCAGTCGATCGCGATCCTCGGCTTCGTTCTCGCTGAGGCGCTGTTCATCATCACCGTCGCGCTCGCCTTCGTCCTGCCTCTCTGACGACCCGTAGGGAGTTCATTATGGACACCATCGTCCTGGCAGCGGGCGAGGAGACTCACAACCCGCTGGTCCCGATCCTGTCCGAGGTCATCCTCGCCCTGATCGTCTTCGCGCTCGTGTTCTTCGCGATCCGCAAGTTCGTCGTGCCCAACTTCGAGAAGACCTTTGCCGAGCGCACGCAGTCGATCGAGGGTGGCCTGGCGGCCGCCGAGACGAAGCAGGCCGAGGCCGACGCCAAGCTCGCCGAGCTGGAGAAGCAGCTCGCCGACGCCCGGCACGAGGCCGCGCGCATCCGTGAGGAAGCACGCGAGCAGGGCGCTCAGATCGTGGCCGAGATGCGGGAGCAGGCCCAGGCCGAGTCGGCTCGCATCGTCGAGCATGGCAAGTCGCAGATCGAGGCCGAGCGCCAGCAGGCGGTGACCTCACTGCGTGCCGAGGTCGGTGCCCTGGCCACGGGTCTCGCAGGTCGCATCGTCGGCGAGAGCCTGGACGACGAGGCTCGCCAGAGCCGCGTGGTCGAGCGCTTCCTCGCCGAGCTGGAAGGTGCCAGCTGATGTCCTTCCGAGGCGCCTCGGCCGGGCCCACGCCGCGCTCAGGGAGCTGCTCGACGAGCAGTTCTCCAGCGACGTGGACGCGGCCAACCGGGCCGGCGACGACCTGTTCGGCGTCTCGCAGCTGCTGCGCGGTGAGCCGGCCCTCGCCGGGTCGCCACCGACGTCGCACTGCCGGCCGAGGCCAAGCAGGGCCTGGTCCGCCAGATCCTCGACGGCAAGATCGCGGCACCGGCCGCGGCGGTCGTCGACGCGGCCGTCGGTCACCGCTGGACCCGCACCCGGGACCTGCCCGACGCCCTCGAGAGCCTCAGCGAGGTCGCCGTCGTCAAGTCGCGGGCTGCGACTCCGGTCGGGTGGCAGACGAGCTGTTCACCTTCGCCCAGACCGTGAACGACTCTCCCGGGCTGCGCGACGTGCTCTCGGACCCGTCGCGGTCGGTCGACGACAAGGTGACGTTGCTCGACGGGCTGCTCTCCGACCGGGCACTGCCGGCCA
>CAWGUS010000021.1:0-122081 GCA_963825755.1 uncultured Actinomycetota bacterium | reverse complement strand
AGGTGACCATGCAGCCCGCGATGTTGCCGGTCTTGGACGAGCGGAAGATCTCGCGGATCTCCGCCTGTCCGAGGCTCGACTCCTCGAACTCGGGCTTGAGCATGCCCTTGAGCGCCGCCTCGATCTCCTCGATCGCCTGGTAGATGACCGAGTAGTAGCGGATCTCGACACCCTCCTTGTCGGCCATCTGGCTCGCCTTGCCCTGGGGCCGGACGTTGAAGCCGATGATGATGGCGTCGGAGGCTGCGGCGAGGTCGACGTTGGTCTCGGTGATCGCACCGACACCGCGGTCGATGACCCGGAGGCTGACCTCCTCGCCGACGTCGATCTGGGCCAGCGAGTCCTCGAGGGCCTCGACCGAACCGGACACGTCGCCCTTGAGGATGAGGTTGAGCTCCTGGCTCTCGCCCTTCTCCATGGAGGCCATGAAGTCCTCGAGAGTACGACGCACGCGGCGCTTGGCCTGCATGGCCGCCCGCTCGCGGGCCTCACGCTTCTCGGCGATCTGTCGAGCCATCCGGTCGTCCTCGACCACGATGAACGTCTGGCCGGCACCCGGGACCGCCGTGAGACCGAGGACCATCGCCGGACGCGACGGGTCGGCCTCGGTGATGTTGTCACCGTGCTCGTCGAGCATCGCGCGCACCCGGCCGTAGCCGGCACCCGCGACGATCGAGTCGCCCACGCGCAGCGTGCCGCGCTGGACCAGCACCGTGGCCACCGGACCGCGACCGCGGTCGAGGTGCGCCTCGATCACGAGGCCCTGGGCGTCCTGGTCGGGGTTCGCCCGCAGGTCGAGCGACGCGTCGGCGGTGAGCACGACGGCCTCGAGCAGCTTGTCGAGGTTGAGCCCCGCCTTGGCCGAGACGTCGACGAACATCGCGTCGCCGCCGTACTCCTCGGGGATGAGGCCGTACTCGGTGAGCTGGCCGCGCACCTTGGTCGGGTCGGCGTCCTCCTTGTCGATCTTGTTGACCGCGACCACGATCGGCACACCGGCCGCCTTGGCGTGGTTGAGGGCCTCGATCGTCTGCGGCATCACACCGTCGTCGGCCGCCACCACGAGGATCGCGATGTCGGTCGCCTGCGCACCACGCGCACGCATGGCGGTGAACGCCTCGTGACCCGGGGTGTCGATGAAGGTGATGCGACGGTCGTCGCCGTCGACCTCGGTGTGGACCTGGTAGGCACCGATGTGCTGGGTGATGCCGCCGGCCTCCTTGTCGACCACGTTGGCGTCACGCAGGGCGTCGAGGAGCTTGGTCTTGCCGTGGTCGACGTGACCCATGACGGTGACGACCGGCGGCCGGATGGCCAGGTCGCCCTCGTCGCCCTCGTCGGACGCCGAAGTCGATGTCGAACGACTCGAGAAGCTCGCGGTCCTCGTCCTCCGGGGACACGATCTCGACGACGTAGTTGAGCTCCTCGGCGAGCAGCTCGAACGTCTCGTCGTTGACCGACTCGGTCGCGGTCACCATCTCGCCCAGGCTGAACAGCATCTGGACGAGGGCGGCGGCGTCGACGCCGATCTTGTCGGCGAAGTCGGTCAGGGACGAGCCGCGGGCGAGCTTGACGGTCTCGCCGTCGCCCTTGCGGACCCGCACGCCGCCGATGGTCGGGGCCTGCATGGCCTCGAACTCCTGGCGACGGGCGCGCTTGGACTTGCGTCCTCGACGCGACGGTCCGCCGGGGCGACCGAACGCACCCTGGGTCTGGCCACGCTGACCGGGACGACCGCCACCGGGGCGACCGCCACCGCTGGGGCCGAAGCCGCCGGGACGACCCGGCGCACCACCGGGTGCGCCGCCGCCGGGAGCACCGCGACCCGGTGCGCCGCCGGGGCCACCGCGACCGGGTGCGCCACCGGGGCCACCGCGACCGGGGGCGCCGCGACCGGCACCCGCAGGTGCGCGACCGCCGGGGCCGCCACCGAAGGCGGCCGGGGACTTGGGCATCATCGCCGGGTTGGGGCGCGGCATGCCGGGGGCACCGCCGTCACGCTGGGCCGGCGGGCGCGGCGGACGCTGGTCGTCGCCGGCTGCCGGGGCAGCGGGCGGAGCCGCCGGACGGCGACCCATGCCCTGGCTGGGCGCGAACGGGTTGTTGCCGGGACGCGGGGTGCCGCTGGGCTTGCCGACCGGACGCGGGGCCGGCGCCCTGGGCGTCGCGGACGAGGCGCCGCCGTCGTCGGAGGGGCGCTCCTGCGCAGGCGACTCTGCTGCCGCGGCGGCCGGGGCCTCCGGGGTCGGCTCAGCGGCCGGGGCCTTGGGACCGGGCTTCGGGCCGGGGCGGGGCGCGGCCGGTGCCTCGCTCGTCTCGGCGGGGACGTCGGCCGGCGCCGCCGCGGGCGCCTCGACGGGGGCCTCCGCGGCCTTCTTGGCCGGTGCCTTCTTGGCCGTCGGCTTGGCGGCGGCCTCTTCGGCAGGGGCGGGGGCGGAGGCCGAGGAGGCCTTCAGCTCGTCGCCGTACTGCTTCTTGAAACGCATCTCGACGGGGGGTTCGACCGTCGACGATGCCGACTTGACGAACTCCCCCATCTCCTTGAGCTTCTCGAGAACGAACTTGCTCTCGACGTTGAACTCCTTGGCGAGTTCGTGGACTCGGGTCTTAGCCACGTTAGAACGCTGCTCCTTCTGGTCCGAGCCCCAGAAGGAGGGGTTGTATTCGGACCGCTTAGTTGTGGTGCTGGCTCATCGGAAAGAACTCATCGAGTGCTCATGAGCTGCCTGCTCCATCTTCTGGTCGGTCGATCACGGTGGGTGGCGAGGTGAGGTGGTCCCTCACCGGTGTGCTGGCCAGTCCCTCCCGCGCCCTGAGGGCCCGGGAGAACGCCCGCCGGCGCACCGCGAGTTCGTAACACTCGGTCGTGGGGTGCAGGTGCGCTCCGCGACCGGGTGCGGTGGCCGTCGGATCGGGCACGGCCGCCGGCCTGCCGGCCGGGTCCGTGCCGATGACGATGCGCACCAACTCGCTTCTGGTGGCCCGCTCCCGACATCCGATGCAGGTGCGCACAGGGGTGTTGCGGGTGCCGACCACTACGACAACCCTACCGGGTCGTCCCGTCAACGACGAACCGGCCGCTGCCACGGACTCCCCGCGCGCGTAGCGCACAATGGTGACCGTGACCACCACGAGCGCCGTCGTACGTCCCGTCGCCGCGAGCGACCGCCCGGAGTGGGAGCGGCTCTTCGCCGGCTACCGCGAGTTCTATGAGATGCCCGCGGACCCCGCGACGCATGCCCTGGTCTGGGAGTGGCTGCACGATCCGGCGAATCCGGTCGGCGGGTTCCTCGCCGAGGTCGACGGTGAGGTCGTCGGCCTGGCCCACCACCGTCGGTTCGCGCGCCCCTCCGAGGGCGGCTACGGCACCTGGCTCGACGACCTCTTCACCTCCCCGCAGGCTCGTGGTCACGGCGTCGGGCGGGCGCTCATCGAAGCCGTCACCGAGCTGGCCTCGGCGCGGGGCGACCAGGTCGTGCGCTGGATCACCGACGACACGAACGCCACCGCGCGACGCCTGTACGACGACCTCGCGGTCGCCACGAAGTGGGTCACCTACGACCGCCCCACCGGCTGACGCCGCCGCCGGTCGCCCCGGGAAGCTCACCTGCCGGGAGCGATGACACCGCCCGTGCCACCGCCCTACCGTCGTCGCATGACACCGGCCGAGGCCACCGCCAGCCAGTCCTTCGTCGACGACTTCGACGGCGACGCACTCGACCGGGACGTCTGGCTGCCGCACTACCTGCCCGTCTGGAGCTCGCGATCCACGACCGCGGCCAGCCACCGCGTCGAGGGCGGTGCGCTCGTGCTCGACGTCCCCCACGACCATCCGGTCTGGTGCCAGGGCGACCACGAGCCGGCGCTGCGAGTCTCCGGGCTGCAGACCGGCAACCACTCGGGCCCCGAGGGCAGCACGCTCGGCCAGCAGCCGTTCCGTGACGGCCAGTCGGTCCGTGAGGAGCAACCGCGCTTCGAGGGCCTGCTGGTCGGTCCCGGCCAGATGGAGGTCCGCTGCCGCATGGCGCTGACACCGACATCGATGGCATCCCTGTGGCTCGTCGGCTTCGAGGACGTTCCCGAGCGCTGCGGCGAGATCTGCGTCTTCGAGATCTTCGGCTCGGCCCTGCGCCCCGGTTCGGCCGAGGTCGGCATGGGCATCCACGCGTTCCGCGACCCCGGACTGACCGAGGACTTCGCGGCTCCCCGCCACGACCTCGACGTCGAGGACTGGCACACCTACGCAGTGACGTGGGACGACGCCGAGGCGGTCTGGGACCTCGACGGCCAGGAGGTACGCCGCAGCGCCGGGCCGCCGGCGTACCCGATGCAGCTGATGCTGGCCGTCTTCGACTTCCCCGTGCCGGACGCCGCCGGACCCACCGCGGTGCCGCGGCTGGAGGTCGACCGGGTCAGCTGGGCCGAACTCGCTGGTTGAGGTGCGAAGGCGCCCCGGCGCCTGAGCCTCGAAACCAAGGCCCGTGCGCAGGTCGCACGCACCGGGTCTCGACGCGCCCTCGCCGCTGGTTGAGGTGCGAGGCGCCCGGCGCCTGACCTCGAACCAAGGCCGTGCGTCAGTCGCACGCACTCGGGTCTCGACGCGCCCTTCGCCGCTGGTTGAGGTGCGAAGGCGCTCCGGCGCCTGAGCCTCGAAACCAAGGCCCGTGCGTCACGTCGCACGCACCTCACCGGGTCTCGACGCGCCCTTCGCCGCTGGTTGAGGTGCGAAGGCGCCCCGGCGCCTGAGCCTCGAAACCAAGGCCCGTGCGTCACGCCGCACGCACCTCACCGGGTCTCGACGCGCCCTTCGCCGCTGGTTGAGGTGCGAAGGCGCTCCGGCGCCTGAGCCTCGAAACCAAGGCGCCGTGCGTCACGCTCGTCGCACGCACCTCCGACCGGGTCTCGACGCGCCCTTCGCCGCTGGTTGAGGTGCGAAGGCGCCCCGGCGCCTGAGCCTCGAAACCAAGGCCCGTGCGTCAGGTCGCACGCACCTCACCGTTCCTCAGTCGGTCCTGGCCGGCTCATCATCCTCATCACTGCGGATGTCGATGCGCCAGCCGGTGAGCCGGGCGGCGAGGCGGGCGTTCTGGCCCTCCTTGCCGATGGCCAGCGACAGCTGGAAGTCGGGCACGACGACCCGGGCCGACCGCGCGGCGAGGTCGATGATCTCGACCTTGTTCACGCGGGCCGGCGAGAGCGCGTGCGCCACCATCTCGGCGGGGTCCTCGGACCAGTCGACGATGTCGATCTTCTCGCCGTGCAGCTCGGCCATCACGTTGCGCACCCGCTGGCCCATCGGGCCGATGCAGGCACCCTTCGCGTTGACACCCTGAGCGGTGGAGTGGACGGCGATCTTGGTGCGGTGACCGGCCTCGCGGGCGATGGCATGGATCTCGACGGTGCCGTCGGCGATCTCGGGCACCTCGAGGGCGAAGAGCTTCTTCACCAGGTTGGGGTGGGTGCGCGACAGGGTGATCTGCGGCCCTCGCATCCCCTTGCGCACCGACACGACGATGCACTTGATGCGCGTGCCGTGGTCGTAGTTCTCGCCCGGCACCCGCTCGCCCAGTGGCAGCAGCGCCTCGAGCCGGCCGAGGTCGACCATCACGTCGTCGGGGTTGCGACCCTGCTGGATGACGCCCGAGATGATGTCGCCCTCCTTGCCGGAGAACTCACCGAACTTGATGTCGTCCTCGGCGTCGCGGAGCCGCTGCAGCATGATCTGCTTGGCCGTCGTGGCCGCGATCCGGCCGAAGCCGTCGGGGGTGTCGTCGAACTCCGGACCCTTCACGCCGTCCTCGTCGGTCTCCCTCGCCAGCACCGTCACGTGGCCGTTCTTGCGGTCGAGCTCCACTCGCGCCTGCTCCTGCGCGCCCGGCGTCTTGTGGTACGCGGTCAGCAGGGCCTGCTCGATCGCCTCGACGAGGACGTCGAAGGAGATCTCCTTCTCGCGTTCGAGCATCCGCAGGATGCTCAGGTCGATGTCCATCAGGCGTCCTCTTCGTCTTCGGGCTCGGGCTTGCGCTTGCGGTTGAACTCGACCTGCACCAGCGCCTTGGCGACATCGGCGTAGGCGAGCTCGCGGTGCGTGTCGTCGACGTCGAGCGTGGCCGACGTGTCGGTGCTGGTGAGGATGCGACCGGTGACCTCGCCGCCCTCGACGAGGGTGACCTTGACGAGCCGGTCGGCGTTGCGGCGCCAGTGGCGCGGCAGGGTCAGAGGACGGTCGACGCCCCGTGAGGTGACCTCGAGCGTGTAGGGCATCTCGCCCATCACGTCGGAGTCGTCGAGCACCCGCGACACCTCGCGCGTGGCGTCGGCCACGTCGTCGAGGGTGACGCCGCCGTCCTGGTCGACGGCCACCCGCAGCACCCGGCGCTTGCCGGCAGGGGTCAGGTCGACGGCCTCGACGTCGAGGCCGACAGCAGCCAGGGGGCCGCGGAGCTCCGCCTCGATGCGGTCGCGGACCAGGTCCTGACGTGCCTTCGAGGGATCGGACGCCCTGTCACCAGAGCTGTCGGGCGAGCTCACCGTGTCGACCTCCTTGTGCTGTTGTGTCCGACCACGATAGCGGCAGTCCGCGGGCCGGCCGACGCCGGAGATAGGGTCAGCCGCGTGTTCCGCGCCGTCCGTCCCACCGACCCCGTCCTGACCCGACGCGCACTCGTGGCCACGGTCTCCGGATCGGCTCTCGCACTCGCCTCCTGCGACCTCGACCCACGGTCCGACGACGCCGAGACGGCCAGCCCCGACGCACCCGTCGACCCCGACCTGACGGCGCTGGCCGAGGCCGTCTCGGCGATTGCGGAGGCCTCGGCACTGGTGGTCGCGACGACCACCGCCCATCCCGCGCTCGCGGTCCGGCTCACGGGGTTCGGCGAGCTGCACGACGTGCACCGCGACGCCCTCGCCGGCGCGACCGACGACCTGCCCGAACCCACGGCCACTCCAGCTCCCCCGACGGTCATCACCGCGCGCCCGCAGGCCCTCGCCGCCGTACGGCGTGCGGAGAGCTCGCTGGCGACCCGGCTGGCCTCGTGGGCGCAGCGCGCCGAGAGCGGCACCTTCGCCCGGTTGCTGGCGGTGATGTCGGCGGCCGTGCAGCAGGAGCTGCTCGCGCTCGACCGGGACGGAGGCACCGGATGACCCTGCTCGACAGCCTCCAGACGACGCTCGCGGCCGAGCACGCCGCGGTCTACGTGTACGGCGTCCTCGGGGCCCAGACGTCGCAGTCGGCCGAGCCGGCGCTCTACGCCGACCTCGTCGACGGCTACCGCCGGCACCGCGCCCGTCGCGACCAGCTGACCGGCTACGTCCTCGACGCCGGCGGCCAGCCGGTCGCGGCGGCCGCGGCGTACGAGCTGCCGGCCCAGCTGGCCAACGCCGACCAGGTACGCCGCAGCGCGCTCGGCGTCGAGGAGTCCTGCGCCGCGACGTACTCCTCGCTCGTGGCGGAGTCCGTGCGCGCGCAGCGGCGCTGGGCGATCACCGCCCTCACCGAGGCGGCGGTCCGCCAGCTCTCGTTCGGCGGTGCCCCTCGGGCCTTCCCGGGCGCGCCCGACCTCCTGGCGGTCCCGGACGCGGACTGACCCGCCCGAGAGGCTCTCGGACGGGCCAGTCATGGTGCTCGGTCAGGCGCGGTACGCCGTGAACATCGATGACATCCGCGAGCTCTGCCCACCGGTGAACTCGGTGTAGCAGCTGTCGTAGCTGTAGTCCATGTAGTTGTGGATCGGGTCGAGACCGGGAAGCGAGCACGAGTCGCGGCCGGCCGGGCAGCCGCTGGACGCGCTGCCCTGGGCCGGGGTGTCGCTCACCGAGTCGTTGGTGCTCGTGCAGCCGCCCTGGAACGTGTGGTAGAGCCCGAGCCAGTGGCCGGCCTCGTGGGTGGCGGTCTCACCGAGGTTGAAGTTGGTGGCCGAACCGCCGGGCAGCGAGGAGTACTGCACCCGGATGCCGTCGATCGACGGGTTGCGGGAGTAGTCCCAGGGGAACGTCGCGATGCCGAGGTAGCTGAAGTCGACCAGCCAGATGTTGAGGGCGTCCGCGCCGCCCTTGCGGGTCTGCGAGCGGTACTGCGTCGACTGACGGTCGGCGTTCCAGTTGTTGTTGTTGTAGCGGTAGGTGCCGGCGAGGTTGAACGTGAAGCCCGTGTCGGCGGCGGTGGACGACTCGCCACCGGCGTAGGTGTTGTTGAGGACGTCGATCTGCTGGGCGATCTGGGTGTCGGTGACGTCGTCGCCGCCGCTCGCCGTGCGCATGACGTGCACGTAGACGGGGATCGACCCGCCGAGCTGGCTCGGCGCGGCCGCGCTGCCGGTCTTCCTCTTCAGCAGCGACGCCGCCTGCGCCTCGATGGCCTTCTGCTCGCTCGCGGAGACGTCGCGGTGGTCGGCACCGTGACCGCCGCGCGCCGAGGTGCCGACGTCGGTCTGGCAGGCGGTGACGTCCCATTCGGCGAGGATCCGGGCAGACGCGGACTCGGTGAGCCCTCCGACGGCGAGGGTGCCGGCAAGGGCGACGCTGATGGCGGCGATCCTGCGCAGCGAACGGAGCTTGGGTGTGCTCATGTGCTGTCCTCTCATCGCGGCGCCTCCCGAGATGGCGGCACCGACATGCGTGGGGAATGGCGCGGAGATGGCAACGGTCCGCGTGCTCAGCCTTCTGGGACAGTCCCGAGATCTGCCCCAGAGTGGCGAGCACGCGGACCGTTTCGGGCTGGTCAGCGTCACCCCGGTGAGCGATCCTGCTGCTCACATGCGAAATCATGCAGGACGGCACGGAGAAGGGCGAGCGTTTGGCGACTGCACATTTTCGCAGTGCGCAAACCTGCAGAAGTCAGGCCCAGCGGGCGACGATGCCGGCGACGTCGGAGAGCCGGTCCACGACCGCGTCGGGCTCTCCTTCGGTGTGGCCGACCTGGTTCGCCGGGATCACGCTGTGCGGGACGTGGATCGTGCGCATGCCCGCGTTGGCGGCGCCGTGGATGTCGTCGAAGAGCCGGTCACCGACGTAGACACAGCGTGCCGGGTCGCTCGCCCCGACGGCCTCCATCGCGGCCCGGAAGGCACGCTCGTCGGGCTTGGTCCAGGCGATCTCGCTCGTGTAGACGTCGCCGTCGAGGAGGTCGACGACCCCGTCCCGCTCGAAGAAGCGCCGGTGCCACGCGCGCGGCCAGAGGGTGTTGGACAGTACGCCGACCGCGATGCCCCGCTCGCGCAGCGCCCGCCACAGCGGTCCGACGTCCGGGTCGGTCGCCGTGTGCGGCTCCCAGAACGCGAAGTAGCCCTCGAGCAGCTCCGGGTCGTGGTCGAGCCCGGCCTCGTCGAACAGGTCGGCGATCGTCGAGCTGACGTGGTGGTCGCGGCTGCGGCCCCAGATGACGTCGCCGGCTCGCCGCAGCCGGCCGGCGTGGTCGGTCCGGTCCGCGTCGTCGAGGGAAGTGCCGTCGGCGGCGGCCACCGCCTGTGCGAGCGCGAGCGACTCGGCATGGAAGTCGATGTCGTGCCACCGGGTGAGGGTGCCGCCCCAGTCGAAGATCACGGCGTCGATCGCGCTCACTGCTGGGCGTCCTCCTGCGCCGCCGATTCTTGCCGGGCCAGCAGCGAGTGCCGCCGCGAGTAGGCGAAGTACACGATCAGGCCGAGGACGAACCACGCCCCGAACCGGGCCCAGGTCTCCCAGGCCAAGAAGGAGATGAGCCACAGGCTGAAGCCGATGCCGATCAGCGGCACGATCGGCACGGCCGGGCAGCGGAAGCTGCGCGGCAGGTCCGGACGCGTCTGGCGGAGCCGGATGACGGCCGCGCACACGACGACGAACGCCAGCAGGATGCCGATGTTGGTGAGCTCGGCGGCCTCGGCGATCGGCATCAGCCCGGCGATGGCGGCCGACAGGATGCCGGCGAGCCAGGTGACCCGCACCGGCACGTGCCGCTTGGCGTCGGTCTTGGCGAACCAGGCCGGCAGCAGGCCGTCACGGCTCATCGAGAACCAGACGCGCGTCACGCCGAGCATGAACGTGAACATCACCGTCAGGATGCCGATGATGGCGCCGACGGCGATGACCGTGCCGACGCCGTCGAGGCCGACGCTCGCGAACGCCTCGGAGAAGCCGGCGTCGGGGTCGATCTCGCCGTAGTTCTGGATGCCGACCAGGGTCAGGCAGGCCAGCACGTAGAGCACCATCGAGATGGCCAGGCTGTACATGATCGCCTTCGGCATGTGCTTCTGGGCGTCCTTCGACTCCTCGGCTGCGGTCGACATCGCGTCGTAACCGAACACGGCGAAGAAGACGGTGGCCGCACCCGTCATCGCTCCCCCGAAGCCCGCGGGCGCGAACGGCGAGTAGTTGTCGGAGGAGATGTGGAAGAAGCCGACGACGATCACCAGCAGCACCACCGCGACCTTGAGACCGACGACGAGCGTCTCGACCCGGGCGGCGTTCTTGATGCCGAGGGTGAGCAGCCAGGCGATCAGCAGGCACAGCACCATCGCGAACAGGTCGACCCGGTGGCCGTCGCCGGTGCCCGGGGCGCCGAGCATCCACGCGGGCAGTTCGAGGCCGATCTGGTCGAGCAGGAACGAGAAGTAGCCGGAGATGCCGATGGCGACGACGGCCACGATGGCGACGTACTCGAGCAGCAGGTCCCAGCCGATGCACCAGCCGACGATCTCGCCGAGGACGACGTAGCCGTAGGTGTACGCCGACCCGGCGCGCGGGATCAGGCCGGCGAACTCGGCGTACGAGAAGGCGGCCGCGGCGCTCGCCACACCGGCGATCAGGAAGCTGATGACGACCGCCGGACCGACGCCCTTGCCGCCCTCGGCGCCGCTGGCGACCGCGCCGGCGAGCGAGAAGATGCCGGCGCCGATGATGCCGCCGACCCCGATCGCGGTCAGCTGCCAGAGCCCGAGACTTCGCTCGAGTCCGCTGTCGGAGTCGACCTCCGTGATCTGGTCGATGGGCTTCTTGCGCATGATGCCCAGAGCCCGAGAGTTCAGTGCCATGGCAGGAAACCCTAGACCTCAGCCGCGCACGACCTCCACCAGGCGGGCGGCCGCGTCGGCGACGGCGACCTCGGTCTTCTCTCCGGTACGGCGGTCCTTGATGTCGACGGTGCCGTCGGCGAGACCGCGGCCCACCGTGACGATCGTGGGCACCCCGATCAGCTCGGCGTCCTTGAACTTGACGCCCGGCGAGACCTTGCCGGCGCGGTCGTCGTAGATCACGTCGAGCCCCTGCGCGGACAGGTCGGCGGCGAGCTGACCGGCGGCCTCGAAGATCGCCGGGTCCTTGCCGGCCGCGACGAGGTGCACGTCGGCCGGAGAGACCTCGCGGGGCCAGCACAGGCCGATCTCGTCGAGGGTGTTCTCGGCGATCGCGGCGACGGCGCGCGAGGGGCCGATGCCGTAGGAGCCCATGGTGACGGTGACGAGCTTGCCGTTCTCGTCGAGCACCCTGAGGTCGAGCGCGTCGGCGTACTTGCGGCCGAGCTGGAAGATGTGGCCCATCTCGATGCCGCGCGCGGCCTGCAGCGTGCCCTCGCTGCAGTTGGGGCACTCGTCGCCATCACGGACGTCGGCGGCCTCGATGGTGCCGTCGGGGGTGAAGTCGCGGCCGGCCACCAGGTCGATGACGTGCTGGCCGTCGACGTTGGCGCCGGTGACCCAGCGGGTGCCCTCGACGACCCGGGGGTCGACGACGTAGCGGATGCCGGAGGCGGACTTCTCGCCCAGCGCCGCCGGGCCGATGTAGCCCTTGACCAGCGCGGTGTGGGCGGCGAGCTCCTCCTCGGTCATCGCGCTCGACCTCGATCGGCTCGAGCTGGCCCTCGAGACGCTTCTGGTCGACGTCGCGGTCGCCGGGGAGGCCGATGGCGAGGGGCTCGCGGGTGCCGTCGGGGTGCTTCAGCACGACCATGACGTTCTTGAGGGTGTCGCCCGCGGCCCAGGCCCGGTCGTCGCGGGGGTACTTCTCGTTGAGGTGCGCGACCAGCGTGTCGATCGTGGGGGTGTCGGGCGTCTGCTCGGCGTGCGCCTCGGGGGCGTCGTCGTAGGCCAGGATGGCGGGCGGCCGGACCGTGACCGCCTCGACGTTGGCGGCGTAGTCGCAGTGCGTGCAGCGGACGTAGGTGTCCTCGCCCACCTCGGCCTTGGCGAGGAACTCCTCGGAGCCAGACCCGCCCATGGCGCCGGACGTGGCCTTCACGATGACGTACTCGAAGCCGAGCCGGTCGAAGATCCGGATGTAGGCCTCGCGGTGCAGCTGGTAGGACCGCTCGAGCCCCGCGTCGTCGATGTCGAAGGAGTAGGAGTCCTTCATGACGAACTCGCGGCCGCGCAGGATGCCGGCGCGCGGCCTCGCCTCGTCGCGGTACTTGTTCTGGATCTGGTAGATCGCCAGCGGCAGGTCCTTGTAGGAGGAGTAGAGGTCCTTGACCACGAGGGTGAACATCTCCTCGTGCGTGGGACCGAGCAGGTAGTCGCCGCCCTTGCGGTCCTGGAGGCGGAAGATGCTGTCGCCGTACTCCGTCCAGCGGTTGGTCGCCTCGTAGGGCTCCTTCGGCAGCAGTGCGGGGAAGAGCATCTCCTGGGCGCCGATGGCGTCCATCTCCTCGCGGATGATGTCCTCGATCCGGCGCAGCACCCGCAGCCCGAGAGGCAGCCAGGTGTAGAGGCCCGGCGCGTTGCGGCGGATGTAGCCGGCGCGGACCAGCAGCCGGTGGCTCGGGACCTCCGCGTCGTTGGGGTCGTCGCGGAGCGTGCGCACGAAGAGCTGGGACATCCGGAGGATCATGCGGTGAAGGGTACGGCGGCACCGGGGGGCGCCGCGAACCAGTTGACAACCAAAGGCCCGGCGACTGCGTCCTTACGCATGACTCGACAACTACAGGGGGAACCACCCATGAAGACCACGCTCGCGGCCTTCGCCGCAACCGGTGCGCTCGTCGCAGCGCCCGCCTTCGCCGCCGTACCCGTCACCGACCTCGACCCCGCGACCCTCGCGCGCGGCGCCGACGTCGCGATCCCGTACGTCGACGGAACGACGTTCGTCGACGGCGACCGCCGGGTGTCACTGGGCGGGGACTACGCGTGGCTGCTCGGGTCCTCGCACGGTGGCCATCTCGTCGCGGTCAACGCGAACAACACCAAGGTGAAGCGCATCGACGCATCGGGCACCGTGTCGACGCTCGTGAAGACCTCCAACGCCGCCTCGGTGCACCTCTCGGCGAACGGGCGGAAGATCGTCGTCACCGGCGTGACCGGCGGCAAGGACCAGCCGCGGACGGTCTACTCGGCCGCCACCGGCGACGAGCAGCGGCGCAGGACCTTCTCCGGCTACCCGGAGACGCTCGGCATGAAGGGCTCGAAGGTGCTGCTCTCGACCTGGGGGCGCGGCACCTACTGGTGGGCCAGCCGCAGCGGCAGCATCATCCCCGTCTCGAAGCGACCGGCGGGCTACGCCGATCTCCGCAACGACCTGTTCGCCAGCTACACCGCTGAGCCCTACAAGGGCGGCTGCACGGTGCTGAGCCGGATCAGCAAGCCGGGCAAGAGGCTGTGGCGCTCGTGCGACGAGCGGGTGGAGAGCATCTCGCCCGACGGCAGGCTGATCGCCACCGTGGGCATCGAGAGCGACGGCCTCGGCTCGAACCAGGTGCGCGTGCGCACCGTGACCGGCACCGAGGTGGCCCGCTACCGGACCGGCATCGTGTTCGGCCCGATCACCTGGGAGGACGACGACACGATCCTCCTGGACACCAACGCCGAGGAGGAAGCGGCCATCGTGCGGTGCGAGGTCGCGGTGTGCGAGAACGCCACCGACCCGAAGCCGACCGACCTACCGTGAGGGTCGTCAGCCCCGGGCGGCCCTGAGCGCCGTACGGATCATCGGGATCTGCATCGGCAGTCGGGCGAGGGTGCCGGCCTTGAGCGCGGTCCTGTCCGTCTTCTGCACGTCGGCCGCCATCTTGAGGTTGGCGGGGTAGACCGCGAGGAGCAGCCCGGCGCTCGCCCAGCCGGCGATGTTGCGGGTGCGTGGGTGCAGCAGCCCCAGGGCGCACAGCAGTTCGGCGACCCCGCTGGCGTAGACGATCTCGCGCTTGGCGGGGACCACCTCGGGCATGATCGGCTCGTAGACCTCCGGCTTCGCCAGGTGGATGGCGCCGGAGACGACGAACAGTCCGGCGAGGCCGATGACGTCCTTGGACAGCGGTGCGGTCATGGTCGTCAACCTAACCGGCGGACCGCACGGTCAGAACATGATGGTTGAGAACGTCGTCGACTCCGCGAAGCCCACCCGTTCGTACGCCGCCCGCGCCGGTGCGTTCCACTCGTTGACGTAGAGCGAGACAGCCGGAGCGATGTCGCGGCGTACGGCGGCGGCGACGGCTGCCATCCCGGCCGTGGCCAGACCCTGGCCCCGGTGCTCGGGCGGCACGTAGACGCCCTGCACCTGCGCGGCGTACGGCGAGACGCACGCGACCTCGGCCTTGAACAGCACCCGGCCGGCGTCGTCGAAACGGGCGAACGACCAGCCGCGCGCGATGAGCTGGAGGATCCGGGCCCGGTAGTACTCCGCACCGCCGCCGGCCTCGGGCGAGACCCCGACCTCCTCGGTGTACATCGCCACACACGCCGGGTAGAGCCCCGGCAGGTCCTCGCGCGTGGTGAGCCGCACGAGCGGGTCGGGCTGGACGCACGGAGATGTGGTCAGCACCAGGTGGGGTTGGTGCCAGCGGCACTCGCGCGGCGGTCCCCACTCCCCCGCCAGCACGTCCCACATCACGTCGACGGACGCCGACGGCCCGACGATCGTCGAGGACGTCCGGCCCCGCGCCACCGCTCGCTCCGCGAACGCCTGCGCCGCGATCGCGTCGCACTGCACCGGCACCAGGTTGGCCGCCACGTGGCACGCGGCCGCCAGCTCGCCGTCGTCGAAGTAGCCCCACATCTCGCCGCCCAGCCAACGTGGGTCGAGGTTGGTCGTGCGCGCCCGGTAGTCGGCGAAGACGTTGACGACCGCATCACGCGCGGCGAGCGCGGAGAAGGAGGCGAGGTCCGCGGCGCCGAGCACGCGAACTCCCCGGCGGGTCGTGAGCACGGCGCGAGCCTACGCGGAATGCTCGTGGGACTGCGTCAGGGCGAATGGAGGGCCCGCGCGCGCAGCACGTCGGGTCTCGGCGTGCTGTCCGGCGCCCGGGGCGGCGGCGAGCCGCCGCCGCGCAATACGCGGGCCCGTCAATGCGGCCCCCACGATTGGTCACAGACCGCATGGTTCCGGCCCGCTTTCATGCGGTTTGGGACCAAACGTGGGGGTGCAGTTCCGACCGCAGGTCGGCGTCGTCCCGATGGGCGCCCAACTCGGCCGGAGGCCGGGGTGTCAAGGGCGCGAAGCGGCGGAGCGGACCCTTGACGGCCCGGGTGGAGGCCGAAGACTGGCGGCGCGGGAGGACGACGACGTCTCCCCACCCGCTCACTCCGGGGGCAACCCACGCCCCCGGGCGGCGTACAGGTCGAGCACCTGCTGGCGATCGATGACGCCGCAACGGGCGGCCCAGTCGTCGTACGCCGCGGCGAGGGTGGCGACGACCTCGGGCTCGCCGGCGGCACGGTCGTGCTGCTCGGCCCGGTCGGCCTCGATGTCGTAGAGCTCCCAGGGCTGCCCGTGCTTGCGCACCAGCTTCCAGCGGCCCTCGCGGACTGCGCTGTTGCCCTCGTGCTCCCAGAAGAGCCGGCGCTCGGCGATCTCGTCGCCGCGGATCGCGGACCAGAGGCTGGAGCCCTCGGCCGGGGGTACGGCGTGCCCGTCGCGAGTCGAGGGGTACGTCGCAGAGGCGGCCTCGATCAGGGTCGGGAGCACGTCGACGAGCTGGGCCGGCGTGCGGCACAGGGACGGCGGGTCGGCCAGACCGGCGGGCCAACGGACGATGAGCGGGGTGGCGATGCCGCCCTCGTGGACCCAGTGCTTGTACTCGCGGAACGGGGTGTTCGACAGGTGCGCCCACGACCGCCCGTAGGACATGTAGGTCGACTCGGGTCCCGGCCGGAGCCCCGGCACGTTGCCCGGCACGACGGTCTCGCCCTCGCGCGTGGAGTCCTGGATCGGCACGAACGCGGTGACGAAGTCGTAGTCGAGCTCCTCGGCGCAGCCACCGTTGTCGGAGAGGAACACCACGATGGTGTTGTCGAGCCGGCCGGTCTCCTCGAGCGTGGCGAGCACCCGGCCGATGCCTTGGTCCATCCGGTCGACCTGGGCGGCGTAGGTCTGCATGCGCAGCGCCTCCCAGTCCTTGTCGGGCTGGTCCTCCCACGCCGGCACCCGCGGGTCGCGGGCGGCCAGCTCGGCGCCGGGCTCGACGATGCCCTCGTCGACCAGCCGGGCCAGTCGCTCCTCGCGCAGCCGGTCCCAGCCGGCGTCGAACCTGCCGTCGTACCTCGCGATGTCGTCGTCGTGGGCGTGCAGCGGCCAGTGCGGCGCTGTGTAGGCGAGGTAGAGGAACAGCGGGTCGTCTGCGCGCTCGCGGTGGTGGTCGCCGATGAAGCGCACCGCCTCGTCGGTGATCGCGTCGGTGTAGAACCAGCCCGGCTGCTCGCCCTCGTGCTCGACGTTCTCCTCGTCGCGAGTCAGCGTGCGCGGCTGGTAGAAGCTGCCGGCGCCCTCGAGGGTGCCGAAGAAGTGCTGGAACCCGCGTCGGGTCGGCCAGCTGTGGCTCGGATCGTCCATCTCGGAGGAGACGTGCCACTTCCCCGAGAGGTACGTCGAGTAGCCGGCCGCCGCGAGCGCCTCGGCGATCGTCACCGACTCGTCGGCGAGGTCGCCGGGATAGCCATCGGGGGCGTCGTCGAAGTTCAGGATGCCGACACCGACCTGGTGCGGGTGCAATCCGGTGAGCAGTGACGCTCGCGACGGGCTGCAGCGCGCGGTGTTGTAGAACTGCGTGAACCGCACCCCCTCGGCGGCGAGCCGGTCGAGGTTCGGTGTGGCGATCTCGCCGCCGTAGCAGCCGATGTCGGAGAACCCCATGTCGTCGGCCAGCACCAAGACGATGTCGGGGCGGGTCATCGAGCGGTCCCCACGGGCTCGGAAGCGGCCAGCGGCTCGGGGTCCCGGAGCGAGCGCTGGAACGTCTCGGGCAGGAACCACAGCGAGGTCAGGCTGATCGCCGCCATCGCCATCACATAGACCGCTGCCGGCCACGACGCGCCGTTGCCGATGCCCGCCACCAGTGCCGTGCAGATCGCGGGCGCCACGGCACCCGACGGCAGCACGCCCAGCTGGTAGACCGTCGACATGCCGCTGTAGCGCACCCGGGTCGGGAACAGCTCGGCGAACAGCGCGCCCTCCGGCCCGAACATCGTGCACGCGGCCAGGCCCCAGCCGATGACCACGGCCACGGTGATCCAGAGCTGACTCTCGGTGTCGACGAGCGCGAAGATCGGGAACGCGCTGACGAACGCCAGCGCGGCGCCGGCGGCGAACACCGGCCGCCGGCCGATCCGGTCGGACAGCCGCGCCGAGCCGAGGATCGCGAAGAAGCCGACGACGGCGGCCACCAGCAGCGCGTCGAGGATCACCTTCGGCGCGAGCGCCAGCGTGGCGACGTACGCGACGAGGAAGGCGTTGTAGACGTTGAAGGTCACCGACTCGCTGATGCGCGCGCCCATGCCGAGGAGGGTGGCCTTCGGGTGCTTGACGAGCGCCTCGAACGCCGGAAGCTTCGACCGGTCGTCGCTGGCCAGCACCTCGCGGAAGGTCTCGGGCTCGGTGATGCGGAGCCGGATGAACAGGCCGATCGCGACGAGAACGACGCTGAAGAGGAACGGCAGTCGCCATGCCCACTCGACGAGCGCGTCGTCCCCGAGGCCACCGAGCAGGCGCACGGAGGCCGTGGACAGCAGGAGGCCGATCGGCACGCCGAGCTGCGGCCAGGAGCTGTACCACCCGCGCTTGCCCTCGGGGGCGTGCTCGACGCACAGCAGCACCGCGCCGCCCCACTCGCCGCCGAGGCCGATGCCCTGCAGCATCCGCAGCGCGACGAGCATCAGGGGTGCGGCCACGCCGATGGTGTCGTACGTCGGCAGCAGGCCCATCGTGAACGTCGCGAGCCCCATGATCATCATGGTCACGACGAGCATCGGCTTGCGGCCGAGCCGGTCACCGAGGTGGCCGAAGATCACCCCGCCGAGCGGCCGGGTGATGAACCCGGCGGCGAACGTGGTGAAGGCCAGCAGGGTGCCGGTGGCCTTGTCCTCGGTCGGGAAGAACTGGGTGGCGAAGACCAGGCCGGCCATCGTGCCGTAGAGGAAGAAGTCGTACCACTCCACGACCGAGCCGATCAGGCTCGCCGCCGCCACCCGGCGGATCGGGGTGCCCC
The DNA here is from genome assembly GCA_963825755.1 of uncultured Actinomycetota bacterium. Lineage (GTDB taxonomy): Bacteria > Actinomycetota > Actinomycetes > Propionibacteriales > Nocardioidaceae > Nocardioides. Next base: position 103,702 of record CAWGUS010000021.1, on the reverse strand, counting down.
TCCCGTCGGTTCCGCCGTCGACGACCAGGGCGCGCTTCGAGCTCCGAGACATGCATCCTCCACAACGAATCAAACAACACTAAGTTGATCGTATTCAATCATCGGGTGGTCCGGCGGGTCGGGTCAGGGCCGCCACCGGCGGGTTGCGAACGTGTCCTCGGTCGTCTCCTTGGTCGTGGTCAGGCCGAGGGTGCGCCGGGTGATCGAGCGGCGCATGGACCACCAGTCGGACTCGTCCATCGCGTCGATCCGGTTGGCGGGCACGCGGTAGCCGGAGGTGCGGATCGCCACGGTCTCCGCCGATCGACGATGGATCGCCCAGGTCTCCCCCGGCTTGCCGGGGCGGCTCGGCCGCCACGCGAAGCGGACCTTGCCGCGTTCGACGTCGAACGTCACGCAGTGACCGGCGAAGCGCTGCTTGCACGGGTTCCTCAGCCAGCTGGGCGGGCGCGGGACCGCGAGCACGTCGTAGGTGCCGCCGCCGTAGATGTGGTTCTTGACCGTGAGGCGGGCACCCAGGGTGCCCCGGCCGAACCGCCCTTTCAGGGGTGACGGCCTGATCAGCTTGAACTCGCTGTAGGCACCCCGCGAGAGCAGGTACGCCGCGGCGAGGGCCCGGTCGCTCGAGGGCACGATCGTCAGGGCCAGCGGGTCTGGCTCGCCGCCCTCCCAGTCGGCCAGCGCGGCCCCGGCGTCGACGACCGCCTGCGTGGTCAGCAACGTCAGGCGGGGGTCCTGGGCGACCGAGACGAGCATGTCGACGGAGATCTCGAGCGACAGCTGGCGGGGATCCGTGGTGATCGCCGGCCCGCTCGCGTAGGCGATCACCTGCTGGTCGCCGCGTCGGTGGACGACGTAGTAGATGCCGGGGTCCTCCTCCGGCACCTCCGTCTGCCAGACCAGCGTCGTGGTCGTGTTCGGCGGCGACGACAGCGTTGCGCAGTGCGAGAACCTCGAGCACGAGGCGGGGTGCCGTGGTCCGACGCTCACCCGCACCAGGTCGCCGTCGTACTCGCCGTCCCCGTGATAGCGGAGGTCGGCGCCGAGAAGGCCGTCGGGGTGGCGCTGGTGGGTGTACATCGCCGATCGGCCCGTGGTGTCGGTCGGCAGGTGCTCGAGCGCGACCGCGGCGATGGCGCGCTGCGTGATCGGCACCAGCTCCTCGCGCGCAGTGCGAACGGTCGCCGAGGACGCGCCCACCGGCGCGAGCACGGCCAGCAGGAGCACGGCGATGGAGAGTTCCCGAAATCTCTTCATGGCCGGCGAGGCTACCTCGCGGGGATCACGACACGGTCACGTCGGCGGTGGCGCCGTCGACCACTTCCATGCCCTCCGCGATGCGCATGGCCTCCTCGATCAGGGTCTCCACGATCTGCGACTCGGGCACGGTCTTGATGACCTCGCCCTTGACGAAGATCTGGCCCTTGCCGTTGCCCGACGCCACCCCGAGGTCGGCCTCGCGCGCCTCGCCGGGACCGTTGACGACGCAGCCCATGACCGCGACGCGCAGCGGCACCTCGAGGCCGTCGAGGCCCGCGGTGACCTGCTCGGCCAGCGTGTAGACGTCGACCTGGGCGCGGCCGCACGAGGGGCAGGAGACGATCTCGAGCTTGCGCTCGCGCAGGTTCAGCGACTGGAGTATCTGGAGGCCGACCTTGACCTCCTCGACGGGAGGGGCCGACAGCGAGACCCGGATCGTGTCACCGATGCCCTGGCTGAGCAGCGCACCGAACGCGGTGGCCGACTTGATGGTGCCCTGGAACGCCGGACCTGCCTCGGTGACGCCGAGGTGCAGCGGCCAGTCGCCCGCCTCGGCCAGCAGCTCGTAGGCGCGCACCATCACGACCGGGTCGTTGTGCTTGACCGAGATCTTGAAGTCGTGGAAGTCGTGCTCCTCGAAGAGCCCGGCCTCCCACACGGCGCTCTCCACGAGCGCCTCGGGCGTGGCCTTGCCGTGCTTGTCCATGATGCGCTTGTCGAGCGACCCGGCGTTGACGCCGATGCGGATCGAGGTGCCACGATCCTTCGCTGCCCGTGCGATCTCACGAACCTGGTCGTCGAACTTGCGGATGTTGCCGGGGTTCACGCGTACGGCGGCGCAACCGGCATCGATGGCCGCGTAGACGTACTTCGGCTGGAAGTGGATGTCGGCGATGACCGGGATCTGCGAGTGCTGGGCGATCTCGGCCAGGGCGTCGGCGTCGTCCTGGCTCGGGCACGCGACCCGGACGATGTCGCAGCCGGCAGCGGTCAGCTCGGCGATCTGCTGCAGGGTGGTGTTGACGTCGCTGGTGAGCGTCGTGGTCATCGACTGCACCGAGATCTGGTGGTCGCTGCCGACGCCGACCTTGCCGACCTTGATCTGGCGGGTGGGCCGGCGCGGTGCGAGGACCGGCGGCGGCATCGGGGGCATGCCCAGACCGATCGGTTCGCCAACGGAAGTCATGGGGCCAGTCTAGGAGTCGGGCGGTGGAGGCTCACTCCGGGATGTGGAGCGGCACGACCAGGTCGCCGACGATCAGCACGACGCCCATCACCAGCAGGCTCAGCCCGACGACGTACGCCACGGGCAGCAGGCGCGCGACGTCGACGTAGCCGGGGTCGGGGCGGCCGCGGACCCTCGCCCAGCCGCGCCTCAGCGCCTCCCACAGAGCGCCGGCGATGTGGCCGCCGTCGAGGGGCAGGAGCGGGATGAAGTTGAACATGCCGATGAAGAAGTTGAACCCGGCGATCAGCATCAGCAGGAAGACAACCTTCTCCTGCACCGGGAAGGTCTCGTGGGAGACCGTCTCGCCGGCGAAGCGTCCGCCGCCCACGATGGAGACCGGGCTGTCGGCGGCGCGCTCCTCCAGGCCGACGATGGCGCGGCCGACCCCCCACACCTTGGCGGGCAGGTGCGCGAACGCCTGCACGGTCTCGACGGTCATGTGACCCATCTGGCCCAGCGTGTAGCCGAGGCCGCCGCTGACCCGGTCGACCGTCGGGGTGACGCCGAGGAAGCCGACCTGCACCAGCTCCTCGTCGCCCGGCGACGACGGCCGCGCCGCGACGGTGGTGTTGGTGTCGAGGGTCATCTCGGCGCCGTCGCGCAGGATGGTGAGCTGGGCGGCCCCGTCGTCGTTGTCGCGGATGAGCGACGACAGCTCTTCCCAGCTCGAGACGGGCTCGCCGTTGAAGGCGAGGAACTCGTCGCCCTGCTGGAGCCCGGCCATCACGGCCGGGGTCGGCGGGTCGTCCTTCGTGCAGGGCGCGGGCGTCCTCGGCGGCCGGCACGACGCACGCGGCGACGTTGTCGACGGTGAGGCTCACCTTGAGGTCGCTGGGGTTGCCGTACGTCGCGAAGACGGGCGCGAAGATCAGCAGGGCGATGGCGATGTTGACCGTGGGACCGCCCGCCATCACGATCACCTTCTGCCACCACGGGAGCCGGTAGAACAGCCGGTCCTCGTCGTCGGGCCCGATGAACTCCCACTCCGCCGCGCGAGCGTCGGAGATGAGCTGGGTGAACATGCCGGTGTTGGACTTGCGGACCTTCACCACGCGGTTGCCGTCGGCGTCGATCTCGACTGAGTCGGCCAGGCCCTCCGCGCCCGGCGGGAGCATCCCGACGATCTTGACGTAGCCACCGAGCGGGATCGCCTTGATGCCGTACTCGGTCTCGCCGACCTGCTTGCTCCACACCGTGGGGCCGAAGCCGATGAAGTACTGGGTGACCTTGCCGCCGAACCTCTTCGCCGGGATCATGTGCCCCAGCTCGTGGAGGCCGATCGACACCAGGATCGCCACCACGAAGGCGACGACACCGAGCGTGTAGAAAAGGGCGGTCATGGAGTCGCGGTCCCCCGGGCTTGGCTGACGAGACGGGCGGCTTCGTCGCGTGCCCAGGCATCAGCGGCGAGGACGTCGTCCACGGTGAGTTGTTGCTCCGAGGGTACGCCGTGCGCGGTGACCACCGCGTGCACCGTGTCGATGATGTCGACGAATCCCATCCGGCCCTCCCGGAACGCCTCGACGCAGACCTCGTTGGCGGCGTTGTAGACCGCGGGCGAGGTGGAGCCGCGCTCGCCGGCCGCCCGCGCCAGGGCGACCGCCGGGAACGCCTCGTCGTCGAGCGGGAGGAACTCCCAGGTCTGGGCCGTGGTCCAGTCGACCGCGGGTGCCGCGTCGGACACCCGGTCGGGCCAACCGAGGCCCAGAGCGATCGGGATCATCATCGTGGGCGGGCTCGCCTGGGCGAGGGTCGAGCCGTCGACGAACTCCACCATCGAGTGCACGACGCTGGTCGGGTGCACGACCACGGTGATGCGGTCGAACGGGATGCCGAAGAGCAGGTGCGCCTCGATGACCTCGAGCCCCTTGTTGACGAGGGTCGCGGAGTTGATCGTGATCACGGGCCCCATGTCCCAGGTGGGGTGTGCGAGCGCCTCGTCGACGGTGACGTCGGCCAGGTCGTCCCGGGTGCGCCCGCGGAACGGGCCGCCGCTCGCGGTCAGCACCAGGCGGCGTACCTCCTGGTCGGTGCCGCCGCGCAGGCACTGCGCCAGCGCCGAGTGCTCGGAGTCGACGGGCACGATCTGGCCGGGTGCGGCGCGGCTGAGGACCAGCGGCCCGCCCATGATCAGCGACTCCTTGTTGGCCAGCGCCAACGTGTTGCCGGCGTCGAGGGCGGCCAGGGTGGGGCGCAGGCCGACCGAGCCGGTGATGCCGTTGAGCACGACGTCGCACGGTGATGCCGCCAGCTCGGTCGACGCGGCCTCCCCCAGCCCGTGGTGCGTGGGCGCGAACTCGGCCACCTGGGCCTCGAACAGGTCGGGGTTCGAGCCTCCCGCGGTGAGGCCCACCACCCGGAAGCGGTCGGGATGCGCGCGCACCAGGTCGAGGGCCTGGGTCCCGACCGACCCGGTGGACCCGAGGACGACCACGTCACGTCTCTGCACCGGTTCATCCTCCCAGCAACCGAGATCGTTGACCTGCAGGGGCCGGTGTGGTCGGCTGCAGTTCTCGGGGCCGGGGGTCCTGGCTCACCTGCCGTCCACGTGGACCCCCCAGCATCACCCGCGACCACCTGCACACCTGTACGACGAGAGGTTCCCGAGCATGAGACTCACCCGCATCCCCGCGCTCGTGGCCGCGGCCACGACGGTGCTCGCCCTGGCCGCCTGCGCCCCGCCCGAGGACGACGACGACGGCGCCACGACCGACTCCGGCGTCTCCGCCGCCGAGGCGACGTCGGCCGCCGACTTCGGCGACCTCGACGGCCTGATCGAGGCCGCCCAGGAGGAGGGCGAGCTCAACGTCATCGCGCTGCCGCCCGACTGGGCCAACTACGGCGAGATCATCTCGACGTTCGAGGAGAAGTACGACATCGAGGTCAACTCCGACCAGCCGACCGCGGCGAGCCAGGACGAGATCAACGCCGCCAACGACCTCCAGGGCACCGAGCGCGCGCCCGACGTGTTCGACCTCGGCCAGTCGGTGGCTCTGGCCAACACCGACATGTACGCGCCGTACAAGGTCGAGACGTTCGACGAGATCCCGGAGGAGTTCAAGGACCCGGACGGTGCCTGGGTCAACGACTACGGCGGCTACATGTCGATCGGCTACGACTCGGCCGAGGTGCCCGACGTGACCTCGCTCGAGGACCTGCTCGGGCCGGAGTTCAAGGGCAAGGTGGCGCTCAACGGCGACCCGACCCAGGCCGGCGCCGCGTTCAGCGGGGTGATGATGGCGGCCATCGCCAGCGGTGGCTCCGCCGACGACATCGCGCCCGGCGTCGACTTCTTCGGCGAGCTCAAGAAGGCCGGCAACTTCCTGCCCGTCGACCCCGACTCGGCCACCATCGAGTCCGGCCAGACGCCCGTCGTCATCGACTGGGACTACCTCGGTGCGGCCGCCGCGGTCAACGTCGACACCTGGAAGACCGTCGTGCCCGAGGAGGCCGTGGTCGCGGGCTACTACTACCAGGCGATCAACGCCGACGCGCCGCACCCGGCGGCGGCCCGGCTCTGGCAGGAGTTCCTCTACAGCGACGAGGGCCAGAACCTCTGGCTCAAGGGTGGTGCCCGGCCGGTCCGAGGCGATGCCATGGCCGAGGCCGGCACCATCGACGCCGACCTGTGGGGCGCCCTGCCCGAGGTGGGCGGCACCCCCGTGATCCCGACCAACGAGCAGACGGAGGTGGCCGGGGCCTACCTGGCCGAGAACTGGTCGAAGGTCATCAGCTGACCGTGAGCGTCACCGACCTGGCGACACCGGCCCCGGTGGCGGGCGACAAGCCCGCCACCGGCGGCGGTCGTCGTACCTCCTGGAGCGCGTACCTCGCGCTGCTGCCGTTCCTCGGCTTCCTGCTGGTGTTCCTGATCGTGCCCACCGTCACGGTCGTCGTGGGCGCCTTCCAGAGCGAGGAGGGCGGCTTCACGCTCGGCAACGTGCGCGCGCTGACGTCCGACGCGGCGCTCAACGCACTGTGGAAGAGCGTGCTGCTGTCGGGCAGCACGGCGGTCATCGGCGCCGTCCTCGGAGCGCTGCTCTCCTACCTGATCCTGTCGCTCGGGCCGCGCAGCCTGATCCGCCGCGCCACGCTGTCGGTGTGCGGCGTGCTGGCGCAGTTCGGCGGCGTGACCCTGGCCTTCGCGTTCGTCTCGCTGCTGGCGGCCAACGGCGTGCTGACCCAGGCGCTGCTGTCCTGGATCGACGTCGACATCTACGGGTCCGGCTGGCTCTTCGGCCTCAACGGCCTGATCGTCGTCTACGTCTACTTCCAGATCCCGCTGATGGTCATCGTGTTCACGCCCGCGCTCGAAGGGCTCCGACCACAGTGGCGCGAGGCCGCGGTCAACCTCGGCGCGACCACGAGCCAGTACTGGCGGCAGGTCGGGTTCCCGCTGCTGACCCCGGCCTTCCTGGGGTCGATGCTGCTGCTGTTCGCCAACGCCTTCGCGGCCTATGCGACCGCGGCCGTGCTGGTGAGCCAGGGCAACCCGATCACGCCGCTGTTCATCCGCTCCGCGCTGACCAGTGAGGTCCTGCTCGGCCAGGCCAACCTCGGCTTCGCGCTGGCCCTGCAGATGATCGTCGTCGTGGCGATCGTGATGACGCTCTACGCCCTGCTGCTGCGCCGTACGTCGAGGTGGATGCAGTGACGACGCGGTTCCGGGTGTTGCGGGGCGTCGCCCTGACGCTGTTCGCCATCTACTTCCTGCTGCCGCTGCTGTCGATGCTCGACTTCAGCACCCGCGGCCGCGGTGACGAGGGCCGCACCTTCGAGGCCTGGCGCGTGCTCGTCGAGGACGACGACCTGCGCGCGGCCATCATCGCGTCGTTGCTGCTGGCGCTCTTCACGGTCGTGCTGATGGTGGTGCTGCTCGTGCCCACGATGATCTGGGTGCGTCTCAAGGTGCCCGGGATGTCGCGGGTGATCGAGTTCCTGTGCCTGCTGCCGCTGACGATCCCGGCCCTCGTGATCGTGGTCGGCATCTCCAACGTCTACGCCTGGGTCTCCTACCTCTTCGGCGACTCGGCGCTCACGCTGACCTTCGCGTACGTCGTCCTCGTGCTGCCCTACGCCTACCGCTCGATCGACTCGGCGCTGGCGGCCATCGACGTCACGACGCTCGCGGAGGCGGCCCGGTCGCTGGGTGCCGGATGGCTGACGGTCATCACCCGGATCGTGCTGCCCAACATCGTCACCGGTGTGCTCAGCGCGGCGTTCATCTCGGTGGCGCTGGTGCTCGGCGAGTTCACGTTCGCCTCGCTGCTCCACTTCGACACGATGCCGGTCGCCCTGACCGCCATCTCCAAGCTCGACGCCCGGGCCGCCGTCGCCGGTGCCCTCGCGTCGATCATCGTCGTCTCGCTCCTGCTGCTCGGGCTCTCGTTCCTCAGCCGCAACAAGGTGCCCGACATCGGAGGACAGAAGTCATGACGACCGCCCCCACGACCGACCGCGGCCTGGCCGTCGAGCTCACCGACCTGACCCGGGTCTACGGCTCCGTGCACGCGCTCGACGGCCTGACCCTCCACCTCAAGCCGGGTGAGCTGGTCGCCCTGCTCGGGCCCGTCGGGCTGCGGCAAGACCACCGCCCTGCGGATCCTGGCCGGCCTCGACCGGCCGTCGTCGGGCACGGTCGAGGTCGGCGGCAAGGACATCACCGGCGTACCCGCCAACAAGCGCGACATGGGGATGGTCTTCCAGGCCTACAGCCTCTTCCCGCACATGACGGTGCGCGACAACGTCGCGTTCGGACTCAAGCTGCGCGGCCGGTCGGCGCTCCGACCCGACGGGGCCGGGCCGACGACATGCTCGAGCTGGTCGGGCTCGGCGATCCACGCCGACCGCTACGCCCACCAGCTCTCCGGCGGCCAGCAGCAGCGGGTCGCGCTGGCCCGTGCGCTGGCGATCGAGCCGTCGGTGCTGCTGCTCGACGAGCCGCTGTCGGCCCTCGACGCCAAGGTGCGCGCCCAGCTGCGCGACGAGATCCGGCGGGTCCAGCTCGAGGTCGGCACCACCACGCTCTTCGTCACCCACGACCAGGAGGAGGCGCTGGCCGTCGCCGACCGGGTGGGCGTGATGAACGCGGGCCGGCTCGACCAGATCGACGCCCCGGCCGAGCTCTACGCCCACCCGGCCACGCGCTTCGTGGCGGAGTTCGTCGGCCTCAACAACCTGCTGCGCCGCCGAGGTCCGCGGCGGCAGTGCCCAGGTGCTCGGCACCACCGTGCCGGCGATCGACGGCGTCGATCGGCTCGGGCAGCGGCAAGGCCATGGTGCGCCCCGAGGCGATCACCGTCGGCTGGCGCCGGCGCCGACAACGCCACCGTCGTGTCGGTCGGCTTCCTCGGCCCGATCTCCCGCGTCTACGCCGACATCGACGACGGCCAGCACGTGATGGCGCCAGGTCGCCAGCCCGCTCGCGGTCACGCTCTCCCCCGGCGACCGGGTGCGGCTGGGCATCGAGCCCACCCCCCTGCTCGTGGTCGCGGGGTAGTCCGGGGCGAATCGGCTCTCCGAAGCGTCCCGAAGCCCCTATCTGCACCGGACTATCCCGGTAAGTGCACGGTGCCGCCGGCGAGCAGGGGGCCGAGGACAGCGTCGTCGACCTCACCGGCGACCACGGCGGAGAGGTACGCCGCGGTGGCGACCGGCTGACCGCCGACCACCCTCAGCGCCGCATCGCCGGGTACGTCGTGGCACGCCGCCGGGTCGGTGCGGCCGGCGGTCATCGCCGTCTCCCAGGGCAGCTCCCCGGTGTCGTCGGCGGTGATCACCGGCACCGTCATCGGGGTTGCCGGGACGGTGCCGACGATGACGGCAGCGGGTGCCGGCGGCTCGGCGTCGTGCACCACCGCGCCCAGCCGCGCACAGGCCAGCGTCGCCAGGACGTCGTACACGGGAGGCAGGCCGGAGACGAGCACCCGGTCGCCGACGGACACGCCGAGGGCGCGCAGGGCACCGGCCAGCGCGGCGACCTCGGTGAGCAGCCGGGCGTAGGAGTAGTCGCGGTCGCCGGCGACCGCGACGTCGTCGGCACGGCCCGCGATCACGTGCTGGTCGACGGCGTTGTAGCAGGCGTTCAGCGTGCCGGGGTGCGTGTCGGACGGGAGGCGGAACCAGGCGAGGGCGGTGGTCGGGTCGCTCATGCCGCCATCCAACCAGCGCCCCGCCGCTCAACCGGTGGCCGGATCGAGCTCCTGCTGCCCCCACGGGGCGCCGTACTCGGTGAGCAGGTCGAGGAACGGCACAGCGTCGAACGCCTCCGGCCCGAGCACGCCGGTGCCGGTCCAGGCGCCGCGGGCGAGCAGCTCGAGGGCCACGACCGGGTTGACCGCGGTCTGCCAGACCACGCACTGGTGGCCGTACTCCTGCATCGACCACTCGTTGTCGACCACGTGGTAGAGGTACGTCGACCGCGGCGCACCGTCCTTGTCGGTGCCGGTGACCCAGAGGCCCGCGCAGGTCTTGCCCTTCATCCGCGGGCCGAGCTCGGCCGGGTTGGGCAGGCATGCGGCCACGACGTCACGGGGGGACGACCTCGACCCCACCCGCCCTGACCTTGTCGGTGGAGTCGAGGCCCAGCTTGTGGAGCGTCTTGAGCACGTCGATGAACTCGTCGCCGAGGCCGTACTTGAACGTCGCCCGCTTCGCCTCGACCCAACGCGGCATCAGGAGCACCTCCTCGTGCTCGACGTTGACGCACTCGACCGGTCCGATGCCCTCGGGGAAGTCGAAGACCTCGGGCTCGCTGAACGGCGCGGTCGTGAACCAGCCGCGGTCCTTCTCCCACACCACGGGCGGGTTGAGGCACTCCTCGATGGTCGTCCAGATGGAAAATGAAGGAGCGAACGCGGGCTCTCCGTCTGGGCCCTCGACGGTCAGGTTGGCGCCGTCACGCACCCCGAGCTCGTCGATATCGCCGAAGAGGTGGTCGGCGGCGTAGCGCGCGAACACGTCGGAGAGCCCCGGCTCGACGCCGATGCCGACCAGGGCCAGCCGGCCGGCCGACTCCCACTGCTCCGCGACCGCGAACTGCTCGTCGCCGAGCTTCACCCCCGTCTGCTCGTACGGCGCCTCCGGGTGCGGTCGCGAGAGCGACATGGCCATGTCGAGGTAGTCCGCGAAGGCGGCGTACGCGCCCTCGAAGATCGGCATGACGAACCGGGGGTCGACGGCGTTCATCACATGCGTGATCGAGTGCTCGCGGCACAGCGCCTCGACCGAGGTGGCCGACGACGCGTCGACCTCGGCCGCGGTGAAGCGGTCGTCGACCGCCGCGGCCCGCTCGGCGCTCGCCAGGGCGTAGTCGGCGATCACGACCGTCTCGAAGAAGTCGCGCCTCGCCGCGATGGCGGCGAAGGCGCCACCGACGCCGCCGGCGCCGACGAGCAGGATCCGCATCGGGCCGGCCATCAGTCCACCTGACCGATGTAGCTCATCACGTGCTTGATGCGGGTGTAGTCCTCGAGGCTGTACATCGAGAGATCCTTGCCGTAGCCGGAGTGCTTGAAACCGCCGTGCGGCATCTCGGAGATGAACGGGATGTGGGTGTTGATCCACACGACGCCGAAGTCGAGCTTGCGCGACATCCGCATCGCCCGGCCGTGGTCCTTGGTCCAGACCGAGGACGACAGGCCGTACTGCACGCCGTTGGCCCAGCGCAGGGCCTCGGCCTCGTCGCCGAACTTCTGCACGGTGATGACCGGGCCGAAGATCTCGTCCTGCACCTGCTCGTCGTCCTGGCGCAGACCGGAGACCACGGTGGGCTCGTAGAAGTAGCCCGTCTCGCCCTGCCGCCGGCCGCCGGTCTCGAGGTTCGCGTGGTCGGGCAGCCGGTCGACCATCCCGGTCACCCGGGCCAGCTGGTCGGCGTTGTTGAGGGCGCCGTACAGCACGCTGTCGTCGTCGGGCATGCCGGTCTTGATCCCCTTCGCCGCCTCGGTGATCGCGGCGACGAAGTCGGTGTGGATGCCCGGCCCGGCGAGCACCCGGGTGGCGGCGGTGCAGTCCTGGCCGGCGTTGAAGTAGCCCGCCTCGGCGATCGCCGAGGCAGCGGCGTCGACGTCGGCGTCGTCGAACACGATCACCGGTGCCTTGCCGCCGAGCTCGAGGTGGACCCGCTTGAGGTCGGCCGCTGCGGAGCTCGCCACCTGCATGCCGGCCCGCACCGAGCCGGTGATCGAGACCATCTGCGGCGTCGGGTGCTCGACGAGCGCGCGACCGGTGTCACGGTCGCCGCACACGACGTTGAGCACGCCGGGCGGGAGGAACTCCTGGCACAGCTCGGCGAGCAGCGTCGAGGTCGCCGGCGTGGTGTCGCTCGGCTTGAGCACGACGGTGTTGCCGGCGGCCAGCGCCGGCGCGATCTTCCAGATCATCATCATCAGCGGGTAGTTCCACGGCGTCACCTGCCCGACGACGCCGATCGGCTCGCGGCGTACGAACGAGGTGTGGTCGGCGAGGTACTCACCGGCCGACTTGCCCTCCAGCACCCGCGCCGCGCCCGCGAAGAAGCGGAAGTGGTCGGAGCTCGGTGGCAGCTCCTCGCTCGCCGTGAGGCCGAGGGGCTTGCCGGTGTCGCGGGACTCGACCCGGACGATCTCGTCGGCTCGGGCGTCGATGGCGTCGGCGATGTGGAGCAGTGCCCGCGAGCGCTCCTGCGGGGTGCTGCTCCCCCAGCCCTCGAAGGCGGCGTCGGCCGCGGCGTACGCCCGGTCGAGGTCCTCCGCCCGCGACATGGGTGCTCTCGCATAGACCTCACCGGTGCTCGGATCCACCACGTCGTAGGTCTCGCCGGACACGGCGTCGACGAGCTCGCCACCGATGACGTTCTTGAAGGACTCTGATGACATGGCCCGACCCTAGCCACACACCCCACGGATTCGATAGGTGCTGGCCGTGATCTGCGACTGATTCCGTCGTCTCGGCGTCCCGATCGTGGCGTACCCGGGCTCGCGCCCGGGCATACGGGAGGATCTCCCCGAGGTCAGTGACGCGCGGAGGCGCCGCGGCCGCTCACGAACACCGGAGACGGATGCGATGCGCAAGGCCTGGCTCTCCCCCACCCTGACCGCCCTCGCCGTCGTCGTCGTGGTCGCCGCGCTGGCGTGGCTGCTGCTGCACGGTCAGCTCGAGCTGGTCGCCTGGCTGCTCGTCGCGATCCTGGTCTCGCTGGTCGGGGCGGCCGTGTGGGCCGCCACGCACCACCACCGGCGCCGCGGCGTGCTCCTGCTCGTCGGCGCCGTCGTCATCGCCGCCACGGTGGGCGGCTACGGGTGGTTCCTCAACGGCAAGCTCGCAGGCATCGACCGCATCGACACCTCGGCGATCGGCGAGGGCGACCGGCCCGACGCCGGCCGCGCACGCACCCTCAACGTGCTGATCATGGGAGCCGACAACCCCGACCGGCTCGACGACAAGCCGACCGTGGCCGAGCTGCTCGCCGACGGAGAGTGGGACCCCGGCGCCTACCGCAGCGACACGATGATGGTGGTGCACATCCCCGCCGACCGGAGCGCGGCGTACGTCGTCTCGATCCCCCGCGACTCCTACGTCCCCATCTATGACCCGGAAGGGCAGGAGCACGGCAGCGACAAGATCAACGCCGCGTTCTCGCAGTACGGCCCGCTCGGCACCTGGCGCACGATCGAGAACCTCACCGGCCTGCGGATGAACCACATGGCGATCATCGACTACGCCGGCTTCACCGACCTGACCAACGCCATCGGCGGCGTGGAGGTCTACATCCCGGAGGCCGTGTACGACTCGAAGCAGGACCAGCAGTGGGAGCAGGGCACCACGCTGCTCAAGGACGAGCTCGCGCTGAAGTACGTCCGGATGCGCTACGGCCTGGCGGAGGGCGACTTCTCCCGTGTCGACCGGCAGCAGAACTTCCTCCGCGCGGTGATGCGGAAGACGCTGGCCAACGACACGCTCGGCAACCCGATCAAGCTCAGCAACACCCTCGACGCGATCGCCGGCAACCTCACCGTCGACTCCGACTGGAGCAACGGCGCCATCCGCGACCTCGCCGTCAGCCTGCGCGGCCTGGACGCGTCGAAGGTGAAGTTCCTGACGCTGCCGCTCGATCGCTACGACACCGTCGACGGAGTCGGGTCGGTCAACATCATCGACGACGCGGCCGCCACGGAGCTGTGGCGCGCGGTGCGCGACGAGAAGGTCCGCACCTACATCCGCGACCACCCCAAGGACGTGCTGCCCGACGACGACGAGGTCAGCTGACGGCGTACACCTCTCTGCCGTCGACCCACGTCGAGACGACACGGGTGGTGCCGATCTCGTCGGCCGGACCGGCGAACGGGTCGCGGTCGAGCACCGCGAGGTCGGCCACGGCACCGGGCCGGATGACGCCGGCGTCGTCGCGGTGGTTGATCCACGCACTGCCCGAGGTGTACGCCGCGAACGCGGTCCGCAGGTCGATCGACTGCTCCGGCAGGAACTGCTCGCTGCCGGCCCGGCCCCGGGCGTCGTACGCCGTGCGGTTGACCGCCGTGTGCATGGCGAGCAGGGGGTCGGGTGAGCTCACCGGCCAGTCGCTGCCGGCGACGAGTCGGGTGCCGGCGCGGTGCAGGTCGGCGAAGGGGTACTGCCAACGGCCACGCTCCTCCGTGAGGAACGGCAGCGTCAGGTCGATCATCTCGGGCTCGAAGCAGGCCCACAGGGTCTGCACGTTCGCCGCGACACCGAGCGCGGCGAAGCGGCCGATGTCGTCGGGGTGCACGACCTGGAGGTGGGCGAGGTGGTGGCGCAGGTCGGCGGCCCCGTGCCCGACGACGGCCTCGAAGGCGTCCAGGCTCTCGCGCACGGCACGGTCGCCGATGGCGTGCACGTGGATCTGGAAGCCGTCCTGGTCGAGCGCGGCCACCGCCCGCTGCAACGCCGCCGCGTCGACGAACGAGTGACCGCGGTTGTCGGTGATGTGGCCGCAGCCGTCGAGGTACGGCTCGAGCATCGCGGCCGTGCGGTTCTCGGCCACCCCGTCCTGCATGACCTTGACGCTGGTCGCGCGGAACCGGCCGTGGGTCAGCTCGTCGCGCCGACGACGCAGCTCGGGCAGCTGCTCGAGGCCCCGGTCGCGCTCCCACCACAGCGCACCGACGACGTACGCCGTGAGGTCGCCGCGGCTCGCCGCCCGCCAGTAGATCGGGCCCGGGTCGTCCATGCCGGCGTAGGCGCCGACGATGGCGTCCTGCCAGCCGGTGACGCCGAGCGAGTGCAGGTAGCGCTGGCCCTCGAGCAGAGCCGCGTCGTACTCCGCGTCGAGAGTCCGCGGCAGCAGCCTGGTGACCAGCCGCATGGCGCCCTCGTGGAGGGTGCCGGTCGGCTCGCCGTCCGCGTCGCGCTCGATCCGGCCGTCGGGCGGGTCGGGGGTGTCGCGGTCGATGCCGGCGCGCCGCAGCGCGACAGTGTTGAGCCAGGCGCCGTGGTGGTCGCGGTTGGGCAGGAACGCCGGGCGGTCCGGCACCACGGTGTCGAGGTCGGCGGCCGTGGGGTTGCCGCCCGGGAACACCGCCATCGACCAGCCGCCGCCGAGGATCCACGACCGCTTGGGATGAGCCGCGGCGTACGCGGCGATCGTGTCGAGGTAGACCTGCCGGTCCTCGGCCAGCTCCGACAGGTTGCAGCGGACGCGCTCGAGGCCACCCTGCACGGCGTGCACGTGGGCGTCGACGAAGCCGGGCACCAGCATGCCGCCGGCCAGGTCGACCACCTCGCCCGGCACGTCCAGGTCCGGGCCCACCGCGACGATCCGGGCACCGTCGACCGCGACGTCCACCCGACCTGCGTGTTCGTGACCATTGAACACGGTTCCGTTGCGGAAGACGACGGTCATGCGGGTAATTTTGCACGGATTTCGTGCCATTGGGGCCGAATTGACCACGGAATCCCTTGCCTCGAGGAGCGGGAGCACCGCAGGATGGTCGCCATGGACACAACGTACGACCATCTCCAGCAAGCCGCCAAGGACCACCTGTGGATGCACTTCACGCGCCACTCGACGTACGACCACGCCGAGGTGCCGGTGATCGTGCGCGGGGAGGGCGCCTACATCTGGGACAGCAAGGGCAAGCGCTACCTCGACGCGCTGGCCGGGCTCTTCGTCTCGCAGCTCGGCCACGGCCGCGAGGACCTGGCGGACGCGGCGGCGAAGCAGGCCCGCGAGCTCGCGTTCATGCCGCTGTGGTCCTACGCGCACCCGAGGGCGATCGAGCTCGCCCAGCGGGTGGCGGGCTACGCGCCCGGTGACCTCAACCGGGTGTTCTTCACCAGCGGCGGCGGCGAGGCCGTCGAGTCCGCGTGGAAGCTCGCGAAGAACTACTACAAGCTGGTCGGCAAGCCGATGAAGCACAAGGTCATCAGCCGCACGATCGCCTACCACGGCACCACGCAGGGCGCGCTCTCGATCACCGGCCTGCCGGGGCTCAAGGCGCAGTTCGAGCCGCTGGTGCCCTCGACGTTCCGGGTGCCGAACACCAACTTCTACCGCGCTCCCGAGCGGGCCGACGACCTCGAGGCGTTCGGCCGCTGGGCCGCCGACCAGATCGCCGTGGCCATCGAGAACGAGGGCCCCGAGACCGTGTGCGCGGTGTTCCTCGAGCCGGTGCAGAACGCCGGCGGCTGCTTCCCGCCACCGCCCGGCTACTTCCAGCGGGTCCGCGAGATCTGCGACGAGTACGACGTCCTGCTGGTCTCCGACGAGGTCATCTGCGCCTTCGGCCGGCTGGGCCACATGTTCGGCGCCGACCGCTACGGCTACCAGCCCGACATCATCACCTGCGCCAAGGGCATCACCTCCGGCTACGCCCCCCTCGGCGCGATGATCGCCACCGACCGGCTGATGGCGCCGTTCCTGGAGGGCACCGCCTCCTTCGCGCACGGCTACACGTTCGGCGGCCACCCGGTCTCGGCGGCGGTCGCGATGGCCAACCTGGACGCGTTCGAGAACGAGAACGTCCTGCAGAACGTCCGCGACAACGAGGGCGCGTTCCGGGCGACGCTCGAGCGGCTGCTCGACCTGCCCATCGTGGGCGACGTACGGGGAGACGGGTACTTCTACGGCATCGAGCTCGTCAAGGACAAGGCGACCAAGGAGAGCTTCAACGCCGAGGAGTCCGAGAAGCTGCTGCGCGGCTACCTCTCCAAGGCGCTGTACGACGAGGGCCTCTACTGCCGCGCCGACGACCGGGGCGACCCGGTGGTCCAGCTGTCACCGCCGCTGATCTGCACCCAGGAGCACTTCGACGAGATGGAGCAGATCCTCCGCGTGGTGCTCGACAAGGCCTGGTCGATGCTCTGATCCGGGGCAACCTTGGTTTCGAGGCTCGCTGCGCTCGCACCTCGACCAGCGCCGCCGCTGGTTGAGGTGTGAGGAGCGCAGCGACGATCCTCGAGACCGGCGCTCAGGTTCAGTCGTGGGTGGGGAAGCCGAGGTTGACGCCGGCGCGGGTGGCGGGGTCGGGCCAGCGCGACGTGACGACCTTGCCGCGGGTGTAGAAGTGCACGCCCTCGACGCCGTGCGCGTGGGTGTCGCCGAAGAGTGACGCCTTCCAGCCGCCGAACGAGTAGTAGGCCATCGGCACCGGGATCGGCACGTTGACGCCGATCATCCCGACCTGCACCTCGTGCTGGAAGCGCCGCGCGGCGCCGCCGTCGGCGGTGAAGATGGCCGTGCCGTTGCCGTAGCGGTTGGCGTTGACCAGCCCCAGCGCCGCGTCGTACGACGGGACGCGGAGCACGGAGAGCACGGGCCCGAAGATCTCGTCGTCGTAGACCGACATGCCCGGCTCCACGTGGTCGAAGAGCGTCGGGCCGAGCCAGAAGCCGGCTCCGTCGGCGTCGGGTACGACGTCGCGCCCGTCGACGACCAGGGCGGCTCCCGCCGCGACGCCTGCCTCGACGTACGACGTCACCTTGTCGCGGTGGGCACCGGTGACGAGCGGACCCATGTCGCTCCCCCGGCGGCCGTCGCCGGTGCGCAGGTCGGCCATGCGGGACGCGATCAGCGGCACCAGCTCGTCGGCCACGGGGTCGACGCAGACCAGCGCGGAGATCGCCATGCAGCGCTCCCCGGCCGAGCCGAAGCCGGCGTTGACCGCAGCGTCGGCGGCCGCCTCCAGGTCGGCATCGGGCAGCACGACCATGTGGTTCTTGGCGCCGCCGAGGGCCTGCACCCGCTTGCCGTGCGCGGTGCCGGTCTCGTAGACGTATCGGGCGATCGGCGTCGAGCCCACGAACGACACGGCCGCGACGTCGTCGTGCTCGAGCAGGGCGTCGACCGCCACCTTGTCGCCGTGCACGACGCTGAAGACGCCCGCGGGCAGCCCCGCCTCGGCCCACAGCTCGGCCATGACCATCGATGCCGACGGGTCCTTCTCCGACGGCTTCAGCACCACGGCATTGCCGCAGGCGATCGCGACGGGTGTGAACCACAGCGGCACCATCGCGGGGAAGTTGAACGGCGAGATCACCGCGACCACGCCCAGTGGCTGCCTGATCGAGTACACGTCGACGCCGCTCGACACGCCTTCGCTGTAGCCGCCCTTGAGGAGGTGCGGGGCACCGCACGCGAACTCCACGACCTCGAGCCCGCGCTGCACCTCGCCGAGCGCGTCGTCGAGCACCTTGCCGTGCTCCGCCGTGATCGCCTCGGCCACCTCCTTGCGCCGGCGAGACAAGGCCTCGCGGAAGGCGAAGAGCACCGCCGTACGACGGGTGAGCGACTGCTCGCCCCACTCCCGTCCGGCCGCGACCGCGTCGGCGACGACGGCATCCACGTCGGCACCCGTCGCGAACGCCACCTGGCGCGCGACCTGTCCGGTCGCGGGGTCGTAGACGTCGCCCGTGCGCTCGGCGCTGCCGGCCCAGCGGGCTCCGGCCTTCCAGTGCGGCACCAGGTCGGTCATCGGATCACCTCTCAGAAGTCGAACCCGAGACCGAGCCGGTCCAGGGTCTTGAGCCACAGGTTCTGCCTGCCACCGTTGCGGTCGGCGCGCGCCATCGACCAGCGGGTGGCCTGGATCCCGGCGTACCGCACCGGCTCGGGCGGGAACGGCAACGGCTTCTCCCGCACCATCCGCAGCGCGGTGCGCTCGGTCTCCTCCCCCGCGAGCAGGTCGAGCATCACATCCGCGCCGAAGCGCGTCGCGGCCACCCCGAGCCCGGTGTAGCCGAGCGCATAGGCCACGCGGCCGGCGTACGCCGTCCCGAAGAAGGCGGAGAACCGCGTGCACGTGTCGATCACCCCGCCCCAGCGGTGCGTGAAGCGCAAGCCGTCGAGCTGGGGGAACGTCTCGTAGAAGTTGCGGGCCAGCAGCGGGTGCGTGGCCGCCGACTGCTCGAGCGACCGGGCGATCTTCGAGCCGAAGTGGTAGCCGGCGTCGTAGCCGCCCCAGAGGATCCTGTTGTCGCGGGTCAGCCGGAAGTAGTGGAACAGGTTGGCCGCATCGCCCACGCCCTCACGGCCGGCCCAGCCGATGGAAGCGAGCTGGGCGTCGCTGAGCGGTTCGGTCATCAGCACGTGGTCGTAGACCGGCACCGTCATCAGCCGCAGCCTCCGCAGCAGCGGCCGGAAGGCGTTGGTGGCGAGCGCGACGTGTCGACCCCGCACGGACCCGTGCGCCGTGCGCGCGGCGACCATCGAGCCCTCGGACTCGACCGACAGCACCGGCGACTGCTCGTGGATCACGGCACCCAGGTCGAGGCACGCCTGGCGCAGCCCCCAGGCGAGGCGGGCGGGTTCGACGAGCGCGGTGCCGGCGCGGTCCAGCAGCCCTCCGACGTACGCCGGCGAGTCGAGGCGCGCACGCGTCTGCCCGGCGTCCAGCAGCTGCACGGCATGGCCGGCCGACGTCATCGACTCGGCCGTCGCAGCGAGCTCGTCGACCTCGTGCGGTGCCCGCGCGACGGTCAGCTCGCCGGTCTCCTCCCAGCGGCAGTCGATGTCGTGGCGCGAGATGGTCTCCCCCATCTCGCGCAGGTTGGCCGCACCCAGCCGGTCGAGCTCCGAGAGCTCGTCGGGCCAACGGGCCTCTCCGTTGCCGAACCCGTGCGTCAGGCTGGCGTCGGCGAAGCCGCCGTTGCGGCCGCTGGCCTCGTGCCCGCACCGGCCGGCCTCGAGGACGACCACCGACCGGCCGGGCTCGCGTTCGAGGGCGCGCAGGGCCGTCCAGAGGCCGGAGTAGCCGCCACCGACCACGACCAGGTCGGCCTCCACGTCTGCGCGCAGAGGAGGGAGTGCCGGCGGGCTCGCCGGGTCGTCGAGCCAGAAGACAGCGGGCCGGGCGCCGGCAAGCGCCTGATCGGGTGTCACGTCGCCGCGGCCCTCCGTTGGCGCCGGTTGCGCAGCTCCGCGCCCAGCACGATCGCGATGGAGACCACGAACATCACGGTGCCGATCACGTTGACCTGCATCGGCACCCCGCGCTGCGCGACGCCCCAGACGTACATCGGGAACGTGGTGGTCGTGCCGGCGTTCAGGTTGGTGATGATGAAGTCGTCGAAGGACAGCGAGAAGCTCAGCAACGCCGCGCCCAGGATGCCCGGGAACACCAGCGGGAACGTCACCCGCCAGAACGTCTGCGCCGGCGTCGCGTAGAGATCCTGCGCGGCCTGCTCGAGGTTGTCGTCCATGCCGGCCAGCCGCGCTCGCACCGTGACCACCACGAACGACAGGCAGAACATGATGTGCGCGACGAGGATGGTCCAGAAGCCCAGCTGGCCGGCGAAGCCGGCCGACACGAAGAGCGCCAGCAGCGACGATCCCATCACGATCTCGGGTGCCGCCATCGGCAGGAAGATCAGCAGGTTGGTCGCCGACCGGCCGGCGAACCTGTGCCGGACCAGCGCGAACGCCGCCAGGGTGCCGAGGACGGTGGCGACCAGCGTGGACATCAGCCCGATCTGGACACTGCGCACCACCGCGTCGCACATCGACGCGTCGACGCACGGGTTGAGCCAGTTGTCGAGCGTGAACGCGTCGAACGAGTAGACGTTGCGGCTGCGCGGGGCGTTGAAGCTCATCAGCACGACGATGGAGATCGGCACGAACGTGTAGACGAGCACCAGGATGCCCAGCACGATCACGAGGTTGCGACGGAGCCAGCTCACAGCAACTCCTCCGTCCCGGCCCGCCGCACGTAGAACAGCACCATCACCACGATCAGCACCATCAGGATCACCGACAGCGCGGCCGCGGCCGGGTAGTCGTTGGCATCGGTGAAGAGGCTCTGGATGATGCCGCCGATCATCCGCTGGTTGGGGCTGCCCAGCAGCTCGGCGTTGATGTAGTCGCCGACCGCGGGGATGAACGTCAGCAGCGTGCCGGAGACGACGCCGGGCAACGACAGCGGCCAGGTCACCTTGAAGAACCCGACGACCGGATGGGCGTAGAGGTCGCTCGACGCCTCGACCAGCCGGTGGTCGATCTTGTCGAGGCTGGCGAAGAGCGGCAGCACCATGAACGGCAGGAAGTTGTAGGTCAGGCCCGCGACGACCGCCACCGGGGTGGCGAGCAGCCGGCCGTCGTCACCGAGGATCTGCAGGAGCTGCAGGGTGTTCACGATGACGCCGTCGTCGGCGAGGATCAGCTTCCACGACAGCGTGCGCACCAGGAAGCTCGTGAAGAACGGCGCTATCACCAGCACCAGCATGAGGTTCTTCCAGCGGCCGGCCTTGAACGCGATCGCGTAGGCCAGCACGTAGCCCAGCACGAGGCAGAACGCCGTCGCGACCGCGCCGTACAGGAGGGAACGCAGCAGCGGGCGCCAGTAGTCGCGCACCGCGTCGAGGTAGTTCGCGACGTGGTAGGTCATCTCGTAGCCGCGGAAGTCGGACCCGCTCGGGTCGTAGAGGCTGGTCGCGAGCAGCGAGTAGAACGGCACCACGAAGAACAGCAGCAGCCACAGCATCCCCGGGAGCAGCAGGAGGTAGCCGGTCCTGCTCTTCCTCACGAGGCGTCCACCCGCTGGGCGCCCGCCGAGGCGTCCTGGGCATGGTCGAGGAGGAAGGCGTATTCAGGCCGCCACGACAGCTCGACCTGGTCGCCGGTGCCGAAGATCTGGTGCCGGCCGGTGTTCTGCGCGAAGACCGTCAGCTCCTGGCCCCACGGCATCCGGACGAGGTACGACGTGCTGACGCCGAAGAAGCTGACGTCGGAGACGACGCCGCCGGGGATGGTGTTGCCGGGGGCGTCGAGCTCCTCGCCCGGCGCGCCGACGAGCACCTTCTCGGGGCGGATGCCGACCCAGCCCTTCTCCCCCGCTGCGTGCGACCGGTCTGCTGGGATCGAGACCGGGATGCCGTGCATGTCGACCGAGACGACGTCGCCCGAGCGCCCGGTCACCGTGCCCTCGATCAGGTTGGACTGGCCGAGGAAGTTCGCCACGAAGGTGCTCTGCGGGTTCTCGTAGAGCTCCGACGGCGCACCCAGCTGCTCGATGACGCCGGCGTTCATCACCGCGACCGTGTCGGCCATCGTCATGGCCTCCTCCTGGTCGTGAGTGACATGGATGAACGTCAGGCCCACCTCCGTCTGGATGCGCTTGATCTCGATCTGCATCGACCGCCGCAGCTTCAGGTCGAGCGCACCCAGCGGCTCGTCGAGCAGCAGCACCTCGGGCTCGTTGATCAGGGCGCGAGCCAGCGCGACCCGCTGCTGCTGGCCGCCGGAGAGCTGGGCCGGCCTCTTGTCCCGCTGGGTGGTGAGCTCGACGAGCTCGAGCATCTCCTCGACCTTCGCCTTCACCTCGCGCACCTTGCGGCGCCGCAGCCCGAACGCGACGTTCTCGAAGATCGTCAGGTGCGGGAACAGAGCATAGTTCTGGAAGACCGTGTTGACGGGCCGCCGGTGCGCACGGGCGTGCGTGATGTCCTGCCCGGCCAGCGTGATGCTGCCCGACGTCGGCGTCTCGAGCCCCGCGACCATCCGCAGCGTCGTCGTCTTGCCGCAGCCCGACGGGCCCAGGAGGGCGAAGAACGAGCCGCGGGGTACGTCGAGATCGAGTGAGTCGACCGCCGTGAACGTGGCGAACGACTTGGTCAGCGCGCGCAGCCGCAAGCCGTCGTACGACGCGTCCCCGGGGGTGTCGGTCTCCTGCTCAGCCACCGATGACATCGGACCAGTCCCTCTCGTAGGCGATCGTCTGCCGGTCGTCGAGCGGCATGAAGTCGAAGGTGTCGGCGAGAACCTCGTCGTCGGGGAAGATCAGCGCGTTGTCGACCAGGCTCGGGTCGATCTTCTCCATGGCCTCGCGGGCGCCCTTGACGGGGCAGATGTAGTTGACCCAGGCGGCCAGCTTCGCCGCGACCTCGGGGTCGTAGTAGTAGTCGATCCAGGCCTCTGCGTTGGCCTGGTGGATCGCCTTGTTGGGGATGATCATGTTGTCGCTCCAGAGCGACAGCCCCTCCTCGGGCACCACGAACTTGATGTCGGGGTTCTCGAACTGGAGCTGGATGATGTCGCCCGACCAGGCCTCGCAGGCCACGATGTTGCCGGCCGCGAGGTCCTGTGTGTAGTCGTTGCCGGTGAAGGCGCGCACCTGGCCGGCGGCCACCACCTTGCGCAGCTCGTCGATCGCGTTGTCCCACTGCGTCTGGGTGAAGTCGTCGGGGTCGGCACCGACGATGCGGAGCATGAAGCCCATCGTGTCGCGCATCTCCGACAGCAGCGTGATCCGGCCCTTGAGCTCGGTGTTGGTGAGGAGATCCGTGAACGTCCTGACCTCACCGGTCTTGGCCGCGTTGTAGGCGATGCCGGTCAGGCCCGTCTGCCAGGGCGCGTGGTAGGTCAGGTCGGGGTCCCACTGGCGGTCGCGGAGCGGGTCGATGAGGTTGGCGTGCAGGTTGGGCACCTTGTCCTTGTCGAACGGCTGGGTCCACCCCAGCCCGATCATCCGCGCCGCCATCCAGTCGGTGAGCATGACCAGGTCGCGGTCGATCGGCTCGCACGACCCGAGCTGGTTGCGCACCTTGGCGTAGAACTCGGCGTTGTCGTTGACGTCGTCGGTGTAGTCGACGGTGATGCCGGTCTGCTGCTGGAAGACCTGGAACGTGGATGTCGCCTTGCGCTTCGGGTCGATGTAGCCCGGCCAGTTGGAGATGATCAGCCGCCGCTGCTCGGCCGACAGGTCGGGCACCATGCAGGTGGCTGGGTCCTGCTGGGCCCCCGGCACCTCGAAGAACGGCATCCTGAGCGCCGCGACACTCGCCCCCGCGAAGGCCACCGTGCCCGCCCCGCGCAGCAACGTGCGGCGGCTCAGGCCAGGTCTCGTGGACGCCATGCGCCACCCTTCGTCGTACGGCGAGTTGCCGGGATCGTGTCATGCGTCGCCCCGTCTCACAAGGGATTCGGTTGAGCAACGTCGCCCTGGCAACGAAATCCATCGTTGTGTACGTTGCCAGCATGAACTCGGCGTCCCGGCCCGGCGGACCACTCGACGACGTCTCGAAGGCGATCATCGAACAGCTCCAGCAGGACGGCCGGCGCTCCTACGCCGCCATCGGCAAGGCCGTCGGGCTGTCGGAGGCGGCAGTGCGGCAGCGCGTGCAGCGCCTGACCGACACCGGCGTGATGCAGGTCGTCGCCGTCACCGACCCCCTCGAGCTCGGCTTCGCCAGGCAGGCCATGATCGGCATCCGCATCCGGGGGCCCCTGGAGGAGGTCGCCGACATCATCGCCGGCTTCGACGAGGTCGACTACGTCGTCATCACCGCCGGCACCTTCGACCTGCTCGTCGAGGCGGTCTGCGAGAGCGACGAGCACCTGCTCGAGCTTGTGTCGACGAAGATCCGGACCATCGACGGGGTCGAGGGCACCGAGACGTTCATGTACCTCAAGCTGAAGAAGCAGACCTACTCGTGGGGCGTGCGCTGAGGCGGTCGGTTGGTCGTTGGTCGAGTAGGGCCGCCGGGCCCGCATCGAGACTGTCGTGCGAGCGGCGGTCTCGACACACCTCGCTCGTCCCTCGCTCGGCACTCGACCACCGAGGATCGTCGCTCGGCACTCGACCACCGAGGATCGTCGCTCGGCACTCGACCACCGAATTGTGGGTCGTAAGGTCGAGTAGGGCCGCCGGGCCCGTATCGAGACTGTCGTGCGAGCGGCGGTCTCGATACACCTCGCTCGTCCCTCGCTCGGCACTCGACCACCGAGGATCGTCGCTCGGCACTCGACCACCGAGGATCGTCGCTCGGCACTCGACCACCGAGGATCGTCGCTCGGCACTCGACCACCGATTCGTTCGTTGGTCGAGTAGGGCCGCCAGGCCCGTATCGAGACCCGCCTTGGTCACAGTCCGTTGTCGGGAGTCTTCGCCGGCTTGGCCTTGTCGCGCAGCCAGGCCTGGAAGAAGCCCGTCAGGTCCTGGCCGCTGACCTGCGCGGCGAGCGCCTCGAACTGCTCGGAGCTGCCGTTGCCGCCCGCGCGGGTCGAGAGCCAGGTCTTCAGCAGGGTCCAGAAGGCCGGGTCGCCGATGCGGTTGCGCAGAGCCTGGAGGGTCATGCCGCCGCGGGTGTAGATGGTGTTCGAGAAGATGTCGGCCTTGCCCGGGTCGACGACCGGTGTCTTCCACAACGGGTCACCGGCGGCGTAGCCGGCGTACTCGCTCTGCAGCCAGGCGGCGCCCGTCGGGCCGCCGTGCGTCTCGGCGTACCGCGCCTCCATGAAGGTGGCGGCCCCCTCGTTGAGCCAGATGTCCTTCCACTGGTCGACGGCGACGGAGTCGCCGAACCACTGGTGGGCGAGCTCATGGACGAGCAGGCTGGTGGAGCTGCCCGACAGCGCGGGGTACGTCGGCCGCGTCTGGTTCTCGAGGGCGAAGCCGGGGTCGAGTGAGGTGACGAGCCCGCCGGTCGACGGAGAACGGGTACGCGCCGAGGTCGGCCTCGAGGGCCCTCACGATCACGGGGCTGCGGCGGAGCTGCCGCATCGAGGACTCCAGCGCGCGCGGCGGCAGCTCCTTCGACGCGGCCACGAGCCACGGGAGTCCCCGGTGGGTGCCGCGGTCGATCTTGAAGACACCGGCCGCGAAGAAGGCGAGGTACGTCGTCATCGGCTCGTCTGCGCGCCAGTGCCACGTCGTGCCCCGCTTGCCCGTCGACCGCTCGACGAGCCGGCCGTTGGCGATGACCTGCTTGCCCTTCGGCACCGTGATCCTGATGTCCATCAGCGCCTTGTCGCGCGGGTGGTCGTTGGACGGGAACCACCACGGCGCCATGTGCGGCTCGTTCATCGCGACGGCCTCGCGCGCGTTGGCCAGCCAGTTGGACTCGCCCTCGTAGCGATGCCGGGCCGGCCTGCCGGCGTACTTCACGACGACGGTCGCCGTGGCGCCGGTGGCGATCGGCGTCGCCGGGGTGATGCGCACCTCGTGGTCACTCGGCTTCGTGTGGGCGGCCTTGACGCCGTCGACGGTGACCTTGCGGACCCCCAGCAGGAAGTCGAGGTTGAACGACGCTAGGTCCTGGGTGGCGCGCAGCGTGATGCGCGTGGTGCCACGCAGCTTCTTGGTGGCGATCGCGTAGTGGTCGTGCACCGCATAGCCCTGCACGTCGATGCCGCCGTTGCCGTCGGCCGGGAAGTACGGGTCGCCGATGCCGCTCGAGCCGGCGGTCGGCACGCGCTCGGGTACGGCGGCGGCGCCCGTCCCGGCGACGAGACCCGCCACCAGGACGACGGCGAGCGGGCTGAGGACACGACGGAGCGTGGGGTTCAGGATCACTCGACGAACCTAGCGCGTGCTTTAATATAAGTGAATTACTAGCCTTTGAGGAGAACGGGAGGACGCCATGGACGTGATCACGATCGAGGTGCCGCAGCTCGGCAACCGCACCCACCTCGTCCACGACGGAGACCGGGCGCTGGTCGTCGACCCGCCCCGCGACCTCGACCTGGTCGAGGAGGCCGCCGAGCTGGCCGGCGTACGCATCGTCGCGGTCGCGGACACGCACATCCACAACGACTACGTGTCGGGGGCGCTCGGGCTGGCGAGGCGGCACCACGCCGACTACCTGCTCTCGGTGGACGAGCGGGTGACCTTCGACCGGATCGGGGTGCGCGACGGTGACGTGATCGACATCGGCTCGTTCGCCGTGCACGTCATCGACACCCCCGGCCACACGCTCCACCACCAGGCGTTCCTCGCGAGCGATGCCGCCGGCCGGGCCGCCCTCTTCTCCGGCGGCAGTCTGCTGGCCGGCACCGTCGGGCGCACCGACCTGATGGACCCGCTCCTCGCGCGCCACCTCGCACGCGCCCAGTGGAACAGCGCGCGTCACCTCGGCACCCTCGACCCGGCCACGTCGCTGCACCCCACGCACGGATTCGGCAGCTTCTGCGCCGCCACCACCCCGGTCGACACCGACGCCCGTCTCAGCATCGCCGGCGAGCTGGCCGGCAACCCGGCGCTCCGCACGCCGCGCGATGCGTTCGTCGACGACCTCGTCGCGGGCTTCGGGCCGGTGCCGACCTACTACCGGCGGATGTCCCCGGCCAACCGCGCCGGACGCGGAGCCGTCACGCCACGGGTGGGCCACGACCTCGCCCATGACGAGGTGCTCGGCGTCCTCGCCCGCGGCGGCTGGGCGGTCGACCTGCGCTCGCGCGAGAGGTTCGCGGAAGGTCACCTGGCCGGCTCGGTCAACGTGGAGTACGGCGACCAGTTCGCCACCTGGGTCGGCTGGCTGACGACCCACGACACCGAGATCGTGCTGCTGACCCACGACGCCACCCAGCTCGGCGAGGCGCGCCGCGACCTCGAGCGCATCGGCATCGAGGGCGCGCACTCCCGGGTCCTCGTGCCCGGGGTCGACCTCCCGAGCCACCCCAGCCTGCGGCGCAGCACCTGGGCCGGGCTGGCCTCCGCGCCGGCCGACCGGATCGTGGTCGACGTGCGCAACCAGGACGAGTACGACGACGGCCACCTGCCCGACGCCGCGCACATCCCGCTTCATCACCTGGAGGCCCGCCTCCACGAGCTGCCGCCGGGCGAGGTGTGGGTGCACTGCCGCAGCGGCTACCGGGCCGGCATCGCGGCGAGCCTGCTGCATCGGGCCGGGCGCAGCGTCGTACACGTCGACGATGCGTGGGAGAGCGCCCCGGTCGGGACCACCACGGGGCGGGCTGCGTAATTGCGTTGCGGCGACCGAGGCCACCCCTCATGCTGGACCCACCGAACACCTCAGGGTGCCGCTGATGCGTGCCCGTCGACCGAGAGGAGCAGTGACATGACAACCACTGTCCTTGGCCTGTCCGCAGACCAGACCCTCTCGACCTCACGGAGCACATCCAGCGATGACACGCACGCCGTACGACCCGGCCTTCGAGCCGGCTGACGAGCTCGACCCCAGCTTCGTCTTCGACTTCACCACCTACGACGACCTCGACGAGTCGACCCAACGCTGGTCGACGTGGATGAGCGTCGAACCGCTCAGCCGCGGCCCCGAGCCACGGCCCGACTGGGTGGTGACCTCGCAGGGCGCCATCGACACCGACCTCGGGATCCTGAAGACCGGCAAGGAGGCCGATGTCTTCCTGCTCGAGCGCGCCGACCCGCTCGACGCGGAGGCCGGCGTCATCATGGCCGCCAAGCGCTACCGCAGCACCGACCACCGCACGTTCCACCGGGCGGCCTCCTACACCGAGGGCCGCTCGATGAAGCGCTCCCGCGACGAGCGCGCCCTCAAGCGCAAGTCGACGTTCGGGCGCATCGTCGCGGCCGGCGAGTGGGCGGTCTCCGAGTGGGGCGCGCTCCAGCGGCTGTGGACGCTCGGCGTGCCGGTGCCCTACCCGGTGCAGATCGACGGCACCGAGATCCTGATGGAGTGGATCACCCACGACGGCGAGACCGCCCCGCGCCTGGCCCAGACCCGGCCGGCGCCCGACCTGCTGGCGTCGCTCTACGACCAGCTGCGGGACGCGCTCGCCACGATGGTGCAGGCCGGGATCGTGCACGGCGACCTGTCGGCGTACAACACGCTCGTCGCCGGTGAGCGGCTCGTCATCATCGACCTGCCGCAGATCGTCGACCTCGTCGGCAACCCGCAGGGCATGGACTACCTGATGCGCGACTGCACCAACATGTGCACCTGGTTCAAGGCCCGCGGGCTCGAGGTCGACGACCAGGAGCTCTTCGCCGAGCTGATGGCGCACGCCTTCTGAGGGCGCGCGTGGGCTAGCGTCGCGCAGGTGAGGCGCAGCCGGGGACGCGTGGTCGACGTCGACACAGTCGACGACCTCGTACGACGCGTGACCGCCGGCGCCACGTCGCTGTCGGGATGGCGGCTGCGCGGGGTCGACCTCACGGCGCACTCCGCCACGCTGGGCCGCTGCCGACCCCGGTGGGGCCCTGTTCCTCGGCTGCACGTTCGCCGCCGGGCGACGAGGCCAGGGTGCGCGCCGAGGGTGCGCTGGTCTTCCCCGACCTGCCCGACTCCCCCGTCGACGACTACCGCTCGTCGCTCTACACGGCCCGCGAGCTGTACGACGCCGCGTCCTACCGCGAGTCCCTCGACGGCCGGGCGTACGCCTGGTCCAAGCGCCGCCAGTCACGCGAGTCAGCGCTCGGCCAAGGCGCTGCACGACCACTCCATCGACGGCGCGCTCGCCGCGTGGGTCTCCGGACGGCGACCTCGTCGGCGTCATGGGCGGGCACGCCCTCGAGCGGGGCTCGCTCGAGTACGCCGACGCGGCGCGCCTCGGGCACGCGCTGGGCTCGTCGCACACGGTCGCCGACGGGCGGCGGTCCGGGCGCGATGGAGGCCGCCAACCTCGGCGGCCGGCTGGCGGCCGGACCACTCGGCACGGTCGAGGAGGCGCTCGGCGAGCTGGCCGCCGTACCGTCGTTCCGGCCGTCGGTCAGCGCCTGGGCAGCCTCGGCGTTCGAGGTCGTCGAGCGGAGTCCCGCGGCGAACGAGACGCTCGGCGTGCCGACGTGGCACTACGGCCACGAGCCGCCCAACGTCTTCGCCACCGCGATCGCGAAGTACTTCGGCAACGCCACCCGCGAGGCCGTGCTGCTGCAGGTGTGCAACCGCGGCATCGTGTTCCTGACCGGTGCGGGCGGCACGGTGCAGGAGATCTTCCAGGACGCCTGCGAGAACTACTACGCCGACGAGTCGGCCGTCGCGCCGATGGTGCTCGTCGGACGCGACTACTGGACGCGCGCGCTGCCGGCATGGCCGCTGCTGCAGTCGCTCGCGCGGGGCCGCGCGATGGAGCCGCACGTGCACCTCGTCGACACGATCGACGAGGCAGCGGCCCTCTTCAGGAGGCCCTGACGTCGCCGGCGCACGCCGACCCCGCTGACCTCGCGGTAGTGCCGCACCAGCAGCTCGTTCACCGAGTGCCACGACCGGCCCTCGACGCTGCGCCGGGCACTGCGGCTCATCCGCAGGCGCAGCAGCGGGTCCTCGACGAGCCGCATGACGAATGACGCCAGCTCGGTGGCGTCGCCCGGCGTGTAGAGGAAGCCGGCCACGCCGTCGTCGATCACGTCGACCGGGCCGCCCGCCCGGGGCGCGACGGCGGGCACACCGGACGCGAGCGCCTCCTGCGCCGACTGGCAGTAGGTCTCGTGACGGCCGGTGTGCACGAAGACATCCAGGCTGGCGTAGGCCTCGGACAGCTCGGCGCCGTGCAGCACGCCGAGGAAGGCGGCGTTCGGCAGCAGGACGCGCAGCCGCTGCTCCTCCGGTCCGCCGCCGACGAGCACCAGGCGCACGCCGGGGGTGTCGTCGAGCGCGAGCCAGCAGCTCGAGCTCCTTCTCCGGCGCCAGGCGGCCGACGTACCCGACGAGCCGCTCGCCACCCGGCGCGAGCCGCTCGCGGAGCTCGGTGGACCGGTGCCGCGGGTCGAACTGCACCAGGTCGACGCCGCGCGGCCAGCGGCCGAGGTTCGAGATCCCCATCTGCTCGAGCTGGGCCAGGCTGGCGGTCGAGGGGACGAGGGTCCGGTCGACGCCGGTGTGGATCGCGCCGGGTCAGCGCCGACATCGCCGCGCAGCCGCCCGGGACCCCGTACTGCTCGGGCGAAGCCGACCAGGTCGGTCTGGTAGATCGCCACCGTCGGGATGCCGAGCTCGCGGGCCGCACGGGCCGCCTGGTGCCCGAGGGTCGCGGGCGAGGCGATGTGTACGACGTCGGGCCGGAACCGCTGCATCGTGGCCCGCAGCCGGCGCCGGGTCTCGAGGCCGATCCGGAAGTCCCGGTAGAACGGCAGGCTCGCGCCGCGTGCGTGGCGTGACCGGGAACCCGGCGTACGTCGCCGGGCCGGTCGGCGCGACGAGCTCGGCGTCGTGTCCCTCGGCTGCGAGGTGCTCGAGCACCCGGCGTACGGAGTTCGTGACCCCGTTGACCTGCGGCAGGAACGACTCGGAGACCACCAGCACGCGGAGGCGTGGCTGACCGTGAGTCGGGCGAGGGTGCGTGGGTAGGCGTAACAGGGTTGCCACGTCGTGGGCCTGCCTGCGTCGTGACAGCGAGGTGAGCGCCATGTGAGGAACGCTAGGAAGCGCTGCCGAACGCGCGCCGATGGCGCCGTGGACGACACGTGAACGACTGCCGTCGGCTCCGTCCGGCTACTCCGCCGCGGCGAGCTGCCCGCAGGCCCCGTCGATCTCACGACCGCGGGTGTCGCGGACCGTCGTCGAGATCCCCTTGGCCTCGAGGCGGCGGACGAACTCGCGCTCGTCCTTGGGGTCGCTCGCGGTCCACTTCGAGCCGGGCGTGGGGTTGAGCGGGATCAGGTTGACGTGCACCCAGCCCCAGTCGCCGTAGGAGTTGAGGACGTCGCCGAGCAGGTCGGCGCGATGGGCCTGATCGTTGATGCCGCGCATCATGGCGTACTCGATCGAGACACGGCGCTTGGTCCTCTCGGCGTAGTGCCAGGCCGCCTCGACGGTCTCCGCCACCGACCAGCGCGTGTTGATCGGCACCAGCTCGTTGCGGAGCTCGTCGTCGGGGGCGTGCAGGCTCAACGCGAGGGTCACGGGGATGCCCTCGTCGGCCAGCTGGTTGATGCGCGGCACCAGTCCGACGGTCGACACGGTGACGCCGCGGGCGCTCATGCCGAGGCCGGCGGGGCTGGGGTCGACCAGGCGGCGTACGGCGCCGATCACGGCCTTGTAGTTGGCCAGCGGCTCCCCCATGCCCATGAACACCACGTTGGAGACGCGGCCCGGACCGCCCGGGACCTCACCGCGGGCCATCGACCGCGCGCCTGCGACGACCTGCTCGACGATCTCGGCCGTCGACATGTTGCGCTGGAGTCCGCCCTGGCCGGTGGCGCAGAACGGGCAGGCCATGCCGCAACCGGCCTGGCTGGAGACGCAGACCGTGGCGCGGTCCGGGTAGCGCATCAGCACCGACTCGACGAGGGCACCGTCGAAGAGCTTCCACAGGGTCTTGCGGGTGGTGCCCTTGTCGGCCTCGAGCGTGCGCAGCGGCGTCATCAGCGTCGGTAGCAGCGTCGAGACCAGCTCGTCACGCTGCGCGGCCGGCAGGTCGGTCATCTGCGCGGGGTCGTCGACCAGACGAGCGAAGTAGTGGGTCGAGAGCTGCTTGGCGCGGAAGCCGGGCAGCCCGCGCCTCCGTCAGCAGCTCCTTGCGGCCCGCCTCGTCGAGGTCGGCGAGGTGGCGCGGCGGCTTCTTGCGACCGCGCGGCTCGTCGAAGACCAGGGGCAGGGTGATGGGGGCGTCAGACATAACCGACCGATCATCCCACCGAACCGTCGCTGCGCCGACTCGGCGAGGTCAGGCGTCGTGACGGACCATGAAGTAGAGGACCAGCGAGGTCACCCCGAGCACCACCAGCGCGGTGAGCACCATCCCGATGACCATGAAGACGCCGAAGCGGCGCGTCTTGCGCTTGGCCAGCAGGGCGATCGGCACGACCAGCGCGACGGCGATCAGCGGGAAGAGCCTCTCGGCGGTCTCGTAGGGGAACAGCAGCCGCAGGACACCCGCGAAGCCGCCGGGCACTGCGGTGACGAAGACCATGCCGGCGAAGAAGCCCGTCAGCGCGGCGAACGTCGGGTGACTGTGGTGCCACCAGTCGAGGGGTGACTTCCGGTCGGCGGCGTCCGCGACATCGTGGTCGGGAGCGCGGTCCGACTGATCGGTGGTCATGGGTGAACTCTAGGTCGCGAAGGGTCCGTCGAGACGAATGAGGTCCGGCATGGCGAGTGCCTGCCAGGCCTCGAGATCGGGCTCAGCGCCGGTGACCTCAGCTACGAGGAGGGTCCAGGCCGTGCCGTGGCCGACCAGCACCACGTCGTCGTCACCCAGGGTGGTGAGCACCGGCAGCACGGCCGCTGCGATGCGCCGGCGGCAGTCGGCCAGCGGCTCCCAACCGTCGTACGCCGACCGGCCGGGGTCGTCGAAGGCCCGCCGCACCGTGCCGGCGAAGTCGTCGATCCAGTCGGTGGTGTCGCGCCGGTGCTCGGCGAGATCGTCGATGACCCCGACGTCGGTGTCGGTGAGCAGCGCGGCGGTGCCGAGGGCCTTGGGCTCGGGCGAGCTGAACCACGCGGCCCGCCCCGGGAGGCGCCCGGACGCGCGGAGCGCCCAGATGTCGTCGTACCCCTCCGGGTCGAGCTCCCACTCGTGCGGAGGTTTCGACGGATCGACCACCGGGCGGCCGTGCCGGACGAGGAACAGCGCCACGGTCAGGCCTGGAAGACGAGGTAGTGCAGCAGCAGCCAGATCGGCGCGATGGTCGCGAGGAGGGAGTCGAGGCGGTCCATCAGGCCACCGTGGCCGGGGATGACCTGGCTCATGTCCTTGATGCCGAGGTCGCGCTTCATCACCGACTCGCAGAGGTCGCCGAGCGTGGCCATCACCACGGCGATCAGGCCCAGCACCACGCCGACCCACCAGTCGCCCTCCAGCAGGTAGACGACGAGCGCGACCCCGGCCGCGACCGTGAAGACCAGGGAGCCCGCGAAGCCCTCCCACGACTTCTTCGGCGAGATGACCGGGGCCATCGGGTGCCGGCCGAACAGCACGCCGGCGACGTAGCCGCCGGTGTCGGAGGCAACGGTGACCAGGATGAAGGTGACGATGCCCTTGACGCCCTCGTCGAACCGGTCGAAGCCGGTGGCGCCGCCCTCGGCGAGGAGAAGGGCCACGAACGACCCGAGGAACGGCACGTAGACGAGTGTGAACACCGAGGCGGTGGAGGTCTTGACGTAGCCGTCGATGCCGCGGCGCAGCAGCCAGAGCATCACGACGAGAGCGGTGACCGCGGTGGCCGTCACGAGAGCGGGCGCGCCCCAGAAGTAGGCCACGGCGACCATGACCACGCCGCCCACCATGAGTGGCTGCTCCGGCAGGTCGATGTCCTTGGCCAGCATGCCCTGGCGCAGCTCCCAGATCGCGACGACGACGGCGGCCGCCACGATCAGCATGAAAGCGGTCTTCCAGACCGCGAGCGACAAGGCGATGGCGGCGAGCAGGACGACGGCGGAGGCGATGGCGGCAGGCAGGTTGCGGCCGGCCCGGCCGTGGTCCTTGACCGGATGAGCGGTCGGCTGGCCTGCCGGTTCGGGGGTCTCAGTCATGGCGGCTCGTCGAGGTCAGACCTCGAGCAGCTCGGCTTCCTTGTTCTTGAGGAGGTCGTCGATCTGGTCCGTGTAGGTCTTGGTGACCGAGTCGAGACGCTTCTCGGCGCCGGTGACGTCGTCCTTGCCGGCCTCGCCGTCCTTCTCGAGCTTCTCGAGGCCCTGCTTGGCGGTGCGGCGCACGTTGCGCACGGACACGCGGCCGTCCTCGGCCTTGCCCTTCGCCACCTTGATGTACTCCTTGCGACGGTCCTCGGTCAGCTCGGGGAAGGCGCAGCGCAGCACCTTGCCGTCGTTGGCCGGGTTGACGCCCAGGTCGGAGTCGCGGATCGCGCGCTCGATGTTGCCCATCGCGCCCACGTCGTACGGCGCGATCAGGATGACGCGGGCGTCCTGCGCGGTGAACGACGCCAGCTGCTGGAGCGGGGTGGGCGAGCCGTAGTAGTCGACGACGATCTTGCTGAACATGCTGGGGTTGGCCCGGCCGGCACGGATCGCCGCGAACTCCTCGCGGGTCGACTCGACCGACTTCTTCATCTTGTCCTCGGCCTCGTTGAGGATCTCGTTGATCACAGCGTGCTCCTGGAGTGAGTTCGGGTCAGTGGTCTACGGCGACCGGCCGGTCGAGCGTAGTCGAGGACGCTCAGGCCCCGGTGCTGACGAGCGTGCCAATCTTCTCACCCTGCACGATGCGCAGGATCGCGCCCTCGTCGTCGGCGCCGAAGACGATCAGCGGCATGTCGTTCTCCATGCACAGCGCGAACGCCGTGGCGTCGGCGATCTTGATGCCCTGCTGGAGCGCTTCCTGGAAGGTGAGCGTGTCGTACTTCGTGGCGGCGGGGTCCTTCTTCGGGTCTGCGCTGTAGACGCCGTCGACGCCCTGCTTGGCCATCAGCACGACCTCGCACCGTGTCTCGAGCGCGCGCTGCGCGGCCACCGTGTCGGTGGAGAAGAACGGCATGCCGGCGCCCGCGCCGAAGATGACCACGCGACCCTTCTCGAGGTGGCGCATGGCGCGACGCGGGATGTAGGGCTCCGCGACCTGGCCCATGGCGATCGCGGTCTGCACGCGCGTCTCGATGCCCTCCTTCTCGAGGAAGTCCTGGAGGGCCAGGCAGTTCATGACCGTGCCGAGCATGCCCATGTAGTCGGCGCGCGAGCGGTCCATGCCGCGCTGCTGCATCTCGGCGCCGCGGAAGAAGTTGCCGCCGCCGACGACGATGGCAACGCCCACGCCGGACCGGACGACGGCGGCGATCTCCTTGGCGACCGTGGAGACGACGTCGGGGTCGACGCCGATCTTGCCCCCGCCGAACACCTCACCGGAGAGCTTGAGCAGGACGCGGTGGTAGGCGGTCACGAGATTCCCTTCGACGGAGCCGGATGTGTGCGGACGTGCGAAGAGACCGGCCCGATGATCCATGTCTGAGTCATCGCACCGGCCTCCTCGTCGTACGTCGTGGGAACCCTAGCCGGGTCAGGCACCGACCTCGAAGCGGGCGAACCGCGTGATGGTGGTGCCGGCCTCGTCGAGGACCGCCTTGACGGACTTCTTGTTCTCGGTGACCGACGGCTGCTCGAGGAGTACGACGTCCTTGAAGAAGCCGTTGAGGCGACCCTCGGTGATCTTGGCGATCGCCTGCTCGGGCTTGCCCTCCTCGCGCGAGGTCGCCTCGGCGATCTCGCGCTCCTTGGCGACGATGTCGGCCGGCACCTCGTCACGCGTGAGGTACTGCGGGCGCATCGCGGCGACCTGCATGGCCGCGGCACGCGCGGCGTCGGCGTCGCCGGCGTACTCCACCAGCACCCCCACGGCGGGGGGCAGGTCGGCCGCACGCTTGTGCATGTAGGCCACGGCGGAGCCGTCGAAGTGGACGTACTGACCGAGCTCGATCTTCTCGCCGATCGACACGGCGAGACCGTCGACGACCTCGCCCACGGTCTGGCCCTCGAGCGCGACGGCCCTGAGCGCCTCGACGTCGGCCGGCCTGGCCCCGGACGCCGCGTCGGCGATCTTCTGGGCCGCGGCGATGAAGTCCTCGCCCTTGGCCACGAAGTCGGTCTCGCACTTGAGCTCGACGAGTACGCCGGCCGAGTGGGCGACCAGGCCCGCGGAGGCCTCGCGCTCGGCACCGCGCTGAGCGGCCTTGGCGGCGCCCTTGACGCGGAGCAGCTCGACGGCCTTGTCGAAGTCGCCCTCGGCCTCGTCGAGAGCCTTCTTGCAGTCCATCATGCCGGCGCCGGTGAACTCCCGGAGCCTCTTGACGTCGGCGGCTGAGAAGTTAGCCATGTTCCTTCTTCCTCAGGTGAGTGGGTGAGAGACGGGCTGACGGGTGAGGTCAGTCCTTCTTCTCTGCGTTGACGAAGCCCGCGTTCTCGGCGGCCTCGGCAGTGCGGAACCAGACCTCGGCGTTGGTGCGGTCGTACCAGGGGCTCGACGGCGCGTGGAACTTCATCGAGTCGGCGTTGCCCTTGATGTCGAAGCCCTCGGGGGCCGAGCCGTCCTCCAGCGCAGCGGCCGAGTCGGGGCCGTGCGGACCCTCCGTGGCAGCGGGGACGTCGGCGAGCGGCGTGATCTCGGCGGGCGCCTCGGCAGCCGGCTCCTCGGTGGCGACCTCGGCGGCCGGCTCCTCGGTGACCTTCTCGACGGCCGGCTCCTCGGTGGCCTTCTCGGCAGCGGCGTCGGCGGCAGGGGCCTCGGCAGCGGCGCCGGTGCTCTCGGCGGCGGCGGTGTCGGTGGCGACGTCGCCACCGGTGGCGGCTACGGCGGCCTTGTCAGCGTCACCGGCGAGCAGCTCGCGCTCCCACTCGGCCAGCGGCTCCTCGGCGGTCGCGGCGGCGTCGCCAGACTTGGCACCCGAGCGGGCGATGAGACCCTCGGCGACGGCGTCGGCGACCACGCGGGTCAGCAGGCCGACCGCGCGGATGGCGTCGTCGTTGCCCGGGATCGGGAAGTCGACGAGGTCGGGGTCGCAGTTGGAGTCGAGGATGCCGATGATCGGGATGCGCAGCTTGCGCGCCTCCTCGACAGCCAGGTGCTCCTTGTTGGTGTCGACGATCCAGACGGCCGACGGCGTGCGGGTCATCTCGCGGATGCCGCCCAGGGTCTTGTCGAGCTTGTCGCGCTCCCGCTTCATCTGGAGCAGTTCCTTCTTGGTGCGACCGGAGCCGGCGACGTTCTCGAAGTCGATCTCGTCGAGCTCCTTGAGGCGGTTGATCCGCTGGTGCACGGTCTGGAAGTTGGTGAGCATGCCGCCGAGCCAGCGCTGGTTGACGTAGGGCATCCCGACGCGGGTCGCCTGCTCGGCGATCGCCTCCTGGGCCTGCTTCTTGGTGCCGACGAACATCACGACGCCGCCCTTGGCCACGGTCTCCTTGACGAAGGCGTAGCTGCGGTCGATGTAGGCCAGCGACTGCTGCAGGTCGATGATGTAGATGCCGTTGCGCTCGGTCATGATGAAGCGCTTCATCTTGGGGTTCCAGCGACGGGTCTGGTGACCGAAGTGGACGCCGCTCTCGAGCAGCTGGCGCATGGTGACGACTGCCATGTGTATCTCCTGTGTGGTGCGGTCACGCCTGTCCCGTGCCCGGCCTTGAAGCAGGCCGGACGGACGGCGTACCGCTGCGTGGTTTTCAGTTCGATGTCACCGACGGGTGCCGGTGACCCTGACGCTCGCGCGCGACCCGATCCGCTCCCCCCGGAACGTGCGGAGGAGAGGAACTGAGGATCGGCGCCCACGGGTGGTCGGAGCCCAGGATGGCGGCCCCGTCGCGGTCTGCGAGCGTGCGAAGTCAGCCCCGGAGGGCTGCTGCGTGAATATTAGGCCACCGCGCGCAGGTGGACCAATCGGCGGTGGCGGGCCGCAACACGTCCACAACCGCGACGATCTCGGCGTTCTCCACAGCCCGGTCCGGGCGCCCGTCCGGTGGGGCCCGGCGCCCGGCAGGGTCGGACCATGTTCCCTCGTCTGCTGACCCCGGTCCTGGCCGTCCTGCTGCTGATGGCGGCTCCGGCGCGTGCAACTGCCGCACCCGACCCGGTGGGCGTCTGGCCGCTGGTGCCGGAGCCCGAGGTGGTGGCGGGCTTCGACCCTCCCGACGATCCCTGGGGTGCCGGCCACCGCGGTGTCGACCTCGCCGGCACGCCGGGTCAGGCCGTGCGGGCGGCGATGGCCGGCCGGGTCGCCTACGCCGGCCAGCTGGCCGGTCGCGGGGTCGTGGTGGTCGACCACGGCGAGACGCGCACGACGTACGAGCCGGTGGCGGCCACCGTGCGGGTCGGTGACCAGGTCGGGGCCGGTGCCGCGATCGGGCGGCTCGACGTGCCCTTCTCCCACTGCTTCCCGCGGGCCTGCCTGCACTGGGGCTGGCGACGTGGCGAGACCTACCTCGACCCCCTCGACCTGGTCGGCGACACCGGCCCGGTCCGCCTCCTCCCCCTCTGGCGCGACCGTCCGGTGTCGTCCTCCCCCGATGCTGCTCCCCTCCCCCTGACCG
Organism: uncultured Actinomycetota bacterium; assembly: GCA_963825755.1. Taxonomy (GTDB): domain Bacteria; phylum Actinomycetota; class Actinomycetes; order Propionibacteriales; family Nocardioidaceae; genus Nocardioides. The sequence continues at coordinate 65,139 of CAWGUS010000021.1, read as the reverse complement.
GCCTCCCCCTGACCGGGCTCCCCCTGACCGGCTGGCGGCGCCTGGCCGGGTGGTGGCCGGTCACCCTCCCCCAGGGTGCCGACCACCGAGGCCGGCTCAGCCCGTCATCTTGCCGACCGGTCCCAGCGATGTGTCCTTCGCATTGGTGACGACCGCCGGGCCGCCCGGCTGCATGGCCCACGAGCCACCCGCATAGCCGGTCGGACCTGAGGCGTAGCCCCACACGTAGGCGCCGACGGGAGTGGCCGTGTCGATCCCGTACGCCAGGTTGGTGACCCGGCGACCCGCCTGCACGCTGCTGGCGGCCGCCTCGAACACACAGAGGTGACCGGGGTCCGCGCTCGGGGAGCCCGCCGAGCCGGAGCACCCTGCCGGCACCGCTCCTCCGAGCGGGATGTAGTGGGCGGTCGGGGGCACCGCGAGCGTCACGCCGAACGAGATGTCACTGCTCATGAGATGACCCGCGGCGTTGGCGCTCATCATGAAGACGCCCCGGTACATCTTCTGCTTCGTCGCGTACTTCGCGTCCGCGTCCGTCTTGTTGTAGTAGTCCGCCTTCGTGGCGTACTTCGTGTCCGAGTCGGACTTGGTGGCGTACTTCGCGTCCGCCTCCGTCTTGCTGGCGTACTTCGCGTCGGCCTGGGTCTTCGTCCAGTAGCGCTGGTCGGCCTTCGGCTGGAGCTTCTTCGTCCAGACCTTCGTCCAGTTCTGCTTGGCCGCCGCCTGTGCGTGGTCCTGGAGCGTTGCGCCCGCGGGCGTGGCCGAGACGCCGGCGAGCAGGATCGCCGAGCAGGCGACCACGCCCAGCGCTGTGCGTGATGGTGAGTACTTCATCGAGCTTCCCCCTTGTTCCGTGCAGCCTCCCTGGCTGCAAGGCACAGAGTTCTCCTCACGACGGGAGCGTCACATCGGCGATATCACCTATCCGCACGGCTCGTGCACCGCATAGCGGAGAGGCTCACGCCCGAGGGTGCGCCTGCCGGTACGCCGCGCGCAGACGATCGGTGGTGACGTGCGTGTAGAGCTGGGTGGTGGCCAGGGAAGCGTGTCCGAGCAGCTCCTGCACCGACCGGAGGTCTGCGCCTCCTTCGAGCAGGTGCGTCGCGGCAGTGTGCCGGAGCCCGTGCGGACCGATGTCGGGGGCACCTGGGACTTCGGCGATGCGCCGGTGCACGAGCTCGCGCACCACCCGCTGGTCGATCCGGCGGCCCCGCGAGCCCAGGAAGAGAGCCGCGCCGGCTCCCTCGACGTGCACCTGCGGGCGACCGACCCGCAGCCAGCGGTCGACCGCCGATGCCGCCGGCTGGCCGTAGGGCACCGTGCGCTCCTTGCGGCCCTTGCCGAACACGCGAGCGACCCGGCGCTCGTGGTCGAGGTCGTCGATGTCGAGGGCCACGAGCTCACCCACCCGCATGCCCGTGGCGTACAACAGCTCCAGCATGGCCACGTCGCGCACCCCGATCGGGCTGCCGTCGTCGGCGAGCTCGGCGGCTGCCTCGATCAGGTCGCGTGCCTCGTCGGCGCGCAGCACGGGCGGGAGGGACTTCGCCTTCTTGGGTGAGGCAAGGGAGGCGCCGACGTCGGCCGGCGCCCGTCCGGTGCGAGCGAGCCAGGCTGTGAACACCCGGGCGGCGGTGGCCCGCCGGGCGACGCTCGTGCGGGCACTGCCCATCGAGTGCTGCTTGGCCAACCAGCTGCGCAGGCTGCGGAGATCGACGGTCGAGACATCCTCGTGACCGAGCCGGTGGGCGTGGTCGAGCAGGCCGAGCACGTCTCCGAGGTAGGCGCGCACCGTGTGCGGCGTCAGGTCCCGCTCGGAGACCAGGTGGCGCTCGTAGTCCGCCAGCAGCCGCGCGAAGCCCTCGGGCAGCTCGACTGCACCATGCGCCGCCTCGGTCATCCCTCGATACTAGGAAGGCAGCGGCGCCCCGTCCGGCAGGCGCTCTCTCAGTTGCGCGTCCAGTTGTACGGCGTGGTGGTGGTCACCTTGACCAGCCCGCTGCGCTCGAGGATGGGCCGGGACATGTCGGTGCAGTCGCTGTGCAGGTAGATCGCCCCGAGCCGCAACGCCGACCGGGCCCTGGCGGCGACGAGTGCGCGGTAGATGCCCCTGCCCCGCCACTGCTCCAGCGTCGAGCCGCCCCACAGACCGCCGAACTCGGTGCCGGCGACCAGGTCGAGCCGCCCGGCGCACACGACCGTGCCCGCTTTGTCGTCCTCGGCCAGCCACAGCTCGTGGAGCTCCGGAGCCTCGGTCAGCCGGCGTACGAGGACGGACGGGTCGGCGACGGAGTCCCGTCCGAAGACATGGGCCTGCATCCGCGATGCCGCCGTCGCGTCGGCCACGATGTCGGCGCCGTCGTCGCCGGCGCGTCGCACGACGATGCCAGCCGGCAGCTCGACGGGGACGTCGAGGAGCTCGGCAGCACCGATCATGACGCTCTCGGTCGGGTCGGCGACCAGCCCGTGCGCCGCCAACCTCTCTGGCAGGTCGGCCGGAGCGTCGTGGCCCCGGGACTTCCACTCGAACGAGCTGACGTCGGTCTCGTCACGGAACCACGCGATGGTGTCGGCGATCAGGGTGTCGGCCGCCACCCCCTCCGCACCACCGAGGTCGCGGTAGGTGACGAACCCGCCCCAGTCGGTCACGGCCCGCACGAGCGGACCGTGGCGGTGCCACTGGTGGGCACTCGAGACCTCGGCCTCCTCGCGCAGCTGGGAGTCGTAGGCCTCGAGGAGGTCGGCGGGAGAAACAGTCACGCCGGGAGGCTAGCGCCGGAGGATCACGTGATGCCATCGACATTCACCCCACGTCCGGTTGTGGGTCGCGAACGTCGATGTCGGGCCGGTCGGTCAGCCGCCAGCCGTTGCCGACGAGCTCCACGAGTCGGCGGTCAGACAGCCGGCCGAGGATGCCACGCACCTCGATGAGGCCGACGCCGGCCGTGCGGGCAACGGAGTCGGCCGACGCGGGCGACCGGACCGGCACGGCGTCGATCACCTGCCTTTGGCGGGCGGTCAGGCGGTCGCGAGGACGCGTCGGCGCGCGTGGTTCGTCGCGGAGGTGCTGGCCTGCGCCTCCAACGAGCTCGAGCACGTCGTTGCCGCACGTGACCAAGCTGGCGGCGCCGGTGCGGACGAGCTGGTGGACCCCTTCGGACTGCGCACTCGTGACCGGACCCGGCACCCCCATCAGGATGCGGTGCAGCCGCTCGGTCCAGTTGGCGGTGTTGAGGGCGCCGCTGCGGATCGCAGCCTCGACGATCACCGTGCCGTTGCCGAGTGCCGCGATGAGTCGGTTGCGGGCGAGGAAGCGGATGCGGGTCGGCGAGCACCCCGGTGGCGACTCCGACACCACGGCACCGACAGAGGCGATGTGGTCGATGAGGGCACGGTGGGCCTCGGGGTACACGCGGTCCGCGCCGCAGGCGAGCACGGCAACCGTGGTGCCGCCGACGGCGAGCGCGCCGCGGTGGGCAGCCTGGTCGATCCCGAACGCCGCGCCGGAGACGACGGCCGCCCCGGAGCGTGCGGCCGTCGCGGCAACCTCCTCGGCCACCCGGAGCCCGTAGGTGGTCGCGGACCGGGAGCCCACGACCGCGACGCAGCGGTCGAGCGTCGAGAGGTCGAGCGGTCCACGGACCCAGAGTCCGATCGGGGCACCGCCACGCTCGTGGAGCGACCCGGCACCGGACAGGTCGTCGAGCCGTCTCGGCCACTCGGGGTCGCCGGGGACGACGAAGCGGATGCCCACGCGTTCGGCGTGTCTCAGGTCGCGCTCGGGATCGACCTCGGCCAGCCGGGCCGCGACGTCGGTCAGCACGCCGCGCGGGTTGCGCTCGGCGCAGAGGGCGTCGTAGAGCTCGACCGCTCCCAGCTCGACAGCCAGGCCCGCCAGCCGTGCCTCGCCCGGCTCACCCAGGCGCGCCAGGGCGACCCGAGCGAGTCGCTCGTCGGTCGTGGGCACCGGGGCGGTCATCCGGCTCGCCCCAGGGCGGGGACCTGAAGCGGTTCGCCGGTGCGCAGCTGAAGGGCCACGAGGACCTCGTCGGGGCCGGGCTCGACGAGCCCTCGCAGGTCGGCGACCGTCAGGGCGAGCCGGTGGACACGCACGGCGCCGCGCCGCGTCAGGCGCCCGGCGAACAACTCGTCGTCGATGCAGGCCCGGGCCGCGGGGTCGAGCGCCCAGCTCGACTCGAGCACGTGGCCCGGCACGTGGCCGTTGAGGCGGAAGCCCAGCCCGTGGTAGCGGTCGGCCTGACGCTCACGTGCCAGCGTCACCCTCGCTCGCACGGTCTCGGATCGCTCGCGCGGGGCGAATCTGTCGCTCCGGGCAGAGTGCGTCGCCGGCTCGACGTGCCGGAGGATGTCGATGCGGTCTGCGATCGGACCGGTGAGCTTCTGCCGGTAGTTGCGGCGCACCGCCTCGATACAGGTGCACCTGTTGCTCGGCACGGTCGCGGAGTACTCGCCACAGGGGCAGGGATTGGCCGCGAGCACGACCATGCCGCGAGCCGGGAAGGTCGCGATCTCCTCGCCGCGGGCGATCGTGACCGCTCCCGACTCGAACGGCTCGCGCAAGGCCTGCACCACGTCGTTGCGGAAGAGCGGGAACTCGTCCAGGAACAGGATCCCGCAGTGCGCGCGGCTCACGGCCCCCGGCCGCACCCGCCCGGTGCCGCCCCCGAGGATGCTGGCCTTGCTGGCGTCGTGGTGGGGTGCGAAGTAGGGAGGGCGCTGGATCAGGTCGTCGCCGGGCTCGAGAGCACCGGCCAGCGAATGGATCGCGGTCAGCTCGAGGGCCTCCTCGGCGGTCAGGTCGGGGAGAATGGAGGGGATCCTCTCCGCCAGAGTCGTCTTGCCGGCACCCTTGGGCCCGGAGAGCAGCAGGTGGTGGCCACCGGCGGCGGCCACCTCCACGGCGTACTTGGCGTCGGGCATGCCCGACGAGATCGACCAGATCGGTCTCGGCCTGCTGATGCTGGCCGCGCCAGGACAGCAGCCGGGCCCCCGACATCGGCGCGACCGGCGGCGCCTCGGGCACGGGCTCACCGTTGAGCACGCTGAACACCTGGGCGAGCGACCGCACGCCGAACACCTCCATGCCGGGCACCATCGCGGCCTCGCGCACCTGCGGCTCGGGCACGAACACGCGGCTGACGCCACGATGGGACGCGGCCATCACCATGGGCAGCACACCCGGCACCGAGCGCAGGCCGCCCGACAGCGTCAGCTCGCCGATGAAGACGGTGTCCTGGAGGGCCGAGGCAGGCACCAGCGCGTCGGCGGCCTTGATCGCCACCGCCATCGCGAGGTCGAAGTGGGTGCCGCTCTTGGGCAGGTCGGCCGGCCCCAGGAGGATGGTCACCCGGCGCGTCGACGGCCAGGCCAGCATCGAGTTGGCGATGGCCATCCGCACCCGGTCGCGGGCCTCGTTGAGCGTCGCATCCGGGCGCCCGACGACGGTCATCCCGACGATGCCCTGCGAGACATCGGCCTGGACCTCGATCAGGTGCCCGACCGATCCCTGAAGGCTGACGGTGTGGGTGGTGGCGAAGGGCATCAGCCGACCCCCACCACGTGCTCGACGACGGACGGACCACGCGGCGGTCTGAGCACGGCGGCCAGGTCGACGCGGATGTCGCGTGGAGTCACGGCCTGCTCGTGCACCCATTGCTCGGCGACCCGGCGCAGCCGGGCGACCTTCGCGGCATCGACGGCCTCGTGCGGGGTGCCGCACTCGAGGCTGCTGCGGGTCTTGACCTCGCACGCGACGAGCACGTCGCCGTCACGCAGCAGCAGGTCGACCTCGCCGTCGCGGCACCGCCAGTTGCGGTCGAGCAGGACCATGCCGCGCTCGACGAGGTGCCTGGCGGCGAGGGTCTCGCCGTAGGCACCGAGCGCGCCGTTGCGGGTCGCCGGTGCGGTGCGGTGGGTGTCGCTGTGGGTACGAGTCATGGGTGGACCTCCTGACCCGCAGCGTGGTCGGTGGCACCGACGGCGTCGGGGTGGGGAGGTCGCGCCTGTGGAAGACGTCGATCTCGGGCTTCCTGTGGACGTTTTGCGGGCTCTGACAGCCACTGGTCCAGTCCGCCGAACGGACCCTGGATGGAGCCGCGAGCGGATTCCCGCAAACGCCCACGGAGCGGCCCGGATCCGGTGCTACTTTTCGCTGCCGATCAGGGAAGGGGATGTCATGCTCCGCAAACGCGCGCGCGGCGAACGGGGAGCCGTGGCCGTCGAGGCTGCCCTCATCACGCCCATCCTGGTCCTCGTCCTCTTCGGGATCATCGAGATGTCGCTGCTCATGCGCGACGTGGTGGGCACGACCAGCGCTGTGCGCACGGGCGCCCGCATCGCGTCCGTCTCCGCGGCTGCCGGTCCCGGCACGTGTCAGGCCGGCACGAACCCGCCTCCGTGCACTCCTCAGCAAGCCCCTGCCCTTGCCCAGGCGGCGGCTGACGCGATGCAGCGCGCCGGCACTGCTCTTCCGGCCGACAGCATCAAGTGGGTGATGATCTACGAGGCCGGACCCAACGGATTCCCTGTTGGAAAGACCACGCTGGAGTGCGGGAGCAACTGCGTGACCTACACCTGGGACGCGGCGCTCAACAAGTTCCGGTTCGCATCAGGTGCCTGGAACACCAAGACGGCCGTCAACGCGTGCGTCAACCACGCTGATCGTGACTCCGTGGGCGTCGCCATGAAGGTCGACCACGGGTGGGCGACCGGGCTCTTCGGCACGAAGATCGGCATCACCGAGCGCAGCGTGATGCAGTTCGAGCCGCTGCCGAACGACCAGTGCATGCCGGGGGCCCACGGATGAGCCGGCGGACGAAGCCTGCGCGTCGTCGTCGCGACGAGGCCGGCTACGTGGCGGTCGTGGGCGCCGTCCTCGTCGCGTTCCTCATCCTTCCCCTCGCTGCTCTCTCCGTGGACATCGGGCGCATCTATGTCGAGATCGAGCGCGTCCAGAACGCCGCAGACGCTGCGGCGACGGCGGGTGTCACGTTCCTGCCCGACGACTTCGCCAGCGCCAAGGCCACCGCGCTCGCCGTGGCCAGTCGCAACGGCTACCCCAACTCCGGCACGTCATCGGTGGTGGTGACCGTCGGAGCGAAGCCGACCCAGCTCAAGGTGACGGTGCACCACACGATCGGGAACTCCTTCGGTGCCGCCTTCGGCGCCAACTACGCCGACGTGAGTCGCTCCGCCGTGGCCGACTACAACGGCCCAGCCCCCATGGGCAGCCCCTGCAACACCTTCGGCAACGAGCCACCCGGCACGGTGCTTCGCGGTCCGTCGACGAGTGTCATTCACGCCCCGCCGGGTGGCGCGGAGTGCACGTCCACGCCTCGGCTCTGGGCCGCGATCGCCGGTCCTGAGACTCCGAAGGGCAACGGCGACCAGTTCAGCACCCGCAAGTGCGACACCAGTGTGGCGACAGACGGATGCACGGGCAACGCCAACCATGAGTTCGACCCGCGCGGGTACTTCTACCTGGTGCGCGTCTCACAGGCCGCCGTCACCGCGGCCCAACCGATCACGATCCAGGTCTTCGACCCGGCCTTCGTCGAGAACGGCGACAAGTGCGAAGTCGGGCCGAAGGAGGTCGAGTCGGACACCTATCCGTTGGCGAACAACATGAACCCCTACACGCCGGCGGACGGTGTCTCGCGCTACCAGTCGGGCGTGAGCAACTTCTGCACCGGCGACGTTCTCACGACGACGACGTCCGAGGCGCCGACGACCTCGTTCGGCCTGCGACTGCCCACCGACACGTACCAGCCCGTCCAGGGCACCCCCATCACCACCTGCAACAAGCAGTTCCCCGGCTACGTCGCGGCCAACACGACCACGAAGATGCTCCGCAGCAAGAAGAAGAACGGCAACACGAACGACGTGTACAAGGAGTCGGTGGCGCAGGTCTACCGACAATGGGTGGACCTGTGCACGTTCACGCCGACCAAGGTCGGCGACCATTACCTCCAGGTTCGCACCAACGTCAAGCTGGGCGGAACGAGCGACACTCAGGGAGGCTTCGACGGCAACCCTGCGGTGTTCAACCAGGCGGGCGACGACCCGACCGTCAAGGGCAGCGGAAGCAACCGGTTCGCCTTGCGAGTCAAGGGAGCCGTGGGCGGCACGGTCTCGGTAGCGGGCTGGGACCACATGTCCATCTATGCCAACTACTCGGGCGCCACGTCCGACGTTCAACCTGGTCCGGGTCGTCCCTGCGGCGGCGAGCAAGGTCCTCCGGGTGACGTTCTACGACGTCGGTGACGCCGACAACGCCGGCACGATCAAGATCCTGCCTCCCATCAACGCCACCGGGATCGGCAACCCCATCGTCGGCTGCACGGGCACCGGCAAGGTGACCGGCGACGTGACCAACTGCGAACTGACCGGCGTCAGCAGCGACAACGGATGGAACGGCAAGGCCCAGACCATCCGCGTGCCGATCCCGGACACCTACAACTGCACGCTCGCCGAGGCCGGCGCCTGCTGGTTCCGGCTCCAGGTCGCGTTCCCCGGCGGAGTCAGCGACACCACGACGTGGTCGGCCCGCATCGACGGCGACCCGGTGCGCCTGATCGAGTGAGCCCTCAGGGCAACGGCTGCTCGATGTCCTGCTGGCTCAGCTCCTCGACGTTGACGTCCTTGAACGTCAGCACCTTGACGTTCTTGGCGAAGCGCGCGGGTCGGTACATGTCCCACACCCACGCGTCGCTCATCGAGACCTCGAAGAACACGTCGCCGTTCTCGGTGCGCGCCTTCACGTCGACCTGGTTGCAGAGGTAGAACCGGCGGTCGGTCTCGACGACGTACTTGAAGATGGAGACGACGTCGCGGTACTCGCGGTAGAGGGTGAGCTCCATCTCGGTCTCGTACTTCTCGAGATCCTCGGCGCTCATGGTGTCTCCTCTTCATCGTGGTCGTGCCCATTCTGCACCGGCAGTGGTGGCTCCAGCCCCGCGGCACGACGGACGTTGACGAACCGCATGCGGTGCACCGGCGACGGGCCGTGCTCGGTGAGCAGCGCCGAGTGCTCGTCGGTGATGTAGCCCTTGTGCGTCTTGAAGTCGTACGCCGGCCAGTCGCGGTCGAGGTCGCACATGATGCGGTCGCGGGTGACCTTCGCGATCACCGACGCGGCCGAGATGCACGCGGCGACCCGGTCGCCCTTCCACATCGCCAGCCCGGGCACCTCGAAGCCGTCGACGGGGAAGCCGTCGGTCAGCACGTAGGCGGGCCGCACGTCGAGCAGCGCCACGGCCCGGCGCAGCGCCTCGACGTTGGCGACGTGCATGCCGAGGCGGTCGCACTCGTCGCTCTCGATGACGACGACCGACCAGGCGGTGGCCCGACGCAGGATCTGCGCGTAGGCGCGCTCACGCGCCTTCTCGGTCAGCAGCTTGGAGTCGGCCAGGCCGGGCACGATGCCGGCCTTGCCGGCCGGCAGGATGCACGCGCCGGCCACGAGGGGCCCGGCGCATGCGCCGCGGCCCGCCTCGTCGACGCCGGCGACCGGCTCGATGCCCACGCGCCGCAGCGCGCGCTCGTAGCCGTAGAGCCCCGCGTCGCGGCGTACGGTCGCGCCTCTCGGGAGTTCACTCACGTCGCAGCCCTCAGGGTGAGTCGGCGACGTCCGCGAAGGTCGCGGGGCGCTTGACCCAGCGGAAGTGGTCGCGCGGCCAGAGCAGGACGAACACCTTGCCGACGACCAGGTCGGCGTCGACGAACTCGTCGCCGGGCACGCATTCGGTCTCCGTCGGCGGGCACATGTGCTGCGACGAGTCGGCGGAGTGCCCGCGGTTGTCGCCCATCACGAAGATGTGGCCCTTCGGGATGGGCTCGGTGGTCCAGTCCTGGCCGCACTGGGTGACCATCGGGCCGCGGCACGCCTGGCCGTCCTGCTTGACGTAGGCGTCCTCGTTGAGCGGCACGTCGTTGACCGAGATGCGGCCCTGGTCGTCGCAGCACTTGATGACGTCGCCCTCGATGCCGATGACGCGCTTCACGAGGTGCCCGCCGCTGGGGTAGAGCCCCACCTTGGACATCAGCTTGGTGAGCGTGCTGGTCGGGCCGGCCTCGTCGACGCCGCTGAGCCAGCCACCCGGGTCCTTGAACACCACGACGTCGCCGCGCTCGGGACTGTTGCCGCCCCAGTAGGACACCTTCTGGACGAGGATCCGGTCGTTGCGCACGAGCCCGGGCTCCATCGACTCCGACGGGATGTAGAACGCCTGGACGAACAGCGCCTTGATCACGACCGCCAGGACCAGCGCCACGGCCAGCAGCAGGATCGTCTCCTGCCACAGCGGCAGCGGCTTGCGCTTGCGCTGGGCCGGATCGGGACCGGGAACAGAGGACCGCGAGCCCTCCTCGCCATCAGCGGTGGAGGTGGGCTCGCGGTCGTCGGAAGTCACGAAGGGAGACTAGCCAGTGAGTGGGCGGGAACCGGCACTCAGGCCTCGCGCCGCTCCTTGATCTTCGCGGCCTTGCCGCGGAGGTTGCGGAGGTAGTAGAGCTTCGCGCGGCGCACGTCGCCGCGGGACACGATCTCGATCGACTCGAAGATCGGGGAGTTCAGCGGGAAGGTGCGCTCGACGCCGACGCCGAAGGAGACCTTGCGGACGGTGAAGGTGCGGCCGATGCCGGAACCCTGGATCTTGAGCACGACGCCCTGGAAGACCTGCACACGCGAGCGGGTGCCCTCGGTGACCTTCACGTGGACCTTGATGGTGTCACCGGCGCGGAAGGCCGGGACGTCGTCGCGCTTGTTGGCGTTGCCGAGCTCGGCAATGACGTTGGTCATGATGCTCCTCACGACTCGCCACAGGTCAGCCGCGCTTCTTGGATGTGTCGATGCGATGGCCCGCGCCGTGCGTGGCCGGCGGCGAGGACTCCCCCTGTGGCAGGAGCCCGACGCAACCCTCCGGGCGTGATCTTCGGAGCGGTGTTCGGCCGACGTGGACCGAGGAGCGATTCTGCCAGAGGCCGCGGCGTACGACGAATCAGCGTCCGCGCCGGCGAGACATGATGACGGCGCCGTCTCCGGTCTCGCCCCGGAGGCGGTAGCCGGCCTTCTTGTACATCCGGATGTTGTCGGTGCTCGACGCCCCCGTGAACAGGGAGTACGTCGTCACGGCGGGCGGCGCCGCGGCCTCGATCTCGGCCAGCATGAACCGGCCGAGCCCCTGGCCCTGCAGGTCGGGGGCCACCATCAGCCGGCCGACGTCCCAGGTGTCGTCCTCGGCCCGACCGCGTGCGGCGGCGACCAGGCGGCCGGCCCGTCGGAGCACCAGCCAGGTCCACGTGTCCAGCGAGCGGCGTACGTCGTCGAGGCTCTCGTGCAGGGCGGGGATCCGGACGCCGGGATTGGCGTGCATCTCCTGCACCCAGCAGCACATCTGCAGGACGTACAGCTCCCCCATGTCTGCGGGCGTGGCGGGCCTCAGCTCGCCGCCGCCCGGCACCGCGCTGAGCGGCAGCAGGTCGGGACGGCGCTCGGCCGTGCGCCGGACGGCCTCGTCGTGTCGCCAGCGGGCGATGGCGGAGTGGTCGCCGGAGAGCAGTACCTCGGGGACGTCGCGACCGCGCCAGGTGGCGGGCTTGGTGTAGACGGGGTACTCGAGCAGGCCGTCCTCGTGGGACTCCTCCGTCAGCGACTCCGGGTTGCCCATGAACCCGGGCACCAGTCGGACGACCGCCTCGGTGATCGCCAGCGCCGCGACCTCGCCGCCGTTGAGCACGTAGTCGCCGATGGAGATCTCGCGCACCTCGCCCAGCGTCGCCGCGTGCTCGACGACGCGCTGGTCGATGCCCTCGTAGCGGCCGCACGCGAACACCAGGTGGTCGCGGCCGGCCAGCTCGCGCGCGAGGTCCTGGGTGAACGGCTCGCCGCTCGGCGTCGTGAAGACGATCGTCGGGCCGCCCGTGGCGACCTCGTCGAGCGCCTCGCCCCACGGCTCGGGCCTCATGACCATGCCCGCACCACCGCCGTACGGCGTGTCGTCGACAGTGCGGTGCCGGTCGTGAGTCCACGTGCGCAGGTCGTGCACGGCGATGTCGAGCAGCCCCTTGTCGCGGGCCTTGCCGGCCAGGCTCAGCTCGAGCGGCGACAGGTAGTCGGGGAAGATCGAGAGGATGTCGACGCGCATCAGTCGGTGTCCACGGCCGGGAACGGCGTCACGAGGCCGGGCCGGTCGGCGACCACGATGCGGCCGGTCGCGACGTCGACCTCGGGCACCAGCTCGGTCACGAACGGCACCAGGGTGTCGCGGCCGTCGGGGGTGCGGATGGTGAGCAGGTCCTGCGCCGAGCCGTGCTGCACCGCGGTCAGGGAGCCGAGCTCGGTGCCGTGCTCGTCGTAGGCCGTGAGCCCGATGAGCTGGTGGTCGTAGTACTCGTCGGGGTCGTCGGGCGTCGCATCGGCGGGGAGGTCGGCGTGCAGCACGATGCCGCGGGCCGCCTCGGCCCCGTTGCGGCCGTCGATCTCGGCGAAGCTGACGAGCAGCACGCTCTGGTGCCACCGGGACCCGCTGACCGTCAGGCTGCGCAGGGTCGAGGCGGAGCCCGCTGGCGGCTGGGCGCGGAGCACGGTGCCGGTCGCGAACCGGCGCTCAGGCTCGTCCGTGCGTACGTCGACCGTCACCTCGCCTCTGAGGCCGTGCGGCTTGCCGATGCGGCCGACGACGACCTCGATGCTGTCCACGGGGCCAGCGTATTGGCGACCCTCAGGGAACGACGAACGGGCGCCACCCCCGGAGGGGTGACGCCCGTTGCGTGGTGATCAGCTCAGCGGCGGTCGACGTCGACGAAGTCGATGCGCGCGCCGCCCCGGCCGGCGAGGGCCGAGATGACGGTCCGGAACGCGGTGGCCGTGCGGCCGTTGCGCCCGATGACCTTGCCGAGGTCGTCGGGGTGGACCCGGACCTCGAGGATGGAGCCGCGCTTCAGCTGCTTGTCGCGAACAGTGACGTCGTCAGGGTTGTCGACGACGCCACGGACGAGGTGCTCGAGTGCATCGGCGAGCACGGCGCTCAGGCCTCGCTCTTGCCGGCGTCCTCGGCGGACACCGTCTCGGCAGCCTCGGCCACGGCGGCGGCACCCTCGGGCGTCTCCGAGGCGGGCACGGCGGCCTGGGGCTCCTCAGCCTTCGGCTCCTCGGCCTTCGGCTCCTCGGCCTTCGGCTCCTCGACCTTGGGCTCCTCGGGCGCGACGGCAGGCCTGTCGTCGGCCTTCTCGTCAGCCTTCGCCTCGGTCTTCTTCGCTGCCTTCTTGGTGGTCGCGCCGCTCTTGGGCTCGCTCGCGACGTCCTTGAGGGCCTCGTTGAAGATGTCGATCTTGTCGCGCTTCGGCTCCTTGACCTTGAGCGTGCCCTCGGTGCCCGGAAGGCCCTTGAACGTCTGCCAGTCACCGGTGATCTTCAGGATCTTCTCGACGGCCTCGGTCGGCTGCGCGCCGACGCCGAGCCAGTACTGCGCCCGCTCGGAGGTCACGTCGATCAGCGACGGCTCCTCCTTGGGGTGGTACTTGCCGATCTCCTCGATCACCCGTCCGTCGCGCTTCTTGCGCGAGTCGACGACGACGATGCGGTACTGCGGCACCCGGATCTTGCCCAGGCGCTTCAAGCGAATCTTGACGGCCACGTCTGTGGTGTCTCCTCGGAAGTTGTGTGTGGTGAGGAACCGTCCACCAGGTGGGGACCGGGTCAGGCTCCTGCGATGGGCCCGACGACGTCCGGATGAGAGGGTCCGGCCGTGCAGGGCACAGCGGGTGATTCTGCCAGACGTCTGCCGGTCAGTCCGAATCGAGCCCGATGCTCCGACGTACGGCGTCGGCACCGCTCACCTCGAGCGGGTGCTCACCGCGGACGAGGTCGTCCGGAGTCAGCAGCAGCTCGGTGAGAGTGGCGACCTCTCCGGGGCGGCGCTCGCGGCGTACGACGCCGTTGTCGCGGTAGCCAACCTTGCGCGAGACGGCCAGGGACGCGGGGTTGTCGGTGAAGGCGCCGGACGTGATCTGCACCGCGTCGAGGTGGTCGAGGACGAACGCGCACATCACCCGTCGCATCTCGGTCCCGATCCCCCTGCCCTGGTGCTCGAGCCCCAGCCAGGAGCCGGTCTCGCCGGTGCGGGTGACGAGGTACTTCGTGGTGTTGATCCCCTGCACCCCGACGAGTACGCCGTCGTGCCAGACGCCCAGGTTGAGCACCCAGGCGTCGGGACCGAAGTCGGCCCGGGTGCGCCAGTGGTACTGCGCGAAGTTCAGCGGGAGCTCGGCCGGGTCGACGTCGGTCCACGCGAACGTGAACGGCATCCGGTCGGGCGCGTGCACACCGCGCGCGGCCAGCGCACCCAGCGTCACCAGGTCGTCGTCGGAGATGCCGCGGAGCTCCAGCGGCCCGGCGACGACGCGCAGGCCGAGGGGCGGGAACACGTCACTGATCGAGGTCATGCGCCCATCCAACCCGGCTGCGTGGATGCTGCGCACTCCGTTATCGGGCGGTCACGCGACGACCTTCCCCCGGAGTACGACGCGGCTCGGCGTGTGCAGCACTGACAGGTCGGCCAGCGGGTCGGCGGGGTAGACGACGAAGTCGGCCGGCGCTCCCTCGGTGAGCCCGGCGGGCCGGCCGAGCCACTCGCGAGCTCGCCAGGACGCGGCACCGAGGGCGTACTCCGCCGACATGCCCAGCCCGGCCATCGCGACCACCTCACCGGCGATGTTGCCGTGCCTGGCCACACCGCCGCCGTCGGAGCCGGCGTACAGCGGGACCCCGGCCTCGTGGGCGGCCATGATCGTCTCGCGCTGACGGGCGTGCAGGTCGGTCATGTGGTCGGCGTACGTGGGGAACTTCTCGCGCCCGGCCTCGGCGTGCTGCGGGAACTTCTCGATCTGCATCACGGTCGGCACCAGGGCCGTGCCGCGGGCCGCCATCGCCTCGACGAGGTCGGTCGAGAGGCCGGTGCCGTGCTCGATGCAGTCGATGCCGGCCTCGATCAGCCCGGGAAGCACGGTCTCGCCGAAGCAGTGGGCGGTCACCTTCGCGCCCAGCGCGTGCGCGGTCTGGATCGCCGCCGTGAACGCGTCGGCGGGGAAGCTCGGCTCCAGGTCGCCGGTGTCGCGGCTGATCCAGTCACCGACCAGCTTGACCCAGCCGTCGCCGCGCTGCGCCTCCTGCTCGACGTACGACGTGAGGTCGTCGGGCTCGACCTCGTGCGCGTAGTTGCGGATGTAGCGCCTCGTGCGCGCGATGTGGCGACCGCACCGGATCAGACGTGGAAGGTCCTCGCGCTCGTGGATCCAGGACGTGTCGAGCGCCGAGCCGCAGTCGCGGATGAGCAGCGCGCCGGCGTCGCGGTCCTCGACGGCCTGCTGCTCGGCCTCCTCGACGGTGCTCGGGCCGTGGTCGTCGAGGCCGATGTGGCAGTGCGCGTCGACGAGGCCGGGGACGATCCAGCCCTCCCCCGTGGTCTCGGCGCCGGCCTGGCGCTCGTAGGTGACGTGGCCGTCGACGACGTACAGGTCGCGCGCCTCACCGTCGGGGAGCACCGGTCCGGAGAACCTCAACGCGGTCATGCTCCGGACGCTACCGAACGACCGTCAGTCGAGCTCCCGGACCCGCACGTTGCGGTAGGAGACGACGTCTGGATCCGAGCCGTGCGCCTGGAGGCCGACGTGGCCGACCAGGCCGCGGCTGCTGGAGTCGGGGTCGTTCGGGCGGCCGGGGAACGGCAGGCCGGGCAGGTTCTCGAACTCGTTGATGACCACGCCGTTGCGGATCACGGTGTAGTGCTGGCCGACGACGCGCACCTCGAGGTCGTTCCACTCGCCCTTGGGCGTGGGCCGGGCCGCCGCGAGATCGAGGTCGGCGAAGCCGTAGATCGAGCCGGTCTTGCGTGGGTCGTTGGAGCCGCCCTCCGGGGAGTCGTTGACCTGCACCTCGTGACCGCAGTTGACGGCGATCCAGGACAGGTTGCCGGTCTCGCTGCCGTTGAACGTGGTCGGGCAGCCCTCGACCGGTCCGTAGAGGGCCGGGAACCGGACCTGCACTCCGCTGTTGCCGCGTGTGTCGCCGGGCGAGTCGTCGCGGAACTGCAGACGCAGCGAGAAGTCGCCGAACTGCTCGGGGGTGTACCAGAGCGTCCCGAAGCCGCCCTCGGCACCGACCCGGCTGGTGAGCAGGCCGTCGGCGAGGTCGAAGCCGCCGTCACCGGCGTAGGCCCAGTCGGCGAACGACTCCGCACTCCCGTCGAAGAGCTTCTCGTAGCCCGGGACCCGACCCACGTCGGAGCGCGCGGCGGCGACCACGAGCCGGCGGGCGTCGCGCTTGCCCAGCTCACCTTCGCGAACCAGCCGCCAGCTCGTGAGGGTCACGTGGACGACGAACAGCCCGTGGTTGCGCCAGGTGCGCTCGTCGTCGATGAGGTCGTTGAGGGTGCAGCCTCCGTCGACGGTCCGGTTGCGGACCCCGGTGTCGTCGTCGAGGAACACCACCGTAGGTCGCGCGTCGGGTGCGGCACAGCTCGTCGCGGGCCGGTCACCGTGGCGGTGCGGCTCCGGGCACGCGGCCGACGCGGCGCCGGCCACGGAGGCGACGAGGGAGGCCACGGTCACCGCGAGCGCGGTCCGCAGCAGGCGGGGGTGGGGCATGGCGGGTCTCCTGTTCACGTCCGAGTTCGTGACGGGGTCACGCCTCGACCGTAGGCCCCGGCCACCGGGTGTTTCAACGGGTGGCGCCGAACATTCGCATGTTGGTTGCGAATGTGAGACGGACAGTCACGACCGAGGAACGAGGTCGCGGCGCCGGCCGGCCGGGTCTCTCCCAGCGACGCGGCTGGGTAACGAAGCCGCGCGAGCGCGTCCAGACCGAGAGAACACCGTTCTCCCGTTCTCCCCACATCGGGCGATGACACCGGCGCCACCGGGCACGACAGTCACAAGTCTCAGACACCGACGACGGCTGGGGGCTGCCATGCGTCTGTCCAGACCCTTCTCGCGGCGCCGCAACGCGCTGACGACGCGGACCACGGTCCTCGCCCTCCTCGCGCTGGTCATGGCGGCGCTCGCGACCTGGACGGCCGCCGCGCCGGCCGTGGCCGCGCCGTGCGACGCCCCCGTGGTGAGCCCGGTGGCGTGCGAGAACACCAGGCCCGGCAACCCCGAGAGCGAGTGGGGCATCTCCGGCAGCGGCAGCTCCGACATCCAGGGCTTCGCCACCGACATCAGCGTCGACCAGGGCGGCACGGTCGGCTTCAAGGTCGACACCGACGCGACGGCGTACCGCCTCGACATCTACCGGATGGGCTACTACGGGGGCGCCGGCGCGCGCCGGGTGACCACGGTGCTGCCGACCGTGCTCAACAACCAGCCGAACTGCATCACGGCCGTGGCCACCGGCCTGGTCGACTGCGGCAACTGGACCCAGAACGCGTCATGGCAGGTGCCGGCCGACTCCGTGTCGGGCATCTACTTCGCGCACCTCGTCCGCACCGACGGGACGTCGGGTGAGAGCCACGTCTTCTTCGTCGTCCGCGATGACGACGGCGGCTCCGACCTGCTGTTCCAGACGTCCGACACGACCTGGCAGGCCTACAACGCCTACGGCGGCAACAGCCTCTACACCGGGGCTCCCGCCGGCCGCGCCTACAAGGTGAGCTACAACCGGCCGTTCACCACCCGTGCCAACGCGCCCGAGGACTGGGTGTTCAACGCGGAGTACCCCATGGTCCGCTTCCTCGAGTCCAACGGGTACGACGTCAGCTACACGTCCGGCCTGGACACCCACCGCCGCGGCGGCGAGCTGACCGAGCACGAGACGTTCCTGTCCGTCGGCCACGACGAGTACTGGTCGGGCCAGCAGCGCACCAACGTCGAGGCGGCCCGGGCGGCCGGCGTCAACCTCGCGTTCTTCAGCGGCAACGAGGTCTTCTGGAAGACCCGCTGGGAGAACAGCATCGACGGGTCCGGCACGCCGAACCGCACCCTGGTCACCTACAAGGAGACGCACGCCAACGCCGTCATCGACCCGCAGGCGCCGACATGGACCGGCACCTGGCGCGATCCGCGGTTCAGCCCGCCCGGCGACGGCGGCCGCCCCGAGAACGCGCTGACCGGCCAGATCTTCACCATCAACTGCTGCGCCATCAACATGTCCGTCGGCAGCGCCGACGGCGACATGCGCTTCTGGCGCAACACCCGGGTCGCCGACCTGACGGGCAGCCAGACCACGACCGTCGGCACGAACGTCATCGGCTACGAGTGGGACGAAGACCTCGACAACGGGCATCGCCCGCCGGGTGCCTTCCGCGTCTCGCAGACCCAGGGATCGGGCGACCGGATCCTCGACCACGGCAACAGCTACGGCCAGGGTCAGGCCACGCACTCGATGACGATGTACCGGCACGCCAGCGGCGCCCTGGTCTTCGGCGCGGGCACGATCCAGTGGGCCTGGGGCCTCGACAGCCAGCACGACCGCGGTTCCGCGGCGGCCGACGTCGCCGCCCAGCAGGCCACCGTCAACGTGCTGGCCGACATGGGCGCCCAGCCCACGACCCTGCGCCCCGGACTGACCAACGCGACCGCGTCGACCGACACCGTCGCACCCACATCGACCATCACGTCGCCCTCCGCCGGGGCCACCGTGCCCGTGGGCACCCCGCTCACGGTGACCGGCACCGCCGCCGACACCGGCGGCGGCCGCGTCGGCGGCGTCGAGGTCTCCACCGACAACGGCGCCACCTGGCACCGGGCCACCGGGCGCGAGACCTGGACCTACTCCTACACGCCGTCGGTCAACGGCCAGGCGACCCTGCGGGTCCGCGCCACCGACGACAGCGCCAACACCCAGACGCCGGGTCCCGGGGTCACGATCACCGTGGGCAGCGGCCCGGCCACGTGTCCCTGCTCGATCTGGCCCGGCACGGCGACCCCCGAGCGCACCGACTCCGACACCTCCTCGGTCGAGCTCGGCGTGCGGTTCCGCGCGAGCACGGCCGGCTTCATCACGGGCATCCGGTTCTACAAGCCGGCCGTCTCCACCGGCACCCACGTCGGCACTCTCTGGACCGGCACCGGCACCAAGCTCGGCACCGTGACGTTCACCAACGAGACCGCCAGCGGCTGGCAGCAGGCCACCTTCCCGACCCCGATCGCGGTGACCGCCAACACGACGTACGTCGCGTCGTACTTCACCCCGTCGCGCTA
The DNA here is from genome assembly GCA_963825755.1 of uncultured Actinomycetota bacterium. Lineage (GTDB taxonomy): Bacteria > Actinomycetota > Actinomycetes > Propionibacteriales > Nocardioidaceae > Nocardioides. The sequence continues at coordinate 45,924 of CAWGUS010000021.1, read as the reverse complement.
CTCGGTCTCCTCCAACTACTTCGGCACCGCCACCACCCGCGGGCCGCTGACCGCCTTGGCCAACGGCACCGACGGCGGCAACGGGCTCTACCGCTACGGCAGCACCGCCGGCGTCTTCCCCAACAGCACGTTCGGCAACGAGAACTACTGGGTCGACGTCGTCTTCGCCGACACCGACACCACCAAGCCCACCGTCACCAGCCGCACGCCTGCCCCGGGCGCCATCGACGTCGGGGTCGGCGCCAACGCCACGGCGGAGTTCAGCGAACCGGTGCAACAGGCCACGATCGGCTTCGAGCTGCGCGGGCCGGGCAACACCGTCGTGCCGAGCACCACGTCGTACGCCGCAGGCACCCGCACCGCCACGCTCGACCCGAACGCGGCGCTGGCCCCGTCGACGACGTACACCGCCAGCCTGACCGGGGCCAGGGACCCGGCAGGCAACACGATGGACCCGGTCAGCTGGACGTTCACCACCGAGACGCCCGACACCACCAAGCCGACCGTGAGCGGTCGCGCGCCCGCGCCGGGGGCCACCGGCGTCTCCGTGGGCACGTCGGCCAGCGCCGTGTTCAGCGAGGCCGTCCAGCAGGGCACGATCGCGATGGAGCTGCGCAACGCCGCCAACAACGTGGTCCCGTCGACGACCTCCTACAACGCGACCACCCGGACGGTCACCCTCAACCCGAACTCCGCGCTGGCCGCCTCGGCCACCTTCACGGTGAACCTCACCGGTGCCCAGGACCCGGCCGGCAACACGATGGACCCGGTCAGCTGGACGTTCACGACAGAGGCACTCGACACCTCGAGGCCCACCGTCACGGGTCGCACGCCTGCCTCCGGCGCGACCGGCGTGTCCCTGACCGGCACGGCGACGGCGACCTTCAACGAGCCCGTCCAACAGGCGACCATCGCCTTCGAGCTCCGCACGCCGACCAATGCCCTGGTGCCCGCGACGACGAGCTACGACGCCGCCAGCCGCACCGTCACCCTGACTCCGACGGGCGGGCTCAACGGCGGCACGACCTACACCGCCAACCTCACCGGCGCCCGTGACCCGTCGGGCAACGTCATGGACCCGGTGACGTGGACGTTCACCACGGTGGCCAGCTCCAACGGCTGTCCCTGCACGATCTGGCCCGGCACGGCGACCCCCGAGCGCACCGACTCCGACACCTCCTCGGTCGAGCTCGGCGTGAAGTTCCGCACCAACACCTCGGGCTTCGTCACCGGCATCCGCTACCACAAGCCCTCCACCACCACCGGCACCCATGTCGGCACCCTGTGGACCGGCACCGGCACCAAGCTCGGCACCGCCACCTTCACCAACGAGACCGCCAGCGGCTGGCAGCAGGCCACCTTCTCCGCGCCGATCGCGGTGACCGCCAACACGACGTACGTCGCGTCGTACTTCACCCCGTCGCGCTACTCGGTCTCGTCCAACTACTTCGCCACCGCCACCACCCGCGGACCGCTGACTGCCCTGGCCAACGGCACCGACGGCGGCAACGGCCTCTACCGCTACGGCGCCACAGCAGGCGTCTTCCCCACCAGCAGCTTCAACAACGAGAACTACTGGGTCGACGTCGTCTTCGCCGACACCGACACCACCAAGCCGACCGTCACCAACCGCACGCCCGCCCCGGGCGCGGCAAATGTGCCGCTCGGGAGCACGGCCACGGCCGTCTTCGACGAGCCCGTGACCCCGGGCAGCATCACGTTCGAGCTGCGCAACCCGGGCGGCGCCCTCGTGCCCGCCGGGACCGGCTACAACGCGGCGACGCGCACCGCCACCCTCACGCCCAACGCCGCCCTGGCGCCCTCCACGACCTACACCGCCACGCTCACCGGCGCCACGGACGAGTCGGGCAACGTCATGAACGCGCTGAGCTGGACCTTCACGACCGAGACCCCCGACACCACCAAGCCGACCGTGAGCGGCCGCACGCCCGCGGCCGGCGCCACCGGCGTGCCGGTCGGCACCAGCCCGACCGCGACGTTCAGCGAGGCGGTGCAGCAGGCGACGGTCGCATTCGAGCTCCGCGCTCCCGGTGGCACCGTCGTCCCGGCCACCACCGGCTACAACGCGACGACGCGCACGGTCACCCTGACGCCCGACGCGGCGCTGGCGCCCGCCACGACGTACACCCTCAACCTCAGCGGAGCGCGCGACGTCTCCGGCAACCTGATGGATCCGGTGACGTGGACGTTCACCACCGAGGCGGCCGACACGACGAAGCCGACCGTCACGGGCCGCAGCCCGGCGGCCGGTGCGACGGGGGTGCCGGTGTCCGGCACGGCCACGGCCACCTTCAGCGAGGCCGTCCAACAGGCCACGATCGCCTTCGAGCTCCGCACCCCGACCAACGCGCTGGTGCCCGCGACGACCGGCTACAACGCCACCACCCGCACGGTCACCCTGACCCCGGGGTCGTCCCTCTCCCCCGGCACGACCTACACCGCCAACCTCAGCGGCGCCCGCGACGTCGCGGGCAACCAGATGGATCCGGTGAGCTGGACGTTCACCACATCGGCCAGCACCAACAACTGTCCCTGCACGATCTGGCCCAGCACGGCCGTGCCCGACCGCACCGACTCCGACACCAGCTCGGTCGAGCTCGGGGTGCGGTTCCGCGCCAACACCAACGGCTTCGTGACGGGCATCCGCTACTACAAGCCGGCGGTCTCGACCGGCGTCCACGTCGGCAGCCTGTGGTCCAGCTCCGGCACCCGGCTCGGCAACGTCACCTTCACCAACGAGACGGCCAGCGGCTGGCAGCAGGCTACGTTCGCGGCTCCGATCCCGGTCACGGCCAACACGACGTACGTCGCGTCGTACTTCACGCCGTCGAGGTACGCCGCGAGCGCCAACTACTTCGCCACCGCCACCACCCGCGGACCCCTCACCGCCCTCGCCGACGGCACCGACGGCGGCAACGGCCTCTACCGCTACACCGGCACGGCGGGCGCGTTCCCCAACAGCACCTACGACCGCGAGAACTACTGGGTCGACGTCGTCTTCGCGGAGACCGCCCAGGACAACCTCGCGCCGACGGTCACCACCCGCACGCCCGCCCCCGGCGCCACCGGCGTACCCGCCAACGCCCGGCCGGCGGCGACCTTCAGCGAGGCCGTGACGCCCGGGTCGATCTCGATGGTGCTGCGCAACACCGCCACGTCGCAGGTCGTGCCGTCCACGACGGGCTACGACGCGGGCACCTACACCGCCACCCTCACGCCGACGTCGCAGCTGGCCAACTCGACGGGCTACACCGTCAGCGTCAGCGGCGCCCAGGACGCGGCGGGCAACCAGATGGCCCCCGCGTCCTGGACCTTCGAGACCTCGGCACCACCGCCCCCACCCATCGACGCCGGGCCGGGCGGGCCGATCGCGCTGATCACCAGCGACGCCAACAAGTCGACGTCCTACCTCGTCGAGATCGCGCGCGCCGAGGGGCTCAACGAGTTCGCCAACGTCAAGAACACCGACCTCTCGGCGGCCACCCTGGCGGCGTACTCCGTGGTGGTGCTGGGCGACGTCGCGATCACCGATGCCCAGGTCGCCGCCCTCACGTCGTGGGTCAACGGCGGCGGCAACCTGATCCTGATGAGGCCCGATGCCCGGCTGCTGCCGCTCGCCGGACTGACTGCCCAGGCCGGCCCGGTGACCAACGGCTACCTGCGCGTCAACGCCGCCACCGAGCCGGGCGCCGGCATCACGACCGAGACGATGCAGTACCACGGCACGGCCAACCGCTACGCCCTCAACGGCGCCGCGTCCGTGGCCGAGCTCTTCACCACCGCCACCGCCGGGACCGGCCAGCCGGCAGTTGCCTGGCGATCGGTCGGGGCGAACGGCGGCCAGGTCGCGACGTTCGCCTACGACCTCGCCACGTCGGTGATCTGGACGAGGCAGGGCAACCCGGCCTGGGCCGGCACCAACCGCGACGGGATGACGCCCAACCGCTCCAACGACCAGTTCTTCGGGGGCGCGTCGACGGACTGGGTGAACCTCGACAAGGCCGCCATCCCACAGGCTGACGAGCAGCAGCGACTGCTCGCCAACCTCGTCACCGTGATGGCACGCGACCGGCTGCCGATGCCGCGCTTCTGGTACTTCCCGGCGACCCACAAGGCCGTCCTGGTGGCCACCGGCGACGACCACGCCGGCGGCGGCACCGCCGGCCGGATGAGCACCTACAACGCCGCCAGCCCGGCCGGTTGCTCGCCGGCGCTGTGGCAGTGCGCGCGGTTCAGCAGCTACGTCTTCCCCGGGTCCCCGCTGACCAACGGGCAGGCGTCGACGTTCGAGTCGCAGGGCTTCGAGATCGGGCTCCACCCGCAGAACAACTGCTCCAACTACACGTCGCTGGCCAACCTCTCGGACACCTACACGAGCCAGCTCGACGCGTGGGCCGACCGCTACACCAGCATCCAGGCGCCGACGACGAGCAGGTACCACTGCATCGTCTGGAGCGACTGGGCGTCCCAGCCGAAGGCACAGCTGGCCCACGGCATCCGGATGGACACCAACTACTACTACTACCCGGGCTCGTGGATCGCCGACCGTCCCGGCTTCATGACCGGGTCCGGCATGCCGATGCGCTTCACCGACACCGACGGCTCCCTGATCGACGTCTTCCAGGCCGCGACCCAGATGACCGACGAGTCGGAGCAGAGCTACCCCTTCACCCCGAACACGCTGTTCGACCGGGCGCTCGGGTCGCTCGGCTACTACGGCGCCTTCACGGCCAACCTGCACACCGACAACGCCACGACGTTCGAGGACACCCAGGTGCTCGCCTCGGCGCAGGCGCGCGGGGTGCCGGTGATCACCGCCCGGCAGCTGCTGACCTGGGTCGACGGCCGCAACGCGTCGTCGTACAGCAACATGTCGTGGAGCGGCGACGCCCTGACCTTCACCGTCAACGTCGGCGCGGGTGCCAACCAGCTCACCGGCATGCTGCCGACGACAGGCCCCGGCGGCCGGACCCTGACGACACTGACCCGCGGCGCCCAGTCGGTGCCGTTCACACCGATGACCGTCAAGGGCCAGCAGTACGCCGTCTTCGCGGCGTCCTCGGGGGCGCACGTCGCCACCTACGCCGCCGGCGGCGGTGCCGGCATCGCGGCCGGGCGTGCGACGGACGTGTCGTCCGACGGCGCCACGCTCGCCTGGCGCACCGACGCGCCGGGCTCGAGCACGGTGCTCCTGGGCACGTCCGCCAAGACCCTCGTCCCGGCCGCCACCGTCGCCGGGCGCACCAGCCGGCACACCGTGCCGGTCGACGGCCTCACGCCCGGCCGGCGCTACGTCTACCGGCTGCGCTCGGTGGCCGCCGACGGGTCGGTCGACGTCTGGCCGGCACCGGACCGGCCGCCGGCCGGTTTCACCACCGACCGGCGCGACCGGAGCGCGCCCCGGATCAGCGCCGTGCGGGCGTTCGCGCTGCCGGACGGCACGGCGCGGGTCACCTGGACCACCGACGAGCCCGCGACCTCGGTGGTCGGCTTCGGCCGCTCGCGCCTCGACCGGCTCCGCCTCGACGACCAGCTGACGCGCAGCCACGACGTGGTGCTCACCGGCCTGGCTGCCCGACGCCGCTACGCGTTCCGGGTCTCGTCGGCCGACGCCGACGGCAACACGGGTCGGGCCGCCATCGGGCGGCTCCGCAGCGCCCCCAGGGGTGTCGCGTTCCAGACGCTGGAGGAGTTCCGCACCGGCTCCTGGTCGCAGGGCCTGGTCCTGTCTCCGGCCGGCTACGGCGTCCTGACCCTCGACGACCCAGGCCGGGCGACGTACACCTCGAGCGTCGTCGACGCCCGGCAGAAGGTCGACTGGCGCCGCGCCGTGCTGCGCGGTGACCTGCCCGCCGGCACCCGGGCGACGGTGAGGGTCCGCACCGGGGCTACGGCGGAGCCCGGCGCGTCCTGGTCGGCGTGGAGCAGCCCGCGCTCCGATGGGGACCCGCTCGGACGCTCCGGCCGCTACCTCCAGTACCGCGTCGACCTGGTCGCGTCCGGCACCGCACTGCCGTCAGTCACCGCGGTCGGCTTCACGCATTCCGGACGATCACTGCACGTCGCCGAGCACGACGACTGAGGTACCGAACGTCGGGGATGTGCCTTCCGAGCAAGTGTGCGCAGTCTGGAATTCCCATTCGCCCATCAGGGGGTTCCCCCATGGCATCACACCTTCCCGGGCGCCGCGTGGCGCTCGGCCTGACAACTGCACTCACCGTCATCTCTGCCTCGCTGCTGTCCGCGCCGACCGCGCTGGCCGGCGGGTCGCACGGGAACGGCGGCTACCACTGGCCCAGCGATCCTCCGTGGACCGTCGTCGCCACCGGGCTCGACAACCCGCGCCACCTCGTCGTCGACCAGGACAACGGCCACCACTACGGCCGCCGCCACGGTGGCGGCTACGGCCACAAGTCCGTCCTGTACGTCGCCGAGGCCGGCCGCGGCGGCGCCGCCCCGTGCATCGAGGGCCCCGAAGGACCGGCCTGCTTCGGCACCTCGGGCGCGATCACGCGCGTCCGCGGAAATGACCAGCGCCGAGTGGTCACCGGCCTCCCGTCGCTGGCGGGTGCCGACGGGTCGCAGGCCACCGGCCCGGCTGACGTGGCCGTGCTCGGCGGCTGGTACGCCGTGACGGTCGGGCTCGGCAACGACCCCGAAGTCCGCACGCAGATCCCGGGCGGCGAACGCCTCGGCACCCTGCTGGGAGGTCGGTTCGGGCACGGCCAGTTCGTGATCGCCGACCTCGCGCAGTCCGAGGCCGACAACGATCCCGACGGCGCAGGTCCCGACAGCAACCCGACCGGCTTGACCGCGACGCACCGCGGCTTCGTCCTCACCGACTCGGGCGCCAATGCCCTCCAGTCGGTCGACTGGCGGGGCGACGTCACCACTCTCGCCACCTTCGCCGAGCGCCTGGTCCCGTCGCCGTTCCCGCCGCCGCCCGAGGAGATCTCGATGCAGAGCGTGCCCACCTCGGTGGTCCGCGGCCCCGACGGCGCGTGGTACGTCAGCGAGCTGACCGGCTTCCCGTTCCCGTCCGGCGGATCCCGGATCTACCGGGTGGTCCCCGGCATGCCACCGACCGTCTTCGCCTCGGGCCTGACCAACGTCACCGACCTCGCCTGGAACGGCCACAAGCTGTACGCCGTGCAGCTGGCCGGCGACGACGGGCTGTTCGCCGCCGAGGGGCTGCCGGTGGGCACCCTGGAGCGCATCAACCGCGACGGGTCGCACCGGACCGTGGCCGCCGACCTGCCCGCGCCGTACGGCGTGGCCTTCGACAGCCGCAACGCCTTCGTCACGACGTGCAGCGTGTGCGCCGGTGGCGGAGAGGTGGTGAAGATCCCGCTCCGGTAGTCACTGGGGGGCGGCGTCAGCCGAGCTGGTCCAGCAGCCACGCCGGACCCATCGCCATGGCGCCGAGCCCCTGCACCCTGGACTGGAGGACCCGGTCGGCGGTCACCACGGTGACCGCCTCGCCGGACTCCCGTGCGGCGGCGGTGACCCTCTCGATCTCACTGTCGCCGTCGCGGGGAGCGTGCACCACGCGCACAAGGCCCCCACCCCACGAAGGGTTCTGCCTCCCCCGCTTCGCTCCTCCGTCACAATCCTTCGCGGGGACCCCGGGGTGGCCGTCGCGACCCACCTTGACCCCGCCCTTGGCCGCTCCCTCGAGCACGAGCACGACCTCGTCATGCGACAGATCGGCGACCATCAGCCGGTCGTGCAGTCGGCGCGCCGCGCCGGCGCGGTCCTTCCACCAGCCGTCGGGGACCGAGCCGACGACGTTGGCGCCGTCGATGACAAGGACAGTCATCGTTGCCTACCGCCTCACTGGGTCTCGATGCGCTCGTGCGACCTCGTTCCTCAGTCGCATCGCTGGGAGAGGCCCGGCCGCCCGACGCCGTCTGCTCGCTTCGCACGGCCCTACTTCAAGAACTTGGAGAAGTCCTTGGGCAGGTTGAGGGCGGCCGCGGCCTGCTCGTAGTCGACGCCCTCGGCGTCGGGGTCACCGAAGGGGTTGGCCGGCGCTGCTGCCGGCTTCTCAGCGGCGGCCTTCGCCTCCAGGGCGGCCTTCGCCGGGTTGCCGGAGACCCGGCGTCCCTTGGCGGGCTTCCTGGCCTTCTGCTTCTTGCCGGCTCCGCCGCCGCCCAGGCCGGGCATCCCCGGCATGCCGGGCATCCCGCCGCCGCGCGCCATCTGCTGCATCATCTTGCGGGCGTCGAAGAAGCGGCTGACCATCTGGTTGATGTCGGAGACCTGGACGCCCGAGCCCTTCGCGATGCGGGCGCGACGGGAGCCGTCGATCATCTTCGGGTTGGCCCGCTCGGCGGGCGTCATCGACAGGATCATCGCCTGGATTCGGTCGATCTCGCGCTCGTCGAAGTTGTCGAGCTGCTCGCGGAACTGGCCCATGCCGGGCAGCATCCCCATGATCTTCGACATCGAGCCGAGCTTGCGCATCTGCTGCATCTGCGCGAGGAAGTCGTCGAGGGTGAAGTCCTGGCCGCCGAGCAGCTTCTCGGCCGCCTTCGACGCCTCTTCCTGGTCGAACGTCTTCTCGGCCTGCTCGATCAGGGTGAGCATGTCGCCCATGTCGAGGATGCGCGAGGCCATCCGGTCGGGGTGGAAGAGGTCGAAGTCGGTCATCTTCTCGCCCGCCGAGGCGAACATGACCGGCTTGCCGGTGATCGACGCGATCGACAGGGCGGCGCCACCACGGGCGTCGCCGTCGAGCTTGGTGAGCACGACGCCGTCGTAGCCCACGCCGTCGAGGAACGCCTGCGCGGTGTTGACGGCGTCCTGGCCGATCATCGCGTCGACGACGAAGAGGACCTCGTCGGGGTTGACGGCGTCGCGGATGTCGGAGGCCTGCTGCATCAGCTCGGCGTCGACACCGAGCCGGCCGGCGGTGTCGACGATGACCACGTCGTGCAGCTTGCGGGTGGCCTCCTCGATCGAGGCCTTCGCGACGGCGACGGGGTCGCCGACCCCGTTGCCGGGCTCGGGCGCGAACACGGGTACCCCGACGCGCTCGCCGTTGACCTGGAGCTGGTTGACGGCGTTGGGCCGCTGGAGGTCGGCCGCGACGAGCATCGGCGTCTTGCCCTGCTCCTTGAGCCACAGCGCGAGCTTGGCGGCGAGGGTCGTCTTGCCGGCGCCCTGGAGGCCGGCGAGCAGGATGACCGTGGGACCGGTCTTGGCGTAGCGCAGCCGGCGGGTCTCGCCGCCGAGGATGTTGACGAGCTCCTCGTTGACGATCTTGATGATCTGCTGGCCGGGGTTCAGCGCGCCGCTGACCTCCTCGCCGCGCGCCCGCTCCTTGACGGCGCCCACGAACACCTTGACCACGGGCAGCGCCACGTCGGCCTCGAGGAGGGCGATCCTGATCTCGCGCGCGGTGGCGTCGATGTCGGCCTCGGAGAGGCGACCCTTGCCGCGCAGGTTCTTGAACGTGTCGGCGAGCCGGTCGGAGAGAGTGGCGAACAACGAATGATCCCTAGCTGGACGAACGGCCTGACGGCCCGGCGAATGAGTGCCCAGCCTAACCGGCGGGGGTCAGCGCGGCGCGTACGGCGTGCGCGGCCGCCGCCGCCCGGTGGTCGGCCAGTGGCCCGGCGCTCTGCTCCTGGACGTAGAACACGTCGACCGCCTGCGGCCCCACCGTGTCGACGTGCGCCGAGACCACCGTGACGCCCAGCTCTGCGAGCGCCGCGCACACCAGGTGCAGCACTCCGGGCCGGTCGGCCGCCCGCACCTCGAGCACCGTCGAGCGCGCCGACGCGTCGGACCTCACGGCGACCGTCGGGGCCAGCGACGCGGGGTCGGCCGGGCGCAGCCGTCCGCCCGGGTCGATGCGTCCAGCCACGATGGAGTCGAACCGCTGACGCAGCACTGCCGGGTCGATGGCGGTGTCGGTGACGTCCCACTCCGAGACCGCCACGTCGCCCTGCGTCCAGGCTCTGGCGCCACGCACCGAGGTGCGCTGAAGGGCCAGCATCGCCGCGACGTCGGCCAGCAGGCCCACCCGGTCGGGGGCGATCACGCGCACGCGCACCCCGTCGTCGGCGTCGAGCACGTCGATCGACGTCTCGCCGCGGCGTACGGCATCGGGGACGTCCACGGGGTCGCGGACCGCGCCGGTCGGCGCCTGCCCGGACTCGAGGGTGCGTACGGCGTGCGCGGCCAGCCGGTTGACCAGCCCGGCCCGCCAGGACGACCACGCCTTGGCCGACGCGGCGCGGGAGTCGGCCTCGGTGAGCGCGAGCAGCAGCGACATCGCCTCGGGCGAGGGGATGCGCGTGGTGATCTGCTCGATCGTGGCCGGGTCGTCGGGGTCGCGCGTCGTGGCCACGCCCGACAGCAGCAGGTGCCAGCGAACGAGCGTGCCGACGAGGTCGACGGCGTCGTCGTCGAAGCCCATCCGGCTCGCGACGGCGCGGGCGATCGGCTCACCTGCGACGCTGTGCTCGGTCAGCTCGCCCTTGCCGATGTCGTGCAGGAGCGCCGCCACCATGAGCACGTCGGGGCGCGCGACCGTGCGGATCAGCGCCGACGCCTCGATGCAGGTCTCGACCACGTGCCGGTCGACGGTGAACCGGTGGATCGCCGACGCGTGCGGCAGCAGCCGGATGCGCTGCCACTCGGGCAGCACCCGGTCGACCGCCTCGGTCTCCTCCAGCGTCTCCCAGACGCCGAGCAGCCCGCGGCCCGATGCGAGCAGGCGCACGAGCAGGTCGCGCGCCTCGGCCGGCCACGGCTCGGGGATCGGGGGCGACTCACGCACCAACCTCGTCGCCGTCGTCGGTGAGAGTGCGACGTCGCGCTCGGCAGCCTCGGCGGCGGCCCGCAGCAGGAGCAAAGGGTCCTGGGCGGGCGCGACCCTGCCGTCGAGCACGACCTCGCCCGCCGACAGGGCGATGCCCCTGGCCACCGGCTGGAGATCGGGTCGCCGGGTGCCCTTCACCGACGCGGGGCGGGCGAGCACCCCGTCGATGCGGCGCCAGGTGAGGCGGTGGATGTGCGCGATCCGGCGACCGGTCTCGCGCAGCGCCACCTGCGCCGCTGCGGCGTCCTCGACACCGAGGCGCCCGGCCAGCTCGTGCCAGACCTCCGGCGCGACCCGGTCGGTGGCCCGGCCGGAGATCTCGTGCACGTGGTCGCGCAGGTCGAGCAGCTCCTGCCGGGCGCGCTCGAGCGCGACGTGCGGCACGTCGACCAGCCAGGTCGCCACGAGCGCCCGCAGCACGGTCGCGTCGCGCAGCCCGCCCGCCGCCTCCTTGATGTCGGGCACCGACTCGTGCGCGATCTCGCCGACCAGCGCGTGACGCTGCCTGACGATCTTGTGCAGCTCCGGCAGCCGGGACCGGGCGTCTCGCCGCCACGCCGCGAGCATCGTCGTACGCAGGCGCAGGGTGAGGTTCGGGTCACCGGCCAGGTGCCGGGCGTCGAGCAGGCCGGTCGCGACCTTCACGTCGTCGCCGGCCGCATCGAGCATCTGCTGCTCGGTGCGCACCGCGTGGTCGAGCCGGACGCCGGCGTCCCAGAGCGGGTACCACACCTCCGCCGCCCCCTCGCCCGGGTCGACGCCGGCGGCGTGCACGAGCACCACGTCGAGGTCGGAGTACGGCGCCAGCTCGCCCCGCCCGTAGCCGCCGACCGCCACCAGCGCGGCCCCGACCTCGGGCAGCTCGGCCTTCTCGTACGCGGCCTGGCACAGGCCGTCGGCCTCGGTGGTGCGCCGGGATCGTTCGGATGCGGTCATGTCGGCTCGCTGCTCCCCGGCGCTCGGTCGTGGCCCATGTAACGCGGTGTTGCCCACTCTCCACACCCCACCGGTGGGCGCGGAGGTATGAGTAACACCGCGTTACATGAGGTGGAGCGCCGCCTAGATGGCGGCCTGGTCGGTGTCGCCGGTGCGCACTCGCACCACCGTCTCGACCGGGCTCACCCACACCTTGCCGTCACCGATCCGACCGGTCTGCGCGGTCTTCACGATGATGCCGAGGATGTCGTCGGCGTCGGCGTCGTCGGCCACGATCTCGATGCGGATCTTCGGCACCAGCGCGATGTCGTACTCCGCGCCGCGATAGACCTCGGTGTGACCCTTCTGCCGGCCGTAGCCGCTCACCTCCGAGACCGTCATCCCGGTGACGCCGAAGGTCTCGAGGGCCTCGCGAACGTCCTCCCACTTGTGCGGCTTGATGACCGCAGTGATCAGCTTCATGCGTTCGCACCTTCCTTGCTGTTGGGGCTGGCCGGCGCCGGCGCGGTGGCCGCCGTCAGGTGGCCCGACGACAGCCCGATGCTGCCACCGCCGCTGCTGGTGAAGTCGTAGCCCGACTCCGCGTGCTCGGCTCCGTCGATGCCCTCGACCTCGAGCTCCTCGTCGAGACGGAACCCGATCGTCTTCGAGATCGCGAGCCCGATGCCGTAGGTCAGCACGAACGAGAAGGCGAGTACGGCGACCGCGCCGACCACCTGGCGCCAGAGCTGGTCCACGCCGCCACCGTAGAAGAGTCCGTCGACCGCCGCCGGGGCGTTCGCCGTGGCGAGGAAGCCGATGCCGATGGTGCCCCACAGGCCTCCCACCAGGTGCACGCCCACGACGTCGAGCGAGTCGTCGTACCCGAACTTGTACTTGAGCCCGACCGCCAGTGCGCACAGGACGCCTGCGATGACGCCGAGCACGAGGGCGCCCATCGGGTTGACCGAGGAGGCAGCCGGCGTGATGGCGACCAGACCGGCCACGATGCCGGACGCGGCACCGAGCGACGTCGGCTTGCCGTCGCGGATCTGTTCGACGATCAGCCAGCCGATCACGGCGGCGGCGGTCGCGGAGAGCGTGTTGACCCAGGCCACCGCGGCGAACACGTTGGCACCGAGGGCGGAGCCGGCGTTGAAGCCGAACCAGCCGAACCACAGCAGGCCGGCGCCGATCATGACCAGCGGCAGGTTGTGCGGCCGCATGGCCTCCTTGCCGAACCCCTTGCGCTTGCCGAGCACCAGCGCGAGCGCCAGGCCGGCGGCACCGGCGTTGATGTGCACCGCCGTACCACCCGCGAAGTCGATGGCCGCGAGCTGGTTGGCTATCCAGCCGCCCGTGAAGTCGACGCCCGTGACGCCGTCGAACGCGAACACCCAGTGCGCCACCGGGAAGTACACGATCGTGGCCCACACCGCCGAGAAGACCAGCCACGGCACGAACCGCGCCCGGTCGGCGATCGCGCCGGAGATGAGGGCGACCGTGATGATGGCGAAGACGGCCTGGAAGCCCACGAACGCCAGGCTCGGGACGGTGAAGACCAGCGCCTCGGGGTTCATCAGGCCCTTGAGGCCGAAGAAGTCGGCGGGGTTGCCGAGCAGGCCGCCGCCGACGTCGTCGCCGAAGGCGAGGGAGTAGCCGTAGAGGACCCAGAGCACCGTGATGACCGCGAGCGCCGAGAAGCTCATCATCATCATGTTCAGGACGCTCTTGGAGCGGACCATGCCGCCATAGAAAAGTGCCAGGCCGGGAGTCATCAGCAGCACGAGTGCCGCTGACGTGAGCACCCAGGCGGTATCGCCAGTATCCATGTGTCTCAACCTCGTGATCGGTCAACGGAGGGCACGCCCGGTGGGCGACGACGCTGTCGCGGGCCGGCTTCGTCCCAGTGGCAGCACTGTGCTGGCCGGAGGTTTCGACGTACGGCGCACCGTGTTGCGGACAGGCAACGAGTACGGCGCCGATGTTTCAGGCATGTGAACAACCCGGCTGCCCGGTGACCCCACTGCTTGTAACGCGGTGTTGCTCACACTCCTGCGCCCACCGATGGCCGCGGAAGAGTGCGTAACACCGCGTTACATGTGCAGGCCCCGGCGACTCCGCTCCGCGAGCGACCGTGAACTAGGGTGCGGTGGTGGACGTGGCAATGGACCGGGCAGGCGAAGGAGCCCCCGCACGATGAGGATCATCGGCACCCTGATGGTGCGTGACGAGGTCGACATCGTCGCCGCGATGGTGGAGCACCACCTCGCGCAGGGACTCGACAAGCTCATCGTCACCGACAACCACAGCCTCGACGGCACCACCGAGGTGCTCGAGTCGTACGCCGAGACCGGGCTGATCGAGCTCTTCCACGACCACGAGCACCGCAAGCAGCAGCGCGACGTCGTCACCCGGATGGCCCGGCGGGCGCGCACGGAGCACCGCGCCGACTGGGTGCTCAACCTGGACGCCGACGAGTTCCTGATCCCCGTCGACAAGGGCCTGACCGTGCGCGAGGCGCTGGAGGGCACCCCGCTCCACCTGAACGCCTTCACGGTCCCCGTCTTCAACCTGATCGGCCCGGCGGGCTGGTCGGGCAGCGGCATCCAGCGGCTGATGTGGCGCGACCTGCGCAGCGACGCCGCGCTCCGCGACATCGGCATCCACGCGCAGCCCACGCCCAACGCCATCCACCGCGGCGAGTCCGACATCGTCGTGCAGCAGGGCAACCACGTCACGTCGATGCCGAGCAACGGCCAGCCCGCGCCGGAGTTCTCGATGGAGGTGCTGCACCTGCCGTGGCGGTCGTGGACCCAGTTCGAGCGCAAGGTCGTCAACGCCGGCCGCGGCTACGAGGCCTCCCCCGACCTCAAGCCCAGCCGCAACCACCACGGCATGGCCGACTACCGCCGTTACAAGGAGGGCACGCTCGAGCAGTCCTACATCGCGCGCAGCCCGCTGCCCGACGACCTGCGCGTCGGCGAGGCCAACGGCTGGTACGTCCGCGACCCGTGGCTCTACGAGCACATGGAGCAGCTACAGAAGGTCGCCCTGCGCCCCGAGCTGCTCCGCGCCGTGCTCGACACCGAGCACCTCTCCGACCCGCCCGCCGACCTCGGCGACACCCCGCTTCGCCGACACCTCGACCTCGAGCGCCGGGCCCGCGTCGTCGACACCGACAGCGCCTCCGCCTGACGCCGGACGTCGTCCGCCGTCATCAGCGGTCGAAGCCGCGCTCGCGACGTGCTTCGAGGGCGATCTCGATCAGCCGCTGGGCGCGGGCGCGGAACGAGTGCTCCCGGTGGATGCGTGAGGCGATGTCGCGACGCTCGTCGTCGCTGCCGAAGATCTCGTCGAGGTCCGGCCGGGAGCTCATCGTGACCAGGTCGGCCGACGAGTGCATGACCTGCACGGACCGACCGAACGTCGACCCCAGCCCGACGACGTCGTCGGTGATCACCCGCGCCCCGCTGGCCGCGGCGTCGAAGAGCCGGTTGGACAGGAAGCCCTCGAGCCGCATGTCCTCCCAGTGGTCGTTGAGGACGACGCCGGCTGAGCGGTAGGCGGCGCCGAGCTGGGCGTTGGGCAGGTAGGCGTCCTTGACGACGCGGCCGGTCACGAACTGCCGCCACTGGCTGCCGTAGATCGAGATCGGCAGGCCGACCTCGACCGCCGCCTTGACGATCGGCCGGAACTGCTTGCGCGACCCGCCGACGAACAGCACCGGATGACCGGTGTCGGGCACGGCCAGATCGGGGTGGAAGAGGGTGTGGTCGGTCGCCTGGAGCATCGGCTCGACGCGGATGCCCCACTCGCGGGAGCGGTGCGCGGCCCACGCCTCACTGGCGGCCAGCAACCGGTCGTACGTCACCGCCTCGCTGGTCGAGAGCATCTCCGGGTGCGAGATGACCCAGCCGATCGTGACGTGCTCGTACGACGGCCGGTACGGCGCGAGCCCGCGCAGCACGAGCGACACGTCGTCGAACCGGCCGGTGTAGCGCTCGTGCTCGGGCCGGTGGTCGATGACGACCTCCTGCCCGGCTTCGCGCAGCGCCGTCGCCATCGCCCGCGCGAAGTGCGTGTCGCCCCAACGCTCGGCGTCGGGGCCGAAGGGAGCCGGGTTCTTGATCGCCCAGCGCAGCCGCGGCGGCGACTCCTCGACGCTCAGCCAGGTGTTGCGGATCAGGACGGGCTCGGGCACGCCGAGGCGCCGTTGCTTGCGGTGCCGGAACGACACGGCGTGGTCGACGACGCGGAACCCGCGGGTGGCCCACAGCGCGGCGTCGTCGCGGGGCGCGTCGCTCCCCCAGCGCTGGAGGTACAGCTCGCGGTTGGTGTCGAACGCGTCGTAGCGGCCCGGCGTCTGCGACTCGTGGTGGGTGACCCGCGACTCCGGGAGCACGACGAACCGTCCGGGTCGCAGCGCCTTGAGTCGCAGGCACAGGTCGATGTCCTCCATGCCGTTGCGGAAGACGGGGTCGAACCCGTGCAGCGCGACGACGTCTGCCCGGCGCATCGCGAGCGCGGCACCCGTGAGTGCGGAGAACGAGAGCTTCTCGATGCCGGTGGCGTCCTCGATCGGGAACCCCTGGAGGAACGCGTGCGGCACCCCACCGGTGGTCGGGAACGCGATGCCGGCCGACTGGATCACCCCGGTCGGGTAGAGCAGCAGCGACTGAGCGCCCAGGACCTCGGGGTCGTCGAGCTGCGCCACGAGCGGGTCGAGCCAGCCGCGGTCGACGGTGGTGTCGTTGTTGAGGAAGACCACGTGCTCGCCGCGGGTGTGCGGGAGGGCGAGGTTGTTGCCGAGCGCGAAGCCGTGGTTGACGGCGTTGTGGATGACCCGCACCCGGTCGAAGCGCCAGGCCAGCGAGTCGAGGATGACCGAGGTCTCGCCGTCGCACCCGTTGTCGACGACGAGCACCTCGACATCGGTGTCGCCGGCATCGGCGGCGCCCATCACGCTCTCGACCGCCTCGACGGTCATCGACCAGTCGGCGTACGTCGGGATGATCACCGACACCAGGCCGGCCGTCGTCTCGGTCTCGGCGAGGGAGTCCCAGTCGATGAGCGAACGGTTGAGTACGACGTCGGCCCACGAGGTGACGACTGACTGGTCGAACGCCGGCCGGTCGCCGGCCGGCCGGTGCCGGGCCTCGAGCAGCCAGGCCACGTGGCGGGTCACGCCGAGCGCGGTGATGGCGCGGACCCCGCTGACGCGAGCGATGCGCGAGACGAGCTCGAACGCCCACGCGCCCGGCAGGGACTCGTCGAAGCCTCCGAGCTCGAGCACCGTCGCCCGGTCGACGACGAGCCGGGCCAGGTCGACGGTGCTGCGGTCGCGCACCTCCTCACGCGGGAGGCCGTTGCCGACCAGGCCGGACGACCCGTCACGGCGCACGCGGCGCATGACGTCGGCGACGGCGAGCTCGCGCTCGGACTGGGCGACGGCGAGGGCCAGGTGCAGCCGGTCCTTCTCCCACGCGTCGCCGGCCGTCAGGAAGGCCAGCCAGACGCCGGTCGCCGACGCGACGGCGCGGTTGAGGTCGGCGGGGCAGGCGCCGGTGGCCGGCACGATCTCCCACGACCCCGCGGGCAGCTCGGCGGCCAGCAGGTCGGCGAGGCCGGGCTGCGAGCCGTCGTCGAGCACCAGCGCGTGCCACGACGTGAACCGCTGGCCGCGCAGGCTGCGCAGCGACGTGACCAGGTGGCCGGGGTGGGTGCCGGGCGTGACGACCACCGACACCAGGGCGAGGTCGCCTCCGGCGGCGACCTGCACCTCGTCGTACGACGCCAGCGCGGCAGCCCCCTGGCGCAGGTCGGCGCGAGAGACGGCACCGCGAACGATGCCGGCGCGACGGAGGTCCCACTCGGCGCGGCGGGCCGAGAGCCAGTCGAGCAGGCTCGGCGTGAACTCTCCCTCGTGACCGACCAGCCAGGCGTTGGCCGGGATGCCGGAGGCGGCGCCGACCTCCTGGTAATGGCCGATCGGGCCATGCGGGTGGGTGGCCGCGCCGGGGTTGCGGCGGCGGTAGCGACGGGTGTCGAAGAGCGGGTGCGTGGGAGTGCGGAACGCCTTGCGGCGCAGGTAGACCAGGAAGACGTCGCGCTGACCGAGGTCGGCGCGGTAGGTCCTGGAGAAGAACTCGCGGTCGAAGAGCGGGTGCGGCGACGGGCGCTTGCCGACCGGCGTGCGGAGGTAGTGCCGGATCAGCTCGCGACGGGTGCCCTCGACGCCGGCCTGGCGGGAGTAGTAGGCCTCGTCGAACAGCGGCGACTCGAGCAGCCGCGTCGCGTCGGGGCCGAGTCGCGAGGGCGACGCGGGGGTGCTGGGACGACCGTCGAGCACCCGGCCGACGGCACGCCGGAGGCGCGCCATACCGGGGTTGCTCTCACCGCCCTGCTCCACCTGGCCTGCCTTCCTGTAGCTGGATCAGCCCAGCAGGGCGTCGACGAACGCGCCGGAGTCGAAGGGGGCCAGGTCGTCAGGCCCCTCCCCGAGGCCGACGAGCTTGACGGGTACGCCGAGCTCACGCTGGACCGCGACGACGATACCGCCCTTGGCGGAGCCGTCCAGCTTCGTCAGCACGATGCCGGTGACGTCGACGACCTCGGAGAACACCCGGGCCTGGATCATGCCGTTCTGGCCGGTGGTGGCGTCGAGCACGAGCAGCACCTCCGTGACCGGTGCCTGCTTCTCGATCACCCGCTTGACCTTGCCCAGCTCGTCCATCAGGCCGGCCTTGTTCTGCAGGCGCCCGGCGGTGTCGATGATGACGGTGTCGACGCCCTGCTCGACGCCCTGCTTGGTGGCCTCGAACGCGACGCTGGCCGGGTCGGTGCCCTCGGGACCGCGCACGACCTCGACGCCCACGCGCTCGCCCCACGTGGCCAGCTGCTCGACGGCGGCGGCTCGGAACGTGTCGGCCGCGCCGAGCGTGACGGTGCGGTCCTCGGCGACGAGGATGCGGGCGATCTTGCCGACGGTCGTCGTCTTGCCGGCGCCGTTGACGCCGACGACCAGCACCACGCCGGGCTTGCCGTCGGCTCCGCTGACCTGGAGGCGGCGGTCCATGTCGGGGTCGACCAGTGCCAGCAGCTCCTCACGGAGTACGGCGCGGGCGTCGGGTGCGTTGCCGCCCTCGACGCGCAGCCGGGTGCGCAGCCGCTCGACCAGCTGCTGGGTCGGGGCCACGCCGATGTCTGCGGTGAGCAGGGTGTCCTCGATGGACTCCCAGGTGTCCTCGTCGAGCTTGTCGCGGGCCAGCAGCGCGAGGAGGCCGCGGCCGAGGGTGCCCTGCGAGCGCGAGAGCCGCTCACGCAACCGCACGAGCCGGGAGGCCGTGCCCTCGGGCTTCTCCAGCGTCGGAGCCTCTGCCTCCACCGGGGCGGCCGGCGCCTCGACATCGGCCTCCGCGGCGGGCCGCGACGACCACGTCGGTGCCACCCGACGGTGGCGCGGCCTTGCGGCGGCGCCCGGACGTCAGCAGGCCGACGACGGTCAGCAGTCCGAGGACCGCGATGCCGATGATCAAGTACAGCCAGTCACCCATGCGGCAATCCAATCAGACGCCCGCCGCCCAGCGCGCGGCGCCGGGCGTCAGCGCACGGCCCGCCGGGCGGTCAGCGGTGGCCAACTCAACGAAAACGGTCAGACGGGAACTGGTTGGGTCGTCCTGTCGAGCGTCGGCAGCTTGTCGACGCCCTTCTTCATGGCGTCGCCGAGCCACGGGGCCCCGGGAATGTCCTCGCCGCGGTGCGGGAACGCGACATAGGCGACCACGGCGGCGGAGACCACGAGGACGAGCGACATGGTGAGGATGATGGCAAGCACGGTCGATCACTCCCGAGCGGTCGGCGTCTACGTCCCCTCCAGAGTGGCACATCGCGCCACCCGAACGCCCATCCCCGGCGCGTCCCGGCGGGTGACCTGCGACCGTCAGCGCAGCAGCGGCGTGAGGGCGGCCCGGATCTGGTCGGGCAGGGCGATGACCGGTCGCTGGCCGTCGGGGCGCTCGTTGTCGACGTACACGTGCACGAAGCGACCCTCGGCGGCCGCCTCGTCGCCGTCGCCCTGGAACAGGCCGATGCGGTAGATCACCGACGACCGGCCGACCTTGTCGACGACCAGGCCGGTCTCGATCGGGTCGGGGAAGCCGAGCTCGCGGAAGTAGCGGCACGAGGTCTCGGCGACCACGCCGATCTCGCGCAGCTTGCGTACGTCGGTGCCGGTGGCCTCGTAGAGGTGCGCGTTGACGGCGGTGTCGAACAGCTCGTAGTACGTCGCGTTGTTGAGGTGGCCGTAGGCGTCGTCGTCGCGCCAGCGGGTGGTGACGGTGCGCCACGCGACGTAGTCGGCGCGGGTGGGCCGCGGCGACTGCGAGCCCGTCAGGCTTGGTCTCGACACGCCGGTCACGACCTCGCAGGCTCGGTCGTGCGGCTCGCTCGACCTCGTCCGGACCGGGCCCGCTCCGCGGCCGCGCCGTCTTGATCTGCGTCGCGGAGCCGCTGGCTGATGACGGCCGAGATGCCGTCGCCGCGCATCGTGACGCCGTACAGCGCGTCGCCGACCTCCATCGTGCGCTTCTGGTGGGTGATGACGATCAGCTGGGAGCTCTCACGCAGCTCCTCGTAGATCTCGAGCAGCCGGCCGAGGTTGGTGTCGTCGAGCGCGGCCTCGACCTCGTCGAGGATGTAGAACGGCGACGGCCGGGCCTTGAACAGCGCGACCAGGAACGCCACGGCGACCAGCGACCGCTCGCCGCCCGAGAGCAGCGAGAGCCGCTTGACCTTCTTGCCGGCGGGCGGGCCTCGACCTCGATGCCGGTGTTGAGCATGTCGTCGGGGTCGGTGAGCACGAGCCGGCCCTCGCCACCGGGGAAGAGCCGCTTGAAGGTCGAGTCGAAGGCGCGCTCGACGTCGGCGTACGCCTCGGCGAAGACCTGCTCGACCCGGCTGTCGACCTCGCGGACGATGTCGAGCAGGTCCTTGCGGGTCTGCTTGAGGTCCTCGAGCTGCTCGGTGAGGAACTTGTGGCGCTCCTCCATCGCGGAGAACTCCTCGAGCGCGAGCGGGTTGACCCGGCCGAGCATGCTCAGCGCGCGCTCGGCGGTGCGGAGCCGCTTCTGCTGCTCCTCGCGGACGTACGGCGCCGGCTCGGGCCTCTCCTCGCCCTCGGCGACCTCGCCGGAGAAGGGCACGAGTGTGTCGGGGCCGTAGTCGGCGACCAGGCCGTCCGGGTCGAGGCCGAGCTCCTCGAGCGCGCGCTCCTCGAGCTGCTCGATGCGCATCTTCTGCTGGGTGCGGGCCATCTCGTCGCGGTGGACGGAGTTGACCAGCTCG
The DNA here is from genome assembly GCA_963825755.1 of uncultured Actinomycetota bacterium. Lineage (GTDB taxonomy): Bacteria > Actinomycetota > Actinomycetes > Propionibacteriales > Nocardioidaceae > Nocardioides. The sequence continues at coordinate 24,812 of CAWGUS010000021.1, read as the reverse complement.
TCGTGCTCGCGGCCGAGGTCGCGCAGGCTGGCCCGGACGGTGAGCAGCTCCTGCTCGCGGCCGTAGCGGGCCCGCTCGATGTCGCCACGCGCCTCGGAGGCGAGAGCGATCGAGTGCTCCAGCTTGCCGAGCACGGCGGCGACGGCGGCGCCCACGGACTCGGCCGCGCGGCCCTCGCGGATGATGCGCTCGCGGCGTTCGCGGGCCTTGGCCCGGGAGTCACGCTCGGCCTGCGCCGACCGCACCAGCGCGTCGGCGCGGCCATGCAGCGCGCGGGCGCGCTCCTCGGCGGTGCGCAGGCCCAGGCGGGCGTCCATCTCACCCTGACGGGCGGCCCGGGCCGCCTCGACGAGCCGCTCGCGGTCGGCGACGTCGGGCTCCTCGTCGGTGGCGTCCTCGGCGGCGGCGAGCCGGCGTTCGAGCTCGGCCAGGCCGGCCAGGTCCTTCTCGCGGGCCTCCGTCGCCGTGGCGATCGCCGCGCTCGAGGCGCTCTGCCTCACCGCGCGCCGACCGCGCCAGCGAGCCGAACTGGCCCAGCTCCTCGGCGACGGCGGCGAGCGTCGCGTCGGACTCGTGCAGCTTGGCCAGCGCGACGTCGGTGCGCTTGAGCGCCTCGAGCCGCTCGGACTCGAAGCGGGAGATGTCGAAGCCCAGCCGCTCGGCCGACGCGGTGGCCTCGACCAGCTGCTCGGAGGCCTCGTCGAGGGCGGCCTGGATCTCGATCAGGCTCGGCTGGCTCGACGAGCCACCCGAGGCGAAGTGGGCACCGATCAGGTCGCCGTCACGCGTCACGGCGGTGACGTCGGGGAGGTCGGCGACGAGGGCGCGCGCGGCGTCGAGGTCGTCGACCACCGCCACCTTGAACAGCAGCCGGGCCAGCGCACCGTCGAGGCTGGTCGGGCCTTCGATCACGTCGACGGCGTACTTCGCCCTGCCGGGGAGACCGGGCCACGTCCGCTCGTCTGCGGGCGCCCGCCGCCGAGCAGCAGCCCGGCGCGGCCGAGGTCGTCGCCCTTGAGGTGGCCGATGGCGGCGATCGCCGCGTCGGGTCCGGTGACCGCGACCGCGTCGGCGGCTGAGCCGAGTGCACCCGCGACGGCTGCTTCGTAGCCCGAGCGCACCGACAGCAGCGCGGCGACCGAGCCCATCAGGCCGGAGACGGAGTCGGTGGCGGCGAGCAGGGCCCCGGCGCCGTCCTTGCGGTTGAGGCCCAGCTCGAGGGCGTCCTTGCGGGCGAGCAGTCCGGCGCGCTCGCGGTCGGCCTGGGCGGCCTCGTCGCGGGCCTTGGCGAGCCGCTCCTCGATGTCGTCGAGGGCGGAGACGGCCGCTTCGTGCTCGGCGTCGAGGCCCTCCTCGCCGGCGTCGAGGCCGGCCACCTTGGTCTCGAGGGCGGTGAAGTCGCGCTGCGCCCGCTCGGCGCGCGCGAGCACCTCCTCGCGGGCCGCTCCCAGGCGGCCCAGCTCGTCGTCGGCGCCCGCGGCGCGCGACTTGATGGCGTTGACCTGGCCGTGCAGCCGGGCCAGGCCCTCACGCCGGTCGGCGGCGGCGCGCTGGAGGCCGGCGATGCGGCGGTCCTCCTCGGCAGCTGCGTCCTCGGCGGTCCGGCGGGCGGTGACGGCCTGTTCGAGCGCCGTACGCAACGACTCGACCTCGGCGCCGATCTGCTGCTCCTGCTCGCGCACCTGCGCGGCCTCGGCCTCGAGCTGCTCGGGGTCGCGGCCACCCTCGTCGACGTCGTCGTCGCTGGTGCCGGCGGCGTTGCGCACCCGCTCGGCGGCGAGCGACTGCGTGCCGCGCAGGCGCTCCTTGAGCCCCGACAGCGCGAACCACGTCTCCTGGGCCTGCGCCAGCGCGGGGAGGTCCTCGCGGAGCGCGGCCTCGAGCCGGGTCTCCGACTCGCGTGCCGTCGCGATGCCGGACTCCACCTGCTCGCGCCGCTCCAGCAGGATCGACTCGTCGGCGAGCTCCTGGGTGAGCGCGGTGCGGGCGGTGACGAGGTCGTCGGCCACGAGCCGGGCCCGGGCGTCACGCACGTCTGCCTGTACGGCGACCGCCCGCCGCGCCACCTCGGCCTGCCGGCCCAGCGGCTTGAGCTGGCGGCGGATCTCGGACAGCAGGTCGGTCAGCCGGGTGAGGTTGCCCTCGGTGGAGTCGAGCTTCCGGAGCGCCTTCTCCTTGCGCTTGCGGTGCTTGAGGACGCCCGCGGCCTCCTCGATGAACCCGCGCCGGTCCTCGGGCGTGGCGTGCAGGATCTGGTCGAGCTGGCCCTGGCCGACGATGACGTGCATCTCGCGGCCGATGCCGGAGTCGGACAGCAGCTCCTGCACGTCGAGCAGCCGGCAGGTCTGGTTGTTGATGGCGTACTCGGACCCGCCGTTGCGGAACATCGTCCGGCTGATCGTGACCTCGGCGTACTCGATCGGCAGTGCGCCGTCGGAGTTGTCGATGGTCAGCATCACCTCGGCCCGGCCGAGCGGCGGGCGGCCCGACGTGCCGGCGAAGATGACGTCCTCCATCTTGCCGCCGCGCAGCGACTTGGCGCCCTGCTCACCCATCACCCAGGCGAGCGCGTCGACGACGTTGGACTTGCCGGAGCCGTTGGGGCCCGACGATGCAGGTGATGCCCGGCTCGAGCTGGAGCGTCGTCGACGAGGCGAAGGACTTGAACCCCTTGAGGGTCAGGCTCTTCAGGTACACGCTCAGCTCCTCCGGGGGCACACGTCAGTCAGACTGAACGCGGCATCCTCTCAGACGCCGGCGCGGGGAAGCTCAGCGCGGCTCACCCTACTCGGCGGCACGGCGCTCGCGAGGACCCTCCACGGCGGGTCTCGATACGGGCCTGGCGGCCCTGCTCGACCACCGAACGAAGGCAGGTGGTGAATGCCCGCCGAGCCCCAGGTCCAGGCGGCGCCCGCGCACGCGGCGGGGGCTCAAAGCGCGGCGCGGCGCGCGCTGCGCAACGGCGAACGACCACGGGCGGCGCCGTCGCGGCGACGCGGCACGCCTGTCCCCCGCAGCGGGAGCGGAGCCGCCCAGACACCGCGAGCTCCCACGCCGATCAAGACCGCCGGTAACCTCGGCCGCATGTCCGAAGCCGACGAGAACCCGCCCGAGAGCCAGCCGCAGAACTTCCAGATCAACGTCCCCGACGACCAGGTCGGCGGCGTGTGGGCCAACTTCGCCGCGGTCTCGCACAGCCCCTACGAGTTCACCATCGACTTCGCCCGCATGGACTACGCCCACCAGCGCGAGGACGGCAGCCACCAGGGGCAGGTCGTGGCGCGGGTGAACCTGTCGCCGCTGATGGTGACCCAGCTGCTCGAGGCGCTCGAGTCCAACTGGCAGGGGTACGCCGCCCGGTCGATGCCGCCCGAGATGCAGTGACGCCGGAGGCTGCCCGCCGGGCCAGGTTCGCCGAGTTCTTCGACTTCGGCACCGGCCACGGCCTCGAGATCGGCCCGCTGGCCAAGCCGATCGCCGTACGCCCCGACGCCGACGTCAGCTACGTCGACATCACCGACCGCGACGGGCTGGTCGCGCACTACGGCGACGACCCGGACGTCGACACCGACGCCATCCCCGAGCTCGACTTCTGGCTCACCCAGCAGCACGGCATCGTGACGATCGACGACGCGTGCGCGGCCGGGGCACCGTTCGACTGGGTCGTGGCCAGCCACGTGATCGAGCACGTGCCCGATGTCATCGGCTGGCTGCAGCAGATCGCCGCCGTGACCGGCGACGGGGGCACGCTCGTGCTCGCGATCCCGGACCGGCGCTACTGCTTCGACGTGCACCGCCCGCCGACGACGGTCGGCCAGGCGCTCGAGGCACACGAGCGCGGCGACCGGAGCCCGCAGACCCGGGCCGTCTTCGACTACTTCCACCAGGTCGTCACGATCTCCGCCGCCGATGCCTGGGAGGGCCGGATCCCCGGACCCGAGGCGCGCATCCACTCGCTCGACGCCGCGGTCGCGTTCGCCGGGCGCGCCCGCGAGGGCGAGTACGTCGACAGCCACGTGTGGCTGTTCACGCCGTCGGAGTTCGTGGCGTTCGTCGACGACCTCGGCCGGCTGGGCCTCGTCGACTTCGCGGTCGAGCGGGTCGTCCCGACGCGCCGCAACGAGCTGGAGTACTACGCCCTGCTGACGCGTATCCCGCGCGACATCGACACGGTGTCGACCGCCGCGCAGCGCGAGCGGCTGCACGAGGAGGCCCTCGTGTCCCTGCTCGACGAGGAGCTCCCGGCCGGACCACTGCGGGACCTCGAGGCTGCGACGGCCCGCATCGCCCGGCTCGAGCGACGGCTGGCGAGGACCACCCGTCAGCGTGACCGCGCCCGGGCCCGCGTACGCCGGCTCACGGGGTCGACCCGTTGGCGCGCCGGCGGCGTCGTCACCGCGGCGTACCTCCGCGACCGGCTCCGGCGCAGGCCGTCAGGCGGCTGAGGCGACCTCGTCGGCGTGCGCGATGTGGCTGAGCTCCCGCCACACCAGCGCGAGGGTCAGCCCGGAGCCCACGAAGGCGAACCAGAACGGCCCGGTCAGCCCCCACACGTGCGCGATCACGCCGCCCAGCGCGGAGCCGCCGACCATGCCGCCCATCACGCACATCAGGTAGACCGAGCCCACCCGACCCTGGTACTCCGTGGGTACGGCGCGCTGCCGGACGGCGTTGGAGAGCGTGCCCCAGACGAACGCGTAGGCGCCGAAGACGAACATGATCACGTAGGCCTGCCACGGGGCCGTGGCGAGCGCCAGCGACAGGTGCGTCAGGACCTCCAGCAGCAGGCACGCGCGCATCAGCGCCGCGAGCGGCACCCGGCGCTCGAGCCAGCCGTAGCTCGCCGTACCCAGGACGCCGCCCGCAGCCGCCACCGCGGTCAGCAGGCCGAAGCCGAGCTCGCCCATCTGCAGCCGGTCGAGCGACCACAGCACCAGGACAGACCAGGCGGCCGCCCAGGTGATGTTGAAGGTGACGATGACCAGCGCGAGAGTGCGGACGGCGCGGTGCGACAACAACCAGCGGACACCGTCGGCGATGTCGCGGCGGACGTGCGTCTCCCCCGCCTCCCGGACCGCACCGGCCGGCAGCGAGATCTGCCACACGAGCAGCAGGGCGGCCGCAGCGCAGACCACCTGCACGAGGAAGGGCAGCACCATGCCGGCGGCGAAGAGGAAGGCGCCGACCGGCGGGCCCACGAGCTGGTTGGCGGTCAGGAACCCGGCCATCAGCCGGACGTTGGCGATGCCCAGGTCGGCCTTGTCGACCAGCATCGGGGTGAACGTGCTGCTGGTGGTGTCGGCGAACACCTCGGCCGTGCCGAAGAGGAACACCGCGGCCAGCACCAGCGCGATGCTGACGACACCGGTGGCGATGACGAAGCACAACCCCGCCAGCAGTACGACGCGCACCCCGTTGGCGGCGATGACGACCCGGCGCCGGTCCAGCCGGTCGGCCAGCGCGCCGGCGTACAGCCCGAACAACAGCCAGGGCAGCCGCTGCAGGACGACCGCGGCAGCCACGAGGACCGGCGAGCGTGTCTGGGAGGCGACCAGCAGCGGGGCGGCTGCCAGGGCGATGCCGTCACCGATGTTGGACGTCCACGAGCTCGCCACGAGCCAGCGGAAGCTGGTGCCGAGGCGACTCGGCAGCAGGATCTCCACGACTCGGCTCACAAGTCGCGGACGCTACCGGCCACACGGATCGGCCGCACGCGGTTTCCCGTGCCGAGCGCGTGGGTAGGAGCCACGGGCGCACACGCGCCACCCGACCCGAGGGGAAACTCATGTTCCGCACACTGCTCGTCTCCACCGTCACCGCGCTGGCCCTGGCGGCGCCCGCCGTCGCCGACGCCGCTCCTGCCGAGACCCCGGCCCAGGCACAGACCCAGGCACAGAAGGCCGCCAAGATCACCGGCACCTGGACCGGCAAGTTCGACGTCACCGGCAGCAACGCCCAGGACTCCGGCGTGATCTTGAAGATCAAGAAGAAGGGCAACAAGTACAAGGGCACCGTCACCCACAAGGGCTTCTGCTCGGGCACCTTGAAGTTCAAGGGCAGGTCCGGTGGCTACGTCAAGTTCACCGAGCACCTCACGACGTCGCTCAAGCCCGGGCTCGTCTGCACCCCGACCGTCGAGCTCAAGGTCAAGCGCAAGGGCAAGAAGCTGAAGGGTGTCTGGTCCAACAACGGCCAGACCGCCAACGGCATCATGAGGCGCGGCTGAGCCCAGTCGTCACCAGAGGCCCCGTCGACCACCAGGTCGGCGGGGCTTTCCGTGTCGCGGTGGAGTCAGGCGTGCGCCATCTGCTCGAGGGCGGCACCCTCGCGCTCGAGGATGGCAGCTGCCTGGGCGGCGGTGAGCCGGTCGTTCTCCTGCTGCAGCCGCACGACGAGCGTCTCGAGCTCGGTGACGCGCTGGCGCAGGTGGTGGTTCTGGGCGGAGAGACGAGCGGTGGACCGCGGGTCGCTGTTCAGGTGACCGATCAGCGCCTTGGCCATGGGCGAACCTTTCGGGGTGGTGGACGGCCCGGGTGGGGCCACCTTCAAGAGTCCCACCGTGCCCCAGGCGGGTCAATCCCCGCATGGGCCCGTCCAGCAGTCCGCGTGGCTGCACTAGCCCCACGACCCCACCTCGGTCGCGGCCCCGACGTGCAGCCACGATTCGTCCGCGTCCAGCCTGGTCAGGACCGTGTGGGCCCCGGTCACCGGGTCGAGCAGGGCCAGGAGCGGGCGCGGCCGCGTGGGCAGGCTCCCGTCCGGGTTCGGGCACCCTGCCGTGCGGGTCACCAGCAGGTCGTCACCCCGGACCCCGACGATCTCCAGCGAGCCCCTGAGGCCCGGCACCGCGACCCGACGAACCGTGCCCGAGGCGAGCCGCTCGGTGAGGAGGCCGCGGCAGCCGCCGTACGACTGGTGCCAGGACCGCCCCTGGACCACGCGGATGTCTCCGTCGAGGAAGATCCCCCGGCCACCGGGTCGGCGCCGCACGCCGAGCACGGTCGAGCCGCCGTCGAGGTCGACTGCGCGCAGCCGGTTGGTGCCGGCTCGGAAGCACTGGGCCACCACCGAGTCGGCGTCGAACCAGCGCACCGGGTCGCAGCCACCCGGGGTGTCGATCGAGGTGCTGGTGCGCGCGGCCGGGTCGACGATCCACCACGCATGCCGATCCCCCGCCGCGATGACGAGCGTCGCACCGTCCACCGAGGTGATCGCGGAATGGCTGGACGTGGCCGGGAGCCTCGCCCTCTCGCCGTCCCACCCCAGGGTCGCGAGTCGGCCCGCGGGTCCGCCGGCGTACGTCGCCAGCAGCAGACCGGTGCCTTCGCGGTCGAGGGCGGCGGCGTAGGCCCGACGCGGCAGCACCACCGTGTGGATCGCCCCCGTGGTGACCTCGTGGGCCACGGCCCTTTGCATGCCGTCGTCTGTCGCGAGGAACAGCACCGCCGTGTGGAGGTCGGGTCGCCAGTCGGCGAGGCTGACGTCGCCGCGGTGCTCGGCGAGCGGGTGCCGGACGCCGTCGGGGGTGACCACCTCCAGCGAGGTGGCGCCACCGCGCTCGATCAGGGCGATGGTCGAGCCCTCACCGAGCTGGGCCTCGGTCACCGTGGCCGGGTCGACCGGTGGGAGTTCCACGGCGTCGGGCGCCCCGGTGATCAGGCACGCCGCCAGGGCCGAGCTCGCCGCGACCAGCAGTGGTCGGAATCTCATGTCACCTCCCGAGGGTCAGACAGGAGACGCCGCACCCCGGCGTTCGGTTGGCACGGTGACCTCAGCGGCGATGGTGCACGGGCCGGCGTCAGCGCGTGGTCGGCGTACGACGTCGGCGCGGGGCCGGCTGGCACACCGGGCAGAAGTACGACGACCGGTTCATGAACGCGATCCGCCGGATCGGGGCGCCGCACCGCTCGCACGGCTCGCCCTCGCGCCCGTAGGCGTGGAGCGAGCGGTCGAAGTAGCCCGACTCGCCGTTGACGTTGACGTAGAGAGCGTCGAACGACGTGCCGCCCTCCTCCAGTGCGGCAGCCATCACGGCCCGGGAGTGGCCGAGCACGTCGGTCACCTGGGCCCGCGTCAGCCGGTCGCCGGGCCGGTCGCCGTGAACGCGAGCACGCCACAGGGCCTCGTCGGCGTAGATGTTGCCGACGCCCGAGATGAGCGTCTGGTCGAGCAGCTGGCGCTTGATCCCCGACGAGCGACGTCGCGCCCGGGCGACGAACCCGTCGTCGTCGAACTCCGGGTCCAGCGGGTCGCGAGCGATGTGGGCGATCTCGGTCGGCAGGTCGGCGCCCCCGGTCGAGACGAGCAGGCCGCCGAACATCCGCTGGTCGACGAACCGCAGCTCAGCCGGTTTCGAGACAGGCGCCGGCGCGCCTTCCTCAACCAACGGTTGCATCGTGAAGCGCACCCGCAGGTGCCTCTCGTCGGGCGCCCCCGCCGGCTGCACCAGCATCTGGCCGCTCATGCCGAGGTGGCCGAGCAGGGCGTCGCCGTTGTCGAGGGCGAGCCAGAAGTACTTGCCGCGGCGCCGGGCCGCGTCGACACGGCGGCCGGTCAGCGCGGCGGCGAATCCGTCGGCGCCGCGCGGGTCGCGGCGTACGGGGCGGGCGTGGAGGACGTCGACGCGGGTGATCGTCGAGCCGACGACGTGGCGCTCGAGGCCGACGCGGACGACCTCGACCTCGGGCAGCTCGGGCACGGCTCAGGCGGTGCCGGTCAGGGGGCCCGCGGCTGCGGCAGCGGCGTCCTGGATGGCGCCGTACGCCGTCTCGGCAGCGGCCTGCTCGGCTTCCTTCTTGGAGCGGCCCTCGCCGTGGCCGTAGAGCTGGTCACCGACGCGGACCTGCGCGGTGAACGTCTTCATGTGGTCGGGGCCCTCGTCCTCGATGACGTATTCGGGCACGCCGAGGCCGCGGAGCGCGGAGAGCTCCTGGAGCGAGGTCTTCCAGTCGAGGCCGGCGCCCATGGCCGCGGCGGCGTCCATCAGCGGGTCGAAGAGCAGGTGTACGACGGGGGCCGAGGCGGCGAAGCCGCCGGACAGGTGGATCGCCCCGATCACGGCCTCGACGGTGTCGGACAGGATCGACGCCTTGTCGCGGCCGCCGGTCGACTCCTCGCCGCGGCCCAGCTTGATGTGCTGGCCGAGCCCGATGTCGCGGGCCACGCCGGCCAGCGCGCGGGCGTTGACGACGGCGGCACGCAGCTTGGCGAGCCGGCCCTCGGAGAGGTCCGGGTGGGTGGTGTAGAGCGCCTCGGTGACGACGACCCCGAGCACGGAGTCGCCGAGGAACTCCAGCCGCTCGTTGGTCGGCAGGCCACCGTTCTCGTAGGCGTACGAGCGGTGCGTGAGGGCGCGGTCGAGCAGCTCGGCGTCCAGCGTGGGATCACCGAGCGCGGTGCGCAGAACCGCGGTGGTCAGCGCGTCGCCCGGGTTCAGAGAACCTGGCGACGGTCGGCGCGGGCGCCGTACTGACCACAGGTGCCGCACGCGCGGTGCGGCAGGTGCTTGGCACCGCAGGCGGGGTTCGCGCAGGTCACGAGGGAAGGCGCGACGGCCTTCCACGCCGACCGACGGTGGCGCGTGTTGCTGCGCGACATCTTCCGCTTCGGGACAGCCACAGTTATCTCCTCTGACGGGCCGGAATGCTCCGGCCATCGTGTTCGTCCGGCTCGGTGCCGGTCAGTCCTGGTGGTGATCCGGCTGGAGGGCTTGCAGGCCCGCCCAGCGTGGATCGATCGCTGCCTCGTGGCTGTGGTCAGGATCATCGGCGAGCCGCGCACCACACTCGATGCACAGACCCGGACAGTCGTCCCGGCACAACGGCTGGAACGGCAGTGCAAGCACCACCGCATCCCGCAGCAACGGCTCGAGGTCGAGCAGGTCGTCCTCGAGCTTTCGTGTCTCGTCGTCGAGGTCCTCGTCAGAGGCGTCGTGCCGGATGTCGTCGTAGACGTACAGCTCCTGGAGGTCGGCGACGATGTCCTCGTCGATCGGTTCCAGGCACCGCACGCACTCGCCGACGAGTGCGGCTTGCGCCGTACCCGTGACCAACACGCCCTCCATGACCGCCTCGAGGCGCAGGTCGAGCTCGACCGGCGATCCCTCGGCGACACGGAGTACTTCGATGCCGAGTTCTGGCGGAGCCGGAACGGTGGTGACCACCTGACGCTGGGACCCCGGGCGGCGACCGAGCTCGCGTGTATCGAGCACGAGCGGCGCTCTCGGGTCCAGGCTGTTCAAGGGTCAACTCCAGTCCGGCACGACAGAACCTGTGAATCGTAGCCGCCGGCGGTCAGCGCGAGCAAAACGGAAGGTGGGCCGAACGCCTCACGCCTCGCCCTGCTCGGCCGACTTCTCGGCCAGTCTCTCGGTGAGCCGGGTGTGCACGAAGCCGGGCACCAGGCCCGCCACGTCGCCGCCGAAGGCCGCGACCTCCTTGACCAGCGACGACGCCAGGAAGGAGTACTCCGGGCTGGTCGGCACGAAGACCGTCTCGATCGGCGCGAGGCTGGAGTTCATCTGCGCCATCTGCAGCTCGTAGTCGAAGTCGCTGACCGCCCGCAGCCCCTTCACGATCGCCACGATGTCGTGCTGCTGGCAGAAGTCGGTCAGCAGCCCGGTGAAGCCGTCGACACGGACGTTGGGCAGGTGCTCGCACGCCGTGGTGAGCATCTCGATCCGCTCGTCGGGAGTGAAGAGACGGTTCTTGGACGCGTTGACCCCGACCGCGACGACGACCTCGTCGAACAGGGTGGCCGCGCGCTCGACGATGTCGAGGTGCCCGTTGGTGACGGGGTCGAACGACCCGGGGCACACGACGCGGCGCAGACCAGCGGGCACGGTCACTCCTCGGGGTTGGGGGCGGCGTGACCGTACCAAAGCATCGTCTCGCCGTACTTGCGCTCCCGCCGCCCGACCAGACCGGCCGGCCAGGTGATCGGCTCGCCGCGCGAGGAGCGCTCGACGACGACCATCGCGCCCGGCACCAGCCACTGGTGGGCCACCAGTGCCGTGAGGTCGGCGTCGACCCGGCTGGTCTCGAGGGGGTACGGCGGGTCGAGGAAGGCCACGTCGTACGGCGCGGCGGGCACCTTGGCGAGCGCGGTGGCGACCGATGCCGTGAGCACCTGCGCCTTCGCGAAGTCGAGCTCCCTGGCGTTGTCGGAGATGAGGGCGGCGGTGCGCCGGTCGTGCTCGACGAGGGTGACGACGCCGGCTCCACGGGACCATGCCTCGAGTCCCACGGCTCCCGATCCGGCGTACAGATCGAGGAAGCGGAGTCCCGACAACGAGCCGCACCACGACTCCACCGCGGAGAACAACGCCTCCCTCACCCGGTCGCTCGTCGGCCTCGTCGCCACGCCCCTGGGTGTGTGCAGCCGTCGTCCGCCGGCGGTTCCCCCGATGATCCGCGTCATGTGTCTATGACTTCTCCATGAACTCAGACTCCCGCGTCTGCTCCATCTCGTCCACCGCGCGGGCGAGTTCGGGAGCCTGCGCGAGGTCCGGATCGTCGGCCAGCAGGGCCTCGGCGGCCTCCTTGGCCCGGACGATGGTCTTCTCGTCACGAAGCACGCGCAGGCTCACCAGGCTGGACCGGAAGCCGCTCTGGTTGCGGCCGAGCACGTCGCCCTCGCGGCGCTGCTCGAGGTCGACGCGGCTGAGCTCGAAGCCGTCGGTCGTCGCGGCGACGGCGTCGAGCCGGACCCGCGCATCGGACTCGGCGTCGGCACGCGTGACCAGCAGGCAGAGCCCCGGATGCCCGCCCCGGCCGACGCGCCCGCGCAGCTGGTGGAGCTGCGAGACGCCGAAGCGGTCGGCGTCCATCAACACCATTGCGGTGGCGTTGGCGACGTCGACGCCGACCTCGATGACGGTGGTGGAGACGAGCACGTCGATGTCGCCGGCCGCGAAGGCCCGCATCGTCGCGTCCTTCTCGTCGGCGGGCAGCCGGCCGTGCAGCACCTGCACGCGCAGCCCGGCGAGCGGCCCGGCGGAGAGCTCCTCGACAAGGTCGGTCACCGCCGCCAGCGCCTGCCGCGGCGGCACCGGTGCGCCGTCCTCGTCGAGGTCGAGCTGATCAGTCTCGCCCTGCTCGGGCTCGTCGCCGCTGATGCGCGGGCACACGACGTACGCCTGGTGGCCCTTGGCCACCTCCTCGCGGACGCGGTCCCACACGCGGCTGATCCAGTGCGGCTGCTCGGACAGGGGTACGACGTTGGTCTGGATCGGCGCCCGGCCGGCCGGCAGCTCGGTGAGCACCGAGGTCTCGAGGTCGCCGAAGACGGTCATCGCGACCGTGCGCGGGATCGGCGTGGCCGTCATGACGAGCACGTGCGGCGGGGTGCCGGCCTTGTCGGTGAGGGCGGCACGCTGCTCGACGCCGAACCGGTGCTGCTCGTCGACCACGACCAGGCCGAGGTCGGCGAAGGAGACGCGCTCCTCCAGGAGGGCGTGGGTGCCCAGGGCGATGCCGGCCTCGCCGCTGGCCATGGCGAGCATCGACTCCTGACGCTGGGCCTTGGTCATCGATCCGGTGAGCAGGACCACGCGGGTCGCCTCGGGCGCGCCGCCGAGCATGCCACCCGATGCCAGGTCCCCGAGCAGCGCGGTGATGCTGCGGTGGTGCTGCTGGGCGAGCACCTCGGTGGGCGCCAGGAGCACGGCCTGACCGCCCGAGTCGACGACGCGGAGCATCGCCCGCAGCGCGACGAGCGTCTTGCCGGAGCCGACCTCGCCCTGAAGCAGCCGGTTCATCGGGTGGCTGGCGGCGAGCTCGCGCTCGAGCAGCGCGCCGATCTCGCGCTGGCCGTCGGTGAGCGTGAACGGCAGCCTGTCGTCGAACGCCGCCAGCAGTCCGCCGCCGCCAGCCCGCGACTGCGCCCCCAGGGCACGCTGCGCCGCACGGCGTCGCGCCATCACGAGCTGGAGGACCAGCGCCTCCTCGAAGCGGAACCGCTTCTGCGCGGCGCCGAGCTGGGCGTGATCGTCGGGGGCGTGGACCCAGCGCAGGGCCGCCATCACGTCGAGGACGCCGTAGCGCTCGCGCAGCTCGGGGGGGAACACGTCGGGCACATCGGTCACCACGTCGAGAGCGAACTGCACAGCCTTCTGTACGTCCCACGAGTAGACCGACGCCGTCACCGGGTAGATCGGCAGCAGCCCCTTGAGGCTGGCCGCCAGCCCTGCCGATGTCGCGTCGTCGTCTCCCTCTCCCGGGGGTGCGTCGAACATCACCGAGTGCGGCGACGCGAGCTGCCAGGAGCCGGCGAACCGCTGGGCCTTGCCGGTGAACATGCCGTAGTGGCCGGCGGACATCCGGCGCTGCTCGGTCTCGGCCTGGCCCTTCCACGGCACGAAGAACGACAGCGTGAACGACGGCCCGTTGGTCTCGACGCGCACCTCGACCCGGTAGCTCAGCTTGCGGGTGCGCCGGTTCATGAACGACTTCACCTCGCTGTGCGTGACCCGGCCGACGACGCTCAGCAGGTCGCCCTCGCGCGGCTCGGAGACCTCGGAGAGCTCGGTGGTCTTCACGTAGCGACGGGGGAAGTGCCAGACCAGGTCACCGACGGTGTCGAGGCCGAGGCCCTTCTGGATGGCGTCGCGCTTCTTCGTCGAGCGGCCGAAGACGCTCGCGATCGGCGAGTCGGGGGTGATGGCAGCCATGGTGGGTCCTACTCGACCGACATCAGGAGCGGGTAGCGCGCCTGGCCGCCGTCGTACACGACGACGTCGACGTGCGGGTGGCTCGTCTCGACGAAGGTGGCGCAGCGGCGGCCCAGGTCGTCGGCGCCCTCGTCACTGCCGGAGACGATCGTGACGAGCTCACCGCCACCGCCGAGCAGTCGTTCGAGGATTCCGGTCGCGACGTCGTAGAGATCGTCGCCCACGACCGCGAAGTCGCCGGCGAGGACGCCTAGCACGTCGCCGGGCTCGCACGGTCCGGCCATGGTGATGGCCCGGCGGACCGCGACCGTGACGGCGCCGTGGCGGGCGTGCCGGGCGGTGGCGGTCATCTCGAGGACGTCGGCGTCGATGCTGCGACCGGGCTCGTGCACCGCGGCCGCGGCCAGCCCCTGCACCTGCGCCTGGGTGGGGATCACCACGACCTTCACGTCACCGGACTCCTCCGCGGTGCGGGCGGCGATCTCGGCGACGCGGACGGAGTCGCCGTCGTTGGGGAGTACGACGACCTCGGCTGCCCCGGACGACTCGATGGCCTTGAGCAGCTGGCCCGACGAGGGCCGCTCCCCCGGCCCACCCGGCACGACGACCGCACCGGCCTCCTCGAACAGCCGCGCCAGACCGGGGCCGGCGGCGACCGCGACGATGCGCCGACCGGTGCGTGCGCGGGCGGACGGGCGCGGCCGGACCTGGTCCGCGAAGTGAGTCACCCGCACCCGGTGCGGGCGGCCGGCGTCGACGCCGGCCTCGATCGCGGCACCCACGTCGTCGACGTGGACATGGACGTTCCACAGCCCCTCGCCGCCGACCACGACCAGGCTGTCGCCGAGCGGCGCGAGCGCCTTCTTGAGGGTCGGGATCGCGTCGTCGACGGCGTCGAGCAGGAACATCACCTCGTAGGAGGGCCCCTCGGCGGTGAGGTCGTCGGCCGCCACGGGTGCCGGGATGCGGGGCATCCCGAGGCGCGGAGCCAACGCCGGTGGGCGCCGCCCGGTGAGCACGGTCTCGGCGGCATCGAGGACGACGCTGACGCCCCGGCCGCCGGCATCGACGACACCGGCGTCGGCCAGCACCTTGAGCTGCTGCGGTGTGCGGGCCAGCGCCTCGCGCGCGGCCGCGGCCGCCACCGAGAACACGTCGCGGGCCCGGGCACCCGGCTCGGCGGCCCTGGCGAGCGCGGCGTCGCTCGCGGCTCTGGCGACGGTCAGCATCGTGCCCTCGACCGGCGTGCCGACCGCGGCGTAGCTCGCGTCGGTGGCCAGCCTCAGGGCGTCGGCCATCACGGCGGCGTTGCGCTCGTCAGGGGTGGCGGTGGCCAGCCGCGACACGATGCCGCCGAGCAGCTGCGACAGGATGACGCCCGAGTTGCCGCGCGCCCCGAGCAGGGCGCCCCGCGAGAACGCCGCGAGCGCCGTACGCAGGTCGGCGCCGTCGGCGACCGCGGTCCGGATCGCGTCGCGGGCGGCTGACATGGTCATGAACATGTTGGTGCCGGTGTCGCCGTCGGGCACGGGGTAGACGTTGAGGGCGTCGATCTCCTCGCGCGCCTCGGCCAGGGTGTCGGTGGCTACGTCGACGAACCGCAGCACGGTGTCGAGGGAGATGCCGTGGGGCACGGGTTCCATCGTCACCCCTTCGCGTCACTGTCCTGGCTGCGGTCGAGTGCCACAGGGTAGTGCCCGCCGTGGACACCGTGCGGGAAGGATCGGGACAAAGAGAGAGGCCCTGCGAGCGGGTGCTCACAGGGCCTGTCGGGTGCGACGTCGCGTCAGCGGCTGACCTTGCCGGCCTTCAGGCAGCCGGTGCAGACGTTGAGGCGCTTCGGGGTGCCGTTGACCGTGGCACGCACGCGCTGGATGTTGGGGTTGAAGCGACGCTTCGTAATCTTGCGCGACCACGGCCGGTTGTTGCCGAAGCCGGGCTTCTTGGCGCAGATGTCACAGACGGCAGCCACCGGGTACTCCTGAGTTCGTAGATTTACGTCAGAGGGCCCGCCCTGCCTGATCCGGCCGGCGAGCAACCGAACAAGAGTATCCGACGGCCTCGGGATCGATGAAATCGTGCTGGTCGCGGTGAATGACGGCCGCGGGTCTCGATACACCTACGAACTTCTCGTTGGTCGAGTAGCGAGCGTATCGAGACCCCATTGCGCCGACGCTCGCCCAGAGTCAGAAGTGCACCCACCCCGTCGGTCCGTCGTACGCGCCGCCGTCGACGGTGACTCCCTCGCCCTCGGCGACCTCGCCCACGACCAGCCAGCCGCCCGGCACCTGCCCGGCCGGGAAGGTGGCGAGCAGGGCGTGGTCGTCGCCGCCGCCCAGGATGAACTGGATCGGGTCTGCGCCGAGCGCCGCGCCGACGGCGTGCAGCGGCTCGGGGATCTCGAACGCCGACCGCCGGATGTCGATCGCGACACCGGACTCGTCGGCGATGTGTCCGGCGTCGGCGAGGAGGCCGTCGGAGACGTCGATCATCGCGCTCGCGCCGGCCTCGGCGGCGACCGCGCCCGCGTCGTACGGCGGCTCCGGACGTCGGTAGGCCTCGACCAGCACTCGGGGCGATCGGAACCCGCGGCCGAGGACGGCGAGGCCGCCGGCGGACCAGCCCTGGCGGCCGAACAACGCGACGACGTCCCCCGGCTCGGCGCCTGAGCGGAGCACCGGGCTCTGCGTGCACGCGCCCATCACCGTCACGGCGATGACGACCTGTTCGGCGCGGGTGAGGTCGCCCCCGACGATGCTGGCGCCGACCTGCGCGCACTCCTCGGCGAAGCCGCGTGCGAAGTCCAGCGCCCACTGAACGGGCAGGTCGGCCGGGGCCGCGAGGCCGATGGTCAGCGAGTGCGCTCGGCCGCCCATGGCGTTGATGTCGGAGAGGTTCTGTGCGGCGGCCCGGTGGCCGACGTCCTCGGCGCTCGCCCAGTCGCGCCGGAAGTGCCGGCCCTCGACCATCAGGTCGGTCGACACCACGACATGGCCGTTGCGGATGCGCAGCACGGCGGCGTCGTCGCCGGGCCCGACCAGCACGTGCTCGCCCTGCTCGAAGAGTGCCGTGAGCGCATCGATCAGCCCGAACTCGCCGGCGTCGGCCAGCGTCGCGTCGGCGGGGAACTGCGGCTTCGGTGAGGGCGTGGCGGGCATGGCTCCATCCCATCAGATGGCGGGTCCGGGAGGGGTCGGCGGTGCGGCGCGGTACGGCTATCGGCCGATCGAGGCAGCACGGTAGGTTGACCGTGACAGTTGCACTACGAGACCGAGGAGTCCTGATGGTCGTCCAGGCCTACATCCTGATCCAGACTGACGTCGGCAAGGCCGCCGAGGTAGCCACCGCCATCTCCCAGGTCAAGGGAGTCACCCTCGCCGAGGACGTCACCGGGCCCTACGACGTCATCGTCCGAGCCGAGGCACGCAACGTCGACGAGCTGGGCAAGCTCGTGGTGTCCAAGGTGCAGAACCTCGATGGCATCACCCGCACCCTGACCTGCCCGGTCGTGCACATCTGACGACCGCATGAGAGTGCCAGCCCGCGCACGACGCCCCGGACCGCATCGGCTCCGGGGCGTCGTCGCGTGTGCGCTTCTCCTCGCTGCGCTGGCCGGCTGTGGCTCCGACGAGATCTCCATCGACTCCGGCAAGGTGTCGGCTGCCGACGCCGAGGCCTGCCGCGCCTTCCTGGACGACGTGCCCGACACCCTGGCCGGTGAGGACCGCCGATCCGTCGACCCCGACGACGCCCTCGGTGCCGCCTGGGGCGACCCGCCGGTGGTGCTCGAGTGCGGCACCACGATGCCCGCGTCCTTCGACGACTTCGCCCAGTGCTCGATGAACGACGACGTGCAGTGGTACGTCCCCGACGACGGCCTCGAGGACCCGTCCGCCGACATCACCGTGTGGTCGCTGGGCTACGAGCCGGTGATCTCGGTGCTCGTGCCGGCGGCGTACCGCCCGGAGGCGGACGCCGTCATGGCCGCCCTGCGTACGGCGATCAACGCCGACCTCGAGCTCGTGCACCCCTGCATCTGACGCGTAGTCCGGTGCAAAATCGGGGTCCGCGGCACGTTTCAGCCCCGAATTGCACCGGACTACCCCGCCGCACAGTCAGCGCAGGCCGGTGCCGCGTTGCAGCGCCAGCTGGATCAGCCGGTCGACCAGGGCCGGGTAGTCGAGGCCCGACTCGGCCCACATCCGCGGGAACATCGAGGTCGGCGTGAACCCCGGCATCGTGTTCAGCTCGTTGACCACCAGCGAGTGGTCGGGCATCACGAAGAAGTCGACCCGGGCCAGGCCCTCGCCCGAGACCGCCTCGAACGCGCGTACGGCGAGCTCCCGCATCGCCGCCTCGACGTCGGCCGGCAGGTCGGCGGGCACGTCGAGCTCCGTGTGCTCCTCGGGGAGGTACTTGGCGGCGAAGTCGTAGAACTCGTGGTCGCCGCCGATGCGGATCTCGGCCGGCCGGGTCGTCTCGACGCCGCCGTCGAGGGTCTGGAGCACCCCGCACTCGATCTCGCGGGCCCCGATCGCCGCCACCTCGACCAGCACCTTGGGGTCGTGACGGAACGCCTCCTCGAGGGCCTCGTCGATCTCGCCTGCGTCGTGCACCTTGCTGATGCCGATGCTCGACCCGCCGCGCGCGGGCTTGGCGAACGCCGGGAAGCCGAGGCCGGCGATGCGCTCGCGACAGCCAGCGGCGTCGGCCAGCCACTCGCGCTCGGTGAGGGTGACGCCGGGCATCACCGGGAGCCCCGCGGCCTCCAGGATCACCTTCATGTATGCCTTGTCCATGCTGACGGCCGACGACAGCACGCCGGCGCCGACGTAGCGCACGCCGGCCATCTCGAACATGCCCTGGATCGTGCCGTCCTCGCCCCACGGCCCGTGCAGCACCGGGAAGACGACGTCGACCTCGCCGAGCGTGCGCGGCGGCGCCGACGGCTCGCTCACGACGATGTCGGTGTGCCCCTCCTCGCGGAGCAGCGACAGGCCGGCCAGCTCGCCGTCGACCTGGGGCAGCGCGTCGGCCGTCGTCAGCTGGAGCCGTGTCGTGTCGGAGGACTCCAGCACCCAGCGCCCGTCGAGGGCGATGCCGACCGGCACGACGTCGTACGCATCGTGGTCGATGGCGTCCATGACGCTCCCGGCCGTGATGCAGGAGATGGCATGTTCGGACGACCGGCCGCCGAAGACGACGGCCACACGGGGCTTGCGGCTGGGCTCACTCATCGCCGACGACCCTAGCCGCCTACGCTCGTGGCCATGCCCGCCGACTCACCGCTCAAGCCCAGCACCGTCGCCGTCACGGCCGGCCGCCCCGCCCACGAGCCGGACGCCCCGCTGAACACGCCGATCACGATGGCGTCGACGTACGTCGCGGGCGGCGACCTCGAGTACGGCCGCTACGGAAACCCGACCTGGACGGCGCTCGAGGACGTGCTCGGCCAGCTCGAGGGAGGTCGCTGCCTCACCTTCGCCTCGGGTCTCGCGACGGTCGCCACCGTGCTCGACCTCGTCGGCACCGGCGCCAAGGTCGTCGCGCCGCGGCACGCCTACAACGGCACGGTCATGCAGCTCGCCGACCTCGAGTCGCGGGGCCGGCTGCGCGCCGAGCTGGTCGACATCACCAACACCGACGCGGTCGTACAGGCATGCGACGACGCTGCTCTTGTCTGGCTCGAGTCGCCCACCAACCCGGCGCTCGAGATCGCCGACATCACGACGATCGCCGCCGCTGCGCACGAGGCCGGCGCGTACGTCGTGGTCGACAACACGTTCGCCACTCCCCTGCTGCAGACCCCGCTCGACGACGGCGCCGACCTGGTCGTGCACTCAGCGACCAAGTACCTCGCCGGGCACAGCGACGTACTGATGGGCGCGGTGATGACCCGCGACGACGAGCTGTACGCCGTCCTGAAGGGCCGCCGCGACCTGGTCGGGGCGATCCCAGGGGCGTTCGAGGCGTGGTTGACCCTGCGCGGCGTACGCACCCTGCACCTGCGCGTCGAACGCGCCCAGGACAACGCGCGCGAGCTCGCCCGGCGGCTCGGCGACCACCCGGCCGTCGGCGAGGTGCGCTACCCCGGCTTCGGCGGCATCGTCGCGATCGTGCTGGCGCAGGGCGCGATGGCCGCCGACCTGCTCACGCAGAAGACGAAGCTGTGGGTGCACGCCACGTCGCTCGGCGGCGTCGAGTCGACGTTCGAGCGGCGTCGCCGCTGGAAGACCGAGCCCACCACGATCCCCGACGCGCTGGTGCGGATGTCGGTGGGCATCGAGGACGTGGACGACCTGTGGGACGACCTGAGGTCTGCGCTGGACGGTCTCGTCTGAGCGCACGCCTTCGCCACAGCCCTCGGTGGTCGAGTGCCTCGTGAGGGACGAGGAGGTGCATCGAGAACCAGGCGACCCCCACCTCACCGCCCTGCCCGCCTCACCGGGTTTCGACGCGCTCGCACCGCCGCTGGTTGAGGAAGGCGCCCCGGCGCCTGTCTCGAAACCAAGGCGACCCCACCTCACCGCCCTGCCCGCCTCACCGGATTTCGACGCGCTCGCACCGCCGCTGGTTGAGGAAGGCGCCCCGGCGCCTGTCTCGAAACCAAGGCGACCCCACTCACCGCCCTGCCCGCCTCACCGGATTTCGACGCGCTCGCACCGCCGCTGGTTGAGGAAGGCGCCCCGGCGCCTGTCTCGAAACCAAGGCGACCCACCTCACCGCCCTGCCCGCCTCACCGGGTTTCGACGCGCTCGCACCGCCGCTGGTTGAGAAGGCGCCCCGGCGCCTGTCTCGAAACCAAGGCGACCCCACCTCACCGCCCTGCCCGCTCACCGGGTTTCGACGCGCTCGCACCGCCGCTGGTTGAGGAAGGCGCCCCGGCGCCTGTCTCGAAACCGGGTTCCGACCCGCTCCTCACCGCCCTGCCCGCTCACCGGGTTCCGACGCGCTCGCGCGACCTCGTCGCCTCGGTCGGACTGCCTCGTTCGCTCGATCAGTCCGTCTCGGCTTTCGTGTCGCGGGCGATGAAGCTCTCCATCATCTCCGGCGCGGTGAGCAGGCCGGCGACGACGTCGTCGACGTGCTCGGCGATCGGTGCGTCGATGCCCGTGCGCTCGGCGAGGGCACGCAGCGACGAGCACGACTTCGCACCCTCGGCCACCTGGCGGGTGGAGTCGTAGATGTCCTGGGTGGTCATGCCCTCGCCGAGCTTCACGCCGAAGCTGCGGTTGCGCGAGAGCGGTGAGGAGCAGGTGGCCACCAGGTCGCCGAGGCCGGCCAGGCCCATCAGGGTCAGCGGGTTCGCGTTCAGGGCGGTTGCCAGCCGGGCGGTCTCGGCCAGGCCACGGGTGATGACCGACGCAGTGGTGTTGTCACCGAAGCCGAGGCCGACCGCCATGCCGACCGCCAGGCCGACGACGTTCTTGTAGGCACCGCCGAGCTCGCAGCCCAGCACGTCGACCGACGTGTAGGGCCGGAACGCGGCCGAGTGGCACAGCGCCTGCAGCTGGCGGGCGACGTCCTCGTCCTCGCAGGCGACGACGGAGGCGGCGGGCTCGCGACGGGCGATCTCCTTCGACAGGTTGGGGCCGCTGACCACGGCGATGCGGTCGGGCCCGGCGCCGGTCTCCGCGGCGATCACCTGGCTCATCCGGTCGAGGCTGCCGAGCTCGACGCCCTTCATCAGCGACACGATCGGCGCCGTCGACGGGAGCACCGGCGCCCACTCCTTGAGGTTGGCGCGGAACGTCTGCGACGGCACGACCATGAACACCGCATCGGCGCCGGCCGCGGCCTCCTCGTGGTCGTGGGTGGCGCGGATCGTCGGCGGCAGGTCGATGCCGGGGAGGTAGTCGGCGTTCTGGTGCGTCGCGTTGATCGTCTCGCACACCTCCTCGCGACGACCCCACAACATCACCTCGTTGCCGGCGTCGGCGAGCACCATCGAGAAGGCCGTGCCCCACGACCCCGCTCCGAACACGGCCACCTTCGTCATCGCTGGTCCTTCCGACGTGCGCGCTTGTTGGGGTTGCCGATCGCGGTCACGCCGGCGGTGCGGGGGTCGAAGCGTTCGGCGGGCGCCTTCTCCCCGCGCAGGTCCTCGACGATGGCCACGATGGCGGCCATGATCCGGTCGGTCGCCTCCTGTACGACGGCCGGCGTCGCCTCCTTGCCGCGCAGGTCCTCGAGCGGCACCGGGTCGCCGGCCTTCATGGTGATCCGCTTGCGGGGCAGGAGATCGGGCTTCATCGAGTACGGCGGCAGCAGGGTCTGGGCGCCCCAGTGCCCGACCGGGATCACGGGGACTCCCGTCGCCAGCGCCAGCCGGGCCGCCCCGGACTTGCCGCGCATCGGCCACAGGTCGGGGTCGCGGGTGAGTGAGCCCTCGGGGTAGACGACGACGCACTCGCCGGCCTCGATGGCGGCCACGCCCGCGTCGTACGCACCGGCGGCACTGGCCGTGAGGCGCTCGACGGGGATCTGCCCGGCAGAGGTGAGCAACCCGCGCAGGTAGGGGTTGCGGAAGAGACCCGACTTGGCGAGGTAGCGGGGCAACCGGCCGTGGTCGTAGACGAAGTGCGCCGTCAGCAGCGGGTCGACGTGCGAGACGTGGTTGAGGACGACGATGCAGCCGCCCTTGGCGGGGATCTTCTCCCCGTCGATCCAGGTGCGGGAGGTGGCGGTGAGCAACGTCGGCTTGAGGATCGAGGCGGCGACCGTGAAGGCCCAACCGCGCTTCTGCTCCAGCTTGCGAACCCGCACCGACTACCTCGTCCTGTCCATGTTGTCTGAGTGCAGAGCAGGCTACTCGCTCGTACGGCTCGGGTACTGGCAAGATCGAGCCGATGTCCGAAACCCCGCGCTTCGTGGTCCTCGTGCCGGTCAAGACCCTGGCACTCGCCAAGTCGCGCCTGTCGGGTCTGCCCGACGACCGCCGCCAGGAGCTGGCCGCGGCCTTCGCGCAGGACACCATCGCGGCGGTGCTCGACACTCCGGTCGTGGAGCGGGTGCTGGTGCTGACAGACGACTTCCGCTTCGCCGACAAGCTCGCCGAAGCAGGGTGCACGGTGATCCCCGACGGGGCGGGCGACGACCTCAACACCAGCCTGGAGCAGGCCGCCGCCGACGCGCGTCGCCGCTGGCCGATGCTGCGGCCGGTCGCGGTGACGGCCGACCTGCCCTCGCTCACGTCGGTCGACCTGGCCAGCGCGCTCGCCGAGGTGGGCGACGGGCCGGCGTACGTCGCCGACCACACGGGGTCCGGCACCACGCTCTACACCGCGCCGTACGCCGACTTCGCGCCCCTGTTCGGCGCCGACTCGGCCGCGGCGCACGACCGCGCCGGCGCCGATGCGATCGACGGTGACCTCGCCAGCCTGCGCCTGGACGTCGACGACGTCGGCGATCTCGGCCGCGCCCTGGTACTGGGCGTCGGCACCCACACGGCGGCCGTCACGGCTCGCGCGTGACGGCTCCCGAAATGCTCTGACCCCGCCCGGTCGGACCGGGCGGGGCCAGCTGGTGGAGCTGTGGATCAGGCCTTCTTGGCGGTCTTCTTCGCCGTCGCCTTCTTGGCCGGTGCCTTCTTGGCGGGCGCCTTCTTCGCCGCCGCCTTCTTGGCGGGTGCCTTCTTGGCGGGCGCCTTCTTGGCGGTCACCGTCTTCTTCGCAGGTGCCTTCTTGGCGGGGGTCGCCTTCTTGGCCGGCGCCTTCTTCGCAGGTGCCTTCTTCGCCGCCGCCTTCTTGGCCGGTGCCGCCTTCTTCGCGGTGGTGGCCTTCTTCGCCGGTGCCGCCTTCTTCGTCGTCGTCGCCTTCTTGGCCGTGCCTTCTTGGCAGCCGGCAGCTGCCTTCTTCGCCCCGCCGGCGCGGCGAGCGTCAGCTTCGGCAGCTTCTTGGCACCCGACACGACGTTCTTCAGGTCCTGCCCGGCCTTGAACTCCGGGACCGCCGTCTTCTTCGCCTTGATCCGCTCGCCGGTCTGCGGGTTGCGGACCCAGCGTGCGGCACGGACGCGCTTCTCGAACGAGCCGAAGCCGGTGATCGCGACCTTCTCGCCCTTAGCGACCTCGCGAGTGACCGTGTCGAGGACCGACTCGAGAGCATGGGCCGCGGCCTTACGGTTCCCCTCGTAGCGCGCGGCAAGCGCGTCGATGAGCTGTGACTTGTTCACTAGCTTCCCTTCCGATGAACTACTGCGGCCGAGCGGGTGCTCGACGCCTTCAGTGCACGCTAGGCAGTCGTGGCCCCCGTCACAATCACCGTCAGCGTTTTTTGCGAGCTAATCGAGGCCATTCGCGATGGTTAACTGAGGGATTATCCGAGGGCCGAAAACGTCGTGAAGGTCAGAGCGTGGCGGGCTTCAGCTCGGCCTCCTGGACTCGTACGTCGCGATGTCTGCGTCGTGTCCGAGCGTGATCCCGATGTCGTCGAGCCCCTCGAGCAGCCGCCAGCGCGTGTAGTCGTCGATGTCGAAGGTGTCCTCGACGGCATCGGGTCCCTCACCGGCACGCACGGTGCGGGCCTCGAGGTCGACGCTGACGGTGGTGCCGGGCCGCTCCTCGAGGAGGTCCCAGAGCCGCTGCACGACCTTCTCGTCGACCTGGGCGGCGAGCAGCCCCGACTTGCCGGAGTTGCCGCGGAAGATATCGCCGAAGCGCGGCGAGATGACGACGCGGAACCCGTAGTTCTGCAAGGCCCACACCGCATGCTCGCGCGACGAGCCGGTGCCGAAGTCGGGTCCAGCGACGAGCACCGAGCCCGAGGCGTACTCCGGACGGTTGAGCACGAACGACTCGTCGTTGCGCCAGGCGGCGAAGAGCCCGTCCTCGAACCCGTCGCGCGTCACGCGCTTGAGGTAGACCGCCGGGATGATCTGGTCGGTGTCGACGTTGGTGCGTCGCAGGGGCACCCCGACGCCGGTGTGCTGGCTGAACGCGTCCATCTCAGGCCTCCTGGCTCTGTTTCTTCGAACTTCTCGGGTTTCGTCACGCGCGTCACGACTTCGCAAGCTCAGCCGTTGCGCTGCTCAACCTCACGCCTGTTGCGTGAGTTCGTCCCTCACTCTCGCGGTGCGAGGTCGGCGGGCGACGACAGGGTGCCGCGCACGGCGGTGGCCGCGGCGACGGGCACCGACACCAGGT
>CAWGUS010000020.1:0-47197 GCA_963825755.1 uncultured Actinomycetota bacterium | reverse complement strand
ACGACCAGCCAGGTCGGCGCGGGCGTCGTACGCAGGAGGACGACGGCCCAGCACGCCACCATCGCGAACACGACGGACAGCACGATCCAGGAGCGGTAGAGCGGGAAGCGGGCCACCAGCGCGCCGAGCACGAAGCCGCTCACCACGACCCACCCGGTCATCGTCATCAGCAGCGTGCCGGCCGCGGTCTCCGACCAGCCCTGCCCTCGCACGAGGAACGGGAAACCCCACAGCAGTGCGAAGACGGTGACGCTGAACTGCGACGTGAAGTGCGACCACATGCCCAGCCGCGTGCCGGGGTTGCCCCACACCAGCCGCACGGACTGCGCCAGCGCCCGCAGCTTGACGGTGACCGCATCGCCCCGCGTGTACGGCGAGTCCTTGACGACGATGACGACCAGCACCATCAGCACGACACCGATGCTCGAGGCCACCGCGAACGCCCGCGTCCACCCGAGCTCGCGCAATAGGAACGACAAGGGCGCCGCCGCGACTATCGCCCCCAGCTGGCCGGAGATGCCGGTGAGCTGCGTGACCATCGGCGCCTGCCGGACGAGGAACCACACGGTCACGATCCGGATGACGCTGACGAAGACGAGTGCGTTGCCGGCACCCAGCACCGCACGCGCCACGACGGCCATCGGGAACGTCGTCGCGAACGCGAAGCCCAGCTGTCCCGCGGTCATCAGCACCAGCCCGCCGATGAGCAGCCGGCGCGAGCCGTAGCGGTCGAGCAGGACGCCCACGGGCACCTGCAGGCCGGCGTACACGAGCAGCTGCAGGACCGTGAAGAACGCCAGCTGGGTCGCGGCGATCTCGAACCGTTCGGCGGCGAACACCTTCGGCCACCCAGCGCGCCGCGGGTGGAACACCGCCAGGACGTAGACCGCGAGAGCGACGGCCCAGATCACCCAGGCCCGGCGACGGCCGATGTCGTGGATCTGCTTGCGTTCCACGACCGTCGACACGGCGCAAGTCTCGCACCGCGGACGACCTGCCCCGAAGCCGACGTCGGCCCCCGGACCAGGCTCCGGGGGCCGACGGGCCACGCGCTAGTCGCGCCTGCCCTTCTCGCTCTTCTTGCCCTTCTTGCCCTTCACCGCCTTGCCGGACCCGGAGGCGGCCTTCTTGCAGTTGAGCTTGGCGTAGGCCGGCTGCTGCGTGACGTAGTGACCACGCGTGCCGTCCCAGTGGTAGGCCGCCACGGTGGCGTTGCCCTTCTTCACCTTGCGCTTGTCGGTGTCGAAGAGGCGGTAGACCGCAGACGCGGGCGCCACCTTGCTCACCTTGTAGGTGCCCCACGGCGTGGTCAGCCGGATGTCGGCCCACACGTTGCCGGTGTTGCGGGCATAGACCGCCACGTGCGCGTCGCCGTTGACGCACTGCGACTTGGCGTTGCTGGTCACCTCCAGGTCGGCCGGCTCGGGGTCCGCGCCGACCGTGACCTCGACGGACTGGTCCGCCTCGGCGTTGCCGGCGTTGTCCGTCGAGCGGTAGCCGACGGTGTGCGTGCCGGCGCCGCTGACGTCGAACGGACCGGCGTACGCCGTCCAGGCACCGCTGTCGATGCGGTACTCCGTCGACGCCACACCCGAGACCGGGTCCGCCGCGGTGAGCGTCACCCGCACGGGGCGGTTGCCGGACTGCGATGCGGTGGTCTCCGGCGCGACGGTGTCGACCTTGACCCTCCTTGGAGCGGGCCTCCTCGACGTTGCCGGCCACGTCGGTCGAGCGGTACTGCACGGTATGGTGCCGTCGGTGTCACGGCCACCGGCTCGCCGTGTACGGCGTCCAGGCGCCGTCGCCGATCCGGTACTCGGTCGCGACACCCGAGCCCTCGCCGTCGTCGGCCGCCAGGCTGAAGGACGGCGCGGTGGTGTACCAGCCGCCGCCGTCCGGGGCTGCCGGCGACAGGTGAGCGCCGTGGTCGGCGCCTCGGTGTCGTCCTCGCTCGGTGTCGAGGTGGAAGTAGTCGAACCCCACCGCGCCGGCTCCTCCTGCTCCGGACCGATCGCCATCAGACCCAGGCCGGTCAGCGGCTTGGCGAAGGTCATGCCGGTCCCGATCGGGGTCCAGTTGACGCCGCCGTCGCTGACCTCGGCGGTGTACCCGACCCCACCTTGGTGACGCGGAGGTACCAGTAGCCGCTCTCGGAGGTGTCCGCGATGTTGACGTTGCCACCGCCGACGCCGGCACCGTTCTTCTCAGCCGCGAGCTCGGCCCGGAGGTCGAGGGCCGCGCCCGGGGCGTTGTAGGCGACCACGTCGGCCTTGACGTAGTTGTCGTCGTCGCCGTACATCAGCAGCCCGGCGAGCTGGTAGCGGTGCTTCAACGGCGCCTTGAACCTCGTCGTCGCCACCCAGTCACCCTCGGGGGCGGCCTGGAGCACGAAGTTGCGCGGGCTCAGCGGGTTGTTGCCGTTGATGTCGCCCAGCTGGGTGGTCACCTTCAGCTCACCGTCCGCGACCTCGGCGTGGTTGGAGTCGTACCGCACGGTCTGCGCCCAGCGGCACCCGTCGAGCTCGGTGCCGTCGAACTCGTCGTCGGTCGCGAACGCCGGGGCCTCCCGGTCGGGGGTGAAGTGGAACCAGTCGACCGCCGCGACCGGGCGTGGCGCCAGTGTCACCGGCGGCCACGATCCCGATCTTGGCGTCGGTCTTGAGCGGCGCGGTGCCCGGCATCTGGGTCCACGACTCCCCGTTGGTGGAGTAGTGGGCGGTGAGCGCCGTGCCGTCGCTCACCAGCTTCAGGTACGCCGTGGTCGGGAAGTCCGCCGGCACCGTGAACGGCCGTGCGTGGTGCGCGCCCCGCCGGTCTCGGTCTGGAACTCGAAGAACCGGTTGCCGTTCTGGTGCTTCACGAACGCGAGCTTGTTGTACTCGTCGTCCCTCTTGTGCACCAGCAGGCCGGCGTACTGCCAGTGCGAGCTGTGGTCCAGCGTGATCTTCGTGCTCGCCTCCCACGGCCCGCCGGGCGCGGCTGGCCGGCGAAGCTGATCGGGCCGGTCTGGCCTCGTTGATGTCACCCGACGTGACGGGCAGCTTCAGCGCCCGCCCGCGTGACCGGGGTGCCCGTGGCCTGGCGCACGCTCCACTTGCCGGTGACACCGGTCCGTCGAACTCGTCAGTGAGCGGACCGAGGCACGTCAGCGGCTCCAGGTCTGCTCCGGGTCGACCTCCACCGGGTCGGAGTCGACGCCGAAGTCCTCGAACTCCGCCGCGCCGGCCGCGGCCGCGTGCGACACCGTGAACATGCCGATGTCCTGCGTCGCGGCGGCACCGGTGAGGGTGACGCGTGCCCCCGACCTGGGTCCAGGTGGTGCCGTTCCGCGAGGAGTACGCCGTGTAGCCGGCGCCGTCGCGCTTGAGCTTGACCCACTCGGGTACGCCGTGGTGCCGCCGGCCGCGACGTCTCGATGTCGCCGTCGCCGTTGGCGTCCCGAGGAACTCCACGCCGCCCTGGGCCGGATGCCGAGCAAGGCGTAGCCGGGCGACGCGCCGGGCTGGGTCATGTCGTTGCGGACGATCAGGCCCGGCCTTGGCCGAACCGTTGGTGTTCGTCCTGGTGTTGACCTTGACGACCGCCTCCCACGTGTCCTCGTCGCCGCCGCCGGGCAGGTACAGCGCGCTGTACTGGTCGATGCCCTGCCAGGTGTCGGCACCGGCGCCGGTGATCCGGAAGGCGCCGTCATCGATCTTGCTCGAACACGCCGTTGGCGTTGGTGAACGGCTGCAGGTTGCCGAAGAGCTCGCCGACCTGGGCGACCACGACCCGCGAGGTCGTGGTCAGCCCATGTCGTTGGTGGCGACCGCGGTCAGCTTGTAGAGCTCCTCGCGGCGGCGTCCAGGTCACCGCGTACGGCGCGTGGTGTCGCTGCCGATCGACTCGCCGTCGACGAAGAACTCGACCTTGGCGAGTCGCTGCCCGTCGTCGGCAGCGTCGGCCGTGACCTCGATGCGGCGCCCGGCTCGAGCTGCACGCCCTTCCGGGCGCGGTGATCGCGACCGTCGGGCGCGGTCTTGGGCGAGGAGCCCTGGCCGATGCGCCTCGATGAAGTTGAGCTTCCGCTCCCGCGCCCGGGAAGACGACGTAGAGGTCGAACGTCTCGCCGGGGTCGGTGACGTCGACGAGCACGTCGGTGTACCGCGTGGGCCCGGTGGCCGGCACGTTGGCCGTGCCGACCAGCTCACCGTCGACGGCGTCCGAGCGCAGCTCGACGACGCCGGCCGCGTTGGCCGAGACCCGCAGGGCCAGCTTGTCGATCCGGTGCAGGTTGACCGGGCTGTACTTCGCCCAGGCGCCGTCCTGGCCGACGACCACCCGGTCGCCGCCCGCGATGTCGCGGCTCGGCGCGAGGTCAGGGTCGGCGACTTCGCGTCGAAGAACTCCGCCTGCTTGATCTTCGGGAAGACCAGCGTGGTCGCCGACCCGGTCAGCGGGTTGGCGCCACCCGCGCCGCCGCTGTCGGTGTAGCGGGCGTCGATGGCGAAGAAGATGTTCTCGTCGGCGGCGTGCCCGCCCAGGCTGGTCGGCGTGGTGCCGGTCAGGCCGGAGTAGGGCAGCGTCGGGTGCGCGTGGTCGTCGTGGCCCAGCGCCGGCTGGATGATCACGTCGTCACCGCGATCGTGCCGTCCTCGGCGTCGGTGACCGTGACGTCCCACGACAGCTCGTCGCCGAAGTCGAAGAACGAGCCGTTGGGCGGCAGGTTGAAGTCGACCGTCGGCTCGGTGTTGCCGACGGTGATCGGCACCGTGGTGGTGCCGTCCTTGCCGTCGGGGTCGGTCACGGTGAGCCGCGCCGAGAACGCACCGGCGGTCTCATAGGTGTGGCGGCGGTCGGCGTCGTCGCGTCGACCGTGCCGTCGTCCTCGAAGTCCCAGGCGTAGGTGAGCTCGGCGGCCTCGGGGTCGGTGGAGCCGGTGCCGTCGAAGCTCACCGTCGAGCGGCGCCGGGCCGGAGTCCTGGTCGGCTTCGATCTCTGCGCCGGCGAGCGCGAGCCACTGATGTAGTCGATCCGGTGCAGGCCGGAGTTGGGGTTGTCGCGGCCGAAACCGCCGCCCCAGTCGAGGACGTAGAGAGAGCCGTCGGGACCGAACTTCGAGTCGATCGGCGCCAGGAACTCCTCCTGCGGCAGGAACGGGTTGACCTTCTCCACGCCGCGCCCGGTGCGGTCGCGGTGTCGCTG
Source organism: uncultured Actinomycetota bacterium (assembly GCA_963825755.1). Classification (GTDB taxonomy): domain Bacteria; phylum Actinomycetota; class Actinomycetes; order Propionibacteriales; family Nocardioidaceae; genus Nocardioides. The sequence continues at coordinate 42,013 of CAWGUS010000020.1, read as the reverse complement.
GGGTTGGACGGAGTACATCTTGTTGCGCGCCCAGTCGTAGAAGAACGGCTTGCCGTCGTAGTACTCCGGGAACTTCGTGTCGGAGTCGAGTGCGGCGTCGAAGTCGTAGAACGGGCCGCCCATCGGGGCCAGTCCGCCACCCTGCGTTGATGACGCCGGGCACCGACGAGCGCTGGTAGCCGTAGAACATGTCGGCGGCGCGGGCCGGCGGAAGGTTGGTCAGGCCGGTGTTGCGCGGGGAGTTGTTGACCGGGTTGGCGCAGTCGAAGAAGTCGCCGACCGTGACCGGGTTGGTCGTGTAGTCGACGTTGCGGAACGGCTCGTTGTCGCCCATGCACAGCGGCCAGCCGTAGTTGCCGGGGCGACTTGATCAGGTTGTACTCGGCGATGCCAGCGGGCCCACGCGTCGCCGGCGCGTCGGTGCCGTTGTCGGGCGAGTAGTCGGCCAGGCCGATCCAGCCCGTCTCCGGGTCGATGGAGAAGCGGAACGGGTTGCGGAAGCCCATGGCGTAGATCTCGGGCAGGGTCTTGTTGTTGGTGTCCGCCGCCTCCGGGAAGAGGTTGCCTTCCGGGATCGTGTAGGTGCCGTCGGGCTCGGGGTGGATGCGCAGCAGCTTGCCGCGCAGGTCGTTGGTGTTGGACGAGGTCTCCCGGGCGTCGTGGAACGTGCCGGGACGGGCCGACAGCGGGGCGTAGCCGCCCGACGGCTCCGAGTGGGGGTTGACGTCGTCACCGACGCCGAGGAACAGGTTGCCCTGTGCGTCGATGCCGAGGCCACCGCCGGTGTGACCCGGCTCGTCGGGCAGGCGCCGGGCCGGCACCTTGATCAGCACCTTCTCCGAAGCAGCGTCGATGAGGCCGGTGCTGTGGTTGTATGGTCAGCCGCGAGAGGTGGCTGAAGAAGTTCGCGGGGCCGGTGTTGTTGGCGCTCGCCGGCGCGTGTAGACGTACAGATGGCCGCTGTGGCGAAGTCGTTGGCCAGCGCGATCCCGAGCAGGCCGTCCTCACCGCCGGAGTAGACGTGGGATCGTGATGGCGGTGTCGTCGTCTGCGTCTGCGGGTCGCAGACGCGGATCTCACCGCGGACCAGCTCGGTGTAGAAGACCTTGCCGTCGGGCGCGACGTCCATGGCGAACGGCGCCGAGGTGTTCTGGTCGAGGGCGATCTTCTCGTAGTTGTCCCAGACCGTGCCGCCGCAGTCGCCGTCCTTGATGCCAGCGACGTACTTCACGCCGCCGACGAGGTGCTGCATGAAGGCGGGCTCGTCGTAGTGCGACGGGAAGTGGCCGAGCGCCGTGGCCCAGAACCGGCCGCCGTCGTACGGCTTGCACCAGGCTGATCGGGTGGTCGTAGCCCATCGCGTTGCCGCCGGGGTCATACGTCGTCTCGTCCATGGTGGCCAGGACGTGGGCGGTGCCGCGGACGTTGTTGGAGAAGTTGTACCACTCGTCGGCACGGCTCCAGCGGCTGCTCTCGGTGAAGTGCTTGGTGGAGGGGTGCGACGTGGTCCTCGACCCGGACCACGCCCGGCTGGCCCGGGTCGTTCCGGTGGCGGCGTGGCCCGGCATCAGCGAGCCGACCATGTTGTCCCACCACGGGTAGTTGCCGCGCATGTCCGCGCGTTGTGCACGGCGGCGATGCCGCCGCCCGCGGCGGTCCAGTGCTCCATGGCGGCCTTCTCGTCCGCGGTCCACGGGTCGCCGTTGATCTGGAAGGCCACGATCGCGTCGTACTCCGCCAGCCCCTCGTCGGTGAACTCCGACGAGTCGGCGTCGAGGGTCACCTCCATGCCCTCCGCCTCGAGGGCGGCCTTGACCTTGGGCGCACCCTGCGCGATCGCGGGGTCGTGCCAAGGGCCGGCCGGCGCCTCGGTGTAGAGCAGGACGTGGCCGTGTCCCTCGTGCGCCTGGGCGGGAGCCGCGGCGAACGCGGCGAGGCCGGTGGCGACCAGGGCCGCCGACGTGAGTGTGGTGACGATCCTCGTCAGCCGCGGGAGTGTCTGACCGAACATGAGTCCTCCGATTCATGGGCCCCTCGCCCGAGAGAGGGCGGAGGTGACCTGCATCACAGGCAGGTCCGGGCTCGAACCTAGGACGACTTCTGTCGACCGTCAAGCAAAAGTTGCACGAGTATCGGCATATGAGTCACGGGAGCTTTCGAAACGTGCTAGCCGCAGTGAGCGGCCCACGTCGGCCGCCGAGCTCACCAGACGCCGGTGTGGTCGAGCAGGATCCGCAGGCCGATGAGGATCAGGATCAGGCCGCCCACGACCTCGGCCGGGCCGCGGAAGCGGATGCCGGCCCGGTGTCCGAGGAACACCCCGACCAGCGAGACGGCGAAGGTGATGACACCGATGGCGATGACCGCGGCGACGATGCTCACCTCGAGGAACGCGAAGCTGATCCCCACCGCCAGCGCGTCGATGCTGGTGGCGACACCCAGGACGAGCAGCTCGCGGACGGCGATCGGCTCGTCGTCGGGCCGCTCGTCGGGGTGGGCGCGCAGCGCCTCCCAGATCATCTTGCCGCCGATGACGGCGAGCAGGCCGAAGGCGATCCAGTGGTCGATCTCGGTGATGTAGCTCCGGAGACTCGTGCCGAGCAGCCAGCCGATGACGGGCATCGCGGCCTGGAAGATCCCGAAGGTCGCGGCGATCAGCACGGCGTCGCGGAGCCGGAGACGGCGCAGCTGGAGGCCCTTGCCCAGAGCGACGGCGAAGGCGTCGGCGGAGACGCCGAGGGAGATGAGGATGAGCGTCCAGAAAGACATGGTGCGGCGCGGGCCCTTCAGTAGCCGGAGCTGCCGAAGACCTGGGAATTGGGACGACTTCGGCACTGAGTGCCGAAGGTCTCGTTCACCCGACCAGGCTGGCCGGGCGGTACGCCGGGCGACGTGCGCCGCCGGTATGTCGACGTACCTCCGCGCCTCAACGAACGAGGCCGGTGACGGGAACTACTCCCCTTCGATGTGCCCATCATGCCAGAGCCACCGGGAGCTGCCGAATCAGTCACCCAGGCCGCGGCGCTCTGCCCAGACCGCAGCCTGCGTACGGTCGCTGACGCCGATGCTGGAGAACACCGACGTGAGGTGCGCCTTGACGGTGCGCTCGGAGATGCCGAGGCGGCGGCCGATCTGCTTGTTGGCCAGCCCCTGGCGCACCAGCGCGAGGACCTCGAGCTCGCGCGGGGTGAGGTCGACCTCGCTCGGCGTCGCGCCCCGCGCCGCCAGCAGCTGGCGGGCCGCCCGCGGGTGGATGGGCGACTCCCCTCGGCTCACCGCGCGCACGCCCTCGATGACGTCGTCGGGGTCCGCGTCCTTGAGCAGGTAGCCCACCGCCCCGGCGTCGAGGGCGGCGACGATCCGGTCGGCATCGGAGAACGACGTGAGCACGAGGACGTCGGTGCCGCCCTCCGCGACGATCTGCCGCGTCGCGGTCACACCGTCCACGCCGGGCATCTGCAGGTCCATCAGGACCACGTCGGGGTGCGTGCGCCGCACCAGGTCGAGCGCCTCGCTGCCGTCTGACGCCGCGCCGACGACCTCGATGTCCGGCTCGCCGGAGAGCAGCTGGGCCAGGCCGCCGCGCAGGACCGCGTGGTCGTCGACGAGCGCCACCCTGATCGTCATGGTCGGGTCTCCAGCCGAGTCGTCGTCCCCGCGCCCGGGGCGGAGCGGATCGTGAGTGTGCCACCACTGTCGCGCACCAGGCTCTCGAGGCCCCGGAGGCCGTAGTGCGCCGTGCTCGAGACGCTGTCGGGATCGAAGCCGATCCCGTCGTCCTCGACGGTGAGCACGAGCGACCCGTCGACGCGCTGGAGGTCGACGGTCATGGCGGCGGCGCGCGAGTGGCGCAGCGAGTTGCGGACCGCCTCCTGGGCGACCCGCCAGACCAGGGCGGCCTCCTGCTCGCCCACTGGCCCGAGGTCCGACACGGTCACGCCGACGCGGACTCCCGCGGCGGCTGCCGGTGCGCAGAGGTCCTCGAGGGCCGACGGCAGGGTGTCGGCACTGAGGTCCGGCGGGTGGATCTCGACCAGGAGCGACCGGAGCGCGCGCAGGCTGCTGCGCAACGACCTTCCCGTGGCGAGCAGGGTGGCGCGGGTCGGTTCGCTGGCGTCGCGGGCGAGCGCGGAGACGGCGAACGACGAGCCGGCCAGGTCCTGCACGACCCCGTCGTGCAGGTCACGGGCGATCCGCCGCCGCTCCGCCGCCGACGCGGTCGCGGCGCTGAGCAGCAGGCGCTCCCGTTCGGCCGCGGCGCGGGTGACCCGCCGGGTCAGGATCCACAGCAGTGCCGTGGCGACCACGACCAGCAACGCCAGGGCGCCGAGAGTGATCCGTTGGAAGGGCGCGATGACCTCGTCCTGGCGGGAGTCGATGCCGGCCACCGGGAAGTACGCCTCGAAGAGCAGCGGCTCCCCCTCCGGGGCCCACAGCTGGGTGTAGACCTCGACGAGGCCGCCCTGGTCGCGCTCGTAGCGGTTCTCCGGCTCGGAGACGTCGGACACCTCGGCGTCGGAGCCGCCGGACTCCAGGATCTCCAGCTCCTCCTCGTCGAGCTGGAACTGCTCGCCGATCAGCCGGACCTCGTCGGAGTAGACGATCGTGCCGTCGGCGCGCCAGATCTTGATGCGCCGTACGTCGTTGACGAGCAGCCGCTCGGTCGCGAGCCGGTCGAACCGGTCGAGCGCTCCGGGGTCACCCTCGAGGAGACCCAGCGGAATGGCAGGCTCGGCCACCGACCCGGCCAGCACCTCGGTCGTGGACCGGGCGTCGGAGAGCGCCTCGGCCGCGGCTGCCCGGTTGGCCAGCACCCTGGCGCCGATGATGATGGCCGCCAGCGCGAGCACCCCGACCAGCAGGAACAGCAGCACCGGGCTCCGGAGTGCCCGCCATCTCGACCCGGAGGGCGTCCGCGTGGTCACAGGCTCACCTGTGCCACGCACCTGACCCCCTTGCGGGTCGCCTTGAAGCGGAACGTGTCGAGGCCCGGCACGTCGACGGCCAGCCGCTCGACCTCGAAGGCGCCGCCGCCCCGGGTCGTCGACGTACCCCGGTCGGAGACGCTGCCGTTGTGCGTGAGCACCCAGGCCCACCTCTGGCCCCGGCGGTCGGCGTCGATCTCGACCTCGATCTCGAAGCGCCCCTCGTCGGGCTTGGCCCTCATCTCCCACTCGACCCCACGGGCGCACCTGCCCTCGCGGCGGGCCTCGTCGTCGCTCGCGTACGCCGAGCCCGGCGTCAGGACCAGAACCGCAGTCGCCACGAGCGCGACCGCAGCCATTGGAGCGAGCGGGTGCTTCATGCGCGTGGGGCTCCTCGGTGTCGTCGCGCAGCCCATCATCTCCGCCGGCCGCGGCCGGCGCCATCGTCCGCTGGTACTACGACCAGCGAGCCGGGCCGTTCGAGCCCCACCGAATCGTGTCGTCGTGCCCGCCGGACAGTCGATGGTGAAGGTCATCCATCTCGAGGAAAGAGGCATCATGCGACACCTTGCACTGCGGGTGGGCGGTGCGGCCCTGGCCGTGCTCACCGTCCTGTCCGTCACCGGCCCAGCCCAGGCCCGGCCCACGTCCCCTGAGAGTGCGGTCACGGGCTACTGCGCCGTGCTCGTCTCGAAGCAGCCGGTCGGCCCCGGTGGTAGCACCGAGGTCTCCCGCGCGTGCTCGGAGACCAGGGCCTCGGCCGCCGCCGCGGCCGGCGCGACCGCCGACACCCTGCTGCTCAGCATCTACGCGGACTCGAACTACGGCGGCTACCAGTACCACTTCTACGGCGACGACGGGCACTGCGACGCCACCGGCTACCGCATCAACCTGGGTTGGGCGATCCGCAACATCGCCTCGTCGATGAAGGGCTACAACTACTGCAACTCGGCACGCGCGTACGACGGCGTGGACCTGACCGGCACCAGCTGGTGGTACGGCCAGAGCGGGCGCTACCTGTACGTGCCGTGGGTGGGCGCCGGCGCCAACGACCGCTTCGACTCGCTCCAGGTGAAGTACTGGTGACCGGCTGAGGCAAAGGAGCACGAAGGCCCCCGGTCCGCATCTCTGCGGGCCGGGGGCCTTCTCACCATCTGTGGCAGGTGCAGGATTCGAACCTGCGTAGGCATAAGCCGACGGATTTACAGTCCGTTCCCATTGGCCGCTCGGGCAACCTGCCATGGTGGGTGTCGCGGGGGCCGTGTGGCGCCGCCGCGAGCCGGACGAAACAATAGCGCAGGCAGCGCACCCGAAGAAAAACGCCAGCAGATGACACGCACCCGGAGGACACCATGGCCGACTCGTCATTCGACATCGTGAGCAAGCTCGACCGCCAGGAGGTCGACAACGCGCTCGGGCAGGCGGCCCGGGAGGTCGCGACCCGCTTCGACTTCAAGGGCACCGGAGCCACCATCGAGTGGCAGGGCGAGCAGGCCATCGAGATCACCGCCTCCGCCGACGACCGGGCCACCGCCGTGCTCGACGTGTTCAAGGACAAGCTCATCAAGCGCCAGCAGAGCCTGAAGATCCTCGACGCCTCGGAGCCGCGCGCGTCAGGCCAGCAGTCGAAGATCTCCATCACGCTCAAGGAGGGCATCACCTCCGAGGACGCCAAGAAGATCTCCAAGCTGATCCGCGACGAGGGCCCCAAGGGCGTCAAGGCGCAGGTGCAGGGCGACGAGCTCCGGGTGTCGTCCAAGAAGCGCGACGACCTCCAGGCGGTGCAGGCGCTGGTGAAGGCGCAGGACTACGAGTTCGCGGTGCAGTTCACCAACTACCGCTGACGCAGTCAGCCGGCGGCGGGGTTCGCCGGTGCTCCGTCACCGGCCAGCTCCGCTGCTGCGAGCACCGGGTCGGGCGGCAGGAGGCGGGCACCGAGGAGCTCTGCGACGGCGGGCGTCGCTCCCCGACCCGCGATGAAGACGGGATGGTCGACGGCCAGCCGCCGCAACGACGTCGCATGCGCCTCGAGCGGGAGCACGCGGGTCGAGGCCACCACGACCGCGTCGACGCGTCCTGCACGCGCCGCCATGGACAGTGCGGCCATCGGGGTGTCACCGCCGAGGAAGCGCGTGCGCCATCCGCGCCGTGAGAGCAGCAGGGCGAAGCAGAGCAGCGCCAGGTCGTGGCGCTCGCCCGTCGGGCAGGCGAGCACCGCGACCGGTGATGTCTCGTCGTACTCCATGTCGAGCGTCAACGCGCCGAGCCGGTGCCGCACCAGGTTGCTGGCGAAGTGCTCGTGGCCGACCGAGAGCTCGCCGGTCTCCCAGCGGTGCCCGAGCTCCTCGAGGAAGGGCAGCACCACACCGGTGACGGCTTCCTCGAGGGGTCGGTCCCAGAGGATCCCGGCGAGGCTCCGGTCGAAGAGCTCCTCGTCGAACGTGTCGACCGCGGTCCAGAGCCCTTCGACGAGCTCGGGTCCGTGGGTCATGGCGCCACTGTAGGCGCGCTCAGGCCGGACACCCATCCATCAGCTGAGGGCCACGGCTGCCTGCCTTGGCATCACGGTCGCGCCGCCGGCCGGCGTCAGCCAGACGGTCGACCCCTCCTCCACTCCCAGCGAGCGTGCGTGGGTGCGGGTGAGCTGAACGCTGACGTCCTCCCCGTCGAGGGTCAGCACCGAGAGGCGGACCTCGAAGCCGACCCGCAGCAGCCGCGAGACGGTGCCCTCGACGGCCCCGGCGATCTGGGGCGAGGTGGACACCTCGACGTCGTGCGGCCTGATGGCCACCCCTACGAGCGAGGTGACCTCACCCAGGAACGACATCACGAAGTCGTTGGCGGGCTCGTCGTAGAGCTGGTCGGGCGTGCCGACCTGCTCGATGCGACCGTCGTTGATCACCACGATCTCGTCGGAGACCTCGAGGGCCTCCTCCTGGTCGTGGGTCACGAACACCGTCGTGACGTGTACCTCGTCGTGCAGGCGGCGCAGCCAGTCGCGCAGCTCCTTGCGGACCTTCGCGTCGAGCGCACCGAACGGCTCGTCCAGCAGCAGCACCGTCGGCTCCACGGCCAGTGCCCGCGCCAGCGCCATCCGCTGGCGCTGGCCACCGGAGAGCTGGGCCGGCAGCCGGTGCCCGAACTGCGAGAGGTGCACGAGCTCGAGCAGCTCCGCCACCCGCCGGGTGACCTCGTCCTTGGGGCGCTTGCGGATCTCGAGGCCGAACGCGACGTTCTTGGCGACGCTCATGTGCTTGAACGCCGCGTAGTGCTGGAAGACGAAGCCCACGTTGCGCTTCTGCGGGGACAGCGCGGTGGCGTCGACGCCCTCGATCTCGATCGTGCCGGAGTCCTGGGCCTCCAGCCCGGCGATGATGCGGAGCAGCGTCGACTTGCCGCCACCGCTCGGTCCCAGCAGTGCCGTGAGCTGGCCCGTGGGGATGGACACGTTCACGTCGTCGAGCGCCACGAAGTCGCCGAAGCGCTTGGTGACTCCCTTGACCTCGATGCTCATGCGCGGGCGCCTTTCTCTTCCTTCGGTCTGATGAGTGCGACGACCACGATGCAGATCACGGACACCATGGCGAGCAGGAATGCCGACGGCGTACGCGCCTTGCTGGTCGAAGTTGAGGTACTTCTCCTCCACCGTGAGGGTGGCGGTGCGCGTCTCGCCGAGGACGTTGCCCGAAACGACCTTGACCGCGCCGAACTCGCCCAAGGACCGGGCGAGGGTGAGGACGACGCCGTACACGATCGCCCACTTGATGCCGGGAATCGTGACGCGCCAGAACGTCTGCCAGGCGTTGGCCCCGAGACTGCGGGCCGCCTGCTCCTGCTCGATGCCGATCTCCTCGAGGGTCGGCACCACCTCACGGATCACCAGGGGCAGCGCCACGAAGGCGGTGGCCATGATGATGCCCGGGGTCGAGAAGATGACCCGGAAGCCGGCTGACTCGAGGGTCGGGCCGAACCAGCCGTCGCGGCCGCCGTACACGAGCACGAGCGCGAGGCCCACCACGATCGGCGAGACCGACAGTGGCAGGTCGAGGAGGGCACTGAGCACCCGCTTGCCCCAGAAGTCGTAGCGCACCAGCAGCAGGGACATGCCGACACCGAAGACGGTGTTGATGGCCACGGCCACCACGCCGGCCAGCACCGTGAGGCGGAGCGCGGACTGCACGTCGGGGTCGGCGAGCACGTCCATGAGCGCCTGGGTGCCGCCGTCGAAGGTGTTCACGACGACGAGGGAGACCGGCCAGGCGACGAGGAGGAACAGGTAGGCGACCACCACGAGCCGCAGCACTGCCTTAACCACGGTTGGCCACCTTCCTCTGGATCACGTCGAGCAGCACGATGACCGCCAGCGAGATCACCAGGAGCACGGTCGCCGTCGACGCAGCGCCGGCGAGGTTGTCGTTCTCGATGCTGCCGAGGATGCGCACGGAGGTGACCTCGGTCTTGAACGGCAGGTTGCCCGAGAGCAGCACGAGCGAGCCGTACTCGCTGACGGCACGAGCGAACGACAGCGCCGCGCCGGCGAAGATGGCCGGCGCCAGGCTCGGCAGCACGATGCGCCGGAACGTCGTGAGCTTGCTGGCACCCAGCGAGGCGGCTGCCTCCTCGGCGTCCCGGTCGAGCTCGGCCAGCACCGGCTGGACCATGCGCACGACGAACGGGAGCGTTACGAAGAGGAAGGCCAGGAAGACGCTGTAGCGGGTGTTGGCCACGTCGACGCCGAGCGGGTTGTCGCGCCCGTAGAGCGAGAGCAGCACGAGGCCGGCGACGATCGTGGGCAGCGCGAAGGGGATGTCGATCAGGATCTCCAGGGCGCCCTTGCCCCAGAACCTGTCGCGGACGAGCACCCAGGCGATGAGCGTGCCCATGAAGACGTTGACCACCGTGACCAGCGAGGCCTGCACCAGGGTGAGTCGGATCGCCGCGGACGTCTGCTCGTTGGTGATCGTGGTCCAGAACGCCTCCCAGCCGCCGTCCGCCGCGGTGATGATCACGGCGCACAGCGGGATCAGGACGAGCAGGCTGAACCAGATCATCGCGACGCCGAGCCCGAGCCCCGAGGTGGCGGTCAGACCCGTGGAGGTGACCGACCGGCGGGCCTTCGCCGGTCGGTCACTCGCGGGTGGGGTGGCGACAGTCGTCATTCGCCCTTGCCCGAGGCGGCGATGGCGAGCGTGATGAGACCGCTCTCCTCGTCGAAGAACTTGTCGGTCACCTCGTCCCAGCCACCGAAGTCCTCATCGACCGTCAGCAGGTTGGGCACCGTCGGGAACGGGTCGGACGGGTCCTTCGCACCCTCGACCGTGCCGCCGAAGTCGACGTCGTCGCGGATGGGACGAAAGCCGGTCAGCGCGAAGTCGGTCTGGCCCTCGTCGCTGAGCACGAAGTCGAGCCAGTCGGCCGCGGCCGGGACGGAGTCCTTGAGGATGGCACCGGCGTTCTCGATCAGCAGGGAGGTCTCGGGGATGACGTACTCGAAGCCCTCGCCGTTCTGCGCGGCCAGGATGGCCTCGTTCTCGTAGGCCATGATGACGTCGCCGGTGCCGCCCAGGAAAGCCGTCGTGGCGTCGCGGCCGCTGCCCGGCAGGGAGACGACGTTGGCGAAGAACTGGTCGATGTAGTCGCTCGCGTCCTCCTCGGTGCCGCCAGCGTCGATGACCTGGCCGTAGGCGGCCAGGGCGTTCCAGCGAGCCGCACCCGACGAGGCGGGATTCGGCGTCACGATCTCGACACCGGGCTTGACCAGGTCGTCCCAGGTCTGGATGTTCTTGGGGTTGCCCTCACGGACACCGAAGACCACGACTGAACGGGACACGACGCCCTTGTTCTCGCCCTGGTCCCAGTCCTCGGCGACGAGGCCGGCGTCGACGAGCCGGGTGACGTCGGTGGGCACGGAGAAGTGCACGTAGTCGGCATCGAGGCCGGACTCCACAGCACGGCTCTGGTCGCCGGAGGCGCCGTACGACGTCTTGAACTTGATGCCCTTGCCCGCGTCGGTCTTGACGAAGTCGGCGGCGATGGCCTTGTTCGCGGCCTCGGGGACGGCGAACCCGACGATGCTGATGGTCTTGTCGTCGGAGCCCGCGTCCGCGTCTCCGCCACAGGCAGCGGTGGTGGCGAGGAGGCCGACGAGCGCTGCGGCGAGTGCGAACCGGCCTCGGCCGGTCTTGAGCTGGGTCTTCATGGCATCCCTCATGTGTTGGGTCCGCCGAGTCGGACCGATCTGTTCTATGTCGCGTACTTTAGTCGATCTTGGCAGATTACTCCGCATTGCCGACCGGAGCCTGAGACGTGTCGTCCGTCACGGCGCGCGCTCGTCCACGTCGGGAGACGGTGGGGTTCCGCCTGCCAGCGGCGATATCGTGGGTGGTCGTGCCCCACCACGGGCTGGACGACAATCAGAGGAAGGCGTCAGGTGACCCCGCTGTGACAAAGCAGGTCAAGCAACTCGACCGGGTCATCATCCGGTTCGCGGGTGACTCCGGTGACGGCATGCAGCTCACGGGAGACCGCTTCACCCAGGAGTCCGCGGCGTTCGGCAACGACCTGTCGACGCTGCCCAACTTCCCGGCCGAGATCCGCGCCCCACAGGGCACGCTGCCGGGTGTGTCGAGCTTCCAGGTCCACTTCGCCGACCACGACATCCTCACCCCGGGCGACGCGCCCGACGTGCTGGTCGCGATGAACCCCGCGGCGCTCCGCGCCAACCTCGGCGACCTCCCCCAGGGCGCGACGATCATCGTCGACACCCACGACTTCAGCGGCCGCAACCTCACCAAGGCCGGCTACACGACCTCGCCGCTCGACGACGAGTCGCTCTCGGCGTACGCCGTGCATCCACTCGACCTCACCGGCATGACGGTGGCCGCCGTCAAGGAGTTCGGCCTGTCCCGCAAGGACGCCGCCCGCGCGAAGAACATGTTCGCCCTCGGCCTGCTGTCGTGGATGTACGGCCGCCCGACCGAGTCGACCACCGACTTCCTCACCAGGCGCTTCGCCAAGGTGCCCGACATCCGCGACGCCAACATCACGGCGTTCAAGAGCGGCTTCTTCTTCGGTGAGACCACCGAGGCGTTCGCCGTCAGCTACGAGATCAAGCCGGCGCCGATGCCCGCGGGCACCTACCGCAACATCACCGGCAACCTCGCGCTCTCCTACGGCCTGATCGCCGGCGGCGTGCAGTCGGGCCTGCCGGTCTTCCTGGGGTCCTACCCGATCACTCCGGCGTCCGACATCCTCCACGAGCTGAGCAAGCACAAGGCGTTCGGCGTCACGACCTTCCAGGCCGAGGACGAGATCGCGGGCGTCGGTGCCGCGATCGGCGCCTCCTTCGCCGGCACGCTGGGCGTCACCACCACCTCGGGCCCGGGCCTGGCCCTGAAGTCGGAGGCCATCGGCCTCGCCGTGATGACCGAGCTGCCGCTGATCGTCGTCGACGTGCAGCGCGGCGGACCGTCGACCGGTCTGCCGACCAAGACCGAGCAGGCCGACCTGCTGCAGGCGATGTTCGGCCGCAACGGCGAGTCGCCGGTGCCGATCGTCGCACCGCAGTCCCCCGGCGACTGCTTCGACGCCGCCCTCGAGGCGGTGCGCATCGCCGTCACCTACCGCACGCCGGTGCTGCTGCTCTCCGACGGCATGCTCGCCAACGGCTCCGAGCCGTGGCGGGTGCCCGAGCTGTCCGAGCTGCCCGAGATCGACCCCCACTTCGCGACCGCGCCCAACCACGCTCTCGACGACGGGAACGCCGACTTCTGGCCCTACCTGCGCGACGAGGAGACCCTGGCGAGGCCGTGGGCGATCCCCGGCACCGCGGGCCTCGAGCACCGCATCGGCGGCCTCGAGAAGGGCGACGGGCACGGCAACATCTCCTACGACCCGGCCAACCACGACTTCATGGTCCGCACCCGGCAGGCCAAGGTGCAGCGCATCGCCGACTCGCTGCCGCCGCTGGAGGTCGACGACCCCACGGCCAAGGACGGGCAGGGTGCCAAGGTGCTCGTGCTCGGCTGGGGCTCGACCTACGGCCCGATCGGAGCCGGCGTACGCCGGGTGCGCAAGGCCGGCTACCGGGTGGCGCAGACCCATCTGCGTCACCTCAACCCGTTCCCGAACGACCTCGGCGAGATCCTGGCGCGCTACGACAAGGTGCTGGTGCCCGAGATGAACCTCGGCCAGCTTTCGTTGCTGCTGCGGGCGACGTACCTTGTTGACGCGGTGGGCTACAACCACGTGCGAGGGCTGCCGCTCAAGGCCGCCGAGCTGGCCGAGGCGATCGGCGAGCTCGTGTCGCAGGCCGAGGGCATCGACGTCAACCTCGCCACCACCGCTCCTGAGGAGGCGCTCTCGTGACCACCACAGACCTGCCGTTCCCCGGCCTGACGTCGGGCATCGACTCGGTCCCCACCGTCGACCCCGACGCACCCGCCCAGACCGGCAAGGAGTTCACCTCCGACCAGGAGGTGCGCTGGTGCCCCGGCTGTGGCGACTACGCCGTGCTCAAGGCCGTGCAGGGCTTCCTGCCCGACCTCGGCCTGCGCCGCGAGAACATCGTCTTCGTCTCCGGCATCGGCTGCTCGTCGCGGTTCCCCTACTACCTCGACACCTACGGCATGCACTCGATCCACGGCCGGGCGCCGTCGATCGCCACCGGCATCGCCACCGCTCGCGAGGACCTCTCGGTCTGGGTGGTCACCGGCGACGGTGACGCGCTGTCGATCGGCGGCAACCACCTGATCCACGCGCTGCGCCGCAACGTCAACATGACGATCCTGCTCTTCAACAACCGCATCTACGGACTCACCAAGGGCCAGTACTCCCCCACGTCGGAGGCCGGCAAGGTCACCAAGTCGACCCCGATGGGGTCGGTCGACCACCCGTTCAACCCGGTGTCGCTCGCGCTCGGGGCCGAGGGCACGTTCGTCGCCCGCACGATCGACTCCGACCGCAAGCACCTCACCTCGGTGCTGTCGGCCGCCGCAGCCCACCGGGGCACCTCCTTCGTGGAGATCTACCAGAACTGCCCGATCTTCAACGACGGCGCGTTCGACGCGATCAAGAACCCCGACACCAAGGCCGACGCGATCATCCCGCTGGTCCACGGCGAGCCGATCCGCTTCGGCGTCGAGGGCTCCAAGGGCCTGATCCGTGACTCGGCGACCGGTGGCGTGAAGGTGATGGAGGTAGCCGACGTGAGCGCCGACGCCCTGCTGGTGCACGACGCGCACAACCCCGACCCGACCATGGCCTTCGCCATCTCCCGGCTGACCGACGCCGGCTACCTCAACCAGTCGCCCATCGGCATCTTCCGTCAGGTCGAGCGCGCGACGTACGACGACCAGGCGCGCGCGCAGGTCACCACTGCCAGCGGCGACACCGAGGGCGACGCGACCCAGCGCCTCGGCGCGCTGATCGGCGGCGGCGACACCTGGACCGTCGTCTGAGGTCTCCGGACATGCAGAAGGGCCCCGCCGGATCGGCGGGGCCCTTCTGCTCTGTCCTAGTTGTTGCCCTTGAACAGGGTGGCGAAGATCGGGCTGTAGGACGTGGCGTAGCCACCCTGCGCCTTGACCTTGATGCGCCACTTCCACTTGCCCTTGGGCGGCGTGTAGATCGTGGTGCTGTAGTTGCCGTAGGCGGTGGTCTTGACGTTCTTCTTCACCGTCTTGAAGTTGCACTTGCCGCACTTCTTCTTCTGCAGGAAGGCCTTGCCGTTGGGGAAGGCCTCGATGTTCCCTGCGAGCTTGAAGGACCGGTAGGTCTTGGGCGTGTCGTCGCCGGTGATGATGCGCGTCGGGAGCGACTCGCTGGCGCCCGCGGGCACGACCGACAGGGCCGACGACCCGACCAGCCCGGCGACGAACAAGGCAATGAGTGTGCGGACAATCCGCATGTAGCTTCCCCCTGGGAGTCGGTGGTGACGGTGGACGGCTTGCAGTCCGCCCACAGGTAAGACGGGTTCATCGTAAGGGCATGACGCGTCCTACGATCAAGATGTGCCGGAATCTCGACGAGGACTCGCCTTCGGCACCGGCGCCTACCTGCTGTGGGGTGCGTTCCCCCTCTACTGGCCGCTGCTCGAGCCGGCCGGGGCAGTCGAGATCCTGGCGCACCGGATCCTGTGGTCGGCCATCACGATGGGCGTGCTGGTCGTGGTGCTCGGTCGCCGCCGACAGTTCGTGGCGCTGGCGCGGGACAGGCGACGACTCCTGCTGCTGGCGCTCGCGGCCGTCGTCATCAGCCTCAACTGGGCGACGTACATCTGGGGCGTGAACAACAACCGCGTCGTCGAGACGTCCCTCGGCTACTTCATCAACCCGCTGGTGACCGTCCTGATGGGCGTGTTCGTGCTGGGCGAGAGCCTGCGCCGGCTCCAGTGGGGCGCCCTCGGCATCGCGGCGCTCGCGGTCGTCGTGCTGACCATCGACTACGGCCGGCCGCCGTGGATCGCCCTGGTGCTGGCGTGCACCTTCGGCACCTACGGTCTCGCCAAGAAGAAGGCGAACGCCGGCGCCGTCGAGTCGCTGGCCCTCGAGACGGCGATCTCCGGGCCCTTCGCCGCGGCGTACGTCGGCTTCCTGGTGGCCACCGGTGCGTCCAGCTTCGGGTCGCACGGCGCCGGCCATGCGCTGTTGTTCACCACGACCGGCATCGTCACGGCGATCCCGCTGATCCTCTTCGGGGCCGCGGCCACCCGGGTGCCGATGGTGGCGCTGGGGCTGATGCAGTACCTCGCCCCGATCCTCCAGTTCGGCCTCGGGGTGCTCTGGTTCCACGAGGACATGCCGGCCGGCCGCTGGGCCGGGTTCGTCCTGGTCTGGGTGGCGCTGGTGGTGTTCACGTTCGAGACGGTCCGTCATCGGCGAAGGCAGCTCCGCCTCACCGTGGAGTGCGCTCCGGTTTGACGTCGTCCTGGCCCGTGCTGTGGCCGGGTCTCGACACGCCGGTCACCATCAGCGGATCCGCTGACGCGTCTCCACTAGGCCGAGCGGTCGGCCACGATGTCGGCGAACGCCTCGAGTGCCTCGCGGACCGGACCCTCGGGCAGGGTCGCGAGCAGGGCCTTGGCCTCGGCCGCCCGCTCGCCGACGTACGCCCGGGCCTGCTCCAGGGCTGGGTGCCGGCGCAGCAGGTCGAGCGCCTCGGCGTGCAGGGCGTCGTCGGTGAGGTCGGCGTCGAGCAGCTCCAGCAGGCGCGCGTCGGCCGGATCGGTCGACGCGCGGGCCATCAGCACGGGGAGGGTCGGGACGCCCTCACGCAGGTCGGTGCCGGGGGTCTTGCCCGACGTCGTCCGACTCGGAGGCGATGTCGAGGATGTCGTCGCTGAGCTGGAAGGAGGCGCCGACGATCTCGCCGTAGCGGGTCAGGGCCTCCTCGACCTCGGGGGTCGCCCCGCCGAAGTGGGCGCCGTAGCGTGCGGAGGTCGCGATCAGCGCACCGGTCTTGCCGGCCACCACGTCGAGGTAGTGGGCGAGCGGGTCCTCCCCCGGGCCAGGCTCCACCGTCTCGAGGATCTGGCCCTCGACGAGGTGGGTGAACGTCTGTGCCTGGATGCGTACGGCGTCCGCGCCGAGGTCGGCGGTCAGCTCGGACGACTTCGAGAACAGGAAGTCGCCGGTGAGGATGGCGATGTGGTTGTCCCAGCGGGCATTGGCTGAGTCGGCACCACGGCGAAGGTCGGCCTCGTCCATCACGTCGTCGTGGTAGAGCGACGCGAGGTGCGTCAGCTCGACCACACAGGCCGCCCGGATGACCTTGTCGGAGTCGGCGGTGTCGCCGGCCTCGGCGGCGAGCAGCACGAGCAGCGGCCGGAACCGCTTGCCACCGGCCGCCATCAGGTGGCTGGCCGCCTCGGTGATGAACGGCGCCCGGCTGCGGACGTGCTCCGCGAGGGCCTCCTCGACCTCGACCATGCGCGACGCGAGGCGCTCGGCCAGGGCCGCGTCGGTGACGGGGAGTGCGAGTCCTGGAGCTGCGTCGAGCCGTGGGTCGGTGGTCACCTGATGAATTCTCCCGCACGTGCCGCCAGGTCCAGCAACGGACCCGGGAGTACGCCGAGCATCAGGGTCGCCGCGGCCCCGACCGCGATCGTCGTGGCAGCGAGCACCGACGGGTGCGAGACCGACGGACCGTCGCCCACCGGGTCGGCGAAGTACATCAGCACGATGACCCGGACGTAGAGGTAGATGGCGATGATGCTGGACACGATCGCGGCCACCACGACCGGCCAGGCACCGGCGGCCAGCGCGACGGAGAAGACCGCCCACTTGCCGACGAAGCCCGACGTGAGCGGGATGCCGGCCATCGCGAGCAGGAAGAACGCGAAGACGCCGGCGACGACCGGCGACTCCTTGCCGAGCCCGGCCCAGCGGTTGAGCGCGGTCGCCTCGCCGGCCGAGTCGCGCACCAGCCCGACGACGGCGAACGCGCCCAGGGTCGAGAGACCGTAGGTGGCCAGGTAGAAGAGCACGGCCTGCAGGGAGGTGATCTCGCCGGGGCTGAGGTCGGTGGTCGCCTGCACGCCGAGGACACCGGTGAGGATGAATCCGGTGTGCGCCACCGACGAGTAGGCGAGCAGTCGCTTGATGTCGGTCTGAGTCAGCGCCAGCACGGCGCCGACGATCATCGTCAGGATCGCGATGACCCACAGCATCGGCTGCCACGACCAGCGGTCCGCGCCGAACGCGACGTAGAACAGGCGGAGGATCGCACCGAACGCGGCCACCTTGGTGCCGGCCGCCATGAAGGCGGTGACGGGCGTCGGGGCCCCCTGGTAGACGTCGGGCGTCCAGGACTGGAACGGCGCGGCGCCCACCTTGAAGAGCAGGCCGACGGCCAGCAGGCCGAGTCCGACGAGCAGCATCGCGCGGTTGTCGACGTCGTTGCGGACGGCCTCGCTGATCTCGGCGAACTGCATGGATCCGGAGTAGCCGTAGATCAGCGCGGCGCCGTACAGGAAGAAGCCGGAGGAGAAGGCGCCGAGCAGGAAGTACTTGAGTGCGGCCTCCTGGCTCAGCAGCCGGCGCCGGCGCGCGAGGCCGCACAGCAGGTAGAGGGGCAACGACAGGATCTCGAGCGCCACGAACATCGTGAGCAGGTCGTTGGACGCCGGGAACAGCAGCATGCCGAAGACCGCGAACATCAGCAGTGGGTAGACCTCGGTGTGGTCGAGGCCCCTGCGTCGAGGCGGTGCGCTCGGCCTCGGTGCCGGGCAGCGCGGCGGCCTGGCCGGCGAACGCCGAGACGCCGCCGTCGAGGTGACGCTCGGCGAACAGCAGCCCTCCGAGGATCGCCAGCACGAGGATCAGTCCCCAGAGGAACAGCGTGGGTCCGTCGACCGCCAGGGTGCCGCCCACGGCGAGCAGCCCACGGGCCCGGCCATCGGCGTACGTCGGCACGTCGCGGGCGACGAGCACCACCATGACCAGAGCGGCGGCGAGACCGGTGAGGGCGAGCACGCTCTGCGAGAGGTAGCGGTGGGCGCGGGGCACGAACGCCTCGACGAGTACGCCGGCGCACGCGACGCCGAAGACGATCAGCAGCGGCGTGAGCTCGAGGTAGTCGACGGCGGGCTTCACGAAGTCGTTCACGGGTGTGCCCCCTCGGCGTCGTCGTGGTCAGCGGCGGGCACGGTCGGCGCCTCGTCGGTGACACCGACCTGGGTCAGCGTCGTCTCGACGTTCGGGTTGATGATGTCGAGCAACGGCATCGGGTAGAAGCCGAAGAGCACCAGCGCCAGCAGCAGCGGCGCGAGGGTGCCCACCTCGCGGCGGTCGAGGTCGCTGAACGTCGCGACCTCGGGCCCACTCGGACCGGTGAAGGTGCGTTGGTACAGCCACAGGATGTAGACCGCGGACAGCACGATGGCGGTGACCGCGATCGCGCCCGCCCACCACGCGTGGCCGAACGCGGCGATGATCACCAGCATCTCGGACACGAACGGCGCCAGCCCCGGCAGCCCGCAGGCCGCGAGACCGGTGATCAGGAAGAGCCCGGCGAGCACCGGCGCCCTCTTCTCGATGCCGCCCATCTGGCTGATCAGCGTGGTGCCGCGGCGGCGGATGAGGTAGCCCGCGACGAGGAACAGCGCGGCCGTGGCGATGCCGTGGTTGACCATGTAGAGGATCGCACCGGTGCCACCCTGCGTGGAGAACACGAAGATGCCGAGCACGATGAAGCCGAAGTGCGACAGCGACGTGAGGCCGATCAGGCGCAGGATGTCGTCCTGGCCGATGGCCACCAGCGCGCCGTACACGATCGAGATCAGGGCGAGCACGACGACCACGGGCGTGGCCCACTGCGACGCGTCGGGCAGCAGCCCGAGACAGAAGCGCAGCATGCCGAAGGTGCCGATCTTGTCGAGGATGCAGACCAGCAGCACGGAGGTGCCGGTGGTCGCCTTCTCGGTCGTGTCGGCCAGCCAGGTGTGCACCGGGAACATCGGTGCCTTGATGGCGAACGCGATGAAGAACCCGGCGAACAGCCACTTCTGGGTGTCCTCGGCGATGTTCAGCTGTGCCAGGTCGGTGAGGAGGTACGACGGCGTGCCCTGGTTGGCGGAGACGACGTACAGACCGATGATCGAGCCGAGCATCACCAGCCCGCCGGCGAGCTGGTAGATCAGGAACTTCGTCGCCGCGCGGCCGCGGCCGGTGCGGCCGAACCCGCCGATCAGGAAGTACGCCGGGATGAGGGTCGCCTCGAAGACGACGTAGAAGAGGAACACGTCGGTGGCGGTGAAGACCGCGAGGCTCATCGCCTCGAGCGCGAGCGTCCAGGCGAAGAAGGTCTTCGTATTGCCATCGTCGGAGTCACGCCAGGAGGCGAGCATCACGATCGGGATGAGGACGACGGTCAGCAGCACCATCAGCAGGCCGAGGCCGTCGACGCCGACGGCGTAGTGCACGCCGAACGCCTCGATCCACTCGTGCTTCTCCTCCGACTGGTAGCCGGGAGAGCCGGCCGAGAAGTCGGCCGCCACCACGATCGCCGGGATCAGCGCCAGCAGGGCGAAGCCCAGGCCGACCTGCTTGGCCAGCGGCTCGCGGGGTCCGCTCGGCAGGAACGCCGTGACGACGGCACCGACCAGTGGGATCAGGATCAGCGTCGTCAACCAGGGAAAGTCGTTCATGCGAGGTTCACCGCCAGCAGTGCGAGGACGACGAGCAGGACGCCGCCGAGCAGGGAGAGTGCGTAGGACCGGACGTAGCCGTTCTGGACGCGGCGCAGCACGCCCGACATCCCACCGAGCGTCGCGGCGCCGCCCTCGACGGCACCGTCGATGCCGACGCGGTCCATCGTGGTGAGGCCGCTGACGAGACGCGAGCCCGGCTGCACGACGAACGCGTCGTTGAACGCGTCACCGTAGACGTCGGCGCGTGCGGCACGGGTGGCGAAGGAGACGTCCTGCGGGGCCACGCGGGGCACCTCGCGGCGACCGACCAGCAACCAGGCGACGGCCACGCCGACGGCCACGACACCCACGATGATCACCGTGATGGCGATCGCCGGCAGCGGCGGCTCGTGGTGCTCGGCCACACCGGTGACCGGGTTGAGCCACTCGACGATCCAGTCACCGAGGAGCAACAGTCCGCCGAGCACGGACAGCGCGGCGAGCGCCATGAGCGGGACGGTCATCACGCGCGGCGACTCGTGCGGGTGGACGTCCTTCTCCCAGCGCTTCTCGCCGAAGAAGGTCATCAGCATCAGCCGGGTCATGTAGAACGCGGTGATGCCGGCGCCCGCGAGGGCGCACAGACCCGCGATCCAGTTGTCGGCGAGCGCGGTCTCGATGATCTTGTCCTTCGACCAGAAGCCCGAGAAGCCGGGGAACCCGATGATCGCGAGGTAGCCCATGGCGAACGTCGCGAAGGTCACCGGCATCGCCGTGCGGAGCGCGCCGTAGTGGCGCATGTCGACGTCGTCGTTCATGCCGTGCATCACCGAGCCGGCACCGAGGAACATGTTGGCCTTGAAGAAGCCGTGCGTCAGCAGGTGGAAGATCGCGAACGCGTAGCCGGCGGGGCCGAGGCCCGCGGCCAGCATCATGTAGCCGATCTGGCTCATCGTGGAGCCGGCCAGCGCCTTCTTGATGTCGTCCTTGGCGCAACCGATGACCGCACCCCACAGGAGGGTGACCGCACCCACGACCACGACCGCGGTCTGCGCGGTGGGCGCGAGCTCGAAGATGAAGTTGGAGCGGACCACGAGGTAGACGCCGGCGGTGACCATCGTCGCGGCGTGGATCAGCGCCGACACCGGGGTCGGGCCCTCCATCGCGTCGAGGAGCCAGGCCTGCAGTGGCACCTGGGCCGACTTGCCGCACGCACCCAGGAGCAGCAGCAGGCCGATCGCGGTGAGGGTGCCCTCGGAGGCACCACCGGCGACCTCGCTGATGCCGGAGAACGTCGGTGGTGCCGAACGTCGCGAACATCAGCGCGATCGCGAGCGACAGGCCGATGTCACCGACGCGATTGATGACGAACGCCTTCTTGGCCGCCGCAGCGGCGGAGTGCTTGTGCTGCCAGAACCCGATGAGCAGGTACGACGCGAGGCCGACGCCCTCCCAGCCGAGGAACAGGCCGATGAAGTTGGCCGACAGCACCAGCATCAGCATCGCGGCGACGAACAGGTTGAGGTAGCCGAAGAAGCGGCGACGGCGCTCGTCGTGCTCCATGTAGCCGATGGAGTAGACATGGATGAGCGAGCCGACACCGGTGATCAGGAGCAGGAACAAGGCCGAGAGCGGGTCGTAGAGCAGGTCCATGCCGACGTCGAGGCCACCCGCCCGGAACCAGGTGTAGAGGTGCTGGCCGACCTGGCGCTCCGCCTCGTCGCGGCCGAGCAGGCTGATGAACAGCACCAGGCTGAGCACGAACGACGCCGCGGCCGTGGCCGTGCCGAGGTAGTGACCCCAGCCGTCGAGGGACTCTTGCCGGCCCTCCGGGTGAGCGGTCCACCGACGAGCAGCACCACCGCGCCGGCGAGCGGCAGGGCGATCACCAGCCACAGCAGGGAGAACACCCCGTCGGCCGCGCCGGGGTCGACCACCGGGATGGCGCCCTCTTCTAGTCCGAGAGAACATGTGTGCAGACCCCTCAGTACTTCAGCAGGCTGGCGTCGTCGACCGAGGCCGAGCGACGGGTCCGGAAGATGGTCATGATGATCGCGAGCCCGACCACGACCTCGGCTGCGGCGACCACCATCACGAAGAAGGCCGCGATCTGCCCGTCGAGGTTGCCGTGCTGCTTGGCGAAGGTGACGAAGGCCAGGTTGCTGGCGTTCAGCATCAGCTCGACGCACATGAAGACCACGATCGCGTTGCGCCGGGTCAGCACCCCGACGCAGCCGATCGTGAAGAGGATCGCGGAGAGGACGATGTACTCGTTCATCGCTGGTCCTCCTCGGTGTTGGCCGGGGCGCCGGTCTTGCCGCCGGTCTCCGGCATCTTCCTCGGGTCGACGCCGAGCTGGCGCTGCACCTCGGTGATGTCGTCGGCCATGGCGGGCGCCGATCGCACCGTGCCGCGTGCTGCGAGCACCCGGGAGACCGAGATCTCCGACGCGGTGCCGTCGGGCAGGAGGGCCGGGGTGTCGACGGCGTTGTGCCGGGCGTAGACACCCGGGGACGGCAGCGGACCGGGGTGCTTGCCGCTCGCGGCGTAGTCCTGCATGCGCTGGGCGGCGAGCGAGGCCTGCGTGGCCTTCGGCTCCAGGCGCTCGCGGTGGGCGAGCACCATCGCGCCGATGGCCGCGGTGATGAGCAGCGCGCTGGTGGCCTCGAAGGCGAAGACGTAGCGGCTGAACAGGATGTTGGCCAGCGCCTGGATGTTGCCGCCCTCGTTGGCGTCGTCGAGGCCGACCACGGTGCCGAGCGTGATCTGGCCGAGGCCGATGACGAGCACCAGGCCGAGCACCAGCCCGGCGACGACGGCCATCGCGCGCTGGCCGCGGATCGTCTCGACCACCGAGTCCGAGGCGTCGACGCCGACCAGCATCAGCACGAAGAGGAAGAGCATCAAGATGGCGCCGGTGTAGACGATGATCTGCACGGCGAAGAGGAACGGCGCGTCGAGCACGGCGTACAGGACGGCGAGGCTGATCATCACGACGGCCAGCAGCAGCGCGGCGTGCACGGCCTTGCGGACGAACAGGATGCCGAGGGCGGCGATCACCATGATCGGGGCGAGGATCCAGAAGGCCATCAGTGCGCACCTCCTGCCGGGGCCTCGGGCTCCGGTGCTGCGCCGGGGCTCGAGAAGTTGCCGCGGTAGTAGTCGCCCTCGTCGGTGCCGAGACGCATCGGGTGGGGCGGCTGCTCCATGCCGGGCAGCAGCGGCGCGAGCAGGTCGCTCTTCTCGTAGATGAGGTCAGCCCGGTTGGTGTCGGCCAGCTCGTACTCGTTGGTCATCGTCAGCGCGCGCGTCGGGCACGCCTCGATGCACAGGCCGCAGAGGATGCAGCGCAGGTAGTTGATCTGGTAGACCCGGCCGTAGCGCTCGCCTGGGCTGAACCGCTCGCCGTCGGGCCCGTCGGAGTTGGAGCCGCCCTCGACGTAGATCGCGTCGGCAGGGCAGGCCCAGGCACACAGCTCGCAGCCGATGCACTTCTCGAGCCCGTCGGGCCAGCGGTTGAGCTGGTGCCGGCCGTGGAAGCGCGGCGCGGTCGGCAGCTTCTCGAAGGGGTACTGCTCGGTGACGACCTTCTTGAACATCGTGCGGAACGTGACCCCGAACCCCGCGACGGGGTCCCAGAACTGCTCCTTCAGGGTCTTCGACTCAGGCTCGGCCATCAGATCTCCTCACCATCGGCGGTCACGGAGGACGCCGTCGTGGTCGTGCGGAAGGTGAGCGGGGCGGCGGCGCCGCGGACGGCACCGGCCTCGGGCATCGGCGGCACCGGGAACCCGCCGGCGTAGGGGTCGACCGGGCCGGTCGGCTCGTCCTCGACCTCGGCTTCCTTGCGCTTGTCGAGCACGTCACCGACGAAGAACGTCACCAGGAAGACGCCGAACAGCACACCGATGGTGCCGAGCACGTAGCGCTGGTCGAGGTCCTCGGTGCCCGAGAGCACCCGGATGGTGGCGACCGCGACGATCCACAGCAGGGAGGCCGGGATCAGGACCTTCCAGCCGAACGCCATGAACTGGTCGTAGCGCAGTCGCGGCAGCGAGCCGCGCAGCCAGATGAAGAAGAAGATGAACGCGAGCACCTTGCCGAAGAACCACAGCACGGGCCAGTAGCCCTCGTTGGCGCCGTCCCAGATCGAGATCGGCCACGGGGCGCGCCAGCCACCGAGGAACAGCGTGGTGGCCAGGGCGGAGACGGTCGCCATGTTGATGTACTCGGCCAGGAAGAACAGCGCGAACTTCAGGCTGGAGTACTCCGTGTGGAAGCCGCCGACCAGCTCGCCCTCGGCCTCGGGCAGGTCGAAGGGGGCGCGGTTGGTCTCGCCGACCATCGAGATGACGTAGATGACGAACGACGGCAGCAGCACGAAGGCGAACCAGCCCGGGATCGGGATCTCGGCTCCGAACACGTCGAGAGAGTTGTTGCTGGCCTGTGCCTCGACGATGCCGGAGGTCGACATCGAGCCGGCGTAGAGGAACACCGCGACCAGCGCGAGACCCATGGCGACCTCGTAGGAGATCATCTGGGCGCTCGAGCGCAGGCCGCCGAGGAGGGAGTACGTCGACCCGGAGGACCAGCCGCCGAGCACGATGCCGTAGATGCCGATCGAGGCGATCGCCATCACGAAGAGCACGGCGACCGGCATGTCGGTGAGCTGGAGCGGGGTGGTGCGGTCGGTGAACGGCAGCCCGACCTCGGGGCCGAACGGGATCACCGAGAACGTCACGAACGCCGGGATCACCGCGATGACCGGCGCGAGGAGGAAGACCACCTTGTCGGCGGCCTTCGGGATGATGTCCTCCTTCAGGGCCAGCTTGACGCCGTCTGCGAGCGACTGCAGCAGGCCGAAGGGCCCGTGCACGTTGGGGCCGATGCGGTGCTGCATCCGGGCCACGACCCGGCGCTCCCACCAGATGTTGAAGAGGGTGAGCACCACCAGCACGATGAAGATGATCACGGCCTTGACGACGACCAGCCACCACGGGTCCTGGCCGAAGGCCGACAGGTCGTCGACCATGGGCACGATCGAGACGTTCATGCGCGGACTCCCTTCACCATGACCGTGCTGCCGGGTGAGGCCAGGTCGGCCAGCACACCGTTGCCGAAGGCGTTGGCGGCGACCCAGACGACACCGTCGGGCAGGTCGGCGACCTCGACCGGGAGGGTCACCGACCCGCGGTCGCCGGTGACGGTGGCCTGCGGGACGGCACCGGGGTCGAGCATGCCGAACAGGTCGTCGTACGCCGTCTGGCCGAGTCGGGCGACCGGCCGGCGCGCGGTCGCACGGAGATGCTCGTCGCCGTCCTGGAGGGAGCCGAGGCCGATCATCTGCTTCCAGGTGGCAAGCTTCAGCGAGCCGGCCCTGGCGCGCGGCGTCTTGGGAGGCTTGCCCTGCTCGAACGCCGGGCGGGGGCCGTCCCACGGGCCGAACGCGACCATCTCGGAGCGGACGTCGTCGACGGTGCGGAAGCCGAGCGGCGTGCCCAGCTCGTCGGCGATGCCGGCCAGGATGCGCAGGTCGGGCAGCGAGGCGGGGTTGCTGAACACCGCGTCGAAGCCGCGGGTGCGGGCGTCCCAGGTGACGAAGGTGCCGGCCTTGTCGGTGACCGGCGCGACGGGGAACACCACGTCGGCGGCCCGGGTCACGTCGGTCTCGCGCAGCTCGAGGGCGACCACGAACGCCGCTGCTCCGACGGCCGCGCGGGTGGCGGCCGGGTCGCGGGTGTCGTCGGGGTCGACGCCGCCGATGACGAGTCCGTGCACGTCGCCGGAGGCGAGGGCGGCCACGATCGCGTCGGCGTCACGGCCGACCTTGTCGGGCAGCGCGTCGACTCCCCACGCAGCGGCCGCGTCGACGCGGGCGTCGGCTTCGGCGACCGGCCGGCCGCCCGGCAGCAGGGTGGGCAGGCAGCCGCTCTCGACCGCCCCGCGGTCGCCGGCTCGACGCGGCACCCAGACGAGCCGGGCGCCGGTGGTGGCGGCCAGGTCGAGGGCTGCCGCGAGTGCGCCGGGCGAGGTGGCGAGGCGCTCGCCGACCAGGATCACACCACCTGCATCGAGTGCGACGGTGCCGTCGCTGGCGAGGGCGGCCAGGGCCGCGCCCTCGTCACCGGGCGCGGTCGGCACGAGCGTGCCGTTCATCTTCATCAGGCCGCGCGTGGTGAAGGGCGCGACGGAGACGATGCGGGTCGCCTTCTTCGACGCCTTGCGCAGGCGCAGGAAGATCGTGCCGGCCTCGTCCTCGGGCTCGAACCCGGCGAGCACCACGACCGATGCCCTCTCGAGGTCGGCGTACGTGACGCCGCCCGAGAGCGCGACGTGGGCACCGAGGAACGACGTCTCCTCGCCCGACAGCGGCCGCGAGCGGAAGTCGATGTCGTTGGTGCCGAGGGCGACCCGGGCGAACTTGGAGTAGGCGTAGGCGTCCTCGGCGGTGACCCGGCCCCCCGTGAGCACGGCGCCCGCGCCCGCGGCACGGAGGCCGCGGGCGGCCACGGCGAACGCCTCGGGCCACGACGCGGCCCGGAGCTCGCCGGTCTCGTCGTCGCGCACCAGTGGGTGGGTGAGCCGGTCGGTGGCGCGGGTGTAGGCGAACGCGAAGCGGTCCTTGTCGGTGATCCACTCCTCGTTGACCTCGGGGTCGTTGCCCGCCAGGCGGCGCATGACCTTGCCGCGGCGGTGGTCGACGCGGATCGCCGCGCCGCACGCGTCGTGCTCGGCGATCGAGGGCGCTGACACCAGATCGAAGGGACGCGAGCGGAACCGGTACTCGGCCGAGGTGAGCGCGCCCACCGGGCAGATCTGGATCGCGTTGCCGGAGAAGTAGGACTCGAACGGCTGCTTCTCGTAGATGCCGACCTGCTGGAGGGCACCGCGCTCGATCAGCTCGATGAAGGGGTCGCCGGCGATCTCGTTGGAGAAGCGCGTGCAGCGGGCACACAGCACGCACCGCTCGCGGTCGAGCAGGACCTGCGCCGAGATGTTGATCGGCTTGGGGAACGTGCGCTTGACGCCGTCGTAGCGCGACTCGCCGCGGCCGTTGGACATGGCCTGGTTCTGCAAGGGGCACTCGCCGCCCTTGTCGCAGACCGGGCAGTCGAGCGGGTGGTTGACGAGCAGGAACTCCATGATGCCCTGCTGGGCCTTGTCGGCTCCCTCGGAGGACAGCTGCGTCTTGACCTCCATGCCCTCGGTGGCGACGAGGGTGCAGGACGCCTGCGGCTTCATCCGCCCGGGCGGGCCCTGCATCTGGCGCATCGATCCGTCGGGGCCGGGCGTGGCCACCTCGACGAGGCACTGCCGGCAGGCGCCGACGGGCGCGAGCAGCGGGTGGTCGCAGAACCTCGGGATCTGTACGCCGACCTGCTCGGCCGCGCGGATCACCAGCGTGCCCGGCGGCACGCTGACGGAGACGCCGTCGATCGTGAGCGTGACGAGCGCGGCGCCGTCCTGAGGAGGCGCGCCAGCGCCGTCTCGAAGGGTCTTCTCAGGAGTGGTCGTCATGAAGCGGTCGCTCCTGCCGGTGCGAAGAGGGTCGAGGCCGCCGGGTCGAAGGGGCAGCCTCCGGTGGTGAAGTGCTCGATGAACTCGTCGCGGAAGTACTGGATGGACGACTGGATCGGGCTGACCGCACCGTCGGCGAGCGCACAGAACGAGCGGCCCAGGATGTTGTCGCACTGGTCGAGCAGGGTGTCGAGGTCGGCCTCCGTGCCCTGGCCCTTCTCGAGGCGGGCGAGGGTCTGCACCAGCCACCACGTGCCCTCGCGGCAGGGCGTGCACTTGCCGCACGACTCGTGCTTGTAGAACTCGGTCCAGCGCAGGGTCGCCCGCACGACGCACACGGTCTCGTCGAAGAGCTGGATGGCGCGCGTGCCGAGCATGGAGCCGGCCGCGCCGACGCCCTCGAAGTCGAGGGGTACGTCGAGGTGCTCGGCCGTCAGCATCGGCGTCGAGGACCCGCCGGGGGTCCAGAACTTCAGCTCGCGGCCGCCGCGCATGCCACCGGCCAGGTCGATCAGCGTGCGCAGCGTGATGCCCAGCGGGGCTTCGTACTGGCCGGGCTTGTTGACGTGGCCGGACAGGCTGAAGATGCCGTAGCCCTTGGAGCGCTCGGTGCCCATCGACGAGAACCAGGCGGCACCGTGGTCGATGATGCTCGGCACCGACGCGATGGACTCGACGTTGTTGATGACCGTCGGGCTGGCGTAGAGGCCGGCCACGGCGGGGAACGGCGGGCGGAGGCGCGGCTGGCCGCGGCGTCCTTCGAGGCCCTCGAGCAGGGCTGTCTCCTCGCCGCAGATGTAGGCACCGGCACCGGCGTGCACCACGACGTCGAGGTCGTAGCCCGAACCGTGGATGTCCTTGCCGAGGTGGCCGGCCAGGTAGGCCTCCTGCACCGCGCGCTGCACCCGGCGGATCACGTGGAGCACCTCGCCGCGGATGTAGATGAACGCCGTGTTGGCGCGGATCGCGAACGAGCTGATGATCACGCCCTCCACCAGCGTGTGGGGCGCCGCCATCATCAGCGGGATGTCCTTGCAGGTGCCCGGCTCCGACTCGTCGGCGTTGACGACGAGGTACTTGGGCTTGGGGTTGTCCTGCGGGATGAAGCCCCACTTCATGCCGGTGGGGAAGCCCGCGCCGCCACGGCCGCGGAGACCGGAGTCCTTGACGGCGGTGATGATGTCGTCCGGTGCCATAACGAGCGCCTTCTTCAGGGCGCCGTAGCCGCCGCGCTCCTCGTAGGCCGCGAGGGTCCAGCTGCGCTCCTGGTCCCAGTTGTCGGTGAGGACGGGCGTGAGTACGTCGGTCACTTGGAGCCGCCTTCCGTGGTGGCCGCCGGGTCGGGCGCGGTCCAACCCTGCTCGCGGGCGATCGCGAGGCCGACCAGCGAGGCGGGCCCGGCAGCGGGCCCCTCGTCGGCGAGGCCGTCGGGGAAGCCGGCGAGGACCCGCTCGGCCTCGCGCCACGTGCAGAGCCTGGGTCCGCGCGTCGAGTGGACCTCGGCGCCGGCGCGCAGGTCGTCGACCAGCTGCGTCGCGGACTCCGGGGTCTGGTTGTCCATGAACTCCCAGTTGACCATCACCACCGGGGCGTAGTCGCAGGCCGCGTTGCACTCGACGTGCTCGAGCGTGATCATGCCGTCTTGGGTGGTCTCGTCGTTGCCGACGTCGAGGTGCTCCTTGAGCCGCTCGAAGATCACGTCGCCGCCCATCACCGCGCACAGCGTGTTGGTGCAGACGCCGACGTGGTAGTCGCCGACCGGCTTGCGCTTGTACATCGTGTAGAACGTCGCGACACCGCTGACCTCGGCCGCCGTGAGGTCGAGGATCTCGGCGCACGCCTCGATGCCCTCGGGGGTGATCCGGCCGGCCGCGGACTGCACCAGGTGCAGCATCGGCAGCAGGCCCGACCGCTTCTCCGGGTAGCGGGCCGCGATCTCGCGCAGCTCGGCGTACGTCGTGTCGTCGATGGCACTCATGGCTGCTCCTCTTGGTGAGCTCGCAGCTCGAGCGCCATCTCACGGACGGCGGTCGGGTGCGGACCGCCGCGCTCTCTCGCTTCGCTCACCGGTCGACTCCTCCCATCACGGGGTCGATGGACGCGATCGCCACGATCACGTCGGCGACCATGCCGCCCTCGCTCATCACGCTGGTGGCCTGCAGGTTGGTGAACGACGGGTCACGGAAGTGCGCGCGGAACGGGCGGGTGCCGCCGTCGGAGACGACGTGCGCACCCAGCTCACCGCGCGGCGACTCGACCGGCACGTAGGCCTGGCCGACGGGCACGCGGAAGCCCTCCGTCACCAGCTTGAAGTGGTGGATCAGCGCCTCCATGGACTCGCCCATGATGTGCTTGATGTGGTCGAGGCTGTTGCCCATGCCGTCGCTGCCGATCGCGAGCTGGCTCGGCCAGGCGATCTTCTTGTCGGCGACCATGACCGGCGCACCCTCGAGGCCGGCGAGCCGCTCGACGGCCTGCTCGACGATCTTCAGGGACTCGTGCATCTCGTTGAGGCGCACGCGGAACCGGCCGTAGGCATCGGCGGTGTCCCACGTCTGCACGTCGAAGTCGTAGGTCTCGTAGCCGGAGTAGGGCTGGGTCTTGCGGAGGTCCCAGGCGTAGCCGGTCGCGCGCAGCGGCGGACCACTGAGCCCGAGGGCCAGGCAGCCGGCGAGGTCGAGGTGGCCGACGTTCTCCAGCCGGGCCTTGAAGATCGGGTTGGCGTTGCACAGGGCGGCGTACTCGGGCAGCCGCTTCTTCATCAGCACGATGAAGTCGCGGATCTCGTCGAGGGCGCCCGGCGGGATGTCCTGGGCGACGCCGCCGGGGCGGATGAACGCATGGTTCATGCGCAGGCCGGTGATCAGCTCGAAGAGGTCGAGCACCAGCTCGCGCTCGCGGAAGCCGATCGTCATGACGGTGAGCGCGCCGATCTCCATGCCGCCGGTCGCGATGGCGACGAGGTGCGAGGAGATGCGGTTGAGCTCCATGAGCAGGACCCGCATGACCTGGGCCTTCTCGGGGATGTCGGCCTCGATGTCGAGGAGCCGCTCCACGCCGAGGGCGTAGGTCATCTCGTTGTAGAACGGCGAGAGGTAGTCCATCCGGGTGCAGAACGTCGTGCCCTGCACCCAGGTGCGGTACTCCATGTTCTTCTCGATGCCGGTGTGGAGATAGCCGATGCCGCAGCGGGCCTCGGTGACCGTCTCGCCCTCGAGCTCGAGGATCAGCCGCAGCACGCCGTGCGTCGACGGGTGCTGCGGGCCCATGTTGACCACGACCCGCTCGTCAGCGGAGTCGCCGAGGCCCTGGGTGATGGAGTCCCAGTCCTGGCCGGTGACGGTGAAGACCTTGCCCTGGCTGGTGTCCGAGGGGTCGGCGTACATGTCCTGCTGTGCCATTAGTTGTAAGACCTCCGCTGGTCGGGCGGCGGGATGCTGCCGCCCTTGTACTCCACGGGAATGCCGCCCAAGGGGTAGTCCTTGCGCTGCGGGTGCCCCGGCCAGTCGTCGGGCATCAGGATGCGGGTGAGCGCGGGGTGGCCGTCGAAGACGATGCCGTACATGTCCCAGGTCTCGCGCTCGTGCCAGTCGCTGGTCGGGTAGATGCTCACCAGCGACGGGACGTGCGGGTCGCTGTCGGGCGCGGTGACCTCGAGCCGGATCCGGCGGTTGTGGGTCATCGAGAGCAGGTGGTAGACCGCGTGCAGCTCGCGACCGGTATCGTCGGGGTAGTGCACGCCGCTGATGCTCGAGCAGAACTCGAACCGCAGCTTCTCGTCGTCACGCAGCATCTGCGCGACGAAGGCGAGGTCCTCGCGCCGGACGTGGAACGTGATCTCACCACGGTGTACGACGACCCGCTCGAGCGCGGCCATGAGGTCGGTCTGGCCGAGCCGGGCCTCCAGTGCGTCGGCGACCTCGTCGAACCAGCCGCCGTACGGGCGCTGGGTGGCGCCGGGGTAGACGATCGGCGCGACCAGTCCGCCGTAGCCGCTGGTGTCTCCGGTGCCGCTGGTGCCGAACATCCCGTGGCGTACGCCGACGGCCTGCTCGACGGTGGCGTCCTCGGGCAGCAGCTCCGTCGAGTGGGTGTTGTCCTCACGGGACGGGCTGCGCTGCGCGCCGTCCTGGCGAACGGTCGGGCTGGCGTCGGTGGGGGCGACCGAGACGGGCTGGTCGCCCTTGACCGGCTGGTCCTTGGAGTTCTCGGAGCGGTTGTCGGAGCTGCGGCCCGAACGGTTGTCGCCGCTCATCGCAGCAGGCCCTTCATCTGCGAGGTGGGCAGCGCGGTGAGTGCCGCGGTCTCGAGCTCCTCGATCTCGGCACGGCGGTTGGCGCCGAGCTTGGTCGACTGCACCTGGTCGTGGAGCTTGAGGATCGCGTCGATCAGCATCTCGGGCCGGGGCGGGCAGCCGGGGAGGTACATGTCGACCGGTACGACGTGGTCGACGCCCTGGACGATCGCGTAGTTGTTGAACATGCCGCCGGAGCTCGCGCAGACGCCCATCGCGAGGACGTACTTGGGCTCGGCCATCTGGTCGTAGATCTGGCGCAGCACCGGGGCCATCTTCTGGCTCACCCGGCCGGCCACGATCATCAGGTCGGCCTGGCGTGGGCTGGCGCGGAAGACCTCCATGCCGAAGCGGGCGAGGTCGTACTTCGGGCCACCGGAGGTCATCATCTCGATGGCGCAGCAGGCCAGGCCGAAGGTGGCCGGCCAGAACGACGCCTTGCGCATGTAGCCGGCGACGCCCTCGACGGTGGTCAGCAGCACGCCGCTCGGGAGCTTCTCTTCGATCCCCATCAGATCTCCATCTCTCTCGAGAGTCGCGAGGTGCGTGCCATGCCGAGGCCGAGGAGGGAAGGCGACCTTCCAGGCGCGGCGGTCGTCGACCGACGAGAACGTAGGCAGGGTGCGGGCATCGCAGCTCTCAGTCCCATTCCAGGCCGCCGCGGCGCCATACGTAGGTGTAGGCCACGAAGACGGTGGCGATGAAGAGCACCATCTCGACGAGGCCGAAGAGGCCCATCGCGTCGAACTGCACGGCCCACGGGTAGAGGAAGATGATCTCGATGTCGAAGACGATGAAGAGCATCGCGGTGATGTAGTACTTCACCGGGAACCGGCCGCCACCCACCGGCTGCGGCGTGGGCTCGATGCCGCACTCGTAGGAGTCGAGCTTGGCCCGGTTGTAGCGCTTGGGGCCCACGAGCGCGCTCATGACCACCGAGAAGATCGCGAAGCCCGCCGCGAGGAGGGCCAACGCCAGGACTGGCGTGTAGAGCTCCATGCCGTGCGTTCCCTTCCGTCGAACCGCCCTCGTCCGACCCGGGTCATGTGACCTTGTGAATCTGTTCACGAGTGGCGCAGGGCACAGTCTAGGGCTCGCCCCGGGTTCCGTCATCCCGGGGTCTCGCCCCGAAATGGCCGCTGACCTGCGGATTTAAGGAACGTCTGCGTTGCGTAATTGACCGGACGGCGACCGGGGTGGAGCGTTAGCGTGCTCGACGTGCGAAGCATCTGCGTCTACTGCGGCTCGAGTCCCGGCTGCTCCCCGACGTACGCAGACGCGGCCACGGCGCTCGGCCGGGCCCTGGTCGAGCGGGACCTCGAGCTCGTGTACGGCGGCGCGCACGTGGGGCTGATGGGCACCGTCTCCGACACCGTGATGTCCGGCGGCGGCCGCGTGCACGGGGTCATCCCGGAGCCGATGATGGTCAAGGAGATCGCCCACCAGCAGCTGACCAGCCTCTCGGTGGTCGACTCGATGCACGCCCGCAAGCTGGAGATGATGGACCGCGCCGACGCGTTCGTGGTGCTGCCCGGCGGCACCGGGACGCTCGAGGAGCTGTTCGAGACCTACACGTGGCTCCAGCTCGGGCTGCACCGCAAGCCCATCGGCCTGCTCGACGTCGATGGCTACTGGTCGGGCCTCATCGGCTTCCTCGACCACGCGGTCGGCCAGGGCTTCGTCCGCCGGGGACACGTCGACCTGCTGATCGTCGACAAGGACCCCGACCGGCTGCTCGACCGATTCGACTCCTGGGTGCCGCCGGCACTGCCGCCTGGCTCTCGCGCGACCAGGCCTGACGGACTCAGGCGGTCGCGCGGTGGAGCGCGACGACGCCGCCGGTGAGGTTGAGCCAGGCCGGATCCGCCAGCCGGCCTCGGCGACCAGGGCGGCGAGGCCGGCCTGGTCGGGCCAGGCCCGGATCGACTCGGCCAGGTAGACGTACGCGTCGGGGCTCGACGAGACGGCGCGGGCGACCGTCGGCAGCGCCTTCATCAGGTACTCGATGTAGACGGTCCGGAACGGCGTCCAGGTCGGGTGGCTGAACTCGCACACGACGAAGCGCCCACCTGGCCTCGTCACCCGGCGCAGCTCCCGCAGGCCGGCGAGCGGGTCGACGATGTTGCGCAGCCCGAACGAGATCGTCACCGCGTCGAAGGTGTCGTCGGCGAAGGGCAGCTGCGTGCCGTCGCCGGCGGTGAACGGCAGGGCCGGCCGGGCCCTCTTGCCCACCTGGAGCATGCCGAGCGAGAAGTCGCACGGGACCACGTAGGCGCCCTCGTCCGCGAACGGCTGGCTCGACGTACCGGTGCCGGCGGCGAGGTCGAGGACCAGCTCACCGCGCTTCGGTGCGACGGCGTTGATCACGTCGTGGCGCCAGCGCCGGTCCTGTCCGAGCGAGAGCACGTCGTTGGTGACGTCGTACCGCTTGGCGACGGCGTTGAACATGCGACGTACGTCGGTCGGTCTCTTCTTCCAGCTCTGCGCGAGCCACGGGCCGGAGCCTACGGCCCTCATCACGGCGACCCCCCGCTCGGCAACGTTCCTGGCAACCAAATGCCGAGCTGATGCGTCCTCGTCAGTGAGACTGGGAACGCTCACGACCCCGGAGGAATGGATGAAGGCGCTGCGCGCCCTGATGGTGACCATGCTGACGGTCGCGGTGCTCGCCGCCGCGACGATCGGCACGGCCTTCGCCTGCGGCGCCGGCCGAACGCGGACCGGCAGGCCGAGCCGGCGTCCGCGAGCGAGGTCGAGCCGACCGCGACTCCGACGCCCAGCGCTCCGGTCGAGACCCCCACCCCGACGACCGCTCCCACGCCGACGGAGCCGCCGGCGCCGGAGTTCGTGCTGGCGCAGGGCGACGAGGGCGAGCAGGTGCGCGAGCTGCAGCACCGGCTCTTCCAGCTGGCCTGGTGGCCCGAGCTCACGACCGGGAGGTACGACGGCGCGACCCGCGAGGCCGTAGCGCGGCTTCCAGGCCAAGCGTGGCAAAGAATTAAGGCCACTGGCCAGGTCGACGACAGGACGTGGACGCGGCTGACCTCGATGACCGAGACGCCGACGCACGACGAGAAGTTCAACGTGCTGAAGCCCGGCCCGGCGCTGTACGCCGCCGGCGCCGGAGGCGAGGAGGTGCGCGGGGTGCAGGCGCGCCTCAAGCAGATCGCCTGGCTCTTCGGCGACGTCACCGGCAGCTACGACGCAGACGACCGTCGAGGCGGTGCGCGGCTTCCAGGCCAAGCGCGAGATCCCGGTGACCGGCGAGGTCGACCAGCGCACGTTCGACCGGCTGGCCGCGATGACCTACACCCCGACGTACGAGCAGATGCACAACATCGAGCCCGAGCCGGCCGCGCTGGACCCGCGCTGCACGACCGGTCGCGTGCTGTGCATCGACAAGACCGTCGAACAGCCTGCGCTGGGTGATCGACGGCAAGGTGCATGGAGACGTTCGACGTGCGGTTCGGCTCCGACGAGCTGCCCGACCCGCGAGGGCGCGTTCTCGGTGTTCTCCGAAGTCCCGCGGACCACGTCTCGAGCCTGTACGACACCCCGATGCCGTTCGCGATGTTCTTCTCGGGCGGCCAGGCCGTGCACTACTCCCCCGACTTCGCGGCCAACGGCTACAGCCGGCGCCTCGCACGGCTGCGTCAACGTGCGCGACTACGACGGCGTCGCCGTGGCTCTTCGACCAGGTGGCCATCGGCACCCCGGTCATCATCTACCGGTCCTGACCGGCCACGACTGCGTTGGGCCGTGGGGCCCGGCGTAGGCTCTGCCCTCGTGACGAGCAGTGCGACCCCCGGCCACACCGGCGACCCCGCGGCCCAGCCACTCGTCGTACGCACCGTCCGGGCTCGACGCCGAGACGGTGCCCGACCTGATCGACCGCCTCCCCCACGGCGACGCGAGCACGTGGCTGCGCAGGGGCGAGGGGCTGGTCGGCTGG
This sequence comes from uncultured Actinomycetota bacterium, assembly GCA_963825755.1. Classification (GTDB taxonomy): domain Bacteria; phylum Actinomycetota; class Actinomycetes; order Propionibacteriales; family Nocardioidaceae; genus Nocardioides. Next base: position 6,197 of record CAWGUS010000020.1, on the reverse strand, counting down.
GGCGCCGCGGCGCAGATCCGCACCACCGGCCCGACCCGCTTCGCCGACGCCGACAAGTGGTGGACGCGAGCAGGTGGCACGCGCGCTCGATCACGCGACGACGTCGAGCGAGCCCGGCAGCGGCCTGGTCAGCCTCGGCTCCTTCGCCTACGCCGACGACCCCGGCGACTCGGTCCTCGTCGTCCCGTCCGTCGTCGTCGGTCGCCGTGGCGACTTGTCCTGGGTCACGACGATCGCCCCGGGTCACTGCTCGTCCCAGCGTCCGCAAATGCCGTCCGTCGCGATGACGACCCACCGCCCGCCCTCGGCGCGGCGTTCAGTGACGGCGCGATGTCTGGTGCCAGCTGGGAGCTGGTCGTCGCGGACGCGGTCGAGCGGATCCGCGCGGCGACCTCGACAAGGTGGTGCTGGCTCGCGACCTGCTCGCGCCGGCTCGACCGAGCCGCTCGACGTGCGGGGGCCGCTCGCCGCCGGCGACCGCTACCCGTCGTGCTGGACCTTCCATGTCGACGGGCTCTTCGGCGCCACGCCCGAGATGCTGGTACGCCGCGAGAGCGGGCTGGTGACGTGCCGCGTCCTGGCCGGGACCATCCGCCGCACCGGCGACGACGCGAACGACCTCGCCCTGGCCGCGACGCTGGCCCGCTCGTCGCAAGGACCTCGAGGAGCACGAGTTCGCCGTCCGGTCGGTCGCCGACGCGCTGGCGCCGTACTGCCTCAGCATGAACGTGCCCGAGGCCCGTTCGTGCTCCACTTGCCCAACGTGATGCACCTGGCCACCGACGTGACCGGCGTGCTCGATGACGGCGACGACGTCGTCGCCTGGGGCTCGCCGCTGCGCTGCACCCGAGCGCGGCCGTCGGCGGCACGCCGACGGCGGCTGCCGCCGACCTGATCCGAGATCGAGCAGATGGACCGCGGCCGGTACGCCGGGCCGGTCGGCGGATGGACGCCGACGGCGACGGCGAGTGGGGCATCGCGCTGCGGTCGGCCGAGTCGACGGGCGCACCGCCGGCTGTTCGCCGGCTGCGGCATCGTCGCCGACTCCGACCCCGAGGCCGAGCTCGCCGAGGCGGCAGCCAAGTTCGTCCCGGTCCGCGACGCCCTCACCACCAGCTGACCGATGCGGGTCGTCGTCGGGCTGATCGGCGGTCTGGCATGGTGCGCCGTCGCCTGGCTGGTCGGCACGTTCGTCGGCCTCGGCTCCGAACGCCTGGGCTGGCTCTGGATGGCCCTCGTGTACGCCGTCGGGCTGGCGCTCGCCGTACGCATCGCCCGGGCTAGGTGGCCCTGGCTCGCCGGCGCCGTCGTAGTGGCACTGGCGTTCGGCACATCGCACTGGTTCACCAGCCCGCCTACCGCCGAGCGGGTCGCGGACGTTATGGCCGGCGTCGAGGCGCCCGACGGCTTCCGCGAGGTCGATCGCACCGAGGGCGGCAACACCTGGTGCCTCCAGGGCTGCCCTCGGATCGTCGTGACCTACGAGGCGCCCGGCTCCCTCGCGGCTGCCGAGGAGGACATGGGTGAGTCGCTGGAGGAGGCGGGCTGGTCGGCGGAGGACGGGGTCTGGTCCAAGGGTCTCTACCGGGCCCGGTTGAGCGGGTTCGAGGATCAGCTCACCGTGAGCTACAGCGGCCGCAGGTTCTGAGTTCCCGCCGCTGGTTGAGGTGGGAGGGAGCTCCAGCGACCGCCTCGAAGCCAGGGCGTCGGTCCCTCGGTTTCGAGGCGACGCCGCTGGTTGGGGTGCGAGGGAGCTCCAGCGACCGACCTCAAAGCCAGGGCGTCGGTCCCTCGGTTTCGAGGCGGCATTAGGTGGTCGAGTGCCTCGCCCCGGCCCTCGGTGGTCGAGTGCCTCGCCCCGGTCCTCGGTGGTCGAGTGCCTCGCCGGGGTCCTCGGTGGTCGAGTGCCTCGCCGCAGTCCTCGGTGGTCGAGTGCCTCGCGAGGGACGAGCGAGGTGTATCGAGACCCGAGGTGTATCGAGACCCGAGGTGTATCGAGACCCGAGGTGTGTCGAAACGGGGGCGCCTCGAGACCGCCAACTCCGGGCCGGGTCTCGATACGCTCGCTCGAGCTCGCTACTCGACCAACGATGATCTGGAGGTCGCTACTCGACCAACGATGATCTGGAGGTCGCTACTCGACCAACGATGATCTGGAGGTCGCTACTAGACCAACGATGATCTGGAGGTCGCTACTCGACCGACGATGATCTGGAGGTCGCTGGACCAACGATGAAGTCGGGAGGTCCTGGCCGTCCTCGAGGCGGGCGTACTCCTGGCCGGCCTCGCCGAGGAACCGGGCGAGGTGGGTGTCGAGGATGCCGAGGCCCTCGGGCGAGTAGACCCGGTCGTGAATGGCGAGGTTGCGTGGAGCACCCACGGCGAGCGCGAAGTCGATCGCCTCGGACACCTTCTGCCACGGGGCGCAGATGGGTGCGCACAGCACGTCGACGTCCTCGCCGGGCGGGGTGAGGGCGTCGCCGGGGTGGTAGACGCGCTCGTCGCCGAGGGTCAGCACGTAGCCCGAGTTGAAGAACCTCGGCAGGTCCGGGTGGATGACCGCGTGCAGCTCGCCAACGGCACGCACCGGCACGCCGGCGACCTCGAACCGCTCGTCGGGCGCGACCACCGTGACGCGCTCCAGCAGGTCGGGAGCGTCGTCCCGGATCCGCGCCGCCACCGCGTCGATGGTGAAGATCGGTGCGTCACAGGCGCGCAGGTGGTCGGGCAGGAAGTGGTCGGGGTGCTCGTGAGTGGATGAGCACGCCGTCGGCGAGGTCGGTGGCACCGGGCCCGGTGAGCCCGCCCGGGTCGAGCACGAGCGACCGGCCGTCGTTCTCGATGCGCACGCAGGAGTGGCCCAGCTTCGTGATCCGCATGCCCCAGACTAGGCACATGCTCCATCCTCCGCCGGGCGTCACCCTGCGCCTCGCAACGCTCGACGACGTGCCCGCTCTCGCCCGGCTGCACCAGCAGTGCTGGCGCGAGGCGTACTCCCCCATCGTCGACGAGGCACTGCTCGAGGCGAAGCTCGACCTCCGGCGCTCGGAGGAGGTGTGGCGGACCCAGATCGAGGCTGGCCGCAAGCGGCTGATCGCGGTGCGCGACGGCGTACCGATCGGCTTCGCGTCGTCCGGTCCGGGCCGGGACGCCGATCTGCCGACGGAGCGCGAGCTGTACGCGTTGTACGTCGCCGCGGCCGAGTGGGGCCGCGGGATCGGCCGGCTGCTGCTCGCCGAGGAGCTCGCCGGAGACGAGGCCTCGCTGTGGGTGCTCGAGGGCAACACCCGGGCGCGGAGCTTCTACGAACGGAACGGCTTTGCTTGTGACGGTGCCCGCAAGAAGTACGACGAGCTGGGCGTCTGGGAGGTCCGGATGGTGCGCCGCGTCGACCACCCGGTGCGCGCCTGACCGATCGGACAGACCTCGCGCCATCCCCCGTCAAAGCCAGAGGATGGTGGGTCGGCGGTTATGGTGGACCGCGTCGCCGCCACTGATCTTGGGGCTGGCGGCCTGACCAATCACCCAACGCCCGAACAGGACTCACTCATGTCTGGACGCCGACTCATCGTCGGGAGCATGGCCGCATTGCTGATGCCCGCCTCTCTGCTCCTGGCCTCACAAGCCAACTCCGAGACGCAGCCCTCGGCCTCGTCCCTGGCCACGAAGGCACAGGCCAAGAAGGCCAAGACCCGCGTCTCGATCTCGGTACTGCCGCAGATCAGCCAGTACGGCAAGGGCACCGCCAACCCGAACTCCGCCAAGGCCGCGGTCAACGTCAAGGTGAAGCCCGCACGCAAGGGCACCAAGGTGCTGCTGCAGGTCAAGGCCGGCTCGAAGTGGAAGAAGGCCGGCAAGGCGGTCACGACCAAGAAGGGCCTGGCCAGCTTCAACACGGCCGCGACCCGCGGCGGCAAGGCCATCCAGGTCCGCGCCAAGGTCGGCAAGGTCACCACCAAGCCGGTCAGCAACGACAAGTGGCTCGAGCCGATGTTCACCGACACGTTCGACGGCACCGCGCTCGGCGACCAGTGGTCGCACCGCGTCCCCGACTACAACCCGTCCGGCTTCTGCGCAACTGCTCCAAGGGCTACCTGTCCGCGGCCGTCGTCACCGGGGCGGCAACCTGCCCCGGCTCAGCGTGCTGGTCGACCCCGCGCGCACGGCCGAGAAGTGCACTGCGAAGAAGGTCGACCAGGCTCCACGATCGGCCAGTTCGCCTACCGGCTCAACGGCCACGTCTCGACCGACCGGCAACCACGAATCCTTCCGCTACGGCGTCGCGGCCGCTCGGCTGAAGTTCCAGCAGAGCGAAGGGCCAACACGCGTCGTTCTGGCTCCAGCCGACCACGCTGGTCCCCACGGCCACCACGGCCAGAGCCGGCGGCGCCGAGATCGACGTCATCGAGTGGTTCGGCGACGGCGCTGCAACCAGAGCGGCCTGACCAGCTTCATCTACCACCCCGTCCACCAAGGGCCCCCCGGTCAAGGTCGGCGGCTTCCTCAAGCAGCAGGACCGCTTCCTGGCCAGCAAGAAGGACAGCTGGTTCAAGGCCTACCACGTCTTCTCGGTCGAGTGGACGCCAAGGACACTACGTGTTCCGCATCGACGGCCAGGAGACCTGCCGCACCACCAAGGGGGTCTCGGGCCAGCCGCAGTACCTCATCCTGAGCCTGCTCACCTCGAACTACGAGATCCCGAACGCCAAGGCAGCGACGCCAAGGGCCTGCCCCAGCACTCGTACGTCGACTGGATGCAGATCTGGGAGCTCTGAGCCTCGGCTCAGCCTGATCAACCTCCGCACATCGCGTCGTACCTCCGGGTACGGCGCGATGTCGCATTTCCAGGTCGTGGCCCGGAGGTACGACGACCGCGTGCGGGACGGAGGTGTCCCCGGCAACGGCGGCACTCGGCTCCGACACTGCTGCGCTCGCCTGAGCGGGGGCGAGCCCGGCTACTTCCTGGAAGTGAAGATCTCGCCCGGGGGTGCCGTCGAATCGCACAGCGTGGGCGAGACCGCACTGGTCACGCCTCTTCCGACACCCGAGCCCTGACGAGCGGCTGCGCGTCCTCCCGACTCACAGCTCCGCAGAGTGCACGTGGATCGGCATGCCGGACGCGGTCACCGTGGCCTTCTCGAACGTGAGTCCGACCTTCTCGGCGACCCGCTGCGAGGGGACGTTGTCGGGGTTGGTGATGGCGATCAACCGGCGGATGCCGCGCGACCGGGCGAGGTCGCGGCACGCCGTCGCCGCCTCGGTGGCGAGCCCGCGGCCCTGGGATGCCGGCAGCAGGTGATAGCCGATCTCGAGGTCGGGCTCGCCGTCCACCGTCTGCCAGGTCAGCCCGCAGTCGCCGACGAAGGCGCCATCGAGGTCGTGCAGGATCCAGAGTCCGAAGCCGTCACGGGCGTAGTTGTCCTCGTTCCAACGGATCCAGGCCGCTGCCTCGTCCCTGGTCCTCGGCCGCGGGTAGTACGTCATCACCGCGGGGTCGCCCAGCAGCGATGCCATGTCGTCGAGGTCTCCGGCGTCCATCCGCCGGAAGGTCAGCCGCGCCGAGGCGGGAACGTCGCCGCTCATGCCGTCTGGTGGTGCACGAAGCACCAGCGCCAGTTCTCGTCGGGCTCGGCGGTCTGCATGACCGGGTGGCCCGTGTCGTGGAAGTGCCCGGTGGCGTGCCGGCCCGGCGACGAGTCGCAGCAGCCGACCTCGGCGCACTCCAGGCACTCGCGGAGCGCGACCCACGTCTGGCCCTCGGCGAGGCACTGCGCGCAGGAGGGCGAGGGGTCCGTCTCGACCCGGGAGTACGCCGTCAGCTCGGCGCACTGCTCGCCGAGAAGGGACTGTCCCTGCGCCGTCCGGAGGTCCTGGCGCGACTCGGTGGCCACGTCGAGCATCGACTCCTCGATGTCGAGCATCGCCAGCACGTCGGCGACCACCTCGGACGCGACCGTTCCACCGGAGCGGATCTCCAGCACCCGCGCACGTTCGGCGCCGATCATGGCCACGCGCAGCCGCGCGTAGAGCTCGCTCGGCGCCTCCATCTCGGTGTGCGTGGAGAGGCGCTCCCAGGCCGCGAAGTTGCGCTGCTCGATGCGCTGCTTGATGAGCGCCACCACAGCGTGCGGGTCGTCGACCTCCATGTCCTCCAGCTGGTGGAACCCCGCCTTGGATGCCTGCTGGAGCAGAGTGGC
>CAWGUS010000019.1:0-19063 GCA_963825755.1 uncultured Actinomycetota bacterium | reverse complement strand
GAGGTCAAGGTCGTCGGGCTCAAGTCCTCCTCGACCGGCACGACTCCGGCTCGGGCAGCCCGTCGCGTGTCGGAGATCAGCGACGCCGAGGTCGGCCGGCGACTCTCCACCGGGAGCGGTGAGTTCGACCGGGTGCTGGGCGGTGGACTCGTGCCGGGTCAGGTCCTGCTGCTCTCCGGCGAGCCCGGAGCCGGCAAGTCCACGCTGCTGCTCACGACGGCCAACACGGTCGCGGCAACGACGAGACGGCCGGTCCTCTATGTCTCCGGCGAGGAGTCGATCCAGCAGATCGCCACCCGCGCTCGACGAGTGGGCGCCACCAGCGACCAGCTGTATCTCGCCGACACCAACGACCTCGGCGAGGCCATCGGCCACCTCGACGCACTCGGCCCCGACGTGGCCCTGGTCATCGTCGACTCCGTGCAGACCCTGGCCTCCTCCGATGTCGACGGTCGACCCGGAGGGGTCACGCAGGTCATGGAGGTGGCCACGACGCTGACCCGACTGGCCAAGGCGCGAGGGATCGCCTTCTGCCTGGTGGGTCAGGTCACCAAGGACTCCACGGTCGCCGGCCCGCGGGCGCTCGAGCACGTCGCCGACACGACGCTGTCGATCGATGGTGACCGGCACACACCACTGCGGCTCCTCCGTGCCGTCAAGAACCGGTTCGGACCGGCAGACGAGGTGGCGTGCTTCGAGCAGACCGACACCGGGATGGTCGAGGTCGCCGACCCGAGCAGCCTGTTCCGGGGCGTGCGCGCCGAGCCGGTGGCCGGCACGTGCACCACCGTCACGGTCGAGGGCCGTCGTCCGCTGCTCGCCGAGATCCAGGCGCTCGTCTCCTCGACCAACGCACCCAACCCGCGGCGCGGTGTCCACGGCCTCGACTCCTCGCGGGTGTCGATGCTCATCGCCGTCACCGAGAAGGTGGCGGGACTGCGGCTCTTCGACAAGGACGTCTTCGCGGCCACCGTCGGCGGGATGCGATCGAGCGACCCCGGGAGCGACCTGGCCGTCAGCCTGGCGATCGCGTCGGCTGCCAGCGGCATCCCCTTCCCGCTCGACATCGCCGCGATCGGCGAGGTGTCCCTGTCCGGTGACATCCGGCGCGTGACGCTGATCGGACAGCGCATCAACGAGGCAGCGCGGCTGGGCTACCGGCGCATCCTGGTGCCGACCGGCACCCGCGACTCCGTGCGGCTCGGCAAGGTGGCCTCCACCGTCGTGGAGGTGGCCACCATCCACGAGGCCTTCGCCGCCCTGCGAGCACTGCAACCCCAGACGACCGAGCCGGCTCAGTAGCCCGCCACCGTCGCCACCGCGACGATCAGGATCAGCACGGCCGTTCCGGCTGCGATCAACAGGCCGCCACCGAAACCCGGCATGTCGCTGTGCGTCCGCAGGGCGACCTCGGTCCTCCGCCAGCGCGTGAACCCCTGCCAGAGGCTGGCCGCGGACAGCAGGGCCAGCCAGAGCGAGAGGGCGAGCTGCGCGAGCCGATGCACCTCCAGGAACGGCGTCTGTACGGCGACGGCTCCGGCGAGCAGTGCCAGCGCCGTCCGCACCCAGGCGAGGAAGGTGCGCTCGTTGGCCAGCGAGAACCGGGTGTCCGGGTCGGAGCCCTGGTCGAAGACGCCGGCCGGAAACCGCCGAGGCATGGTCCTAGGCGGCACGCGTGTCCAGACTCTCTGCCCCGACGGTGGAGGCCGGACCCCGCGTCACCGTGAAGCCGGTGAGACCGTAGAGCAGCGAGACCAGGGGTGTGAGGAAGCAGAAGAACGCCCACGGGATGTAGGTGTAGGCCGACACCCCGAGAGACGCCGCGGTGAAGACCGCCGTGGCGTTCCACGGGACCAGCGGACCGGTCGTGGTTCCGGCGTCCTCGGCGGCACGGGTCAGGTGCTTGCGCTCCAGGCGCTGGCCGTCGTACAGCGGTCGGAGCATCGTGATCGTCATGGCGACGGCGAAGTTGACCGCCCCGCCCACCACGTTGAGCAGGCCGCTCACCACGAGCGTCACCGGCACGAGCGTGCGCGGCGTCCTGCACAGCGGCGCGATGGCGTTCAGGAACGCACGCATGACGCCTGTGACAGCGAAGGTCCCGGCGATGGCCAGGGCGAAGATGACGATGGCCGCCAGGCCGAGCAGCTTCAGCGCCCCGCCCGTCTCACCTCCGCCCAGGAGGCCGGCGGCGTCCACCTGCGCCTCGCTCGGGACGTAGCCGTTCCACAGCGCGGTGAGCGCGACGGTCGCGTCCACGCCCTGATGGAAGCAGGCGACGAGTACGCCGGCGACCACCCCGGCCACCAGGGACGGGAACGCCTCCCTGCGCGCGATGAGCAGGCCGAAGACGATGATCGGCGGGATCAGCGGCACCCAGCCGATCTCGAATCCCGTCCGGAGGGCGGTGGAGACCGAGTCCACGTTGTCGGCGATGCCCGCGCTGTCGCCGTAGCGCAGACCGATCAGCGCGAAGGCGACGACCGTGATGAGGATGGCGGGCACGGTGGTCCACATCATGTGCCGGATGTGGTCCATCAAGCGGATGTTGCCCAGTCCGGCCGCGAGCACGTTGGTGTCCGAGACCGGCGACATCTTGTCCCCGAAGATGGCACCGGACACGATCGCGCCCGCCGCGATCCCGGCGGGAATGTCGAGGGCTCCCGCCACACCCATCAGCGCCAGCCCGATGGTGGCCACGGTGCCGAAGTTGGTGCCGTTGACGAAGGAGGTCAGGGCGCACAGGACGATCGCGGTCGGCAGGAAGACCGCCGGCTCGATCAGGTTGACGCCCGCGTAGATGAGCGTCGGCACGGTGCCGGAGAGGATCCAGGAGGCGATGAGCGCGCCGACCGCGACGAAGATCAGGACGCACTGCAGGCCCTGGCGCACCACGTCGAGAGCCGCCGCCTCCGCGACGTCGTACGCGATGCCCCGGATGGCTGCGGCAACCAGGGCCACGCAGAACCCGGCCCCCATCATGAGCGGTAGCGGCGCCTCGAAGTGCAGCAGCCCGACACCGAGCACTGCGACGACCGAGGCGAGAGCCACCAGGGAGAACGGCAGGCTGGTCGGTTTGCCGTCGCGTGTGGGGGCAGGGTCGGGCAGGTCACCGCTGGGGACCAGGATGCGCCGTGGCGCGGTGTTCGTGCTCATCGGGTCAGCTCCTCCACCTGGTCGCGATACCGGTTCAGCAGGTCACGCCATACGGGGCCCGGTTCGCCCGAGCCGATGCGCCGGCTGTCGATCATCGTCACCGGGACGAGCTCGCACACGGTCCCCGTCACGAAGACCTCGTCGGCGTTGTAGAAGTCGAACAGCGTGAGCGCGGACTCCGACGTGGGGTAGCCGGCCCCGGCCGCCAGCTCCATGACGGCGCCTCGGGTGATGCCGTGCAGGCAGGAGGTCGCGAGCGGCGTGCGCACCGCGCCCTCGGTGACGAGGAAGATGTTGGCAGTGTCGGCCTCCGCGACGTAGCCGAACGCGTCGAGCATCAGCGTCGCGTCGACCTCGGGCTCGTCGAGCACCTCGAGTCGCGCCAGGATGGAGTTCAGCTGGTTCGAGTGATGGATGCTGGCGTCGGCGAACTGGGGGTGCGGTCGCCGGACGCTGGCGGTGCGAAGCCGCTGCGGCTCCGGATCGGCAGGCACCGGCTTCTGCTCGGCGATCACGACCAGCGTCCCGACGGCGGGGGCGTTGCGGGGGTCCATGCCGGACGTGACCCGGGATCCGCGCGAGACCATGAGCCGGATGTGCGTGTCGTCCCTGAAGTCGTTCGCATCCAGGGTCTCCTGGATCGCGGCAGCAGTGCCCGCGGTGTCGTACGGCAACCGGATGCGGAGGGCGTGCGCGGACTCCTCCAACCGCCGCAGGTGCCGGTCGAGCTTGAGGACCCGGCCGTTGTAGACCCGCATCCCCTCCCACACCGCGTCACCCGACTGGAAGCCGGCGTCGAAGACCGAGACAGTCGCCTGCGCGGCGGGCACCACCTCGTCGCGCACGTAGATCTTCAGCGAGTCGTTCACCCATGCCTCCCAAAAGGTATTTCGGATACCATCCCTGCTCCTAGCCGGTCGCGTCAAGGGATCGGATACCTTTTCCTCGTGACCGAGCCGATGAGCGCCACAGGGGAGGCCCGCATGGGCGGAACCGGGCTGGGATTCCGCTCCAAGGCCGACCTGGTCACCGACCACCTGCGCGAGCAGCTGGAGGCGGGCCGGCCCGGCCCCGGCCAGCGGCTCATCGTCAGCCGGGTCGCCTCGCGACTCGGCGTGAGCAAGGTCCCGGTGCGCGAGGCGGTGACGCGGCTGGTGGGCGAGGGGCTGCTCGAGCTCCGGCCCAACGTCGGGCCGGTCGTGCCCGCCTTCACGATCGACGAGGTCTACGAGACAGCGCTCATGCGTGTGGCGATCGAGTCGCTCGCCCTCGAGTCGGCGTTGCCACGACACGACCGGTCCAGCACCGACGCCCTCGCGACCCTGCTGGACCGGATGGATGGCACGGATGTCGACTTTCCCGAGCTCAACGTCGTGTTCCATGCCGGAGTCATCGCCCCGACGCCGTACCGCGAGATGCGGCTCACCGCGGAACGCCTGCTGTCCCGGGCACGCAGGTACGCCATCGTTCACTCCGTGCCGGGCTACCGGGCCGAGGCGCAGAGTGAGCATCGGGCGATCCTCGAGGCGGTGCTGGCGAAGGATCTCCACAAGCTGGACGACCTCAACAAGGCGCACATCATGAGCGCCGCCACCCAGCTCATCGAGCACATGTCAGCCGCCGACTCCGACCAGGCGCCCCCACGAACCCCGGGCCACTGACGGCGGCCCCGGACACGGCCCTGCGGAGTGGCGGGAGCGGCCCGGGCCTCGAGGCGTCCCCTAGACTGACGGCCGCGGCGACACATCCGAAGCGCTGCCTGGACGTGGGATGGGGATCACCGTGGTCGGCACCGAGCGCTCGGAGGAGACGCTGCGCCTGCGCGCGACGCTGGCTTCCATCGCTCCGGGCACCCCGCTGCGCGACGGCCTGGAGCGCATCCTGCGCGGCCGCACCGGTGCGCTGATCGTGATCGGCCACGACAAGCTCGTCGACTCGATCGCCACCGGCGGCTTCGTCCTGGACGTGCCGTTCACCGCCACCGGCCTGCGCGAGCTCGCCAAGATGGACGGCGCGATCATCCTCGACCGCGACATCACCCGCATCCAGCGCGCCGCCGTGCACCTGATGCCCGACCACACGATCCCGTCGGAGGAGACCGGCACCCGGCACCGCACGGCCGAGCGGGTGGCCAAGCAGACCGGCTTCCCGGTGATCTCGGTCAGCCAGTCGATGCAGATCATCGCGGCGTACGTCGGCGAGACCCGGCACGTGCTCGAGGAGGCCGGCCAGATCCTCTCCCGCGCCAACCAGGCCCTGGCCACGCTGGAGCGCTACAAGCTGCGCCTCGACGAGGTGTCGTCCACGCTCTCGGCCCTGGAGATCGAGGACCTCGTCACCGTCCGCGACGTGGCGGTGGTCGCGCAGCGGCTCGAGATGGTCACCCGCATCGCCCGCGAGATCGAGGACTACGTGCTCGAGCTCGGCACCGACGGCCGGCTGCTCTCCCTGCAGCTCGAGGAGCTGGTGACCGGCGTCGACGCCGAGCGCGAGCTGGTCATCCGCGACTACCTGCCCGGAGGTCGCCGAGGCCGCACGCCCCAAGCCCTCCTGGCTCAGCTCGAGGCGCTCTCCCCCACCGACCTGGTCGACCCGGGCTCGGTGGCCCGCGCGCTCACGCTCGGCAGCGGGGAGCACCTCGACGGCGCGGCCGCACCGCGTGGCTACCGGCTCCTGGCCAAGGTGCCCCGGCTGCCCAGCGCCGTCGTCGACCGGCTCGTCGAGCACTTCGGCGGCCTCCAGCAGCTGCTGTCGGCCGGCATCGACGACCTCCAGGCCGTCGAGGGCGTGGGCGAGCTGCGGGCCCGAAGCGTCCGCGAGGGCCTCTCCCGGCTGGCGGAGTCGAGCATCCTCGAGCGCTACGTCTGATTCCTACGCCCCCGGTAGTCCGGGGCAAATCGTGGCTCCGGGCGCCCAGATACCCCCCATTTGCCCCGGACTACCCAGCAATCGCGCTCAGTCGCCGTTCGGCTCGACCGCACCGGAGGGCTCGCCGGAGGCGCCGTTCTTCTTCTTGCCCTTGCCGTCGGGCGTGGGCTGGACGGTCTTGGTGACCGTGACCGGCGCGGGCACCCCGAGCTCGAACTGGAGATCGGCCGGCTCTCCGGCGTACGTCGCGGCGAGCAGGTGGTACCACCCGGAGCCCACCCACTCGGCCTGCTTCGAGCAGTCCTCGTCGGACCGGCGGCCGCTCCAGGTCGCGGGGATCGAGGTGTCGTAGTCGCGGTAGAGCGTGACGTCCTGGGTCGGGACGGAGTTGCGGCACTCACGGCTGGCCCAGATGTCGTCGTCGCCCGAGGTGATCTTCAGGGTCACCGTGTCGGCCGAGACCTGCCACGTGCAGGCGGGCGTCGCCCTGGTGCGGAAGTTCAGCACGAACTGCACCTGGCCGCCCGCCCGCGCGTCGGCGACAGTGGGCGTGACGGTGACGTCGTCGTTGGTGCACACGCTCGTCGGCGTCGGCAGGACCGGCGCCTCGGGGGTCTTCTCGACCTTCTTCTTGCCGTTCTTCTTCTTGCCGGCGGGCGGGGTCGTCGAGTCGTCGGCAGGGGGGTCGTCGGCCTCCGTGGTCGACGACTCCGACGTGTCGGGCTCGATCGTCGCACCCGCGCGCTCGGCCGTCGGGGTCTCGGACTTCGCGTCCGAGCCGCCGCCGAGCACGCGCGCGATGCCGAAGACGAGGAGGAACACGACGCCGAGGAGCAGCACTCGCCGCGTCCAGTACACCCGTGGAGGCAACGGACCCTTCGGCGTCAGGGCGGTCATGAGCGTCACGCTAGCCAGCAGCACGCTCGCCATCGGGTTGCCACTCCGGTGGCCGTACCATCGGCCGCGATGAGCGACCTGCACGCGCCGATCCTGCGGTGGTACGACGACCACCAGCGCGACCTCCCGTGGCGTCGGCCCGAGGCCAGCGCGTGGTCGGTCCTGGTCTCCGAGCTGATGCTCCAGCAGACGCCGGTGGCCCGGGTGCTGCCGGTGCACGACGCCTGGCTGGAGCGCTGGCCGACGCCGGCCGACCTGGCGGCCGAACCGGCGGGCGAGGCCGTCCGCGCGTGGGGGCGGCTCGGCTATCCGCGCCGGGCGTTGCGACTGCACGCAGCCGCGCGGGTGATCGTCGAGCGGCATGACGGCCGGGTGCCCGCGTCGTACGACGCCCTGCTGGCGCTGCCGGGAGTCGGCGACTACACCGCCGCGGCCGTGGCCAGCTTCGCGTTCGGACAACGACATGTCGTGCTCGACACCAATGTCCGAAGGGTGCTCGCCCGTGCCGTCAGTGGCGTCGAGCTCCCGCCGGCATCGGTCACCCGGGCCGAGCGCGACCTCGCGGCCGGGCTCCTGCCCGACGATCCGACGACGGCGGCCACGTGGGCGGTCGCCGTGATGGAGCTGGGTGCCCTCGTCTGCACCGCCGCTGTCCCAGGCTGCACGGACTGCCCGGTCGCCGAGCTGTGCGCGTGGCGCGCCGCCGGCTTCCCGGCGTACGACGGCCCGCCACGTCGCGGCCAGGCCTGGGCCGGCACGGATCGCCAGTGCCGCGGCCGACTGATGGCCGTGCTGCGCGACAGTGAGGGGCCGGTGCACCGGTCGAGCCTGGACCTGGTCTGGAGCGACGACGAGCAGCGCACCCGCTGCCTCGCCTCACTGCTCGTCGACGGCTTGGCGGTCGCAGCGGGCGCGGACAGCTACGCGCTGCCCTGAGACGACGAACGGCCCGCCCCCGGAGGGACGGGCCGTTCGATCAGTCGTCGGTCACTCGGCCTTCGGCACGTCGACAGGTCCGGCGGAGTCGTCGGGTCCCTCGATCGGCGGCAGCTCCGCGTCGGCCGAGACGTCGGCCGTCTCGAACGGCGGCATGTCGGGCAGCGCGTTGACCTTCTGGCCCTCGAAGGTGAAGGCCGCGGTCGCGCCTTCGCCCTCCGCGTCGACGAGCACGATCTGGCCCGGCCCGATCTCGCCGAACAGCATCTTCTCGGCCAGCATGTCCTCGATCTCGCGCTGGATCGTGCGCCGCAGCGGCCGCGCGCCCAGCACCGGGTCGAAGCCCCGCTCGGCCAGGAGGTTCTTGGCCGCCTGGGTCAGCTCGAGCTGCATGTCGCGATCCTTCAGCCGCAGCTCGACACCGGTGATCATGTTGTCGACCATCGACACGATCTGCTCGCGCGACAGCGGCGGGAACACGATGATCTCGTCGACACGGTTGAGGAACTCCGGACGGAAGTGCTGCTTGAGCTCGTCGGAGACCTTGGCCTTCATCCGGTCGTAGGAGCCCGCGGCGTCACCCGACTGCTGGAAGCCCAGGCTGACCGACTTGTTGATGTCGCGGGTGCCGAGGTTGGTCGTCATGATGATGACGGTGTTCTTGAAGTCGACCACCCGGCCCTGCGAGTCGGTCAGGCGACCTTCCTCGAGGATCTGCAGCAGGCTGTTGAAGATGTCGGGGTGGGCCTTCTCGACCTCGTCGAACAGCACCACCGAGAACGGCTTGCGGCGCACCTTCTCGGTGAGCTGGCCGCCCTCCTCGTAGCCGACGTAGCCGGGAGGCGAGCCGAACAGCCGCGACACGGTGTGCTTCTCGCTGAACTCGCTCATGTCGAGCTGGATCAGGGAGTCCTCGTCGCCGAAGAGGAACTCGGCGAGCGTCTTGGACAGCCAGGTCTTACCGACACCGGACGGACCGGCGAAGATGAACGAGCCACCCGGACGCTTGGGGTCCTTGAGTCCGGCACGGGTACGACGGATGGCCCGGCTGAGCGCCTTGACGGCCTCTTCCTGGCCGATGACGCGCTTGTGCAGCTCGTCCTCCATCTTGAGCAGCCGCGTGGACTCCTCCTCGGACAGCTTGACGATCGGGATCCCGGTGGCGACCGCCAGCACCTCGGCGATCAGCTCCTCGTCGACCTCGGCGACCTCGTCCATGTCGCCCGCCCGCCACTGCTTCTCGCGCTCGGACTTCTTGAGGATCAGCTGCTTCTCCTCGTCGCGCAGACGCGCGGCGGCCTCGAAGTCCTGGCCGTCGATCGCGCCTTCCTTGCGCTGGCGGACCTCGTCGATCTTGTCGTCGTACTCGCGCAGGTCGGCCGGCGCCGTCATCCGGCGGATGCGCAGCCGCGAGCCGGCCTCGTCGATGAGGTCGATCGCCTTGTCGGGCAGGAACCGGTCGGAGATGTAGCGGTCGGCCAGCGTCGCCGCCGAGACCAGCGCCTCGTCGGTGATGGTGACCCGGTGGTGCGCCTCGTAGCGGTCGCGCAGGCCCTTGAGCATCTCGATCGTGTGCGCGATCGAGGGCTCGGCGACCTGGATCGGCTGGAAGCGGCGCTCGAGCGCGGCGTCCTTCTCGAGGTACTTGCGGTACTCGTCGAGGGTGGTGGCACCGATCGTCTGGAGCTCACCGCGCGCCAGCATCGGCTTCAGGATCGACGCGGCGTCGATCGCGCCCTCGGCCGCGCCGGCACCGACGAGGGTGTGGATCTCGTCGATGAACAGCACGATGTCGCCGCGGGTGCGGATCTCCTTGAGCACCTTCTTGAGGCGCTCCTCGAAGTCACCGCGGTAGCGGCTGCCCGCGACGAGCGCGCCCAGGTCGAGCGTGTAGATCTGCTTGTCCTTCAGCGTCTCGGGCACGTTGCCCTTGACGATGTCCTGGGCCAGGCCCTCGACGATCGTCGTCTTGCCGACGCCGGGCTCGCCGATCAGCACCGGGTTGTTCTTCGTACGCCGGGAGAGGATCTGCATGACCCGCTCGATCTCCTGCTCGCGACCGATCACCGGGTCGAGCTTGCCCTCGCGGGCGGCCTGGGTGAGGTTGCGGCCGAACTGGTCGAGGACCAGCGAGGAGGACGGCGCCTCGGAGCCGGCCGCGCCGGCGCTGGCACCAGCGGCCGTGGACTCCTTGCCCTGGAAGCCGGAGAGCAGCTGGATGACCTGCTGGCGGACCCGGTTGAGGTCGGCGCCGAGCTTCTGCAGCACCTGGGCTGCGACGCCCTCGCCCTCGCGGATCAGGCCGAGCAGGATGTGCTCGGTGCCGATGTAGGAGTGTCCGAGCTGCAGCGCCTCGCGCAGCGACAGCTCGAGCACCTTCTTGGCGCGCGGCGTGAAGGGAATGTGGCCGGCGGGGGCCTGCTGGCCCTGGCCGATGATCTCCTCGACCTGGGCGCGCACCGCTTCCAGGGAGATGTCGAGGGACTCCAGCGCCTTTGCGGCGACGCCTTCGCCCTCGTGGATCAGACCGAGCAGGATGTGCTCGGTCCCGATGTAGTTGTGGGAGAGCATGCGGGCCTCTTCCTGGGCCAGCACGACAACTCGTCGGGCTCGGTCTGTGAACCGCTCGAACATGTGCGCTCCTCGCCTCCGTGAGGCAGTGGGAAAACCGTCGTCGAACCCACGACTGCTGCGTCGCGGGTCAGTGAGTTCAACTCGCGGTCCAGCCTACGTGTTCCCCGCTCACAAAGCAGAGGGGTCCGCTGAGAGCGAACGCGCCGCTCCTCGGTGATCAGTGGGCGGCGTCGTACGCCTCGCGCACGTCGGCGGGGATGCGGCCCCGCTCGGGCACGCTGTGGTTGTTCTCGCGCGCCCACGCCCGAACGTCCTTGGCGCTGGCGCCCCCGGCGGCGGCGCCGGCCGTCGACCGGCGGCCGCGGCGGCCCGAGGTGACCTTGCGGGCGTGACCGACGTAGCCGCTGAGCGCGTCACGCAGGGCAGTGGCGTTCGCATCGCTCAGGTCGATCTCGTACGCCGTGCCGTCGAGCCCGAACTGCACGGTCTCGGTGGCGTCGCCGCCGTCGATGTCGTCGACCAGGATGATGCTGACCTTTTGCGCCATGGATTTCCTCTATTCACGCGAGCTCGGATGCAACCCTCGCGCATATCCTGTCGCAATCACGGGGGAATGCAAAGCCATGGCATGAATTCAGGCAGCATTCCCGATTATCCCGATATCGGCCGGCCGGAGCAGGTCGCCGTGCGCGGTACGGAATGCGAAAGTCTGCGACTCGCCGCGACCGGCCTCCGGCCCGATGAATCCGCAATTCTCCATATCGGCGGTTGCTGCCCGCACCGACTCGTCCGAGCTGGCGTCGACGGCGGCCGCCAGTTCCGCGTAGAGACCCAGCCCGTGGTTGCCCCCGCCCGCGGCCAGGCTTCCGGTGCGCTCGTCCGCCCGCACCGTGGTGTGGCGAGCGTCGCCGCGGTTGTCCTCGCCGTCGAGCGAGGGCACCACGTCGGCGGAGTTCTCGAGCGACAGCACGGAGACGTCGTCGGGAATGCCGGAGGTGGCCACCGGCGAACCCGCGGTGACGACATGGGTGACGCGATATCCGAAATCGGGATCGGCGGCCAGCGCCGCGGCCTGCATTCCACCTTGGGAATGGCCGACCATCATCACGCGTTCGTCGGACTGCACGCCCGCCTGCTCCATCGCAAGACCGATCGCCTGGCCGTAGGCCGTGTCGTCGCCGGCGATGAGGTTGAGATTGGCGCCCATGTTGCGAATCGCGTGCTCGTCGAGAAAGTCGTCGGTGCCCGGCAGGTGCACGATCCACCTCGTCTCGCCGTCGGCACCGGTCAGCCGCTGGAGGGTGATGTCGCCGTCCGCCCCGGTGCCGGTCGTGGCCAGGTCGCGGATCAGGTCCTCGACGCCCGAGGGCACGTCGTACGCGCTGCCGGGGCTCGGTCGGCACCGCCACGCCCGTGTAGTCGCCGAACAGCAGCTCGCCGAGGTCGTCGGCGGCCGAGCCGGTCGTCAGGTGCAGCCCGTCGAGGCCGAGCACGTGCATGAACGGGCCGCTCACCGGGTCGGTGCCGAGCCCGTCGAGCAGCCCGCCGCCACCGTTGACGAACGCCTGCACGGCCTCGGGATTCGCCTCGAGCCAGGCGACGGCGTCGTGCTCCAGGTCGTCGGTCAGCGCCGGGTCGACCTGTCGAGCCACGAGGTAGGCGAGCCCGGCGGTGAGCGACAGGGGCACGAGCTCGCTGCCGATCGCGAAGCCCAGGCCGTAGGACAGCGTCTCGTAGGCCGCGCGCTGGATCGCGTCTGCGGTGCGGTAGAGCTCGACGACGGCAGCGAACGCGAAGCTCTGCGCCTCCACCACGGCCGCGCTGGCGACCAGCCCGTGCGGGCCGTACGTCGCCGCCAGGATCGCCGCCTCGGCGCCCGCGAACGTCTGCGGCGCGAGCACCGACGAGAGCACCAGGTCGCCGTCGGCCGCCTCGAGCTTGTCGTGCCACGCGGCCCCGGCCAGCTCGGCGCCGAGCGACTGGTAGAGGTGGCCCAGCGTCGCCAGGTCGTCGTACGACGCGGCGACACCTCCGGCGCCACCGGTGACGGTGATCGGCATGTGCTCGCCGCTCATCGGGTCACCTCCGTCGCAGCCGACACCGATGTGGCCAGCCAACGAGCCAGGTCGCGCGGCTCGCGCCGCCGCAGCTGTGACGTTGCGCCCGGCCCGGGGCGCAGCTCGCGCCACCCGTCGTCGAGGAGCAGCCAGGTGGCGACCGCGGGCTTGTGCTCCAGGTCGCGGCGCCGGGCGAGCACCCGCAGTCGGCCCCGGCACCCTGTCTCGAGGGCCGTGATCACCGGGACCAGGTCGGGTCGACCGTGGTCGGCGGCCAGCACGGCCAGCACGTCGGAGCGGTGGTCGCGCACCGCCGCGCAGCCCGCCACCAACAGCTCGCTCGGCAGCGAGACACGCGCCGGCACGACTGTCTCTCCGCCGCCGACGTCGGGCAGCGTGATCGCCCGGAGGAGCTGGGAGGTCCAGAGGGCCACGTCGAACCACCCCAGCTCGTAGTCGCGACCACCCGACGTCGACAGCTGCGCGACCACCCGGCCGCCGACCGCGAACCACGACCGCAGCGGGATCACCCGACCGCCCCGGCCGGCCGCGAGGTCGAGCTGGACGAGCAGGGCACCCGTGGCCAACACCTGCAGGGCCATCGCTGCTTCGGGCTCGAGCTCGCCGCCGATGGCGTCCCGCCCCAGCTCGCGTCGTACGTCGTCGAGCGCCGCCGCCGGAGCCGACCCACCCAAACGGTCGTCGAGCCCGTCGGGCGACGCGTCCCCCAGCCTCAGCGGGAGCGGCACGTCACCGGCCAGGCGGGCGGCGCCGACCAGCTCCGCGAGCGACAACGGCATCCGGCGCGGCAGCCCGGGCAGCTCGAGCCGGCTCATGTGCGGATCCCGGGCAGCAGGTCGGGCATGTCGAGCCAGTCGCGATGCCCCGGTGGCGGTGTCGGCGTCCCGGCGACCGCCCGGTCGGCCTCATCTCCTGACGAGAACGCTGCCTTGATGCCGCCGACCACCGCATCGACGGCCGCGTCGACCCGGTCGATGGCACCGGCGATGATCGCGCGTGCCTGCTTCTCGATGGACGCGATGAGGTCGAGCAGGTGCTGCACGCGGTCCGCGTGCTCCCGCACCCGCTGGGCGGCCTCGTCGTAGGCGTCGGCGACGGCATGGAGCTCATCGCGGCGGTCATCCGCTCGCTGCTTCATCCGGTCGGCCGCGACCGACACCCAGGCCACGGTCTCGCTGCGTGCGTGCAGCTCGCGCGCCTGCGCCCGCAGCTCCTCGGCCCGCGCCGTCAGGCGCTCGGCCACCTCTCTGATCTTCCTCGGTTCTCCGTACACGACGCCCCCGCAGTCGATGGTCTCTTCGTGTCGACCATGCTGCCCGGGATCGCGATGCGGTGACGTGCGTTGTCCACAGGGCCTCGATGCACCTCGCTCGGCACTCGACCACCGAGAGTTGTTCGTTGGTCGAGTAGGGCCGCCGGGCCCGTATCGAGACCCAGCCCTCAGTGGTTGCGCTCGTGGACCAGGCGCAGGCCCTGCAGCGTCAGCCACGGGGAGTACTCCGTGAAGCACCCGCACTCGGCCTGCACGAGCGGCGCGAGGTGGCCGGTGGCGATCACGGTCACCGTCGCGGCCGGGGCGCCGAGCTCGGCGATCATCCGCGACACGATGCCCTCGACCTGCGACGCGACGCCGAAGAGCATCCCCGACTGCAGCGCCTCGACGGTGTTCTTGGCGATCACCGAGCGCGGCCGCACCAGCTCGACCTTGCGCAGCTGCGCGCCCCGTCGGCCCAGTGCCTCGAGCGAGATCTCGATGCCCGGCGCGATCGCGCCGCCGACGTACTGTCCGGCGGCGCTGACCACGTCGAACGTCGTGGCCGTGCCGAAGTCGACGACGATCGCCGGGCCGCCGTAGAGACGCACGGCCGCGAGGGCGTTCATGATGCGGTCGGCACCGACCTCGCGGGGGTTGTCCATCAGCACCGGGATGCCGGTGCGCACTCCGGGCTCGACGACGACGGCCGGCACCGCGGCGAAGTGGCGCGACAACATCTCGCGCCACTCGTGCAGCACGGCGGGCACGGTCGCGCAGACGGCGATGCCGGTGACGGCGTCCTGCATGCCGGCGTCGGCCAGGAGGGCGCGCACGAGCACCGCCCACTCGTCAGAAGTACGGCGCTCGTCGGTCGCCACCCGCCAGTGGCACGCCACCTCCTCGCCGTCGAGGAGGCCCAGGACGGTGGAGCTGTTGCCGATGTCGGCGGCGAGGAGGCTCATGTCTCCGACAGGTCCATGCCCAGGTCGAACACGACGACCGAGTGGGTCAGCGCGCCGACGGAGATGAAGTCGACCCCGGTCTCGGCGACCTCCCGGGCCCGTTCGAGCGTGAGCCCGCCGGACGCCTCGAGGGTGGCTCGATCCGCGGCGATCCGGACGGCCTCGGCCATCGTCGGCGAGTCCATGTTGTCGAGCAGGATCCGGTCGCAGCCGGCGTCGAGCAGCTCGCGCAGCTGGTCGAGGTCGGTCACCTCGACCTCCACGGGCAGTCCGGGGAACGCCGCCCGCACGGCTTCGAGCGCGGGCACCACTCCCCCGGCGGCGATGACGTGGTTGTCCTTCACCATCGCCATGTCGGCCAGCCCGAAGCGGTGGTTGACGCCGCCGCCGCACCGGACGGCGTACTTCTGGAGGGAGCGCCAGTTGGGCAGCGTCTTGCGGGTGTCGAGCACCTTCGCGCGGGTGCCCTCCAGCGCTGAGACCCAGTGGAGGTGGCCGTCGCGACGCCGGAGAGATGGCTCGCGAAGTTCAGCGCGGTGCGCTCGGCGGTGAGCAGCCCGCGGGTGGGACCGGACACCGTCATCACGCGGGTGCCGGGCGTGACGTGCGTGCCGTCGGCGACCCGGTCGGTGATCGTGACCGTGTCGCCCATCACGACGTGGAAAACCAGTGCCGCGACGCCGAGTCCGGCCAGCACGCCCGCTTCGCGGGCGTTGAAGTCGGCCCTTCCGGTCGCGTCGGCGGAGATGGTGGCGACGCTGGTGGCGTCGACGGCCTCGCCGGGCAGGTCCTCGTGCAGTGCGGTGACGATGTCGAAGTAGATCCGGTCGGGGTCGAGTCCCGAGCCCCGCAGCTCGTCGATCAGCGCCGTCGGCAGTGCGGCGTACGGCGTGATCATGCGGTCACCTCCACCGAGGTCTCGGACGGGTCGGTGGTCGGCGCCGGTGTCCACTGCGACACGATGCCGCCGCCCTCGAGCCGGCTGTCGATGTGACCGGCGCGCGGGTCGCGTTCGGGGAAGTCCTCGCGCCAGTGCGAGCCGCGCGTCTCGGTGCGGATGAGCGCGGCCTTCGCCAGCGCGGTGCAGATGGCGAGGAGGTTGGTGGTCTCCCAGGCGTCGGTGCCGGGAGCCGCGTCACCCGCCTCGAGCTCGTCGAGGTATCCCGTCGCCAGTCGGAGGCCCGTGTCGTTGCGGAGCACGCCGACCTGCCGGGTCATGACGTCCTGGAGGTCGCGCCGGTGCGAGCCGGCGACCAGCCCTTCTACGCGCTGGTCTGCGACCGGTGGAGCCCAGGCACGGAGCTCGCCCGGGAGCACCTCGGCGATGCGGCGCGAGAAGACGAGGCCCTCGAGCAGGGAGTTGGAGGCCAGTCGGTTGGCGCCGTGCACGCCCGAGCAGGCGACCTCACCGGTGGCGTAGAGCCCCGGGATGCTGGAGCGCCCGTGCAGGTCTGTCGCGACCCCGCCGGACGCGTAGTGCTGGGCGGGCGCGACGGGGATCAGCTCGGTGACCGGGTCCACGCCGTGCTCGCGGCAGACGGCGAGGATGGTGGGGAAGCGGCGTTCCCAGAATCTCGATACGGCGCGGCCGGCTCGTTCCTCACCGCCCACTCCATCACCGAGGTGACGCGCGTCGAGCCACATGTGCGGCTGGCCGGTCTCGATCATCCGGCGGGTGATGGCCTTGGCCACGACGTCGCGCGGGGCAAGGTCGGCGAGATCGTGCCGGCCCTGCATGAAGCGGTTGCCGTCGAAGTCCACCAGGAAGGCGCCCTCGCCGCGCACGGCCTCGGAGATGAGCGGCTGCTGGCCCTGTGACTCGGGGCCGAGGTACATCACGGTCGGGTGGAACTGCACGAACTCCAGGTCCCGGAGTACGGCGCCCGCTCGGAGCGCCAGGGCCATGCCATCGCCCGTCGACACGCTCGGGTTGGTCGACTGACTGAACACCTGGCCGAGGCCGCCGCTGGCGAGCACGACGGCCCGGCAGTGCACCGCACCGACACCGTCTCGTTGGCCCTCGCCGAGCACGTGCAGGGTGAGCCCCGCGACACCGCCGTCGGCGGCGAGCAGCAGGTCGACGGCGAGGGCGTGCTGGATGACCTCGATCTCGGGGGCCCGCTCGACGGCGGCGATCAGTGCGCGCTGGATCTCCGCGCCCGTGGCGTCGCCCCCGGCGTGGGCGATGCGGTCGCGGTGGTGGCCGCCCTCGCGGGTCAGCGACAGCTCACCGTCGGGGTGGTGGTCGAAGTTGGTGCCGAGTGCGATCAGCTCGCGGACGGCGTCGGGACCCTCGGTCACCAGCGCGCGGACGGCTTCGATGTCGCAGGCGCCCGCTCCCGCGACCAGGGTGTCGTGCTCGTGCTGCTCCGGGGTGTCGCCGGGGCCGAGGGCCGCCGCGATGCCGCCCTGCGCCCACTGGGTGGAGCCGGCGTTGAGCACGTCCTTCGTGACGACGAGCAGCTTGAGGGTGCGGTCCTCGGCGTGGATGCGCAGCGCCGCGGTCAGCCCCGCGATGCCGGAGCCGACGACGACCACGTCGGCCCGCGTTGTCCAGCCGGGGTCGGGCGCGGTCAGTCGCTGCGGGAACCTCATGGTCACCGGTCTAGCAGGTCGCCGCGCACCAGGCCCGCCCCACCGAACGTCTCGGCCGGGTCGAAGCCCGTCGCCAGGATCTTGTTGTCGGTGTCGACGAAGACGACGTGCGGCTGCAGCTCCTTCGCCTCGGCGGTCTCCAGCTGCCCGTAGGCGATGAGGATGACGACGTCGCCCGGATGGACGAGCCGCGCCGCGGCGCCGTTGATGCCGATGACTCCCGACCCCCGCTCGCCGGCGATGGTGTAGGTCTCGAGCCGGGCGCCGTTGGTCACGTCGACGATGTGCACCAGCTCCCCGGCGAGCAGGTCGGCCGCGTCGAGCAGGTCCTCGTCGACGGTGACCGAGCCGACGTAGTGCAGGTCTGCCTGGGTCACGGTGGCCCGGTGGATCTTGCTCTTCATCATCGTGCGGAGCATCAGCGGTCTCCTTCTCGGGCGGAGGCCGGGGCCCCCAGGGTGATGGGCATGTTGTCGATGAGGCGCGTGCCGCCCACGCGTGCGGCGACGAGGATGCGGCCCTCGGTGCCGGGGGGTGCGTCGCAGGGCAGCTGGCCCAGGTCGGCGGCCCGGATGACGAGGTAGTCGAGGTCGACGCCGTGGGCCTGCCGCATCTCGGCCCGGGCGGCCTCGAGGGCGACATCGGCTCCCCACAGGGAGGCGTCGCGGGCCTCTACCAGCGCGTGGTTGAGGGCCACGGCGCGACGGCGCTGCTCGGGGTCGAGGTAGCGGTTGCGGCTGCTCATCGCGAGACCGTCGGGCTCACGCAGGGTCTCGGCGCCGACGACGACGACGCCCATGCAGAGGTCGGCGACCATCCGCCGGATCAGGGTGAGCTGCTGGTAGTCCTTCTGCCCGAACACCGCGACGTCCGGTCGGACCAGGCCGAAGAGCTTCGCCACGACGGTGAGTACGCCGCGGAAGTGGGTCGGCCGGGTGGCCCCCTCGAGGATCGTGGCCAGCGGCCCCGGCTCGATGGTCACCTCCGGCTCGCCACCCGGGTAGACCTCGTCGACCGCGGGCGCGAACACGATGTCGACGCCCTGCCCCGCACACAGCTCGAGGTCGACGTCGAGCGTGCGCGGGTAGCGGTCGAGGTCCTCACCCGGTGCGAACTGCATCGGGTTGACGAAGATGCTGACCACGACCGGCCCGTCACCCACCTGCCCACGCGCCTCGCGCATCAGGCTGGCGTGGCCGTCGTGGAGGGCTCCCATCGTCGGCACGAGACCGACCCGGCGCCCCGACGTACGCGCGTCGGAGAGCAGGCCGGCGAGCTCCTCGCGGGTGCTCGCGAGGATGGGCGCTGCGCTCATCGCCTGACGTCGTCGTCGGCCAGCCCGCTGGTTGAGGAAGGCGTTCTTGCACCCGTCTCGAAGCCCGCCGCGTCGAGCAGGTGCCGGATCCGGTTGGCCCGGATCGGCAGCACCCGGCCGTCGGTGACGACCCGGTCGAGGGTGTCGCGCGCGATCGCGACGTACGACGGCAGCGAGTGCGGCGCGTGGGCGGCGATCTCGTCGAGGTGGGCGGCGATGGTGTTGAGGTCGCCGCGCACGATCGGCCCGGTGAGGGCGGTGTCGCCCTGGGCCAGCGCGTTGTCGAGGGCCGCGGTGAGCAGTGGGCGGAGGGTGTCGGCGGGGTGGTCGGCACCGGCGGCGGTGAGCATCTCCATCGCCTGGGTCACCAGGGTGACCAGATGGTTCGCACCGTGCGCGAGCGCCGCGTGGTAGAGCGTGCGCTTGT
>CAWGUS010000018.1:0-78606 GCA_963825755.1 uncultured Actinomycetota bacterium | reverse complement strand
CCTCGGGCACCCACATCGCCCGGCCGCCGAGGTCGGCGACGAGCATCTCGGTGAGCTCGCGCTCGGCCGGGCCGGCGGTGACGCCGAAGACACAGCCGGTCAGGCGCGGCAGGTCGATGGCCGTGCCGGTGAAGGTCATCGCCGGGTGCAGCGCGATGGCGCGGGCACCGACCGCGACGGCGTCGTCGAGGACGGCCAGCCCATGGGCGCCGGAGGTGTGCACGACGAGCTGGCCCGGGTGGATCGCGCCGCTGGCGCTCAGCATCGAGACGACGTTGGGCAGCATGTCGTCGGGCACTGTGAGCAGCAGCAGGTCGCAGGCTCTGGCGACGGCGCTGGGCTTGTCGTTGGTGACGCCGGGCAGCAGGGCCTCGATGCGGTCACGCGATGCGTCGGACTCACCCGCGGCCGCGACGACGTCGTGGCCGGCGGCGCTCAGTGCGGCGGCGAGGACGGCACCGACGCGACCCGCGCCGACGACGCCCACCTTCAGGGGGTGGACCATGTGCGAACCTCTCGTTTCAGTCCCGCCGACCACCCCGCCGTACAGCGTACGGATGGGGCCGGTGTGGGTACCAGACGATGTGCTCGAAACCGTGCACCACGAGCGTACGCCGCCCCGTTCGCGCCCGGAACCGTCTACCCAAGTGACGCATCCCACTCCGGCGATGGTCGAGGAAGGACGAAGTCCTGTCTTGCAACCGACCGGTGCGCTTTCCTCGGCTTCGAGACAGGCGCGAGCGCGCCTTCCTCAACCGGCGGTCCGGAGGTCAGGCGCGCATGTGCAGCCTGGCGTGGTCGGGGTCGTCGACGGCGAAGGGCCGCGGCGCACGGGGCAGCCAGTCGTGGGTCACGAAGTCGACGATGTGCACACCCTCGGGGGCGGTCAGCTCGACGACGCCGTCGAGCACGATGCCCTCCTTGAGGCTGTTGAAGACGTGCCACTCGCGGCGCTTGCGGCGGTTGCGGATGCTGGTCGCGAACGAGTCGGGGTCGGTCCAGTGGGCGAACTCGTCGCCGTCGAGGTACTTCAGCTCCACGCACAGCCCCTGCGGCAGCGCGAACATCTCGATCCGGTCGGGGGTCGTGCGGATCTCCCACTCCGGCGCCTTCGAGTAGACGAAGTCGGGGCTCATCGGGAAGCCCCACTCCTCGATGTTGCGCAGGCCGAGGTCGAGCCACGCGTGCCGGTCGTTCTCGAGGTAGAGCCCGTGCCTCGGCACCCGGATCACCGCGTCCTGCATGCCGACCTGCCACGAGAGGTCGGCCATCGACACCTCACCCTCGGTCGAGAGCACCATGTCGCCGTCCCACTTCCACGTGTAGCGCGTGGTGACGTGCGAGAAGCACCAGTTGTAGAAGTAGGCCAGCGAGTGCACCGAGCGCTCGTGCTGGGCCAGGTGCTCGGCGCCCGCGCGGGCGACGTCGAACGGGTAGTCCAACAGCTGGAACTTGTGCGCCAGACCGGCCTTCTCGGCGGCCGCCACCGCAACCTCGCGGGTGCCGTCGGTGGAGCCGTTGTCGACGACCAGCACTGCGTCGCAGGCCCGCAGCAGCGGCGGCAGCACGAACGGCAGCGAGGGCGCCTCGTTCTTCACCCGGAGTACGGCGGTGGCCCCCCGCCGCAGACCTCCGGGCCGGTGCCAGGGCCAGACGATGTCGTAGTCGGTGTGCCCCTCGATGTTCTCGAGGCCCCGGCCGGACCCGATCGGGATCACTCCCGCTCCCGGCCCATCGCGCGTCGTACGCCGCGGCGTACGGACGGCGGGATCTTGGCGCGCACCTCGTGCGGGACCCGGTCGACGATCGACGGCTTGTCGGCCTCGGCCGACTCGCGCGCCTGGGCGACCCGGGCAGCCACGACCGAGGACTTCGAGATCGCCTCGGCCTCGTCGTACAGGTCGACGTAGGCGTCGCGGAGCTGGTCGAGCGTGGTGTGCACCTCGGGGGTGTCGCCACCCTCGTCGGCGAGCTGGTTGAGGGCGGTCCAGGTCTCCTCGGTGAGCTCGTGCAGCCGCCGCGGCAGCTCGAGGTCGGCGAGGCTGAGGGTCACCCGGCGCAGGCTCGGGTCGATGAAGCGGTGCACCTCGCGGATCTGGTCGCTGCGGGTGTGGATCACCGACTGCACGTCGAGCCTCTGGCCCAGTGCCATGGTGGTCTTGACCCAGTCGTCGAGCAGGTCGGAGTAGCGCACGAACGCGCGGCCGCCACCCTCGACGGAGCCCAGGATGTTGTCGCGGGTGGCGCGCTCGGTGTGCAGCAGCATGTTGAGCCAGCTGGCGGTGAGGTGGGCCGAGCCGAGCTTGTTGGAGTAGTACTTCTGCTTGCTGCCCACGACCTCGGCCGGCGGGCGCAGCATCGTCGCGAACACCGGGGTCGCGCCGGTGCGGATCGCCGCCACCCGCCAGAGGCCGAGGAACCAGCTCAACCGTGGATCCTTCACGACCAGCTCGGGGTGCTCGGCGAAGTGGCCGTCGAGCCACTCGGCGACGCGGATGCGGGCGGGCTCCCGGGTGGCGATGCGGCCGGTCTCGAACCAGGCGCTCGGGCGGCTGTCGCTCACCTGGACGCCGGCCTCGCGCAGCAACCGGTCGTGCAGCTCGACGGCCCACTGCGGCTCGCCGAAGCCCTTGGGGTTGGAGGAGTCGGCCATCACTTCCGGCTTGGGCACGTGCATGCCCAGCAGGCTGAGGATCCCCGAGAGGGTGCTGGTGCCGCTGCGACCGGCGCCGGCGACGAAGAGCACCTTGCGCGGGACGCCGTCAGGGTTCAGCTCGTCGATGGCTCTCACGGGTGGGGAGCCTACAAGAGTTCGCTGGGTACGCTCCCCCGCATGAAGTGGGGTGCCAGGCGCAGGCATCGGCGGGAGCCGACGCTGGGTGTCGTGGTGCCCGCCTACCGCGTCGAGCACTGGCTCCCCGAGGCCCTCGACAGCCTGCTCTCGTCCAGCCATCGCACGCTCGACGTGGTGGTGGTCGACGACGGGTCACCCGACGCGTCGGGCCAGATCGCGGAGGAGTACGCCGCCCGCGATGCCCGGGTGCGCGTCGTACACACGGACAACGGCGGGCTCGGCGCCGCCCGCAACGTCGGCACGGCGCACGTTCGGGGCGACTACCTGGCGTTCCTCGACTCCGACGACGTGGTGCCGGCGGCGGCGTACGCGACGCTCGTCGGGGAGCTCGAGGCCAGCGGCTCCGACTTCGCCACGGGCTCGATCCTGCGCTGGGAGGCGCCGCCTCCCGTCGGGGCAGGGCTGCACGAGCCGCCGTGGATGCACCGGCTGCACCACCCCGCACGGCAGGGCATCACCGCCCGCGAGCACCCCGAGATCCTCGGCGACGTGTTCGCGTGGAACAAGGTGTTCCGGCGCTCGTTCTGGGACGGAGCCGGGCTGGCGTGGCCAGAGGGCGTCCGCTACGAGGACCAGCCGACCACCACCCGCGCCTACCTCGCCGGCCGCTTCGACGTGCTGCCCTCGGTGGTCTATCACTGGCGGATCCGCACCGACGGCACCTCGATCACCCAGCAGCGCAGCTCGCTGGCCGACCTCACCGACCGGTGGGAGACCAAGCGGATGTCGCTCGCCGCGGTGCGTGAGTACGACGACCCGTCGGTGTCCGCGGTCTTCCTCGACCGGGTCCTCGCCGGCGACCTGCACCGCTACTTCACCGGCATCCCCGGCTGCGACGACGCCTGGTGGGACCTGCTCGTGGCGGGCGTGCGGGAGTTCTGGGTTGACCGCTCGCTCGTGCTCAGCGGCCTGCCGCCGGTGCACCGGCTCACCGGGTGGCTGGTCGAGCAGGACCGGCGCGACGACGCCGCCGCGGTGATGGACTGGTTCGCTCGGGTGGGTGCGCCGGCGCCCCAGACCGACCGTGACGGCGTGCGGCGCCTCGACGTACCTGCTGATGTGCTCGACCCGGCCGGCGTGGACCCGGATGCCGTGGCGATCCGGGCCCACGAGCGGAGCTGACCGGGTCTCGATACGGGCCTGGCGGCCCTACTCGACCACCGAGCGTTGGGTGGTCGAGTACCCGCCGCAGTCCTCGGTGGTCGAGTGCCCGCCGCAGTCCTCGGTGGTCGAGTGCCCGCCGCAGTCCTCGGTGGTCGAGTGCCCGCCGCAGTCCTCGGTGGTCGAGTGCCCGCGAGGGACGAGCGGGTGTATCGAGACCCGGGTGTATCGATATGAGACCCGGGTGCATCGAGACCTCGATCTCGACGCACCCGTCACGACCTCCTTCGTCGGTCGTGGGGGGTGCTCGATCTGGCCGAGCCCACGCCGCCTCAGAGCAGGCCGGCCTCCGCCAGGAAGTCGGCGGCGACGTCCTCGGGCTTCTCGCGGTCGACGGCCACGCGGCCGTTGAGCTCGGTGAGGTTCTCGGTGGTCAGCGCCGCCATCAGCGGGTTGAGGATGTCGGCGATGTCGGGGTTCTCGGCCAGGAAGTCGGCACCGACCGCCGGCACGAGGTTCTGGGCCGGCTGGATCTGCTTGTCGTCCTCGAGGACGACGAGGCCCTGCGACTCGAGCGTGCCGTCGGTGGTGCTGGTCTCGCCGAGCTCGGACTCGCCGTCGAGCACCGACTGGTAGGTCTGGTCACTGGCGTAGCCCAGCGGCAGCACCTCGGTGACGTCGATGCCGTACTCGTCGGACAGGCCGCCCTCGCAGTCGAGGCGGCCCTCGCAGTCAGGGGCGGCGGCCAGGGTGACCGTCTTGCCCTCGAGGTCGGAGAGGGTGGTGACGCCCTCGGCCTCGCTGTACTCCTGGGTGACGAAGAAGGCGTTGGTGTCGGTGGCCGGGGAGATGTCGAGCAGGGAGATGCCCGCGGCCTCGAGCAGGTCGGCGCCGTCGGCGGCGAGCTCGTCGCCGTCACCGGCCTCGAACGGCTTGGCGTCTCCGCCGTTCTCCTGGGTGTTGAGGAAGTTGACGATGCCGCCGACGTATTCGGGCACGATGTCGACGCTGTCGGGGAAGGTCGGCATGTAGGCGTCGCGGGAGTCGACGAGCTTGGTCTCGACGGTGTAGCCGCCGTTCTCGAGCAGCTGCTCGTACATCGAGGCGACCAGGGTGGCCTCGGGGAAGTTCTGGCCGGCGAGGGTGACCGAGCCCTTGTCGGCCGCGGCCGAGCTCTCGGGCGCGTCGGACGCGTCGTCGGAGGCGAGGTCGTCGCCGGCACAGCCCGCGGCGAGGAAGAGTGCGCCGACGGAGAGGACCGCGGCGAGGGAGCGTCGTACGAGCATGGGATTCCTTCTGTGTCCCGCGGCGAGAGCCACGCGTGTCCGGATGCAGCAGTCAGCCGACGGCGTCGGCTGGTTGATCAACGGTAGGGGTACCCACCGACATTCCCACCTCACGATTCGGAGACGTTCCACCCTTGCGGGTGGGATTGACGAGGCGTTGCGCCCAGGCGGCCAACAGCTCCAGCACGAGCGCGACCACGGCGACCACGATGGCCCCGGCGATGCCCTTGCCGTAGTTGGACCGGAAGAAGCCGTCGGTGATGACCCGGCCCATCCCCGGCCCGGCGACCAGTGCGGCGATGGTGGCGGTGGCCCATACCTGCACGAGGGCCAGCCGGATGCCCGACATCACCAGCGGCATCGCCAGCGGCAGCTCGACGCGGAAGAACTGCTGGGCGCCGGTCATGCCCATGCCGCGGGCCGACTCGCGCACGTCCGGCGGCACCTCGCGGACGGCGACGTACGCGTTGGTGATGATCGGCGGCAGCGCGAAGAGGGTCAGAGCGATCAGGGTCGCCAGCCCCGCACGTCCGTAGGGCCCGAACGACTGCGTGCCGGGCCACTCCGCGACCACGAGCAGGGCCAGCAGTGCGAACGTCGGCACCGCGCGACCGACGTTGGAGACGTTGATGGCCAGGAAGCCGCCGCGGCCGATGTGACCGAGCCACAGCGCGACGGGGAGTCCGATCGCGAGGGCCATCGCGAGCGCCGTCACGGTCAGCAGGAGCTGCTGGTTGAGCAGGTTGGCCATGCCACCGGAGCCGGTCCAGTTGTCGCCTTCTGTGAGGTAGCGCCAGGCCTCGGACAGGACGTTCATGCCCGCACTCCCCGCGTCCAGGGCGTCAGCATCCGCTGGGACAGGACGAGTACGACGTCGAGCAGGACCGCGAGCAGCACGCAGATGACCGACGCGGTGAGCAGCTCCGCTCGGAAGTTCGTGCTGACGCCGTCCCTGATGAGGTTCCCGAGGCCGCCGTACGCGACGAGGGAACCGACCGTCGTCAGCGCCACCGTCGAGACCGTCGCCACGCGCAGGCCGGCCATCACGACCGGCAGGGCGAGCGGCAGCTCGATGCGGAACAGCAGCTTCCTGCGGCTGTAGCCCAGGCCGGTGGCCGACTCCACCACCTCGTCCGGCACCGAGCGGAAGCCCTCGAGCAGGGCGCGCACGAGGATCGTCAGCGCATAGAGCGCGAGGCCCAGCACCACCGTCGTCGAGGTCAGGCCCGTGAACGGCACCATCAGCGGGAACAGTGCCAGCGACGGGATCGTGTAGATGCCGGTGGTGACGCCGAGGATGAGCGACTCGAGCCGCGGCAGCCGCCGCGCGAGCAGCGCGAGCGGGAACGCGATCACCAGGCCGACGAGCACGGAGACGACGGTGATCCAGATGTGCTGGACCGTCGCGTCGATGATCTCCTGCTTGCGATCGGTGAGGTACTGGCCGCAGATCCACTCGTTGGTGAGCCTGCTGTAGCACGACGGTCCGGCGGCACTCGAGATCACGTGGGTGCCGGCCTCCGCGAGTAGGGTCACCGCATGGACGCTACGGCATCAGGCGCCTCGACCCG
Organism: uncultured Actinomycetota bacterium; assembly: GCA_963825755.1. GTDB lineage: Bacteria > Actinomycetota > Actinomycetes > Propionibacteriales > Nocardioidaceae > Nocardioides. The sequence continues at coordinate 71,794 of CAWGUS010000018.1, read as the reverse complement.
CTCATCCCATTCCATGATCCGGCTGGAGGGCGTGGGCAAGACCTACGACGACGGCACGGTCGCGGTGCACGAGCTGAACCTCGACGTAGCCCGCGGCGAGATGGTGTGTCTCGTCGGCCCGTCGGGGTGCGGCAAGTCGACGACGCTGAAGATGATCAACCGGCTGATCGAGCCCACGACGGGCCGCATCATGCTCGACGGCGAGGACGTCACCAGCGCCGACCCGGTCAAGCTGCGGCGCGGCATCGGCTACGTCATCCAGCAGATCGGGCTGTTCCCGCACCAGACGATCCTCACCAACGTCATGACCGTCCCCCTGCTGTACGGCGAGAGCAAGGGGACCGCGAAGTCGCGCGCTCTCGAGCTCATGGAGACCGTCGGCCTCGACACGGCGTACGCCGACCGCTACCCGCACCAGCTCTCCGGTGGCCAGCGCCAGCGCGTCGGCGTGGCCCGGGCACTCGCCGCCAACCCGCCCGTGCTGCTGATGGACGAGCCGTTCGGCGCCGTCGACCCGGTGGTGCGCGCCCGCCTGCAGGACGAGTTCCTGCGGCTCCAGCGCGAGCTCGACAAGACCGTGGTGCTGGTGACCCACGACATCGACGAGGCGGTCCGCATGGGCGACCGGGTCGCCGTGTTCGAGACCGGTGGACGACTGGCGCAGTTCGCCACGCCCGCCGAGCTCCTCGGGCAGCCGGCCGACGACTTCGTGGCCGACTTCGTGGGCTCGACCAAGGGCCTGCGCCGACTGACGGTGACCAGGCTCGACGAGGGCCACCTCGAGCCGATGGACGGCGTCAGCGCCGGTCAGCTCGGCGCGGCCATCGACATCGACTCGACGCTCGAGGAGGCGCTCGCCGTGCTGCTGCGCGACGACAAGCCGATGGTCGGGGTCAAGCGCGGTGCGGCCTTCGTCGGCGTACTGACCCCCAACGGCATCCACCGGGCCCTCCGCGCCTCCCTCGCCGACGCCTCTCGTTGAGTTGCGCCTCAGTACTCGTTGAGTTGCGCCTCAGTACTCGTTGAGTAGCGCCTCAGTGCCGTTCCCGCTGTGCATCCGGCGCAACTCAACGGTGCGGGACGCGCAACTCAACGGACGACGACGTCGCGGTGCCAGGACTGGGTGACGTACGACGTCTGCCAGCCCATCGCGACGTAGATGCCCTCGGCGCCGGTGGGTGAGTCGGCGTCGACCTCGAGCCCGACGCGGTCGCGGCCACGCGAGGCGGCGTCGGCGATGATCGTGTGCAGCAGTCCCTTGGCCACCCCGCGGCCGCGCGCGGACTCCAGGACGCCGATGTAGTCGACGTACGACCCGGGCACGCCGCCCGGTGTGGCCAGCAGCTCGGTGCCGACCAGCGCGCCGCACGGCTCCGGAGCATCCCCGTCGGTGAGCTCGGCCAGCCACCAGTGGTCCCAGCGGTGGCCGGGGTCCTCGCGCAACCGGTGGCAGAACTCCTCGAACGTCTCCTCGTTGGAGTTGAAGTGGTCGGTGAACGCACCCTCGAGCACGTCGTGGACCGCCCGCAGGTCAGACTCGTCAGGCATGCCGTCGGGACTCGAGCCGACGGCGCGGAACGACACCGCACCGTTGCTCCACCGCTCCGGGTCGGGCACCAGCCCGGCTTCACCGGGCTGCACCGGCCGGCTCATCTGCCACCACGTGCGCACCTTGTCGAAGCCGGCCTCGTCCAGCCAGTCCTGCTGGCGCTCGTCGTCGGCGAAGGCGCCGGTGTCGATCTGCTGTATGCCGAGCCCACGGGCCGAGCCCACGCGCACGGCCTGGGCATCGGCCCATGCGAACAGCGCTGCCGCGCACTGATCGGCCTCGTCGTCACCGATCGAGCGCTCGACGACGTGCACGAAGAGCATCCGGCCCTCGGCGCGGTCGTGCACGCTCCCCCACGCCACGATCTCGCCGCCGGCGTCGCGCACGACGACGTTCTGGCGCATGGCGGTGCCGAGCGCGCCGATCTCGATGCGGAGTTCGTCCTCACTGGCCCCGGCCCAGCCCCGACCGGCGTGCTCGTGTGCACGCTTCAGCTCGGTGAGCCGGGGCACCGCCGACTCGTCGACCGCACCGAACGACCAGCCGGCCGGGAGCGGGGGTGGCGAGGCGAACAAGCGGTCCGGGTCGCCCTCGAACCTGCTGTCGTCAGGGATCACCGGGACATTGTGTCGTCCCGTGGTGGTCAGGCGTGCTTCCGCGCCTCACCCTGCGCCTGCCACGCGACCAGCTCGGCGCGCAGCGCGTCGATCTCGCCCTCGAGCTCGGCCACCCGGACGATCGCCTCTGCGGCGCGCGACTCGGACGCCTCGAGCGACGACGAGAGCTCGGTGCCGCGGTTCTCGGCGAGCTCGGCACGGCGGGCCTCGGAGTTGAACTTCCGGGTCACCTCGGCCGCGTGCTTCTGCGCGGTCGTCAACGCCGACTCGAGGTCGGCGATGGTGGACTCGCGCTCGGTGATGCGCGCCTTCATGTCGGCGGCGAACGCGGCGTTCTCGGCGGTGCGCTGCTCGGTGATCACGCGGTAGGCCTGCGCCTGCTCCGCGCGGTCGCGGGCGGCGTCGCGGCGGGTCTGCATGAGCTCGGAGTGGGTGATGCGGGTGGCGGCGGCGCCGAGCACGACCGCCGAGATCGCGGCGCCGAGCTGGAAGGCGGCGAGGTCTCCGACAAAGGCCGCGGCCACGAGAGCCGCAGCGACGACGAGCAGGACAACGGCCACGGTCAGGCGGGTGCTGCGCTGACGGCGCCGGGCGTTGGGGGAAGCCATACGAGCAGGTTAGGGCGACTCGTCCTCTGAACGGACGCGACACGCACGCTCCAGCAGTACGGCGGCCGCGACGGTCGCCACACCCCCGACCGCGGCGACGGCCGACCGGAGCACCCGTTCGCCGGCCAGCTCGGCGTCGTTGCCGAGCCAGCTGAGGGCGTAGCCGGCGTACCCGCCGGCGACCAGCGCACCCACCAGCGCGCACGCGCGGGCGAGCACGAGCCGGTTGACGGCCTGGTGCGGCTCGAGGCGTTGGCGGCGTACGTGCACGGCCCGCCAGGTGATCCAGGCGGTGCCGCCGAGAATGGCGGCGACGAAGAACAGCACCAGGCCCTGCAGCAGCGAGACGGTCGGGGCGGTGCCCAGGACCCGCTCCGCGACCGGGTGCCAGAGCCGGCCGAGCACGAGCCCCACGAGCGCCCAGCCCACCAGGGTCGTCCAGCGCATGGGCGCGAGCTGCTGCCGCTCTCCGGGCTCGGTGGGTTCGGAGCCGTCCGGACCGGACGGTGGCGCACCCGTCATGGGGTCACTGGACCTCGAGCGACAGGTCTTCGCGCTTGGTGATGCCCGAGGTGTCGGCCTTGGCCAGCAGCTCCTCGATGGGCCCGGCGTCGGGGATCTCGGCGTCGGGCTCGAGGTCGTGCCACGGCTGCAGCACGAACGCACGCTCGTGGGCGCGCGGGTGCGGGAGGCGCAGGAAGTCGTCGTCGGCGCGGCGGTCACCCACGACGATCAGGTCGACGTCGAGCGTGCGGGGCGCATTGCGGATGTCGCTGCGCTCACGGTCGAAGGCGTCCTCGACGGCGAGGGCCCGCTCCATCAGCCGGGCGGCGGGCAGCGTGGTGTCCATCAGCAGCACGGCGTTGAGATAGGGCTTCGCGTCGTCCGGGGAGTCGACGGGTTGGGTCTCGTAGATCGACGAGACGCCGGTGATCCACACGTCGGGGGTGTCGGCCAATGCGTCGACCGCGCCCTGGAGGGCGGCCTGCCGTTCGCCGAGGTTGGAGCCCAGCGCGATCACGACCCGACGGATCGGGTGCATCTCGCCGGTGAGGGCTTCGGCCTCGGCGATGTACGGGTTGGGGGTCTCAGTCACTGCTCGGACCTCGCGTTTCTGGTGATCGTCAGCGCCACATCCCGAAACGTGGCGTCAATCGGGGCATCCGGCTTGTGAACCGTGACCCGAGCCCATTCAACACGAGCATCCAAGAGGCAGATGTCCGCGATCCGCTGGGCCAGGGTCTCGATCAGGTCGACCGGATCGTTCTCGACGGCGTCCTTGACCGCGTCCACGAGACTTCCGTAGTCGACGGTGTCGTGCAACTCGTCCGATCGGGCAGCAGGCGTGGTGTCCACGCCCAGTGTCAGATCAATCACGAAGGGCTGACCCTCACGCTTCTCGAAGTCGAAGACCCCGTGGTGACCCCGGCACTCGATGCCGTGGACGCTGAGCTCATCCGTCATGGGTCGCTCCCTCCAGCTCCTGCCACACGGCCAGCGCGTCGCACGTGGCGCGGACATCATGCACGCGCAGACCCCACACCCCACGCTGAGCCAGGAGTACGGCGAGTGCCGCGCCGGCGAACTCTCGACCCTCCACCGGTCGGGGCGTGCCGTCGGGCCCGGCCAGCAGGGTGCCGAAGAATGCCTTGCGACTGGCACCCACCAGCAGCGGGAGACCCAGGTCCTCGAGAGCGGCCAGGCCGCGCAGGAGCTCCCAGTTCTGCGGACCCAGCTTGGCGAAGCCGAGACCCGGGTCGAGCACGATCCGGTCGCGGTCGATGCCCGCGGCCGTCATCGCGTCGACCCGCCGGGCCAACTCGTCGCGCACCCCGGTGACGACCCCGTCGTCGTACGTCGTGAAGGCCTGCATCTGGTCGGCGTGGGCGCGCCAGTGCATCGCGACGTACGTCGCGGAGCGGGCCGCCACGAGGGCGTGCATGGCCGGGTCGGCGAGCCCGCCGGAGACGTCGTTGACGACGGTGGCCCCGGCGTCGAGCGCGGCCGCGGCGACCTCGGAGCGCATGGTGTCGACGCTGACGACCGCACCGGACCCCGAGAGGGCGGCGATGACCGGGATGACGCGGGCCAGCTCCTGCTCGACGAGTGGGCGGGTCGCACCGGGGCGGGTGGACTCGCCGCCGATGTCGAGGATGTCGGCGCCGTCGGCCCGCAGGGCGAGGCCGTGGGTGATGGCGGCGTCGGTCTCGTCGAACCGGCCACCGTCGGAGAACGAGTCGGGCGTGACGTTGACGACGCCCATGACCCGGGGCCGGCTCACCTCGTGCCGGACCTGATCAGCATCATCGCCTCCGACCGGGTCGCGGAGTTGTGCATGATGCCGCGGACCGCGGACGTGATGGTGCGGGCGCCGGCCTTCTTGACCCCGCGCATGGTCATGCAGAGGTGCTCGGCCTCGATGACGACGATGACGCCGCGGGCGTCGAGGAGCTCCATCAGCGCGTCGGCCACCTGCGTCGTCAGCCGCTCCTGCACCTGCGGGCGCTTGGCGTAGACGTCGACGAGCCGCGCGAGCTTCGACAGCCCGGTGATCTTGCCGGTCTCTGCCGGGATGTAGCCGACGTGCGCCACCCCGGTGAACGGCACCAGGTGGTGCTCGCACATCGACCACAGCTCGATGTCCTTGACCAGCACCATCTCGTCGTGACCGAGGTCGAACGTGGTGGTCAGCACGTCCTCGGGGCTCATCCGCAGGCCCGACGTCAGCTCGGCGTACGCCCGGGCGACGCGAGCCGGCGTCTCGCGCAGGCCCTCGCGCCCGGGGTCCTCGCCGATGGCGGCCAGCAGCTCGCGGACGGCCGCCTCGGCGCGCTCGTGGTCGAACTCGGGTACGTCGTGCGGATCCCGATCGGGGTAGGTGACCGGGTCGGTCATCAGGCCCCACCCATCACGCCGGGCCCTGTCCCGGGGACGGTGGCGTGGCGTCGCCCGGCAGGTCACCGTGCACGTCGCCGCCGGCGCCTGGCGGGGTCAGGATCACGCCGCCCTCGGGCTCCGCGGTGACGGTGCCGTCGTGGGTCACCCGGTCGCGGATCTCCTGGGGGATCTCGATCGGCGGGATGTCCGACGGGTTGCGGTCGGGCGAGCCGGTCCAGGCCGGACGCAGGTCGCGTCGGCGCAGTGGCTCGAAGATCACCCGGATCTGCTCCTTGTCGAGCGTCTCCTTGTCGAGCAGCTGGAGCACCAGGTCGTCGAGCACGTCGCGGTTGGTCTCCAGGATGTCGAAGGCCTCCTGGTGGGCGGTCGCCAGCAGCTTCTTGGTCTCCTCGTCGACCTTGGCGGCGACGTCCTCGGAGTAGTTGCGCTGGTGGCCCATGTCGCGGCCCAGGAACGGCTCGCCCTGTGCCTCGCCGAGCTTGATGGCGCCGAGGCGCTCGGTCATGCCGTACTGCGTGACCATCGCGCGGGCCAGGCTCGTGGCCTTGTCGATGTCGTTGCCGGCACCGGTGGTCGGGTCGTGGAAGACCATCTCCTCGGCGGCGCGGCCACCGAGCATGTAGGCCAGCTTGTCGAGCAGCTCCGAGCGGGTCTGGCTGTACTTGTCCTCGTCGGGGAGCACCATGGTGTAGCCCAGTGCCCGGCCGCGCGGCAGGATCGTCACCTTGTGCACGGGGTCGCTGCCGGGCAGGGCGGCGGCGACCAGGGCGTGGCCGCCCTCGTGGTAGGCCGTGACGAGCTTCTCCTTCTCGCTCATCAGGCGCGTGCGGCGCTGCGGACCGGCGATCACGCGGTCGATCGCCTCGTCGAGGGCCTCGCTGTTGATCAGCTTGCCGTTCTTGCGGGCGGTCAGCAGCGCGGCCTCGTTGAGCACGTTGGCCAGGTCGGCGCCGGTGAAGCCGGGAGTACGCCGCGCGAAGTTCAGCAGGTCGACACCCGGCGCCATCGGCTTGCCGCGCGAGTGGACCTGGAGGATCTCGTGCCGGCCGTTGAGGTCGGGGGCGTCGACCGCGATCTGCCGGTCGAACCGGCCCGGGCGGAGCAGCGCCGGGTCGAGCACGTCGGGGCGGTTGGTCGCGGCGATCAGGATGACGCCGCCGCGGACGTCGAAGCCGTCCATCTCGACGAGCAGCTGGTTGAGGGTCTGCTCGCGCTCGTCGTGACCGCCGCCCATGCCGGCGCCGCGGTGCCGACCGACGGCGTCGATCTCGTCGATGAAGACGATGGCCGGGGCGTTCTCCTTGGCCTGCTCGAACAGGTCGCGCACGCGGCTCGCGCCGACACCGACGAACATCTCCACGAAGTCGGAGCCCGAGATGGAGTAGAACGGCACACCGGCCTCGCCGGCCACGGCGCGGGCCAGCAGGGTCTTGCCGGTGCCGGGCGGGCCGTAGAGCAGCACGCCCTTGGGGATCTTGGCGCCGACGGCCTGGAACTTGGCGGGCTCCTGGAGGAACTCCTTGATCTCGCCGAGCTCCTCGATGGCCTCCTCGCAGCCGGCCACGTCGGTGAACGTCGTCTTCGGCATGTCCTTGCTGATCAGCTTGGCCTTGGACTTGGCGAACTGCATGACGCCTCGGCCGCCACCGCCCTGGACCTGGTTCATCAGGAAGACGAAGAGCAAGATGATCAGCGCGAACGGGAGCAGGGTCGCGAGGATCGAGCCGAGCAGGCTGGGCTTGGGCACCTCGACGGTGTACTTGTCCATCGTGCCGGCCTCGACCTGCTCCTTGACGGCCACCTCGATCTCGTCCTGGGTCTCGCTGAGCCAGAACGTCGAGACCTTGTCGGACTCGTCGCGCACGCCGCTGTCGAGGGTCGCCTTGATCTCCTGGTCGCCGTCGACGAACGTCAGCTCCTTGACCTCACCCGCCGCGATGTAGTCGTTCATCCGCGAGGAGGTGATCTCGTCGTACCCGCCGCTGGGCGCGAGGAACTGGATGGCCAGCAGGACTCCGACGGCGGCCAGCACCATCCACAGCCAGGGACCCTTGAATATGCGCTTCACAGGCTTCTTTCGAGCAGACGAGTCGGGGAGAGGTGATGACGGTACCTGTCAGCACCCAAGCCCATTCTCTCAGGAGGGTGGGTGGAAGCGGGAGTCTCGGGGCCTCGTCAGGAGTAGATGTGCGGCGCGAGCGTGCCGATGTCGCGCAGGTTGCGGTACTTCTCCCGGTAGTCGAGCCCGTAGCCGACCACGAACTCGTTGGGGATGTCCCAGCCGATGTACTTCGGCTCGACCGGCATGGTCAGCGCCTCCGGCTTGCGCAGCAGGGTCGCGATCTCGACGCTCGCCGGGTTGCGGCTGACCAGGCTGTTGACCAGCCACGACAGGGTGAGCCCGGTGTCGATGATCTCGTCGACGATCAGCACGTGCCGGTCGGTGATGTCGGTGTCGAGGTCCTTGAGCAGGCGTACGACGCCGCTCGACTTGGTGCCGGAGCCGTAGGAGGAGATGGCGATCCAGTCCATCTCGACGTGCCGCGGCAGCGCCCGCGCCAGGTCGGCCATCACCATGACCGCGCCACGCAGGATGCCGACCATCAGCAGGTCGTGCCCCTCGTAGTCGGCGGCGATGGTGGTGGCCATCTCGCCGAGCCGTTCCTGGATCTGCGCCTCCGTGAAGAGGACGTTGACGAGCTCGTTCTCCGCTTGGGACGCGTCCATGCGGCGCAGCCTATGTGACCGGGGCGCGGAGGCGTCGCACTGCGGTGTCCAGGGTCTGTGTCCTTGGGTCCCAGGCGTCTCTGCTTCATCAAGGTATGTAGACGAATCAGCACTTCCCACGGCATGCGCGCCGTGGGAAGTCGGCAGTCACCGACATACCTTGATGAAGCAATCACCCAGAGGCAGCAGCCCGGCTACGCCCGTTCGGCAGGTGGCGGCGGCTCGAAGGCGACCGCACCGTCGCGGCGTACGGCGCGGAGCGGGCCCGGCAGGTCGATCCACTTCTGCCCGCGCCACTGGGTGAGCAGGCACTCGACGGCCAGCACGTGCTCGTGGGTCAGGTCGGCGGCGGGGGCGCCGGCGGCGATCGCGGCGCGGTGCAGCACCCGCCGCCGGATCGCGACGGGGAGCTCGGCGAGCGTCGTGAGGGACAGGTCGCCGGCGTGGTGGTCGGCGACGTCGTCGAGGTACTCCATGTCCACGCGGAGCTGGTCGGCGGTGCGGGCGAGGGCGGCGGCGACGCCGGGGCCGAGCTCCTGCTCCAGCAGCGGCAGCACGGTGGAGCGCACCCGCGAGCGGGTGAAACGAGGGTCGTCGTTGAACGGGTCCTGCCACGGCTCGATGCCCTCGGCCGCGCACGCCGCCTCGGTCTGGGCCCGGGTGACGTCGAGCAGCGGCCGACGGAAGCGGTCGAAGCCCCGACGCATGCCGGCGATCGACCGCCCGCCCGAGCCCCGGGCGAGGCCCATCAGCACGGTCTCGGCCTGGTCGTCGCGGGTGTGCCCGAGCAGCACGAGCGCGGTGTCGAAGTGCTCGGCCATCTGCTGGAGCACGCCGTACCGCGCCTCGCGGGCCGCGGCCTCGACGCCCAGCCCGGCACCCTCGACGGTCACCCGCGAGGAGACGGTCTCGTCGGCGCCGAGGGCGGCCATCTGCGCCGACCACCCGCAGGGCGAGCTCGGCCGAGCCGGCCTGGAGGCCGTGGTCGACGGTCGCCCCGATCACACGCAGGCCGCGGGCGTGGCCCTCGAAGACCGTGGCCGCCAGCAGCGACAGCGAGTCGGCGCCGCCGGAGCACGCGACCAGGACCCCGGCACCGGGATCGAGCGGCCCGATCGCGTCGCGTACGCCACGGCGTACGGCGGCGACGGCGGGATCGAGGCTCATCCGAGGACGCGGGCGACCCAGGCGTCGGGGTCGCTGATCTCCGACTTGTCGGGGAGGTTGGCGGGCCCGGCCCAGACGGCGTTGAACTCCTCCATGCCGACCTTGTCGACGACGCCGCGCACGAAGAGGGCGCCGTCGCGGTACTGCGCCATCTTGGCGTCGAGGCCGAGCAGGCGGCGCAGGATCCGGTCGAGCGTGCCGACGCCCTGGCGGCGCTTGGTGAACTTCGCCCGGATCTGGTCGACCGACGGGATGACGGTGGGGCCGACGCCGTCCATGACCACGTCGGCGTGACCCTCGAGCAGCGACATCACGCCGGTGACGCGGTCCATGATCGCCCGCTGCTCCGGGGTGCTCATCAGCTCGACGACGTTGCCGCCGTCGCCGGTGAGGCCGCCACGGATCGCCTCGGACGCGCGTCGTAGGCCGTCGCCGAGCATGTCGCTCGGCTCGAACGACTCGAGCAGCGCGTTCATCTCGGAGAACAGGTGGTCGCGCATCCACGGCACGGCGGTGAACTGCACGCGGTGGGTCTCCTCGTGGAGGCAGACCCAGAGGCGGAAGTCGTGCGGGTCGACCTCGAGCTCGCGCTCGACGTGCACGATGTTGGGCGCGACGAGCAGCAGCCGGCCGGACGGCTCGAAGAACGGGTCGAACTGGCCCAGCACCTTGGTGCCGAGGAAGCCGAGCAGCAGCCCGACCTCGGCGCCGGTGATCCGGGAGCCGATGGCCAGCGAGAGCCCGGACGGCGGCCCCTTCTTGCTCGACAGCTTGTCGGCGAGGGGTCCGATGATCGTGGCGAACCCGTCGGCGTTGGCCTGCACCCAGCCACGTCGGTCGACGACCAGGACGGGGGCGGTGCGCTCCTCGGCGACCAGGCCGGTGAACTCGCGCACCAGCGGGCTGGACTTCTCCGCACCGTCGCGCAGCTCGGCCACGACCGCCTCCGCCGCGCGGGGCTCGATGTCGGGACCGTCGCCCGCGACCTTGGCGCCGAGGGTCACGGCGAAGTCCCAGTCGACCATGCTGCTCATGGACGCGAGGCTAGCCGGTGGCGCCTACGGGCGGCCCGGCCGAGCAGTGGCACGCGGCCAGCTCGGCGGCCACCTCGTCGAGGGCGACCCTCGCGGCGAGGCTCTTGTTCTTCTTCACCTTGTCGGCGGCGACGACGAACGCCATCGCGTTGCCGTCGAGGTCGGTGACGACGCCGGCGAGCGAGTGCACGCCGGTCAGGGTGCCGGTCTTGGCGCGCACCCGACCCCGCCCCTCGGGCGCGCCCTTGTCGAACCGGTAGGTGAGGCTGCCGGTGAAGCCGGCGACGGGCAGGCCCTCGATGACCGCGCGCAGGCCGGGCTGCTCGGGCGACGACGCGACCTGCAGGACCTGCAGGAGGGTCGACGCCGTCACGAGGTTGCGCCGCGACAGGCCGCTGCCGTCGTACACCGTGTCTCCGGTGACGTCGACGCCCAGCCCGGTGAGGACCTGGAGCACTCCGGCCGCGCCGGCCTCGAACGAGCCGACCCCGGACACGTAGAGCCCGACATGGTGCGCGAGCACCTCCGCCGTCTCGTTGTCGCTGACGTCGAGCACCCGCTGCACGATGGCCGACAGCGGCGCCGAGGTCACGGTGCCGAGCGCCGGGGCTCCTTCGACGGCGACGCCGGGCTTCGGAGTGCCGACGACCTTGACGCCCTCCGCTGTCAGCGCCGCGGCGAAGACGTCGGCGGCGGTGCGGGCGGGGTCGGCCACCCGACCGAAGCCGGTGGGGCTGCGGCCCTGGTCGACCCACAGGGCGGAGATCGGCGACACGATGCCCTCGGGCACGTAGCTCGGCTCCCACGCCGGGTTGTCGGCCGGGCCCGTGAAGAGCGAGCTGTCGTAGGCCAGCCGGACCCTCCTCGTCGTCAGTGCCGACGCGACCTGCTTCGCCAGGGTCACGACGTCGGCGCGCGGAGGGTAGGTCCCCGACTCGGGAGGCTTGCTCGCCAGGAAGGGGTCGCCGCCCCCGACGAGCACGATGTCGCGCGGCCGCTCTCCCGCGACGACACGCGTCGAGAACGTCGCCTGCGGACCGTACGCCGCCAGCGCCGCCGCGGTGGTCAGCAGCTTGGTGATCGAGGCGGGCGTGACGGCGCCCGATCCCGACGTGAACACCGGCTCGCCCCCGGACAGGTCGCCGACCATCGCGATCACGTGCTTGCCGAGGTCCTTGTCGGCGAGCCGCTCCGTCAGCGCCGCCGTGACCTCGGTGGGGTCGACCGCACTGCTGCCGACGGGTACGGCGACCGGCTCGGCGGCGGGCAGGTCGGGCAGGGTCAGCCCGGCCGGTGGTGCGACGGCGGCGGGATCGGTGTCGGGATCGGCGCCCCAGCCGAGGTAGCGGCCACCCCAGTCGAGGCGGTACGCCGCCACCGCGCCGCCGACGAGGACCAGCACGAGAAGGGTCGCCAGCCAGTGCGACCACCGGCCCGGGCCGGCGTACGCCTGAGCACCAGGGTGGTGTCGGTCACGTCGTGCCACGGCTGACCCCCTCTCGACTACGTGTGTGGCGCCATTGTGCGCGACACTGAGGCCAGCAGCGGGCGCGACCCCGCCGGGCACGTGCCCGCGGCCCCTCGCTGCCTCTCAACGACAAAGACCCTGTGGAGGATGACGTGCTCGAGTTCGACGTACTGGTGGAGATCCCCAAGGGCGAGCGCAACAAGTACGAGGTCGACCACGAGAGCGGGCGCCTGCGCCTCGACCGGATGCTGTTCACGTCGACGGCCTACCCGGCCGACTACGGCTTCATCGAGAACACCCTCGGCCAGGACGGCGATCCCCTCGACGCGCTGGTGATCCTGCAGAGCCCGACGTTCCCGGGCTGCCTGATCGCGTGTCGCGCGATCGGCATGTTCCGGATGACCGACGAGGCCGGTGGCGACGACAAGGTCCTGTGCGTGCCGTCGCACGACCCGCGCCTCGAGCACCTCCGCGACATCAACCACGTCTCCAAGTACGACCGCCTCGAGATCCAGCACTTCTTCGAGGTCTACAAGGACCTCGAGCCGGGCAAGTCCGTCGACGGCGCCGACTGGGTCGGCCGCACCGAGGCCGAGCTCGAGGTGCATGCCTCGTTCGAGCGCTTCAAGAAGATCGGTCACGGCGACGACGTCGAGAACCTCGCCGACGACAGCCTCGGCGAGGACGCCAGCAAGGCCTGACGCTGCTCGAGCCCGCTCGTCGGGTCAGGGGCGCTGACCGGGCCGGTCGACGAGCGCGCTGACCTGGGTGGACTCGAACCAGGTCTCGCCCGGGGCGACGTCGGCGACGTCGGGGCCGCTCTCGCCGCCGACCCGTCCGGACTCGAGCGCAGTCGCGCGCTCGCCGAGGTACGCATAGGTGACCGGGTCGAGCAGCAACTCCCAGCGGGAGCGAACCGCACTGTCGCCGGCCTGACCGTCGAAGGTGACCGAGAGGACCGGCCGGCCCAGCCGGTCCGGCTCGGCGGCGTCGTCGATGCCGACACCGGGGATCGTGCCCAGCGCCCGCAGGAGGTTCGCTCGCGCCGGGGCGGGCAGCACCATCTGGTCCAAAGCGTCGCCGACGGCGTCGTAGTCGCGGGCCGCCTCGGTGGTGCCCTGCGCGTCCGCGAGGTCGCTCTCCCGAAGCGCTCGGAGCAGGGCCGGCGCCTCTGACGGCAGTGACGCGGCGGCGTCGTACGCCTCGAGGGGGGTGAAGTTGTCGGGCAGCACGTCGGGGTCGACGGCGCCCACGGAGAACCCCTTCGGCCCCTCGGTGGTCTCGGCGTACTTGGCGCCGTCGAAACGCACCCAGCCCTCGGCCACCAGGTTGGACGGCTTGGCCCGGGCGGCGTCCGCATCGCCGGAACGGTAGATCCACTGGGTCGTCGCGCGGCCGTGGCTCGTCCTCCGCTGCGACGACGGCCGCTGCCGCGGCCTAGCACCGAGACCGCGTCGACACCGGTCGTCGTGTCCCCGGACCCGCCCAGCAGCCCGCCGGCCGCTGCGCCGCCCACGACGACCAGGCCGGCCGCGGCCGCGGAGCCGAGCACGACGGCGCGGCGGCGCCGGCGGATCGTGGTGCCGGCCCGGACAGCGTGGTGGGCCAGTTGTGCGACGTCGGTGTGCTCGTGCTCGACGGATGTGCGCATGCGTTCGCGAAGGTCGGTCATGTCAGGTCCTCCAGGTCGGGCAGGTGGGTGCGCAGCCGGTCGAGGGCGCGCTTGGTCCGGGAACGGCAGGTGGTCTCGCGGATGCCGAGCACCGCCGCTGTGTCGGCCACGCTGAGGTCGTCGAAGAACCTCAGCACCAGTACCGCGCGGTCGGCCGGCGTCAGCCGGCGCATGGCCGCGACCAGGTCGATGCGCAGGCCGACGTCACGATCGTCGACGCCGGATCCCTCGGGCAGCTCGCCGGTGGGGCGCTCGCTGCTACGGCGCAGCCGACGATGCGACAGAAAGGTGCGCAACAGGGTCGTGCGGGTGTACGCCAGCGGGCTGTCGGCCTGCGAGACCCGCGGCCAGGCGGCGTACACCTTGGCGTACGTCGCCTGGGTCAGGTCCTTCGCCAGGTGGGGGTCGCCGCAGAGCAGCACCGCCGACTGGTAGAGCAGGTCGCCCGTGGCGTGTACGAACGCCTCGAACGGCTCGGGGTCGGGCATGGATCCTCCCCCCACCTGGCTGCTTGGCTGCGTCGTCGTGGTGGTCACAACACCCTGACGCTCCGGACCACGGGTTGCGTGCCCTCGCTCAGCCGAGCAGCTCCGGCGAGCGCAGCATCTCGTCGGGCACCCCGAACGCGTCGACCAGGTCGACCGCGAGCGGGCGGACCTTGCGGCAGAGCCGGTTGATCTCGCGGCTGATCGCCTTCGACCGCTGCGTCGTGAGGCGACCGTGCTCCATGAACCACGCCCGGTCGGCCTCGATCGTCGTCAGCGCGAAGAGGTCGCAGAGCAGGTTGAGCGCGACCTTGTTCCCACCATGTCGAGGCCTCGGGCCTTCTCCACGAACGCCTCAAGCACCAGCCGCTCGACATGGGCGCGGGCCGCCGCGATGACGTGGTCCTGCACCAGTGAGAAGCCACGCCCGGACTCATGCTCGTTGTCGATGCCGCGCTTGAGCCGGCGCGCGACCCCGCCCAGCATGTGCTCCTCGCGGAAGCGCAGCATCGCCAGCTGGTACTCCGGGTCGAAGAGCCCGGCCTCCTGGTCCCACGTGTCGCCGCCGGGCAGCACGTCCTTGATGCGCTCGACCAGCTTGTGCACCGCCGTCTTCTCCAGCACGGTCTCGACCGCCAGCCCGGCGACGAAGCGCACCATGCCGAACTGGTCGAGATCGGAGAAGTCGCTGCTGTAGTCGGTGAGCAGGCCCTTCGCCACGAGCTGCAGCAGCACGTGGTTGTCGCCCTCGAACGTCGTGAAGACGTCGGTATCGGCCTTGAGGGCGGCGAACCGGTTGATCGAAGATAGCCCGCGCCGCCGCACGCCTCGCGGCACTCCTGGATCGTCCGGGTGGCGTGCCACGTGCCGAGCGCCTTGGTGCCCGCGGCGCGCGACTCGAGCTCACGCCGGTCGTGCTCGTCGGTCGTGATCCCGGAGAGGACGTCGTGCAGCTGCGAGGCGACGACCTCCTGGGCGAAGTGCAGGGCATAGGTGCGGGCGAGCAGCGGGAACAGCCGTCGTTGGTGCATGCCGTAGTCGAGGAGGAGGTCCTCCGCGGGCGGGTCGGTCGCCTCGAACTGCCTGCGCCGGACGGCGTACCTCATGGCGATCGCGAGCGCGACCTTCGACGCGTTGATGCCGGCGCCCCCGACGCACACCCGGCCCTGGACGAGGGTGCCGAGCATCGTGAAGAAGCGGCGGTTGGGGTTGTCGATCGACGACTCGTAGCGACCCTCGGGCGAGACGTCGGCGAAGCGGTTGAGCAGGTTCGCCGCGTGGCACGCGCACGCCGTCGAACCAGAGCCGGCCGTTGTCGACCCCGTCGAGCCCCATCTTGTCGCCGCAGTCCTCGATGCGTACGCCGGGTGCGGGCTCGCCGTCGACACGGATGGGTACGACGAACGCGTGCACGCCGCGGCCCTCGCCGTCGATGTCGAGCTGGGCGAAGACGACCGCGAGCGTCGGCGTGCCGGGCGGCGTTGCCGATGTAGTCCTTGCGGGCCGTGTCGTCCGGAGTCCTGATGACGAACTCCTCGGTCGCGGCGTCGTACGTCGCGACCGTGCCGAGCGCCTGGACGTTGGAGCCGTGGCCCGGTCTCGGTCATCGCGAAGCTGCCCATCAGCCGTCCGGCGATGAGGTCCTCGAGCCACGCGTCGTGGTGCGGCTCGTGCCGAGCTGGAGGATCGCGCCGCCGAAGAGCCCGAACTGCACCCCGACCTTGACGAGCACCGAGAGGTCACCCATCGCGAGGGTCTCGAACGCGGCCACGGAGGCACCGATGTCGGCGCCACCGCCGTACTCGGCAGGGAAGCCCATGCCGGTCTGGCCGGTGCCGGCCATCTCGACGACGACGTCGCGCACGCGGTCACGGAACTCGTCGCGCGTCATCGTCTCGGCGTCCTCGAGGACCGAGGCGTGGGTGGCGAGGTTCTCGCGTACGAGGGCCCGCACGTCGGCGTACCGTCCGTCGAGCACGGCGAGCAGCGCCGGCACGTCGATCTCGGGCTGGCGGTAGCCCTTCTCGCTGGGCGTCGTCTCGTCGCTGGTCTCGGCGCGGCTGGTCGTCCGCGGGTGGCGGCGAGAGCTCGGTGGGGAGGTCTCTCGCATCCACGTGGGAGGACATGGCGGTCACGGTACCCTCGGCGCGATCCGCGGGATCGGGACCGCGAGAGGCTCGAGGAAGGGGGACCGTGAACGACGCACCGTACGGCCGGCTCGGCTACAACTTCTCGATCGTCGGCTGCCAGAAGTCGGGCACGTCCACCCTCTCCGGGACCATCAGCCAGCACCGCCTCGTCTGTCGTCCGCCCCGCAAGGAGGCGCACTTCTTCAACAACGAGGACTACGACTGGGAGAGTCCCGACTACGAGGCCGACTACACCGCGCCGAAGCGGTCGGCGGTGCACTCGATGGTCGGCGACTCGACGCCCGTCTACATCATGTGGCCGGGCGCCCTGGAGCGGATGCGCGCCTACAAGCCGGACATGCCGCTGATCGCGGTGTTCCGCGACCCGATCGAGCGGCTCTTCTCGCACTGGACGATGCTGCGCACGCGGCATCCCGGCTGGCCCGACTGGTCGGGCTTCATCACCGAGTTCCGGCCGACATCGCTGCCGAGCACCTCCCGACCGACGTGTCTGCCATGCGCTACAAGCACCTCTCGGGCGTCGCGCGCGGCTACTACGGCGCCCAGCTCGAGCGCGGCTTCACGATCTTCCCGCGCGACCAGTGGCTGCTGCTGGAGTTCCGCACCCTGCTGAGCGAGTACGACGACACCGTCGACCGCGTCACCGACTTCCTCGACCTGCCACGGTTCGACCAGCGGCCCCCGCTGCGCAACCGCTACGCCGGCGCCGAGCTCGTCAGCGGCACCGCACCGACCACCGACCGAGATCGCCGACCTCGCGACGTTGTACGCCGACGACCTGGCGCTGTTCGGAGAGCTGTCCGGGATCGACACGTCGGCCTGGCCGACGAGCCGGATCCTGGCCGGCGAGACCTGGATCCCGGCGTGCTCGCCGAGCGGTTCGCTGCGAAGGTCGCGCCTGCCGCCGCTGGTTGAGGAGGTTGCGCAGCAACCGTCTCGAAACCAGGGCCGTAGGTTCGCAGGTTTCGAGACAGGCGCCAGAGCGCCTTCCTCAACCAGCGGGCATCGTCAGGGGCGGGCGTAGAAGTTCGGTGCCCGCCAGGCGTACATCGACTCCTGGACGACCGGACGGCCGGTGCGCGGGGCGTGGATGATCTGGCCGCCGCCGACGTACAGCGCGACGTGGTAGATCGACGACGAGCTGCTCGACGAGCCCCAGAACACCAGGTCTCCCGGTGCCAGCGCGGTCGCGGCGACCTTCGTCGAGCCGGTGTACTGCGCGACGCTGTAGTGCGGCAGCGAGATGCCACCCGCCGCCCAGGCACCCCGGGTCAGGCCGGAGCAGTCCCAGGCGTTTGGCCCGGTCGCGCCCCACTTGTAGGGGTCGCCGATCTGCGAGGCCGCGAAGGCGATCGCGGCCGACGCGCCACCGGCCGGTGCCGGCGGGGTGGGCGTCGGGGTCGGAGTGGGGGTCGGGGTCGGAGTGGGGGTCGGGGTCGGCGTGGGGGTCGGGGTCGGGGTCGGAGTGGGGGTGGGCGTCGGCTTGGGCTTCTTCTTCGCCGCGTCCTCGGCGGCCTTCTCGGCGGCCTCCTCCGCTGCCTTCTTCCCGCCGCCTTCTTCGCGGCTTCCTCTGCTGCTGCCTTGGCGGCAGCCTCCGCGGCGGCCTTGGCGGCGGCTTCCTCCGCTGCCTTCGCGGCTGCCGCGGCAGCGGCCTCGGCGGCCGCCTCCTCGAGGGCGGTCTGCCGCTTCTGGGCGAGGGCGACGCTGACGCCCTGCAGGCCTGCCAGCTCGGAGATCAGCTCGGTCTTCTCCGCTGCGATCGACTGCGACTGTGCCAGCGCGGCGTCCGCGGCCGACTGGGCAGCGTCGCGGGCGGAGCGGGCCTGGTGCTCGAGGTCGGCGGCCTCGGCGCGGGCCTCGGCGGCCTGGTCGCTGGCGACGTCGGCCAGCGTGGCGGCGGCGCGGAACTGGTCGTAGCGGCTGTCGAGCGCGTCCTCGGCGTTGGCCAACGTGGCCCCACGCTCGATGACGGTCTCGATGCCGTCGGACTCGACCATCGCCGACAGCCCGGTCACGCCGGGGGCGAGCTCGTAGGAGCGGACCAGCGCGGCGCCGTACACCTCACGCTGACGGCGTACGTCGGCGCTCGCGGCGTCCGCGCGGCGGTCGGCGGCACGGGCGGCGGAGCGGGCCTGGTCGAGCTTCCACAGGGCGCCGTTGTAGGCCTCGGACGCCACGGCGGCCTCGACGGCTGAGTCGTCGAGGCGCTGGTTGGCGAGCACCAGGTCGGCCCGCACGGACGAGACGTCGCGGGCCTTGTCGCCGGCTGCCTCGCGGGCGTCGGCGATGTCCTGCTCGGTGGGCACGGTGTCATCCGGGTCGTCGACCGCGTAGGCCGAGGTCACCCCGCCGACGAGCAGCAGGCTCAGCGTGGCGGCGACGCCCCACGACCGGACACTGACGTGTCGCATGTTCTTCCCCTTGTTCGAGTCATTGCAGTGCCCCGGTGGACTTCCCAATCCCCCAGGGCACTTCAGGCACGCTAGTGCTCACTCGTCACAAAAGGAACAATTTCCCCAAATTCCCCACGCGACCGCGGCGTGTCGACTTGACGAACTACATTCTTGTAATTCGCGGATGCGCGTCAGAGCGTGGCCCGGCCGACGACGACGGGCACGTTCATCGCGAACAGACCGGGCACCGTGTAGCGGTGCATGGAGAGCTGTGCCAACCCCGCCTCGGCCAGCACCTCGTCGGCGTCGTTGAGCGGGTCGCAGCCTCCGAACGCGCGGACCACCGGGGCGAGCCGTCGTTGCGTACGCCGCGTCGCCGAGCCCGCCGGGGCGCCCACGTGCTCGGCGAACACCAGGTGGCCGCCGGGGCGCAGGACGCGACGGATCTCGCGCAGCGCTCCGGCCCGGTCGCCGACCGAGCAGAGGACGAACGTGCACACCACAGTGTCGATGCTCGCGTCGGCCAGCGGCAGGTCCTCGGCCAGCCCGTCGACGACCCGGCCGCGGCGGCCGTGCCGGCGCATGCGACGCCGGCACCGGGCCCGCCGCCAGGGCCGAGGCTCGAGCACGGTCAGGTCGCTAGCCCGTTCGAGGACCGGCACGTTGCGGCCCCAGCCCGCGCCGATCTCAAGCACGTCACCGGAGGCGCCGCGGAGGAGTGCGGCCTTCGTGGCGTCGACCGACCCCAGGTCGGCGACCGTGCTCACGCGTCGCTCCGCACGGCGCCGAGCGCGAGGTCGGTCATCTCGCGGATGAAGTGACCGGGATCGACGTCGGGGTCCGCCACGAACCAGTTGTAGTAGCCCTCGAGGGCGCCGTGGAGCGCGTGGGCGAGGTAGCGGACGTCGAAGTCGCGGAACTCCCCGGACGCCTGCCCCGCCTCGAGGATCGCCACCATCCGGCGTTGCCGCACGACGGGGAGGCTCTTCGCGGGGTCGGCGTCGAGCGGCTCCTCGACCGTGAGGTGGGCCATCAGCCGCCAGGCGGCCGCGACCTGGTCGCGGTGCCGGTCCTGGTAGCCGACGAAGGCCTCGATGAAGGCGACCAGCCGCGCGGTGGGGGGCTGGTCCGCGACGGCGTCGAGACGGTCCGCCAGCTCGGCGTCGAGGGAGTCGACGATCAGCCCCATCGCGCTGGCCAGCAGCTCGTCCTTGTCGTCGAAGTGGTAGCTGATCAGGCCCGGGCTCGAGAGCCCGGCCTCGCGGGCGATGCGCGTGAACGACGTGCGCGCCAGGCCTTCCCGCGCCAGCACGACGATGGCAGCCTCGATGATCTGCTGCCGGCGAGCGCCCGACGTGACGGTCTCGCGCTTCTTTGCTTGCATACCCTAAGATTAGGTTGCCCGAACAAAAACGGTCAAGGAGGCCTCGATGCCCCGCCCCACCCACGTCGACGACGCCGCAGGCGTCTCCGTACAGCTCGTCGCGTCCCTCGACCAGGGGCAGCGTGAGCAGCTGCTCGGGCGTCTCGACGATCCCGACCTGACGACCTGGACCTACCTGCCCGGGCCGAGGCCGGGCCTGTCCATGGAGGGGCTGAACCCCCAGCAGCGCGAGCTCGTCCTGTCGCTGCTCCGGGCCGTTCACTCGCCACGCGGCGGGGAGCTGGCCATCGGCGCGATCGCGGTCGAGCGCGTCCGGCGCGAGCTCGTCACCGGTGCCGCGGTCGACCACGACCGCTACTGGCTGCGGCTGCTGGGCGACCCCGAGGGCGAGGAGCCGTGGGGATGGCGCATCAACGGACACCACCTCGCGGTGCACGCGATCACGGTCGACGGGCGGATGACGCTGACCCCGCACTTCGTCGGCTCCGAGCCGGCGACGGTGCCGACCGGCGACCGAGCCGGGATGCGACTGCTCGCCATCGAGGAGGACCTGGCCCGCACCCTGGTGACGAGCCTCGACGACGAGCGGCGGCAGGTCGCCGTCGTCTCGACCGATGCGCCCGACGACATCCTGACCCGTGACGACCCCGTCGCCGACCCGTCGGTCCTGCCGGTCGGAATCGCCCGCGGCGACCTCGGCAGCGAGCACCAGGGACTCCTCGACCGACTCGTCCGGCACTACCTCGACCGGGCTCCCGCGGCGTACGCCGATGCCTGCTGGCGCGAGGCGGAGCAGGACGGACTCGACGCGATCACCTTCGCGTGGCTGGGCGACCTGCAGCTCGGTGGCCTGCACTACTACTGCGTGCGGGCGCCCGGGTTCCTGATCGAGTACGACAACACCCAGGACGACGGCAACCACGCGCACTCGGTCTGGCGGCACCTGCGCGACGACTGGGGCGGCGACGCGCTCGCCGAGCACTACCGACGGGGCCACGCCCTCCGCTGAGGAGTACGACGGTCAGTCGACGTCGACGGGCACGGCAGACGTGGTCGACGTCGGGTGCGACGCGAGCCCGTGCCGGTCGAACTTCTGGCCCGATGCGATGCCGCCGACGTAGAAGGCGATCAGCGCGATGACGACGCCCGCGATGTCGTCGGCGACGTAGTGCCAGCCGAAGTAGAGCGTCGCCACGACGGTGACGGCGAAGTTGACCCAGAAGATCCACTTCAGCACCTTGCTGCGCAGGGTGTACTGCACCATCAGCGCGACGAGCAGGGTGATCGCGACGTGCAGGCTCGCGAAGCCGGCCACCGACTGCACGGCGTCGGCGAGTCCGCCGTTGACCACGTTGTTCCGCCCGTTGTAGAGCGACTCCATCAGCGCCGAGGACCCGGTCTCGGGCAGGTCCTGGTAGAGCCAGGCGTACTCGAAGCCGGGGCCGAGCGTCGGCAGGGCGTAGTAGGAGGCGGTGCCGAGGGTCCACGCGATGCACTGGGACGTGGCGAACCAGTAGCCGAAGGTGATGTTGCGCGACCAGATGAGCCAGGCCGTGAGCGCGAGCGGCACCAGCGGCAGGAACCACAGGTAGATCGTGGAGTAGAGGTGCGCGGTGACGCCGTCGCCGAAGACCGCGTGGAGGACGTTCGCCGGCTCGTGGCCGAAGAAGAGGGCCCGGTCGACGAGGTGCAGCTCTCGGTCGTAGAGCTTGTCGCCCAGCACGAACGGCAGGAACGACTTGAGGTTGCGGTAGCTCACGTAGGTGACGTAGAAGCAGGAGACGCCCAGCACCATCAGGGTCAGCCGCTCGCGGGTCCAGTGGAAGCGCACCCGCTCTCGCACCAGCCCAGGGATGGCCGTCGGGTTGCCCCGCGAGAACCACACGATGCGCGGCAGGATGTCGAGCAGGAACGCCCCGAACAGCAGCAGGGGGAGCCTCAGCCACGCCGGCCCGAGGAAGCCCTCGGGGTCGAGGAGCCTCCGGTCGATCGCGAGGGCCGTGATGATCGCCAGCAGGCCCATGGACGCGGCTATGCCGATGAGCAGGACATAGGCACGGCGATACACGGACGTCATTCTAGGGTCGGCCGGGTGCGCCGCCCTCCCTGGGCACGACCGCCGTCCGCGAGCGGTCGATGCGCAGCCGCACCGGGTCGCCGGGCGCGACATGGCTGCCGAGGGGCGCCACCGCATGCAAGGAGCCGAGGTCCGGCACGTCGACGACGAGGCGGAGCTGCTCGGGAGTCGCGAGCGCGGACAGCACGACGCCCTCGACCGGCCCCGCGTCGTCGACGACGAGAGCCGACCGGCGCAGCGCCACGTCGTGGCCCGCCGGCAGCCCGGCCGCCACCGCCATCCGGTCGGCCGGGTCGCCGGCGAGCACGGTGGCGTAGCCCAGGAAGTAGCGCGGTGTCGGCATCCGTCGGGTGCTGCCACACGTCACCGATCGGGCCGTCCTGGATCAGTCGACCGGCGCGCATCACGGCGATCCGGTCGGCGACGGCGAACGCCTCGTCGTGGTCGTGGGTGACCATCAGGGCGGTCGTGCCGGCGCGGTGCAGGATCTCGCGGAGGTCGCCGGCGAGGCGTTCGCGCAGGCTGGCGTCGAGCGCCGAGAGCGGCTCGTCGAGCAGGATCAGCCGCGGCTCGACCGCCAGCGCGCGAGCCAGGGCGACCCGCTGGCGCTCGCCGCCGGACAGCGTGGCGGGCAGCCGGTCGGCGTACCCGGTGAGGCCGACGAGCTCGAGCAGCTCGTCGACCCGGGTGGCGAGCTCGGCCCGCGGCGTGCGCCGCAGCCGCAGGGCGTAGCCGACGTTGCGGCCGACGCTGAGGTGCCCGAAGAGCTGGCCGTCCTGGAACATCAGCGCGAAGCCCCGACGATGCGTGGGTACGCCGGCCAGGTCGGCGCCGTCGTAGGCGATCGAGCCGGCGGCCACCGGCTCGAGGCCCGCCACCGCCCGCAGCAGCGTCGACTTGCCGCAGCCCGACGGGCCGAGCACGGCCAGCACCTCGCCGGCCGGGAGGGCGAGGCTCACGTCGCTGACGGCGACCAGGTCGTCGTACCGCACGGTGACGCCGCTCAGGGTGAGGCCGCTCATCTCAGAAGGCTCCCATCGACGGGACGCGCAGGCGCTCGACGGCCAGCATCACGACGGCGGTGGTCGTCGCGAGCACGACGGAGGCGGCCAGCGCCATGCCGTAGTTCATCTCGCCGGGCCTGCCGATCAGCTTGAAGATCACCACGGGCAGCGTGGGTTGCTCGTCGCGGGCGAGGAACGCGGTGGCGCCGAACTCCCCCAGAGAGGCCGCGAACGCGAAGCCGCTCGCGGCCAGCAAGCGGCTTCCAGACCACGGGCACGTCGACGGTCCACAGCGCCCGCCACGGCCCGGCGCCGAGCGACGCGGCGGCCTGGCGCTGGCGGTCGTCGATGCCGGCGAGCACCGGCACGAGGGTCCGCACCACGAGGGGCAGCGCCACCAGAGCCTGCGCGATCGGCACGAGGAACGGGGAGTCGCGGAGGTCGAGCGGCGGCCGGTCCAGCGTGATGAGGAACCCGAACCCGAGGGTCACCGCCGACACCCCGAGCGGCAGCATGAAGACGCCGTCGAGCAGCGACCGCACCCGACGCTCGGTGCGCGACCGGGACCGTCGCGTCACGACGAGGGCGACGCTGAGGCCGAGCAGCAGCGCGATCCAGGTGGCGTCGACGGCGGTGCGCAGGGAGATGACCAGGGCGTCTCCGGCCGAGACGAGCACGGCCGGGTCGTCGCCGGTGGTCGAGAGGGCGCGGTAGTTGGCGAGGCTCCAGCCCCCGTCGACGCGCAACGACCCGGCCAGCAGGGTCGCCAGGGGCGCCGCCACCAGGGCGAGGAGGACGACCGTCGCGACGATGGCGGGTGCGTCGCGGCGCGACGCCCGAGCCGGTCTCGACTCCCGACGGGAGACCGTCGGGTCGGCGACCGCGCGCAGCCGGCCGGTCACGACGAGGAGCCCGGTGACCACGACCAGCTGGAGCACGGACAGGGCGGCTGCCGACTGGAGGTCGAAGAGGGTGGTGGTGAGCAGGTAGATCTCGGTCTCGACGGTGCTGTAGCGCACTCCGCCGAGGGTCAGCACGATGCCGAACGCCGTGGCGCAGAAGAGGAAGACGACGCTGGCCGACGACACGATGGCGGGACGCAGGGCCGGCAGAGTGACGGTCCGGAGCACCTGGAACGGCGTCGCGCCCAGCGCCGCCGCGGCCTCACCGGGGCGCGGGTCGAGCGACTCCCAGGCCGCGCCGACCGCGCGGATCACCACGGCGGCGTTGAAGAAGACGAGTCCCGCGATGATCGCCGTCGGGGTGCCGTCGAGGTCGAGGAAGGCGAGCGGCCCACCCTCGCCGAGCAGCTGTCGGAACGCGACACCGACGACGACGGTCGGCAGCACGAACGGCACCAGCAGCGCCGCCCGCACCACGCGGCGGCCGGGCAGGTCGAGGCGGTGCAGGACGTACGCCGCCGGCAGCCCGACCGCCACCGACAGCACCGTGCCGACGCCGGCCGACCAGAGCGTGAACCCGAGCACCCGGTGCACGCGCGGCCGGCCCAGCACCTCGACCAGCCCCTGCGGGTCGAACGCGCCGTCGGGCCACAGCCCGCGCGCGACCATGCCCCCGACGGGCAGTACGAAGAACACGCCGAGCACGGCCAACGGCAGCGCCGCCAGCCCGGCGAGGGTGAACAGGCGACGCGTCACGTCAGCGGGTGGTGACGTCGGTCCACTCGGTCAGCCAGGACTCGCGGTTGGCGGAGATCTCGGCCGGGTCGACGGCGTACGGATCGGTGGGCTGCTCGGCGAACTCCGACCAGTCCTTCGGCAGGTCGACGGCCGAGGAGACCGGGAAGACGTACATGCTCTCCGGCAGTGCTGCCTGCACCGTGTCACTCAGCAGGAAGTCGACCAGTGCCTCGGCACCGGCCGGGTTCTGTGCACCCTCGAGCACGCCGGCGTACTCGACGGAGCGGAAGCAGGTGTCGAGCACCGCGGCCGTCGTCGAGGTCTTCTTGTCCTTGCCGATCGTGAAGGCCGGTGAGGAGTCGTAGGACAGCACGATCGGGCGGGTGCCGCCCTCGCCGCCCTGCGTGAAGTCGGTGTAGTAGGCGTCCGACCAGCCGTCGACGACCTTCGTGCCGTTGGCGAGCAGCCGCTCCCAGTAGGCCGGCCAGTCGTCGCCGTACTCCGCGATCGTGCTCAGCAGGAACGCCATCCCCGGAGACGAGGTCGAAGCGCCGGGAGTGACGAAGAGATCCTTGTACGCCGGCCTCGTGAGGTCCTCGAGTGAGGCCGGCGGGGTCAGGTCCTCGGCGGCGAACCAGGTCGTGTCGACGTTGACACAGACGTGGCCGACGTCGACCGGGCTGAGCTTGTCGGCACCGTCGGCCAGCGCGTAGGCGTCGGCGCCTTCGGGCAGCGTCGGCTCGTACGTCGCGAACACGCCCTCGTCGATCGTGCGCGACGCGAAAGTTGTGTCGATGCCGAAGGCGGCGTCTCCCGTGGGGTTGCCCCGGGTGAGCGCCAGCTTCGCCGACAGGGTGCCGGCATCGCCGGCGGCGCGGGTGACGAGCTCGAAGCCCGACTCCTGCTCGAACGCGGTGACCAGCTCGTCGGGCAGCGCGAACGACTCGTGGGTGACGAGCACGACCTTGTCGGGCGCCGGCCCCTCGGTGGCGGAGTCGTCGGACTCGCCGTTGCCGACCGCGCTGCAGGCCGTGGTGGCGAGCAGCGCGAGGGTCGCGAGCAGGGTCGGGATCGGGCGATGGACATGGTGGGTCATCGGATGACTCCCTTCGCCGGTGCTAACCGGATCAGGTTCGGAGGGTCTGCGGCTTCGTCCGCACTCTCAGCACTCGGGTGCTCCCCTGTCTTGTGCGGCCCAGCCTACGTCGCGGGGTTCCGACGCCGCCGGTCGAGGTGCGAGGAGCGCCAGCGACGAGCTCGAGACCGAGGCGCCCTGCCCTTGGATTCGAGGCTCACTGCGCCCGCACCTCAACCAGCGGACGACTGCTGGTCGACCCAGCGGGGGGCCTAGGGTCTCCCCATGCCGAGTCGCCGCCACGAGCTCGTCGCGTACGCCGTCCCGCGGGTGCGTCGTAGCCGGGAGCTCGTCAGCCCGGAGCACGAGAAGCAGCGACTCGTCGCGTGGCACAACGAGCTGGACCGTGCCCTGCCGACGCACGCGGTGCCGCGGTTCGGTCGCCGCTTCTCGGTGGTGCGCGAGGACGGCGCCGGCTTCCCGGCGTACGTCATCACTCCACGGCACGTCCGGCCGACCCGGACGCTGTTCTACGTGCACGGCGGTGGCTTCATCGCGCCGATCGACCCGTTCCACGTGCGTTACGCGACCCGGCTGGCGGCGGCGATCGGTGCGCGGGTGGTGATGCCCGACTACCCGCTGGCGCCGGAGCACACGTGGCGCGACTCGTTCGACGCGATGACCGCACTGGCATCCAGATGGGCCGAGGAGTCGATGGTGCTGGCCGGCGACTCGGCCGGCGGTGGCTACGCGTTGGCGCTCGCGCAGGCCGTGCGCGACCGGGGCGGGCCGCAGCCGACGCACCTGGTGATGCACGCGCCGTGGGTCGACCTGACCACCAGCACCCCCGAGACGGAGACGGTCACGCTGACCGACCCATGGCTGTTCATCGGCAAGATCCGGGCGTACGCCGAGTGGTGGGCCGGCTCGCCCGACGACCTCGGACTGCCGGAGGTATCACCGGTGTTCGGGTCCCTGGCCGGGCTGCCTCCGGCGCTGATGATGTACGGCACCCGTGACACCCTCGCGCCCGGCTGCCGGCTGCTCACCACCCGCTCGGTCGAGGACGGCTGGGACCTCTCGGTCATCGAGGAGCAGAGGCTCATCCACGTCTACGGGCTGCTGCCGTTCGTGCCCGAGGCGCGACGGGCGTTCGGGCAGACGGTCGCCTTCCTGGGCTCCCACGCTGGTTGAGGAGGGCGCGCTAGCGCCTGTCTCGAAACCAGGCGTCGGCACCCTGGGCTCCCCCGCTGGCTGAGGAAGGCGCGCTGGCGCCTGTCTCGAAGCCAGGCGTCGGCACCCTCGGTGTTCAGCGGCGCAGCCACCTGCGGTAGCCGCTCACCCGGTCGGTGATCAGGTCGTCGACGGCCAGCCGTTTGAGCAGCTTCCAGCGCGGGCGGCTGTTGGCCTTCTTGGCGATGACCCTCTTGCCCGCGCCGCGGATGGCGTCGACACGCGCGCGAGTCATCTCACCGGTCGCGAGGATGACCCCGTCGGTGTAGGTCAGCGCGTCGGCGACCTGGCTCCATCGTCGTACGAGAAGGGTGGTGGCGATGTCCGGGTTGGTGGCCTCGAGGCGGCGCAGCGCCGTCGAATGGAACGACATGGTGGCGACACGACCCGGCATCCCGGCATCGACCACGATCTCGCCGACGCGGGTCACGTCGGCTAGCGGCCAGCGCTTGCCCTTGAACTCCAGGAGCACGTTGACGTCGTGGCGGCCGGCCAGCGTGAGTGCGGAACCCAGGGTCGGCACCATCTCGCCACCGCGGCTGCCGCGGCAGTGCTTGCGCAGGTAGCGCATCGACCGCTCGTCGACGGGTCCGCGGCAGTTGGTGGTGCGCTCGAGCGTCGGGTCGTGGAGCAGCACGATCTGGCCGTCCTTGGTCACCCTGACGTCGATCTCGATCGCCGATGCCTTGAGCCGGATCGCCCGGCGCATGGCCCGCAGCGTGTTCTCGGTGATGTCCTTGGTGGGGGCGCCGCGGTGGGCGGTGATGCGGAAGTCGCCGGGCTTCGCGGCCAGGGCCGGGGAGGTCGACGGAAGGGCCAGCGTCGCGGCAAGGACGACGGCTGCCGTGATGAGTCCCCCGAGGCGCATGGCTGCGCATTCTGCCTCATGCCTCGGTCACGGCAGACTTGGGTCGTGGCCTACGAGTGGAGCGACCTCGCGGGTCTGGCGCTGGCCCGCCAGTTCCCCGCGCCCGACGACGGTGCGGACGTGGCCTCGATGCTGCGGCGGATCGGTCCGATCCAGTCGCAGACCGCGCGGTCGCCGTACCTCGCCCTCGCCGCGCGGTTCCCCGGCACGACGCTCGAGCAGGTGAGCACGGCCTACGACGACCTGCGGATCGTGCGCGGCAGCACCCTCCGCGGCACCGTCCACACGTCGACGCCGGATGACCACGCACTGCTGGAGTCGGCGACGCGGATCGGCCAGCGCACGTTCTGGCAGCGCACGCTGCGACCCGCGGACGTCTCCCTCGAGCAGGTGTGGGCCGGCATCGAGGAGTTCGCGTGGCACGAGTGGCGCACCCCGACCGAGCTCGACGAGCACCTGCGCGGCTGGCTGGCCGCGCACGACCCGGAGGGGCAGCCGCGCATCGAGACGCGCTACCTCGGCTTCGGCCACGGCGGGCTGCTGCGCCGGCCGCTCAGCGGTGGATGGGAGGGGCAGGGCAAGCCCGGCTACCGGGCGGCCGCCGCCGTGCTCGGTCCGCGTGACGACGTGCTGGGCGATCCGGATGCCGCGATGGACGAGCTCGTGCGCCGCCACCTGGCCTGCCACGGACCCGCGAGCCGCCGCGACCTCGCGTGGTGGGCGGGCGTCGGGCTGCGTGTCGTCGACGCGTCACTCGCCCGGCTGGACCTGCCTCGTGACGTCGGGCCCGATGGTCTCGACTACCACGACCTGCCCTCGCAGCCCGCTCCAGCCGAGGTGCCCGGCGTGCGGCTGCTGCCGGAGTTCGACGCACTCCTGTGCGCCTACGATCCGCCGGCACGCGCGCGCTTCGTGACCCCCGAGCACTACCAGCGGCTGTGGTCGCAGGACAACGGCCTCCTGCTGGCGCCGCTGCTCGTCGACGGCCGGCTCACCGGCTACTGGCGTCTCCCCGGATCGGGGTCGCGCCGGACGTGCGAGGTGGCGTGGTTCCGCGGCACCCGGCGGCCCACCAAGGGCGAGCTCGCCGGGCCGGTCGCGGCCGTCGAGGCGGCGTACGGCGTCACCGTCACGTCGCTGTCGGTTTCTAGTGCGTCAGCTTGAGGCCGACGATGCAGGCGATGAGTCCGGTGAGGAGCAGGATCCGCACGGTTGAGGCGGGTTCGGTGCCGGTGACCATCGCGTAGGCGACCGTCAGCGCGGCGCCGACGCCGACCCACACGGCGTACGCCGTGCCGATCGGGAGGTCCTTCATCGCGATCGCGAGGCCGGCCATGCTGCCGGCCAGCGCGACGCCGAACACGATGCTCGGCGTCAGCCGGGACAGGCCGTCGGAGCGGCCGAGCGCGGTCGCCCAGACGGCTTCGAGCACACCGGAGACGAGCAAGATGAGCCATGACATGGGACGGGCCTTCCGGGCCGTCTTGTCGCTGACCGGGTACGGCACCCCTCGTCCGGGAGTCAGAGCTGACTCTCGTCCCAGATTCTCACGAGGGGTGCGCGGCGGCAACTCGGCGAGTCAGGCCAGACGGTTGTCGAGGAACCGCACGATCCGCTGCATGGAGGCGGTGTACTGCGGGCCGAAGGCGTGCCCGTCGTCGTACAGCTCGAGGGTCGAGTCGACGCCGGCCCGCTCCATCGCGCGCTGGGTCGCGCGCGCCCACGGCAAGGGGCAGGTGTCGTCCAAGCGGCCCTGCACGATGAGCACGGGCTCGGTGATGCGATCGAGGTAGGTGCGCGCCGAGATGCTCTCCCAGAACGCGTCGTTCTCGGCGTTGTCGGCCTCGGGCAGGCCCCATCTCTGCTCGACGTAGCGCACCAGCTCCTCGCGGCCGCCGTCGCGGTTGAACTGGTTGAAGTTGTCGGACTCGAGGGTGCTGACGGGCGAGTAGGCGATGCCGGCGTCGACGAGACCCGGCGCCATCTCGAGCACCTTGTAGACGACCCCTCCGCCCATCGACCGGCCCATCACGGCCACCCTCTCGTCGTCGACCGGCACGTCGTCGCTCTTGCGGAGCGCGTTGACCGCGTTGATGGTGTCGACGGCGTACTCGGTGCGGAAGTTGCGCATCGTGTCGGGGTCGTCGCCCGACTCGGCGTGGTTGCGGTAGTCGACGTGCAGCGCGACGTACCCCGCCTGCGCCAGCGAGCCGCGCTCGCGCGTCATCCCCTGCCCGCGCACGTAGATCGTCGGGTCGATGTAGCCGTGCGCCAGCACGACCGCCGGGTGAGGACCCGGGCCGGTGGGCACGTTGAGCACGCCGGAGATGCGCAGCTTCTCGCTGCGGTAGGTCACGTCGTACGACGTGTAGGCGGGCGTGCGCTCGCGCACCGCGCCGAGGCGCAGGCCACCGCCGGAGAACTCCCGGTCGAAGTACGCCGGCAGCGCGGGCGGGTCGGGACGCGGCGCGGGTTCGGCGGTCGGCGTCGCCGACGGCGGCACCTCGGCCGGAGTCGGCGTCGGCGTCGCGCTGGACGGCGTGGACGACGGCGCCGGGGCGGCCTCCTCGTCGGGCTGCTCCGACGCCGAGCAGGCGGTGGTGAACAGGAGGGCCGCGGCACTCAGGGCGCCTGCCCATCTCGGCGGACTCATGGTGGCGGCCATGGTCCGACGGTAGCTGCGGACGGCAAGCCCGAGCCCGGTCAGCGAGCCGGGCGGTTGTCGACGATGCGCCGCATCTTGCCGACGGAGCGCTCCACGGTCGCCGGGTCGACGACGTGCACGTCGACGGACACCCCGATCGAGCTCTTCACCAGGCGCTTCAGTGTCACCCCGGCCTCGGCGGCGGCCCCGCCCGGTGCGGACTCGCGACGCTCGACCACCACCGTCAGCGAGTCGAGGGTGCCGGCGCGCTCGAGCACGCACTGGAAGTGCGGCGAGAGCTCGGGCGTCGAGAGGATCAGCTCCTCGATCTGGGTGGGGAAGAGGTTCACCCCGCGCAGGATGATCAGGTCGTCGGTGCGGCCGGTGATCTTCTCGATCCTCCGCATGGTGCGGGCCGTGCCCGGCAGCAGCCGCGTCAGGTCGCGGGTGCGGTAGCGGATCACCGGCATCGCCTGCTTGGTCAGCGACGTGAACACCAGCTCGCCCTCCTCGCCCTCGGGCAGCACGTCGCCGGTGACGGGGTCGATCACCTCGGGGTAGAAGTGGTCCTCCCACACGGTGAGCCCGTCCTTGGTCTCGACGCACTCGCTCGCGACGCCCGGCCCGATGACCTCCGACAGGCCGTAGATGTCGACGGCGTGCATGTCGAGGCGGCCCTCCATCTCGCGGCGCATGTCATTCGTCCAGGGTTCCGCGCCGAAGATGCCGACCTTGAGCGACGTCGTACGCGGGTCGATGCCCTGGCGCTCCATCTCGTCGACGATCGAGAGCATGTAGGACGGCGTGACCATGATCAGGTCGGGCTCGAAGTCGACGATCAGCTGCACCTGCCGCTCGGTCATGCCGCCCGAGACGGGTACGACGGTGCAGCCGAGCTCTCTCGGCCCCGTAGTGGGCACCCAGGCCGCCGGTGAAGAGGCCGTAGCCGTAGGCGTTGTGCAGGATGTGGCCGGCGCGCCCGCCGCCCGCGCGGATGCTGCGCGCCATCACCTGGGCCCACATCTCGATGTCGGCGGCGGTGTAGCCGACGACGGTCGGCCTGCCCGTCGTACCGGACGACGCGTGCACCCGCACCACCTGCTCGCGGGGCACCGCGAACATCCCGAACGGGTAGTTGTCGCGCAGGTCGGCCTTGGCCGTGAAGGGCAGCTTCGCGAGGTCGGCCAGCTCGCGGACGTCGTCGGGGTGGAGGCCGGCCGCGTCGAAGGAGGTGCGGTAGTGCGACACGTTGTCGTAGGCATGCCGCACCGTCCAGCGCAGGCGCTCGGTCTGCAGGGCCCGCAGCTGGTCGACCGACGCGGTCTCGATCGCCTCGAGGTCGCCGGGTCGGGGGCTGAGGTCCTCCATGCCTCCGACCCTAACGGCGGGGTAGTCCAGAACAGGACGGCTGTGGAACCGCCCCAGGGTCGACCGTTGTGTTCTGGACTACCCGGATGCAGCGGCCAGGATCCCGGTGGCGCGGCGGGCCATCGCGGCATCGACCATCGAGCCGTCGGCGAGCGTCGCCACACCGTCGTCCGCCAGCACGTCGACGACCTCGCGCGCCCACGCGACCTCGGCGTCGGTGGGCGCGAAGGCACGCAGGATCACCGGCACCTGCGCGGGATGCACGGCGGTCCGCCCGCGGAACCCCAGCCGGCGGCCCAGCGCGCACGATGCGGCCAGGCCGTCGAGGTCGCGGAGGTCGGCGAACGCCGACATCAACGGCGCCGGCAGCCCGGCCGCACCAGCAGCAACGACCACCCGCGACCGCACCCACGCGAACGCGTCCTCGCCGTCCAGTCCGAGCTCGGCGGCCAGGTCGGCCTCCCCGAGCGAGAGCGAGGCAACGCCGGGGACCGACGCGATCGCGTACGCCTGCTCGATGCCCAGCGCGGTCTCGAGGATCGCGTGCACCTCGCGACCCTCCAGTCCGGTCAGGTCCGCGGGCGACGACACCTTCGGCACCCGCAGCCGTACGTCGCCAGGCAGGGTCGCCAGGTCGGCAGCCAGATCGGTGGTGCCCGGGGCACCCACCCGCACCTGCACGGGTAGCGGGGCCCGGGGCAGCCAGGCAGCGACCGCGGCCCGGGCGGCCTCCTTGTCTCCGCCCTCCACCGAGTCCTCGAGGTCGAGGATCACCTCGTCGGCTCCCGCAGCGGCCGCCTTGTCGAAGCGGTCGGGCCGGGAGCCCGGCACGTAGAGGGCGCAGCAGCGTCATACGACCCCCTGCTCCCGCAGGCCCGCGATCTCGTCGGTCGTCAGCCCCAGCTCGGCGAGCACCTCGTCGGTGTCGGCGCCGTGCCCGCGGCCGCTCCAGCGCACCGACCCCGGCGACGCCGACAGCCGGAACAGCACGTTCTGCATGACCAGCGGCCCGAGGTCGGGATCGTCGACGGTGAGGGCGGTGCCGCGTGCGGCGTACTGCGGGTCCGACATCACTCCCCGCACGTCGTAGACCGGCGCGACCGCGGCCTGCGCCTCCTCGAACGCTGCGGTCACCTCGTCGGCCGAGCGCTCGGCGATCCAGCCACCGACGGCGGCGTCGAGCTCGTCGGCGTGGTCGGCGCGGCCGGCGCCGGTGGCGAACCACGGCTCCTGGCAGAGGTCCGGCCGGCCGACCATGCGCAGCACCCGCTCGGCGATGTTCTGCGAGCTCGTCGAGACGGCCAGCCAGGTGCCGTCGGCAGCGCGGTAGACGTTGCGCGGTGCGTTGTTGACCGACCGGTTGCCGGTGCGTGGCTGCACGTAGCCGAGCTGGTCGAACGCCGTCAGCGGTGCCCCGAGCATCATCAGGATCGGCTCGATGATGGCGAGGTCGACGACCTGGCCCTCGCCCGTGGCGTCGCGGTGCCGCAGCGCGGCCATCACGGCGTACGCCGTGGCGAGGGCGGCGATGCCGTCGGCCAGCCCGAACGGCGGCAGGGTCGGCGGTCCGTCGGGCTCGCCGGTGATGGCGGCGAACCCGCTCATCGCCTCTGCGAGCGAGCCGAAGCCCGGCCGGCCGGCGTACGGGCCGTCCTGCCCGAAGGCCGTCACCCGCGCGATCACCAGGCCGGGGTTGTCGGCGAGCAGCGACTCGGGCGACAGGCCCCAGCGCTCCAGCGTGCCGGGCCGGAAGTTCTCGACGAGCACGTCGGCGTCGGCGAGCAGGCGGCGCATCAGCTCCGCACCCTCGGCCTGCTTGAGGTCGATCGTGACGGTGCGCTTGTTGCGGCCCAGGGTCTTCCACCAGAGCCCGAAGCCGTCCTTGGCCACCCCGTGCCCGCGCGCCGCGTCGGCCCGGGCGGGGTGCTCGACCTTCACGACGTCGGCACCGAAGTCGCCGAGGTAGGTCGCGGCGAGCGGGCCGGCGAAGAGAGTTGCCGCGTCGACGACGCGTCAGCCCTTCGAGCGGCCCGGTCACGGCAGTCCGGCGTCGGTGACGCCGAGCACGTACGGGAGTCCTTCCACGAAGGCAGGCTCCCAGACGTCCCAGTCGTGGCCGCCGTCGAGCACCCGCAGCTGCGACGAGACGCCCTCGACCCGCTTGGCCCGGTTGTGCACGTTCGCCGTCTCCTGGTCGAGGTCGTGGCGGGCGTCCTCGGGCAGCGGGTTGGGCCACTCGTCGTCGCCGACGGCGAGGAACAGCCGCACCGGGACGTCCCGCGCGTCGTACGCGGCGAGGAGGCCCTCGGCGTTCGCGGAGGCGTAGACCTCGTCGACGAACCGCTCGGCTCCCCGGCCGAAGGCGCCGAACTCGCGGGCCGAGCTGTCGGCCGGCGGCAGCGGGTCGTAGACAGCCGGG
The DNA here is from genome assembly GCA_963825755.1 of uncultured Actinomycetota bacterium. Taxonomy (GTDB): domain Bacteria; phylum Actinomycetota; class Actinomycetes; order Propionibacteriales; family Nocardioidaceae; genus Nocardioides. Next base: position 37,314 of record CAWGUS010000018.1, on the reverse strand, counting down.
CTGAGCACCAGTCCGCCGCGAGAAGATGTCGGGGTGGCGCAGAAGGTAGGTCAGCGCACCGGCGCCGCCCATCGAGTAGCCGCCGACGACTCGGTGCGCCCGGTCGGCCACCGTCCGTACGTCGCGTCGACGTGCGCCACCAGGTCGCGGGTCAGCGCGGTCTCGACCGGCCGCCCGACGGGCGTGCCGGTGAACGCCGAGTCGACGTACCAGCTGCCGCCGTCGGACCACGGCGCATCGGGCATCACCACCACGACGGGCGGCACCACCCGGCGGTGGATCAGCTCGTCGAGGCGGGGCGCGACCCGCGGCCACGCGTCGAGGTCGTCGCCCCGGCCGTGCAGGAGGTACGCCGAGGCGCAGCGCCGCCCGCGGCCGTGCCCGGCCGGCAGGTAGACGCGGTAGCGGATGTCCTCGCCGAGGGCCTCCGACCACGCGCTGCCCGACTCCACGCGGCCCCGCCGCGGCCGCCCCTTCGATGCGCTGCGCAGCTCCGTGCGTGCCTGCCATCGCCGGCACCCGTCCCAGCGCTCCGGCGCCCATCAGGCGTCGTCGTCCGATCCCGGTCATTCTCCTCCTCGGTCTCGGTGCAGGTCCACTGCGCATCGGAAGCCGATCGTCGCCGACCGGCTCGTGCCGGCCCCGGTCAGCAGGTAGCGCACCGACCAGGACGGGTCGCGCGGACCGCCGTCGACGTACCACTCCGACCCCTCGGCGCGTAGTGCGAGCCGCCCTTGAGCACCACCCAGCGGGTGCGGCCGTCGCGGTGCTCGCTCTCGGTCCACTGCCACACCAGCGGCTCTCGGCGGACGAAGTCCGTCGCCCCCGGCGGCCACCTGCCACTCGTCCTCGGTGGGCAGCCGCGCGCCTCTCCACGCGGCGTACGCACGCGCGTCGTCGAGGTCGACGAACCGCACCGGCTCGTCCTCGGTGCCGGCCGCGGGGGCTCCGTCGACCCAGTGCGCGAGGAACCGGTGGTCGGTCGTCGGCCGGTAGCCGTCGGCGACGAAGCGGGCGAAGTCGGCGTTGGTCACCTCGGCGGCGTCCACCAGCGAAGCCGAGAAGCTCGACCACCCGGACGTCCTCGCGCAGCTGGTGCAGCCGCGGCGGCAGCGGCTTCCAGTCGCTCGACGTACGGCGCCGCCTCGTAGAGGCCGGTCTCCCGCTGGCGCCAGGTCAGCGGCAGCTCGTGCCGGCCGGCCGCCACCGGGACCGCGCCTTCGCGTCGGCACGCCGGCAGCACGCGCGGGCAGCACGCCGCGGCGGCGCCGGATGGCTCGACCGGCCCGCGAGCGACCGGCCCTCGCTGAAGCGCGTCGAGCGGCGCACCCAGCCGTCGACGTACAGCGCCGGCGATGCCGCCCGCCGGCACCGGGCCATCGCCCAGCACGGCACGTCGGGCTCCGCCAGCAGCGGGCCGTCGTAGTCGACGGTCGGTCGGGTTGACCGCGGTGTGGAAGGTCGACCCGTCCAGCCGCCAGGCGAGAGGCGACGACGCCGGCCGCCGTGGCCGCCGGGAGCAGGTCGGTCAGCGGCTCCCACTCGCCGCGGACGAAGAGGTCGGCGTGCTCGCGGTAGGCCGCGCCGCATCGCCCGCAGCATGCCGCGTCGTCGGCGGACCAGTCGACGCGGACGCCGAAGACGACGTCCCAGATCAGCACGCCGGCCCCGTTGAGCCAGGCCGAGCGCAGCTCGGCGCCGTGGTCGCGGTCCCACCGGCGGGTGTGGTGCATCATGTGCCGCTGCTCGAACCAGCGCGCCCGCAGCACGCCCGGCACCTCGCTGTCGGCGAACCACTGCGCCCACGAGGCCAGGTGGTCGCGCACCCGCACCAGCGGCACCCGCGACTCGCCCTCGAGCGCCAGCCCGTCGAGCGTCGTCGAGCAGCTCGGGGTCGCCCTCCTTGAGGGTGTCGAGGAAGACCCCGTCGACGCCCAGGTCCTTCACCAGGCCGGCCAGCATCGCTGCGTCGCTGGCGCCGGCCCGGCGGGTGCCGACGTCCCACGGGTTGTAGTCGAGGATAGACGCGGACGTCGCGCGCGTGCAGCTCGTCGACCAGCTCCTCGCAGCCCCGGCACGGCGTACCAGTCGAACTGGTTGCGGTCGTCGATGCCGATCACCGGGTAGGCGTGCCAGAGCACGACGGCGTCGAGTCCGCCGAGGTCCGCGGTAGCCGCGAGCAGCCGGTCGACGTCGAAGCGCCCGCGCCTCCCAGTCCCACACGGCCTCGTCCCACAGCCAGACCATCGCGACGTTCCACGCCGTGGCGACCCAGGCGGTGTCGGGATCGCGGTAGTGGCGGTCGTCGTACGCCGTCCGGCCCCGCGCCTCGTCGCGCCACCGGTGCAGCGCGGCCCGCCAGGCCGGCCGGTCGGCGCGGGTCGGCGGGCGCGGCCAGGATCTTGGCCTCGTCGAGCACGGAGAGGTCCGCGCCCGGGTCGAGCGGCACCTCGGCGGGCAGGTCGATCGGGCGCGGTGCGAACGGGTCGGTCATCGCTTGTCCTGAGGAGCCGAGGCGATGTCCTGAGGAGGGCCGCCGGGCCCGTCTCGAAGGGGACGAGGCGTCTCGAAGGGGGCACGCTCCGCTCGTCCACGCGGTCGGCAGTCGGGATCGACGCCGTCGCGCCCGAGGTCTCGACGGCCAGCGCGCCCGCCACGACGGCCCGCGAGCACGCGTCGACGAGCGATCCACCCAGGGCCAGGCCGGCGGCGAGGTAGCCGGTGAACGTGTCCCCGGCCCCGGTCGTGTCGACGACCTTCGCCGGCACCCCCGGCACCGCGTCGCTCCCCGTGCGGCGTCGACCACGCGGGCCCCGTCGCCGCCGAGGGTCACCACCAGTGCGCCGACGCCGGCGTCCAGTGCGTCTGGGAAGTGCCGCGCCTCGTGCTCGTTGACCACGAGCACGTCGACCAGGGCGAGGAGCTCGGCCGGGAGGTCGCGGGCGGGGGCGGCGTTGAGCACGAACCGCACCCCCGCCTCCCGCGCGCAGGGCGCGCCGCCTGCATCACCGCCTCGAGCGGCGTCTCGAGCTGGGCGACGAGCACCGCGGACTCGCGGATCGCGGCCACATCCGACGGCCAGCAAGGAGGTCACCGTGCCGTTGGCCGCCGCGTCGACCACGATCGCGTTGTCACCGTCGGCCTGCACCATCACCCAGGCGGTGCCGCTCGGCCCGGCTCACGGCGTACGGCGGTCGACGTCGACGCCGGCCTCGGCCGCGGTGTCGAGCAGCAGCTGCGCCGCCTCGTCGTCGCCGACCGCCCCGACCATCGCGGTCGGGCGCCGGCGCGGGCCGCGGCGACGGCCTGGTTGAGCCCCTTGCCGCCGGGTACGCGGTGCTGCCCGTCAGCAAGCACCGTCTCCCCGGCGGCCGGGACCGCGTCGACCTCGATCACCACGTCGAGGTTGAGGCTGCCCGAGCACCGTCACGTCGTGCGTCATCGCGCCACCAGCGCGGCGGTGCGGGCCGCGAGCTCGTCGAAGGCCACGCCGTCGCAGCCCGGCAGGCTGCTGGCGAGCCGGTTGCCGAGCGGGGCGGTCCACCGGTCGGGCAGGCGGTGCGCGCCGGCGAGCCGCCGCACACCGAGCCGACGCGTGGCGCCGACCGAGTCGGTGTCCCAGCCACCGGTGACGGCCAGGCAGATCGCCGTGCCGAAGTCACCCTCGCTGCGGGACAGCGCGAACGCCATCAGCGCGGCGTTGTTGAGCGACGTGCACCCAGTGAAGGTGTCCGTAGCGGTCGGCCAGCCCGTCGAGCGCCGCCTCGTCGTCGAGGTCGGAGCGCCCCAGCTCGATGCCGACCTGCAGCGCCTCGGCGTACCGGCTGCCCGGGCGGTACGACGGACCGCCCGGCCTCGAGCACGTCCTCGACGTCGTCGCTGACGACTGCCTGGGCGCACATCGCGGCCACGCACATCGCCCCGTAGACCCCGCTGCGGACATGGCTGAGCCGGGCGTCGCGCCACGCCAGCCGCGCGGCCTCGGCCGGCTCGCCGGGGCACACCCAGCCGTAGACGTCGGCACGGATCTGCGCCCCGATCCACTCGCGGAAGGGGTTGCGCAGGGTGGCGGTGCGCGGCGCCGTCTCGCCGAGCAGAAGGTTGCGGTAGGCCACCCGCTCGGCCGTGAAGACCCGACCGCCGGGCAGGTCGGCCAGCCAGGCGGCGGCCACGTCGTCCGTGGTGAAGTCGCGTCCGTGCTGCTCGATCACGCCGCAGGGCGAGCAGGGCGAAGTTGAGGTCGTCGTCCTCGGGCATGCCGTGCGATGTTCTCGGCCAGGCTGTCGGCGCGCTGCGGCGGTTCCACGGCCAGCGGCCGGCGACGTCGTCGGGCAGCCCGACCGCGGTGAACCACTCGGCCAGCGGCCACCGGCCCTGGCTGGTGAGGATCTCGCGGATGCCCTCGCGTGGGATCTTCTCGACGGGCTTGCCGAGCAGGCAGCCCGCCGCGCGACCCAGCCAGGCGCCGAGCAGCCGGTCGTCGAGGTCGTCGCCGATCCCGGTGTGCCCCGGCGGTGTCGGCCAGGTCGCCTCGATGGCCGACGAGGTCGTCGGGCTCGAGCCGCGTCAGCGCGTCGGGCGCCTCCCGGGCGTCGAGCTCGTCGAGCAGCTCCTCGGCCAGCCGGCGCGTAGGTCCACGTCGCCCTCCTGGCCGATGCCGTAGTGCGGCGCCTCGCCCTGACCGCCCGCCTCTCCCACCGGCGGCGTACGTCGTCGACCTCCTTGCCGTCCTCGACGCTCGCGACGAGCTCGTGGGCGAGCAGGTCCGGCGGTTGCACCCAGGTCAGTCCGCTCATCGGGACCCGGCGAGGAGGCACGACGGTCCGCCCGCGCTCCCGGCACCGCTCGGCGTCCTTGAGCGAACACCTCGGCGGCCACCTCGGCCATCATGTGGCCGGCCGGCTCCAGCGGCGTCCGGCTGGCCTCGGCGATCCGGTCGTGCCAGTCGTCGCGCACCGCCGAGCGCCCGCCGAGTGCGCCGCAGATCGCGCCGGCCATGCTGGCGATCGAGTCGGCGTCGCGGCCGTAGTTGACCCCGCCCAGCACTGCCGCCTCGAAGTCACCGTCGGCGACCAGCACCATGCCCAGCGCCACCGGGAGCTCCTCGATCGCCTTGGTGCGGCTCGGCCGCCGGGCGTCCATGGACGGCGCCCGGTACTGCGGACCGACGGTGTCGAAGGGCTCGACGGCGGCGCGCAGCACCGGGATGGCGGACGCCCAGTCGCCCACTCCGGACGCCGCCTCGGCCACCGCCTCGATCGCCGTCGCGCGTGCCGTCGCGGGCGACGGCCAGCGAGGCGTCGACGACCGAGCGCGCGGTCGCACCGTCGCTCATCGCCTCGGCCACCGCGGCCGCCAGCACGCCTGCCGCCTCGCGGCCGAAGCTCGACTGGTGCGGGGACGCGATCTCGATCGCCTCGGCGTACGCGCCCTGCCGGGTCGGCGGCGTTGACGATGCCGACCGGGGCGACGTACATCGCCGCACCGCAGTTGACGATGTTGCCCGACGCCCGGCCTCGCGCGGGTCGACGTGGCCGTAGTGCAGCCGCGCCACCAGCCACTTCTCGGCGAGGAAGATGCGCTGCAGCAGCAAGCGCATCGGCCTCGAGCTCGGGGATCCAGCGCCGTTCCCCGATGAGCAGCGGCACGAACTCCTCCGCGATCGCGTAGGCGTCGAGGTGGTCGCGGCGCTGTGCGTAGACGTCGACCAGCGCATGCGTCATCAAGGTGTCGTCGGTGATGTGCCCGTCGCCCTTGTGGTACGGCGCGATGGGCCGGGCCGTGCGCCAGTCCTCGTTGAACGGCGGCACGATGTCGGTCACGTAGCCGCCGTACCGCTCCTTGATCTGCTCGGTCGTCCAGCCCTCCGTCGCGCCGCCGAGCGCATCGCCCACGGCGGACCCGACGAGCGCGCCGACCGACCGGTCCCGGAGCCCGACTTCGTGTCCCCCGAGATGTCAGCCACCGCTGACCGAGTCCCAGCCCTCGGTGAGCTCGGTGGCCAGCTCCTGCTCGTCGATCTCGTCGGCGAGGTAGCGCTGGAACGCCGGCGTCGCGATCTGGTCCTTCCACTGCGGGTAGTTGGTCGCGGACTGGAACGGGGCCTTGGTGAGGTACTGGCCGCCGGCCAGGATCGTGGACCAGCCGTTGGCGCCCTCGGTCTCGGTCGCCACCACCTCGGAGGCGTCGGCCGTCGCCGGGATCAGCCAGTCGCCCTGGGCCACCTTGGCGAGGTTGTCGGCCTGCATGAAGTAGTCGATGAACTCCGCTGCCTCCTCGGCGTTCGGGCTCTCGGCCGCGACCGACAGGGTCTGGGGGTTGGCGGCCTGGGCCGCGCTGTCGCCCTCGAGCAGCGGCATCGCCACCCAGTCGAGGTCCTTGGGCGCGGTCTCGGTCAGCGCCTGGGCCTGGTAGCTGCCCTGCACCGTCATGGCGTACTTGCCCTTGAGGAAGCCGGTCATCACGTCCCCGCCACTCTGCGTCAGCGAGACCGGGTCGAGCGACTTGTCGTCGTACGCCATCGCGTGGATGCGCTCGGGCAGCGCGAGCTCGGCGTCGCCGACGTCGATGGTGACGTCCTCGCCGGTGCCCTCGAAGTAGCCCGCGTCGAAGTTCATGCCGAGGCTCAGCATCGTGGCCGTCGGCTCGTTGAGGCCCCAGCCGACGCCGAAGGTGTCGCCCTTCGTGGTGGCGGCGGCGGCGGCCTGGAAGTCGTCCCAGGCCCAGGTCTCGCCCTCGGGCACCTCGACGCCGGCCTCCTCGAGCATGCCCCGGTTGGCGAAGACCACGTAGCTCTGCAGCAGGGTCGGCGCGGCGATGAGCTCGTCGTCGACCGTCACGGTCTCGAGGACGCCCTCGGGCACCGAGCCGATCACCTCGTCGCTGAGCGACCCGGACAGGTCGGCGAGGTAGCCCTGCTCCGCGAACTGGGTCATCGCCGCGGACTCGTACTGGATGACGTCGGGAGCCGTGCCGCCCTGGAACTGGGTGACGAGCTGGTCCTGCACGGAGTCCCAGCTGCCCTGGACGTACTCAACCTGGACGTCGGGGTTGTCGGCGTTCCAGGCGTCGACGATCTCCTTGCTGGCCGCGATCGTCGACTCCTGGAACGCCAGGCTCTGGAAGCGGAGGGCGACCGGACCGTCCCCTTCGCTCTCGGGGGAGTCCTGGGTCGACGTCGCGCAGCTGGCCAGGAGCACGGCGGCTGCGCCGGTGGCCACGACGGCCGCGGATCGGTGGGTGAGTCTCATCGGTGTGTCCTCTCAGATGTGCTGACGGTGACGGAGGTGCTGGAGGTCATCCCTTGACGGCCCCGCTGAGCAGGCCGCTGGTGAGCCGGCCCTGGATCAGGCCGAAGAAGATGAGGCTGGGGATGGTGGCGAGCAGCGACGCCGCGGCCAGCGCGCCGAGCTGCACCTGTCCCTCGGCGCCGACGAAGCGCGACAACGTGAGCGGCAGCGTCACCTTGTCGGGGTCCTGGATCAGCACCAGCGCGAACATGAACTCGTTCCACGCCGCGATGAACGCGAACAGTGCGGTCGCCACGACGCCGGGGCGCAGCAGCGGGAAGACGATGCTCCAGAGGATCCGCAGCCGGCCGGCGCCGTCCATCGCCGCCGCCTCCTCCAGGTCGCGTGGGACGTTCGCGACGAAGCCGATCAGCATCCATAGCGCGAACGGCATGGTGAAGACGACGTACACGATCGTCAGGCCGACGAGGCTGTTGACGAGCTGGAACTGCTTCAGGATCAGGAACAGCGGGACGATGATCAGGATGGTCGGGAAGACCTGGCTCACCAGCACCCAGCCCATCGTCACCGGGCGCAGGAACGTCTTGTAGCGCGCCAGGCCGTACGCCGCGGGGATGGCCAGCGCCGTTGTGAGGATGGTCGAGGCGACCGCCACCCGCAGGCTGTTCCAGCCGGCCTCCACGAGGCCGGCCCGCCGGATGGCGTCGCCGAAGTTGTCGAACGTGGGCGCCTCCGGCAGGAAGCCGGACGCCCCGAGGGCGATCTCCTGCGTGCTCTTGAAGGCGGTCGCGAGCAACCACAGCAACGGGAAGCCGAGGAAGGCGAGGTAGACCAGCAGGGCGGCGTACTGCCCGGCCCTGGTCCGCGTGGTGACGTGTCCGACGCTCATCGGCCACCGTCCTCGTCCGGCTTGAGCCGCGACCGCAGGTAGAAGAACAGCGCGCCGACGATGAGCACGACCATCACGTTGCCCATCGCGGCCGCGACGCCGAAGTTGCCGTAGCGGAAGGCCTCGTTGTAGGCGAAGAGCATCGGCAGCATCGTCCGCCCGCCCGGCCCGCCGTTGGTCAGCACGTAGATCAGGTCGAAGGTGTTGATGTTCCAGATGAAGTTCAGGGACGTGATGGCGATGATCACCGGCTTGAGCTGCGGCAGGGTGATGTGGCGGAAGCGCCGCCACACGCCGGCGCCGTCCATCGCCGCGGCCTCGTGCATCGACTCGTCGATGCCCTGCAGTCCGGCGAGCAGCGCGATCGTCGTCTGCGGCATGCCGGACCAGACGCCGACCACGATCGCCGCCGGCAGGGCGGTGCTGAAGTTGCCCAGCAGGTTGGTGTCGCCGCCGAGCCCCAGGGTCGAGAGGAAGCCGTTGACCGGGCCGTAGTTGGGGTCGTACATCAGCCGCCACATGATCGCGACCACCACCGGCGGCATCGCCCACGGCACCAGCGCCAGGATGCGGGCGAGCCAGCCGAAGCGCAGGTTCTGGTGCAGCAGCAGCGCGAGGCCCATGGCCGTCGCGAACTGCAGGAAGGTGACCGACACCGCCCAGACGAGGCCGATGCGGAACGACTGCCAGAACAGGTCGTAGTCGACGAGGTTGCTGTAGTTCTCGACACCGTTGAACCGCGTGACCTTGTTCAGCCCGGCCTCGGAGTCGGTGAAGCCCAGGTAGATGCCCTGGAGCAGCGGCAGCACGCTGAAGATCGCGACCGGGATCAGCGCCGGCAGCAGGAGCGGCCAGGCGTCGCGCTGTCCGGACCCCCGCTTGGCCCTGGGCGCCTGCGGCGGGGTGTCGGGCCGTACGTCGAGCTCGGCGGTCATCGCGCCTCCCCTCCCCCGGAAGACGCCCGGATACGCAGTCGCGGCTGCACGGTGACCCGCTGGACCTCGCGATCGGGGTCGGCCAGTCGCTCGAGCAGGAGGCGGGCGGCCAGCCGGCCTCGCTCACGGGACCCGAGGTCGACGCTGGTGAGTCCCGGGGTGGTCACCCCGGCCAGCTCGGTGTCGTCCATGCCGACGACGGCCACGTCGTCGGGCACCCGCAGACCGCGCTCGGCCAGCACCTGCATCAGCGCGATGGCGATCAGGTCGTTGCCGCCGAGCACGGCGTCGGGCACCACGTCGTCGAGCAGCGTCTCGGCAGCCTCCCGGCCGGCGGCCAGGGTGAAGTCGTCGGCCACTCGCCGCAGGGCGGCGTCACCCGGCAGGTCGAGGGCGCGGGCGGTGCGCTCGAACGCGCGCTGCCGAGCGCTACCGGGCACCGTGTCGATCGGGCCGTTGACGAAGGCGATCCGGCGCCGGCCGCCGGCGTGCAGGTGCTCGAGCGCCAGCCGGACGCCGCCCGACGAGTTGGCGCGCACGTTGTCGACGCGCAGGTGGGTGGGCACGGTGCCGATGACGACCACCGGCAGGTCGAGGCCGCGCAAGGCCTCGACCAGCCCTGCGTCCACGCGGACGGGGCTGAGCACCAGGCCGTCGGCGTACCCGTGGGCCAGGCTGTCGAGGAGTGCGCGGATGTCGTCGAGGTGCCCGCCGGTGGACGAGACGAGCAGTCGGTAGCCCCGCTCCGTCGTCTCGGCCTCGATCGCCCGCATCATCTCGACGTAGACCGGGTTGCCGACGTCCGCCACGGCGAACGCCAGCTGCTGCGTGGTGCGGACCTTGAGCGACCGGGCCATGGCGTTGGGCCGATAGCCCAGCGCGGTGACCGCCTCCGTCACCCGGAGGCGTACGTCGTCACTCGCGGCGAGCCCGTTGAGCACCCGCGACACCGAGGCGACCGAGACGCCGGCGCGCTCGGCGACGCGGGTGACGGTGGGCCGGCTCGCGTTCAACGGGACCTCGCTGTAATCGATTACAGAACGCCGACAGACTGGCACGCGCCCATCGAGGCGTCAAGAGCACCGGGTCGTCCGCCCCACACCGGTCCCTGGCACGGCGACAGGCGGACGACCCCGTCAGCCGACCCGCACGCGCGGGTCGAGGACGCCGTACACGACGTCGACGACGATGTTGCTGACGACGATCACGATGGCACCGAACATGGCGGTCGCCGAGATCACCGGCAGGTCCAGCGCGGTCACCGCCCGCAGGCCCCACAGGCCGATGCCCTGGATCTCGAAGATCCGCTCGGTGAACACCGTGCCGGCCAGCAGCAGGCCGAGGTCGATGCCGAAGATCGTCACGACCGGCACCAGTGCGCTGCGCAGCCCGTGCCGGTAGACCACGGTCCTCGTGGAGAGGCCCTTGGCCTTCGCGGTGCGGATGTAGTCCTCTCCCAACGACTCGACCATCGCGCCGCGCGTGTAGCGGGTGTAGGAGGTGCAGTTGAAGATGCCCAGGCACAGCCAGGGCAGCAACAGCCCCGCGAACCACTTGGCGGGGTTGTCGAACAACGGCGTGTAGCCGCTGGACGCCCAGCACCGGCAGGTCCCAGACCAGCGTGCAGTAGAGCCAGGCCACGAGGGCGAAGAGGTAGTAGGGGATGCTGCTGATCAGCAGGAAGCTGGACACCAGCAGCTTGTCGCCGAGGGTGCCGCGCCTGCGGGCTGCGGCGATGCCGATCGGGATGCCGAGCAGGAGGTAGAGCGCCGCACCACCCGCGGCCACCGACAGGGTCGCCGGCAGCCGGCTGCCCAGCTCGTCCCAGACCAGCTCCCTGGTGCGGTACGAGAACCCGAGGCACGGGGCATCGCACTCGACGACCGAGGTGCCGACGGTCATCTCCCGGCCGGCGACGATGCCCTTGGCGTACGCGGCGTACTCGACGTAGATCGGTTTGTCGTAGCCCATCGACCTCTCGAACCGGGCGAGCGCCTCTGGAGTGCAGCGGTTGCTGGTCTCCTGGTTGCAGATCGGCCGCGCCGGGCTCTCGGGGCCGTACCAGAGCAGAGCGAAGACGGCCATCGAGACGAGGACGACCACCACCACGCCGGTCAGCAGCCTCTTGACGACGTACGCGAACATGCCGCTCCCTTCCAGGGGAGTGCTGCCGACCTGGGGTGGGGTCCGTGGATCCGGACCCCACCACCTGGCCGCCCGTCACTACTTCACGAACAGGTCCTTGTAGTTGATCGCGGCCATCGCCGCGTCCCCGGTGAACCCACCGATGCCAGAGCCCGCTCCGTAGAGGTCGTTGCGGTATCCGGTGACGATGTTCGGCAGGTACTTCGTCTCGATCAGCTCGTCGAGGTCACCCCACGCGCCCGGCTGCTCCTCGAGCGGCAGCGTCGGGATCTCCTCGATCCGCTGGTCGACCTCCTCCTCGGAGAAGTACGACGTGTTGTACGGCTGACCCGTCTGCACCAGCGGCGGGATCATCGTCGAGCCGGCAGGCCAGTCCGAGCACCAGTTCGCCGAACGCAGGTTCAGCTGCTTGTTGATCGGGTTGTCCGCGTCGTCGAACAGCGCGTACGCGTCCTCCTGGTAGGGGATCATCTCGACGGTGAACCCAGCCTCCTCGTAGCCCTTCTTCTCGGCCTCGGCGGACGCCTTGGTCTCAGCGTCCGAGTCGTCGTAGATGAACGTCAGCTTGAAGCCGGGCTCTCCAGCCTCCTCGAGCAGAGCCCTCGCCTTGTCCGGGTCGAACTTGAACTGCTCGCCGGCCGGGAAGAACTCCTTGCGACCCGCCATGCCGGGCGGCATGAGGCCCTGCGCCGGGATGCGCGTGATGCCCGGGATGTTGCCGGCAGCCAGCTGCACGTTGTCGAAGTCGAAGGCCCACCCGATCGCCTCCCTGATCAACTTGTCGGTGATCTTGGTGTAGTCCGGGGTGCGGGTGCTGATGCACTGACCGGTCTGCTGGATGTAGTTCGAGCCGAGTGCTCCCTTCAGCTCGTTGGCGTTGGTCGCACCGAGCGAGTTCGCGACAGTGGTGGCCGAGTCCGAGTTGCCCGACAGCAGGATCTGGTCGGTCTTCTCCTGGTCCTGGTCGAACTTGAAGATCCACTTGTCGGCGTACTGGTGACGGGCCGGGTCGGACGCCGCGTCCCACTGGTCGTTCTTGACCAGGGTCAGCGACTCGTTGACGCGGAAGTCCTCGATCTTGTAGGGACCCGTCGACAGCGGCTTGCGGCCGTACGCCGGGAACGTGGAGTTCTCGGTCGGGATCGGGCCGATCGCCATGAACGTGGACCAGAAGTTGAAGTCAGGGAACGGCTTCAGCATCTTGAAGGTGATCTTCTGCCCGTCGGTCGTGATGCCGGGGCAGTCGCCGCTCTTCTCCGGGCCGGCGTAGTCCTCGGCGCCGCAGTCGATCCAGCCGACCGAGTACGCCTGGCCGGGACCCGAGGTGAACGTCTCGGTGTCGAACGAGCGCTCGACGCCGTACTTCACCTCCTCGGCGGTCACCGGGTCACCCGTCTCCCACTTGGTGTCCTTGAGGGTGAACGTCCACTCGGTGAAGTCCTCGTTCGGCGTGCCGAGGTCGGTGGCGAGGTCGGGGACCAGCTCCATGTCGCCGCTGTCGGGGTTGCGACGGTACTGCGTCAGCGACCGGTTGGTGAGCGCCTGCTGGATCGAGTTGCCCAGCACCGACCATCCGTTGGTGGGATCGAGGTCCTCCGGTCCTGGGTCACTGGGGATCAGCACGGTGATGGTGCCGCCGGTCTGGGCACCTTCCACCTCCGGTGCGGGACCTTCGGCATCGTTGACCTGTGCGAACTCCGACTCCGGGTCGATGAACTCCCCGTTGTCTCCGCCACCGGATGTCCCTGAGCCACCGGATCCACCACAGGCCGCAAGCGTGACCATGGCGAAGCCGGCGACGACTGCGAGCGACTTCTTGCGCAGCATGTTGTCAAGCCTTCCTTCCTTCGTGTCACGAGACCGTCGCCCGTGACCACACCGAGAGGCCCCGCTGGGGTCAGCAGGACGCCGCCCTGGGGCGGCTCGTCATCGGACGCTAGGTCGATGAGGTCTCACACCGGGCGGACCGAAAGTCACGATCCCGTTGCAGGAACGGGCTCCCAGTAACGATCCGGTCTCAGGCCCGTCTCGCAACGGCACCAGAACCATTTGGCCCCACGAGAATCCTTGTGGGAGAGCCCGAGATGCGCGGAGGCTCCCAACCATGTTCCATGTGGGGGTGCTGGGCCACGGCCTCGAGGGTGCGTCGGCCTTCCTGCGCGCCGTACGCGACGAGGGAGAGGCGCAGCTCGGCACGAACCAGCATCCCGAGGTGACCCTCACCTGCCGCCCGTGGGGTGCCAGCGCCGACGCCTGGCAGCGCGACCGCCTCGACGAGATCCGCGTCTCGCTCTCGCTGGGCGTGGGGCGGCTGCGGGACGCCTCGGCCGACTTCTTCGTGTGCCCGGACGTCACCGCACACCTCGCCCTGGGGGCCCCCGGCCCGGACCTGGCCCTGCCCGGGCTGAACGTCGCCGACGTGCTCGCGGCGGAGGCACACCGACGCGGCTTCGCCCGGGTCGGGATCCTCGGCACCCGGTGGACGCTGGGCTCCGCGCTCTTCCCGGCGGCTCTCGAACCCATGGGCATCACCGGCGTGGTCCCGCACCTGTCGGACCAGGCATCGCTGCACGCCATCATCCTCGACGACCTGGTGCGCGGCTGCCTCCCGGCGCGCTCCCGCGACACGTGCGTCGAGATCATCGACCGGCTCGCCGCAGAGGGCTGTGAGGCCGTGGTGCTCGGAAGTCACGAGCTACCGTCGCTGGTGACCCCCGGCACCTCGTCGCTGCCCCTGCTCGACCCCAACCTGCTGCTGGCCCGCGCAGCGATGGCCGCCGCACTCAGCGAGGCACCGTTCCCGACGTGGCATGGCGGCGACTCCAGGCTGGTGTCGCACCAGACACTCACCGCGAGCGGGTAGGGCGACCTCGGGAGCTGCGAGGCTCCTGGCTCACCCATGCCGACGCGTCGCTAGGAGAACAGCTTCCAGTGCCCCTCGGAGACGACGTCGACGGTGCCGTCGACGACGCGGATGGCGGTCTGGTCGTCGATGGCGTACGCCGGACCTCCGATCCCGGCCGCCCATCTCTCGGCCTCGGCCATGGTGTTCTCCGGCATCTGCTCGTGATCCACGTGCGGGAAGATCGAGAAGTCGACCATGCCCAGCGTGCCGTCGCCACCGGCGGGCGGCTCCCAGTTGACGAAGTCCGCCCCGATGCGGGGAGTCATCACCATGCTGCCGGCACTCAGCCCCACCCAGAGGGTGTCGTCCAGCGACGGCAGCAGGTCCGCCAGCCCGGACTGCCGCATCCAGTGGCACAGGTACAGCGCGTCTCCGCCGCTCACCAGCAGCACGTCTGCCTCCCGGACCCACGAGACCCAGCGTTCCTCGTCGATGCTGGGCAGCGCGGTCAGCTCGAGCAGGCCCATCGACTTCCAACCCAGCTCGACCATGGGCGTGCTGGGCTCCTGCCCGCTGGCGAAGTTCCAGGCCCTGCCGGGACCCGTTGCCGGGTGCCCGTGCATCGCCGTCGGGATGCAGAGGGCGTCGGAGTCCGCGATCGGCTTGCCCAGCACGTCGACCAGCGCGGCGTGGATGCTCGCGTTGGTGATGCCCGCGGACGTGAGGAGAAGTCTCATGCTGCCTCCGGTATCAGTGAGGCGGTCAGCGTACTCACTGGGACAGGCAGGTCACGGTGGCCGTCGTGCCCGCGGCCAGGACCTCCTGGTCGGTCTCGCCGCCGAGGTCCTCGGTGTTCACGTCGAGGTCCTCGGTCAGCACACCAGCCTCGACCATCCGGGGCACGCCGACGGCGTCGACCCAGCGCTTCGCCGCGCAGGCCGCCACGGCGGCCTCGATCCCCTGCGACTCCAGCGAGCGGGTGACAGTCGCGATCGCCTTCGTCCGGTCGCCGGGCGGGACGGAGGTCGGCCCCGTCGCCGACGGCGAATCGGGTGTCGAGGGGGTCGGATCGGCGCTCGTCGAGGTCTGCTCCTCCTCGGGCCGCGCCCGGTCGTCGCCGGTCGGGTCGGCCACCACCCACCACACCGCGCCACCGACCACTGCGATCAGCAGAACGGCGGCCGCGACGAGCGACGGCGTACGGCGTGAGCGGGGGACGCGGCCGGAGGGCTCGACCGTTTTGTCACCGACCGGTGGGCGGATCTGCGTGGGGGCCACCTGCCCGCCGGGATCGGCGGGCATGCTGTGCAGCACTCCGGCCACGTCGTCGCGGTACGCCAGGGCGCTCGGGTAGCGGTCGGCCGGATTCTTGGCCATCGCCTTGCGCAGGACCCGGTTGACCTCGCGGGCCAGCGGGCTGTTCTCGACCAGCTGCGGCACCGGCGCCTCGAGGTGCTGGCGGACGACCTCGAAGTCCGACGTACCGGCGTACGGCGCCGCACCGGTGACCGTGGCCCACAGCAGGCAGCCCAGCGAGTAGACATCGGAGGCGACGCCCGGTGTGCCACCGGTGTGCAGCTCGGGCGCCATGTACGACGGGGTCCCGACCGTCCGGGTGGTGGCTGCCTGGTCCGCCCTGAGCCGACGGGCGATGCCGAAGTCGGCCACAAAGGCCGTGAGGCCGTCCGGGTCGACCCGGACGAGCACGTTGGCCGGCTTGATGTCACGGTGCACGATCCCCATCACATGGGCGTCCGAGAGACCGGTGGCCACCTGGGCCAGCAGGTCGACAGCCGCACGGAGGGGCAGCGCCCCCCGGGCCTCCAACAGCGAGCCGAGGTCGCCGTCGCGGACCAGCTGGGTCGCGATGTAGAGGTGGCCGTCAACGTCGCCGTGGTCGAAGACCCGGATCACGTGGGGCGAGTCCAACGCAGCCAGGGCCCGCGCCTCCCGGGTGAACCGGGCCCGGAAGTCGTCGTCGTCAGCGAGCTGCGGCGCGATCACCTTGAGCGCGACGTCGCGTTCGAGCCCCTCATGGGTGGCGGCGTAGACCGTGCCCATCCCGCCTCCGCCGATGCGGCGCAGGATGCGGAAGGGGCCGATCTTGCTTCCCGGCCCGAGGGAGGTGGAGGGTGGCGTCACGTGTCCTTTCTACCCGTGTCGCACCGCGGCGCGCCGCTTCGGGAGGGGCCGAACCGTGGCGTGAGCCGGTGCGGCCGACGATCATGGCAAAGTCCGGACGCACCCTCAAGATCTGGCAGTCGTCGATGTCGAACGCGCAGGTGGTCCGCGTTGACCCCCGAGCTGCACACGTGACACAACTGGTGCGATGACGGAAATGGGTGGTCAGAGGCGCGGTCACTGGTGGACCGGCCGCCCCGCGACCTTGCTCGTGGTGCTGGTCCTCGCAGCGGCGGGTGGGTGGTTGGGCGCGGAGCTCCACGACCGGGCCACCGGAGACGATCCGGCCGGCCCGCCGGCGGGCGCCGAGCGCGGCGGCGACGAACAGCCCGACGACGTCGCCACCCCACGACCTCGCGGCATGGCCCTGTCGTCGGCCGCGGTGCGGACGGTGGTCGACAGCGCACGCCGTTCCCTCGCGCCGGGCGCCCGGCTGCAGGGCTCGCTCCCGGACGCCGTCACAGCGGTCGCCGTCGAGGTGACCGTCACCGACGCCCGGAGGGCCGGCAAGGTCCGCCTCGACGGGGGCGCCGGTCCGACCGTCGCACTGAACGTGGCCGAGGCCGGTGTGACGACCTCCAACCTCGTCGTACTCCCGGTCGCGGGGCGCACGCTGAGCATCGACCACGGTCCAGGGGGAGGCCTCGAGGTCCGCACCGTGGCCACGTTCGCGGCTCCGCCGACGACCGGCGCCGGGCAGTTCGTCGCCCGTCCGGCGCTGCGGGTCGCGCACCTGGACACCGCGCAGGACGGCCGGGAGCTCACGATCGACCCCGCGACGTACGGCGCGGCCCCCGGCATCCGGGCCGTGCTCGTGCTGGTGAGCGCCGAGGTCGGCGAGGTCCCCGCCCGGCTGCTCATCGGCACCTCACCGGAGGGGCGAACAGAGCGGATGGCCTGGGGTGGCGCCAAGGTCGGCACCCCAGCCCAGCGCCGTGGACTGGCGATCGTGCCGGTCGACGCCTCCGGCGCCTTCTCGCTGCGGTACGAGCACGGCACCGCGCTCGACGTCGACGTGCTCGGCTTCTTCACCGGCCCCGGGACCCAGGCCCGCAACGGGGCGTTGCTCGTGCCGGGCCCGGTCCGGACGGCGTACGACGGGGTGGTGCCCGCTGGAGGCACGGATGTCCGGGTCCCGGGCGACGCCACCGGGGCGCTGCTCAGCCTGGCTGCCGACCCCGGCGTCACCGGCGACCTGCCCCCGACCGACGTGGCCATCGCCTCCGGGAGGACGCTGTCGGTCGTGGTCGGCGCCGCGAAGGGGCGGGTGCGCCTCGACGCCTCGCAGCGGCTGCGCGCCCGGGTCGACCTGCTGGCCTACTTCACCCGCGACACGTCAACGGGCCCAGCCCCGTAGCGTCGCGTCGAGCACGTCGAGCGCCCGGTCCCAGGACTCGTCGCTGGGCGGGACGCTGTGCGCGAACGCGCCGCCGGCCTCGAGCTGCACGAAACCCCGCAGGAGACTGCTCATCACGCGTACGGCGTGGGTCCGCTCGGCCTCGGGCACGGCGTACCCGCGCAGCACGGCCAGCGACTGCTGGGCCAGCCGTTCGCCTGCCTTCGCCAGGGCCGGGCTCGGCGGCAGATCGAGGTTGCCGGCCGCCTCGAAGCGGCCGGGATGCTCCTGCGCGTAGCGCCGGTAGACCGTGGCCAGCGCACGGAGCGCGTCCTGGCCGGACAGGCCCGCCAGGGCGGTGTCGCCACGATCGGCCAGGTCGGTGAGGGCGAGCAGCGTGAGCCGGCCGTGCAGGTCCTCCGCACCCGCGACGTGCGAGTACAGGCTCGGCGCCCGGACGCCCAGCCGGGCCGCGACCGCACTGAGGCTCACCTGGCGCAAACCGTCCGCGTCCGCGAGCCCGGCCGCCTCCAGCGTGATGACATCGGGGGTCAGGCCCGCGCGACTCATCGCAGCACCCGCCGCAGGAAGGTCGCCAGGTTGCGCTGCAGGCGAGCCGCACGATCCTCGACCGAGCCGGTCTCCTCGATCCGGCTGATCGCCGGCAGCGGCGCCCAGCCGCGCACGTAGCCGGAGCACCGCAGGTCGGAGCACAGGTCGATGCCGACGCTGTTGCCGTCGCGGCCGGCCTTGCCGGCTCGGGCCGCCACCATCAGGCCGACTCCACTGGACGGGTGCACGGTGTTGCACAGCGAGCACATCCGGGTGCCCGCTCCCCCGCCGGTGTTGCGACGCAGGCGGACGCCGATCACCCCGTCGGGCGTCGGAGCCACGATGCACGCCTGCTGAGGAGCACGGGGATCGACCCAGCCGAGGAAGTCCATCTCGTCCCACGGCTGGCTCTCCAACCCGTCCGGGAACCTGAGCCGGCTCGCCTCGCCCTTGGTGCAGTTCACGAAGGACGCCCGCGCCTCCCGTTCGGTGATCGGGTGCATGCGACGAGCGTAGGTTTCCTACGACCCATAGGCAAATCCCTAGATGTCGTCGCTCGGTACGAGGTGGCTTCCCCGGCGACCAGAACGCATGACGTAGCGACCGGGCCTGAGTTGCGGTCGCCACCCCGGATGCACCAGCCGCCACGGCGCCCCCTCTGGCCTGGCACCGCGCAACGCACGAGCCCGGGTTCTCCGCAAGGAGGACCCGGGCTCTGAGGAATCAGTGAGCCGCCTGTCGGAATCGAACCGACGACCTAGTCATTACGAGTGACTCGCTCTACCGACTGAGCTAAGGCGGCGCATCGCCCGGGCAACGGCGAGGATGCCCGGGCAACGCGCAGGAGTATACGGACCTCGGGGGCGCGCTGCGAAACCGGCGAAGGCGTCAGCAGGACAGGCCGGACTCGGGCACGACGTCGTCGGCGAGGTAGCCCTCGACGGCCTCGTCGACGCAGGCGTTGCCGACGTTGTAGCCGGTGTGGCCGTCGCCGTCGCGGCTGACCAGCACGCCCGACTCGAGCTGGCCGGCGAGCGCCTCGCGCCCACTTGTACGGCGTGGCCGGGTCACGCGTGGTGCCGATCACCACGATCGGGGCGGCCCCGGCGCCGCGGATGTCGCGGGCCGGCTCGCTGGCGGTGACCTCGATGTCGCCGCAGTTGACGAGGCCCCAGGCGAAGATCCGGCCGAACGTCGGGGAGGCCGCCTCGAAGTCGGCGTACTGCGCGGGCACCTCGGCCGGCGGGATGGCGTAGGGGTCGTCGAGGCAGTTGATGGCGTAGATCGCCTCGGAGCTGTTGTCGGTGTAGGCGTCGGCGCTGCGGGAGGAGTAGAGGTCGGCGAGCTCCATCAGCGCGGCGCCGTCGCCGCCCTGGGCGGAGCGCAGCGCGGCGGACAGCAGGAACCAGTAGTCGCGGTTGTAGAGCGGCGCGACGATGCCGTAGAAGGCGTTGCCGACCGTCAGCTCGCGGTCGCCGGCCGGCAGCGGCTTCGCGTCGATCTGGGCGACCAGGTCGCTGATCGCCTGCACACCCTGTCGACGTCGTCGCCCAGGAAGCAGGAGTCGGTGGAGTTGATGCAGTTCTGCACGTAGGAGCGCAGCGCCTGCTCGAAGCCGGCCGCCTGGTCGAGGCTGAGCCGGCGGCTGTCGAGGGACACGTCGACCGCGCCGTCGAGCACGAAGTGACCCACCCGGTCGGGGAACAGGTCGGCGTAGGTCGCGCCCAGCTTGGTGCCGTACGACGCCCCCAGGTAGTCGAGCTCGGCGTCGCCGAGCGCCGCCCGCAGCACGTCCATGTCGCGGGCGGCCTCGATCGTGGAGACGTGGCCGACCAGGTCGCCCGACCGCTCCCGGCAGCCGGACGAAGAACCGGGCGAGCCCGTCGAGCAGCTCGGCCTGCTCGGCCGCGTCGTCGGGCACCGGGTCGGTGGCCAGGAAGGCGTCGAGCTCGTCGTCGGCTGAGGCAGTCGACCGGGTCGCTCTGGCCGGTGCCGCGCGGGTCGAAGCCGACGACGTCGAAGTTGTCGGTGAGTCGGCTCGCGGAAGACGCGGTCGGCCGCCGCGGCGTACGACGTGCCGGGGGCGCCCGGCCCACCCGGGTTGACCACCAGCGACCCGACGCGCTGCTTCGGCTTGGCCGCCTCGACCTTCAGCACCGAGATCTCGATGGTGTCGCCCGCCGGGTCGGCGTAGTCGAGCGGCACCCGGCAGGTCGGCTGCACAGGAAGTCGTCCTGGCAGGCGACCAGTCGAGCTCCTGGCCGTAGAACTCCGCCAGCGCCGCGTCGGGAGGAGCGACCACGCCGGCTGCGGGCTCGGCCGAGGCGGGCCGGGCCGGGCGTTGGGGCGGCGCGGCGGAGTCGTCGTCGCCCCCGCCGCCGACGAGGACCACGAGACCCGCGATCACCGCGCCGAGCACGAGAGCGAGGACGAGCAGCGAGCGCGACGAGACGCCTCATCGGGACGGCCCCCCGGCCAGTCGCAGGGCGCACCATCATCGACTCCAGCGCGATCGCGGGCGGCACGTTGAACTCCAGCATCTGCTCGCGGGCGGTGAAGATCGCCTCGATGCGCTCGCAGGTGCTGCTCGGCCGACGAACGCCGCGCCGACTGCGCGACGTCGCCGCGGATCTCCTCGTTGACCAGGTCGCCGCGCGCGCCGGTGGAGACGGCGATCGCGTCGCGGTAGACCGACACGAGGTCCATCAGGCTGCGGTCGACCACGTCGAGCACGCGCCGCTTGGCGCGGGTCTTCTGGCCCTTCTCCAGGGCCGCCAGCGCCGGGGCGTAGTCGCGCGGACGGCGGCCGCGCTCGCGCCGACGCCGTACGCCGTGTTGAGGTCCTGCTTCTCGCGGGCGTCGAGGTCGGAGGTGATCGAGTCGGCCTCCTGCTTGGTCACCTCGACGAGGTTGGCGGCGGCGGTCATGCACGCGCCCGAGGGAGGTGAGCCCGGCCGGGATGCGGACGACCTCGGCGCCGACGGTTGCGGGTGTCCTCGTCGCGAGCCAGCGCCTTGGCCCGGCCGATGTGGCCCTGGCTGGCGCGGGCGGCGTGGGCCGCGAGCGCGGGCGGCGACCCCGGCGGTGCGCTCGAGGAACCGCCGCGACGTCGGCCGCGACCGGCGTGCTCAGCGTGACGAGCCGGCACCGGGAACGGATCGTGGGCAGGACGTCCTCGACGGTCGGCGCGCACAGCAGCCAGACGGTGCGCTTGTTGGGCTCCTCGATCGCCTTGAGCAGGGCGTTGGCGGCGCTGGTCGGTGAGCCGGTCGGAGTCCTCGACGACCAGCGACCTGCCACCGCCGGCCGTTGGGCGAGAGAGCGGAGCGCTTCACGAGCTCGCGCACCTCGTCGACGCCGAGCGAGAGCTTCTCGGTGCGGACGACGGTGATGTCGGCGTGCGACCCAGCTGCGCGGTGTGGCACGAGTGGCACTCGCCGCAGCCACCCTCCTCGCACTGCAGCGCTGTCGCGAAGGCCACCGCGGCGTTGGACCGCCCGGACCCCGGTGGCCCGGTGAAGAGCCAGGCGTGGGTCATCCCCTCGCCCAGCCGCCGCGCGGGAAAGAGTCTCGATCGCCGGCCGCTGCCCGACCAGGTCGTCCCACACGCGTCATCGACTCGCCCCCGTCATCAGGGCGAACCGGTCCCTGATCACGTTGGCAGCACGTCCTCGCCGTGGCTGGCGTCGAGCACGAGGTAGTGGTCCGGGTCCACTGCCGCGAGGTCGAGGAAGCCCTGCCGGGCCCGCTGGTGGAACTCCAGCGACTCGCCCTCGATGCGGTCGCGCTCCTCGAACCGGCCGAGCCCGAGGGCGGGCTCGAGATCGAGCACGACGGTGAGGTCCGGACGCAGGTCGCCGGTCGCCCAGCGCAGCACGTGCTCGAGCTCGCCGGCGTCGATGCCACGGCCGGTGCCCTGGTAGGCGAGCGAGGTGTCGACGTAGCGGTCGGTGATCACGACCACGCCGGTGGCCAGCGCGGGCCGGACCACCTTCTCGATGTGCTCGGCCTTGTCGGCGGCGTACAGCAGTGCCTCGGTGCGGTCGGCGAGGTGGCCGGTCGCGGGATCGAGGACGATCCGGCGGATGTCCTTGCCGACGGGGGTGTCGCCGGGCTCGAAGGTCAGCAGCACGTCGTGGCCCTGCCCGCGCAGCCACTCGGCGAGCAGCCGGGCCTGGGTCGACTTGCCCGCACCCTCGCCGCCCTCGAAGCACACGAAGAGGCCGGAGTCGGTGTGCTGGCCCGGGTAACTGGTCACGCGGACACCCTACGGTCGCGTGCCGACGTTCCCAGCGGTGACGCGACCGCGGTCCAACATGGCGAGCACGGCCGCGTGCGTCTCGTCGTCTGCGGCGGCGAGCAGCCCCGCGCCGGCGCGCAGCGGCCCGCCGTCGAGATCGGTGACGACGCACCCCGCCGCCTCGCAGAGCGCGATGCCGGCCGCGAAGTGCACGCTGTCGCGCACGGTGCCCTCCGTGACGTACGCCGCGCGCCGCGCGGCGGCCACCCAGGCCAGACCCAGTGAGGTCGACAGGACCCGCGGCCCGAACCTGGCGCGGAACTCCTCGTCGGCCAGCAGGGCGAGGACGCGCGCGGCCCGCCCGTCGAGGTTGATGTCGACGAGCCGGGTCACCGGCGAGGGCACCAGCTGCTCGTCGCCACCGTCCCGCCGCACCCGGGCACCGTGACCGTCGGTCCAGAACACCTCGCCCGAGAACGTCTGCGCCGCTGCGGCGACGCGCACGTCGGCGCCCTCGCGCAGCGCCACGTTGACCGCCACCAGCGGCGTCCGGGCCGCGAAGTTGAGCGTCCCGCAGAGCGGGTCGACCAGCCAGGTCCGGTCGCTCCGGGGCCCGCTCGAGCCGGACTCCTCACCGACGAACGCGTCGTCGGGGCGGGCGTCGCGCACCAGGTCGAGGATCGCCTGCTCGGCCTCGATGTCGGCGTCCGTCGCGAAGTCGGTCGCCGACTTCGCGAGATAGGTGTGCGCCTCGCCGTACTTCCGGCGTACGACGGCCGCACCGGCCTCCGCCGCCGCCACGGCGACCTCGTGGTCGGCGAGCGTCACTTCTTGGCCGCGGCCTTCTTCGCGATCTTCTTGGCAGCGGTCTTCTTGGCGGTGGACTTCTTGGCCGTCTTCTTGGCGGCCGTCTTCTTCGCGCCACGCTTGGCGGTCTTCTTCGCCGGCCCCTTCTCGCGCCGCTCGGCCAGCAGCTCGGCCGCGCGCTCGAGGGTGACCGACTCGACGGTGTCGTCCTTGCGGAGGGTCGCGTTGTACTCGCCGTCGGTGACGTACTCGCCGAAACGTCCGGCCTTCACGACCACGGGCTGACCGGACACCGGGTCGTTGCCGAGCTCCTTCAGCGGAGGCGCGGCGGCACCGCGCCCGCGCTGCTTCGGCTGGGCGTAGATGGCCAGGGCCTCGTCGAGCGTGATGGTGAGCAGCTGCTCCTCCGACCCGATGGTGCGCGAGTCGCTGCCCTTCTTGAGGTAGGGGCCGTATCGGCCGTTCTGCGCGGTGATCTCCTCGCCGTCGGACTCACCGACGACGCGCGGCAGCGAGAGCAGCTTGCACGGCCTGGTCGAGGGTGATCGTGTCGAGGGTCATCGTCTTGAACAGCG
Organism: uncultured Actinomycetota bacterium; assembly: GCA_963825755.1. Lineage (GTDB taxonomy): Bacteria > Actinomycetota > Actinomycetes > Propionibacteriales > Nocardioidaceae > Nocardioides. The sequence continues at coordinate 13,559 of CAWGUS010000018.1, read as the reverse complement.
AGCCGGTGCGGGGCTTGGCCGACTTCGGCGCGTCCTCGGGCAGCAGCTCGGTGACGTAGGGGCCGAAGCGGCCGTTCTTGGCGACGACGCGGAGCCCGGTCTCGGGGTGCTCCCCCAGCTCGGTCTCCTCACCGGCGGGGTTCTCGAGCAGCTCGCGAGCCTTCGCGATGGTGAGCTCGTCGGGCGGCAGGTCGTCGGGCACGTTGGCCCGCTTGCCGGCCGCGGCGCCGTCGTCGTCGGGGCCCTCCAGGTAGGGCCCGTAGCGACCCACGCGCAGCGAGATGCCGTCGGCCGCCTCGCCGATCGGGAAGGTCGCGAGCTCGCGCGCGTCGATGTCGCCGAGGCCGGTGACCAGCGGGTGCAGCCCCGTCACCGTGTCGGAGCCGTAGTAGAACTCGCCGAGCTCGGTCGCCCGGTCGCGCTGGCCCTTGGCGATCTGGTCGAGGACGTCCTCCATGTCGGCGGTGAACTCGTAGGAGATGTGCCGCGGGAAGTGCTCCTCCAGCAACCGGATCACGGAGAACGCGATCCAGGCCGGCACCAGCGCCGTGCCCTTCTTGTAGACGTAGCCGCGGTCGATGATCGTCTTGATGATCGAGGCGTACGTCGAAGGCCGGCCGATCTCGCGGTCCTCGAGCTCCTTGATCAGCGTCGCCTCGGTGTAGCGCGCAGGCGGCTTGGTCTCGTGACCGGCGGCCGCGAGCGAGGCCGCCGAGACGGCGGCGCCCTCGACCAGCTGGGGCAGCCGGGTCTCGGTGTCGTCGCTCTCCTTCGCGTCGTCGCGGCCCTCGACGTACGCCTTGAGGAAGCCGTGGAACGTGATGACGCGGCCGCTCGCGGAGAACACCACGTCCTCGCCGGTCGCGGCGGTGCCGCCGAGGCGCACCGAGACGCTCTGGCCGACGGCGTCCTTCATCTGGGAGGCGACGGTCCGCATCCAGATCAGCTCGTAGAGGCGGAACTGCTCGCCGGTCAGCCCGGTCTGCGCGGGCGTGCGGAACGTGTCGCCGGCGGGCCGGATCGCCTCGTGGGCCTCCTGCGCGTTCTTCACCTTGGAGGTGTGCACGCGGGGGCTGTCGGGGACGTACTCCGCGCCGTACAGCTCGCGCACCTGGTCACGGGCCGCCTCGACCGCCGCTGTGGAGAGCGTCGTCGAGTCGGTGCGCATGTAGGTGATGAAGCCGTTCTCGTAGAGCCGCTGGGCGACCGACATCGCCACCGACGCGGTCATGCCGAGCTTGCGGCCGGCCTCCTGCTGGAGGGTGGTGGTGCGGAACGGGGCGTACGGCGACCGCTTGTAGGGCTTCGACTCGACCGAGCGCACGTCGTACGACGTGTCGTCGAGGCCGGCGACGAGGGCCTCGGCGCGAGGCCGGTCGAGGTGCACGACCTCCTTCTTCGTCGAGAGCGTGCCGTCCTGGGCGAAGTCGGAGCCGCGGGCGACGCGGAGGCCGTCGACGGAGTGCAGCTTGGCGGGGAACATCCGCTGGTCGTGGCCGGAGCCGGCGTCGAAGGTGCCGTCGATGTCCCAGTAGGAGGCGAGCTTGAACTTCATCCGGGTGCGCTCGCGGTCGACCACGAGCCGGGTGGCCACCGACTGCACGCGGCCGGCGGAGAGGCCCGACATGACCTTCTTCCAGAGGACCGGCGAGACCTCGTAGCCGTAGAGGCGGTCGAGGATGCGGCGCGCCAACCCACGGGGGCACCCGATGCCGGCGCGGCCCATCGACGACTCAAAACCTTCGCTACAAGGGCGGCGCGGTCGGAAGCGGCCCCAACAGTTGGCAGAATCGTTCGTAGATCCGCTCAAGCTCGGGCAGGTCCCCAGTTCGGATCACAAAGGTGGGCGGTTGCGTCCACCGCATGATGTCGTTGGCGAAGTACGAGTGAATGGGGATCCGGTCCGTAGCGTGAATCCACCAGTCGCGAGTCTCGTCGACGTAGGGGAACCTGTCGTTGAACTCACGCCATAGTTCCTCCGCGCCGGGTACCCCGTACCCCACCCAGGCCTGTCGAATCTGCTCCATCAGCCGCCAGACGGCGATTAGGTAGAAGTCGAGGTCAACGCGATGGCTCTCACTTCCGCCGTCGAGACGCTCGACTTGAACGCGCATTGCCTCGATGGCGTGGTCCGCCCAGTAACGGATGTTGACGAGGCGGCGCTGGCGGCGATTCACATGGCAAGAGTCGCGCACCGGCCGACCGCCGTTGGTCGTGATCCGCGGCGACCATCGCGCTGACTGCAGACGCGTTCCGAAGCGCCGAGTGCACGAGGGTTCCCACAATCGGGAGTTCGTCGTGGAGACGCACCGATCGACGGCGATGCGTGCGGGGTCGGAGCGACAGAACGTCCGATGCCGATGCGTCAGCGGGCGGCGTCGGCGGTGATGAGTCGCAGTCTGGGTGCGCCGTTGAAGAGTTGGTCGTGGGATGCGAGCGGCACGCCGAGTCGGATGGCGGTTGCGGCGATCCATCGGTCGCCGTCGTGGACCTTGTCTCCGAGTGCGTGGCCGGCCTGCTGGCACTGCATGCGGAGCTCGGCGCAGAGCGTGATCATCTCGTTGTCGGGTTGGGCGACGGCGATCTCGGCGATACGGCGTTCGATCCGTCGACGGCGCAGCTCGCCCCACCCGGCGCGGAGCGCGCCGAAGCGGAGTTCCATGACGGTCTGGAAGGCGAGCACGACGGGCTCGCTGCCGATGAGCTCGCGGTAGGTGTCGGCGAGCGGGTTGGGGCGGTCGTCGAACAGCCAGCTGATGACCATCGTGTCCACGACGACGCCCGCAGCCCGGGCCTCACTCATGTGTCAGCGAGCGCCTCTTGGAACGCCTTCCACTCCTCGTCGGTGATGTCTTCGACGACGAGGCGGTCGCGCCCTGGCAGTGGTCGGGCGCGCTTGAGGGCCTCGTCGGGTGCGTAGACCCCCACGGTCGGCTCTTCGGGCTGCTCGACGGTGGACACGACGGCCAGTGTACGGCCCTGCCCGCTGAGCTACCGGGCAGCGCCGGCGAGGAACGCAGCGACCACGTAGGTCGCGTGCCGGTCGAGTGAGACCCGAGCGCGGTCATAGCGCATGGTGGTTCTCGGGTCGGCGTGGCTGGCGGCTTCTTGGACGTCGCGCAGCGGGGCGCCTGCGTCGAGTGCGGCGGTGATGAACGCGTGGCGCAGCGTGTGCGGGCCGACCGGCTTGTTGATCCCGGCCTTGCGAGCAAGGCGGCGCACGATCCGCCATGCGGCGTGGCGGTCGAGCCGGTCGCCGTTTACGGCGAGGAAGATCGGCCCTTCGACGCGTTCGCCGTCGCCAGGTCGATGGCGCGGGCGGTGCGCGGCGCGAGCGGGATGATCACGATCTTGCCGCCCTTGCGGACCACGGTGAGTGTGCGGTGGCCGCGTTCGATGCCCAGTGCCTCGATGTTGGCGCCGAGCGCTTCGCTGACCCGCAGCCCGTTGATGGCTAGTGCCGTAGCAGCGAACCTTTGAGGGTCCGCCCCTGACGTGGCGTCGTCGCGCAGACTTCAGGCTGACGTGTCGGTCGGCCGAGGAGGCGAGGTCCGCGACGGGGTGCGGGTACGGGAGATCACCAACGAGGAGGGCAACCGGCTGCTGCGGATCGTGCGCCGGTCGTCGGGTTCGGTGGTGACGTGGCGGCGGGCCCAGATGGTGCTTCTGAGTGCCCAGGGCATGGACGTGGCTCAGATCGCCACGGTGGCCTTCACCTCGACGGACCGGGTCCGGGAGGTGCTGCACAACTTCAACGACGACGGCTTCGACTCCCTCTACCCCCGCTACTCCGGAGGCCGGCCGCCGACGTTCACCCTGGCTCAACGCCAGGCGGTGAAGAAGGTCGCCCTGTCCCGTCCTGGCGACCACGGCCTGCCGTTCTCGACCTGGAGCCTGACCAAGTTGGCCGACTACTTGGTCGCCGAGGGGGTGGTCGACGACATCAGCCACGAGGGCCTGCGGGCCCTGCTCCGAGAGGAGGGGGTCTCCTTTCAAGCCCTGAAGACCTGGAAGCAGTCCAACGACCCCGACTTCGAGGCCAAGAAGAACCGGGTGCTGGAGCTCTACGCGATCGCCGACAACAAGGCCCCACCTGGGCCGACCGACCCCACGGTGGTGTTCTGCATGGACGAGTTCGGCCCCCTCAACCTGCTGCCTCGTCCCGGCAAGCAGTGGGCGCTGGCCGCCACCAAGGCGACCAAGGGCGTCCAGGACCAGCCTCGCCGCCGTCGGCGCCGAGCCACCTACAAGCGCACCCAGGGTGTGCGCCACCTGATGGCGGCGCTGGATCTGAGCAAGGACCGCATGTACGGCCACGTGAAGCTGAACAAGAACCGGACCACGTTCCTGGCCTTCTGCCGCTACCTGCGCAGCCTCTACCCGCCCGAGGTGCGCATCGCCATTGTGATGGACAACTTCAGCCCCCACCTGTCGACCAAGAAGGACCAGCGCGTCGGCGACTGGGCCGCGGCCAACAACGTGGAGCTGGCCTACGTGCCCACCAACGCCTCGTGGCTCAATCGGATCGAAGGTCACTTCCAGGCCCTGCGCTACTTCGCCCTCGACGGCACCGACCACCGCGACCACGACGAGCAGAACTCGATGATCCGCCGCTACATCTCTTGGCGGAACCGCAACGCCAAGGACAAGGCACTTTGTGAACTTGTGAAACGCGCAAACGTTGCCTGATGCGGCACTAGCAGCGAGATCAGGGCATGGTCGCGCGCCGACGCCAGCCCGGCGGCGACGAGCAGCGCGCCGACCTCGTTGCGGTCGAGCCCTGTGGCGTGGGACTCGTAGTCGATGCGCGGGCGGCGCACGTGGGCGGCGGGCGACGGCGACAGCAGGCCTTCCTCGTCCGCGTAGCGGTAGAACCCCGCCACTGTCGACAGACGGCGGGCGACGGTCGCGGTTGCACGTCCCAGCGCCTCGAGGTCGCGGGCGAAGCACTCGATGTCTGCACCGGCGCACGGCGAACAGCCTCAGGTCGTGCTGGTCACACCACGCCACGAACTGGCGGAGATCCAAGGCGTAGGCGTCGCGGGTCTGGCCGCGGTAGCCGGCCAGAAACGCGCCGAGCGCGTAGCGCTCCGCATCAGAGGACTGCGGATCGAGGACCGCGATCTCCGTCGTCGGGGTCGCATTGTTCGTTGTCATGTCGCACCTCCGGGTCGAGCGGGACCCGGAGGCTGGAGCCGACCAGGCCCAGCGTCAGGTTGAAGACCGCAACCTAAGCACGTGCTGTCGCGAAGATCTGGCGCGCACCGCCGCCAGAGCCCAACGCGCCGGACCGCCGAATCGGTCGCGGCGCGCCCTCGACCGATCTCGCGCCCACCTTCCCGCAAACGAGAATGACACTGAGAAGGCGCCGACGGAACGCTCGCGCCCTACCCGGCCGCTAGGACCTCGTGAAGTTTGGCGGCGAAGGCGGCGGGGTCGTTGCTGGGAGACCACTGGTTGGCGGCGAACCCACCGTGATCGCCGGGGAAGACGACCGGGTCGACGCCGAGCACTGCGGCGAGCGCCTCACCGCCGCGCCGCGCGATGGTGCCCTTGCCCTGGGCGCCGATGGCGGGGACGATGCGCACCGACGAGGCACGCACGGCCGCGACGTCGGGCTCGAAGGCCGGCATGGCGAGGTTGCGGCTCAGAAGCGGATCGTCGCGGGACCCGTCGTCTTCGGCCGACAGTCCAAAGGTTGCGGGGTCCGGCGCGGGCTGGTCGAGATAGTTGGGAGGCAGCGGTCCGGCGTGCATGACGAGCTGGATGAACTTTGCCATGGCCGGGCCATACCCGTCGCGCCGGTAGGTGTCGACGATGTCGGCCTGGACCCGGAGGGCGACGTCGCGGTCCTCGAGCAGGGTCACCAGGGGCGGCTCGTGCGAGACCAGGGTGCGGACGTCGTCGGGATGGTTGACGATCCATGCCAGGGCGAAGGCGCCGCCACCGCTGGACCCGAAGGCGTCGACGGGGGCAAGGCCCGTCGCGTCGACGATGCGGTGCAAGTCGTCGGCATGGAGTTCCGGGGTCACCCGCCCGTCCGTTGCCAGCCGGCTGCGCTCCGCTCCCCGGGGGTCGTAGGTGATGAGCGTGCGGTCATCGAGTTGACCGACAAGCTGGGCGAAACCCGACGCCGCCATCGGCGACCCGAAGATGAACAGGGGTGGGTGCTCGCTCGGCGTCTCGGGCTGGCGGACGTCATAGGTCAGGACACCGCCGAGCACCTCGAGGGTGTGGCTGGTCGGCTCGGACATGACGGCTCCTCGTTCGTGGGGTGTCGCCCATGCTGACTGGTGCTGACAGCGGAACTCATCGGAAGGGTGGTCCCTTGTAGGCCACTTTCGGGACCGGACGCCGCCCAATAGTCAATGGGATGGCGGCCGAGATAGGTTCGGTCGGCGCCATCGCCGGGCTGCATTGGCCCGCACCGAACGACGGTTACGTGTAGTCAAGCTCGCGCCAGAAGCGAATCGCGGTATGTCGGCATCATTACGCGCATCCATTGGCATGACACCATTCCTGCCAGAGGCCTGTGATGCGAGCTGCCCAGTCGTAAGTTAGCCGGTCGTCGCACCCAATCTGATCGGCGACCGCGACGACGGCCTTCGAAAAGGCGAGAACTGCGCCCGCGCACAGGCGTCCCTCATCGTGAACCGTCGACTTCCGGTCAAACCAAACCTGTCCGTTTCCTCCCCTAGACGACTCTGTCGATGCGGCGTGAAGATAGCCCGTCGGATGCGCATGGACCGAAAGCTCCGCGTACGCGGACGGCCCAGCAGCATCCGAAACGACAGAGGTCAGCGTAGGCCGCTTTTCACCGCCGATGCTGAGTACCGAGCCCTTCTTGTCGAGCACATACCCGCCAGCGTTCACATCGGCGATCTTAAGGAAACGTGTTTTCGCATGTTCAAGATCGCCTGCATCCCGACCGACTCGCACGTCGGGCATGTACCCGAGCAAAAGCTCCAACCCCCGGATCTCGACGAGCAGCGCACGCCGAAGCCGCTGTTCGGAACTAATCCCGGCCAGGACCCATGCGACGGTCGAGGCCCGTTCTGCGATGCTTCTCGATAGAGGAGCGATCGAAGCAAACCGCGTTGCAGCGTCCTCCTCAATGGTGATGAGGCCCAGGGCGGTGAACGTTGCGGCAGCATCCGCCAGCAGCGACCGCGCTTGAGTGAGCGGGAGGTTCGTTCCGCTTTCTATTCCAGATGCCAAGTACAAGAACAGATGGGTTTCAATCAGGGAAGCTCGGTCGGCAGGCGACCCTGGCTCAACCTTCCATACGTTCCGCATCTCATCCATCATCTCGAGGTCGAGGACGGCCGGAGCTTGCCGGTACGCGGTGCTGAGCTCAGCGCGCACCCTGGCGTCGAATCCGGGCGTCACATTGGCGTGGCCACCAACGTGGGCCGCCCATCCCCTGTCGTTCATACCGAACCGTACCTGCGAGACATAGTTCCGCCGACGATCCGGTCCTTCCGGCGTAGGACCACGAGCGAACAGACCGACGGGGATGGTCGGTCTCTCGCGGACCGTTCTGGCGCGACATATCGCCATCACCCCAGTGACTCGCGCGCCGATTCGTGCACGCTGGCGCCTGAATGGGCCGCCGTCTGCGCTAGCGGGAGCCCGCCTCGGCGCCCAAGGCGATGCGCCGGCCGCAAGCCGGGCGAGTTGTTGCGCGCGCGGCATCTCTCGAGAGCGGCGGAGTATCGGACATCGTGAGCGTCACGCCGCTTGACAACGATCCGACGGACGCGGTGCTACTCCGGGGGAACCGCCGATCCGTCACGTCACCGTGCTAATGCCCTGTGATCCCGATAGTCCGAACCCACGAAAGCCGATGGCTAGCTGGTGGCACCGGCGATCACCCGTGCCTCCACCACCGGCCAAGCCGGTCGGGCAGGATCTGGTCGCGCCATCGCCAAGCTGAACGGCGACCTGAGTTGTCCGCGGGTGATAGAACGTCAGTTCGTTCGAGCGGGGAGTCGCTGTGGAGCATCCGACAATCGAGGGAATGAACGTGTGGCCGCGGAACTTGAGCACCGCTCAGGGCGGCGGGCTTTCGACCGCCCTTGGTGGTGGGATGTCCACCGCGCTCGGCGGGGGCATGTCCACGGCGCTCGGGGGAGGCATGTCCACCGCGCTCGGCGGGGGTATGTCGACGGCGATCTATGGAGGCCTGTCGACCGCCCTGCACGGTGGCTTGTCGACGGCACTGGGCGGCGGTCTGTCGACGGCGCTCGGCGGTGGACTCTCCACGGCGCTCGGAGGAGGCCTGTCAACCGCTCTAGGAGGTGGAATGTCGACAGCCGCGACCGACATTTACATGAGCAACGTCCCGCCCTGGCCGGTCTTCCTGCGCGAACTGGAGGCGCGTGGCTGTCGGTCGGAGGCAGCGTTGATCCGCCAGCATCTTCCCGAGTTTCTCTGGCCGGAGAACTTCCTTCAGTAGCCTAACGTCGACGAGTCGTCAGACGTCTTCGACGTAGGACCAGGCAGCCGTAGAGCTGGCTCGGCGGCAGGCTCGGAGCTTCATTCGACGCCGACTGCTGCCTGCCGCGAGCGCCAGAACGACGGCTCGGGGTGCGCCACGGGGCTGCGCTGGCGTTTCTGAACGCGCGTCCCAGAACGTGCGGGGGCTGCACTCGACCGCGTAGCAAATGTGCCGATTCGTCGCGGGCTGGTGGCGCGCCCTCGAGTGTCGCCCCAGACCTTCTGCCCGGCGATCTCTATCGGTGGAGGTTGAGCCCCGGTGCGTCCTTGAAGACGGCGTCGGCGGTGAGGAGCGGAGCGCCAACATGGATCGCAGACGCCGCGATCCAGAGGTCGTTGGCATGGACCGGTTCATGCAGCGCATGTCCGGCCTGTCGGCAGGCGTGGCGAAGCTCGGCGACGGCCGTCAGCAGGGCGTCACTGACGGGCACGACCGTGGTCGCGGCGATCGACTGCCCCAACCGCTGGCGGCGTTGATCTCCCCAACCGGCGACGAGCGCGCCGTAGCGGAGCTCGGCAACGGTGCCGGCGGCGAGGAAGATCTGGTGGCCGGCCATGAGACCGACCTGGGTCTCGAAGCGGGCGCGGCGGCGTCGGCTGATGGACGCGCTGAAGACGCCGGTGTCGAAGAGGATCCTCACGACTCGAGCGCTGCCGCGAACGCGTCGTCTTCGGCCTCGGAGAGGTCCTCGATCAGCAGGGAGTCGATCGAGTCGAGCACCTGGGCCGCGTCGAGCTGATCGTCGGTCAGATCGGCTGGCAGCAACGAGGTCCCGTGCGGGGCCTCGCCCGAGGGTCGAACGGCGTCACTCACGGCCACAAGCGTACGCCCCCAGGCGTTGGTCAGCCTCCCGCGACGAAGGCGACGACGACGTAGGCGGCGTGGCGGTCGAAGTTCTGGCGACGCCGGTCGTAGATCGTCGTCGTTCTCGGGTCGGAGTGCCGGGCGGCGGTCTGCACGTCCCGCAGGGGTACGCCGGCGTCGAGGGCGGCCATGATGAACGCGGCGCGCAGCATGTGCGGGTGGACGTGCCCGAGCCCGGCGCGCTTGCCGATCGAGCGCACCCACCGGTGCGCCGTGCGCCGGTCGAGCCGCTGTCCGTCGCGTCGGCGCAGGATCGGACCCTCGTGGCGTTCCCCGACAGCGAGATCGATCGTGCGGGCGGTGCGGGGAACCAGCGGGATTGTCGCGGGCTTGTTCCCCTTGCCAAGGATGCGCAGCGTCCGGTGACCTCGTTCGATCCCGAGGTCTTCGATGTTGGTGGCACACGCCTCGCTGACTCGCAATCCGTTGAGTCCGAGCAGCACCGCGAGCGCGGCGTGCTCGCGGTCGTACTGCTCGGCGGTGAAGAGGAACACGCCGAACTCGGAGCGATCCAAACCGCGAGCGTCCGAGGGGTGGACCTGCGGCCGGCGGACGTACTGGGCAGGGTTCGATCCGATCCGGCCGTCGATATGAGCGAACCGGTAGAACCCGCACACCGTCGAGAGCCGCCGGTCGATCGTCGAGGCCGCCAGACCGCGATCTTCCATCGAGGCACGGAACAGTTCGATATGCGGGCGAGCGGCCTCGAGCACGACCACGCCGTTGTTGGACGCCCACTGGAAGAAGCCGCGCAGGTCATGGCGGTACGCCTCGAGCGTGCGTCCGCTGTACCGAGCCAGGAACGCCGCGGCAGCCAACTCGGCATCGTCAATCGGGTGGTCGGGCTCGCGGTACTGGATGGTCGTCATGACTGGTCCTCCTGTTCATGGGAGGCTCAGTTCAACCACGCTGCCCAGCCGGCGTTGGAGGGCAGTCACGGAGAGCCAACCAAGACGTAGGCGACGAGCAGAGGTCGCACGCACGGGCGAAGGCACAGCGCTGAGTGCCTTCGCTTCCATGGTGGCGCGACGAGATTCGAACCAAAACAGGGCCTATCGGAGTTCTTGGGAGATCACAGGATCCACGGTTGCAGCGGTGGCGCGACCAGACTGCGGCCATGACGTCCACTGGATCAGATTTCAAACGGTGGGTCTTCTCACGACACTCGAACCCCTGGAGCGCGTGGACAAGGTGGGCATCAACACCACTCGTCCTCCTTCCTGTCTGGAATCGCAGTGCGAAACAGGGCGTTGTGGTCGCCGCATGGCTCGCGCTTAATCCCGTCCTCTTCCCACCACCTCCCGATGACTCCGCGTTCGCGACTCGGGCGGTCCTCGGCGAGGAACGATGGCTGGGAGAGGGCCGGTTTCCGTCGCCTGGGCTATCAACCGCGTGGCTGGCGTCTCCCTTCTCATCGCCATCGACGGTGCTCGTCGTCATCGTCGCGGGCAGATGACGATCGCGACGATCGGCACGATGAGCGCGGTTCTCTGGAAAATGCGGGAGATGGTTCGCTGCTACGAGACGCGGGGTGACGGCCAGTAGTCGACCGCTACCGAACCCAACATGTCCGGCGGCAACGCTGGCAGCCCGCGCCGAGCTCAGCGATGTGTGCGAGCGACCTAGTCTCGGCGACCCGGGTGCGTGACGATCGGAACGCGACAGTCGATGCGCTCGATGCCGGCGGTTGAGGACACTCGCAGCGGACGTCATGCACGCGGATTATGGGGCGCGCGTTCGGTGCGCTGGGCTGTCGCCGCGGCATGTTCTGCCGACGTCCAAGAACCGGCGATAGGAGACGCCGAGGCCGGACCGGCCGCGTAGTGTCGACCATCGTGAAGCGCTACAAGGCCAGCACTGAATGGGACGTGCCACCGCCCTGGGATTGGTCGCTGCTCGAGGACATCGAGCGCTTCCTTCTTGAGCGCCTCGCGTCGGACAACGGCACCCAAAGAGAACTCACGACCCGAGATGGCCACGGCGACGTCGCAGCAGCCACCATCGCCGAGGCTCGCGAACGGATCGAGCACGAAGCGACCGAGCTGAAGGAACTCTCCCTGATCGTGTGGACTGGCCCGGAGCAGGCGTTCGAGGGCAAGTCAGAAATGGCCGCGACCCTTCGCGTCCGCCGTTCGGCGACATCGGCCAACGTCTCCCTCGACTTCAGCGGACTCGAGGACACGGTCGCCCGGAGGCTCAAGGTCGACTTCGACGCCTGGCGCGCCCGGCGAGCTCTCCTATACGACCTCCCGAAGGTGTCACACTCAATCGGGGACGCAGCAGGTCGCGCTGCCGAAGCCTCGCCGAGGGCTCGGGCGCCGTGGTGGAAGCCCGACCTTCACAGCGTCCGCGACAACCTGGTCGCGAACGTGTTGTGGGTCCTCCTCCTGGCGCTGATTGGAGTAGCTCTCGCCTGGTGGGGGCTGCGCTAAACGCGTCGGGCCACGACCTACGCTCTGTTGCATGACGCGGCACCAAGTCGAGATCTATTGCCGCGGCAAAGACACGGTCAACCGGCGATCAGGGATGGTCGCCGCCGCATGAGCCGGGCCGTGTTCGGGGACACCCCTGACGCCGTTCCGGGAGCGATACCGTCCACCGTGGAGCCGATGCCGCCCCTGCCAGACACCCGATCAGGAACGGCACTTCTCCGAGACCCCCTCGGCGCCGAACCGAGCGTGACCGGCACGTTGTAGTCACCCGGATGGGGATAGGGGTAACGACGACCCGTGGGAGGCCTTGAGCGGACGGTCGACTTCTGGTTTCCCGTCGAGGCGAGCTTCGGCACTAGGCAGAACGCATCGCGCTCCTAGGCGGCGCCGTGGCCTCCTCCCCGCACGCGTCAGATACCAGTATTCGCGACAACGAAACCAGCCCGCCAGTGACCCGAGTGAAATCGCCAACGCGATAAGCGGAAGGCCGTCGGTGCCGGTACGAGCCTCGGCCGCTTCCGGCCGCTGGTCTCGGACTCTCCGTCGCCCGGCTTCCCGGCGCAACGACCTGGAGAAAGTCCTCACGTACTTGAACGCCGCCCGCAGCGCCTGCGCGGCTGACGACGATTCTGTGAGCGCCCGACACGCCTCAGCGAGTTGTTCAAACCTTGAGGCCCCGTAGTCTCTGCGTTTATACCTGTGAGACATCTTGAGTCTTCTAGCTCATCGCGCATGTAGAGCCCTCGCAGTGCAACAACAAACGAACGCCTCATCCTAATAAATGCCCACCGTTCGATTACGGGGCAAGACTGTTGGCAACTCCACGGCGCCGTCGACACGTCAATGATCACAGACTAATCGTGGTCGTCTAACATGAAGGGGAAAACCGAATGGTCCGTCTGAAGAAGCGGTTTTGGCAGCTTGTTCTCGCAATGCTGGTCGGGTTCGGAGCGCTGGCCGGCACGGCCTTGCCAGCCTATAGTGCCACGTGGTACAGCAACCACGCCTGGTGTGGGACGTTCTTCACAACAAATTGCGCCACGCTGTGGACCGGTGGTTACCCAACTGGCATGGTACGCGGCTCCGGTCAGATGGACCTGTACGAAGTTGTGCTTCAGACCAAGACCTCACCTACTGGGGCTTGGAGCACTGTCGCCAGGACCTATCCCCAGACAAGCCGTACCATCTTCACCCCAGCCGTGAAGGCGGGGAAGTGGAACACCTACAACACCTGCGTGCGCTTTGCGAAAAATGGGGCATTGTGGTGTCGGTCGAATAAGGGGGGCGTCTACCTCGGGGATTAGCGGAATATATCGGGCTGCCCGGATGGTTTCCGGGCGGCCCGACCTCGGACCCCCGTCTCCGCTACTGGGCCGACTGCGAATGCGGTCATGCAACAAATAGGCCATGTACCGTCACGGACCCAAAACCTCCAACGAAGGTCTTGAGGTAAGGGACACCCAACCGTCTTTCCGAGCGCCAATTCTTCAACTCGACAATAAAGGTCGTACAGGCGATCGCGTAAAGGAAATGGTCTTTCCGCCGTCCTTTAGAGCCCGTGGCTGTTTCGACTTCAAAAATGCGCCCGGTCGGGAAGGTCGCTCCGCGAGGGACACCTCGGGCGGACCCCGCGAGAGCTACCCGGCGCGAAATGCCGGATCTCGACGTCGGCGTCATGGGCGAGGGTGACTGATATCACCGCAGTGTGTCCCATACCGCTCGGTCTCTCGTTCCCCGCCTTGCCCGCGCGGACACGCCCTGAT
>CAWGUS010000017.1:0-53661 GCA_963825755.1 uncultured Actinomycetota bacterium | reverse complement strand
AGCCACGCGGTGCCGACACCGCACCCGGTGCCGAACTCCGCCATCGTGCCGCCGCGGGTCGCGGCCAGGGTGGCCAGCAGCCGCCCGGTCTCGTTGCGGCAGAACGACACGTAGCCCGCCTTGCGGCAGACCTCGAACGCGCGGGCGACGATGTCGGGCAGGTCGGGAGGGGCGCTCATGGGACGAGTCTTCCATCATGGAACTCGCGTCTCGACATGTGACCAGTTCCGGAATCGTGCTGCGCGGCCCGGAGGGGTCGGCGTACCGTTGCTCTCACTATGCGGAGCGTGTTCGTACTCATCGGCTGCCGCGGCGAGGCCTGACAGATCTGAACTGTCCACCGGGGCCTACTCGCCGCGGTGTGTTCGACGTGCGGTCCCGGAGCTCTTATCAGACTCCCGCCACGCGAACCCGAGGAACCGCCATGTACGACATGTACCCCGAATGGGGACCCGCCAGCCACAGCCCCGAGAACCCGCACAGCGCCGAGGCAGCAGCCCGCGCCGTCCAGGCCTCTCTTGACCTGCGAGACAACGGCGGCCAGGCGCCCGACGACAACTAGCCTCGCCCTTCATGAGCGACACCCACACCACCGCACCCACCATCCGACTCGCCGTCATCCCCGGCGACGGAATCGGGCCGGAGGTCACCACCGAGGCCCTCAAGGTGCTGGAGGCGGTGCGCACCCGTCAAGGTCGAGGCCACCCGCTACGACCTGGGCGCCGAGCGCTACCTCGCCACCGGCGAGGTGCTGCCCGACGCCGTGCTCAGCGAGATCCGCGAGCACGACGCCATCCTGCTCGGTGCGGTGGGCGGAAAGCCGAACGACCCGAACCTCCCGCCCGGGCTCCTCGAGCGCGGCCTGCTGCTGCGGCTCCGCTTCGAGCTCGACCACTACGTCAACCTCCGCCCCAGCCGGATCTTCCCGGGTGTCACCTCACCCCTGGCCGCGCCCGGCGACGTCGACTTCGTGGTGGTCCGCGAGGGCACCGAGGGCCCCTACACCGGCAACGGCGGCGCCCTGCGCGTCGGCACTCCGGCCGAGGTCGCGACCGAGGTCAGCGTCAACACGGCGTACGGCGTCGAACGGGTGCTCCGCGACGCCTTCACCCGCGCCGCCCGCCGTCCGCGGCAAAAGCTCACCGTGGTCCACAAGACCAACGTGCTCGTGCACGCCGGCTCGCTGTGGTGGCGGCTACCCAGCAGGTCGCCCGCGACTTCCCGACGGTCACCGTCGACTACATGCACGTCGACGCCGCGATGATCTTCCTGACCACCGACCCGGCCCGCTTCGACGTGATCGTCACCGACAACCTCTTCGGGGACATCGTCACCGACCTCGCCGCCGCCATCACCGGAGGTATCGGCCTCGCTGCCTCGGGCAACATCAATCCCGACCGCACCGCACCGTCGATGTTCGAGCCCGTGCACGGGTCCGCGCCCGACATCGCCGGCCAGCAGAAGGCCGACCCCACCGCCGCGATCCTCTCGGTGGCGCTGCTCCTCGAGCACCTCGCGCACGAGGACGCCGCCGCGGTGGTCGAGGCCGCGGTGATCGCCGACCTGGCGGCGCGGGTGCCGGGGGAGACCCGGACCACCTCGGCCGTCGGCGACGCGATCGTGGCTCGGGTCGGCTGAAGGGTCGCGACGGGGTCTCGATACGGGCCTGGCGGCCCTACTCGACCAACGAAAAGAACGCGGCCCTACTCGACCAACGAAAAGAACCCGGCCCTAGTCGAGCAACGAAAGGTACGCGGCCCTACTCGACCAACGAAAGGAACGCGGCCCTACGCGACCAACGAAAGGAACGCGGTCCTCTCGAGCGCCGAAGGATCGCGGTCGCTACTCGACCAACGAGAGGAACGCGGCCCGATTCGAGCAACGAGCAGAGGGTCGGCTCAGCGCTGGGTGCGGAACCGCTGGCTGGGCACCCGGTCGGTGAGCGGGTCGGGCGCCGGCTCGGTGTAGTTGATCGGCTGCTCGACCTTCTCGATGAGCCGCGCCAACGTGGCGGTCGCACTCGACAGCTGCTCGTGCGCGCGCTTGCTGAGCTGGAGGATCTCGTCGATGCCGTCGTACGGCGGGGTGGCGCGGGCCGACTTGATCATCCGCTCGACGCGGTGCACCGACTCCTCGATGAGGCTGTCGGCGACCTCCTGGGCCTGGGACAGCAGCAGGGCCGCCTGCCGGTCGCCGTGCATGAGGCGGGCGTGGAGCTCGGCGTTCTCGCGGCGGAGGCGTTCGACCTCCGACTTCAAGGATGCAACGTCCGACGTCGTCGACTGCCCCGTCGTCCCGTTCATTGCGCCCCTCCCGATGTGAGGCCTTGGTATCACCTTCGGAGGTGATACCGCCAATCTATGTCCGGACCTGGAGCTCACTGGCCCGGACCGTTGGATACCGTGTCGCCATGGACATCAGCACGACCCTCGCGAGGTCACCTGTCGACGACTCCCGGCTCGCCGAGATCCTCGCCAACCCGGGCTTCGGCCAGCACTTCACCGACCACATGGTCACGGTCGAGTGGACTCCCGATGAGGGCTGGCACGACGCCCGCGTGACGCCGTACGGCCCGCTCTCGATCGATCCCGCCACCGCGGTGCTCCACTACGCGCAGGAGACCTTCGAGGGCATGAAGGCCTACCGGCACGCCGACGGCTCCGTGTGGACGTTCCGCCCCGAGGAGAACGCCAAGCGGATGCTGCGCTCCAGCGCCCGGCTGGCCTTCCCCGAGCTGCCGGTCGACGACTTCGTGCAGGCCGTCGACGCGCTCGTCCAGGTCGACCAGCGCTGGGTGCCCGAGAGCGGGGGAGAGAAGAGCCTCTACCTGCGCCCGTTCATGTTCGCCTCCGAGGTGTTCCTCGGCGTCCGCCCGGCCAAGCACGTCACGTTCATGGTCATCGCGTCGCCCGCCGGCGCCTACTTCAAGGGCGGCGTGAAGCCGGTGTCGCTGTGGCTGACCCGCGACTACACCCGCGCGGGCCGCGGCGGCATGGGTGCGGCCAAGACCGGCGGCAACTACGCCAGCTCCCTGGTCGCACAGCAGGAGGCCACCCGGCACGGCTGCGACCAGGTGGTCTTCCTCGACGGCCAGGAGGGCACCTACGTCGAGGAGCTCGGTGGCATGAACATGTACTTCGTCTTCGACGACGGCCGTATCGTCACGCCCGAGACCGGCACCATCCTCGAGGGCATCACCCGCGCCTCGATCATCGAGCTGGCCGGCAAGCTCGGCCACCAGGTCGAGGAGCGCAAGTTCTCCATCGACGAGTGGCGCGACGGCGTCACCAGCGGCGCGATCACCGAGATCTTCGCGTGCGGCACGGCCGCTGTCGTGACCCCGGTCGGCACGCTGAGGTCTGCCGAGGGTGACGTGCCGGCCCCGGCGTCCACCGACATCACCATGCAGATCCGGCAGAACCTCGTCGACGTCCAGTTCGGGCGGGCCGAGGACACCTTCGGCTGGATGCACCGGGTGGTCTGACCACGGTCGGACCCCCCGTTCGGGATGGGCCCGCAGTCAGATAAGGTTAGCCTTACCTGACTTGCCGCACCTGATCGAAGGGCCCTGCCGATGCGTCCCCTGTCCCTCCTCGCCCTCGTCCTCGTGGCGTCCGTCAGCCTGACCGCCTGCGGCGGCGACGACGCCGCGACCGGCGCCGACACCGAGCCGACCACCAGCGCCTCCGCCGACGGCGCCTTCCCCGCGGTCGTCGACCACAAGTACGGCAGCACCACCATCCCCGAGGCGCCCGAGCGCGTCGTCAGCATCGGCCTCACCGAGCAGGACACCCTGCTGCAGCTCGGCGTCACGCCGGTCGCCGTCACCGAGTGGTACGGCGAGCAGCCGAACGCCACCTGGCCCTGGGCGACCGAGCTGCTCGGCGACGCGAAGCCCGAGGTGCTGTCACAGTCCGACGGCCTCGAGTTCGAGAAGATCGCCGCCCTCGAGCCCGACCTGATCATCGGGGTCAACGCGGGGCTGACCGAGAGCGACTACGAGCTGCTCTCCGAGATCGCCCCGACCGTGACGAGCGTCGAGGGCTCGACGCAGTACTTCTCCGACTGGCAGGACCAGACGCTGCAGATCGCCCGCGCGCTCGGCCGCGAGGACGACGGCCAGCAGCTCGTCGACGACGTGAGCGCCAAGTACGCCGAGGTCGCAGCGGCCCACCCCGAGTGGGCCGGGGCGTCCGCGACGTTCTCGCAGGGGGCGCCGTACGACGGCCAGCTCTACGTCTACCCCGACGGGCTCAACACCGAGTTCCTCACCCAGCTCGGCTTCTCGATCACGCCCGGCCTGGAGAAGTACGCACCCGACGAGGGCAGCCAGGCACAGATCTCGGGCGAGAACGTCAACCTCATCGACGCCGACGTCGTCGTGTTCGCGACCGAGCAGGCCGAGAACTTCGACGCGCTGCAGGAGTTCGGCACGATCGACCAGCTCGCGGCCGTGCGCGAGAACCGCGCCGTCTACACCGACGAGATCCTCGCCGGAGCGATCTACTTCATCACCCCGCTCAGCCTCGAGTACGTCCTCGACGAGCTCACCCCCATGCTCGAGCAGGCGACCGCGGGCGAAGCCCCGCGCGCCTTCCCGGGCTGACATCCCCGCATGTTCACCCCCGAAAGAGGACATCCATGAAGCAGCTCCGACGTACGACTGCCGTCGCGGCACTCGCACTGGCACTGACGACCGCACTGGCCGGCTGTCGCTCCGGCGACGCCGACGACGCGGCCACCGACGCGGGCACCGACGAGTCGGCCACACCGGCCACCGAGGAGGCTGCGTTCCCGGCGACGATCACCCACAAGTACGGCACCACCGAGGTCACCGAGGCGCCCGAGCGTGTCGTCGCGGTCGGCCTCACCGAGCAGGACACCCTGCTGGCCCTCGGGGTCGCGCCGGTGGGCGTGACCAAGTGGTTCGGCGAGGCACCCGGCCAGATCTTCCCGTGGGCCACCGACGCGCTCGAGGCCACCGGCGGCGAGCTGCCCGAGGTCCTCAGCGACACCGACGGCATCCAGATCGAGAAGGTCGCCGCCCTCGACCCCGACCTGATCGTCGGCATCTACTCCGGCATGACGCAGCAGGAGTACGACCTGCTCTCCGAGATCGCACCCGTCGTCGCGTCGCCCGACAAGGTCGACTACACGACGTCGTGGCAGGTCGGCACCGAGATGATCGGCGCCGCCCTCGGCCAGCCAGACGAAGCCGAGCAGCTCGTCGAGGACGTCGAGGCCCAGCTCGAAGCCGCGGCCGAGGCGCACCCCGAGTTCGAGGGCAAGCGGGCCGCCGTCGTGACGGCGTACGAAGGACTCTTCGTCTACGGCGAGGCCGACCCGCGCGGTCAGATGCTCGACGAGCTCGGCTTCGAGTTCCCCGAGATCCTCGAGGACCCCGACGCGGGGGAGTTCGGCTGGTCGCTCAGCGCCGAGAGGACCTCCGACCTGGCCGACCTGGACACCGCGATCTGGCTCGACTACGACATCTCCGGCAAGGCGATCAAGGGCCTGTTCGAGGGCACCAAGGCCTTCGACGAGGGACGCTGGTTCAGCATCGGCGAGGGCGACGGCGCCTACTACGTCGCGCAGAGCATGGTCACCCCGCTGAGCATCCCCTACGTCCTGGAGCGCTACGTGCCGCAGCTCGCCGCGGCCGTCGACGGCGACCCGTCGACCGAGCCGCCCGCCGCGACCAGCTGACGCGGCGCACAGGCGAAGGGCCCGTCTCCCCGGGGGAGGGACGGGCCCTTCTTCGTCTACCTGGCCGGACTACCGCCTCCTGATCGGCAGCACCACCTTCGTCTCCCTCCCTCCGTTGCCGCGGAGCACCAGCGATGTGGTGCGGGTGCCGGCCGGGAGCGCGGCCCAGTCGACGGCGACGGTCAGCCGCTTCGACCCGTTCGGATCGACGCTGCCCCGCCAGGCCGACACATCGAGCCACGACGGCCGCCGCGGCAGGGCATCGGTGACGGCGATCTCGCCGACGATGTCGGTGAATCCGAACGTCGTCAGCAGGTCGCCGTCCTCGTCGATGTCACCGGCGACGAACGGAGTGCCCTGCGTCGTGTACGTCGCCTCGACGGTGGACGCGGCCGTGCAGGTGGCGGGGTCGACTTGCCGGACGTGGCCGGCGCCGTTCGTCCACAGCAGCCTCGTCGCGGGGTCCCACGCGAGTCCCGACGAGCTGACCGCGTCCCGGCAGGAGCTGACGGGCTTGCCCAACGCGGGGTGGTCGACGCCGGCCAGCGTCCGGTGCCAGCGCTGGTGCCCGCCGCGAGTGGACCCCGCCATGACGAAGAAGAGGTCGTCCTCCGGGTCGTAGGCCAGCCCCTGCGGAAGCACGTCCTGGCCGTAGCCCGTGTCGATCGTGGCCGTCACCTCCGACGTGTCGGGGTCGACGCAGACGATGTCGTCGACACCCTCTCCGGCGGCGAGGAGCATGCACAGCCACCCCCGCGACGGCACCCAGGCCAGGTCGCCGGCCACCACCCGGTCGGCGGAGACCCCGTAGTGGGCGGCGATCGCGTCGGGCGACACGCGCCGCCCGGTGGGCTGGCCACCTGTCGTCGTCTCGGCCAGCACCCACGGGACCTCGCGCCGGTAGTCGGCAGCCGAGACCCACCAGGAGCCGTCGACCTCCTCGACGCCGACCTGGATGCCCAGCCCGGTGGTCGCCTCTGCGACCTGGGTGCCGGGCTCCGGGCGCTCGCCGGCCGGAGGTCCCTCGGCCCTCCACTGCAGGGCAGCCTTGCCCGTGTTGCGCACCGTCACGGTGCCGTCCCTACCGGTGCGCAGCACGACCTCGTCCGGGGTCAGCCGGAAGCGCCCGGAACGCAACCGGTGCGTCATGTTCCTGACCTCCCGGTCGCCCGTCAGCTCGACCGCCGTTGGTGCGGGCGTCTGGAAGCCCGGCGCATCGGCGACCACGATCGTGTAGCGCCGGTCCGCCATCAGTTCGAGCCGGTAGCGGCCCGACGCATCCGTCTCGACCCTCCTCACGCCTTCGCCCTGCGGGTTGACCAGGTCGACGTCGGCGTCCTCGATCGGTGTGCCGGTGGCGTCGTCGAGGACCCGGCCCTCCACGGATCCGCGCGACGGCAGGGTGAACCGGATCTGGCGCGCAGACGTCAGGACCGGCTCCTCGTCGGCGTACTCGAAGGAGTGCCCGTAGGCCAGCGACTCGTCCGGACCGGGTGCGAAGATCGCGACCTGCGAGATGACGCCCTGCTCGATCAGCAGGTCGTCGTCGATGTCCTTGTAGGCGAAGACGACGTCGCCGTCCTCGTGCAGGGTGACCTGGAAGCTGTAGCGGACCGCGGGGTCCGTCAACGACGTCACGTCGCGCCACTCGACAGTGAACGAGCGGTCGGGTGCCCGCCCCCGGCCGGCCGTCATGAGGCGCGTGCTCTCGTCGAAGCTGACGCCGCCGAACTTCGGCCAGAGCCCCCAGTGCAGGAAGTTCGGGTTGCCGTCCGCCGCCTTGCCCGGCCAGAACGACATCTGCCCGTTCCGTCCCACCAGTGCCTTGTCGTACGCCTGGCCGAAGTACGTGAACGCGAACGGGAGCGGCACCTGCACCCCGTTGAACGGGTCCGGAGTCGCGACCTGGGTGGTGGTCGTCTGCCACTGGGTCGGTTCGTGCACGCAGCTGTAGCCGTACGGCGGGTCCCAGCCCCAGCCCGGCGCGAACGGCTGGTCGGTGAGCCGGGCGAGGCGGACGTCGGGCAGCGCCAGGTCACCGTCGAGCTGGACGGTGCGGTGCGCGACCCGCGTGCAGCCGCCGGCGTCGACGCTCATCAGGTACGACGACGGGCCGGGCACCTGCTCGACGACGAACCGTCCGTCGTCGCCGGTGGTGACCGCGTGGCGGGTGCCGGTGAGGGTGACCCGGGCACCGGGGATCCCGTTGCCGCTGCGATCGTCGACGACCCGCCCGCTCACGGAGAAGCCCTCCACAGCGTTCAGCACGACGTCGGCCACGGTCGGTTGGCCCTCCACCACGGAGACGGCGACGGTGGCCGGCTCGTAGCCGAAGGCCGTCACGGTCGCCTCGTAGTCGCCGACCGGCAGCGTCAGACCGTAGCTACCGTCGTCACCCGTGCGTGCCGACCGGATCACCGAGCCCTGGACGAGCCTGATGGTCGCGCCGCGGACCGGGTCGCCGGTGGCGTCGTGCGTGACGGTCCCCGTCACGGTCGAGCTCGGCCCGTCCTGGGTCGAGGCGACCAGGGCGAGCGCGTCGAGCCTGCCCTCCCCGAACACGTTGTTGTCGTCGTCGGTGCCACCGCACTGGTCGTCCGGACGGTCCGTCGCGGTGTCGTCCAGCAGCTGCCGCGTGCCCGCGATGTCTCCGATGAGATCCGGGTCGGCCGACCACAGGAGCGCGACGGCTCCCGCGACGTGCGGCGTGGCCATCGAGGTGCCGCTGAACTCGCCGTACCGGCCACCCGGTAGCGAGGAGCGAACCGCCACTCCCGGGCCCGCGATGTTCGGCTTGACCTCGCCGTCCTGCCCGGGACCACGCGAGGAGAAGGGCGCGGCCTCGCCTGCCGCGTCGTACGCGGCGACGGAGTAGTTGAGCGACCTGCTGCCCGGGGCGCTCGACGACTGGCAGCCCTGCTCTCCGAGGTTGCCGTTGGCCCAGACGCCGAAGATCCCGGCGTCGGCCCACGCGGTCAGCACGTCCTCCATGAACGGATCGTCGGACGGCACCGTCGTACCCCAGGAGTTGTTGATGACGTGCGGGCGCTTCGCGGGGTCGGGGCTGCTGCCGTCGACCTTGGTCGGTGCGAGCATCCACTGGGCCGAGTCGACGAGGGCCTGGTCGGAGGGACAGCAGCCGTTGGCCGCGACCCAGCGGGCGCCGGGCGCCACGCCGACCTGGTTGGCCGCACCGTCGTCGCCGACCATCGTGCCCATGGTGTGCGTGCCGTGCCCGTTGCCGTCGCTGGGGTAGGGGGACGTCCCGCTGACGTCGAGCCAGCTGTAGTCGTTGTCGACGCGACCGGTGCCGGAGTCGTAGCCGCGGTAGGCGTCGTCGAGGGCCGGGTGGTCGACCTGCACGCCGGAGTCGATGTTGGCCACCACGATGCCGTCGCCGCGCACGCCGTACTGCTCCCACACCTGGTCGGCCTTGACGTCGGAGACGCCCCACTCGACCTGCGCCGCGGCGTTTCGCCCGGCGCGGTTGCCGGTCACCGTCCGCTCGAAGGGCTCGGGCGCCTCGAAGGCGACCGGAGCGAAGAGCCGCTCGACCGACGGGTCCGCGGCCAGCTGGCGGGCCAGCAGGTAGTCGCCGCGCTCGACGCGGATGGCGTTCACGATCCAGTACGCCGTGTAGTCGACGCCGGCGCCCTCGAGGATCGACACGACCTCCGCCTGGGACCTCTTGGCGGTGCTCTGCAGCGCGTCGACGACGGCGCGGCCGCGGTCGGCCCAGTCGTCGATCCCGCTCGCGGCGCTGGTGTCCGCCCTGTCACCGAGCTGCACCCAGAAGGGCTGCGGCTCCTGCGACTCCAGCGACTTCGCCAGGTCCGGCGCGAGCTTGTCGCCGGTCGCGGCGAGCCGGTCCCGCTCCTTCGTGGCGTCGGAGGTGGCAGTCGCGCTCGTCGCGGTGCCGGCCCCGACGAGGGACAGGGCAAGGGCGAGGACGACGGCGAGGAGGCCGAGGGTACGGAGCGGATGGGAACGATGCTTCTGCATGGTGCGTGCCTCCGAGCTGGCATGGGTCGATGTGGGGTCCTCGTCATCCAAGGGCGATCCGCCCGGCGCTGGGAACCATTCGGGCTGTCCGAGTCCGTCATGGCAGGATCGGACAGGCGAGGGGCGGAGGGCATGGCGGAACTCGGGGCGGATCACGGGGCGGTCGGGCACCAGGAGGACGAGGTCCTGCGTGCGCTGCACCGCAGGGCCGCGGTGACGGCCGCGGAGCTGGCCTCACACTCGGGGCTGGCCGACTGCGAGGAGGCTCTCGAGTCGTTGGTCGCCCGCGGGCTGGTCGACCACGACCCCGCCGCGGGCACCTACACGCCGGTCGCCCCGTTCGCGGCCCTCGGCCAGCTGCTCACCGAGGCCGCCGACCAGCTGGCGGCTGCCCAGGCAGGCATCACGGCGCTGCGGCTCCGGCTTCCCGAGCGAGCTCCCGTCGTACCCCCGACGCACGACGTGGAGCACGTGCCACCGGAAGCCGGCCCCCAGGAGCGGGTGTTCTCCATGGTGGCGAGGGCCCGCCACGACTTCGCCTTCGTGAGCCATGGCGGCAGCGCGACCAACCGCGACCGTGAGCACTCGAGCGAGGGTGAGCTGCTCGAGCGCGGCGTGCGCGTGCGCGGCCTCTACCAGCGTGCCGCCGTCGACGTTCCCGGTGGCCTCGAGGACCTGCTCTGGAGCCTCAGTCGCGGCGAGGAGGCCCGCGTGACGGTGGCCGTTCCGACGAAGTGGCTGATGATCGACGCCGAGGTCGTCCTGCTGCCGCACCGTCCCGGCGGCGAGTTCCGCCATGGCCTGCTGGTGGTCCGCCAGCCGACCCTGGTGGCGACGTTCGCGGCGTACTTCGAGACGCTCTGGTCCGGCGCCGTGCCGCTCGAGACCCTGCCCGCGGAGGCCGACCTGGCCGGTGCCGACTTCGGGCCTGACGACCGGGTGCTGGCCCGGCTGATGGCGACCGGCCTCACGGACAAGGCCATCGGCCGGCAACTCGGCGTGAGCGAGCGGACCGCCCACCGGCGCGTGTCCGAGCTCCTGGCTCGCCTCGACGCGGACACCCGGTTCCAGGCCGGGGTGCAGGCAGTGCGGCGCGGGCTGCTGACCGTGGGCGGCGAGATCCCGAAGGCCGAGACAGCAAGCTAAGCGACCTTCGTGTCGCTGGTCAGCCAGCCCGCGAGCTCCTTCATGTACGACGTCTGCGAGGGGTAGTCCATCGACTTGAACTTCCACGGGTGGAGCTGGTCCGCCTCGGCCGCCGGGAGTGCGGCGAACGTCGGCTGGTCCTGCAGCTGCTCGGGTGTCAGGGACCCGCGCAGGGAGTAGAGCACGATGTCGGAGGTGTAGGTGTCGGCGTTCTCCCAGCTGACCTGGTGCCAGTAGTAGTCCTCACCGCCGACCTCGGCGAAGCTCACGCCCAGCGACTGGTAGTAGGCCAGCGCCGGGTCGTCGGGCGCCTTGGCGTAGTAGATGCCGGCCCCCGCCTCGGCGTACAGCGGGACCATGCTGAGGCCGCTCTTCGCGGCCTCGGTGAGCTCGGCCGACGCGGCCTCGAAGGCGGCCCTCTGGTCGGCCACCTCGCCACCCTCGACGTCGATGCCCAGGGCGGCGACCAGCTTCTCGTTGGTCTCGATGACGTCGAGGGCCGAGCCGCTCTGCATGACGCCGATGACCGGTGCGATGGCCCGCACCTTCTTCATCTGGGCCTCGTCCTTGAAGCCGTACATCAGCTCGGGCTTCTCGCCCTCGTAGGACGTCGTGACGATCAGGTCGGGTGCCGCCAGCGCGAGCTGCTCCAGGTTGATCTCGCCGATCGCCTCGCCCACGATCTCGACGCCGGACAGGTCGAGCGACTCGAACGTCGCGTCCTCCGACGGCGGGATGTAGTGGAAGAGCGCGACGGGCGTGATGCCGAAGTTCATCAGCGCGGCGGCCGCGTCGCCGTACGCCGCGATGCGCACGGGAGCCTGGTCGAGCTCGATCTCCTGGCCGAGGTCGTCGGTCCACGTCCACGGTCCCTCTGGCGCCTCCGGGGCGCCGGCGGCCGGCGCCTCCGAGGGCGAGTCGTCGGCGCCGCAGGCGGTCAGACCGGCCACTGCGAGCGCGGCGAGGCCGCCGCCCAGCAGTCGACGGCGGGACAGGCGTGAAGTCACGAGACGGCTCCCTGGGGCAGGATCGATGCTGGGTGGAGGGCGGCGAGGCCGGCCGACGAGGTCGGGACCACGATCGGCAGGCCGGTGCGGGGATCGGTGAGCACGTCGGCATCGAGGCCGAAGACCGCGCTGAGCATGTCGGGGGTGAAGACCGCGCCCGGTGTGCCCTGCCCGACGATGACGCCGGCCTTCATGACCACGATGACGTCGCTGTAGCGAGCGGCGAGGTTGAGGTCGTGCAGCACCATCGCGACGGTGCGGCCGCGCTCGCGGTTGAGCCGGGTCACCAGGTCGAGGACCTCCACCTGGTGGGCGAGGTCGAGGTACGTCGTCGGCTCGTCGAGCAGCATCAGGTCGGTGTCCTGCGCCAGGGTCATGGCGATCCAGGCGCGCTGCCGCTGACCGCCCGAGAGCTGGTCGAGGGGACGGTCGCGCAGGTCGAGGGTGTCGGTCATCGCCAGCGCGGCGTCGACGATCTCCTCGTCCTGGCGCGACCACTGGCTGAACCAGCGCTGGTGCGGGTGGCGGCCCCTTCCCACGAGGTCGCGCACCAGCAGGCCCTCCGGCGCGACGGGCGACTGCGGCAGCAGCGCCATCCGGGTGGCGATCTCCTTGGTGGAGATCGAGCCGATCGGCCGGTCGTCGAGGTGCACCGTGCCCGAGGTGGGCGACAGCAGCCGCGCGAGGGTGCGCAGCATCGTCGACTTGCCGCAGCCGTTGGGCCCGACGATGGTCGTGACCTTGCCGTCCGGGACGGCCAGGCTCAGGTCGCGGACGACCGGCTCTGCGCCGTAGCCGACGGTGACGCAGTCGGCCCTCAGACGTGAGGTTGTGACGGTCATGCGGTCACCTTCTTGTTCGCTCGGAGGAGCAGCCAGATGAGGTACGGCGCGCCGATGGCCGCTGTCACGAGTCCTGCGGGCATCGCGAAGGGGATCACCACGCGGGTGAGCAGGTCGGCGCCGACGACCAGGCAGGCGCCGTACGCCATGGACGCGACCATCGGGGGTCGCGAGCCGCCGACGAGTCGGAGCGCCACCTGAGGTACGACGAACGCGACGAACTCGAGCGGCCCGACCGCGCTGACCGCGACCGCCGCGAGGCCGACCGCCGCGAGCAGGGTGAGGACCTGGGTGGTCTGCAGCCGGACGCCGAGGCCGCGGGCGGACTCGTCGCCGAGCTGCAGGGCGTTGAGGTTGCGCACGAGCAGGAGTGACACGGGCACCAGGACGAGGAGGGTCCAGATGAGCGGCCAGGCCTGGTCCCAGCCGCGCCCGCTGAGGGAGCCGTTGAGCCAGACCTGTGCGCTGGCGGCGTCCTGGATGCGGGCCCGCACCAACAGCCACGACGTGACGGCGGAGAGGGCCGCGCCGATGCCGATGCCGATCAGCACCAGCCGCTGGCCGTCGATGCCGCGGCGCCAGGAGAGCACGTAGAGGAGCGTTGCGGTGACCAGGGCGCCGAGGAACGCGGCGATCGGGAGACCGATCGACTGGAGGGCGCCGCTGACCAGGCCGCCGGAGTAGCCGGCGCCGCCACTGAGCACGATCACGGCCACGGCTCCGGCGGCCGCGCCCTCGGTGACGCCGAGGATGTCGGGGGAGGCGAGCGGGTTGCGGGCGAACGTCTGGGTCAGCGCGCCGGCCAGTCCCAGGGCCGCGCCGGCGAGCATGGCGACGAGGGTCTGCGGCAGCCGCAGGTCGTAGACGATGAACTCCTGGCCGGCGTCGCCCTGGCCCATGAGGGTCGTGACGACCTCGCTGACCGGGATCGGGAAGTCCCCCAGGGCCAGGTCGAGGGCGACGAGCACGCCGAGCAGCACGAGGCCGGCGACGGTCGCGGCGACCGCGCGCAGCGGCACCAGCCAGGAGGTGGCCCCGACGCGGAGCGGAGCGGAGAGGGTCGTCACAGCTTCACCATCCGGGTGCGTCGGACGAGCCATACGAAGACCGGTCCGCCCACCAGCGCCATGACGATGCCGACCTGCACCTCGCCGGGGCGGGCGATCACCCGGCCGAGCGTGTCGGCGAGCACGATCAGCATGGCGCCCAGCAGCCCGGCGTACGGCACGACCCAGCGGTAGTCGACGCCGGCGAGGAACCGCGCGATGTGGGGCACCACCAGGCCGAGGAAGGCGATGGGTCCGCACGCGGCGGTGGCGCCGCCCGCCAGCAGCATCACCGCGGTGACTCCGATGACCTTGTGACGCATCGGGTGCATGCCGAGCGAGCGGGCCACGTCGTCGCCCAGCTGGAGGAGGTTGAGGCCGGGGGAGCTGACCAGCGCCAGCAGCAGGCCGCCGCCGAGGAAGGGGGCGACCTGCCAGAAGACGTCCAGGTCGCGGCCGGCGGTGGAGCCGACGACCCAGAAGCGGTAGGAGTCGAGCACCTCGACGTCTCGCAGCACGATGGCCTGGGTCAGCGAAGCGAGCAGGGCGGTGATCGCGGCACCGGCCAGCACCAGCGAGACGGGGTCGGGACCGCCGCGGGTCGAGCCGATCGCGAACACCGCGACCGAGGCGAGGCCGGCGCCCGCGAGCGCGAACCACGCGTAGCCAGCCGTGCCTCCGACGTCGAAGAAGAAGATCCCGACGACCACGGCGAAGGCCGCGCCCGCCGAGACGCCGAGGAGGCCGGGCTCGGCCAGCGGGTTGCGGGTGTGCCCCTGCATCAGCGCGCCGGCGATGCCGAGCGCCATGCCGACCGCGAGTCCGAGCACCGTCCGCGGCACGCGGAGGCCGTGGACGATCGTCGAGACCTCGGAGCCGTCGGGGTTGAAGAGCACGTCGAGGACCGTGCCGGGCGCGATGCTGCGGCTGCCGACGGCGAGGCTGAGGAGCGCTGTGGCCACCACGGCGAGCGCGAGCACGAGGATGCCGAACGGCGAACCCTGGCGCGGTCGCCGCAGGTCTTCTCGTGGTCGGGCCGCACGCGCGATGGCGGTGGCGGTCATCGGTGTCCTCCAGATCGAGTGAACTTAGGCAAGGCTAACCAAAATGGCTTGACACTTCGACATGGGGTCCGGCTGGCGGCCAGATCCGCTCCGCGCGGGTAATCTCACTGCGTGACGACTTCCCCGCGTCCGCAGACGCCACCGCCCGGCCTCACCGTCGGCGGCTACGCGCTTCTCACCCGGCTGGGTGAGGGCGGCATGGGCGTCGTGCACCTGGCCCAGCGGCCCGGCGGCGAGCGCGTGGCGCTCAAGGTGCTGAGACCGCACATCATCGCCGACGACGAGTCCCGCGCCCGCCTGGCCCGTGAGGTCGGCTCGCTGTCGCGCATCAAGAGCTCGCGCGTCGCCGAGATCGTCGACGCCGACCCGTGGGGCGACGTCCCGTACGTCGCCACGCGCTACGTGCCGGGCCTCTCGCTGCACGACGAGATCCACGAGTCCGGGCCGATCCTGGGTGCCGACCTGGCCTGGCTGGGTCGCTGCCTGGCGGAGGCGCTCACGGCGGTCCACGCGGTCGGCGTACTCCATCGCGACATCAAGCCGTCCAACGTGCTGATGGAGGGCCGCACCCCGATCCTGATCGACTTCGGCCTGGCTCGCGTCGCCGACGACCCGCGCATCACGCACACCGGCTGGCTGCTCGGCACGCCCGGCTACCTCGCTCCCGAGATCCTGTACGGCGACGACGCGACGACCGCGTCCGACGTGCACTCCTGGGCGGCCACCGTGGCGTTCGCCGGGCTCGGCCGGGCGCCGTTCGGGCGCGGGCCGTCGATGGCGGTCATGGACCGCGTCCGCCGCGGCGAGCACGCCCTGGCCGACCTCGACGACCCGGTGCGCGACGTCCTGATCGCGGCGCTCGACCCTGAACCGTCGCGCCGGCCGACCCTGCCAGCCCTGCTGTCGTGGCTGGAGAACCCACAGGCCCGCGACGCGATCGAGCCCGTGACAGAGCCGCTCCGGCTGGTCGAGCCCGACCCGTTCACCCTGCCGCTGGCCGTCGCGGCGTCGGCCCGGACCGACGCCCCGACCGCACACGAGCCCCCCACCGGCGGGACCGCGTGGCTGCCCGACGAGCCCGCGGCCGCGCAGGGCCGGCCGCCGCTCGCCGTGCGACTGCGCCGCCTCGGGGCCCTGGTGGCGCTGGCGGCGGTGGCCGGAGGTGCGGTGGCGTTCGCGCCGTACCTCTCCCTGCTGGCGCTCCTGCTCCTCACCTGGCTGCTGCGCAGTGGGTCGCTGTCCGCGTCGGCGGCGGGCGACCGACGTCGGCTCCGCGGGCCCAAGTGGTACGACGGCCCGCAGACCCTGCTGGCCACGCCGTGGCACGTGCTCGCCGGCATACCAGGCACCCTGCTGCTCACTCTGTGGGCGGGCGGCATCGCCGCCGCGATCGGCCTGCTCTGCTTCGCCGCGGCCGCCTCACCGGAGCTGTCGTTGGGGCTCTGCGGCGCGGCGCTCGCGGTCGGGTTGTGGTTCGGCCCGGGTGGGTCGCGGGTACGCCGGCCCGTGCGCCGCGTCGTACACCCGCTGTCGGCGCAGCCCGTCGCATGGCTGGTCGCGACCGCGCTCCTGCTGGCCGTCGCCGCCGCGCTCGCGTCGCTGGCGACCAGTCGTGGCATCGTGTGGGCGCCGGCGTCGGACGAACCGTTCTCGTTCCTGCGCTGATGGCTCCAGGTTGCCGAGAAGCACCTCCGCGCGGCCATTTCGCGTGCTTCTGAGCTCTCCAGCGGTCGGGATCCCCGGCTAGCCGGGGATCGCTGTAGCCGGATACCCGAGAAGCACCGTGTCCTCGCCGTACGGGAACCGGGCGCGACCGGATCACGAGACCTGGCCCACCGATGGCCCGGTCCGTGGCAGCATGGGCGGCATGCGGCACCCCTTCATCACCGGCATCATCATTCGCTAGCGCGACGGGACACCCCGCCGCGCCGACCTCTCGTCCCACGAGAGGTCTTTTGCATTTCGAGACCCATCCGCCGGACACGAGAGAACGACCATGGACCTCCAGGGTGACTTCCACGTCTACGACACGACGCTGCGCGACGGCGCCCAGCAGGAGGGGCTCAACCTCTCCGTCGCCGACAAGCTCGCGATCGCGCGGCACCTCGACGGGCTGGGGGTCGGCTACATCGAGGGCGGCTGGCCGGGCGCGAACCCCAAGGACACCGAGTTCTTCCGGCGCGCCCGCGAGGAGCTCGACCTGGGACACGCTCGCCTGGCGGCCTTCGGGTCGACCCGCCGCGCGGGAGTGAAGGCGGCCGACGACCCGGGCATCGCGGCGCTGCGCGACAGTGGCGCCAGCGTCGTCACGCTGGTGGCCAAGTCGCACGACCGGCACGTCGACCTCGCCCTGCGCACCACGCTGGAGGAGAACCTCGCGATGGTGCGCGACACCGTCAGCCACTTGCGCGAACACGGGCAGACGGTCTTCCTCGACGCCGAGCACTTCTTCGACGGCTACCGCGACAACCGCGATTACGCCCTCGAGGTGCTGCGCACGGCGTACGACGCGGGCGCCGAGGTGGTCGCGCTGTGCGACACCAACGGCGGCATGCTGCCGGGCTGGGTCGCCGACGTCGTGCACGACGTCATCGAGACGACCGGCGTGCGGGTCGGCATCCACTGTCACAACGACACCGGCTGCGCGGTCGCCAACACCCTCGCCGCCGTCGAGGCCGGCGCGACCCACGTGCAGGGCACGATCAACGGCTACGGCGAGCGCACGGGCAACGCCGACCTGGTCAGCGTCGTGGCCAACCTGGAGCTCAAGCTCGACCGGCGGGTGCTACCAGACGGTCTGCTCCGCGACGCGACCCGCATCGCGCACGCCGTCGCCGAGGTCACCAACTTCCCGCCCGCCTCTCGCCAGCCGTACGTCGGCACCTCGGCGTTCACCCACAAGGCCGGGCTGCACGCCAGCGCCATCAAGGTCGATCCCAACCTCTACCAGCACATGGACCCGGTCGGCGTCGGCAACGACATGAGGCTGCTGGTGTCCGACATGGCCGGCCGCGCGTCGATCGAGCTCAAGGGCAGGGAGCTGGGCTTCGACCTGTCCGGCGACCGCGAGCTCGTGACCCGGGTGACCGACCGGGTCAAGCAGCTCGAGCAGAAGGGCTTCACGTTCGAGGCCGCGGACGCGTCGTTCGAGCTGCTGCTCGTCGAGGAGGTCGAGGGTGCGCGGCCGTCGTACTTCGATGTCGAGTCGTGGCGGGTCATCACCGAGACCCGGCCTGGTGACGAGGCGGTGTCGGAGGCGACGGTCAAGCTCAAGGCCGCCGGCGTGCGCTACGTCGTCACCGGTGAGGGGAACGGCCCGGTCAACGCCCTCGACGCCGCGCTGCGCGAGGCGATCGGGCAGGCGTTCCCGGGCGTCGCGAAGTTCGAGCTGATCGACTACAAGGTGCGGATCCTCGATCAGGGTCACGGCACCGACGCGATCACGCGGGTGCTCATCGAGACCTCCGACGGCGAGTCGACGTGGGTCACCGTCGGCGTCGGCCACAACGTCATCGAGGCGTCGTGGGGTGCGCTGGTCGACGGGCTGACCTTCGGGCTGCGGCGTCAGGACGGCCGGGACTGAGGTGAGCCCGGTTTCGAGACGGAGCTTCGTCCCTCCTCAACCAGCGAGCATGCCGGCGTAGGTCTTGCCGCGGAATCCGGCGAGCCGCTCACCCTGCTCGTCGAGGCCCTTCGGTGGCTTGCCGCCGGACCAC
This sequence comes from uncultured Actinomycetota bacterium, assembly GCA_963825755.1. Taxonomy (GTDB): domain Bacteria; phylum Actinomycetota; class Actinomycetes; order Propionibacteriales; family Nocardioidaceae; genus Nocardioides. The sequence goes on along the minus strand of CAWGUS010000017.1, from coordinate 35,132 downwards.
ATCTCGACGGCGATCCTGAGCTTCTGGCCGGACGCTCGCGGCCGCCACGACCCGACGATCTCGTGGCCGTCGAGGATCGCGCCGGGTCGGCCGAGGGTGCGCCACATGTCCTTGCGGGCTGTGGCGTCGGGTACGACGAGCTCGCGGTCGCGGGCCTGGAGGAACAAGTCGAACGGCCCGAGCAGCACGACCCCGTCGGTCTTCGGCGGCGTGCGCAGCGCCTTCTCGTCGGCGGCGAGCACCTCGCGCTGCTGGCCCTCCACGGTCACGGGTACGACGTCCTCGGGCCAGTGCGCGGCGACCTCCTTGACGGTGGTGTCGAGGTAGCCGGCCACGAGCTTCGGGCTGGCCGGCCCCAGCAGGTGGAGGCTGGCGCGCACCGGGTCGAGGTGGGCCGGCACCTTCGGGGCTGGGCCGCGCCAGCCCTCGATGCGGTGCAGCACCGGGGGAGAGGTCCCGGCCTCGAGCTCGAGCCCGGCATGCAGACCGGCCAGCCGGAACGGCTGCTCGTAGGTGTGGGTCGCCCGGCACGGGTTGCACCAACGGAGGTACGGCTCGTCGAGCCGGGCCGTCAGCGCGGACGACAGGTCGCCCTTCACCGTGGGCGTCCGGACGATGTCGCGCATCTCGGTGGCCACGGTATCGAGGGCGTCGAGGATGCCGATGCCCGCCTTGCGCAGCGGTGCGGCCGCGTCGAAGATGCGCTTGCCCGCGTCGGCGTCGCTCCACGGCCAGGTGGCGGCTGCGACGGCCGCCGCCTCCGAGCGTCGGTAGGCATGGGGCGCGCCGCGCAGCGTCCAGGCCAGGAAGAGATCCTCCTTCGGCATGGAGCAGCGTCGGATCTCGAGTGCCCAGGCCGCCCCGTCGGGGCCGGTCTCCTGCACGCCGAGGTCGAGGATCGGGGAGTCCTTGCGCGCTCTCTTCGCGTTCAGCGCCTGCGCGTGCACGCGGTACCCGAGTACGTCGTCGCGGCTCACCCCGGCCTCAGGCATGGCCGACCACGCGTCGTACGAGGTCGTCCCAGCCGGCCTGGATGCGGTGCAGCGAGATGCTCTCGATCTGGGTCTGCTGGGTCAGGATCGGCAGCTCCAGGGGCGCGATCAGCGCGGTCGCGAGCATCGCGATGTCGCCGCGAACCCCGAGCTGGTCGAGCAGGTGCCGCACGTGCATGGCGGTGAAGGAGACCGCGGCGTACGCCCGGGAACCCGACGCGCCTGCGGCCCGGATCAGCTCGGCGTGGGTGAGGTTGAGCTCGATGCGCGAGTGGCCGAACGCCAGGAGTCGCTCCATCGGCGGAGCGCCCGGGCCCAGGGGTGGCGGACCGGAGAGCACGGCGGCCTGCCACGACGGTCTCGGACCGGTTGACCAGGGCGGCCATCAGCCCCTCGCGGCTGTCGAACCGGCGGAAGACCGTGCCCTTGCCGACGCCCGCCTTCGTCGCCACCGCGTCCATCGTCACGTTGTCGACGCCGCACTGGTCGACGAGGCGCTGGGCCGCTGCCAGGAGTGCCTCCCGGTTGCGGGCCGCGTCCGCCCGCTCCGGGGCGGGCTCGTCGGCGAGCTTGAGCTGGATCGGCACGTCACCAGCCTAGGGCGAAACCCGGTCGCCGACCGCGGGGAATATAAGCGGACCATGGTCCGGTTAGGCTAGCATGACCCTCACCAACCTCCAGGAGATCCCCGTGTCCGACACCCGTGTCGTTGTCCTGGTCGGCAGCCTTCGCGCCGACTCCCTGAACCGTCGCATCGCCGAGACGCTCCGCACCAAGGCGCCCGAGGGAGTCACCGTCGAGATCGCCGAGGGCCTCGGCGAGATCCCGTTCTACAACGAGGAGATCGACGGCGAGGGCGTGCCCGCCGCCGCCCAGCGGCTCCGTGACCTCGTCGCCGGCTCCGACCGCGTCCTCGCCGTCACCCCGGAGTACAACGGCACCATGCCGGCCGTGCTCAACAACGCCATCGACTGGCTCTCGCGCCCGTATGGCGTCGGCGCCATCACCGGCAAGCCGTTCGCGGTCGTCGGCGCCACGCCCACGCCGTACGGCGGCAAGTGGTCGCACGACGACGCCCGCCGCTCGGCCGGCATCGCCGGCGCCGTGGTGCGCGAGCCGACATCGTCGTCTCGCAGTCGGCCATGGAGGGCGACATCCTCGCCGACGAGCAGATCGTGGCCTCCCTTGTTGGTGCGCCTGACCGCCCTCGCCGCCGACCCCGTCGCCGCCTGACCCGGCACCGGCTAGCGTCAGGCCGTGGCCGAACTCCATGACCTGACCGCGCTCGAGCAGGCCGCCGCCGTACGCCGTGGCGAGGTCTCGCCGGCAGAGCTGGCCGAGCACCACCTGGCCCGGGCAGACCGGGTCGGCGCGTTCGTGACGCGCACGCGCGAGCTCGCCCTGGCGCGTGCTCGGGCGCTGCCGCCTCCGAACGACGACGCCGTCACCGCTGTACGGCGTGCCGACCGCGATCAAGGACCTCAACCTGACCGCGGGCGTGCGCACCACCTTCGGCTCGGCTGCCTACACCGACCACGTGCCGGACCTGTCGGACGCCGTGACGCTCGCCATCGAGGCAGCAGGCATGGTCAGCCTGGGCAAGACGAACACCCCGGAGTTCGGCTCGCCGTGCTACACCGAGCCCGATGTCGCCCCGCCGGCGGTCACGCCGTGGGACACGTCCCGGATGGCGGGCGGCTCGTCGGGTGGCGCCGCCGCTGCCGTGGCCGCCGGACTGGTGCCGGTGGCGCAGGGCGTCCGACGGCGGTGGCTCGATCCGCATCCCCGCATCGTGCTGCGGGATCGTCGGGCTCAAGCCGAGCCGCGGGCGCATCTCCGGCGCCCCGATGTACGGCGACCCCGTCGGGCTGGGGACGGCCGGACCGCTCGCGCGCACGGTCCGTGACGCCGCCGCCTTCCTCGACGTGCTCGCCGGTCGTGGTGTGGGTGACCCGTCGTGGGCACCACCTCCCTCGCTCGTCGTTCCTGGCTGCCTGTGACCGTGACCCGGGACGTCTCCGGGTCGCTCGCTTCATTGCACCAGTGATCGCCGACAGTCCGGTCGACCCCGCGTGCGTGCAGGCGTGGGACGACGCGTCGCGGCTGCTCGAGTCGATGGGGCACGAGGTCGAGGACGTGCCCGTCCCGTTGCCGCCCGAGGCGGTGCCGGTGTTCGAGACCTGCTGGGCGGTGCTCACCGCGTTGTCCGTGGCTCCGCCCGGGCGCGAGGGCGACCTCCGGCCGCTCACCCGCTGGCTCAGCGAGCGCGGCCACGCGGTCACGGGTCCGGAGTTCGGCCTGGCCATCGGCGAGATGCGCCGGCTGGCAGCGGGAGCGCTGGCCGCGCTGGCGCCGTACGACCTGGTGCTGACGCCGACCCTCGCCGTACCCCCGCTGCCGGTCGGCGCGCTGCGCGACGACGACGACCCGGAGGCCGACTTCGAGGCGCAGAAGGCGTTCACGCCCGTGGACCTCGGCCTGGAACGTCACCGGCATGCCGGCCATCTCGCTGCCCCTGCACTGGACCGACGACGACCTGCCCGTCGGCGTGATGCTCGCCGCACGCCCCGCCGAGGACGAGCTGCTGCTGGCGGTGTCGGCTCGCATCGAGGAGGCCGCGCCATGGGTTCACCGCAGGCCGCCGGTGTGGTGAGGTGGACGGCATGACCGAGCTGACGCCGTACATCTGTGTCTCCGATGCCCACCGCGCGATCGCCTGGTACGTCGAGGCGATGGGCGCCGAGGTGGTCTACGAGCCGATCGTCATGCCAGACGGCAGGGTCGGTCACGTCGAGCTGGCCGTCGACGGCGCACGCTGGATGATGTCGGACGAGTTCGACTCGGCGGGCGTCGCTGCGCCGGACACCGACCCGGGGCTCGGCGGTCTCGCTGCACCTGCAGGTGGCTGACGTCGACGCCCTGTGCGATCGCTTCGCCGCAGCGGGAGGGCAGCTCGATCGGGGTCCCGAGGACTCACCGCCGGCCGGCCGGGTCGCCGTCGTCCGCGACCCCTTCGGCCACCGTTGGTTCCTCAACTCATCGCCGCCTGCGGGGTAGTCCGGTGCAATCCGGGGCGTCCTGGCGCTCAGGCGCCCCGATCTGCACCGGACTACGCGCCCGATCAGTCGGTGATCCCCCGCGCGTGCAGGGCCTCGCCCGTCGAGCGGGCGTGCGCCACGACGCGGACCACCAGGGGGGTCAGCCGCGCCCGCGGGTCGCGCTCGAGCCCGCGCGCGACCGCGGCGTCCCGCGTCTCCTCGGCGATCTCGATCGTGGTCGGCACCGCGCGGATCATCAGCGAGAACGCCAGCGCCACCATCTCGGGGTCGACGCCGAAGCGCCGCAGCGGGCCGAGCGCCCGGGTGATCGTGTCGAGCATCTCGTCGATCGGCGTCGTCACCGTCATCACGGTCGCGACCAGCACCAGCGCCAGCAGGTCGAGCACCGACTCGGCCGCCCGCTCCCAGGACTTCTGCCAGGTGAGGTAGGCGGCCAGCCCCGCCGCGACGATGAGGAGCCCGCGCAGTGAGCGAAGGACCGTCCGCAGCCCCATGCCCGACCAGGCCGCCAGCAGCAGTGCACCGGCGAAGAACACGCCCGCACTGACGGGCCCACGCACGACCATGACGACGACGGCGACGGCGACCATGCCGAGCAGCTTGGCGCCGGCCGTCAGCCGGTGCAGCGCGGTGGTGCCCGGCCGGTAGAGCCCCAGCAGCGACGCGCTCACACGATCGCCCGATAGTGCGCGACCGCGTCGTCCGCGGCGCCGTCGTACACGACCGACGCGTCGTCGACCACGATGCAGCGCTCGCACCTCAGCGCCAGCTCGAGGTCGTGCGTGACCAGCACCAGCTGCTGGGGGAGGGCGCAGAGCAGGTCGCCGATCATCCGCGTGTTGCGCAGGTCGAGCAGGGTCGTGGGCTCGTCGGCGACGAGCACATCGGGGTCCGTGGCCAGCACGCCGGCCAGCGCGAGCAGCTGCCGTTGCCCGCCCGAGAGCGTGTGCACGCTGCGCTCCGCCAGCTCACCGAGCCCGTGCTGCTCGAGGACGGCGAAGGCCGCGGCGCGGCGTACCCCCTTGTCCTTGTGTGTACGACGCAGCGACAGCGCGACGTCCTCCACGACCGTGGGCATCACCAACTGGGCAGAGGGGTCCGTGAACACGAACCCGACGCGGCGCCGTACGGCCGGACCGTCCTTGGCCACGTCGAGGTCGTCGACGAGCACCCGCCCGGTCGTGGGGGACACGAGCCCGTTGAGCAGCCGGGCCAGCGTGGACTTGCCGGAGCCGTTGGCGCCGATCAGGGCGATGCGCTGCTCGGTGAGGGTCAGCGTGGTCTCGTGCAGGATCTCCTGCTCGCCGTCGGTGGTCGGGACCCGGACCGAGACCTGCTGGAGCTCGAGCCGGCTCACGCGGTGACGGTCTCCTCGCGGCTCGCCCGGGGCCGCGGCGCGGTGGTCGAGCAGGTCGGGGAAGGAGCGGTGGACCGCGGTGGCGACGAGGGCCATGGCGATGTTCTTGAGGACGTCTCCGGGCCAGAAGAACTTGTCGATGTCGAACGCGCCGGGCCAGTCGGTGGGGATCTTCCACGACCATGCCGGCCATGCCGAGCGTGTGGATGAAGAGCGCGCTGCTCACCAGGCCGGCGACGAAGATCACCGGCACGCTGGTCTGGATGGTCCGGCGAGGCAGCCGCTCGACGATGAAGCCGCACAGGGCCGCCGCCAGGGGGAAGCCCACCAGGTAGCCGACCGAGGGGCCGTTGAAGACCGCGAAGCCGGACGCTCCGCCGGCGAAGACGGGCAGGCCGGCGGCGCCGACGACGAGGTAGAGCAGAACCGCCAGGAAGCCCCGGCGCATGCCGAGCACGGCACCGCTGAGCAGCACGCCGAACGTCTGCAGGGTGATCGGCACGGCGGTGCCGACGTTGAGCGACGGCAGGATCGCGCAAACGGCGATGAGGGCGGCGAAGCCGGCGATCAGGGCGACGTCGGTCGCGGTGCTGCGGGACGGGCGCGTGCTCATGCGGGCCAGCTTTCAACTCGGTGCGAAACCTGAACAGTGGTCAGGTGAACAGTGTTCAGGTTAGGGTCGACCCACCGGATCGTCAATCCCGAGGGGGCCGGATGCGCTACCACCGCAGCGACGTCGTCGAGCGGGCGCTCGACGTGCTCGACCGCTACGGCCTCGCCGACCTCTCGATGCGCCGGCTCGCTGCCGACCTCGGCGTCGCGCCCAGCGCGATCTACCACCACGTCGCCAACAAGCAGACCCTGTTGGCAGCGGTCGCCGACGAGATCCTCGCCCGTGGCCGGCGTACCCGCCGTGCGATCGAGTGGGACGCCCGCGTCGTCGAGGTCTGCGACGAGCTGCGCGACGCGATGCTGGCCTACCGCGACGGCGCCGACGTGGTCGCCACGGTGCACGCGTTCGGCCTCGGCGCGGCCGGCCCGGCCGAGGAGCTCGACGAGATCCTGCTCGAGACCGGGCTGGACGACGACCTCGCCGCGGTCGCGACGCGCACGCTCCTGCACTACGTCTTCGGCCACGCCCACGACGAGCAGACGACGCTCCAGGCCAACAGCGCCGGCGCGATCGACCGCCGGCCGCGCGACTCCGCCGACTTCGGTCTCGGTCTCGGCCTGATCCTCGACGGGCTCCGGTCCCACCTCGTCGAGTTGGGCCGCGCACGTCGTTGAGTTTGGGCCGAGCCGACGTATGAGGCCAGCTCGACACCGCGGGAGGCCCAACTCAACGAGCGACGTCGACCACGGCTCCCGACAGCTCCGCCAGCAGCACCCCGCCGGCGAGGTCGAGCCGCGTCTCCTTGAGAGTCGCGGCGGTGAGGTCGACCCGGTCCAGCGAGGCACCGCGCAGGTCGGCGCGGGTCAGGTTCGTCTCGCGTACGACGACGCCGGCCAGGTTGGCGTCGCGCAGCACCGTGCCGGTCAGGTTGGCCAGCGACAGGTCGGCCTCGCTGAGGTCGACGCCGGTCAGGTCGAGGCCGCTGAGGTTGGCACCGCGCATGGTCACGCCCGACCACCGGCCGCCGACCACGCGCATCGGCCGCAGCGTGCACGCGGCGAACACCGACCCGACGAGCTTGCACCCGTCGAACGTCGCGTCGAAGAAGTTCGTACGCCGGAAGTCGCAGGCCACGAACGCGCTCGCCACGTGGGTCGACGCGTTGAGCCTGCCGCCGTGGAACGTACACCCCTCGAACATCGCGCCGGACGTGGTCGTCTCCGAGAAGTCGACGTCGGAGAAGACGCAGTCGACGAAGCGCGCGGCGCCCAGGTCGTCGCCGTACCAGTCCTCGCCGCTGATCGACTCTGCCTCGCGCACCTCAGACATCGAACGTGCCGCCGATGCGCCAGTAGACGGCGTCCTCGCGCTCGAGGAAGAGCGCCTCGACGAGGTAGCGCCGCAGTGCGGCGAAGTCGGGGTGGAAGCGTTGCAGGATCTCGTTGACCTCGGCCTCGGGGTAGGTCCGGCCCGGCTCGAACTCCTGCGCGACGTGATCCAGCACGACCAGCAGCTTCGACCGCTTCGACGGGATCGTGTGCAGCCGCCCGTCGTCGCCCACGAAGTTGGCGACGATGCGCTGCTCCTCCGGGGTCAGCGGCGAGGTCATGCCGCCTCCCGATCGAGCAGCTGCACCGGCCGCCGGGCGTCGTCGAGCCCCCCGCCGGCGTCGCGCACCTCGAAGTGCAGGTGACATCCGTCTGGCGCAGCAGAGTCCGACGCCAGCGCGAGCCGCATGCCGCGCCTGATGCGGTCGCCCACGTCGACGTACACCTCGCGTGCGTGCGCGATGAGGATGTCGACGCCGAGCCGCTTGTTGCGGATCACGAGTGGGTTGACGCCGTACGCCGGTCCGTAGGCGGCGCTGCTGACCACCCGCCCGAAGCGGCCGGCCCGGATCGGCGTGCCGCACGGCATCGCGACATCGATGCCGTGGTGGAAGCCGTGCCCGCCACGACACCGGCTGTCAGGCGGGTAGTAGGGCGCGCGCGTGCAGCCGTAGCCGATCATCGTGCGGTGCGCACCGGCGTACCAGGGAGACGTGTACGCCGTCGTGTCCCGCGAGTAGAACACCCACCGCGGGTCGTCGGCGGCCGACGCGGGCGCCGGCACGAGGGAGCCCAGCAGCGCGAGGAGCACGATCGACAGGCGCATGCCCGCACGGTAGCCCGCCTCAGTCGCCGGTCGCGATCGGGTTCGCCAGCGTGCCGGCGTAGATCAGCGACTCCGCCTGGTCGGTGAGGTCGACCATCTGAAGCGTGTTGCGCAACTGCAGCCGGTTGAGGCAGCTGTGCGCGAACTCCGGGGCGAAGAAGTCGTACGCCGCCGCGGCCGCCGCCAGCTCCGGGTGGTCGGCCGCGTGCTCGGCGACGCACTCGCGCACCAGCGCCCAGAACTCCGGCCCCGACAGCACGCCCTCGTCGTCGAGGATCGCGGCCAGGTGCCGCAGGAACCCGTCGAGGACGTCGGTGTGCAGCGCGAGGGACTTCACCTCGTCGGAGACGTCGATCCGGATGCGCGCGACGTCGTCGGGCACGTCGGCGTCCGGTCGCATCAGCGCCACCTCCTCGCCGATGTCCTTCATCACCGCGCGCACCGGCACATGGTCGCGCAGCACGAGCACGAGATTCTCGCCGTGCGGCATGAACGCCAGGTCGTGGGCGAGCAGGCAGTGCACGACCGGCCGCACGTAGGCCCGCAGGTAGGAGGCGACCCACGCCGCGGGCGCCAGGCCGGATGCCTCGATCAATGCGGTCACCAGCGGCACGCGCTCGTGGTCGCGGTGCAGCAGGGCGGCCATCGACATCAGCCGTTCGCCGCGCGCCAGCCGGGGGAGTGCGCTCTCCCGCCACAGCGAGGCGATCATCTTGCGGTGCGGCGAGGTGGCCCCGAGGGCGTGGAACGCGTCGCCCGTGTAGCCGATCGCCGCGTGCTCCCTCAGCACCGAGAACCCGCATTCCTGCAGGGCTTCGTCGCCGTCCACGAGCTCGGCCACCCAGTCGTTGATGGCCGGCGTGTGTGTCATGTACGCCGGCGAGAGGCCGCGCACGAACCCCATGTTCTGGATCGCCAGCGCTGTCTTCACGAAGCTGCGTCCGGGCTCCGACCGGTTGGCGAACGTGCGGATCGACTGCTGCGGTGCCATCTCGTCGGACCCCTCTCCCAGCAGCACCAGGTCCCGCCGGGCGACGTCCGGCGCGAACGTGACCGTGACCTTCTGCCGCCACTGCCACGGGTGCAGCGGCAGGAGCAGGTAGTCGGCCGGGTCGAGCCCTTGCGCTGACAGCACCCCGGTGAACCGGTAGCGGTCCTCCGGCCCCAGCTCGGCGTCGTACAGGGAGTCCTCGGTGAGCCCGGCGCCCAGGCTGAGGTGCGTGAGCGACCGCCGCGCGGCCACCCAGACGAGCCGCGTCGTGCGGCCGGTCTCGGGCGCCCACTGCTCGTAGTCTTCGATGCCGAAGCCGATGCGTCCGTTGTTGGCCACGAAGGCCGGGTGCCCCTCGGTCATCGCCGCTTCGATCGTCTGGTGGTCGGCGTCGACGAGGTCGACGACAGGCACCGCTCGGTGGTGGAGCTTCCAGGCCGTCGAGGCGAGCGTGCTCGCCAGCTCCTCGACGTACGTCGCGAGCAGGGTGTCGGGGATGCCGAGCGCCTCGGCGAACTCCACCACCAGCTGCTGTACGTCCAGCGGCGCCGGCTCGTCCTTGACCTCGCGTACGACCGTCGCCGGGTCGATGCTCCAGTGCTCGAGCGCATGCCTCCGCGCCGTGAACGTGTACGTCGTGTCGCCGGCCGGCGTCGTCACCCGCCACCGGTCTCCGTCCGGTTCGGGGCAGAGCAGTCGCTCGTGACTGAACTCAGACAGCGCCTTGGTGACGAGGTGGCGCTGAGCTCGATCGAGGAGCTCGGGGGTCAGGTGGTCGACGCTCGTCGCCTGGTTTCGAGACGGTTGCTGCGCAACCTCCTCAACCAACGGCGACGCTGGTTGAGGAAGGCGCGCTGGAGTGTCCGCTGGTTGAGGAAGGCGCGCTGGAGTGTCCGCTGGTTGAGGAAGGGGCGCTGGTGTGTCCGCTGGTTGAGGAAGGCGCGCTGGTGTGTCCGCTGGTTGAGGAAGGGGCGCTGGTGTGTCCGCTGGTTGAGGAAGGGGCGCTGGTGTGTCCGCTGGTTGAGGAAGGGGCGCTGGTGTGTCCGCTGGTTGAGGAAGGGGCGCTGGTGTGTCCGCTGGTTGAGGAAGGGGCGCTGGTGTGTCCGCTGGTTGAGGAAGGCGCGCTGGCGTGTCCGCTGGTTGAGGAAGGCGCGCTGGCGCCTGTCTCGAAACCAAGGACCCCACTACTCCGCTCTGGTCGCGAAGGACAGCGCACCGGTCTTCCCGGCCAACGGCATGTCGCGCACCACCCGGAACCCCGCCTCGGCGTTCAGCCTCGCGATGCGCTCGTTGCGCACGTCGGGCTCGACGACCACGCGGCGTACGGCCGGATCTGTGAAGCAGTGCTCCATCACGGCCGCGAAGATGCGCCGGGTGAAGCCGGGCGCCGGCCGGTCGGTCGGCGCCACGAGCAGGTGCATGCCGAGGTCGCCCGGCCGCAGCTCGGACGCGCCGGCCAGCTCGCTGTGCACCGGGTCGTAGGTCTCGGCCAGGAACGCGGGCGTGCCGTCGACGCGGCCGAGCCACGCGTCGTGGTGCGGGCTCTCGGCGATCAGGCCGTAGGCGTGCGCCACGTCGGCGGGCGTGGCGTCCTGCATCTGCCAGTAGACCGAGCGCGGGTGCGTGACCCACTCGTGCAGCAGGGCGGTGTCGCGGTCGACGTCGACCGGCTCGAGGGTGATCATCGGACCGCCTTCAGGTGGTCGGGGACTCCGAAGTGCTGGGTGGCGATGCGCTTCTCCACCGGGTAGACCTCGCGGCCGGTCATCGCCGCGATGATCACCGAGTTGCGGTAGGCGCCCATGCCGAGGTCGGGCGCGATCAGGCCGTGCACGTGCTCGTCGGCGTTCTGCACGAAGACCTCGTGGCCCGTGCGGTCGGTCGCGAACGTCGCCGACACGCCGTACCTGCCGTGCTCGTCCCACGCGATCCGGTCGTGCACGGGTTCGAGGAACGCCGGCACGCGTGGCGCGTAGCCGGTCGCCATCACCAGTCCCTCGGTGCGCAGCGCGAATGACTCGTCGGTGTCGAGGTGCCGCAGGTCCAGCGTGTACGACGAACCGTCGCGGCGAGCGCCGACGACCTCGGTACCGGTCACCATCGTCTGCTCGGGCGCGCGCCCGGTGGCCCGCAGCTGGTACTGCAGGTCGTAGATCCGGTCGACGAGCTCGGCGCTGATGCCCTTGTGGAGGCTGCGCTGCTCGCGGTTGAGCCGGGCGCGGGTGCCGCCCGGCAGCGAGCGGAAGTACGCGGCGTACTCGGGAGAGGTCATCTCCAGGGTCAGCTTCGTGTACTCCATCGGGAAGAAGCGCGGGGACCGCGTCACCCAGCTGAGGGTGTAGCGGTGGTCGGGCGCGGCGGCCAGCAGGTCGGCGTACACCTCAGCGGCGCTCTGCCCGCTGCCCACGACGGTGATCGAGTCGAGGCCCAGGAGAGCCTCGCGACGGTCGAGGAAGTCGGCCGAGTGCAGGGCGTGATCGCCGTCGACGCCGGCCAGGGAGTCGGGCACGGTGGGGCTCGTGCCGACGCCGAGCACGAGCCGTCGCGCCCGGTGCTGCTCGCCGTTCGTGCTGACGACGTATGCCTCGCCGTCGTGGTCGACCCGGCTCACCGGGCAGCCGAACCGCACGTTGGTCAGCCGGTCGGCGGCCCACCGGCAGTAGTCGTCGTACTCGCGACGCAGCGGGTAGAACGACTCGCGGATGTAGAAGGGGTAGAGGCGACCGGTCGCCTTGAGGAAGGCGAGGTAGGAGTACGCCGACGTCGGGTCGGCCATCGTCACCAGGTCGGCCAGGAACGGCACCTGCAGGGTGGCGTCGTCGAGCAGCATCCCGGGGTGCCAGGAGAAGTCGTCGCGCGCCTCGAGGAACAGGCCGTCGAGGTCGTCGATGGGTTCGGCGAGACAGGCCAGGCCGAGGTTGAACGGCCCCAGGCCGATGCCGATGAAGTCGTGGACGTGGCCGGTCATCGCGACGCCACCTCCAGCACGTGCGCGTCGGCGAGCTCGTCGGCGACGGCGCGGGCCTGCTCGACGATCCCGGTGACCCCTTCGACGGTGGCCGCCGGATTGAGCAGGGTCAGCTTGAGCCAGCGCGATCCCTGGACCGTGGTGGCAGCGACCATCGCAGCACCCTTCTCGTACAGCGCCTGGCGTACGGCGTCGTTGAGCTCCGCGAGCTCGTGGTCGGGCACCCCCGGCGGTCGGCAGCGGAACACCAGGGTGCTCAGCTCCGGCGCCGCGGCGACCTCGATCCGGTCGAGCTCGTCGATGCGTGCGTGCGTCTGCAGGGCCAGCTCGATCACGGTGTCGAGGTAGTCGCCGATGCGGTCCGCGCCCATCGCGCGCAGGGTCACCCACAGCTTGAGCGCGTCGAAGCGGCGCGTGGTCTGCATGCTCTTGTCCACCTGGTTGGGGTGCGCCGCATCCGCCGGGTTGAGGTAGTCGGCGTGCCACGTGACCGGGCTCAACGACCTCCGGTCGCGCACGATCAGCGCGCTGCACGACACTGGCTGGAACCACGTCTTGTGATAGTCAACGGTGACCGAGTCGGCCCGCTCCACGCCAGAGAGCCGGTGCCGGTGGCGTCGCGAGACGAGCAGCCCGCCGCCGTACGCCGCGTCGACGTGCAGCCAGGTGGCGTGCAGGTGGCAGAGGTCGGCGATCGGCAGCAGCGGGTCGATGGCGCCGAAGTCGGTCGTGCCGGCCGTGGCGACGACGGCCATCGGCACCAGGCCGAGGGCGTGGCAGCCGTCGAGCGCCTCCTCGAGCGCCGCGACGTCCATCCGGCGCCGGGCGTCGCTGCGCACGGCGACCACCTGCTCGCCGGCCAGGCCGAGCAGCCGGGCGCCCTTCTGGATGCTGAAGTGGGCCTGGTCGGACGCGAGCACCCGCAGCCGGCGCACGTCGCCCGCGGCGGCGCCGGCGAGTGCGAGGTCGCGCGCGATGTGCAGCGCCTGGAGGTTCGACTGCGTGCCGCCACTGGTGAAGATCCCGTCGGCGCCGTGCTCGGGGTCGGCCTCGAAGCCGATGCGCTGGGCGGTCCAGTCGATCAGCCGGCGCTCGACGAACGTGGCGCCGACGCTCTGGTCGAACGTGTCGAGCGAGGAGTTGACCCCCGACACGAACAGCTCGGCCAGCAGCGCCGGGATCACCACCGGGCAGTTCAGGTGGGCGGCGTAGCCGGGCTCGTGGAACCAGATCGCGTCGTCGAGGTAGACCCGGCTCAGCTCGGCCAGCACCTCCTCGACATCATCCAGGGGTCGGTCGAGGTCGATGTCGGCGACCAGCTGCGCGGCCTTCTCGGGCGACTGGCCCGAGGACGGTCCGGACGCGCCGCCCATCGCGGTGGCCAGGTGGTCGAGTCCGAGCCGCAGGGTGTCGGCGTAGTCGTCGGCGGCTTCCGGGTGGAGGAGGTGCTTCAGGACGGGTGAGGGCGGGGCAGGGGTGGACACCGGCATCCTTCCGAGTGGGAGTTAGGTAAGGCTTACCTTAGCCAGCCTGTGGCACGCGGCGATCAGCCGGTCACGCAGTGGACCCGCCCGCTCCGCGAAGCCACGCTGCGCCGCGGCGTACTCCTGCTTGCCCTGGGGTGTCTCGATGCGCACCGGCTCGAAGCCGAGGTCGACCAGGTCGTACGGCGCGGCCCGCATGTCGAGCTCGCGGATGTCGCGCGCCAGCTCGAAGCAGTCGGCGACCAGGTCGCTGCTCACCATCGGGGTGAGCCGGAACGCGTGCTTGTAGAGGTCCATGTTGCCGTGCAGGCAGGCCGGCTGCTCGTACGCCGCCCGGTCGTCGCGGCCCGGAGACAGCACGTTGAGCGACCGGGCCGGGGGAGTGAAGAAGCGGAACGCGTCGAAGTGCGAGCAGCCGATCCGGTGCGACTCCACGACCGCGTCGGTGCCGGCCGGGCCCAGTCGCAACGGCCAGTCGGCGTGCCGCGTCTCGTCCTCGTCGAGCCGGTAGACCATCGCCCATTCGTGCAGGCCGAAGCAGCCGAAGTTGGCGGGGCGGGCCGCGGTGGCGGTCAGCAGCCTGTGCAGCGACTCGACGAGCGGCCGCTGCGCCTCGACGTACTCGGGGCTCACGGTCCAGCTCGTTGGTCGAGTAGCCCGCCGGGTATGCGGCGGTCGAGTGCCCGCGAGGGACGAGGGGGTGTATCGAGACCCGGGTGCACCGAGATCCGCCGCCGAGTAGCCCTTCGACCCGGCGTACTCCTCCGCACCCTCCAGCGCGACCCCGAACCCGGGATGCCAGCGCCGCAGCTGCGCGGGCCGCTGGGAGTAGTAGGTGAACAGGAAGTCGTGCACCGGGTGCTTGACCGCCGACCCGCGGCGGGCCAGGTGCGGCGCCACGAACGCGTCGACGCGGGCGGCGTGCGCCTCCGCGCGCGCCCGCCACGTCGCCTCGTCCAGGACCTCGACAACCACGCTCACGAGCCTACGAGCACTGGTCGCGGGGACTGGGTCCGGCCACACTGCAGGGATGGATGAACACCCCGCTGCCCTCGAGCGCGCACACGCGCACGCCCTCGCCTGGCTCGCCTCGCTCGACGACCGGGGCGTGCCGGCCACGGCGTCGATCGAGGAGGTGAAGGCAGCGCTGGGTGCGGCGCTCCCGGACGGCCCCGAGGACGCCGTCGACGTGGTCGACCTGCTCGCGGGCGCGTGCGAGCCGGGGCTGACCGCCATGCCGTCGGGCCGGTTCTTCGGGTTCGTGATCGGCGGGACCCATCCGGCCGCGCTCGCGGCCGACTGGCTCACCAGCGCGTGGGACCAGAACGCCGGACTGCGGCTCATCACCCCGGCCCACTCCGCGATCGAGGACATCGCGGAGACGTGGCTGCGTCGACCTGCTCGGGCCTGCCGGAGGGCAGCGCGGTCGGCTTCGTCACCGGCGGCACGATGGCCAACTTCACCGGGCTCGCGGCGGGCCGAGACGCGGTGCTGCGACGGGCCGGCTGGGACGTGGCGACGGACGGGCTCGTCGGCTCACCCGGCGTGCGGGTGCTGGTCGGCGCGGAGCGGCACGACACCGTCGACCTGGCGCTGCGCTACCTCGGGCTGGGCACCCCCGAGGCGGTCGCCGCGGATGCGCAGGGCCGCCTCGACGCGGGCGCGCTCGACGCCGCCCTGCGAGCAGGCGACGGGCGACCGACGATCGTCGTGCTCCAGGCCGGCAACGTGCACTCCGGCGCGTTCGACCCGTTCGAGCGAGGCGATCCCGCTCGCGCACGAGCACGGCGCCTGGGTGCACGTGGACGGCGCGTTCGGCCTGTTCGCGGCGCGCCTCGCCTGCCCGGCGGCACCTCGTCGCCGGCTACGAGCACGCCGACTCGTGGGCGACCGACGCGCACAAGACCCTCAACGTCCCCTACGACTGCGGTCTGGCGATCGTGCGCCGACCGCAGCGCGCTGAAGGCGTCGATGGGGATGCACGGCGACTACCTCATCCACGACGCGGCGGGCGAGCCGTTCGACAAGGTGCCGGAGATCAGCCGCCGCGGCCGCGCCATCCCGGTCTGGGCGGTCCTGCGCGCGCTGGGTCGCGACGGCGTCGCCGCGCTGGTCGACCGGCTGTGCACGCACGCCGGCGCGCTGGCGCGAAGGCATCGCGGCCATCCACGGCGCCGAGGTGCTCAACGACGTGGTGTTCACCCAGGTGTGCGCGACGTTCGGTGACGACGAGCGCACACGTGCCGTCGTACACGCGATGTTCGACGACGGAACCGCTTGGATGACCGGCTCGCGGTGGCGCGGTCGCGCCGTGCTGCGCGTCTCGGTGAGCAACTGGTCCACCACTGGGGCCGACGTGGAGCGCAGCCTCACCGCGTTGCGGGCGGTGGCCGCCGGATAGGCTCGCCCGCGTGCGCATCGCCCGATTCACCACAGGAGAAGAGCCCCTCTACGGAGTCGTGACCGGCGAGGTCGACGAGTTCGGCCAGCCCGCCGAGGACACGATGATCGTGGCGCTCGCCGGCGACCCGCTGTACGTCGGCATCAAGCTGCTCCAGCAGGAGCACAAGCTGTCCGACGTGCGGCTGCTCGCGCCGGTGCTGCCACGCAGCAAGGTGGTCGGCATCGGGCGCAACTACGCCGCCCACGCGGCCGAGCTGGGCAACGAGCTGCCGACCGAGCCGTTGATGTTCATCAAGCCGAACACCTCGGTCGTCGGACCCGGCGACCCGATCTTCTACCCGCCGCAGACGCAGAACCTCCAGTTCGAGGGCGAGCTCGCCGTCGTCATCGGCCGCATCTGCCGCGACGTGCCCGCCGAGCAGGCGACCGACGTCATCCACGGCTACACCATCGGCAACGACGTCACCGCACGCGACCTCCAGAGGTCGGACGTGCAGTTCACCCGCGCCAAGGGGTTCGACTCGTTCTGCCCGCTGGGGCCCTGGATCGAGACCGATCTCGACCCGCAGGTGTTCGTCGACGGGGTGACGGTGCAGACCCACCTCAACGGCGACCTCAAGCAGGACGGCTCGACCGCCGACCTGATCTTCGACATCCCGACGCTGGTCGCCTACGTCTCCAGCGTCATGACGCTGCTGCCCGGCGACGTCATCCTCACCGGCACCCCCGAGGGCGTCGGTCCCATGCAGGTCGGTGACGAGGTCGAGGTCTCGATCGCCGGCATCGGCACCCTCACGAACAAGGTGGCATCTCGTTGAGCAGCAACAGTCCGCGTCCGCTTCCCACCGTCCCCGACCGGCAGCCCGCACGTCGGCCTGATCCGCAGCTTCCTGTTCAACTGGGCCTTCGCGCGGCACCACGGCGGCAGCCTGGTCCTCCGCATCGAGGACACCGACGCCGCGCGCAACACGCAGGAGTCGTACGACGGGCTGTTCGACCTCTTCCACTGGCTGGGGCTCGACTGGGACGAGGGCCCCGACGTCGGCGGCCCGCACGCGCCGTACCGCCAGTCCGAGCGCGGTGACATCTACCGCGACGCGCTCGCCCGGCTCGCCGAGGGCGGGCACAGCTACGAGTGCTACTGCACGACCGACGAGGTCGCGGCCCGGCGCCAGGCGAGCGGCTCCAAGGACATGGGCTACGACCGGTTCTGCCGCGACCTGACCGACGCGCAGGTCGAGGCGTTCGTGGCCGAGGGCCGCACGCCCGTCGTGCGCTTCCGGATGCCCGACGGAGAGATCGCCTTCGACGACCTGGTGCGCGGTCGCGTCAGCTTCCACAGCGACCACGTGTCCGACTACGCGCTGGCCCGCGCCAACGGCGACCCTCTCTACACCCTCGTGAACCCTGTCGACGACGCGCTGATGGAGATCACCCACGTGCTCCGCGGCGAGGACCTGCTGTCCAGCACGCCGCGTCAGGTCGCCCTGTACGCCGCCCTGGAAGACGTCGGCATCGGCACCGGCGCCCCGCTCTTCGGCCACCTGCCCTACGTCATGGGCCAGGGCAACAAGAAGCTGTCGAAGCGTGATCCCGAGGCGCACGCGCTGGCCTACCGCGAGCAGGGCTTCCTGCCGGAGGGCCTGCTCAACTACCTGGCGCTGCTCGGCTGGGCGATCGCCGCCGACCGCGACGTCTTCACCCTCGACGAGATGGTGCAGGCCTTCGACATCAAGGACGTCAACCCCAACCCGGCGCGCTTCGACATCAAGAAGGCCGACGCGATCAACGCCTCGCACATGCGGATGCTGTCGATCGAGGACATCACCCACCGCGCGCTGCCGTTCCTCAAGAAGGCCGGCGTCGTGTCCGACCCGGTGTCCGACGCCGACGCACAGCTGCTCGAGCTCGCCATGCCGCTGGTCGGGGAGCGCATCAACAAGCTCACCGAGACCGTCGACATGCTCGGCTTCCTCTTCGTCGACGAGGCCTCGTTCACGCGCACCGACGACCTCGACGAGGCCGGCCGCGAGGTCGTCCAGGCGTCGTACGACGTGCTGTCGGTGCTGCCCACCTGGAGCACCGCTGCGATCGAGGAGGCGCTGCGCAACAAGCTGATCGAGGAGCGCGGCCTCAAGCCGCGCCACGCGTTCGGACCGGTGCGCATCGCCATCACCGGCAGCAAGGTGTCGCCGCCGCTCTTCGAGTCGATGGAGCTGCTCGGCCGCGAGCGATCGATCACGCGACTCCACGACGCCCTGTTCGAATGAGCCCCACGGGCGAGCTCGCCTACCACGAGCTGCACCGCGCGGGCCGGGCCGGCGTCTGGCGTCCGTTGCTCGGCATCGTGCTGCTGTTCGCCGGGACGTTCCTGGCGGCCCCCCTGGTGTGGCAGGTCGTCTTCGCCATCGGGTACGCCGTCGCCGGCGAGCCAGTCGTGTCGTCGATGGAGGGACTGGTCGACACCGACGACGCGACGCCGGCATCACTGGCGTTCCTGAACGTCGTGCTGGCCTCGGCGATCCCGGTCGCGTGGTTCCTCAGCCGGGTCCTGCACGGGCTCCGGCCGCGCTGGCTCTCCTCGGTGCTCCCGCGCATCCGGTGGCGCTTCTTCTTCGCATGCATCGGTCTCTCGGTGCTCGCGCTGATGGCCACCCTGTTCGTCAGCGCGCTGCTGCCCCAGGAGGGCGGCACCGAGGTGAGCGGCGCCGTCAACGACTTCACGTCGACGACCCGCGACTTCCTCCTCGTCGTGCTGCTGCTGACGCCCCTGCAGGCCGCGGGGGAGGAGTACGCGTTCCGCGGCTACCTGACCCAGGCCTTCGGTGGGCTGTTCCGTTCGCGCGTGGTCGCCGTCGTCGCCCCCGCGCTGCTGTTCGGGCTGGCGCACGGCCTGGGCCAGAGCCTGCCGATCTTCGTCGACCGGTTCGCGTTCGGCCTCGTGGCCGGCGCCCTCGTCGTACTCACCGGAGGCCTCGAGGCAGCCATCGCCATGCATGTGTTGAACAACTTCCTCGCGTTCGGCCTGGCCCTCGCGTTCAGCGACATGGGCAGCGCCCTCAACCCCACCGGCGGCAGCTGGTGGAGCCTGCCGGGCACCCTCACGCAGTCCCTCGTCTACCTCGCCCTGGCGCTCACCGTGGCCCGGCGGATGGGGCTGCGGCACACCGCGGACGGGGGCCGTTTTGGAGGCCTCCGGGCCGCGCGTGTATCGTTCACCCCTGCGTCCGGAGGGGCCCTGAGCACGCTCAGAACGGGCCTCTCCATTGGGATATGGTGTAATTGGCAGCACGACTGGTTCTGGTCCAGTTAGTCAAGGTTCGAGTCCTTGTATCCCAGCGAAGTCCCGTCCACTGCGGCGGGATTTGGTGCGAAACTCCCGCTCTCGCTAGAGTTTCGCGCAGTGTTGCAGCAAGCTAGCCCCCGTTGTGTAGCGGCCTAGCACGCCGCCCTCTCAAGGCGGTAGCGCCGGTTCGAATCCGGTCGGGGGTACACATGGAGAAGGGGCTCTGGCCCAGCGGAAACGCTGGGTCAGAGCCCCTTTCTGACTGTCCGGCTGCGCGCGCCGGTCAGTCGGCCGCGGTTGCCTCGAGCAGGATGACGAGTCCCGGCGCGGGGAGTTGCGTGACGCCGAGCAAGCTGGTGGCGAATCGGGAGGTCCCGAAGCGGTCCGTCAGCCTCGTCCAGTGCTTGAACAGCTCGTCGAGGTCGGTGCTGTACACATTGAGCCGGACGACGTCAGCGAGACTCATGTCTGCGGCAGCCAGGACGCCTTCCAGGTTGTCGAGGGCCCCTTCGAGCTGCGCGGCCATGTCTCCCGGATGCTGTGGGCTGCCCTCCGCGTCCACCGCGTCCTGTCCGCTGCAGAACAGCTGCCGTCGCTGCCCCTCGATGAGCTCGGCCTGATCGAACCCCAGCTGGATGGACCAGGGTGAGGGATTGATTGCCGTCTTGTTCATGGTGTGCCTCCGTGGTCGACGTGGACTGACTTTCGTAAGCGTCTGGTCCAGACGCGGGGTGTCGCTTCACGTACCAGGTGTCGCCGCGAGCGTGGCCAACGATGCTCACTCACCGCTGACCGCCTCCCTTCGCGGCTCGGTGTGCTGCCTGACGGCGGCCTGGTCCTGCTCGGTGGTCCGCATGGTGCCGTGGCCGGTCTCGATCCGCTGCCGCAGGCTCTCGGTGATGTAGTGACGCCAGGCGTCATGGCAGACGTCGAAGCACTCGTCGGCTGATGCGAGGCCCTCGTGCGTGAAGGTCACCTGCGTCTGGCCGCCGTTGGAGGTGATGTCGAAGCGGCCCGTCGTGCCGATCCACTCGCCCTTCTCGGCGATGAATTCGAGGTGGCCGTCGGTGAACTCCCACACCACCCGCTCACCGGGGACGAGCTCGGCGGTGTGCTGCTTGGAGAAGTGGATGTTCGGCACCAGGTAGAACCAGTCGGCGCCCAGTCGGTCGGTCGGGCCGACGATATTGGTCGCGCCCCACCAGGAGCGGACGTCGATGATGGCCTCGTAGGCATCCTGTGGCGTCGCGTCAACGGTGAAGGTGTGGGTCAGGTCGCTCATGCATCGGTCCTTTCGTGATGGTGGCGGGGGAACCCCGCCGTGGAGATGACTGCACCCAGCGCGGCGATGACAGCGAGGGCGACGAACGCGGCTTGGTAACCGTCGAGGCCGGCCCGGGAGGCGAGGACCGTCGCCACCACGGCCACGCCGATAGCGCCACCGATCTCGCGCGACGTCTCGATCAGCCCAGAGGCGAGGCCGGTCAGCGGTTCCCCGACGCCGGCGAGCGCGGCGATCTGGACTGCTGGTGCTGCCGCCCCCACCGCGATCCCGGCGAGCAGGAACGGGGGTAGCAGGTCGGTCCAGTAGTTGGCGTCTGCCGGAACATAGGCCAGCAGCAGCATGGCGACGGCGAGCAGTGCTTGCCCGCCGACCAGCAGCTTCCTCGGGCCGAGCAGGGCCGCCAGCTTGCTGCCCGTGAGAGCGGCGGCGAAGAAGGACGCTGCCCGACGTGGCCACCCAGGCCATGCCGGTCTTGGTTGCCGAGTAGCCCAGTACCTGCTGCATCAGCAGCGTGCCGAGGAAGACCAGCGCGATGAACGTGCCGAACGTGAACAGGGCGCCCAGGTTGGCGGCCACCAAGATGCGGTTGCGCACCGCGATGCCCGGGACGAGCGGCTCGGGCGAGGTCGACTCGATGGCGAGGAACGCGGCCATCAGCGCGACCGCACCGGCGAACAGGGCTAGCGTCGACAACGTCGTCCAGCCGCCCACCGGTCCCTGGCTCAGGGCGTACACGACCAGCAGCAGGCTCCCGGTGAGCGTCGCCGCGCCAACGATGGCCACCGGTTCGACGGTGACTGCGCGAGACTCACCCCTGAGGAAGCGCGCCGCCATCGCGATCAGGGCGATGCCGATCGGCACGTTCAGCAGGAAGATCGCCCGCCACCCCGGTCCGTCGCTCAGCAGCCCGCTGGCGATCACCCCGACCGTCGCCGAGATTCCCGCAACAGCGCCGTACAGCCCGAGGGCGCGATTGCGCACGCTGCCCTCCTCGAACGTGACCGCGAGGATCGACAGCGCGGCCGGGGGGATCATCGCGGCACCGAAACCCTGGAGTGCACGGGACGCGATCAGGAACTCAGCGCTGTGCGCCAGGCCCGCAAGCAGCGAGGCCATGACGAAGATCGTCAGGCCGGAGATCAGTACGCGCTTCCGGCCGAGTAGGTCGGCCAGCCGGCCTCCGAGCATCACGAACCCTCCGAGCATCAGCCCGTAGGCGATCACCACCCACTGCAGCGAGTCCTGGCTCATGTCGAGGTCTGACTGGATCGAGGGAAGCGCGACGTTCACGATGGCGATGTCCAGGACGACCATGAACTGCGCCGCGCACAGCAACAGCAGGATCAACCCCGTCCTGGAGACCGTGGCAGTCGCGGTACTCATGCCGCCACCGCGTCGAAGATCAGGTTGGGAAGGCCTGCCAGCAGCCCGAGCTCGTCGACCATGTCGCGGTCGCGCTGCGACATCTCGTTGACCGGGCCACGGCGGCTGGTCTCTTCCCGTCCGGATGGGTCGTGGACGCCCCCCTGGAGCAACATCTGTTCGCTGACCACGATCTTTCCCACGGCCCTCGCCTTCCCTCATTGACTGTCATCGGGGTAGACACCGGACCGACGGGAAAACGGGCGGTGCTCCAACGCCCAGTTCTCGGCTCCCGCGGTGTCAGTACCTGCAGAAGCTGAACCAGACGAAGAGGCGCTCATGACAACTGCACTGCTGGAGAGGGCGAAGGCGGGCGATGGCGCGGCCTTCCAGGAGCTGATCGACCCGTTCCGCCGCGAGCTGCACGTGCACTGCTACCGGATGCTCGGGTCGTACCAGGACGCCGAGGACGTGCTGCAGGAAACGCTGCTTGCGACCTGGACGGGACTGGCCGGATACGAGGGGCGCTCGTCGCTGCGAACCTGGCTCTATCGGATCGCCACCAACTCATGCCTCAACGCGCGCCGGGCCGAGAGCCGGCGGCCAGCGAAGGAGTGGAACGTGCCGAACGTGCAACCACCTGAGCCCACACGACTCGGCGAGGTGCCGTGGCTAGAGCCGTATCCGGACGTCGCCCTGGACGGGCTGACGATCCCGCTCGGCCCGGAGGCCCGCTACGAACAGTCCGAGTCGATGTCGCTGGCGTTCGTCACCGCCTTGCAGGCTCTGCCGCCGCGACAGGTGGCCGTGCTGATCCTGCGAGATGTACTCGGCTTCCCGGCCCAGAACGTGGCCGAAATGCTGGAGACGACGGTCAGTGCGGTCAACAGCGCCCTCAAGCGGGCAAGGGCGACCTTGGCGGAGCGGCGCGACGAGCCTGCCCCCGTGCCGAGGCCGGCGGACCAGTTCCTCATCGAGCGATTCGTGGAGGCCTATGGGTCGGGTGATGTCGACGGGCTCGTCGCACTGCTCACCGACGACATCTTCATCTCGATGCCGCCGCTGCCCTTCGAGTATCAGGGTCTCGCCGCCGTCACCGGCTTCTTCGGCGTGGTCTTCGGCAGTGGCCGCACGCTCGACCTCGTTCCGACCAGCGCCAACGGCCAGCCGGCGTTCGGCGCGTACCTGCGCGGACCCGACGGAGTGAGCCACGGCAACGGCCTCATCGTGCTGACCCTGAGGAACGCCAAGATCTGCGCCATGACCCGCTTCGAGACCAGTGTGCTGGCGCACTTCGGGCTGCCCCGCTCCCTGCGATCCGAGTAAGCGACGATCGGCCGGTCGTCGTGAGTCCGGCGGCCTCATCGAGCGACGAGAGGTACGGCTAGCGAGGCTGACGTCGGTCGGCGTGCGGTGGCGGGGCGGTGGGGTCATTGCCGGCCAAGAACGCGTCGCACTGCCGGCGGACCGTGTCGGCGCCGATCGCCACGGCCCACCGGCCGGTCTCGGAGACCAGCAGTCGGGCGGCGGTCTCGTCGCCGGCGTCGCGGGCGAGGACGCCGAGCAGGAGCTGCTGGGCCAGGGTCCCGGCGACGTGGCCGGCGCGCGCGGCGGCCTCGGTGGACTCGTGCCAGCGTTCGGTGGCGTCCTGGTGATCGCCGTCGTCGTGGGCGTGGTCGCCGAGGTGTCGCTGCGCCTCGAAGACGAGCAGGTCGTCACCGGTGGCGCGTCCGGCCTCCAGAGCGTGCCGGTAGTGGTCGGGCGCCACCTCACGCTCGCCGAGCACGTTGTCGGCGATCCACCCGGCACACATCGACGTCCAGCCCCTCCGGGCGTCGTCCGGGGCGCTCTCGTGAAGGCGCGCTGTCTCTGCCTGAAGTCGCTCGACCTCGGCCGCATCGCGACCCTCCGGGCCGAACCACGCCGACCCGTCCGGCCGGCGCAGCTGGGCGGCGTACGCACGCCGGAGCTGCAGCAGGTCGACGTCCCAGCGCAGCGTGGAGTCGGCGTCGCCGACGTCGAGCGAGAGCAGCCGGTCGAACCATGTTCGTGCAGCGCTGCCGCCGCGGACGTAGTCGCGCCGCTCGGCGGCGTCGGCGCCGACCAGGCCGAGCCGAAGCCCGACGGTCGGGTCGTCCGGCACGTGCACCGACTCCACGAGGGCGAGCGCTTCGTCGTAGCGGGTGGCGAGGCCCAGGGCCCGGACGGCGGCGCAGAGTGCGTCGATCCCGACCGGGACGGAGGCATCGAGGGAAGGTGTGGGATTGGCTGTCGTGGTCACAGGCGGCACGATAGTTTCGTGCAAAACTTTTCTCCAGAAAACTATCCCGCGTGACCCGCGCACGCGACTCCGTCGACCGGCACGTCGAGGCGTGGAGCTCGGAGCTGGCCTGGCTCGACCCGCTGCAGGAGGCGGTCGTGGCCCGGATGATGATCGTGACGAAGTATCTCGAGCGAGAGCGGTCCCGCTCGTTCGCGGCCGGCGAGCTCACCCTCTCGTCGTTCAAGGTGCTGCTCACCCTGCGCCGGCTCGGGCCGCCGTACACGACGAGCCCCTCAGATCTCGCCGACCGTCTCGGCCTGAGCCGTGGCGCCCTCTCGGCACGGCTCTCGCCGCTGGAGGATGACGGCCTGTTGGTGCGACGCGTGGACCCCGACGACCGCCGGAGGGTGCACGTGACGCTCACCGACGCGGGCATCGGTGCGTTCGACGAGCACGGCCGGCTCGAGGGCGGGGCCGAGGCGGCCCTACTCGGCCACCTCCCTCACGCCGACCTGAAGAGGCTCGCTGACCTGCTGCGGGTGCTGGTGCGTGCGGTTGAGGAGCCGGTGAGCGACTGAGGTCCATCACGACAACGCGGTCGAGGACCGGTCCGGGGCCACGGAGCGGAGGAGGCTGTGGCAGCCTTCCGCCGGTGAGTAGCCGAGCCCGGTCCGTCCTGCTGATGCTGGCGATCGTGGCGCTGGCCTTCAACCTCCGGCCCGCCGCTGTCAGCGTTGGTCCGGTGCTCGACGACATCCGCCGTGGCCTGGGGATGTCGGGCTCGGAGGCTGGAGTGCTGACCTCGCTCCCCGTGATCGCCTTTGCGCTCTTCGGAGGTCTGGCCCCCCGCCTCGCCCGCGGGCTCGGACCGCACCGGCTCACCCTCGTGGCGCTGCTGTGCGTCGTGGTCGGACTGTTCGGCCGCAGCCGGGCCGACGGTGTCGTCGAGTTCCTGGTCCTGTCGCTGCTGGCGCTGGCGGGGATGGCGAGCGCCAACGTGCTGATCCCCTCCCTCGTCAAGCAGCACTTTCCGAGCCGCGTCGGCACGATGACCGCGGCGTACACGACCGCCCTGGCGGTCGGCCTGTCGATGGCCTCGGTGCTGACCGTCCCGGTCGGCGCAGCGCTCGACGGGTGGCGCAGCGGCCTGGTGGTGTGGTCGTTGACCGCCATGCTCGCCGTACTGCCGTGGCTGGCACTGATGCGCGAGGACCGCGCCTCCGGGCAGGAGGAGACCCCTGCGCCGCCGATCCGGATGGCAGACGTGGCGCGCACCAGGCTCGGCTGGATGATGGCACTGTTCTTCGGACTCCAGTCCGCACAGGCATACTCGATCTTCGGCTGGTTCGCCGACATCTACCACGATGCCGGCTTCTCCAGCGCGACAGCCGGCCTGCTCCTGGGAGTCACGACCGCGGTCAGCATCCCGACCTCGTTGGTGGTCCCCACCGTGGCCGGGCGACTTCCCCATGTGACGTGGCTCGTGGTCGGCTTCTTCGGTTGCTACGTGGCCGGCTACGTCGGCCTCGTCGTCGCACCGGTCGGGGGCGCGGTGGTATGGGCGGTGCTGGTGGGCCTGGGCACTGCGACCTTCCCGCTCGTCCTGACCCTGATCGGCCTGCGAGCCCGTACGGCGCCGGGCACCGCGGCGCTCTCCGGGTTCACCCAGTCGGTCGGCTACCTGATGGCCGCGGCCGGGCCGTTCCTGGTGGGGGTGCTCCACGACCTCAGCGACGGATGGACCGTGCCACTCCTCGCCCTGGCCGCACTGACGGTGCCACTCCTGGTCTCCGGCCTGGCCATCTCCCGCACGGTCTACCTCGAGGACCAGCTGCGTCCGCTCGCCTCCTGACCCCGTCGACCATGCCGCCGCCCTGTCAGGTCCGGTGCGCCATCCGATGCTCCAAAGGACCTTCTTGACCCTCCGGGATGCCCAGGTCGACGAAGCCCGCATGCTCGTAGGCCTTGATCGCGCGCGGGTTGTCGCTGCGCACCATGAGGTACGTCGCCCGGTCCAGGCCGCGGGCCCACGCGACGACCGCGTCGATCAACGCCCCGGCCACGCCGGTGCCACGCGCCGCCGGGTCCACCCACATCGAGATCAGCTCGGCGTCCTCGCCGTCGACGTCTCCGCTGGCCATGCCCACCGTCGCGTCGCCGAGTCGGGCGACGACGTTCAGGGCGACGTTCTCGACCCGGTCGCGCCACCGCTCCTCCGGCGCCTCCGCCCAGTCGTCGAGCCGGGAGCCGAAGGCTCCGGGAGCCTCCGCGAGCGCGCGGAGCCGGATGTCGCGGAAGACGGCCCAGTCGTCGGGGCCGAGCCGCACGATGTCGATCTCGTTCACGGGCAACAGGCTACGGAGCGCCACGAGGGCCCGGTCATCCGACCGGGCCTTCGAGTGCAGTCGTGTGGACTACTTGGTGTTGACGGTGATCTTCGCGATGCCCACGAGCAGGTCGGCGGTGACCGCGTCGGTCTTGAAGGTGTCGTTGAGCAGGGCAGCGGCGTCGGGCGAGATCTTGACCTTCGTGCCCTCGAGGATCGCGGTGCTGCCCTCGGTGGCGAGGGGCTCGAGGGTGCGGCCGTCGAGCTGGAACAGGAACGCGCTCGATGCGGCGACCTTGCCGTTGACCGACACGTCGCCGTAGACGCGGGAGACGCCCGGGTCGACGTTGAGGTTGGTCAGCTCGACCTTGGTGTCACCCGCGGTGAGCGAGAGGCCCGAGCCCTCGTGCTGGACCTGGCCGATGACGTACGGCGAGACCTGACCGGGCTTGAAGACCGTGACGTTGCCGCCGGTGATCGGGAAGACGAGCGAGCCGTCGACGAGCTCCGCCGCGCCCACGACGCCCGGGGTCAGCTTGAGGGAGGTCAGCGCGTCGGTGAAGCCCTTGTCGAGGGCGATGGCCGTGTCCTTGCCGCTGAGGGCGTCGATGGCCGCGACAGGCTTGGGAGCCGAGGCGGAGGCAGAGTTCGTGTCACTGCCGGCCGCGGTGCTGGCGTCGTCCTCTGAGCCGCACGCGGCGAGGGGAACGGCGAGCAGGGCGACGGTGGCGAAGGCGGCGAGGCCGCGCTTGGTGGTCGAGATGGTGGAGCGCATTGGGGACATCCTTCGGTTGGAGCTGCTGGGGAACTTCCCCGTGACAGCAGGTGATTCGCCGGGGAGCATCGCCCGGATTGCGCTTCGCCCGAACCTCAGCAACATCTCAGTTCGGTGGGTCCGTTCTCAGGTCTCCACCGTGTCCGTTTCCCGCCAGAACTCGTGCGACACTGACGGCAGGATGAATGCATGAACACCACCGCCCCGCACCCCGTGCACCTCGACAGGGAGTCCTGCTACCGGGCCGTCAAGAGCCGCGACCGCCGCTTCGACGGCGTGTTCTACACCGCCGTGAAGACCACCGGCATCTACTGCCGGCCGTCGTGCCCCGCGCGCACGCCCGGCTTCGCCAATGTCACGTTCCACCCGACCGCGGCGTCGGCGCAGGCCGCCGGCTACCGCGCCTGCAAGCGCTGCATCCCCGACGCCACACCCGGCAGCCCCGACTGGGACGTCGCCGCCGACGTCGCCGGCCGCGCCATGCGGCTGATCGCCGACGGCGTGGTCGATCGAGACGGTGTGGACGGCCTCGCCCGGCGGCTCGGCTACACCCCGCGCCACCTCACGCGGTTGCTCACGCAGGAGCTCGGCGCCGGACCTCTCGCCCTGGCCCGCGCCCGCCGGGCGCAGACCGCCCGCATCCTGATCGAGACCACCACGATGCCGTACGCCGACGTGGCCTTCGCCGCCGGTTTCTCGAGCATCCGGCAGTTCAACGACACGATCCGCGAGGTGTACGCCGCCAGCCCGACGGACCTGCGCGGGCGGCGTGGCAACACCAGGTCGACGCACGGCACGATCGAGATGCGGCTGGCGGTGCGCACACCGTTCGCCGGTCGTGCACTGCTCGCGTTCTTCGCCACCCGCGCGGTGCCGGAAGTCGAGACGGCCGACGCGACGTCGTACTCACGCACGCTGCGGCTGCCGCACGGCGCCGGCACGGTCCGCCTCGAGCTCGACGACCTGGTGGGGGAGGGCACCGCGTTCGTGCCCGCGACCTTCACGCTGGAGGACCTCCGCGACACGGGCGCGGCGGTCGAGCGCGTACGCCGCCTCCTCGACGCCGACTGCGACCCGGTCGCCGTCGCCGACGCCTTCGCCGGCGACGCGCTCCTCGGACCGCTCGTCCGCGCGACGCCCGGCCTGCGCGTGCCCGGCCACGTCGACGGTCACGAGATCGCCGTCCGCGCGGTGCTCGGACAACAGGTCAGCGTGGCCGGTGCGCGCACCGTCGCGGCTCGCCTGACCCAGCAGTACGGCGCCACGGTGTCGGCCGATGGCGACCTCACTCGCCTCTTCCCGGACGTCGCCACGCTGGCCGGCCTCGACGCCGAGGACCTGCCGATGCCGCGGGCGCGGGGGCGGGCGCTCATCGCGCTGTGTGCCGCGCTGGCCGACGAGACGATCGCCCTCGACCGCGGCGCCGACCGCGACGAGGTGCGTGCCCAGCTGCTCGACCTGCCGGGCATCGGGCCGTGGACCGCCGACTACATCGCCCTGCGCGCCCTCGGCCACCCCGACGTGTTCCTGCCCACCGACATCGGCATCCGCGACGCCCTCACCGGGCTCGACAGTGACCCCCGCGACGCGGCCGCCCTCGCCGAGACCTGGCGCCCCTGGCGCTCCTACGCGCAGATGCACCTGTGGCAGTCGCTGGCTGCCCCCGAACCAGAGGAGAACTGACATGTGGACCGTGATCGACTCACCCATCGGCGAGCTGCGCCTCGTCGAGCACGCCGGCGCGATCACCGCGATCGAGTTCACGCCGTTCCGGCCCAGTGACGGCCGGCCGCTCGGCGACCGCGACGACCAGCACCCGGTGCTGGTCGAGGCGGCCCGACAGCTGGCGGCGTACTTCGAACGCGATCTCAAGGAGTTCGACCTGCCGCTCGCGCCGCAGGGCACCGACTTCCAGAAGCGGGTCTGGGACGTGCTGCTCGGTGTCGGGTTCGGCGAGACCGCGTCGTACGGCGAGGTCGCGAAGCGTCTCGGCATGACCAATGCCGCGTCGCGGGCGGTCGGCCTGGCCAACGGCCGCAACCCGATCCCGATCGTCATCCCGTGCCACCGGGTCATCGGCGCCGACGGCACCCTCACCGGGTACGCCGGCGGGCTGGAGCGCAAGCAGACCCTGCTCTCGCTCGAGCAGGACGCCTTGTTCTAGGAGATCTGCGGGGATCGCGTGGCGCTGCCGATCGCGGCGCCGATGACGGCCGGGATGAACACGAGGGTGAAGGTGAAGGGGACGAGAGCCACGTCGGTGGTGAGGCCCTCCATCACGCTCCTCGACGCGTCGGCATCCGAGACGGCTTCGGCGACCAGCCAGCCGAGCGAGAAGACGCCGGCGACGACCGCCCAGCAGATCACGGCTGGAACGACGCCGATGCGGCGACCGTCGTACATCCCCCAGAGGAAGCCGGTCAGCGCGAGGGCCAGGAAGGCGAGGAGCCCGGCGCCGATGTTGGCGTCGCCCGGCTCGGACAGCCGGGGAAGCACGACCTGAATGAACAGGGTCAGTGCGAGGGCGAAGGCTCCGACTCGGACGAGGATCTTCACGAGAGCGTTCATGGCCCCACCATGGTTGCGCACCGCCGGCGACGGATGCGCCGACGTACTCACCGGACGCCCCTTGCCTCCCGTGCTCGCGAGGCGCATGGTGCTGGGACACACCACGCGACTTCATCTCGGGAGTACTCATGGTTCGACGCGTCCTGCTTGCCCTCATCTGCTCGCTCGGAGCCGTCGCGGGGGTGGTCGTCGTCCCGGCAGCCGCGTTCGCGGAGGACTACTCCGCGCCACTCACCCAGGCGATCTCCGACCTGCCGACGCAGACCGAGGTCCGCACCGGCTACTCGCGCGATGCCTTCAACCACTGGGTGGACGCGGACGGCGACGGCTGCGACACCCGGGCCGAGGTGCTCATCGAGGAGGCCGACGACCCGGTGACCGTGGGCAGCGGCTGCTCGCTCTCGGGCGGCCGGTGGTTCTCCTACTACGACCGGGTCTCGCACACCGACAGCGGTGCACTCGACATCGACCACATGGTGCCGCTCGCCGAGTCGTGGGACTCGGGGTCGCGCAGCTGGACCGCGGGGGAGCGGGAGGCGTACGCCAACGACCTCGCCGACGGCCGGTCGCTCGTGGGCGTCACCGCCGGGGTCAACCGCTCCAAGGGTGACCAGGACCCGAACGAGTGGATGCCGACGTACGACCAGTGCCGCTACGTGCGTGAGTGGGTCGCGGTGAAGCTGCGCTGGCGACTTGCTGCGGACAGTGGCGAGAAGTCGGCCCTGTCCGCCATCGCGGGCGGGTGCACCAACGCGACGATCAGCGTCACCAGGGCGCGGTGACTACTCGGCGGCCGCGCGGCGCAGCGATTCCGACAGCCGTTCGGCAGCAGCGAGCACGGCAGGCGCGTGCATGCGGCCGGGCTGTCGCGAGAGCCGCTCGAGCGGACCGGACACGGAGACCGCGGCGATGATCTTGCCGCTGGGGGAGCGCACGGGCGCCGAGACGGACGCGACTCCCTGCTCGCGCTCGCCGACGCTCTGCGCCCAGCCGCGACGCCGGATGCCGGAGAGGGCGGTCGCGGAGAAGGCGGCGTTCTGGAGACCACGGTGCATGCGCTCCGGGTCCTCCCAGGCGAGCAGCACCTGGGCGGCCGAGCCCGCGCGCATGGTGAGCTGCGAACCGACCGGGATCGTGTCGCGCAGGCCGGACGGACGCTCCGCGGCGGCGACGCACACGCGGTGCTCGCCCTGGCGCCGCCACAGCTGCGCGGACTCGCCGGTGATGTCGCGCAGCCGGGCCAGGACCGGGCCGGCGGCCGCGAGGAGGCGATCCTCGCCGGCGGCCGCGGACAGCTCGCCGAGGCGCGGCCCCAGCACGAAGCGGCCCTGCATGTCGCGAGCCACGAGGCGGTGGTGCTCGAGGGCTACGGCGAGGCGGTGCGCGGTCGGCCGGGCCAGGCCGGTGCCGGCGACCAGGCCGGCCAGCGTGGCGGGGCCGGCCTCGAGCGCGGCGAGCACGAGGGCGGCCTTGTCGAGTACGCCGACTCCGGAAGTGGTGTCCATATAGCAATACTGCCGTCTCACAAGATGGGATGCAAGGGGTAGCGTGTGTGACCTACCCCAGAAGTGAGGAGAACGTGATGGGCAAGACCCTGGCCGAGAAGGTGTGGGACGAGCACGTGGTCCGCAGTGCGCCCGGGGAGCCCGACCTTCTCTACATCGATCTCCACCTGATCCACGAGGTGACCAGTCCGCAGGCCTTCGACGGGCTGCGGCTCGCGGGCCGCACCGTGCGCCGACCGGACCTGACCCTCGCCACCGAGGACCACAACGTCCCGACCGTCGACTGGGACAAGCCGATCGCCGACCCGGTCAGCAAGACGCAGGTCGACACCCTGCGCAAGAACGCGGCCGACTTCGGCGTGCGACTGCACCAGCTCGGCGACATCGAGCAGGGCATCGTGCACATCATCGGCCCGCAGCTCGGCCTCACCCAGCCCGGCATGACCATCGTGTGCGGTGACAGCCACACCAGCACGCACGGCGCGTTCGGTGCGATCGCCTTCGGCATCGGCACCTCCGAGGTCGAGCACGTGCTCGCCACCCAGACCCTGAGCCAGGCCCGACCGAAGACGATGGCCGTCACCGTCAACGGCAGCCTGCCGGCCGGCGTCACCGCCAAGGACCTCGTGCTCACGCTGATCGCGCACACCGGCACCGGCGGTGGCCAGGGCTACATCGTGGAGTACCGCGGCCCGGCCATCGAGGAGCTCTCGATGGAGGGCCGGATGACCGTCTGCAACATGTCGATCGAGTGGGGCGCCAAGGCCGGGCTCGATCGCGCCCGACCAGACGACGTACGACTATCTCGAAGGGCGACCCGAGGCGCCGAAGGGCGTCGACTGGGACGCCGCGGTCGCGCACTGGTCGTCGCTCACCACCGACCACGACGCGACGTACGACGAGGAGATCGTGCTCGACGCGTCGACGATGACGCCGTTCGTCACGTGGGGCACCAACCCGGGCCAGGGCGTGCCGCTCGGCGGCTCGGTGCCGAGCCCCGACGACTTCGACGAGCCCGACGCGAAGATCGCGACGCAGAAGGCGCTCGAGTACATGGGCCTCGAAGCCGGTACGCCGATGCGCGAGGTGCACGTCGACACCGTGTTCGTCGGCTCCTGCACCAACGGCCGCATCGAGGACCTCCGGCTGGCCGCCGAGATCCTGCGCGGACACCACGTGGCCGACGGCACCCGGCTGCTGGTCGTGCCCGGCTCCGCACGGGTGCGTCTCCAGGCCGAGGACGAAGGCCTCGACCGCGTCTTCCTCGAGGCCGGGGCGGAGTGGCGGGGCGCCGGGTGCTCGATGTGCCTGGGCATGAACCCCGACCAGCTCGCGCCGCAGGAGCGCAGTGCGTCGACGTCCAACCGCAACTTCGAGGGCCGCCAGGGCAAGGGCGGTCGCACCCACCTGCCCGTTCCCTGCGGTACCAGGTCGATCAGGGCTTCTCCGGCGACGACGATCACGAGACGGTTCCTCTCTGGGACTGCGGGATGTGCTGCGTGGGCGGCGGGGGTGGTGCGGTGCGGGTGGTGCGGGTGAGGACGGTTGCGGAACCTCCGAAACCTGCGGGCGCTGCGCCGAGTGCTCCGGCTCGTCCGCGCAGCCGCACGAGGTGCGGTGGACGAAGGTGCAGGGGAGCCGCACGGTCCGCGCGGGCCGGTCCGGAGCGGCCAGGCGCTCCAGGAGCACCCCGACGGCCTGGTTGCCGATCTCCTTGCTGGGCTGGGCGATCGCGGTGAGCCGGGGTGTGAACAGGTCCGCCCAGGCGAAGTCGTCGAAGCAGCACAGCGCCATGTCGTCCGGCACGGACAGACCGGCCTCGCGCAGCGCGCGCAGGGCGCCGATGGTCATCGCGTTGTTGGCGGTGACGAGCGCGGTGGGCGGCGCGGCGAGGCTCAGCAGGGCAGTGGTGGCCCGACGACCGCCGTCGGACTCGGAGTCGCGGTGCACGACGAGACGCTCGTCGTAGGGGAGACCGGCGGTGGCCAGGCCGTGCCGGTACCCGGTGATCCGCTCGCCGGTGGTGCTCAGCCCGGGCCGGCCCGCGACCAGGGCGATCCGCCGGTGGCCGAGCCCCGCGAGATGCGTGACCAGCCGGGTCGTCGGCCTGGCGCTGTCCGCGCAGACCTGGTCGAAGCGTGGTGTGGGCGCCTCGCGGGAGTCGATCACCCGGTCGAGGAACACGGCCGGTACGTCGTGACGCGTGAGGTAGGCGACGAGTGCGCGCGGATCGGCGGAGGGGGCGACGATCATGCCGTCCACCCGCCGTTCGTGCAGGAGCTGGACGACCTTGCGCTCATGCTCGGGATCTTCGTGCGGATCGGCGATCAGGAGGCTGTAGCCGTGTTCCAGGGCGGCCTTCTCCACGCCCTGGAGGATCTCCGTGAAGTACGGGTTGCTGATCGCCGACACCGCGAGGCCGATGGACCGGGTGCGGGAGGTCACCAGGGAGCGGGCGAGGGTGTTGGGCGTGTAGCCGAGTTCCTCGACGGCGTCCAGCACGGCCTGGCGGGTGTGGGCCAGGACCGGCCGGGTGTCGTTGAGCACGTGCGAGACGGTCGCGACGGACACGCCTGCGCTGCGCGCGACATCGGCCATGGTCGGCATGAGATCCCCCTCCGGAACGGCACGGGGAACGTATCCCATTTGGCGGCGCACGTAAACGCTTGCGCAAACGTTTACGTGCAGTCACCGGGACCTGACCCGGATGACCTGATCAGCCCGGACGACCTGATCCGCCCAGAGGCCCCGACCCACCCGGACGCCCCGGCCCGCCCCTCACTCCCACTCCCACCCGATCCCCACGATCCCGACCGCACCCGCGGCTCGACGAGATGTACCGAGTGGTGCCGGCCGGTCAGTGCCAGCTCCTGTCGCCCGCTGCGCGGCGCCGCCGCCGAGTGCTGGGCGAACCGGTGGCAGCGCATCGGCAGCGCGTGCTCGTCGAAGCACACCTGGAGCGCGTACTGGCCGCCCGCCGGCCCGAACCCGCGGACGTACTCCCGTGACAGGCCGGCTGTGCCGTCCTCGATGCCGTAGCGGAAGAGGAACGTGTCGCCGGCCCGCAGCCGGGTGTCGAAGAGCAGCTCGGCGACGAGCACCCCGGTGTCGTGGTCCGAACACACGCGCCCGGTGCGGCAGTTCTCCAGGGCGTGGACGGCCATGCGCTCCGGCGCACACCCCGGGTCGCCGTGGTGGACGGCCACGTAGCGGTCGACCCCGTCCCGTGGGCGCGCACGATTGGTGGGACTCGCGCCCGACAGCTCGCGGCCCGCGCCGATCCGTACCCGCTCGTGGTGCCCGAGGGTGTGCAGCCCGCCGTCGACGGCGAGTCCAGCTCGGCGAGCAGCTGTTCCACGGCGTCCGCGGCCTCCATGAGGGAGCGGTACGAGCGCGTCGCGGGCCGCTCGCGGCCGGATCCGCGTCGCCTGGCCGAGCAGCCGGAGCAGCGACTCCTCCGGCAGCTGAAGCATCTCCTCCAGTGCCCGTACGGCCCGCAGCGACTCGGGGCGCTGCGGGCGCCGGGCGCCCTGCTGCCAGTAACTCAGGCTGGTCACCCCGACCTTGACCCCATGGCTCGCGAGATGGTGCTGCACCCGGTGCAGGGGCAGTCCGCGTACGTCGATGGCGGCGCGCAGCGCGACATGGAAGGGGCCGCCGCGCAAGGCCGACTCCAGTTCCGCGGTTGGCGACGGAGACGACATCCGCGTGCTGTGTGGCGTGCGGCATGCAGGGGCCTTT
>CAWGUS010000016.1:0-205924 GCA_963825755.1 uncultured Actinomycetota bacterium | reverse complement strand
TGGTTCCGGTTTTGCCAATTCGGCCTACTTCTTGATTCTGTGGCAAGGTTCGAGCGTGTCCGAGGTTCCGGAGGTCGAACAGTCAACGAGGGAAAATCAGCAACGACGGGGTAATCGCCGCAAGCGACTACGTCTGGAGCGCGCAAACGGGCGCACGAGCTACGGTGGCCGCGCTCACCGCATCGGGCGCCGACTGCGGCTGCCTCAGGGCGTACGCCCACAACGTCTCCGCCGACGGACAGACGCTCCGTTCGTTCGGCCGCGGCCGATGGGGCTTGAATCGCGCGACTGCCGAACGGCCTGAAGTGAAGCACTAGCAGCCCGGAGGCTCTCTGCATGCGCCGCTCAATCATCGAGTGACGCACCGGCCGAGCGCTGGAGTCCGAAGCCCTAACGGGCTTCGGACTCCAACCGCACAGTCAAGCTGCCGTCATTCGCACACGCCGTCTTCGCAGGTTTCGCCGGTGCCACAGGCGTCGAAGCCGCCACAGGCGGTCCGGTCGCACCGCAGAACGCTTCCGAGGTCAGCGGGTCGATGCAGCTGCCGGGAGTGCCACACCACACCATCCCTGCAGCGCAACAATTGCCGTTCGTGCAGAGCGGCGTGCCGCCGTGCCCGCAAACCGTACCGTCGTTGCCGGCTCCGTTGCCGGCATCGTTGTCGCAATCGCCCGAGGCGCCGCAGAACGCTTCCGTAGTGCGCGGATCGGTGCAGCTGCCTCCGCATGCGATCTGCGGAGTCGTGCAGCACAGGCCGTTAGAGCACGCCTCACCCGTGCCGCACGCCTCACCCGGGTCCGTCTCGCACGAAGCGTTGCCGTCGCCCGCACCACAGAATGTGTCGCTCCGCCTCGGGGTTAATGCATTGGCCGTTGCAGACCACCAGGCCCAGTCCGTGTCGCAACAGACGCCGAAACTGCAGTCTTGGTCGCCGGCGCAGACGTTGCCGTTGTCGTTTCCCGCGCAGTTGTTCCTTGCGCCGCACTAGGCTTCGTCCTCTTGCGGGTCGACGCAATCACCCACAGTAAACCTGCCCGACCCGGGCAACAATTGCCGGCGCTGCAAGTTTCGCCGTCGACAACGTCGCCGTCGAGGCCGGCGTGTCGCAGGCGCCCTCGGCGCCACAGAAATTGCCGTTCGACAGCGGGTCGACGCCGGCCGTCGCAATTGATCAGGCCCGCACCGCAACACTTACCGAGTCTGACAGGTCTGGTTGCGCCGGTATCGCCGTTGGTGGCGTTGGTGTTGCAAGCCCCGGTCGCGCCGCAAAAGTTCTCGTTGCTCAAAGGGTCTACGCAGTCGCCTCCGCAGACGATTTAGCCGGCCTCACAGGCGCCGCCGCTGCCGCCGTCTCCGCTTCACCAGCACCGCCCGCTTCACCGCCGACGCCGCCGATTCGCCGCCGACTCCGCCTGGGAGGCACGCCGCCGCTGCCGGATTCACCGCCGACGCCGCCTTCGGGAGGCCGTCGTGAGTCTGCTGCGCGGCAGTCGGGCACCGTCACCGAGTTGGCGGAGGCGCTCGGGCTGACCGACAACGCCGTCCGCGCTCACCTCCTGAGCCTCGAACGCAACGGCCTCGTCCGGCAGAGCGGAGTACAACGCGGGCGCGCGCAAGCCACACTTCGCCTACGAGTTGACTGACGAAGCCGAGCGCCTCTTCCCGAAGGCTTACGACGCGCTGCTCAACCAATTGATCACGACTTTAAAAGGTCGCTTGCCGCCGTCCGCCATCGAAGACGTACTGCGCGAGGTCGGCAGGTCTCTCGCGGCACGGCACGCCTCGGACGGCAGCCGCGCCGACCTTGAGAGCCGACTGCGAAATGCCGCGGATATATTAAAAGCCCTCGGCGGGACGCCGAGCGTCGAAAGGGATGGCGATAAGCTAACCATCCGTAGCGGCGGGTGTCCGCTTGCTGCGGCGGTGGTCGAACACCCGGAGGTGTGCGAGCTAGCCGAAGCCTTGGTGGCGGAGGTCGTAGGGCTGCCGGTGCGGGAGCGCTGTAACCGCGAGGAGTCGTCCCCCAAGTGCTGCTTTGAAATCGTGGAAGCGCAATGAGTTTACGCGGGTTCCGGATTTCAATAGTTAGTCGTCGCAGTTACGGCGTCAGGTAGCAGTGAGGCTGCCCGCACGTGCATGAACGCGTGCGCGCGAACTCTTCAAGGTAAGCATGACTGCGACTCCGATTCGGTTATCGGCGAAGGCAGTGAGTTCGCTCCGGCTTCCGCGCTCGGTTCTGCTTCCCAAGTCCGTTTGAAATCGTCGGGCGCGGACTGTAACTGGCGGAGCGCGCGTCCGAGCGAGCGCCCGAGTTCGGGGAGCTTGCGCGGGCCGAAGACGACGAGCGCAACGAGGAGCACCACGAGCAGTTCCGTCGTCCCGATGAATTCGAGGAAAAGTAAGCAGTGCATCGTCGGCCCTCTCGCGCCTATTCGAGTTGACGTTCAGGTGTCTCACTCAATCGGGCGGCCTCGTCCAGCCCCGCGGCCCCGCGCTTGAATCCTGCAGATGAGCTACTTCAAGCTCACCAGGCGCATCACGGGCACCGGCCGACGCATCTTCCGGATAGCCCCCATCCACCATCACTTCGAGCACCTGGGATGGGACGAGGTCACCGTCGTCGTCCGCTTCTGGATCATCGCCGGCGTGTGCGTGGCGACCGGCCTCGGGATCTTCTACGCGGACTGGCTCGTCTGACGACACGGTGAGACGCAGAGACATGTCTGTGCGTCTCCGACGCATGGCCCGTCGACTCGTCGCGGGGTTCTACTGGACCCATGAGCGACAACCTGCCCGGACAGCTCCGATCCCTCGAGCCCCTGATCGGCTCGTGGCACCTCGAGGGCCCCGGCACCTCCGGAACGGTCCGCTACGCCTGGGCCGACTTCGGCGGATGGCTGGTCCAGCACGTCGACCTCGTGGCCGACGATCAGGCGACACGCGGCGTCGAGTACATCGGCTACGACCGCGAGACCGACAGTCTCCGCTCCCACTTCTTCGGAGCGGCGGGCGAGATCCTCGAGTACACCTACGTGCTTGACGGCCCGGTCCTGACGATCTACTTCGGCGGAAAGGATTCCCCGGCGAAGTTCGTGGGGACCTTCGACGACTCCTTCACCCGGAACACCGGAGCCTGGTCATGGCCCGGCGGCGGCTACGAGTCGACC
The DNA here is from genome assembly GCA_963825755.1 of uncultured Actinomycetota bacterium. Lineage (GTDB taxonomy): Bacteria > Actinomycetota > Actinomycetes > Propionibacteriales > Nocardioidaceae > Nocardioides. The sequence continues at coordinate 202,757 of CAWGUS010000016.1, read as the reverse complement.
ATGGTCAAGGAGTCGGTCAGCGACACCGCCGCTTCGCGCCACTAATGGGTGGCTGCGAACCATTGCCCTCCCCCGGAGGCCGGATTAATGTCCCGGCATGACCTCTCGGGACACCACTTCTGCGACTCTGCCCACCCTCGACCAGGACCCGGCCGGCTCGCTCAGCCGGCGCTCCGTGCTTGCCGGCCTGGCCGGCAGCGTCGCCGTCGTCGCGGCCGGGCAACCGGCCTGGGCGGCCGACAGCCAGCGACCGGGTGCCCTGCGCGGGCCCGCCCTTCGCGCCGCCGACCGACGCGTGGTCCGGGCCATCCGGCCCGGCCAGGCGATGCGCCATCTCGAGGCGCTGTCCGAGGACATCGGCCCCCGGATCGGCGGCACCCGGTCGGAGTACGACGCCGCGCAGTACATCGCGGGCCAGCTCGACCGGCACCGGCTCGCTGTGCGCCTCGAGCCGTTCCCGGTGGCCGACAAGTTCCTGGCCCAGATCGACGACCCGGACGGGCAGCTCGCGGACGACATCTGCTGGCAGGCGGGCGCGTCGCCCGACGCCGCGCACGGCGTGCAGGCGAGCGGCAACGTGATCGACGTCGGCCCCGCCGGCACACCCACGTGGCCCGCGGACCCGGCGTTGGTCACCGGAGCCGTCGTACTCGCGGACGACGCGCAGAACCCGACCGATCCCGTCGCGCGGGTCAACCAGCGAGCCGCGTTCGTCGCCGACGCGCAGGCCCGTGGTGCCGTGGCGGTGGTGCTCCTGCCCGCCGACCTGGCCTACCCGCGCCGGGCGTCTGCCGCGTCGCTGCGGCTCGTGCCCACGACCGGCACGACTCCCCCGGCGCCCACGCCGGTAGCCGCGATCCCCGTCCTCGGGGTGGCGCAGGTCCAGAAGCGCCTGCTGCGCGAAGACCTCGCCGTACGGCCGCTGCGGCTGGCGGTGTCCACCACGGCCCACCGCGGGCTGACCAGCCACAACGTCATCGGCGAGCGGCCGAGTGGGCGTCGTGCGCTCTCCCCGCTGGTCTACATCTCCGGCCACTACGACTCGGTCATCGGTGCCCCCGGTGCCAACGACGACGGGTCCGGCACCGCGCTGACCCTGGAGCTGGCCCGCGTGTTCAAGAGCCTGGGCAAGACCGAGGCAGGTGTCCGGTTCGCGCTCTGGGGCTCGGAGGAACAGGGCCTGATCGGGTCGCGCTACCACGTCGCCCAGCTGGCGCAGCCCGAGCGCGACCGGATCCGCGGTGTCTTCCAGAACGACATGGTCGGCACGAGCTGGGAGCCCGCCACCCGCTACTGGCTGCTGTCCTTCACGGGTGACGCCAACCCGACCACCGAGACCGTCGCCGGAGCAGCCACGCGGCTCGGGTACGCACCGAGGATCTCCCCCGTCACCGAGCGCGGCGCCAGCGACCACCAGTCGTTCCAGGAGGTCGGCATCGATGCGGCCAACTTCTCGTGGCGCGGTGAGGCCTCCCCTGCACTGCTGGAGCCGCCGTACCACAGCCCCGAGGACACCATCGCCAAGAACATCAGCATCGACCGGCTCACGGTGAGCATGGAGCTGATCGGCTGCGCGGCGTACGACCTGGCGTCACGCCGCTGACTCACGCACCCGCACGTAAGCCTCGACACGAGTCGAGTCATGCCGATTCGCGCGCACGACGACCTTGACCCACCTAGGGTGTCCGCGTGTCCCCACGAACCGAGCTCTGGCTCGCCCGCGTCATGCTCCTCGCCGCCATCATCCTCCTGGTCGCCGAGGTCCAGGAGAGGGACTGGGTCCGCGCTGCCGCGTGGACCGCGGCGACCGTCTACTTCGGGTGGCTGTCCCGCCCACGCCCGCAGCCGCAGAGCTGACGGCTCAGCGCAGCATCCGGCAGGCGGCGATCTCGACCGCGGCCTCCTCGGCAGTCTCGATGGTGTCGTCCGGCTGGGTGGTGACGCTGAGGACGAACCCGCGTCGACCGCTCTCGTCGTTCCAGGCGAAGGTCTCGTAGCCCGGCGCGTTGCCGTCGTTGCCCCAGACCCGGCCGCACCGCGTTTCCTGGCTGTAGAGGCCGAGGCCGTAGTCGTAGCCCGGTCGCACCTCGACCGTCTCCTTCATCTCCGCGAGCAGCGACGGCTTCAGCAGCCGGCCGCCGAGCAGGGCGCGGAAGAAGCGACGCACGTCGTACGGCGTCGACACCAGGGCGCCCGCGGATCCCAGTGCGGTCGGGCTGATGCGGGTGATGTCGACGTAGCCGTCACCGGTGAGCGACGGCGGCAGGTAGCCATGGGCGTGGAAGCCCGGGATGTCCGGTGACCGCACCGGCAGGAAGGTGTGGTCCAGCCGGAGCGGCTCCGTGATGCGCTCGCGAAGGAGGTGGGAGACGGAGCGGTGGGTGGCCTTTTCGATGACCAGCCCGAGCAGCAGGTAGCCGGTGTTCGAGTAGCCCCAGCCGTCCCCGGGCTCGAAGAGGGGTGGGTGGGCGGTGGCGATCCGCACGAGCTGTCGTGGGGTGTACTCGCGCAGCGGGTCGGTGAGAACGGCCCGGAAGAACTCCTCGTCCTTCACGACGTCGAAGATCCCGCTCGTGTGGTTCAGCAGCTGCCGGAGCGTGATGCCCTCGCCTCGCGGGACGAGGCCCGGCAGCCAGCGATCGACGGTGTCGTCGAGGCGCAGCCGCCGCTCCCCCGCTGCCTGCAGCACCAGCGTCGAGAGGAACGTCTTCATGACGCTGCCGATGCGGAGCCCCGCCCCGGGGCGCATGGCGACGCGGGGCTCGAGCTGTGCTGCGCCGGATGCGAGCCTGAGAGTGCGCCGGCCGTCGTCGACACGCAGCACGACACCGGTCGCGCCCGCTGCGACGACGTGGTCGAGGGAGCGCTGGAGGTGGTGGTCGCTCAGGTCGGCTGGTGTGGCCGCCGCCGCGCCGGCGAGCGCCAGCGGAAGGAGGAGGACGCCCGGGACGAGCCTGGTCAGGAGGGGTCGTAAACGCATACGACGACCCTGTCGCGGCACCCGACGACAGGGCCATCAGGAATTTCCCTGAGCAGACCCCGGAGAAGTGTCGAGATCGGCGTCTCGCGTTCGTGGTGTCTATAGAGCCGCAGGAACATCGACCAGGAGGCACCACCATGTGGGACACCGTGCAGACCAACGACGTGCACCTCTCGCACGACCGGCCCTGCGTGGCCTGCGGGCATGCCGCGCACACCTACCTGCCGTGCAGCGACACGTGCACCTGCACGCCGGTGCTGATGCAGGACGCGCACGCACTCGCCGCCTGATCAGCCGATCATGCTCATCAGGTGCGTCGCCTGCGCCTCGGTCGTGCCCGGCGGATTGCGCCGGAAGCCACCGTTGCCGGGCAACAGCATCGCCAGCCAGAACGCCGCCCAGAGCGGCCGGTAGGCAGCCATCCGCCGGCGTTCGTCCACCGAGAGCCCGACGGCGGCGACCAAGGCGCCGACGTCGAAGACTCCGGTCAGCCGGCCCGCGATGTGCTCGACGTGGTCGGCCAGCTCGTAGGCAAGGTCGGTCAGCCCGCCGTCCTCGAAATCCACCAGCCGACAGGTCTCGCCGTCCCACAGGACGTTCGCCGGATTGAGGTCGGAGATGCCCATCACCGACAGGTGCGGCTCCGGGAGGTGGTCCGGGTCGACCAGCCACGTGAGGGCCGCGTCGACGGCCCGCTGCACCGTCTCGGGGTCACGACACTGAGCCAGGTCGTAGGAGTCAGACAGCCACTCCGCCACCATCCCGGCATGGGTCGTCGGACCGTAGGTCCGCTCCCCCAGCTCCGCGGCGTGCGCGGCCTCGAGCGGTACGTCGTACATGCGTCGCAGTGCCTGCCCGAGTGACGTCGTCTGGGCCGGTGTCAGTGGCGAGCCGCCGAGTGGCTCTCCCGGCAGACGTTCCATCACCACCACCGGGCCGCCGTCGACCGTCTCCCGGCGCAGCGGCGTCGGCGCCACGCCGGGAGCGTGCTCGGCCAGCAGCACCAGGCAGGCCCACTCGCGGTCCGCCTCGCCCCGGTCCCAGCTGACGTACCTCTTGTGCACCTCGGTGTCCGAGAACGTCAGGTCGTGGGTTTGTGTCTGGGTCACCTGTTCCGTCAACCGCCGACGTACGCCGCGAGGTGCTCGCCGGTCAGCGTCTTCCTCTTCGCTGCGACCAGGTCGGCGGGCGTGCCCTCGAAGACGACCTTGCCGCCGTCGTGACCGGCGCCGGGACCGAGGTCGATGATCCAGTCGGCGTGCGCCATCACGGCCTGGTGGTGCTCGATGACGATGACCGACTTGCCGGAGTCGACGAGACGGTCGAGGAGGCCGAGCAGGTTCTCGACATCGGCGAGGTGGAGCCCGGTGGTCGGCTCGTCGAGGACGTAGACGTCTCCCTTGTCGGCCATCTGGGTGGCCAGCTTGACGCGCTGTCGCTCGCCGCCGGACAGTGTGGTGAGCGGCTGGCCGAGGGTGAGGTAGCCGAGTCCGACGTCCACGAGTCGCTCGAGGATCTTGTGCGCGGCCGGGGTCTTCGCCTCGCCGTCACCGAAGAACTTCTCGGCCTCCGTCATCGACATCGCGAGCACCTCGGCGATGTTGCGGCCGCCCAGCTCGTACTCCAGCACCGAGGCCTGGAACCGCCGGCCCTCGCACTCCTCGCACATCGACTCGACGGTGGCCATCACGCCCAGCTCGGTGAAGATGACGCCGGCGCCGTTGCAGCTGGGGCAGGCGCCCTCGGAGTTGGAGCTGAAGAGCGCCGGCTTCACGCCGTTGGCCTTGCCGAACGCCTTGCGGATCGGCTCGAGCAGTCCGGTGTACGTCGCCGGGTTGCTCCGCCGGGATCCCTTGATCGCCGCCTGGTCGATGACCACGACGCCGTCGCGGCCGGCGACCGAGCCGTGGATCAGTGAACTCTTGCCCGAGCCCGCGACCCCCGTCACGACGCAGAGCATCCCGAGCGGGACGTCGACGTCGACGTCCTGCAGGTTGTGCGTCGACGCACCGCGCACCTCCAGCTGGCCGGCCGGCGTACGCACCTCGTCCTTGAGGGTCGCCCGGTCGTCGAGGTGGCGGCCGGTGATGGTGTCGCTCCTGCGCAGCCCGTCGATGTCGCCCTCGAAGCAGACGCTGCCACCGTCGGTGCCCGCGCCCGGACCGAGGTCGACGACGTGGTCGGCGATGGCGATCGTCTCTGGCTTGTGCTCGACGACGAGCACGGTGTTGCCCTTGTCGCGGAGCTGCAGGAGCAGCTGGTTCATCCGCTCGATGTCGTGCGGGTGCAGGCCGATCGTGGGCTCGTCGAAGACGTAGGTGACATCGGTGAGGGACGACCCGAGGTGCCTGATCATCTTGGTGCGCTGGGCCTCACCACCGGACAGCGTGCCGGCGGGCCGGTCGAGTGACAGGTAGCCCAGCCCGATCTCGGCGAACGAGTCGAGGAGGTGCTGGAGGCCCTTGAGCAACGGCGCGACCGAGGGCTCGTCGAGCTGGCGGACCCACTCGGCCAGGTCACTGATCTGCATCTCGCAGAGGTCGGCGATGTTCTTGCCGTGGATCTTCGCGGACCTGGCCTCAGGACTGAGCCGCGTGCCCTCGCACTCGGGACAGGACTGGAACGTGATGGCGCGGTCCACGAACCGGCGGACGTGCGGCTGCATGGCCTCGACGTCCTTGGAGAGCAGCGACTTCTGCATCTTGGGGATGATCCCCTCGAAGGTCAGGTTGATGCCCTCGACCTTGATCTTGGTCGGAGCGGCGTAGAGCATCGTCTCGAGCTGCTTCTTGGTGAACTTCTCGATCGGCTTGTCCATCGGCAGGCCGACGCCCTCGAACAGCCGGCCGTACCAGCCGTCCATCGAGTAGCCCGGCACGGTCAGCGCGCCGTCGGCCAGCGACTTCGTCTCGTCGTAGAGCGCGGTCAGGTCGAAGTCGGACACCGAGCCCATGCCCTCACAGCGCGGGCACATACCGCCGAGGTAGACGGCGTTCTGCACCACGGCCTTCTCGACCCGGCCGCCGGCCTTCTCCGTGCTCATCACGCCGCTCGCCTTGCGGGTCGGGACGTTGAACGAGAACGCGGTCGGCGGGCCGACGTACGGCTTGCCCAGCCGGCTGAACAGGATGCGGAGCATCGCGTTGGCGTCGGTGGCGGTGCCTACCGTGGAACGGGGGTTCGCGCCCATCCGCTCCTGGTCCACGATGATCGCGGTCGTCAGGCCCTCGAGGTGGTCGACCTCCGGTCGCGCCAGGGTGGGCATGAAGCCCTGCACGAAGGCGCTGTAGGTCTCGTTGATCATCCGCTGCGACTCCGCGGCGATCGTGGCGAACACCAGGGAGCTCTTGCCCGAGCCCGAGACGCCGGTGAAGACCGACAGCCTGCGCTTGGGGATCTCGACGCTGACGTCCTTGAGGTTGTTCTCGCGCGCGCCCTGCACGCGGATCAGGTCGTGGCTGTCGGCCGGGGCGGTCGACGTGCTGTCGGTCTTCTTGGCCATGCTCAGGTGCTCTCCCTCTCCTCGTCCCGCACCAGGGCAGCCTCCCACGCGAACCCGTCAGGGTCCGTGAACGGCCCGCCGTCACCGGTGATGGCGATCCGGTGCGACCCGGTGCCCTCCGCAGGTACGCCGGCGTTCTTGGCCACGGCGCGCCGCGACTGGAGAGCCAGCTTGACCGGTGACGAGGCGTCGTCGAACTCGACGTACTTGCTGCCGAAGCTCTTGCCGACGACCAGTCCTCGGTCGACGTAGTACCGCTTGCTCGCCTTGACGTCCTCGACCCCCAGGAGGAGGACGAGGTCGTCGACCTGCCTGGTGGGCGGGCCGGAGTCCTTCTTCGACGAGGTCGCGACCGTCCACACCGTGCCGTCCGGGGCCTGAAGGCTGCCGCCGTACCCCCAGAAGCTCTTGCTGGTTGGCTTCACGGCCGTGGCTCCGGCGTCGAGGGCGCTGCTGACATAGCTGTCGACGATGCTCGGCTGGGCCACGACGAGCGAGAGCGTGAAGCCCCGGAAGCCGGACGTCGCCGAGTCCGACCCGCGGACGTGGAGGCGGTCGCCGAGGCCGAAGGCGGCGTCGTAGAACGCCTCGGCGGCCGCGGGGTCGGCCACCTCGAGGATGACCGCGTCGAGGGCGGCCATCTCACTCCACCTCGAAGATGCGGATCATGTTGCCGGCGGGGTCGCGGAAGGCGCAGTCGCGGACACCCCACGGCTGCTGGGTCGGCTCCTGCACCACCTCGGCGTCGCCGGACTGGAGCTTCTCGAACGTGCCGTCGAGGTCGGGCGTCGCGAGGTTGATGCCGGCAAAGGTGCCCTTGGCCATCATCTCGGTAACGGTGCGGCGCTCCTCCTCGGTGATGCCGGGGTCGGCGGCCGGCGGGTGCAGCACGATCGCCGTGTCCGGCTGGTTGGCCGGCCCGATCGTGAGCCAGTGCTGGCCGCCGTACTCGACGTCGTTGCGCACCTCGAAGCCGAGGGTGTCGCGGTAGAACGCCAGGGAGGCGTCGTTGTCGGTGTGTGGAAGGAAGGTCTGGTGGATGGTGAGGTTCATGACGCTCACGCTAGTTGCGGCTCAGCGGTGGGTGCTTCTCGATTCCTGACCGGTCTGGTGATCTTCTTCGCGGTGCACGGGGCCATGCCTGCGGTGGCATCGCCGGCGTGCTCGCGGTAGGCGCTCGGGGGCACCCCGACCAGCTCACTGAACCTGGTGCTGAACGTCCCCAGCGAGGAGCAGCCGACGGCAAAGCAGGTCTCGGTGACGCTCAGCTCGCCCTGCAGGAGCAGGGCCATGGCGCGCTCGATGCGCCGCGTCATCAGGTAGGAGTACGGCGGCTCGCCGTACGCGCGCCGAAACTCGCGACTGAGGTGGCCGGCCGACATGTTCACGCCGCGGGCCAGTGCCTCGACGTCGAGGGGTTGGGCGTACTCGCGGTCGATCCGGTCGCGGACCCGTCGCAGCAGGGCCAGGTCGCGCAGGTGCTGTGCCTCGGCGGGACTGGAGCTCATCTGTCAGATCGTGTCACGAGATCGTCGGCGGCGCCCAGCACCGGCCGGGCGTCAGACCCGACTAGAACCCGTCGATCCTGATCGGCTCGTCCGGCACGCCCTCGGCATGCAGCCGGGACATCAGTCCGGGCAGGGCCCGCGGCGCGAACGTCAGGCCCGGCGTGCGCAGCTCCTCGAGAGAGAACCACCGGATCTGCCGGACGTTCTCTGCTGCCAGCTCGGCCTCGGACATCTCGGGCTGCGGCTCGAACCGCTCTGTGCGCAACAGGTGGATGTGGTCGACCTGCCCGTCCCACCCGTCCATCGGGAAGTACGCCGTCTTGGTCCAGAGCTCTGGGCCGAGCTCGTCGACGACCAGGCCGGTCTCCTCGCGCAGCTCCCGCCGGATGGCTTCGAGCCTGGTCTCCCCCGGCTCGATGCCTCCGCCCGGGTTGGCCCACAGACCGCCGGCGTACTCCATGCCGTCCCAGCAGAACTGCACGAGCAGCACATGCTCGTCGGGATCCACGACCAGGGCCCGTACGCCCTCACGAAGGCTCACTCCCGAAGCCTAGGACGCGCTGTGCCACGACCTACGACCGGCAGGTCACCGAGCCCGGCGACCCGTCGCGACTGCGGGAGCTGGTCCGCGGCCGCACGCTAGCGTGGGCGGCATGCCCTCCATCACGCGCACCGTGACCACCACCACTTCCCCCGAGACGGTCTTCACCTACCTGGCCGACTTCGAGAACGCCACCGAGTGGGACCACGGCACCGTGTCGTGCAAGCGCGTCAGCGGTGAGGGTGAGGTCGGCTCGGTCTACCGCAACGATTCGAAGTTCATGGGCAACACCGTCACCCTCGACTACACGCTCGAGGAGGTCACTCCTCCGCGGATCCGGCTCGTCGGCCGCAACAAGACGACCGAGAGCATCGACACGATGCGCATCACGCCTGACGGCACGGGCACCCGGGTCGACTACACCGCCGACTTCACGTTCTCCGGGGTTGCGAAGCTCCTGGCGCCGCTGCTCACGCCGTTCCTGAAGAAGCTGGGCGACGATGCCCAGACCTCGTTGAAGAAGGCGCTCGACGGGCTCGCCTGAGCGGATGGACTAGGGTCGGAAGGCTCCAACCACACAAATCGAAGACACTTAAGTCAGAAATGGTGGTCGTGTGAACCGACGATGGCGCATCCTCGCGTTGCTCGTTCTCTGGGTCGGCATGTTCCTCGGTACGGCGGCGCCGTCGGGCGCGGCGGACGGCACCGACACCGACGGCCCGGTCGTCCGCGTCGGCACCGAGGGCATCTACCCGCCGTTCACCTTCCACGACACCGACACCGACGAGCTGACCGGCTACGACATCGAGGTCATCGAGGAGGTCGCGAAGCGCGCGGGCTGGCAGCTGGAGTTCGTCGAGGCGAACTTCGACGCACTCTTCCCTGCGCTCGACTCCGGCCGCATCGACCTGATCGCCAACCAGGTGACGATCAACCCGGAGCGGTCGGCGCGCTACATCTTCTCCGATCCGTACACCTACTCGCGAACCGTCATCGTCACGGCCGCCGACGAGGACTCGATCACCACACTCGACGACCTCGAGGGCAAGACGGCGGCCCAGTCGACGTCGACCAGCTTCGCGGAGATCGCCGCCGAGGCCGGAGCCGAGGTGCGCTCGGTCGAGAGCCTCGCCCAAGGCGCAGAGCTCCTCACCCAGGGCCGGGTCGATGTGATCCTCAACGACAACATCGCGATCCTCGACTTCCTCGCCGCGAGCGGCTCCACCGACATCAAGATCGCCGGCGACGCCGACGTAGGAGTCAACGAGCAGGCGCTCACCTTCCGTCAGGACGACACCGATCTGCGCGACCAGGCCGACGCCGCCCTCGAGGAGATGGCCGCCGACGGCACCCTGACCGAGATCTCGGAGAGCTACTTCAAGGCCGACGTCTCCGCCGAGGACGGCGGCGGTGAGGCAGACCTCTCCGGGCGTGCCGGCAACAAGGGCGCATCGGAGGTCCTGCAGGACGCGGCCGGGCCGATGCTCAAGGCGCTGGCGCAGTACACGATCACGCTCTCGCTGCTGAGCATGGCGATCGGTCTCGTGCTCGCGCTGCTCGTGGCGATGGCGCGGCTCTCCACCCGGCCATGGTTGCACTGGCCCGCCCGTGCGTTCATCTCGATCATCCGCGGCACCCCGCTGCTGGTGCAGCTGTTCATCGTGTTCTTCGGACTGGGCCAGATCGGCATCAAGCTCGAGAGCTTCCCGGCCGCTGTCCTGGCCCTGTCGCTGAACGTCGCGGCCTACTCCGCCGAGATCATCAGGTCGTCGATCCTCTCCGTGCCCCGCGGCCAGTCGGAGGCCGCCGCCACCGTGGGCATGGGCTACACGTTGACGATGCGACGGATCGTCCTCCCACAGGCGGCGCGCACCGCCGTACCCCCGCTGTCGAACACGTTCATCTCGCTGGTCAAGGACACCTCACTGGCGTCCGTCATCCTGGTCCCGGAGATGTTCCGGGTGGCCCAGAACTACGCCGGCGCGACGACCGAGTTCATGGCGCTCTACTCCCTGGCCGCACTGTTCTACTGGGTCGTCTGCGCGGTGCTGTCCGTGGGTCAGAACCGCCTCGAGACCCGACTGGAGAGGTCCCTCGCATGAGCCCCGATCCCCTGCTGTCGGTCACCGAACTGCGCAAGTCGTTCGGTGACCAGGAGGTGCTGCGCGACATCGACTTCACGGTCGAGTCCGGCACGGTCACGGTGCTGCTCGGCCCGTCGGGCTCCGGCAAGACGACCGTGCTGCGTTCGCTCAACACCCTCGAGGTGCCTGACAGCGGCGTCGTCCGCATCGACGACGTCGAGGTCGACTTCGCCCAGGTCCGGGGCCGCCGTGACGCGGAGCGCGACTTCGCGAAGCTGCGGCGGCAGAGCGCGATGGTCTTCCAGTCGCACCACCTCTTCCCGCACCGCACGGTGCTCGAGAACCTCACCGAGGGGCCGATCCACGCCCAGGGCCGCCCGCAGGCCGAGGTCGCCCCCGAGGCGCGGGTGCTGCTCGAACAGGTCGGCCTGGCCGACCGCGCCGACGCCTACCCCGGCCAGCTCTCCGGCGGCCAGCAGCAGCGCGTCGGCATCGCCCGCGCGCTGGCGCTGAAGCCCAGGCTGATGCTCTTCGACGAGCCGACCTCCTCGCTCGACCCCGAGCTGGTGGGCGAGGTGCTCGGCGTGATGAAAGACCTCGCGGCCGAGGGCTGGACCATGGTCGTGGTGACCCACGAGATCCGGTTCGCCCAGCAGGTCTCCGACCAGGTGCTGTTCCTCGACGACGGCGTCATCGCCGAGCGCGGCCCCGCCTCGCAGGTGATCGGCGACCCGCAGGAAGCCCGCACCCGGCAGTTCCTGCAACGCATCCTGGACCCCATCTGACCTCTCGGGAGGTAGTGGCGGCGCCCGGTGCGTGCCAGCGTCGGGAGGACCGCACCACCGACGCAGGGAGCCACGATGAGCAACGAGCAGCGCGAGCTGGTCACGGCGATCATGAGGGACACTCGGATCGCCACCCTGACCTACCAGGACGCCGAGGGGCGCCTGGTCTCGATGCCGATGGGCACCCAGGACTTCGAGGACCCCGGCACCGTCTGGTTCATCACCCAGCGGAGCAGCGAGAAGATCGCAGCGATCGGCGCCAAGCCGGAGGTCAACGTCGCCTACGCCGCCGGCAGGGGCTGGGTCTCGCTGAGCGGCACGGGCCGGCTCGACGAGGACAGGGCCAAGCTGAAGGAGCTCTGGGACACCTCGGCCGGCATCTTCATGTCCGGCGGGCCGGACGACCCCGACAACGTGCTCCTGCGTGTCGACGCCACCACCGCGGAGTACTGGGAGTCCCCCGGCAAGGTCGCCACCGCCGTCACCCTCGTCAGGGGGCTGCTCACCGACGCCGAACCCGATCTGGGCGACAACGCGGTCGTCGACGTCTAGAAGACAGCCGGCTCACGGACAGACCTGGACATCGAGCACGGCTCGGAGGGCGGTCAGGCCGCGGGCGGAGTGACTCTTGACCGTGCCCTCACTGATGTCGAGCTCTGCCGAGGTCTCCGCGACGCTCAGGCCCAGCCAGTAGCGCAGGACCACCGTGCGGCGCTGCATGGGGGGCAGCGACCGCACCGCCGTCAGCAGGCTCGACCGCTCCTCGAACGGCAGCTCCGGGGCGGCCGGCACCCGGTCCAGGTGCTCTGCGGGCACGTGCGCCGCCCGTCGTCTCCACGGCCGTCGCCGGTCGTCGAGGTCGGCGTTGACGATGATCCGCCGCGCGTAGGCCTCCTCGCGGCCGGCCTCGCGGACCTTCCCCCACGAGAGGTAGAGCTTGACCAGTGCCTCCTGCAGGACGTCCTCGGCCCGGTCGTCGTCGCGGCAGATGGCGTAGGCGATCCGACGCAGCCGACCCTGGGAGGCGGTCACGAACTCGACGTACGCGGCGTCATGGTCGTTCATGAACCGTCTCCGCGAAGCCAGGTGACGAACCCCTCGAGGTCCGGCGCCGACAGCCCGGGGTCGTAGGCGTCGAAGAACGGCGACCCGTTGCGCGGGCCCTGCGCGAGGACGAACCACGTCTTTCCGGCCCAACGGACCTCGGCGACGCTCGACCGCGGATGCTTCGCCCACGTGGGACCCAGCTCGACGCCGTCGAGCTGACGAACGACCTGGACGCCGTCCCGGGGCACCAGCACGTCGGAGCTGTCATCGGTGAAGTCGACCAGGCGTGAGGCGAAGTCGGGTCTTCCCTGCGGGCGGGAGGTCACATCGTCGACCCAGAGCTCGAAGTCGTCGGTCCACCGACCCGGCTCGTCCATCTCGCCGAAGGACCCGGGGACGTCCTCGGAGTTGTAGATCAGCACCCAGACGACGTCCCCCAGGAGGTTGTCGTCGTCCTCGAACCTCGCCTCGACCGCGAACGACTCCGTGACCCGGGTGCCGTCGCCGAGAGTGGTGCCGGCCATGGGGTCGACGACCGTACGGCGGACCACGGCCTCCGGGGCCACCCACAGGCGACCGTCTGGGGCGATGGCGACCGGGCCGTGGTTGCCGTACTCCTGGGCCCACGAGGGGACCTTCGTCGTCGAGTAGCTGTCGACCCCTGCCAGGCCGTCGACGGCCTCGACCGGGTTGGCCGGCTCCGGGGCCGGGTAGTCGGGATCGGCCGGGAGGTCGGCCGACGGCATCGTCACCGGCACCAGCTCGCGGCCCGTGTTCGTGGCGAGATCGCCCGGAGTGTCGCCACCTGGCGCCGTGACGGCCATGAGTCCACCCGAGGCGACGACCAGGACCGACGCCGCGACGAGGCCCGCGGCCGCCCGTCGTCGCCGCCGGACCAGCTTGGCCTGATGCAGGTAGGTCGTCGCCGGCACGGTGGGCAGGTCGTCCAGGGAGCGCTCCAGCTGGTGTGCCAGCTCGGTCTCAGTGTTCATGCACCCTCGACGGGCGGGGAGGGGTCGGGGTTGTCATGGGAGCTCGACCTCCTTTCCGACCCACCTGCTGTTGCTCCGATCATGGCCTCCAGGGCCTCGATCGACGCTGCCGTGTCCTCATGCAGTACGGCGTGCCAGCCGACCGCCCGGGCGGCCTCGACGTGTGGCGGGTGGTCGTCGAGGAACGCGATCTCGTCGGGCCGGACGCCGAGCCGACGGGCGGTGAGCTCGTAGATCGCCGGGTCGGGCTTGGCCAGGCCGACCTCGTGGGAGTAGACGATGTCGTCGGTGACGGCCTCGAACCCGTGGTGCCGCTCGGCCTCGCGGGCGCCGGGCGCGGAGTTGCTGAGGATGCCGACGGTGAGACCGCGATCGCGGAGTCCGGCGAACCAGTCGAACAACGGCTGGTCCAGCGTGCCGACGTACCACCGCCAGAAGTCGGTCATCAGCTCGTCGGTCTGCTCGTCGCCGAGATCGAGGTCCGCCTGCCAGCGCGACCGGACCTCGGCCTCGGGGACCCCGCCCGTCATCCCGTCTCCCGGCAGGGCCCGGATCCGCACCTGGAACGAGTCGGGCGGCAGTCCGTGGCGGGACAGGAACGGTGCCGGGAAGACGCCGTCGTCGACGATCTCGAGCACCGAGCCGATGTCGAGGACGACGGCACGGATGGGGGTCACGGGCGGAGCATGACCTTGATCGCCCGGCGCTCGTCCATGTCGGCGTAGCCGTCGGCGACCTCGTCGAGGGGACGCACCGAGTCGAAGACCAGGCCGGGGTTGATCGAGCCGTCGAGCACCTTGGGGAGCAGCTCGTCGAGGTAGGCGCGCACGGGCGCGACACCACCGAACAGGCCGACGTTCTTCTGGAACATCCGTCGCACCGGCAGCTCGACCCCGTGCGGCACCCCGACGAACCCGACCCGCGATCCGGGCCGGGCCACCGCGAAGGCGGTCTGCATCGACTGGTCGGTGCCCACGCACTCGAGCACGGCGTCGGCCCCGACGCCCTCGGTGATCTCGCGGATCGCCGCCTCGCCCTCCTTGCCGCGCTCGGCGACGACGTGGGTGGCACCGAACGCCTTCGCGATCTCCTGACGGGACTCGTGGCGCGACATGACGACGACCTTCTCGGCACCCATGATCGACGCGGCGAGGACGCCACACAGGCCGACGGCTCCGTCGCCGACGACAACCGCGCTGCCGCCTCGGCGTACGCCGGCGGACACGGCCGCGTGCCAGCCGGTGGGCAGCACGTCGGAGAGCGTCAGCAGCGACTTGAGCAGCGCTTCGTCGTCGCCGGGTGCCTCCGCCTTGAACATCGTGCCCTCGGCCTGGTTGACCAGGGAGTACTCCGCCTGCCCGCTCACGGTCCAGCCCTGGTTCTCGCACGCGGACGTGACACCGGCGCGGCAGTGGGCGCAGGTGTTGTCGCAGTGGCAGAACGGCACGATGACGAAGTCGCCCGGCTCGAACGACTCGACCGCCGAGCCGACCTCCTCGACGACACCGACGCACTCGTGGCCGATGGTCGCCCCGGCCTCGATCGGGTTCTCACCCCGGTAGGGCCACAGGTCGGAGCCGCAGATGCAGCCGGCCGTCACCTTGATGACGGCGTCGGTGGGGCGGCCCACGCACGGCGTCTCGACGTCGGTGAGGCGGATGTCACGGGCAGCGTGGATGGTCGTGGCGCGCATGATCCGATCCTTGCACGCACTCTCGGAGGGTCCGGACGGCGGCACCGCGTGCCGGAGTTGCCCTATCTCATATCTGAGATACCGTGGCTGACATGGCTGATCTCCTACAACGCGACTACCTGGGCCGTATCGGCAACCTGATCCGCGACGCCCGCAAGCACCGCGGTCTCACCCAGGCCCAGCTGGCCGAGCTGCTGTCCACCTCGCAGAGTGCCATCAACCGCATCGAGAAGGGTCATCAGAACCTCTCGCTCGAGATGCTGGCCCGCATCGGCGCGGCCCTGGACTCCGAGATCGTGGCCCTGGGCGCCGGCCCGACACACCTGCGCGTCACCGGCCCCACCACGCTGTCGGGCAGCATCGAGGTCAAGACCTCGAAGAACGCCGGTGTGGCCCTGCTCTGCGCCTCGCTCCTCAACCGCGGCCGTACGACGTTGCGCAAGGTCGCCCGCATCGAGGAGGTCAACCGGCTGCTCGAGGTGCTCGCGTCGCTGGGTGTCCAGACCCGGTGGCTCAACGAGCAGAACGACCTCGAGATCATCCCGCCGGCGGACTTCGACCTCGCCCACATCGACGAGGAGGCCGCGCGGCGTACCCGCTCGGTCATCATGTTCCTCGGCCCCCTCCTGCACCGTGCCGACACCTTCGACCTGCCCTACGCCGGCGGCTGCAACCTCGGCACCCGCACCGTCGAGCCGCACATGGCCGCCCTGCGCCCGTTCGGGCTGGAGGTCAAGGCCACCGACGGGGCCTATCACGCCAACGTCAACCGGGCCATCGAGCCGTTGCGGCCGATCGTGCTCACCGAGCGCGGCGACACCGTCACCGAGAACGCTCTGATGGCGGCCGCGCTGCACCCCGGCACGACCGTGATCCGCAACGCGTCGTCCAACTACATGGTCCAGGACCTCTGCTTCTACCTCCAGCGGCTCGGCGTCGCCGTCGAGGGCGTCGGCACCACCACGTTGACCGTCACCGGCCGCACGACCATCGACGTCGACGTCGACTACGCGCCCAGCGAGGACCCGATCGAGGCGATGTCGCTCCTGGCCGCCGCGATCGTCACCAAGTCGTCGATCACCATCCAGCGGGTGCCGATCGAGTTCCTCGAGATCGAGCTCTCGCTGCTCGAGGAGATGGGCCTCCAGTACGACCGCTCCGACGAGTACCTCGCCCTCAACGGGCACACCCGGCTGGTCGACATCACCACGAAGCCCTCGCACCTGCGGGCACCGCTCGACAAGATCCACCCGATGCCGTTCCCCGGCCTCAACATCGACAACCTGCCGTTCTTCGCCGTCATCGCAGCGGTGGCCGACGGCCAGACCCTGCTGCACGACTGGGTCTACGAGAACCGGGCGATCTACCTCGTCGACCTCAACAAGCTCGGCGGCAACGTCAAGCTGCTCGACCCGCACCGGGTGATGATCGAGGGCCCGACGCACTTCAGCGGCACCGAGATGATGTGCCCGCCCGCCCTGCGCCCGGCTGTCGTGCTGCTGCTGGCGATGCTCGCGGCGAAGGGTACGTCGGTGCTGCGCTCGACGTACGTCATCCACCGTGGCTACGAGGACCTCGCCGAGCGGCTGAACCTGCTCGGGGCCAACATCGAGACGTTCCGGGATATCTGAGGCCCCGCGGACCCATCGTTGGTTGAGGAGGGCCGCTGGGCCCGGCTCGAAACCAGGGCTCAGAGACGCAGGTTTCGAGACAGGCGCCAGAGCGCCTTCCTCAACCAGCGGGAGAGCGGTCAGCTGAAGAGCGTCTCCACCCAGGCCCGAGCGCGCTTGGTGGCGGCGGGGGGCGCGGTCATGTCGGGAGTGATGCGCGGCAGCGGCGCGGTGCGCTGCTCGGCGTTGCGGTGCCAGTCGGACTCCGCCTCGACGAGGGTGCCGAGGTCGGCCCGGTCGAGGAACACGCCGTGTCCGTCCGGGCACTGGCTGACCTGGGTCGCTCCGAGAGTGCGCTCCACCATCTTCTCGCCGCATCTGGGGCAGGTCGTCGATTCCATGCTCCGACGTTACTCCTAGGCAATACTGCTCCGCGTGACCGACCGCCCGACTGGCCGCGCCTTCCTCGACGACCCCGGACCGGTGCTGGCGTTCGCGCACCGCGGCGGTGCCTACCACCCCGAGATCGAGCACCTCGAGAACACCGTGGCGGCGTTCACCCACGCGGTCGCGCTGGGCTACCACTACCTCGAGACCGACGTGCACGTGACGAGCGACGGCGTGCTGCTGGCCTTCCACGACACGGTCCTCGACCGGGTCACCGACGCGCGCGGCGAGATCGCCACCCTGACGTACGCCGAGGTGCAGCGCGCCCTCATCCGTGGCCGGGAGACCATCCCGACGCTGGCTGCACTGCTGGAGGCGTTCCCGGACGTGCGGTTCAACATCGATCTCAAGGCCCGGGGCGCCGTGCCCGCCCTGGTCGCGTTGATCGAGGAGTACGACGCCTGGGACCGCGTCCTCGTCGGCTCGTTCTCGCGCCGGTCGATCAACGAGTTCCGGCGACTGACCCGCGGGCGCGTCGCCACCTCCGCCCACCCCCTGGAGGTGGTGGCCTACGTCCTCTCCCCCAGCGCCCGGCTGGCCAGGCTGCTCACCCGCGGTCGACCCGACGCATTGCAGATCCCGCACCGGCGCGGTCGCCTCGTCGTCGCCTCGCGTGGCGTCGTACGACGTGCGCACGCGGCCGGCCTGCACGTGCACGTCTGGACCATCGACGAGCCGGCCGAGATGCGGGCCCTGCTCGACCGTGGTGTCGACGGCCTGATGACCGACCGCACCGACATACTCAGGGACGTGCTCCGCGACTGCGGGCAATGGAGGGAACCGGCATGAGCGACGCGGCACAGCCTCAGGGCATCGCCAACCTCGAGCCGCTGAACCGGGCGCGGGAGCAGAAGGCCTGGTACTTCTACGACTGGGCCAACAGCGCCTACACGACCACGATCGGCACCGTCTTCTTCGGCCCCTACTTCATCGGGCTCGCCGAGAACGCCGTCGGCGGCGAGGACGGCCGGTTCTCGTTCCTCGGGTTCAGCGTCCCTCCCGGCGCCCTGTTCTTCTGGCTGATCACGATCTCCACGATCCTGTCGGCCCTGCTCCTGCCGATCCTCGGCGCGGTCGCCGACCGCACGGCCAACAAGAAGGGTCTGCTGGCCGGCTTCGCCTGGGCCGGCGCGACCTTCGCCGCCGTGATCTTCCTCGCCACCGGCGACAACTGGGTGCTCGCGGCCGTGTGCATCGTCGGCGGCAACCTGTGCTTCGGTGCGGCCGGCGTCATCAACGACTCGATCCTTCCGCTCATCTCGACCGAGAACGAGCGTGACCGGGTGTCCTCACGCGGATGGGCGTTCGGCTACCTCGGCGGCGGCATCCTCCTCGTGCTCAACCTGGTCGTGTTCCTCGGCCACGAGTCACTCGGCCTGACCGAGGCGCTCGCCGCCCGGCTGTGCATGCTCTCGGCAGCCGTGTGGTGGGCCGGCTTCACGGTGATCCCGTTCCTCCGGCTGCGCAACCACCAGCCCGTGCACGTCGTACCCGAGAGCGGTGGGCTGCTCCGCCAGAGCTTCGGCCAGCTCGCGAGCACCCTGAAGGACATGCGCCGCTACCCGACCGCGCTGACCTTCCTGCTCGCCTACCTCTTCTTCAACGACGGTATCCAGACCGTCATCGCGTCGGCGTCGGTCTACGGCGCGGAGGAGCTCGACCACAGCCAGACCATCCTGATCGCCACGATCCTGATGGTGCAGTTCGTCGCCTTCGGAGGTGCGCTGCTCTTCGGGCGCTTCGCCGGGAAGTACGGCGCGAAGCGGGTGATCCTCGCCGGCCTCGTGATCTGGATGGTGATCGTGACTGCTGCACTGTTCCTGCCGGCGAGGAACGTCCCGCTGTTCCTCGTCCTCGGCGTCGGCATCGGCATCGTTCTCGGCGGCACCCAGGCGCTGGCCCGGTCGTACTTCTCGCTGCTGATCCCGCGCGGCAAGGAGGCGGAGTACTTCAGCTTCTACCACGCGATGGACCGCGGCACGTCGTGGTTCGGGACGGCCACCTTCGCCCTGGTCCTTGCGATCACCGACTCCTACCGGCCGGCGATCTTCGCGCTGATCGCGTTCTTCCTGCTCGGAGGCCTGCTGCTGACGCGGGTCGACACCGAGCGCGGCATCCGCGAGGCCGGCAACGACATCCCGGCGGTCGTCTGACGATCCGGGGTGACCTGACGCACTCCCGGGGCCGGAAATCGGCGGAATCTTGCCCCGCCCACTACCGTTGAACGATGTATGACGGTAGGCGTCGCGATGCGCGGCGTCATGAAACCTCGACTGGGCCGTCTCATTCCCGTACCGGGAAAGCAACTAATCTGGAGGTGGCTCAATGGCGGAGCGCACATTGCGTGGCGCGAGGCTCGGCGGGCAAAGTTTCGAGGACGAGCGCGGCATCGAGTTCGCGGCTCGTCAGCAGGTCGGATACCGGTGTCAGCTCGGGCACGTCTTCGAGATCACGATGTCGGTCGAGGCCGACATCCCCGCCGTGTGGGAATGCCCGCGCTGCGGTGGCGAGGGCCTGAGCGTCGACGGCATCACCAAGGAGGAGAAGGTCGAGAAGCCGGCCCGAACCCACTGGGACATGCTGCTCGAGCGCCGGTCCGAGAAGGAGCTCGAGGACATCCTCAAGGAGCGTCTGGACCTGCTGCGTGGCGGAGAGATCGGTCCCGCACACCTGCACCGAGCCAACGCGAAGAAGCGGATCAAGTCGGCCTGAGACGAGCGATCCCAGGTCTGGTTCCCGAGATCAGATCGAGCGGGTCACTCGTCGTCGACCACATCGCCCCGGACCACAGGTCCGGGGCCTTGTGATGTCCGGGGCCGGCTGTTCGGCACGGGTACGCCGGCGGCGAGCAGCCGCCGTGACAGCACCGTGGTCAGCATGCCGCGGGCGATCGGCCGCGTGATCGGCAAGATGAGCAGGATGCCGAGCAGGTCCGTGACGAACCCGGGGCTGAGCATCAGCGCGCCGCCGAAGACGATCAGCGCCCCGTCGGCGAGCTCGCGGGCCGGCATCCGGCCGGAGTCGAGCGCCGTACGCAGGGCACGCCAGGCCTTGGCGCCCTCGCGCCGGATGAGCCAGCCGCCGATGATGCTGTCGGCGATCAGCAGCAGGATGGTCCACCACGGCCCGATGACCTGGCCGACCTGGATCAGCACGTAGATCTCCGCCAGGGGCACGACCACCAGGGCGACGAAGAGCACCCACATCGGGAGACGGCGGCGTCGAGTCACCTGTCCATCATGAAGCACGAGGTGAAACGCGGCGACGCCCGAACCACCGATTTAGCTGCGCGCGGCGCTCGGAGAGCCCCCACACGGTGATCTTCTTCAACGACTCGGTGGCGACCTGGCCGGTCATCTTCGAGTCGCCGCGCACCCGTTCGACGAACTCGATCGGCACCTCGCGCACCCGCAGCCCGGCATCGAGCACCCGATGGGTCATGTCGGTCTGGAAGACGTAGCCGGTCGACGTCACCGACGCGAGGTCGACCGCCTCGAGCGCGTGCCGGCGGAACAGCCGGTAGCCCGCGGTCGCGTCGCGCACCGACATGCCGATCAACAGCCGGACGTAGAGGTTGCCGCCGCGCGACAGCAGCTCCCTGGAACGGGGCCAGTTGACGATCGAGCCGCCCGGCACGTAGCGGGATCCGATGACCAGGTCCGCGTCGGGCAGCGCGTCGATCAGCCGCTGCAGCTGCTCGGGCTGGTGCGACCCGTCGGCATCCATCTCGCCGATCACGTCGTAGCCCGCCTCGAGGGCCACCCGGAAGCCGTGCAGGTACGCCGCGCCCAGCCCGGCCTTCTCGGTGCGGTGCACCACACTGACCGCGTCGTCGGCGGAGGCCAGCCCATCAGCGATCCTGCCCGTGCCGTCGGGCGAGTTGTCGTCGACGACCAGGACGTCGATGCCGGGCTGCGCCGTACGCAGCCGGCCGACGATCCATCCGAGGTTCTCCGACTCGTTGTAGGTCGGGATGACCATCACGGTGCGCTGGTCCGTCGGTGAGGTCACACGTGGTCCTTGGCTGGTTCGTCGGCTGGCTCGTCGGCTCGCTGCTCGGTCCGCCGAGGATATGCGCCCCGCGGGGCACGGGCGGCGAAAACCAAGCCAACGAGCGCCAACACCAGGCAAACACGTCCGGGCCAGGGACCCATGCGTACGGCGGGGGTCAGCCCGGTACGGAGCTCGACCTCCCGCACGATGACCTCCTGCGTGCGGGCGGCAGCGGAGTCCAGGACGGTGCCGTCCGGGTCGATCACGCCGGAGACGCCGTTGACGGCCGCTACGGCGACGTACCTACCGGTCTCCATCGCCCGCAGCCGGGTGATCTCGAACTGCTGCTCGATCTGGTAGGTGCCCATGAAGCTCGCGTTGCTGGTCTGCACGGTGACCAGCTCGCCGCCGTGCTGGAGCTGGTCGTGGATGCCGTCGTCGTAGGCCACGTCGAAGCAGATCGCGTCGGCCACCAGGGCGCCGTCGATGCGCAGCGGCTCGAGGCGGGTGCCCTGGGCCATGTCCCGCGGGATCAGCCGGAGCTGGCCGAAGTTGCTCTTGAAGACGGTGTCGCGCCAGGGGATGTACTCGCCGAACGGCACCGGGTGGCGCTTGGTGTAGCGCTCCCCTCCCCCGGTGACCGGGTCCCAGACGATGCCCTGGTTGAGCACCGCGTCGGGGTCGGGCGCATCCACGATCCCGCCGACGAGCACCGGTACCCCGATCGCCGCCACTGCCGTCTCGATGCCGTCGTTGACCTCCGCGTCGAGGAACGGGTCGACGGCCGTGGAGTTCTCGGGCCAGATGACGAAGTCGGGCTCGTCGACCTCGCCCGCCCGCACGCGGTCCGCCAGGTCGACGGTGGCCTGCACGTGGTTGCGGGTGACCTCGCGGTGCACCGCCACCAGGTCGTTGCCCGTGCCCGGCAGGTTGCCCTGCACGACTGCGACGGTGACCGAGCCGCTCTGCTCCGTCGTGTACGGCGCGACGGCCGCCGCAGCGACCGGCAGGAGCACCGCACCCACGGCCACGACGGCCGCACGTCGCTGCCGCCACCCGCCGAGCACCAGCCAGGCCAACGTGGTCCCGGTGGCCGCCAGCAGCAGGCTGACGCCGGTGAACCCGAGCCACGGCAGCGCCTCGGCCCACGGCGTACCGGCGATGGCGTAGGAGAGCCGGCCCCAGGGCATGCCGCTGAACGGCCAGGAGCCTCGGATGGACTCGACGGCGACCCAGGCGAAGGCGGTCCAGAGCGGCCACATCCGCAGCCTCGTCAGCCGCGCGACGACCGCACCGAGCGGGGCGAAGAAGGCCGTCTCGAGCGCGGCCAAGGAGACCCACGCATCGGGTCCGACCGCGCGCATCCAGAACATCAGGACGAAGCAGAAGCCGCCGCCGAAGAGCAGACCGGGGAGCCACGCGCGCCGGGCCGGGAGGCCGTGGAGGCAGCACACGAAGGCGGCCACGGACAGCGGGGTGAGGACGGCGAGACCGACGGGCTCGGAGGCCATCGCGAGGAGGACGCCGGCGAGCAGCGCGGCGAAGCTCCGGAGCAGCACGGGGCAACGCTACCCGCCGACCTGTCACAGGCCGACGGAAGGGACCCGAGCCCTTCGGACCAACCCGGAGCCGACTGGATGCCGGCGACGCGCTGTTGTCTACGGAGCTGGGGTCCCTTCCGTCTCCGCCCTCGCGGTGCGGGACCGACCTCCGTGAACCGTCTCGGGCGAGCGCTGGCTCCACACCCACCGACACGGCCACTCGGACGTCGGTCCGCAAGCCACGATCTGCACAGGCGGACCCCGGAACCTTGGATCCTCGACCCCGCCACTGTCAACCCTGCCGCTGACCTGCGCAGATACGCGTTTCCGCAGGTCAGCGAAGCGATCTCCCGCAGGACTTCGATCGGTCCAATTTCAGACCTCGCGGCGTGTTCCCGACGACACGCCGAAGGGTGGTCCAGAGCACCGGGTCGTCCGCTGGAGACCGGGCCCTGACCCGGTGTCAGGCGGACGACTCGGGGACGACCACGGTGCCGGTGGCGGACGTCGCGAGCAGGGGCTCGTCGAGCACCGCTGCAGCGCCGGGGGCCGCGTCGGTGGCGGCCCCGCGCGCGACGACGTACACGGCGAAGTCCATGACGCGCGAGCGGGTGCCGACCCTGACCAGCTCGCAGGTGATCTCGAGGACGTCGCCGGCCATCACGGGTGCGCGGAACTGCACGTCGGAGTACGACGCGAACAGGCCCTCGTCGCCGTCGGTGCGGATGCACATCTCGGTGGCGACGTCGCCGAAGAGGCCCAGCGAGTAGGCACCGTCGACCAGGTTGCCGGCGTAGTGGGCGTGGGAGTAGGGCACGTAGCGGCGGTGGACGACGCGTTCGCCGACGGTGGCGGTCATCAGGAGGCCTTTCGCTGGGTGAGCCGGTGCACGATGTAGGACGCCACCTCGCCGGGCGTCGTACCGCGGCTGAAGACCCGGTCGACGCCGAGCTCGCCGGCCATCGACTCGTCGAAGCGGGGGCCGCCCACGACGAGCAGCGGCCGAGACGCCGACGGGTACGCCTCGCGGAAGGCCGCCGACATCTCGCGGGTGTTGAGCAGGTGGGCGTCGCGCTGGGTGACGACCTGGGAGACGAGTACGGCGTCCGCCTTCTCCTCACGGGCCGCCTCGACGAGCTGCGGCACGCTCACCTGCGCACCCAGGTTGACCACCTTCAGCTCGCGGTAGTACTCGAGGCCCTTCTCGCCCGCGAAGCCCTTGATGTTGAGGATCGCGTCGATGCCGACCGTGTGCGCGTCGGTGCCGATGCAACCGCCGACGACGACCAGGCGGCGGCGCAGGGCCCGCTTGATCGCGGCGTTGGCCTCCTTGGGAGTCAGCAGCGGGTAGTCGCGCTCGATCACCTCGACGATCGACGTGTCGACCAGGTGGTTGACCCGGCCGTAGACCACGAAGAACGTGAAGTCGTCGCCCATCGGCTTCGAGTGCACGACCAGCGCGGGGTCCATGCCCATCTTGTTGGCGAGCTGGGCCGCGGCGCCCTCGGCGACCTTGGAGTGCGCGCCCACAGACGACAGGGGCAGCGTGAACGACAGCTGCACCATGCCGTCGCCCGTCGTGTCGCCGTACGGGCGGATGATGTGGCCACTGCCCGTGCCTTCGGGGGTCTTCGGAGTAGCCGTCCCGAAGCCCGGGGTCTTGGGGTCGCTCATCTCTCCTCCAAGAGCTCTGTGGCCGGGTTGTAGTAGGCCTTCGACTTCTTGGCGACGCCGTCGAGGCCGCGGCCCTTGTGGGCGGGGCGCTTCATCAGCCCGAACGTGCCGTCCGCGATCGCGTCGAGCAGGCCGTTCTCGTGGCCCTTGATGTCCTGCAGGAGGCCGATGGACTCCCCCAGCACCTCGCGGGCCCGGCTGCCGATGAAGCCCTTCGGGTCCGGGTTGAAGTCCTCGTGCAGGTTGCCGGCTGCGTTCATGACATACCGGACGTTCTGCAGGGCGAGGTCGCGGTCGGAGATCCACGGCGTGACCACCGCCTCGGTCATCATGCCGACGAGCAGGATGCCCTGGTCGGTGAGCGCACCGACGAGGTTGAAGAAGCCGTCGAGCAGGTAGCCGCGGAAGACGTCACCGGTCATGTGCCGCGTGGGCGGCATCCACTTCAGCGGCGCCTTCGGGAACAGGTCGCGGGCCAGCATCGCGTGGGCGAGCTCGAGCCGGAACGAGTCTGGCAGCTCGGGGTCTATCTCGAACGCGTGGCCGAGTCCGAGCTGCCAGTCCTCGAGGCCGGCCTCCTTGGCGAAGTACTCGTTGAGGAGCTGGCTCGTGGTGACGGTGTGTGCGGCGTCGACCGCGTCGGCCGTGGTGAGGTAGTTGTCCTCGCCGGTGTTGATGATGATGCCGGCGCGAGCGTGGACCTGGCGGCTGAAGCGCTGGTCGACGAAGGTGCGGATCGGGTTGATGTCGCGGAAGAGGATCCCGTACATCGAGTCGTTCAGCATCATGTCGAGGCGCTGCAGGCCGGCCAGCGCCGCGATCTCGGGCATGCAGAGGCCGGACGCGTAGTTGGTCAGCCGCACGTAGCGGCCGAGCTCCTTGCTCGTCTCGTCGAGCGCCGCCCGCATCAGCCGGAAGTTCTCCTGCGTGGCGTAGGTGCCGGCGAAGCCCTCGCGCGTCGCGCCCTCGGGCACGTAGTCGAGCAGGCTCTGCCCGGTGCTGCGGATCACCGCGATGATGTCGGCGCCCTCTCGCGCGGCCGCCTGGGCCTGCGGGATGTCCTCGTAGATGTCGCCGGTCGCGACGATGAGGTAGATCCACGGTTTGCGGGGTGCGTCGCCGACCCGCTTGATCAGCCGCTCGCGCTCCTTGCGGCGGACGTCGATCCGGCGGATGCCGGCGCCGACGGACTTGCGGGACGCCGTACGCGCGCGGGTTGCGTCCTTGCCCTCGGGGAGCCGGAACCGCACCGAGCCGGCGCCGGCCTTCTGCGCGAGCGTCGCCAGGTCGTCTGCCTCGCCGCGGACGAGCGCGTCCCAGACGGGCAGTGCGATGCCGTGCGAGAGCCCGCCGTCGTCGTGGAGGTCGGCGCGTACGGCGTCGGCGAGGCGGTTGACCCACGGGATGCCGTCGGCGTCGGCACCCTCGAGCCCGGCCAGCCGCAGCGTCGCGCGCTCGACCGAGATGGTCGTGTGCCTCTTCGCGGTGTTGACGATGGGGCGGCCGACGGCGCGGGCCAGGGAGCGCGCCTCGCGCACCTGGGCGGGGTCGAGCCTGAGCTTGCCGGTCATGCGGGGTCTGCCTTCCAGATCGTGGTTCCCGCGGCGAGGGTACGGCGCGCAGCAGGCAGCGGCAGGTCGGGATGCGAGCACCGGCCAGCCGTCGTGGTCGAGGTCTCCGGGCACGTCCCAGACGGCCAGGTCGGCACGCTTGCCGGCCTCGATGCTGCCGGACGCGTCGTCGCCACCGGCGAACCAGCCGCCCGCGGTGTGGGCGGCGAACGCCGTGGCCACGTCGAGGCGCTGCTGCTCGTTGTGGTGGTGGACGGCCGCGCGCACCGCGGCCCAGGGACCGAGTGACGTCACCGGCGAGTCGGAGCCGAACGACAGCCGAGTGGCAGCGGCCAGGTCGCGGAGCGGGTTCATGCCGCGCCACCGCTCGCCCAGCCGGTCGGCGTACATGCCGGTCGGGCCGCCCCACAGCGCGTCGAACATCGGCTGCACGCTGGCGACGACGCCCAGTCGGCCGAGCACCTCGATCACCCGGGCCGACGGCATCTCGACGTGCTCGAGGCGGTGCCGGTGGCCGGCCAGGGAGTCGACGCCGAGGGTCCGGGCAGCCAGCTCGAAGCCGTCGGCGATGGCGTCCATCGCGGCGTCGCCGATGCAGTGGAAGCCCGCCTGCAGGCCGACGTTGCTGCACTCGACCACGTGGTCGGCGATCTGCTCGGGCGTGAGGTAGCCGTGGCCGCAGTGCTCGTGCGCGTCGTCGTAGGGCGAGGTGAGGGCCGCGGTGCGCGAGCCGAGTGCACCGTCGGCGTTGAGGTCACCGGCGAGGCCGCGTACGCCGAGGGCGCGGGCCTTCTCGACGACGCCGACCTGGCCCCAGTAGAGGGTGGCGATGAGCCCGCGCTCCTCCGCGGCCCGGCGAACGAGGGCGATCTCGGACTCGGGGCCGATGTGGGGCGCGGCGTTCTCGTGGAAGCCGGCGAAGCCGTGCCGGGCGAGCTCGCCGCAGGCCGCGCGGGCGGCAGCGAGGCGCTGCTCATCGGTGGTGCGGTCGGCAAGCGCGTCGCGGACGACGTGGTGGGCGTCGCGCTCGACCCGGCCGTCGGGAGTCCAGCCGATGACCGCGTCGAGGTCGCGGATCGTGGCGGCGAACGTGTGCGACACGAGGGCCGAGTGGCCGTCGATGCGCGTCAGGTAGACCTCGCCGACCGGGCACCGCCCGCTCGATCTCGTCGGCCGTGGGCGGCTCGGCGACTCGGCCAGCGCGTCTCGTCCCAGCCGTTGCCGACGAGGAGGTCGTGCGGGTGTCCGGCGGCGTACGACGACAGCAGGTCGAGCAGGTGCTCGCGGCTCGTCGCACCCGTCAGGTCGAGCTGGGTGAGCGCGAAGCCGGTGCGGACGGTGTGGATGTGGGAGTCGACGAACGCCGGCGTGACGAGCGCGCCCTCCAGGTCGACGACCTCGTCGGCGTCGTCGTACGCCGCAGCGCCGTCGTCGTCGCCCACCCAGACGATCGAGTCGTCCTCGACGGCGACCGACGTGGCGCGCCCGGTGCCGCAGCGGACGCGGCCGTTGCTGCAGGAGGGTCATCGTCATCCGAGCCGGCCCTCGAAGAGCCCGCGCACGCCGTCGTTGCTGCGCAGGAGGTCGATCGCGTACGCGGCGTGGCCGGGCACGTAGCCGTTGCCGACCAGCATGGTGACGTCGGCCGCGAGCCCCTCGGCCCCGAGCGCGGCCGCGGAGAACGACGTGGCCATGGAGAAGAAGATGACGGTGCCGCGGCTCGGCGGTGGCCAGGATCGCGCCGCCCTCGCAGCCGGGTACGTCGACGCAGACGACGGTGACGTCGGCCGGGCCGCCCGGCGCCGAGCACGGCGTCGCGCAGGGCGATCGGGTCGCGGGCGTCGGCGATCGACGACGACGTCGGCGATCCCGGCGCCGTCGAGCAGGCCGGCCTCGCGCTCGTGCGGCACGACGCCGATGGTGCGGGCGGCCCCGGCGTCCTTGGCTGCGGCCAGGCTCAGCGAGCCCGACTTGCCGGCGCCGCCGATGACGGCGACGGTCACCGCGCCGGTCGTACTGCTCGCCACGATCCGGGCGGTCAGCGCGGGGCCCCGCACGACGTCCATGACCGCCAGGCGACAGGTCGCGGTCGGCAGGTCGTCGGGGATCACGGCGGCGATGGAGCGGCCGAAGAGGACGGCGTACCCGTCGCAGGGCACCTGCTCGGAGCGGCCGTCCCAGCCGCTCGAGGCCGTCCTCGATGACCAGCGGGGTGAGGGTGAGGGAGACCAGGGTGGCGACGCGGTCGCCGACCGCGAGGCCGAGCGGGGACTCGCGCCCCGACCTCCTCGACGGTGCCGACGAGCATGCCGCCGGAGCCGGTCTCGGGGTTCTGCATCTTGCCGCGGGTGGCGACGATCTCGAGCACCTCGGCGCGGACCGCCGTCGCCGTCGCCGGCGTGCTTGCGCTCGAGCTGGCGGAACGACGCGGCGTCGAGGTTGAGCTTCTCGACCCGGATCCGGACCTCGTCGGGCCACAGCTCGCGGCGGGTGTCGAGCCGCTCGGCCGCCTGGGGCAGCACGACGCCCGGTCGTCGAGCACCCGGTGCAGCCCGGTCGGATCGCTCCGCGACCATGGCTCGCTTCCTCACGTACTATCGGCGACTTGAACAGGAAATCCTCCGGCGCGGCATTGCGAACCGGAGATTCTCCTCTACTCTGTCAGAGCGACGCGCGCCACACAACGACGCGCCGCGGCGACCACCGGCACCACCGAGCCTGCACCCGGGAGACCGCATGAGCATCGAGACCGCGATCGGCCTGGAGACCGTCGCAGCCCTACCCCTACGCACCGGGTCGAGCTCGTCGAGCCCGACTGGACCCGCTTCCCCGGCTGGCGCGACGTCACCGCCGAGGAGTGGGCGTCGGTGCAGTGGCAGCGCGCCCACTGCGTCAAGAACGTCAAGCAGCTGCGCGAGCTGCATCGGCGACCTCGTCGACGACCGGTTCTACGCCGACCTCGAGCGCGACCAGGCCGAGCGCGCCACGATGTCGATGCTGGTGCCGCCGCAGATGATGAACACGATGGCGCCGCAGTCGACGCCGGCCGGGCCGGGTCGCTGACCGACGCGTTCTACGCCGACCCGGTGCGCCACTACATGATCCCGGTGTTCAGCGACCGTCGTACCGACTGGTCGTCGCACCCGCACGCCACCCGCGACTCGCTGCACGAGCACGACATGTGGGTGGCCGAGGGGCTGACCCACCGCTACCCGACCAAGGTGCTCGCCGAGCTGCTGCCGACCTGCCCGCAGTACTGCGGCCACTGCACGCGGATGGACCTCGTCGGCAACTCGACGCCGGTCATCGAGAAGCTCAAGTTCACCGCCAAGCCGATCGACCGTCTCGACGCGATGTTCGACTACCTGCGGCGCACTCCGTCCGTGCGCGACGTCGTCGTCTCCGGCGGCGACGTGGCCAACATGCCCTGGCCGCGGCTCGAGGACTTCCTCACCCGGCTGCTCGAGATCGAGAACATCCGCGACATCCGGCTCGCCACCAAGGCGCTGATCGGCCTGCCCGCAGCACTGGCTCCAGCCCGACGTCGTCGACGGCATGGCCCGGGTCGCCACGATCGCCCGCTAGCGCGGCGTCTCGACTCGCCATCCACACCCACGCCAACCACGCGAACTCCGTCACCCCGCTCGTCGCCGAGGCGACCAAGCGCGATGCTCGACAGCCGGCCTGCGCGACGTGCGCAACCAGGGCGTCCTGCTGAACGGCGTCAACGCCGACCCGCACGCGCTGCTCGACCTGTGCTTCCGGCTGCTCGATGGCGCGCAGATCATGCCGTACTACTTCTACATGTGCGACATGATCCCGTTCTCGGAGCACTGGCGGGTCTCGGTCGCCGACGCGCAGCGGCTGCAGCACCACATCATGGGCTACCTGCCAGGCTTCGCGACGCCGCGCATCGTGTGCGACGTGCCGTTCGTCGGCAAGCGCTGGGTGCACCAGCTCACCGACTACGACACCGAGCGCGGCATCTCCTACTGGACCAAGAACTACCGCACCTCGATCGAGGCCGCCGACCCCGAGGCGCTCTCGCGCACCTACGAGTACTACGACCCGATCCACACCCTCCCGCTCGCCGGCCAGCAGTGGTGGCAGGAGCACGGCCGCCTCGACGAGTCCGCCCTCAAGGCCGCCGAGGTCGCCGAGGCCTCCCGCCGTACGGCGGCACTGCAGGCCTACTGAGGCTGGGCTGAGGTTTCCCCGGTCGGCCGGGGAAACCTCCACTCCGTGGGCAAAGCTTTGCCTGACAAGTGGAGGTTCCGCTGCGGCCACTCTGTTATCCACAGCCCGGCTGGTGGCCCGGTTCGCAGCTGTGACGCGGGGCAGGACTTCGTTCATGGACGAGGTACTTCGCGGGATCGTTGGTGAGCACGGTGTCTTCCTGTGGCGGGAGGCCCGGGAGCTCGGCTACTCCCACAACGCAATAGCGCGGGCCGTCCGCTCTGGGTCGTGGCGTCGGGTCCGGCACGGTGCCTACACGTTTCCCGACGCATGGCGCTCACTCGACGTGGCTGGGCGCTACCTGTTGTTGTGCCGGGCTGCCTACCGACAATCCCGTACGCCGGTGGTTCTGTCGCACACGAGTGCGGTCGTACAGCTGGGTGCACCGACGTGGGGCCTCGACCTGCGTGAGGTCGATCTGACCCGCCGCGACGGCAGGAGCGGCCGCCGAGAGGCCGGCGTCAGGCAGCACCGAGGAACCCTAGTGGACGGAGATGTGGTCGAGGCGGACGGCATGTCGCTGTCGGGCCCTACGAGGGCGGCGCTCGAGATCACAACCGTGGTCGGAACAGAAGCCAGCGTCACCATCATCGACAACCTGCTGCATCGCGGCCTGACCACGCCAGAAGCCCTCCAACGTCGCTATCGGCTCATGAACGCCTGGCCGCACACCCTTCACACGGACCTCGTGCTCCGACTCGCCGATGGGCGGTCCGAGTCCGTGGCCGAGTCGCGCACGCGCTTCCTGTGCTGGCGTTGCAGCCTTCCCGCGCCAGTCCCGCAGTACGAGGTGCGCGACGGCTCGGGTCTGATCGTCGCCCGCCTAGACTTCGCGTGGCCTGGCCACGGCGTCTTCGTCGAGGTCGACGGAGCGGCCAAGTACAGCGAACACCTGCGCCCTGGAGAGACCGAGCGCGACGTCGTGCTCCGAGAGAAGCGCCGTGAGGAGATGGTTTCGGAGCTCACGGGTTGGCTATGCGTCCGGCTCACCTGGCGGGACCTGAGCCGCGGCGAGCAGACCGCCCGGCGCATTTCCCATGCTCTCAACCGGGGTCGTGGCGTGATCGCGTGACGTTCACGGGCAGAACCTCCGCTTGGCAGGCAGAACTCTGGCCTTCATGCGGAGGTTTCCCCGGTCAGCCGGGGAAACCTCTCAGGTCACCGGACGGTTCTCGTACGGCGTGGACAGCACGATGGTGGTCCGGGTGGCCACGTTGGCGGCGGCCCGGATCCGGGCCAGCAGCTCCTCGAGGTCGAGCGGGGTGCCGACCCGCACCTTGAGGATGTATGACTCCTCCCCCGCGACCGACCAGCACGACTCGATGCCGGGGATGTCGCGCAGCCGCTCCGGCGAGTCGTCGGGCTGCGACGGGTCGATGGGGCGGATCGAGATGAACGCTGTCAGCGGCAGGCCGATCTCGTAGTGGTCGACCTGGGCGGCGTACCCGGTGATCAGCCCGCGCGTCTCGAGCCGCTTCACCCGCTGGTGCACCGCGGACGTGGAGAGGCCGGTGGCCTTGCCGAGGTCGGTGAACGACATCCGTCCGTCGGCCGCCAGCAGGCCGAGGATCTGTCGGTCGGTCGCCTCGATGTCGCTCGTGCTCATGCCGTGAGGGTAGTGGTCCGTGGCAGGATCGCGCCGTGACCTCACGCGCACCCCGCCTCATGCTCCTCGACACCGCGTCGCTGTACTTCCGGGCGTTCTTCGGCGTCCCCGACTCGATGCGCGCCCCCGACGGCACGCCGGTCAACGCCGTACGCGGGCTGATGGACTTCATCAGCCGGCTCGTCGGCGAGTACCAGCCCACCCATCTCGTCTGCTGCTGGGACAACGACTGGCGGCCGCAGTGGCGCGTCGACCTGCTCCCGACCTACAAGGCGCACCGCGTCGTGGTGGTCACGCCCGGCGACAGGCCGGACGTCGAGGAGGTGCCCGACCCCCTCGAGATCCAGATCCCGATCATCCGTGACGTGCTCGCGGCGTACGGCATCTGCGTCGTCGGCGCCGACCACCACGAGGCCGACGACGTGATCGGCACGCTCGCCACCGACGCCGGCATGCCGGTCGACATCGTCACGGGCGACCGCGACCTCTTCCAGCTCGTCGACGACGAGGCCGAGGTCCGCGTGCTCTACACCGCCCGCGGGGTCGGTCGCCACGAGAGGGTCACCAACCAGGTCATCCGCGACAAGTACGACGTCGACGCCAACCAGTACGCCGACTTCGCGACGTTGCGCGGCGACAACTCCGACGGACTCCCCGGCGTGGCCGGGGTCGGCGACAAGACCGCAGCGACCCTGCTCAACCGCTTCACCGACGTCGACGGCGTGATCGCGGCCGCCGCCGACCCCGACTCCGACCTGGCGCCCGGGCCGCGCGGCAAGATCAAGGCGGCCGCGGACTACCTGGCGGTCGCGCCGCAGGTCGTGGCGGTCGTGCGCGACCTCGACCTCGGCGAGTACGACGCCACCCTGCCCCGCACCCCGCGCGACCCCGACGCCGTCGTGGCGCTGGACGAGAAGTGGGACCTCGGCAGCTCGGCCGTCCGCCTGGTGCAGGCACTCCAGGGCCCCACCGAGGAGTAGGTCCGTACGGTGGTGCCATGACCCGCATCGCCATCGTCGGGGGCCACGGCAACGTGGCCCGTCACCTCCACCCGCTGCTCGTCGCCGCCGGACACCAGCCCGTCGCGCTGGTCCGCAACGACGACTACCGCGCCGAGCTCGAGGGCCTCGGCGCCGAGGTCCGGATGCTCGACATCGAGCAGGACGACGCCGCGGCGTTCGCGCGCGCGTTCGAGGGCTGCCATGCGGTGGTGTTCGCCGCGGGTGGCGGCCCGGACGGCAACGTCGAGCGCAAGCGCACGGTC
Organism: uncultured Actinomycetota bacterium; assembly: GCA_963825755.1. GTDB lineage: Bacteria > Actinomycetota > Actinomycetes > Propionibacteriales > Nocardioidaceae > Nocardioides. Next base: position 169,683 of record CAWGUS010000016.1, on the reverse strand, counting down.
GACCTCGGCGGGGCGCTGAAGACGATCGAGGGTGCCCAGCAGGCCGGCATCTCGCGCGTCGTACAGGTCTCCGCGATCGGCGTCGACGCTCCTCTGGGCGACGACGCGACTCCCGTCTGGAAGGCGTACGTCGAGGCGAAGCGCGACGCCGACGCCGCGCTGCGCGCCAGCGGTCTCGACTGGACGATCGTCCGCCCGGGGCGCCTCACCGACGACGAGGCGACCGGCCTGGTCGAGCTGGCTCCCGAGACCTCGCGCGGCGACGTCACCCGCGCCGACGTGGCGGCCGTCGTGGCCACCGTGCTCGACACCGGCGCCGGCATCGGAGCCCAGTGGGACCTCGTCGGTGGGCAGACTCCTGTCGCCGAGGCGGTCGAATCGCTCAGTCGGTGAGCGAGGAGTAGGACACGATCCCCCTCTTCAGCCGACGTACGGCATCGCGCGCCACCCCGCGCAGGGGGGAGTCGCCCGCGGCGTCGGCCACCTGTCCGGTGAGGTCGAGGAGCTGCTTCATCCAGCGCACGAAGTCACCGGCGGCCAGCGAGGTGCCACCCAGGACGTCGTCGAGGTCGTCGCCCTCGGCCCAGCGGTACGCCGCCCAGGCGAAGCCCAGGTCGGGCTCGCGCAGGAAGTCGAGCTTGTGGTCGCGCTCGAGCGCGTCGAGGTCGCCCCACAGCCGCACCATCTCGCCGATGACGTCCTTGACCCGGCCACCGGGCAGCCGCGGGACCGACGCGTCGTCGGCCCGCCGGGTCTCGAAGACGAGCACCGACAGCACGGACGCGAGCTCGGAGGCGCTCAGGTCGTCCCACAGGCCGTGGCGCAGCGACTCGGCGGCCACCAGGTCCATGTCGGTGTAGATGCGCATCAGGTGCCGGCCCCGGTCGGTCACCGTGTCGCCGTCGAGGTACTCCAGGGTCGTCAGCACCGAGCAGACCCGGTCGAACGTACGGGCCACCGTGTTGGTGCGCTGCTCGACCCGGCGCTTGAGCGTCTGCGCGTCGCGGTCGAGCTTGAACCAGCGCTCGGCCCACCGCGCGTGGTCCTCGCGGTCCGGGCACCGGTGGCAGGGGTGTTCCTTGAGCTGCGTGCGCAGGGCGGCGATCTCGCGCTCGGTGGCGTCGTCCACGGGAGCGTTGCGACGGCTGGCGCGCTCGGCGTGACGGCGGCGTGAGGTCGCGCGTGCGGCTGCGCAGGGCGTCGCTCAGGTCGCGCCGCATCTGCGGGTTGCGGCCGCTGAACGACTTCGGGATCTTCAGCCGTGCCAGCGACTCCACGGGCACCGGGAAGTCGGTCAGGGCGAGCCGCCTGGACTGCCGGTCGACGGTGACGACCTGCGGCCGCGGGTCGGTGTCCCGCGACAGTCCGGGGTCGACCACCACGGCGAAACCGGCGAACTTGCCGGCCGGCACCTCGATGATGTCTCCCGGACGCAGCCTGCCCAACGATGCCGCGGCCTCGTCGCGGCGGTCCGTACGTCGGCTGCGAGCGGCACCCTTCTCGACATCGGTGATGCGGCGGCGCAGCGCGGCGTACTCCATGAAGTCACCGAGGTGGCACGTGGCCGCCTCGGCGTAGCCGTCGAGCGCGTCCTCGCTCTTGCGCAGCTGACGAGCGAGCCCGACGACCGCCTTGTCGGCCTGGAACTGGGCGAACGACTGCTCCAGAGTCGCGCGGGCGCGCTCGCGACCGAACTGGTTCACCAGGTTCACCGCCATGTTGTACGACGGCCGGAACGAGGACCGCAGCGGATAGGTACGTGTCGACGCCAGACCGGCCACCTCGCGCGGATTCATCCCCGGCTGCCAGAGGACGACCCCGTGCCCCTCGACGTCCAGCCCGCGACGCCCGGCCCGGCCGGTGAGCTGGGTGTACTCCCCCGGCGTGATGTCGGCGTGCGTCTCACCGTTCCACTTCGACAGCTTCTCGATCACCACGGTGCGCGCGGGCATGTTGATGCCCAGCGCCAGCGTCTCGGTGGCGAAGACGACCTTGCAGAGGCCGCGCACGTAGAGCTCCTCGACGCACTGCTTGAACGCCGGCAGCATGCCCGCGTGGTGGGCGGCCACGCCGCGGGTGAGGCCGTCGAGGAACTCGTGGTAGCCGAGCACGTGCAGGTCGTCGTCGTCGAGGTGTCGGCAGCGCTCCTCGACGTACTGGTAGATCGTGTCGCGCTCCTCGGTCGAGGTCAGCCGCACGTTGGCGTTCAGGCACTGAGTGACGGCGGCGTCGCATCCGACCCGGCTGAAGATGAACACGATCGCCGGGAGCAGCTTTTCCCTCTCGAGCCGATCGATGACGTCGACCCGGCTCGGAATCCACACCCGCCGGCCGTTGCCGACCTGCTTTCCACCGCGGCCGGGGCGCTTGTCTCGCGCGGTGCGCGCGGTCCCTCATGCGGGTGCTGGCCCAGTCGTCGCGGGCGATGCGCACCAGCTCGTTGTTGACCGGAGCCCCCTCCTTGACGAAGCCCGCCGACGCATCCACGTCGGAGGACGCGAAGAGGTCGAGCAGCCGACGACCGACCATGACGTGCTGGAAGAGCGGCACCGGCCGTCTCTCCTCCACGATCGTCGTGGTGTCGCCGCGCACCGTCTCGAGCCACTCCCCGAACTCCTCGGCGTTGGAGACGGTGGCCGACAGCGACACCACGGTCACCGACTCGGGCAGGTGGATGATCACCTCTTCCCACACCGCGCCGCGCATCCGGTCGGCGAGGTAGTGCACCTCGTCCATCACCACGAAGCCGAGCCCCAGCAGCGTCCGCGAGCCGGCGTACAGCATGTTGCGCAGCACCTCGGTGGTCATGACCACGATCGGCGCCTCGCCGTTGACGACGTTGTCGCCGGTCAGCAGACCGACCTGCTCGGCGCCGTAGCGGGCGACGAGGTCGTTGTACTTCTGGTTCGACAGGGCCTTGATCGGCGTCGTGTAGAAGCACTTGCGGTCCGTCGCGAGCGCGAGGTGCACGGCGAACTCGCCCACGACGGTCTTGCCCGAGCCCGTGGGTGCGGCCAGGAGGACGCCGCGGCCGTCCTCGATCTCGCGGCAGGCGGCCGCCTGGAAGTCGTCGAGCGGGAAGGCGTACTGACCGGTGAAGTCGCTCAGCACGGGGTGCTTGCGGTCGCGCCGGAAGGCGGCGTACTTCTCGGCCGGACCCGGCTCCTCGTGCTCGCTCATGACAGCACCGTCAGGGCCGAGGGGACACACTCGACCGTCAGCGGCAGCGCGCCGAGGCGCTCCCCGTCGGCGTACGCCACGATGCCGGGTGCGGCGACGCTGACCGTGCGGACCCGGTGGTGCTCGTACTGCGGCAGCGTCACGTGGGTGCCGTTGAACAGCCGCGGGTAGGCGCGCACCAGCGCCGGCTTGCTGAGCGTTTTCACGATCACCACGTCGAGGAGCCCGTCGTCGAGCACGGCACCCTCGGTGATCCGCAGCCCGCCGCCGTACGACGGCCCGTTGCCGACGGCGACGAGCACCGCCTCGCGGTGGATGACCTCGCCGTCGAGGTCGATCGTGTAGGGCCGGGGCTCGAACGTGCGCAGCTCCGACAGGGTGGCCAGGTTGTAGCGCATCTGGCCGCGCGGCCACGTCATCGCGTTGGCGCGCTCGTTGACGACGGCGTCGAAGCCGGCGGCGAGGACGGTGACGAAGTACTGCGACCCGCATCGTGCCAGGTCGACCGTGCGGGTGCGGCAGGCGATGACTCGGTCGGCAGCGGCCACCGGGTCCTTGCGCGGGATGTCGAAGTAGCGGGCCACGTCGTTGCCCGTGCCGGACGGGATGATGCCCAGGGGGATGCCGGTGCCGGCGACCGCCTGGACGGCCAGGTGCACCATCCCGTCGCCGCCGCAGACTACCAGTGCCTCGACGCCGTCACGGACGCATGCGTGTGCCAGGTCGCAGGCCTCGTCGGCGTCGGCGCCCTGGAGGTCACGGACCACGAGGCCGGCGTCGCGGAGCCGCGCCACCGCCACGTCGCGGATGCGCTCGCCACGACCCCTGCCGGCCGACGGGTTGGTGATGATCGCGATCTCGCGGGGGGTGCCGGCCACGGCTCGACCCTATCCGGCGCTACCCCGCAGAACGTGCGCGGCGCGGCTCCTGGGACCCGATCCGCAGGTGCGCGGCGTACCGCTCGGGTGCCGCGCCCACCGCCTTCGCCAGCCGGCTGACGGTGTCGAGCACGAGATCCGCCCCGAACGCGGTGCCGGGTACGGCGAGCACCAGCCTGCCGTCGTACTCACCGAGGAGCACCTGGCCGTGCTGCCAGGCCTGGTGGGCGGCGGCCCTGCTGCTGTCGCAGGTGACGGGTGCCGGGTAGGCCTCGTCGACCGCGAGCAGGTCACACGCGAGCGCGTGGTCGTCGTGGCCCGGGGAGGTGAGGTTGCCACGCACGTGGTGGCCGGTGCGCAGGCCCGCGTCGGCCGACCAGGTGACCTCGTCGGTGCCGAGCCAGTCGGGCAGGTCGAACGGGTCGACGGCGACGATCGGCAGGGGCTGCACCCGGTCAGCCTCTCAGATGGGCGAGGCCTCGTCGTCGTCCCACTGGTCGGTCTCGCCCTCCCGGCGCCCGCGGATCCGGTCGATGACCCGGGCGATGATCTCGGCCAGAGCGAAGAGGACCAGCATCGGGACCGCGAGGGCCAGCATCGAGAACGGGTCGGTGGACGGCGTCGCCACGGCGGCGAAGATGAAGGTGCCGATGATGATCCACGGCCGGTAGCGGCCGATCTGCCTTGCCCGACACCACGCCCGCGAGGTTCAGCATCACCACGAACAGAGGGATCTCGAAGGCGATGCCGAAGACGAGCAGCATCCGGGTCAGGAAGGAGAAGTACTCGCCGAACTCGACGAGGTTGGCCAGGCCGCCCGGAGTGAACCCGATGAGCACCTCGAGGCCGCGCGGGAGCACGTAGTAGCCGACGGCCACGCCCGACGATGAACAACGGCCCGGCGATGGCGACGAAGACCCGCGACCACTTCTTCTCCTGCGCACGCAGACCCGGGACGATGAAGCCCCAGATCTGGGAGAGCCAGTAGGGACTCGCCACCACGATGGCCGCGACGCCGCACAGCTTGAGCTGGAGCAGAAGGGGTCCGGTCGCGCCCTTCACATACGCCTCCGTCTGGACCTTCGCGCCCAGGGCCTCGCGGGCGTCGTTGTAGGGCCCAGCACCAGGTCGAGCAGCGACAGTCGGGGCGTAGAGAGCAGAGGCACGCGACGCCGAAGAGCACGACCAGCAGCAGGGCCGACCGGATCAGCCGGGCCCGCAGCTCGCGGAAGTGGTCCGTGAGGGCCATCCGTCCGTCGGGACCGATGGGGTGCGCGGGGCCCCGCGGAGCAGGCTGAGTAGACCGCGAATCTTCACGGGTGTGGTGGCGAGCTCGGTGTCAGGCGGTGGTGTCGTCGCGGTGCTCGCGGGCGATGCGCTCGCTCTCGGCCCGGCGGGCCTCCACCTCACGGGCCTCGAGCTCTCGCTGCTCGGCCGTCTTGGTCGTGTCGTCCTCGTCGTCGCCGTCGACGAGACCCTTGGTCTCGGCCTTGAAGATCCGCAGCGCGCGGCCGCTGCCGCGGGCGAGCTCGGGCAGCTTGGACGCACCGAAGAGCAGGACCAGGACGGCCAGGATGATCAGCAGCTCGGTCGGGCCGAGACCTGCGATGAACGCGTACATGGGAGTCCTCACGGTTTCGGGTCTGGTGCGGAATCAGTCTACGCCGGTGTCGTGCTGGTAGAGCCTGAGGGCACGCTGTGCGGTTGCTGTGACCGCGTCGCCCACCCGCGCGGGCGAGACGACGCGGGCGTCCGGCGCGAGCCGGAGCAGCAGGCGCTCCAACCAGCGTTCGTCAGCGACGAGCATCTGGATTTCGGACGCGCCTCCCGGGAGCGGGCGGAGCGCCTCCACGGGGTAGTACTCGGGCACCCACTGGGCGGGCGGACCGAGCTCGACGGTGACGAGCACGGCGTCGTCGGAGCCCCGGAAGAACCCGTCGGTGACGTCCCTCGGCTCGTCGTCATGCGTCTCGACCGGGCTCTCGAGCACGGCGAGGTCGTGGATGCGGTCGAGGCGGAACAGCCGGGGCGCCTCCGCGGAGTGGCACCAGCCGTCGAGGTAGCTCGCCCCCGCGCGTGCGTCACCAGCCCGCGCGGGTCCACCAGCCGCTCGGTGGCCTCGTCGCGGGTGGGCACCCAGTAGGTCAGGTGCACCTGTCGGCCGCGGTCGAGGGCGTCGCGCAGCTGGCGGAGCACGTCCGCCTCGTGCCGACGGCTGCTCGTCGACCTCGATGCGGCCGGCCCCGCTGCCCTCGGCCGCTGCCGCCTCCAGCTTGCCCAGGGTGCGGTCGACCACCTCGCGGGTGTCGGGGGCTGCGCCGCCGCGCACGGCGCGCAGGGCCACGATCAGGGCGGTCGCCTCGGTCGGCGTCAGGCGCAGCGGCCGGGCGAGGTAGTCGGCGTTGGAGACCCGGATGACCCCGTCGGCCTCCTGGCCCTCCAGCGCGTCGAGGTCGACGTCGATCAGGTCGTCGGGGTAGCCGCCCGGGCAGGCCGCACATCAACAGGACCTTGAGGTCCTTCATCAGCTGGCCAGGAGAGATGCCCAGCGCCGACGCGGCATCGTCGAGGCGTACGCCGTCGCGGCCGTGCAGGTAGGGCACCAGCGTGAGCAGTCGGTTGACCTGGTCCTTCGCGCCACCGGCCGCGGGCACCGTCGTCGTGGTCATCTGGCCCCCGCCTCGACGAGCCGGGTGAGCCGGTCGACGACGGCCGCACGCAGCCGGGCCGGGCTCTCGACGTAGATGTGGTCGCCGTAGGTGAGCACCTCGTCGGCCAGCACGGTGACGCTGCCCTGCAGGCTGAGCCGGTCCCAGCGGGTGTGGTCGTCGGGGCCGACGACATCCTCCTCGACGGACTCGGCGTCGCGTCGCAGGCCGTGGCCGGTGTCGGCCCGGGCCAGCAGCGAGACCTGCTCGCGCTCGGGGGCCGGGGCCAGCCGTCGGGCGACGTCGCGGATGTCGGTGCCGGCGGGGACGTCGTACGCCCCGGGCTGGCCGGTGATGGTGGCGGTGCCCACGATCCGCGAGAGCCGGAAGACCCGCTCGTGCTGGCGGTCGGTGTCGAATCCGACGGCGTACCAGCGTCCGGAGTAGCGCACGACGCCCCACGGCTGGAGGTGGCGCCGGGTCGCCTCGACGGCGCCGGGGCGGCGGTAGTCGAACTCCACGGCAGAGCGACCCTGGGTGGCCTCCCAGAACACGTCGAACGCCGGCTCGTCGGCGCCGATGCGCGGCTGGACGAGGTCGAGGGCCGACAGGTCGAGCGGCACCCCGCTCGCGGTCAGCTTGCGTACGGCGTCGGTGGCGGCCTCGGCGAGGCGCGCGTGCTCCCACACCTTGCCGGCCAGTCCGATCACCGCCGCCTCGTCGGCCTCGAGACTGATGTCGGGCAGCGCGAACTGGTCGGGGCGGATGCGGTAGCCGACCTCGTCGTCGAAGTAGGCGTCGAGCGTGCCGACCTCGATGGGTACGCCGAGGGACCGCAGCTCCTCCTTGTCGCGCTCGAACTTCTTCTCGAACGCCTCGAGCGTCTCCCCGGGGTAGAGGAACTCGCGGATCCGCTCCTTCGAGACGTAGCGGCGTTGCACCAGCAGCATGATGAGCAGGTTCATCAACCGCTCACTCTTGCGGGCCACCACGGCGGTTCCCCTCCCCCGGGCCATCACCGGCCGGGACGGCTCGGGCGGCTCAGACCGCCGCGAGGATGTCGACGACGAAGTACAGCGTGTCGGTGCCCTTGATGCCGGCGTCCTTGTTGCCCTCGGGACCGTAGCCGAGCTTCGGCGGGATCGCGAGGATCATCCGCGAGCCGACGGTCTGGCCGACCAGGGCGTCGTCCCAGCCCTTGATGACCTGGCCGACGCCGATCGGGAACGAGGCCGGGGCGCCGCTGCTGTAGGACTCGTCGAAGGGCTCGTCGCCCTTGTAGGTCTGACCCAGGTAGTTGACGTACAGCGTCTGGCCCTTCTCGACCACGGCACCGTCGCCCTTGATCGTCTTGGTGACCAGGAGGTTCTCGCCCGGCTCGGGGGCATCGGCGAAGTCGAGGGCGGTGACCGCGTCGCCGTCCTCGGTGATGCCCGGCGCCCACTTGGCGACCGGCTTCTCCTCGCCCTCGGGTGTCGTGCCGACCTTCTCGACGAGGTCCATCACGAACAGCACGGTGTCCTTGTTGCCGATGCCGAGCGAGGTGCCCTGCTCGGGCGGGAACGCCTCGCTCGGCCGGGGCAGCCACGGCGACGCGCGCACCGATCTTCTGGTCCTTGAGCCCGGCCAGGATGGCGGGGGTGAGCTGGTCGCTGACGTTGAGGACCTCGGGCTTGCCCTCGTCGTACGTCGTGAAGGCCTGCTTCTCGGTGAAGCCGTTGCCGATCCAGACGTGGGTGAGCACGTTGTCGCCGTCGGCGACGGCGTCGCCGTCACCCTCGGTGATCACCTCGGTCTCGAGCTTGGACGGCTCCATCTTCCCGTCGAACTCGACCTTGGGCGCCTTGCCGGCGTCGCCGGAGATCTTCACGCTCGAGAGGCCGGCGCCGGAGCCGGACCCGGAGCCGGAGTCGTCCCCCGAGTCGTTGCCGCACGCGGTGAGAGTGAGGGCGGCGAGGAGGAGGGCGGCCGGGACGGCCAGGAGGCGACGAGACACGGAACTACACCTTTGATCGTGGATGGAGTGCGCGGTCACCCTATCCGGGGTGGCTGAGAAACCCCCGCACGGCCGCTTCTCATGCTGTTTCACATGCCGTCGATGAGGCGCTGCACTCGCTCGTCGTGGGCGCGGAACGGGTCCTTGCAGAGCACCGTGCGCTGGGCCTGGTCGTTGAGCTTCAGGTGCACCCAGTCGACGGTGAAGTCGCGGCGACGCTCCTGCGCGCGGCGGATGAACTCGCCACGCAGCCGGGCGCGGGTGTTCTGCGGCGGCACCGACTTGGCCTCGAAGATCTTCAGGTCGGTGGTGACCCGGGCGACCGCCCCGCGCTTCTCGAGGAGGTAGTAGAGGCCCCGGTCGCGGTGGATGTCGTGGTAGGTCAGGTCGAGCTGGGCGATCCGCGGGTGGCCCAGCGGCAGGCCGTGCTTGGCGCGGTAGCGGTCGATCAGCTTCCACTTGATGACCCAGTCGATCTCCCGGTCGACGAGCCCCAGGTCCTCCGACTCGACGGCCTTGAGCCCGCGCTCCCACAGGTCGAGCGTCTGCTCGATGATCGGGGTGGCGATGCCGCGTCGGTCGACGAAGTCGCGGGCCTTGGAGAGGTACTCGCCCTGGATCTCCAGTGCACTGGCCTCGCGGCCGTTGGCCAGCCGCACCTTGCGACGGCCGGACATGTCGTGGCTGATCTCGCGGATGGCGCGGATCGGGTTCTCCATCGTGAGGTCGCGCATCACCACGCCCTCCTCGATCATGCGGAGCACCAGGTCGCAGCTCGCGACCTTCAGCATGGTGGTGGTCTCGCTCATGTTGGAGTCGCCCACGATGACGTGCAGCCGGCGATACTTCTCGGCATCCGCGTGCGGCTCGTCACGGGTGTTGATGATCGGCCGGCTGCGGGTGGTGGCGCTGGAGACGCCCTCCCAGATGTGCTCGGCGCGCTGGCTCACGGAGTACGTCGCCCCGCGCGGCGTCTGGGTCACCTTGCCCGCCCCGACGATGATCTGCCGGGTCACCAGGAACGGGATCAGCACGTCGGCCAGCCGGGAGAACTCACCGGCCCGGCCGACCAGGTAGTTCTCGTGGCAGCCGTAGGAGTTGCCCGCGGAGTCGGTGTTGTTCTTGAAGAGGTAGATGTCGCCCGCGATCCCCTCGTCACGCAGCCGCTGCTCCGCGTCGAGCAGCAGCCCCTCGAGGACCCGCTCGCCCGCCTTGTCGTGGGTGACCAGCTCGACGATGTCGTCGCACTCCGGTGTGGCGTACTCCGGGTGGCTCCCGACGTCGAGGTACAGCCGGGCGCCGTTGCGGAGGAAGACATTGCTGCTGCGGCCCCAGCTGACCACCTTGCGGAACAGGTACCGCGCCACCTCGTCCGGGCTCAGCCTCCGCTGGCCCCGGAACGTGCACGTGACGCCGTACTCGTTCTCGATGCCGAAGATCCGCCGGTCCACACCCCCACCCTAGGCCGTCGGTGTTGGTGTGCGGGGGCGGATCGCGGGCCTCCGGCCCGCGGTTTGGTCCCAAACCGCACGTCACGGAGCTGAGATCATGCGGTTCCTGCCCAATCGACGACCCCCATTTGCCTTCGCCACCGGTTCAGGACCCTTGCCCGGCCGGGTTCGGCGTAAAGAGAGTTGTCCACCAGCTGTCTCCACTTCCTCAGTCTGCTGACGAGATGTGGGCGCCCCAGGCTGCGGTCGAGCTCGTGCATGACGACGCCGGAGTGGTTCACAAGGTCGTCGAGCGTGAAGCCCCGTCGCACGTACGACGTGCCGGCCAACCCGCGCTCACGGCGCAGGTCGGCACGATGCTGAACCTTGTCGCGGTGACCGGCACCGTCGTACTCGTGGATGAACCTTGTGCCGGTGACCACGAGGTCGGCGCGTCCGACCGAGCGTCCGGCGCCGTCGCGCAGGGTGACCTGCGGCTCAACGGAGATCTCCATCACCCGGTGGAACAGCCGCAGCAGTGTCTCGCCGGCCGACTCGCAGCGTGGGGTGGCCAGGGCGTACGCCGCCCGGAGCTGCACAACTCCGGGTCTGCCGCTGGCCAGCAGACGGTCCATGGCACGGGGATCGAGATCGCCTCGCTCGAGCGCGGAGTCGATCATGATGACCAGGTCCAGGGTGCCCAGATCTCGCGCGGCTCGCAGCAGGACCTCCTCGGGAACATCCACGGGCAGCCCGCCGACCACGCGTGGAGCGGGCTCGCGCACGAGCCGCGAGCAGATCAGCCCCGGCCGACGCGGTCGACGCGTCCCGTGGACAGCCGCGAACACTGGCACCTGCTCTGGGAGCTGCGGCAGTCGCCAGCCCAACAGTCGCGCCGCCGTGACGTGCGTGAAGACGGCGTCGGGCGGCAGAACCAGACGAAGTGCCTGCAGGTCGCGGAGGAACTCCGCCTCTTGTCCCAGCCCCTCACGGCGCAACACGGCCAGGCCATGGCTCACCCTGCGGTAGGCGGCCAGCCGAATCTCTCCCCGGATCGGTACGTCGTCGACATCCATGACCAAGAGCCTGCCCGGAATTCGCCTGCGCGATGCTGCCCGGCGAACTGGCTGTGGAGAACGTCGTTGTCCACAGCCTCACGGCCGTGGATTGGTCCCAAACCGCGGCCTCGAAGGCCGGGAACTTGCGGTTTGGGACCAAACCGAAGCCCTCAGCGGCCCGCGCAGCAGACGCCTACAGCAACCGCGCGGCATCCATCGCCAGGTACGTCTGCTCGGTGGCCCCGAGCTCCCCGGCACGCAGCAGGTCGCGCACGGTGGGCACGTCGACCACGACCACCTCACAGTCCTCGTGCTCGTCGAGCTCCTGGTCGTACGCCGGCACGCAGCCACGCGCGATCGCGGCGTACACCGGCTGGGTCCGGCTGTTGTGGTGCACCGACGCGACGACCTCGACCGTGGCGGCGTCGTAGCCGGTCTCCTCCCGCAGCTCGCGCACGGGCGGCATCGGCAGGGTCCTCGCCGGCGTCGACGTACCCGCCGGGCACGGACATGACCACGCGGTGGGGGCCGGGACGGAACTGGCGAACCATCACCAGCTCCCCGGACGGCGTGAACGCCAGGACGCCGACGGTCGGAGGCATGTCGAGCATGTCCCAGCCCACCTCGGCACCGTCGGGCAGCAGGAAGCCACGGCGTACGACGCGGAAGAAGCTGTCGAGGACGACCTCGTCACCCGTCGTGACCCACGCCCGTTCGCCGTCGGACCGGACCGTCACAGCTCGCCGGGGTCGGTCGGCTTCGGGGTCTCGGGCTGGGGATCGACGGGAGGGATCGGCTGCGCGGGATCGCGGGGCTCCCGCGACGGAGCCGGAGGGGCAGGCGGCGCGATCGGCGGGGCAACGGGCGGCTCCCCGGTGACGGGGTTCTCGAGCGGGGGTACGGCGCCGCTGACCTGGTCGGTGGGGTCGGCCGGGTCGTCCGGAGTGCCGGCCGACGGCGTGGAGCCGGCCACCGACTCGGAGTCGTCAGGGCCGGCCGAGGTCTCGGGGCCGCGCTCCCCCAGCAGCTCGGTGAGTCGCGGTGGGCGGATGCGCACGAACTTGCGCGGCTGGCTGCGGGTGCGGTCGAGGATCGCGACCTCGAGGTCGTCGACAGGGATGACCCGGTCGGCGGCGTCACCCTTGTCGTCCACCGTGTGACCGAGCGCGGCGACAGCCGCGCGGAGAGCATCGGCGAGCGGCGCTCCGTCGACGTAGTGCTCCTTCAGATGGGCAGCGACCGTCTCGGCGGCGCCGCCCATGACGGCGAAGCCGTGCTCGTCGGCGACCTGGCCGTCGTACGTGAGCCGGTAGATCTGGTCGTCGGCCGCGGCGTCACCGACCTCGGCGACGAAGAGCTCGACCTCGTAGGGCTTCTCGCCGCCCGACGAGAAGATGGTGCCGAGCGTCTGGGCGTAGGCGTTGGCCAAGCCGCGCCCGGTGACGTCGCGCCGGTCGTAGGCGTAGCCGCGCATGTCGGCCAGCCGGACACCCGCGATGCGGAGGTTCTCGAACTCGTTGTAGCGGCCGACCGCCGCGAACGCGATGCGGTCGTAGATCTCCGACACCTTGTGCAGCGCCTGGGAGGGGTTCTCGGACACGAACAGGACGCCGTCGGCGTACTGCACGACGACGACCGAGCGACCGCGGCCGATGCCCTTGCGCGCGAAGTCGGCCCGGTCCTTCATCAGTTGTTCGGGCGAGACGTAGAACGGCATGCTCATGAAGTTGTTCCTCTGGGTCAGGTCAGGGCGGCGGCGGGTCCGTCGGGGCGTTCCATCCGGGCACCGATCACGCGGTCGGCGATGGCCGACACGTCGGCCTCGGCCAGCCGGTGGCCCCCGTCGGCGGTGATCACGTGCACCACCGGGAAGATCCGGCGCGTCAGGTCGGGCCCTCCCGTGGCGGAGTCGTCGTCGGCGGCGTCGTACAACGCCTGGATGACCGCCGTCACGCAGCCCTCCTGGTCGAGGTCGTCGCGGTACAGCTTCTTCAGCGAGCCGCGCGCGAACAGCGAGCCGGACCCGACCGAGTGGAATGCGGTCTCCTCGTAGCGCCCGCCGGTGACGTCGTAGCTGAAGATGCGGCCCTGCTGCACGTTCAGGTCGTAGCCCGCGAAGAGGGGTACGACGGCGAGGCCCTGCATGGCCATCCCGAGGTTGGCCCGGATGAGCGCGGCGAGCCGGTTGGCCTTGCCGTCCATCGACAGCGTCGTGCCCTCGATCTTCTCGTAGTGCTCGAGCTCGGTCTGGAACAGCCGCACCATCTCGACCGCGAGGCCGGCACTGCCGGCGATGCCGACGGCGGAGTACTCGTCGGCGGGGAAGACCTTCTGGATGTCGCGCTGGGCGATGATGTTGCCCATCGTGGCGCGACGGTCCCCGGCCATCACGATCCCGCCGGGGAACGTCGCGGCGACGATCGTGGTGCCGTGGGGCGCCAGGTCGACCGCGTTGCCAGCGGGTACGGCGCGGCGCGAGGGCAGCAGGTCGGGTGCCTGCTGCCCGAGGAAGTCGGCGAACGACGACGAGCCGGGCACCAGGAAGGCGGCCGGCAGTCGGGGTTCGTGCATCACTGTCCACCCTTCTGGATGAACGACTTCACGAAGTCCTCCGCGTTGACCTCCAGCACGTCGTCGATCTCGTCGAGGATCGCGTCGACATCGTCGTCGAGCGCTTCCTTGCGCTCGGCGACATCGCTCTCGACGACGGCCTCCTCGACCTCGCCGTCGGCGCGCTGCGTCTCGGTGGACTTGCGTGGCTGCTTGTGCTCCTGGGCCATACGACGACCCTATAGGGCGGCACCGACTCGACGCGCCACCTCTTGCTACCTGGTCAGGGCGTCGAACAGCTGCTCTGCGGTCTCGCACGAGTCGATCAGGGCGCCCACCGAGGCGCGGGTCCCGCGCAACGGGTCGATGGTCGGCACGCGCTGCAGCGACTCGCGACCGGGCAGGTCGAAGATGACGGAGTCCCAGGACGCGGCGGCGACGTGCTCGGCGTACTTCTCCAGGCAGCGGCCCCGGAACCACGCCCGGGTGTCCTCCGGCGGGTCGTGCATGGCCTGCTCGATCACCACGTCGTCGAGCAGCCGCTCGATGCGACCGGCCGAGGCGAGACGGTGGTAGAGCCCCTTCTCGGGGCGGATGTCGGAGTACTGGAGGTCGATGAGATGCAGCTTCGCGTCGTCCCAGTCGAGCCCGTCACGTTCGCGGTACTGCTCGAGCAGCTTCAGCTTCGCCACCCAGTCGAGCTCACCGGCGCACAGCATCGGGTCGCGCTCGAGGCGGTCGAGCACCGACTCCCACCGCGCGAGCACGTCGACGGTCTGGGCGTCCGCGTCGGCGCCGAGCCGGTCCTCGACGTACTTCTTGGCGAGGTCGAGGTACTCCATCTGCAGCTGTACAGCGGTGAGCTGGCGGCCGTCGTGGAGGCGGATGAGGTGCTTGAGCGTCGGGTCGTGGGAGACCGCCCGCAGGGCCGAGACGGGGCCCTCGACGGCTAGGTCGGACCCGATGAACCTGTCCTCGATCATGGCCAGCACCAGCGCGGTCGTGCCGACCTTGAGGTACGTCGACACCTCGGCGAGGTTGGCGTCCCCGATGATGACGTGCAGCCGGCGGTACTTCTCCGGGTCGGCGTGCGGCTCGTCGCGGGTGTTGATGATGGGTCGCTTCAGCGTGGTCTCCAAGCCGACCTCGACCTCGAAGTAGTCGGCACGCTGGCTGATCTGGTAGCCGTGCTCGCGACCGTCCTGGCCGATGCCCACGCGGCCGGCGCCGCAGACGACCTGCCGACTCACGAAGAACGGCGTCAGGTTGCGCACGATCTCGTTGAACGGAGTCGAGCGGCGCATCAGGTAGTTCTCGTGGGCACCGTACGACGCGCCCTTGTTGTCGGTGTTGTTCTTGTAGAGCAGGATCGGCGCCCCGCCGGGCAGCTGGCTGGCCCGGATCGACGCGTCGAGCATCACCTGCTCCCCCGCCTTGTCCCAGCGGACGATGTCGAGCGGCGTCGTGCACTCGGGGGTGGAGTATTCGGGGTGCGCGTGGTCGACGTACAGGCGGGCGCCGTTGGTGAGGATCACGTTGGCCAGGCCGAGGTCCTCGTCGGTCAGCTGGCTCGGGTCGGCGACCTGGCGCGAGAGGTCGAAGCCACGAGCGTCGCGCAGCGGCGACTCCTCCTCGAAGTCCCAGCGGGCGCGGCGGGCCTTGATCGTGGACGACGCGTAGGCGTTGACGATCTGGCTGGACGCGACCATCGGGTTGGCCAGAGGTTGCCCCTGCACCGAGATGCCGTACTCCACCTCGGTCCCCATCACGCGCCGCACACTCATGTGGCCGAGACTACGCGGCCCTAGAGTCGAGCCGTCAGGCGCCGACGTACCGAGGAGATCCCGTGGGCCTGTGGAACGACCAACTGCTCCCCCGGTTCATCGACAGGACCGGCTCGGCGAATGAGATCGACCAGCTGCGGCGCCAGGTCTGCGCCGGATTGCACGGTCGGGTGCTGGAGATCGGCTTCGGCAGCGGGCTCAACATCCAGCACTACCCCGCAACGGTGCAGTCGGTCAGCGCCGTCGAACCCTCGCACGTGGCCTGGGACCTGTCGGAACAGCGCCGTTCGCGTACTCCCGTCCCGATCGACCGCACGGGTCTCGACGGCCAGCGGCTGGAGAGCCCCGACAGCTTCTACGACTGCGTCCTGTCGACCCTCACCCTGTGCACCATTCCCGACGTGGCGGTGGCCCTGGCGGAGGTACGACGCGTCCTTGTGCCCGCGGGGACCTTTCACTTCCTGGAGCACGGGCGTGCGCCCGACGACAGCGTCGTCCGTTGGCAACGGCGGCTGGAGCCGATGCAGAAGCGGGCCTTCGGTGGGTGCCACCTGACCCGGGACATGCCCGCGCTTGTCCGTGCCGCTGGGCTCGACGTGACCGCGGTCCGCGCCGACTACCTCGGCGGACCGCGGGTGTCTAGGCCCTGGACGTACGGCTACCTGGGCCGCGCGACGAGGCCGGCGTAGTCGTCGCGCCGGCCCGGGGTCTCAGCGGCGCTTACGGAGCATCGGGAGCAGGACCAGGGCGATGACGACGATGACTACGACGATGATGATGAACTTCATGTGAGCTCTCCTTCGGGTGGGCGTGCACCTGCGGTTTGGCCACAAACCGCAGGATTCTGGCTCTGGAACCTGCGGTTTGGGACCAAACCGCAGGGCTGGGGGCGCGAAGCCGCGTTCAACTGCGCTTCGACTGCCACGCGTGCGCCCCGTTGATCATCACGATGGTGAAGAGCGTGACGAGCAGGGGCACCAGCTGGTCGTTGAGCCCGAGAGCCAGGCTGACCGGGATCGCGGCGACCAGCGAGACGATGCCGAGGGCCAGCTGACGGGGCCCGGCGGCCTCGGCGGATCGCTGCGACCGCTGGTGCACCGACACCTCGGCGTCCACCCGCCGGGCGATCTCGCGCTCGACCCGGTCGGCGAACGAGTCGACCATGGCGGCGTCGTACGACGCTCCGAGCTCGCGCCGGGCTGCCAGAGCCGCCTCGATGTCACCGTGCTCGAGCTCGTCGGCCACCGGCGGCCTCAGAGGTACTGGCCGGTGTTGGCGACCGTGTCGATCGACCGGCCGGGCTCGGTGCCCTGCTTGCCGGTGATGAGCGTGCGGATGAAGACGATCCGCTCGCCCTTCTTGCCGGAGATGCGCGCCCAGTCGTCGGGGTTGGTGGTGTTGGGGAGGTCCTCGTTCTCCTTGAACTCGTCGACGCACGCCTGGAGCATGTGCTGGACGCGCAGGCCCTTCTGGTCGTGGTCGAGGAGGTCCTTGATCGCCATCTTCTTGGCCCGGTCGACGATGTTCTGGATCATCGCGCCGGAGTTGAAGTCCTTGAAGTACAGGACCTCCTTGTCGCCGTTGGCGTAGGTGACCTCGAGGAAGCGGTTCTCCTCGGTCTCGGTGTACATCCGCTCGACGGTCGCCCGGATCATCGCCGCCACGGTGGCGTCGCGGTCGCCGCCGAACTCGCCGAGGTCGTCGGCGTGCAGGGGCAGGTCGGCACGGAGGTACTTGCTGAAGATGTCGCGCGCCGACTCGGCGTCGGGACGCTCGATCTTGATCTTCACGTCGAGCCGGCCGGGTCGCAGGATGGCCGGGTCGATCATGTCCTCGCGGTTGGAGGCGCCGATCACCAGCACGTTCTCGAGCAGCTCGACGCCGTCGATCTCGCTGAGCAGCTGCGGGACGATGGTGTTCTCGACGTCGGAGGAGACGCCCGGAGCCGCGGGTGCGGAACAGCGAGTCCATCTCGTCGAAGAACACGATCACCGGGGTGCCCTCGCTGGCCTTCTCGCGCGCCCGCTGGAACACCAGCCGGATGTGGCGCTCGGTCTCGCCGACGTACTTGTTGAGCAGCTCGGGGCCCTTGATGTTGAGGAAGTAGGACTTGCCCTCCGGCCCCGGTCTTGGCCGCGACCTTCTTGGCCAGCGAGTTGGCGACCGCCTTGGCGATCAGCGTCTTGCCGCAGCCGGGAGGGCCGTAGAGCAGCACGCCCTTGGGCGGCTTGAGCTGGTGCTCCTTGAAGAGCTCGGGGTGGAGGTACGGCAGCTCGACGGCGTCGCGGATCGCGTCGATCTGGCCGACGCAGGCCGCCGATCGCGTCGTAGTCGATGTCGGGGACCTCTTCGAGGACGAGCTCCTCGACCTCGGACTTCGGCACCTTCTCGTAGACGTAGCCGGCGCGCGAGTCGAGCAGCAGCGAGTCGCCGGCGCGCAGGGTGGCCTCGCGCAGCGGCTCGGCGAGGCGTACGACGCGCTCCTCGTCGGCGTTGGCGATGACCAGGGCCCGCTCACCGTCGGCGAGCAGCTCCTTGAACATCACCACCTCGCCGACCTGCTCGAAGTCGAAGCGCGGCCACGACGTTGAGGGCCTCGTTGAGCATCACCTCCTGGCCCCGGACGCAGGTCGTCGACGTCGACGCTGGGGCTGACGTTGACCCGCAGCTTGCGGCCGCCGGTGAACACGTCGATCGAGTCGTCCTCGTTGCGCTGCGAGGAAGGTGCCGAAGCCGGCCGGCGGCTGGGCCAGCCGGTCGACCTCCTCCTTGAGCTTCATGATCTGGTCGCGGGCCTCGCGCAGGGTCTGGGCGAGTCGCTCGTTCTGGCCGGTCACCGCCGACAGCGAGCGCTGGGTGTCGGCCAGGCGCAGCTCGAGGCTGCGGGAGTGCCCGGGCGTCTCGGTGAGTCGGCGGCGCAGGTCGGTGACCTCGGCCTCGAGGAAGCGCACCTGGCTCGTGAGCTCCTCCGCGGCTGCGGCCGCGCTGACCTGGGCCGGATGCCGTCGCTGTCGATGTAGACATCTGGCGTCACCTCCTGTCCCTGTCGGACACTCTACCCGCTGAGCCCGACGCGGAAGGGCAAATCTCGACGTGTTGGTCACGATTTCGACGCGCCCGTGGCGAGCGGACGGCAGTGCCCGGCACTCAGGCAGTCGGACGGCTCCTCGCGCGACCTGCGGGCGGCAGGCCGGCGGGCCGCGGACCGGCGTAGTCCGACGCCGTACGCGCCGGGCGCCGGCCGGCGCTTCTTGAGCGGCGCGCGCTCGCCCGGCGCCATCCGGCGGGCGGTCACGAGGAACGCCGTGTGGCCGATCATCTTGTGGCCCGGGCGGACCGCGAGGCCCTCGACGTGCCAGTCGCGCACCAGCGACTCCCAGGCGCTGCGGCTCGGTGAACCCGCCGTGCGCGCGCAGCGTCTCGACGATCCGGCGACAGCTGGGTCGTGGTGGCGACGTACGCGCAGACGATGCCGCCGGGCGCAGCGCCCCGGCGACCGCGTCGACGCACTCCCAGGGCGCGAGCATGTCGAGGATCACCCGGTCGACCGCGGTCGCTCGACGCGGGCAGCTCCTCGGCGAGGTCGCCGAGCGCTCAGCTCCCAGGCCGGGTGGGCTCGCCCTCGGGCGCCGAAGAACTGGTCGACGTTGCGGCGGGCGACGTCGGCGAACTCCTCGCGGCGCTCGTAGGACGAGCACCTGGCCGTTCGGGCCCGACCGCGCGCAGCAGCGAGCAGGTCAGCGCGCCGGAGCCGACGCCGGCCTCGACCACGCGGGCGCCCGGGAAGATGTCGGCCATCGCGACGATCTGGGCGGCGTCCTTGGGGTAGACGACGGCGGCGCCGCGCGGCATCGAGACCACGAACTCGCGAGAGCAGCGGCCGGAACACGAGGTACTCGCCGCCCGCCGACGAGGTGACGGTGAAGCCCTCGTCGCGGCCGATCAGGTCGTCGTGCTCGAGGTGGCCGCGGTTGGAGAAGAACCGCTTGCCGCGACTCGAGGCAGAAGTTGTGCCGGCGGCCCTTGGCGTCGGTCAGCCGCACCCACTCGCCCTCGCGCAGCGGCCCGCGGTGGACGCCGGACCAGGCCTCGGCCGGGACGTCGGGCTGTCGGCATGGAGCGGCCGGGTCGGTCATGCGCCGAACCCTAGTGCCCGGCCTCCGCGGAAGGCGCGCTCGACGTCGGCGGTCGCGAGGACGCCGTAGATGGCGCCGTCGGCCTCGACCAGGAGGTACTCCGCGGCCGGGCGTCTGGCTGATCGCCCGGACCAGCGTCCTCGCCGGCGATGTCGGCCGGGCAGCCGTCAGGCCGTCCTCGATGCGTACGGGCGACCGTCGATGTCCGCCAGCCAGGGACGGCGCTCCTCGGGCGTCGCGAGCAGGGCGGCCTCGTTGACGATGCCGATCGGCGTGCCGCCGCTGCGTCACGGTGACGATGCTGCCGGCCTCGGCCTCCTGGGCGCGGCGTACGGCCTCGGCGAGCGGGCAGGTCCTCGGGCACGGTGAGCGTGCGGCGGGCCAGCCGCCGGCGACCAGGATCGGGAGCCGGCTGCCGCAGCCGGGCCGAGCGCCATCGCGGCGCGTGGCGCCGGTCCACAGGAACAGCGCGATCATGACGGCGAGCAGGTAGTCGACGATGTCGGCGGTCGTGCCGAAGACGGCTCCTGGACGACCGGCCAGGCGAGCGCGAGCGACCGCGACGACCCGGCCGCCCCAGCCGGCGACGATGGTGCCGCGGTGGGCGTTGCCGGTGGCCCCCCACACGGCCGCCTTGAGCACCCGGCCGCCGTCGAGGGGCAGGCCCGGGCACCAGGTTGAGCACGCCGACGAGCAGGTTGGCGCCGGCCAGGCCCTCGACGGCGAGCCGCAGCAGGCCGTCGGGAGTGACGAACCACAGGCCGAGCGCGGCGGCGCCGACGGCGAGCGAGGTCAGCGGGCCGACCACGGCGATCAAGAACTCGTGCGCGGGGCGTGCGCGCCTCCCCCTCGATCGCGGTCGCGCCGCCGAGGAAGTGGAGGGTGATCGAGGTGACCGGGTAGCCCGTAGCGCCGGGCCATCAGCGCGTGGGACGCCTCGTGGAGCAGCACCGAGAGGTAGAGCACCACCGCGAACGCCACGCCGGCGACGTACTTCCAGACGCCGAGGCCGGGCTCCACCTCCTCGATGCGGGGAGCGACCAGGAACGCGATCAGGGCCGCGACGAGGAACCAGGACGTGCGTGACGAGCACGTCGACGCCCGCGATGGAGCCGATCCGGAACGTCCCGGGAGGCCGCGGGCGCGGACGGGTTCGGCGGCATTCTCGGACACCCTCCGACAGTAGCCGGTGGCGGCCACCGGCATCGGACGGCTGTCGGTGGGCTGCGCCTAGGGTGAACGTCATGACCAGCGACCGACCCGTCGCCGGCCGAGCTCCGGTCGACGCCGGTCGACGGCGTCGACGTGCTCGGGGTCGCTCTCGCCCAGCCGTGCGGGCGACTTCATGACCTGCCCGCTGCTCTACCGGTTCCGCACGATCGACCGGCTGCCCGAGCCGCTCTCGCCCGACGCCGTGCGCGGCACGCGTCGTCCACAAGGTGCTCGAGGACCTCTTCGACCTGCCGGCGGCCGAGCGCACGCCGGACCAGGCCCGCGACGATGCTGCAGCCGGCCTGGGAGCAGGTGCTCGAGCGTCGAGCCGCTGCTCGCCGACCTGTTCGCCCCGGTCGAGGGACCGGAGGCGGGCCTCGACTCGACCCTGGCTGGCGTCGTGCCGAGCAGGTGCTGGAGCGCTACTTCGCCCTCGAGGACCCGCGCCGCCTCGAGCCGGCCGAGCGCGAGCTCTACGTCGAGACGCGTGCTCGACTCCAAGCTGCTGCTGCGCGGCTTCGTCGACCGGCTCGACGTCGCGCCCGACGGGCGATCCGGGTGGTGGACTACAAGACCGGCCGCAGCCCGAGCGAGGCTGTTCGAGGCCAAGGCGCTGTTCCAGATGAGGTTCTACGCCCTGGTGATCTGGCGCACCCGCGGCGTCGTGCCGGCGATGCTGCAGCTGGTCTACCTCGGCAACGGCGAGATCCTGCGCTACGTGCCCGACGAGGCCGACCTGCTGGCCACCGAGCGCAAGGTCGAGGCCATCTGGCGGGCCATCCGGCACGCCGAGGAGACCGGCGACTGGCAGCCCAGCCCGAGCCGGCTGTGCTCGTGGTGCAGCCACAAGCCGATCTGCCCGGCGTACGGCGGCACTCCCCCGCCGTTGCCGGTGCTGGAGCCCAGGGTGCCGGCGCCCGACGCCGACCCAGCCGGCGACGTCGACAGCGACGAGGGCGTGACCGGGGAGCTCTGAGGTGCCCGGCGACCCCGGTTCTGGCCGTCCGATGCTGCGGTTTGGTCCCAAACCGCAGGTTTCCGGCGCTGGAACATGCGGTTTGTGGCCAAACCGCAGACCCGATCGAGCCGACCCAGCTCCGCTCGCGTACGCCGACCCGGTGCCCGTCACTGGTGCTGACCGTGAGCGGCGCCGCCTTGATCGGGCTCCAACCGGCATCCCACGCGGCCTTGTCGTAGAAGACGGTGTAGCCCGGCAGGACGCTCGTGCTCACCGACGTCACCGGCCGAGACGAGCCGTCGAGAGCCGTTACCGAGACGTCGACGTCGCCGGGCACGGCGCCGAGGAGCAGGTACGAGCCGCTCCCGACACGCTCGTCGGCTCCCCGCCCGCCGAGCAGGTAGCCGCCGTACAGGTCCATCCCGTCCGGTGCCGTCTCGGTCTCGGGCGTGAGCGCCGAGATGGTGCGCAGGACGCGCTGGCCGGACCGGATCCCGGTGGCCACGTAGGTGACCTCGACCACCTCTGTCTCGCCGGGGTTCACGTACCGGCGACGGGCCGCGTAGAGGATCTCCCTCCGGCCCTCGACGATACCGAGGTCGAGGGCCTCGCCGAGCTGCTCACCGTCCTCCCACAGGCCGTGGACCACCCCACCGGGGTACCTCAGCTGCCCGCGCTCGGGCTGGGCCGGCGACGGCGACGCCTCCTCCGTGGGCGCCGCGCTGGGGCTCCATGCCCTGTCCGCCGCGCCATTCCCCGACCCGCCACACCCGGCGAGAGCCGTGCCACAGACCAACGCTACGACCACGACGCGTGCGCGCCTCATGAGTACCCCTATCCGGAGCAGGCACGATCACCTCTCCCCGTCAGGGAGATGCGGCCCGGAGCGGATTAGTTGCCGATGGACGTGTACGCCGCCCGGAGCCCCTCGGTCGTCATGCCGGTCAGGGTGTCGGCGAAGACGCGTCGGTCACCGTCGAGCATCGGCACGTGGTTGGGCACGCACAGCACGACGCAGCCGGCGGACTCGGCCGACCGGGCGCCGGTGTTGGAGTCCTCGATGGCCAGGCAGTCGGCAGGATCGAGCCCGAGGGCGGCGGCACCCTTCAGGTACGGCTCGGGGTGCGGCTTGCCGTGCGACACCGCGTCACCGGTGACGATCGTCGCGAAGGTGTCGGCCGGCAGGGTGGCGAGGATCGGCGCCACGAAGCGTCGGTACGACATTGTGACGAGGGCGCACGGCACGGAGTGCGCCGCCAGGTCTTCGAGCAGTTCGAGCGCACCCGGTCGCCAGGGCACGGACTCCTCGACGCGAGCGACCACTCCGTCGAGGAGCTCCTCGACGATCTCGGCGGGCTGCAGGTCGATCCCCATGTGCCGGCGCATGTAGCAGGCCGGACTCGAGCAGGTCGTTGCCGACGAGGTTGAGGGCGTGCTCCTCGCTCCACGTGCCGCCGTACTTGTCGGCGAGGGCGAACTCCGTCTCGATCCAGTAGGGCTCGGTGTCGACGAGGGTGCCGTCCATATCCCAGAGGGCCGCCTTCATCAGTCCTCCGGGTCGTAGCCGAGGTTGGGAGACAGCCAGCGCTCGGTCTCCTTGAGGGTCCAGCCCTTGCGGTCGGCGTACTCCGCGACCTGGTCGCGGCGCGAGGCGGCCGACGACGAAGTACTGCGACTTCGGGTGCGAGAAGTACCACCCGGAGACCGCTGCACCCGGCCACATCGCCATCGACTCGGTCAGCCGGATGCCGGTGTTCGTCTCCACGTCGAGCAGGTCCCAGAGCAGTCGCCTTCTCGGTGTGGTCGGGGCACGCCGGGTAGCCGGGCGCCGGGCGGATGCCGTTGTAGCGTTCGGCGATCAGGTCCTCGTTGCTCAGCGACTCGGTCGGCTGGTGGCCCCAGAACTCCGTGCGCACCCGCTGGTGCAGGCGCTCGGCGAACGCCTCGGCCAGCCGGTCGGCCAGCGACTCCAGCAGGATCGCGGAGTAGTCGTCGAGCTCGGCCTTGAACGCCTTGATCCGGTCCTCGGTGCCGATCCCGGCTGTCACCGCGAAGCCGCCGACGTAGTCGGCGAGCCCGGTGTCGCGCGGGGCCACATAGTCGGACAGCGCCCGGTTGGGTACGCCGTCGCGGTGCTGGCCCTGCTGGCGCAGGTGGTGCAACGTGGTGCGCACCTCGGCACGCTCGTCGTCGGCGTACACCTCGACGTCGTCTCCCACGGCGTTGGCCGGGAACATCCCGTAGACCGCGTTGGCGGTGAGCCACTTCTCGCCGACGATCTTGTCGAGCATCTCCTGGGCGTCGTCGTACAGCTTGCGCGCGACCTCGCCCGTGGACGGGTTGTTGAGGATGTCGGGGAACTTGCCCTTCATCTCCCACGCGTTGAAGAACGGCTGCCAGTCGATGTAGTCGCGCAGCTCGCCGATGTCGTAGTCCTCGAGCACGTGGACGCCCGACTGCGCCGGCACCGGGGGCTGGTACCCCTCCCACTCGACCGGGGTGGCGTTGGCCCTGGCCTGCTCGAGCGTGACCATCGGCCGGTCGTGCTTGGTGGCGTGGCGCGCGCGGAGCGAGTCGTAGTCGGCCTTGACGTCGGCCATCAGCTTGTCCCGGCCGGTGTCGTGCAGCAGGGCCGCGGCGGTGGGCACCGAGCGCGAGGCGTCCTTGACCCAGACGACCGGGCCGTCGTACTTCGGGTCGACCTTGACCGCCGTGTGGGCGCGCGAGGTGGTCGCTCCACCGACGAGCAGCGGGATGGTGAGCCCCTGACGCTGCATCTCGGTGGCGAACGTGACCATCTCGTCGAGCGAGGGCGTGATGAGGCCGGACAGGCCGATGATGTCGGCGCCGACCTCGGCAGCGGTGTCGAGGATCTTCTGGGCTGGCACCATGACGCCGAGGTCGATGACCTCGTAGTTGTTGCACTGCAGCACGACGCCGACGATGTTCTTGCCGATGTCGTGGACGTCGCCCTTCACGGTCGCCATCACGATGGTGCCGTTGGTGTCCTTCGCCGTCGCGAACTCGGGGTTGTCGAGCTTCTCCTGCTCGATGAACGGGATGAGGTAGGCGACGGCCTTCTTCATGACCCGGGCGCTCTTGACCACCTGCGGCAGGAACATCTTGCCGGCGCCGAAGAGGTCGCCCACGACGTTCATGCCGTCCATGAGCGGTCCCTCGATGACCTCGATCGGCCGGCCGCCGCGTGCTGCGATCTCCTGGCGCAGGATCTCGGTGTCGTCGGTGACGTGGGCGTCGATGCCCTTGACCAGGGCGTGGGTGATCCGTTCGCCGATGGGCAGCGAGCGCCACTCGGCCTCGGTGGCCTCGTCGACCTGGTCGGTTCGGTTGTAGGTCTCGGCGATCTCGAGCAGCCGCTCCGCGGCGTCGGCCCGGCGGTTGAGTACGACGTCCTCGATCCGCTCGCGCAGCTCGACGTCGACCTCGTCGTACACGACCAGGGCTCCGGCGTTGACGATGCCCATGTCGAGGCCGGCCTTGATGGCGTGGAAGAGGAAGACGGCGTGGATGGCCTCGCGCACCGGGTTGTTGCCCCGGAAGGAGAAGCTCACGTTGGAGATGCCGCCGCTGACCTTGGCGCCAGGCAGGTTCTCCTTGATCCAGCGGGTGGCCTCGATGAAGTCCAGGCCGTACGACGCGTGCTCCTCGATGCCGGTCGCGACCGCGAAGACGTTGGGGTCGAAGATGATGTCCTCGGGCGGGAACCCGACTTCGTCGACGAGGATGTCGTAGGCGCGTCGGCAGATGGCCTTCCGGCGCTCGAGATTGTCGGCCTGGCCGTCCTCGTCGAAAGCCATGACGACCGCGGCGGCGCCGTACTTGCGGCACAGGCGGGCCTGCTCGCGGAACTTCTCCTCGCCCTCCTTCATGGAGATGGAGTTGACGATCGGCTTGCCCTGGACGTTCTTGAGCCCGGCCTCGATGACCTCCCACTTGGAGGAGTCGACCATCACGGGCACGCGGCTGATGTCGGGCTCGGAGGCGATCAGTTTGGTGAAGCGGTCCATCGCCGCGACGCCGTCGATCATGCCCTCGTCCATGTTGACGTCGATGACCTGGGCGCCGCTCTCGACCTGCTGCACGGCCACGGACAGAGCCGTGTCGTAGTCGCCGTCCTTGATGAGCTTGCGGAAGCGTGCGGAGCCGGTGATGTTGGTGCGCTCACCGATGTTGACGAAGAGGCTGTCCTCGGTGATGTTGAGGGGCTCGAGTCCGGAGAGCCTCATCACCGGCCTGGACTCCACGGGCGTGCGCTGCTTCTTGCCCTCCATCACCTGCGCGATGGCGGCGATGTGGTCGGGCGTGGTGCCGCAACAGCCACCGACCAGGTTGAGGAAGCCGGCATCGGCGAACTCCGAGAGTACGGCCGCGGTCTCCTCGGGCGCCTCGTCGTACTCACCGAAGGCGTTGGGGAGGCCGGCGTTGGGATAACAGGAGACGAAGGAGTCGGCGAGCCGCGAGAGCTCGGCGAGGTAGGGCCGCATGTCCTTGGCGCCGAGTGCGCAGTTCAGGCCCACGGCCAGAGGACGTGCGTGCCGCACGGAGTCCCAGAACGCCTCGGTGACCTGTCCCGACAGCGTGCGGCCGGACGCGTCGGTGATGGTGCCGGAGATGATGACGGGCCAGCGGCGCCCGAGATCCTCGAAGAGCTGCTCGACGGCGAAGATGGCCGCCTTGGCGTTGAGGGTGTCGAAGATCGTCTCGATCATCAGCAGGTCGGAACCGCCGTCGACGAGGCCACGGGCCGCCTCCGTGTACGCCGCCACGAGCTGGTCGTAGCTCACGTTGCGGGCTCCCGGGTCGTTGACGTCCGGCGAGATGGAGGCCGTGCGGGTCGTGGGGCCGAGGGCGCCCGCGACGAAGCGCGGCCGCTCGGGCGTCCCGACTGCGTCACACGCGGCGCGGGCCAGCCGGGCCGACTCGAGGTTGAGCTCGTAGGACAGCTCCGCCATGCCGTAGTCGGAGAGCGAGATGGCCGTGGCGTTGAACGTGTTGGTCTCGATGAGGTCGGCGCCGGCCTCGAGGTACTCCTCGTGGATGCTCCGGATGATGTCGGGCTGGGTGAGCGTCAGCAGGTCGTTGTTGCCGACCAGGTCGCTGGGCCAGTCGGCGAAGCGCTCGCCCCGGTAGCCCGCCTCGTCGGGTCGGTCCCGCTGGATCGCCGTACCCATGGCACCGTCGATGACGAGCACGCGCTCGTGCAGCAGAGCAGTCAGCTGCTCGGTGGCATCGGGACGGTGGTCGGGCACGGGGCATCCTCTCGGGCGACCGCACGAGTGCGGTCTTCCCAGCCTAGGGAGGCGGTCCAGAGGTCGGACCGCGTTCCCGCATCGTGACACCGCCCAAACACCGCGACGAAATCCACGTCCGGTCTAGGGTTGGCGGGTGATCGAGATCGATGAGCTCACCGACCTGGTCAACCCCGTGGTGATCGCGGCGTTCGAGGGTTGGAACGACGCTGCGGAGTCGGCGTCCCAGGTCGTCGCGCACCTGATGGCCGTGTGGGACGCCACCGTGGTGGGTGCCATCGATCCGGAGGAGTTCTACGACTTCCAGGTCAACCGGCCGCTGGTGTCCACCGACGACCATGGGCACCGGCGGCTGATCTGGCCGACCACCCAGATCGCGGTCGCCTCGCCACCCAATCTCGACCGCGACATCATCCTGCTCCGGGGCATCGAGCCGAACATGCGCTGGCGCCAGTTCTGCGCCGAGCTGCTCGCGGCCTGCGACGACCTCGGCGGCGAGCTCGTCGTGACCCTGGGCGCCCTGCTCGCCGACACTCCGCACACCCGACCGATCCCGGTGACCGGCACCGCCACCGAACCCGAGCTGGTCGACCGGCTGAAGCTCGAGCAGTCGACGTACGAGGGACCCACCGGCATCGTCGGCGTCTTCCAGGACGCCTGCGTGCGCCTCGACATCCCTTCGGTGTCCTACTGGGCGGCCGTGCCCCACTACGTCGCACAGCCGCCGTGCCCGAAGGCCACGCTCGCCCTCCTCGGCCAGATCGAGGACCTCCTCGGTGCCAGCATCCCGCTCGGCGAGCTGCCGGAGGAGGCGCGCGCCTGGGAGCGAGGCGTCGACGAGCTCGCCGAGGAGGACGAGGACATCGCGGAGTACGTCCAGGCGCTCGAGGAGACCCGCGACACCACCGACCTGCCCGAGGCGTCCGGCGAGGCGATCGCGCGGGAGTTCGAGCGCTACCTCAAGCGGAGCCGGGGCGAGGAGCCGGACTGACGCGCAGGCCTTCGACCTGCGGTTTGGCCACAAACCGCAATATCCGGGCCCTGAACCCTGCGGTTTGGGACCAAACCTCAGCCCTCAGGGCTGCGGACCTGCGGTTTGGGACCAAACCTCAGATCAAGGTCAGAGCGCCAGGCCCAGCGACGCGTCGAGCAACTCGCGTATGACGCCCGCGGCATCGTCGTCGGAGTTGTCGGCGAGCCCCGAGGTACCCATCGTGGCGTCCACCCACGCCTCCACGACCGCCACGGCGGTCGGAGCGTCGAGGTCGTCGGCCAGCGCGGCGGTGACCGCCGCGACCACAGGGGCAGCCGGAGCGCCGGCGCCGAGTGCGAGGGCCGATCGCCAGCGGTCCAGGGTGTCGACGGCGTCGAAGAGCAGCTCGTCGGTCCACTCCCAGTCGTCGCGGTAGTGGTGTTGCAGCAGCACCAGGCGGATCGCCATCGGGTCGATGTCGCTGTTGCGCAGGGCGGAGACGAAGACCAGGTTGCCGCGCGACTTCGACATCTTCTCGCCGTCGTAGCCAACCATCCCGGCGTGCGCGTAGACCCGCGCGAAGTCCGCCCCGGAGGCCACCTGGGCCTCGCCCGCACTCATCTCGTGGTGCGGGAAGACGAGGTCCGAGCCGCCGCCCTGCACGTCGAACGCCTCGCCGAGGTACTCCTGCGCGATCGCCGTGCACTCGATGTGCCAGCCGGGACGGCCGGGCCCGAACGGGCTGTCCCACGACGGCTCGTCCGGCCGCTTCGCACGCCACACGACACAGTCGAGCGGGTCGCGCTTGCCCTCGCGGTCGGGGTCGCCGCCGCGCTCGGCGAACACGCTGAGCATCTCGTCGCGCTCCATGCGGGAGATCTCGCCGAACCGCGGGTCGGCGGACACGGAGAAGTAGAGGTCGTCGTCGACCCGGTAGATCGAGCCGGTCTGCTCCAGGCGCTCGATCAGCGCGATGACCAGCGGGATCGACTCGACCGCGCCGATGTAGTGCGCCGGCGGCAGCACCCGCAGTGCCTCCATGTCCTGCCGGAACAGCTCGGTCTCCCGCTCGGCCAGGGCGACCCAGTCGATGTCGACCTTGCGCGCCCTTTCGAGCAGCGGGTCGTCGACGTCGGTGACGTTCTGCACGTAGTCAACCTGGTGCCCGGCGGCGCGCCAGGCCCGGTTGAGGAGGTCGAACGCGACGTACGTCGCGGCGTGCCCGATGTGGGTGGCGTCGTAGGGCGTGATCCCGCAGACGTAGAGCCGGGCCGGCCCCTCCGGACTGGTCTCGACGAGCTTGCCCGTGGCCGTGTCGTGGATCCTCACCGGGGGGCCGGATTCGGGGAGGGCGGGTACGTCGGGGGCTGACCAGGCACGCATGGCGGGCAGCCTACCCAGCGTCCGATGTCAGAACGGCGGCCAGGGGATGGCCGGTCCGTGCGCGTGCGGCGCGGGCATCACCGGGTTCGCCAGCAGCCTCCGGCACCGGGACTCCAGGGCGTCCAGCTCGTCGTCGGCGAGCAGCTCGCGGAGCACGCCGTCGTGCACCCGCTCGCGCACCGTGGCCACACCGGAGAGGTCCTCGTCCGAGAGCGGCTCGCCCAGCCAGCCCCACAGCACGGTGCGCAGCTTCGGCTCTGCGTGGAAGCTCACCCCGTGGTCGACGCCGTACCGGTGCCCGCCGCTCATCGGCAGCACGTGCCCGCCCTTGCGGTCGGCATTGTTGACGAGGATGTCGAACACGGCCATCCGGCGCAGCGGCGCGGAGTCCTCGTGCACCAGCGAGACGGGTCGGTCGCGTTCGTCGACGCCGTCGAAGACATGCAGGAAGCCGTCGGGCTGCCGTCCGGTCCGCACGATGTCGACGGCCGTCTGCTCGGGGTCGTGCTCCATCCACGCCTGCACCATGCCGGGCCCGTGCGGTCCGTCGCGCAGCACCGTCGAGGGGACGACATCCCAGCCCAGCATCTCGGAGACGGCGTACGCCGCCACCTCGCGCGCGGCGAGGGTGCCGTCGGGGAAGTCCCAGAGCGGCCGCTCCCCCGCGATCGGCTTGTAGACGACCTTGAGGTCGCCCAGCGCGCCGATGAAGGTCGCGTTGGACGCCGGCATCACGCGCCCGTGCAGCTCGAGGTCGCCCTCGAGCAGGTCCGCCACGCCCACTGTCAGCTCTGCCATCGCGCCAGGCTCAGGGGTCGCGCCGGCGGAAGCCGTTGGCGCGCACGCACAGGTGTCCGTCGGGGTCGAGCGGGTTGCCGCAGAACGGGCACGGCGGTCGGCCCGCCTCGATGACCCGGGCCGAGCGCTGTACGAACGCACGTGCCATGCCTGCGGCCAGCCGGACCAGGAAGATCTCCTCGGGCTCGGGCTCCTCCAGGTCCTCATCCAGCTGCTCGGGCGAGACGACGGCGGCCTCGGTGTAGGGGAAAACCTCGATGACGATGCGCTCGTCGGTCGGATCCCAGGACAGCGTCATGGTGCCGGCGCGGAACTCCTCCTCGATCGGCTGCTCGAGGGGGTGGTCGTCGTCGAGGTCGAGCGGCGCGACCGCGGGGATGAGCCCCTGGGTCTCCTCCGTCGTCATCAGCTCGTCGAGGAGCTCGTCGACACGCTCGACGAGGGCGGCCACCTGCTGCTTCTCGAGGGCGACGGTGACCAGCCTCGGACCGGTGCGCGCCTGCAGGAAGAAGGTGCGCTGGCCGGGTTCGCCGACCGTGCCGACGACGAATCGGTCGGGTGGGTCGAAGGAGTGAACGACAGGCATGTCGCCCACCCTATGACCGCGTCCCAGCCGGGCTCGGTCCCGCTCCCCCGCCCACGGCCGCGTCGGTGTTCGGCTTGCGACGCGAACGCTTCGCGGGCTTGGCGGGCTTCAGCCACGACAGGTCGCCGGCGTGGGTGTTGCTGGCCAGCACGTACGGGCGCGCGTCGGTGTAGCGGATGATGCTCACCGACGCCGGGTCGACGACGATCCGCTGGAACTGGTCGAGGTGCGTGCCCAGCGCGTCGGCCAGGATCGACTTGATGATGTCGCCGTGGCTCACGGCCACCCAGACGGCGTCGTCGCCGTGCTCGTCGGCCACCCGCCGGTCGTGGCGGCGTACGGCGGCCACGGCACGGTCCTGCATCGCCCGCATCGACTCGCCACCCGGGAACGCCGCGGCCGAGGGCTGCTGCTGCACGAGCTTCCACAACGGCTCCTTGACGAGCTCCTTGAGGGAGCGGCCCTGCCATTCGCCGTAGTCGCACTCGGTGAGCTTGGCCTCCCGGCTGGCCTTCAGGGGGTCCGGGTGCGCTGCCACGATCGCCGCGGCCGTCTGCCGGCAGCGCTCGAGAGGGCTCGTGATCACGGCCCGCAACGGCACGGCTGCCAGTCGCTCGCCCGTCGCCCGCGCCTGCATCTCCCCCGCCTCGTCGAGGAGCACACCGGCCCGGCGGCCCGCCAGGACCCCGCTGGCGTTGGCCGTCGTACGGCCGTGGCGGACGAGGATCACGGTTGCCATGGCGGCGACTGTAGCCGGGCGGCTGGGACTAGCCTGCCTGCTGTGATCATCGACAACGCGTTGTACCGCGACGGGGTGCGGGTCCCGGTCGACTGCGAGATCGCCGACCTGGCTGCCATGCGCGAGCGCATCGGCCCGGGCGACTTCGTGTGGGTCGGTCTTTACGAGCCGACGGTCGACGAGATGCACGAGGTCGCGGCGGCGTTCGCGCTGCACCCGCTCGCGGTCGAGGACGCCCTCAAGGCCCACCAGCGTCCCAAGCTCGAGCGCTATGACGACAGCCTCTTCCTCATCCTCAAGACCCTCTGGTACGTCGACGAGCACGACGCCGTGGAGACCGGCGAGATCAGCCTGTTCGTCGGCGACGACTTCGTCGTCTCGGTCCGGCACGGCTCGGGTGGCGACCTCCACGCGGCCAGGCTGGGGCTCGAGCAACGGCAGAAGGTGCTGGTGCACGGGCCGTCGGCGGTGGTCTACGCGGTGTGCGACCAGGTCGTCGACCACTACGAAGAGGTCGCCGCGTCGCTGACCGAGGACGTCGACGAGGTTGAGGAGTCGGTGTTCAGCACCGACCGCACCAAGGATGCCGCTCGCATCTATGTCCTCAAGCGCGAGCTGGCGGAGGTACGCCGAGCGGTGATGCCGCTGCGTGCCCCGATCAACCGCTTCACGGACGGCACGGTGCGCGGCATCCACGCGGACGCCGGGCCCTACTTCCGCGACGTGGGCGACCACCTCGCGCGCATCTCCGAGACCATCGACGCGCTCGACGGGCTGCTGTCGACGGCCTTCGACGCTCACCTCGCGCAGATCTCGGTGCAGCAGAACGACGACATGCGCAAGATCTCGGCGGGTGTGGCGCTGGTCGTCGTCCCGACCCTGATCGCCGGCGTCTACGGCATGAACTTCGACCACATGCCCGAGCTGCACTGGACCTACGGCTACGCGTTCGCCCTGGTGCTGATGTTCGGCAGCTCCGGGTTGCTGTGGCTGATGTTCAAGCGGTCGGGCTGGTTGTAGCCGTCAGGCGGCCAGCACGCCACTCGCCACGAGGACCAGGGTGGCCGCGCCAAGTGCGACGCGATAGAGCACGAAAGGCGTGTAGGACTTCGTCGAGACGTAGCGCAGCAGCCAGGCGATCGCGGCGTACCCGACGACGAACGACACGACGGTCGCGATGATCGTCGGGCCCCAGCCGTAGGCGTTGTCGCCGTTCGGGATCTCCTTGAGCTCGAACAGCCCGGCACCGACGACCGCGGGGATCGCCAGCAGGAAGGCGTAGCGCGTCGCCGCCTCGCGCTCGAACCCGAGGAAGCGGCCCATGGAGATCGTCGCACCGCTGCGCGAGACGCCGGGGATCAGGGCCAGCGCCTGGGCGGCGCCCATCAGGATCGCGTCGCGCAGGGTGATGTGCTTGATCTCCCTGTCGTTGCTGCTGGTGCGGTCGGCGATGCCGAGGACGATGCCCATGACGATGAGTGTCGTGCCGATGATCCAGAGGTTGCGGAAGTCGCGCTCGATGACGTCCTTGAGGAGCACACCCAGCACGACGATCGGCAGGGAGCCGATGATGATGAACCAGCCCATCCGGGCGTCGAAGTGACCGCGGTACTCCGGCTTGAGGAGCGAGAGGACCCACGTCGAGCCGATCCGCCAGATGTCCTTGCGGAAGTAGATGAGCACCGCCAGCTCGGTGCCGATCTGGATCACCGCCGTGAACGCCGCGCCCGGGTCGCCCCAGCCGAACAGCTCGGGGAAGATCCGCAGGTGGGCGCTGCTGGAGATGGGCAGGAACTCGGTCAGGCCCTGGATGACACCCAGCACCACGGCCTTGATCAGATCGAACACGGCGCGAGCCTACGGGTGCCGGTGGGCCCGTCGGCGAATCCCTGGTGCGGGGTCGTCGGCGTGGCGGTGGACCGGATGACCGGCGCACGAGGGGCTGGTCGCTAGCGTTGCGCCATGCAACAGCGCTCAGTGGGCTCGACCGGGCTCAGGGTCTCCCGGCTCGGCCTCGGCACGATGACGTGGGGTCGTGACACCGACGAGCACGAGGCCCGCGACCAGCTGATCTCCTTCGCCGAGGCCGGTGGCACGCTGGTCGACACCGCCGCCGGGTACGGCGACGGCGCGTCCGAGGAGCTGATCGGCACGCTCATCGGCGACGTGGTCGCCCGCGACGAGATCGTGCTGGCGACCAAGGCGGGCATCTCGCGGCGTACCGGCGAGCGGGTCACCAACACCTCGCGCGGTCACCTCCTCTCGTCCCTCGACGCCTCTCTCCGGCGGCTGGGGGTCGACCACGTCGACCTGTGGCAGGTGCACGTCTGGACCGACGAGACCCCCGTCGAGGAGACGCTGGGCGCCCTCGACTTCGCGGTGTCCACCGGCCGCACGTCGTACGTCGGGATCTCGAACTACTCCGGCTGGCAGACCGCACAGGCGGCCACCTGGCAGCGCGCGGTGCCGGGCCGCACTCCGCTGGGGTCGACGCAGGTGGAGTACTCCCTGCTCAACCGGGGCGTCGAGCACGAGGTGCTGCCAGCCGCTGCTGCCCTGGGACTCGGCGTACTCCCGTGGTCGCCGCTGGGACGCGGTGTGCTCACCGGCAAGTACCGCAACGGCACGCCGTCCGACTCCCGCGGCGCTTCTCCACACTTCGCGAGCTTCGTCGGCAACTACCTGGACGAGCGCGGCCGAGGCATCGTCGAAGCCGTGTGCCGAGCGGCCGAGGGCCTGGGTTGGACGCCGCTCGAGGTTGCGCTGGTCTGGGTGCGCGACCGGCCCGGGGTCACCGCGCCCATCGTCGGCGCCCGCACCGCGAGCCAGCTGTCGGGAGCCCTGGGAGTGGAGGAGCTGGTCCTGCCCACCGAGATAGTCGACGCACTCGACGACGTGTCGGGAGACTGAGCGCATGAGCCGCGTCCCCCGCCGCCCGCCCTCGACCCGTGGGGTCGAGTGGGAGTTCCAGAGGGTCACGTTCTCCCGCGAGTTCCCTCGCGGGGTGGTGACCAAGCTGCTCGTCGAGCGAGCCGAGCACGGCGGCTGGGAGCTCGACCGGGTCCGGATCGGACCCGACGGCACCCGCCGCGTCGTACTCCGGCGCAAGATCATCCGGCAGCGGCTGACGTTGTCGGTGTAGTCACAGCAGCCCCAGGGGTTGCATGGAGGCTGTGGTTTGGTCCCAAACCGCAGCCTCGCCGGCCCGAAACCTGCGGTTTGGGACCAAACCGCACCCCCAGGAGCGGCCCAGCCGAACGCCGAACCCCACTCACACGTCGTCGAGGAACCGGTCGAACACCCGCGCCCCGAACTCCAGCGCGTCCACCGGCACCCGCTCGTCGACACCGTGGAACAGTGCCGTGAAGTCGAGGTCCGCCGGCAGCCGCAGCGGTGCGAAGCCGTAGGACCGCATGCCCAGCTTGTTGAAGTGCTTGGCGTCGGTGCCACCACTCATCAGGTACGGCGCGACGACGGCGTCGGGGTCCTCGGCGATGATCGAGCGGGTCATCGCACCGACCAGGTTGCCGTCGTACGGCGTCTCCCAGGGCGGTTGTCTGGAGAGGAAGTCGATCGAGATGTTCTCGCCGCAGAGCTCGGCGAGGGTGGCGAAGAACTCGTCCTCGTAGCCGGGCAGGAACCGGCCGTCGACGTGGGCGCTGGCCTCGGTCGGGATGACGTTGACCTTGTAGCCGGCGTCGAGCTGGGTCGGGTTGGCCGTGTTGCGGATCACCGCGCCGAGCATCCGGGAGGCGTCACCGAACTCCTCGATCAGCGCCTCGGCGTTGTCGGGAGTGGCCGTGGTGCCGGCGATCGAGGCCACCGACGCGAGCAGCACCTCCATCGTCGGCGTCAACCGCACCGGCCACTCGTAGGCACCGATCCGGGCCACCGCGCTGGCGAGCTCGGTGACCGCGTTGTCGTGGTTGATCATCGACCCGTGGCCGGCCCGGCCACGCGCGGTGAGCTTCATCCAGGCCATGCCCTTCTCGGCGGCCTCGATCAGGTAGACCCGCTGGCCGCGGACCGTCGTGCTGAAGCCCCCGACCTCGCCCACGGCCTCGGTGCAGTCGGCCAGCTCGTCGGCGAGGTCCTCGACCATCGCCTGGGCCCCGTGGTGGCCACCTGCCTCCTCGTCCGCGGTGAAGGCGAGCACGATCGGGCGGGTGGGGATCCGGCCGGTGCGAACGCGGTCGCGCACGACCGACAGCAGCATCGCGTCGAAGTCCTTCATGTCGACCGCGCCGCGGCCCCACACGTAGCCGTCGCGCACCTCACCCGAGAACGGGTGCACCTGCCAGTCCTCCGCAGCAGCGGGTACGACGTCGAGGTGGCCGTGCAGGAGCAGTGGCTCCCCGTCGCCCGAGCCCCAGCGGGCGACGAGGGAGGTCCGGCCCTTCTCCCGCTCGTGCATGGTGGCGGAGATGCCGACCTCGTCGAGCAGGCCCGCCACGTACTCCGCCGCCTGCCGCTCCCCCGGGCCGTCCTCCGCGCCGTAGTTGGAGGTGTCCATCCGGATCAGCCGGTGGCAGATGTCGACGACCTCGCCGGCCGGGTCGGATGCTGTCTCGGTCACGTCGGGCATGCCCTCATCAAACACGACGGAACGACAGGCCGGCCCCGGCGAGGGCCTCCCGCAGCCGGTCCATCGCGAACGGCCCCACGCCGTGCAGGTCGGCCACCTCGCCCTCGGTGACGTCGACGAGCGACTCGAGCGTGGTGAGCCCGGCGGCGGTCAGCGCACGCGACGCGGGGGCCCCGGTGCGCGGCAGCGGTGTTCCAGTCGGCAAGGAAGGCCGCGCGCGGGGCGGGCGCTCGTGGTCGACCACAGCCATCCCGCGCGGTGACAGCCGGTAGCCGATGTCGAGGGACTGGGTCAGCCCCTTCTCCTTGAGCTTGCGTACGTCGCGCTTGAAGTTCGCCGTCTCCCGACCGACCTGCTCGGCCAGCTCCGGCGCGCGCCGGCCCGGGTTCAGGTCGATGAGGTCGAGGGTCTCGCGGGTCCACGGTCCTTCGGACGACGCGCCGTCCAACCGGTCGAGCCAGGCCCGGATGGTCGCGATCTCCGACGGGTCCGGCACGGTCTCCCGCAGCACCTCGCGCGGGTCCCGCCCACCATGCCGAAGGCCGACCCTGAACACGGGGTCCTCGGGCCGCGCGGCCAGTGCGTCGAGCAGCTCGGTCAGCGACCCGGCTCCCGCCCGACGGGCGTCGTCCTCGGTCAGCGACGCCGGGTCGACCTGGTCGACCGAGGTCACCTCCACCAGACCGACGCCGGTCCGCATCCGGGTGCCCACCTTCAGGCGTGGCCGCGCCCAGCGGCGGAACGCCAGGTCGATGTCGCCCTTCACGATGCCCGCCAGCTCGGCCGGTCTGATCATCATGCGCCCAGTATCCCGGCGGCCGAGGCGACTCACGAGGCACGGCTCCATCGCAGGGTGGATTCGCGCACCCGCGCCGGTGCGCGAGGATCGATCCGTGGAGTCGACCGAGCGCCGTCGACGCCTGGCAGATGCGGCGGTGACCATGACGCTGCTGGTCTTGCCTCTCCCTTCCCGAGGGCGCCCCGGTCGTGATGGCGCCGATCGGCGTGCTCTACCTCGTCAACGTCTACACGGTGGTCGGCGAGGGCGACCACACCGTCGCCCCGCTGGTGGTCTCTGCGATCGGGCTGGCCATCGTCATGTTCCGTGCCTGGCTCGACTCCCCGGCCGCTATGGACTGGAGCGCCTTCGTCGCGTTCATCCCGCTGCCGGCCTTGCAGTGGGACTCACCGGGGCACTCGGTGCCTCTCACCGGACCCGGCGCCGCTACGTCGAGCCGCTGGAGGAGCGTGCCCGCCAGGCGGAGTCGTTGCGGGAGCGCTCGGTCCGCGAGGGGGTTGCCCGCGAACGCGAGCGCGTGGCCGTGCCTGCCGACGCCGCCCCGGTGCAGTCGCTCGAGGACGTCGAGCGGCGCATCGAGACCATGCAGGACAACGGGCTGCACGTGGACGTCCAGGTCGTGGGCGTACGCCGCCCGGTCGACCCCGACCTGCCACGGGCGGCGTACCGCATCATCCAGGAGCCGGTGACCAACGCCCTCAAGCACGTGGGCGCAGACGTGCAGTGCCGGGTCCGTGCCGAGTTCCTCCCCGGGACAGGTCCGGATCACGGTCCACGACGACGGTCCCGGGTTCAGCCCCTCGTCCGAGAAGACCGGTCCCGGTCTCACGGGCATGCGCGAACGAGCCCGGCAGCGGGGTGGCTCGCTCGACATCGTCACCGGGGCCAGCGGCACGACGCTCGTCACGGAGCTGCCGACCCGATGACGACCAGGGGCCCTCTGATCAGCCGTGGAGACCCACGACCTCGTCCCACTCGACCTCCTCGACGTCGGCGAGAGCCTGGCCGACCTCGTCGATGTCGGGCAGTTCGCCGGTGCCCTCCGTGAAGGTGGCCCGCAGCCGCATCCCGCCCGTCTCGTACGCAACCTCGTCGGCGACTCCGTCGCGTTCGGTGACGACGTACCCTCCGCTCTCGCGGCAGGTGAGGTAGTCGGGGATCTCCTCGCACGCCGGGGTGCTTCCGGCCAGTGCCACGTCGACCGAGATGTAGGCGCTGCCGTAGTCCTGGTCGCTGGCCGAATCGGGCTCGTACCTCAGGCTGTAGCCGGACACCGCGCGTACGCCGCCCTCGGGCTGGCTGACCGAGGTGCTGGCGAACTCCGCCGTGGTGCCGTCGATCTCCGGGAGGTACGCCGTCAGACCGGCCGCCTCGAAGGCCTCGACCTTCTCGGCGTCGTCGCGAGCGTCCGAGACCTGCTCCCCCACGGTCGGACCGACCGCGACGGCGATGACGAACCCGACGACGCAGCTGGTGGCTCCCAGCGCCAACGCCCCGGTGCCGTCCTTGGCCCACCTGGCCACGGCGGCGGCCACCGGAGCGGCAACGGCCGCAGCCGGGATCCCCGCGAGCATGGCCACCGAGGTGTCGTCACCGGGGGCACCCATCAGTGCCACCGCCTCGAGCGTGATCAGCACGGTCACGGCGAACGCCCCGGACGCGGTCAGGGCCAGACCGAGTGCGTGCGGCACCCCGGCCAGCCGCAGCAGCAGGCCGAGCAGCACCACCATCACCACGGCTGCGAAGAGCCAGCCGTAGAGCGAGCCGTACGTAGTCGTGCCCAGCGCCGCCCGCAGTGGCAGGATCAGGACCAGTGCGCTCAGGAAGGCCCCGGTCAGGTGGGCGCCGACGGGGTCGGCGGGCGGCGTCTGCTCGGCGGTCATGGCTTCCACCGTGTCCGCATCGGGTCAGGGGCAAACCTGCCCGCGGCCGGCACCGGTCATGAAGACCTGACATGAAGAAAGGGCCCCGTGGAGCCGGGGCCCTTCCAGTGTCCGAGGGGGGACTTGAACCCCCACGCCCTTTTGGGGCACTAGCACCTCAAGCTAGCGCGTCTGCCAATTCCGCCACCCGGACGAGTGCTGGAGAACCGTAGCAAAGACCGACCCCGGGAAAGGAATCGGGAGGGGTCGATACGGTGGCGCCGTGACCGACGTCCTGAGGGTGGCCTTCGTGACCGGCGCGGCCCCTGACAAGTGGGCGGCGAGGTGGCGCGAGAGGTCACGCACGCGGCTCGTGCTCACGATGATCGAGGAGGCCGACCAGCGGCTGGCCCTCGACGACGGCAGCGCCGACATGGTCATCGCCAGGCTGCCGATCGACGACGCCGATCTGCACGTCGTGCGCCTCTACGAGGAGCTGCCCGTCGCGGTCGTCTCGCGCGAGCATGCCGCCGCGGCGTACGACGAGCTGCCGGTCGCCGACCTGCTCGACGAGCAGTTCGTGCTCGGTCCGCCGGCCGGTGTGACGCCGACCGCAGTCCAGCTCGACTTCCCGTCGATGACCCAGCAGGACGCCGTCGAGGTCGCCGCCAGCGGCACCGGCGTGGTCGTGCTGCCGATGTCGGTCGCCCGGCTCCACCAGCGCAAGGACGTCGCGCACGTCGTGCTCACCGACCTGCCGTCCACCGAGGTGGCACTGGTCTGGAAGCGGGACCGCGACGGCGACGACACCCAGGCCTTCGTCGGCGTCGTCAAGGGGCGTACGTCGCGCAGCTCGCGCTGAGCGGGCTACCAGGAGGTCGACAGCGGGCGGCCCTCGTGGAAGCCGGCCGCGCTCTGCACGCCGACGACGGCGCGTTCGTGCAGGTCCTCCAGGGTCGCGGCACCGGCGTACGTGCAGGCCGACCGCACACCCGAGCAGATCTCGTCGATCAGATCCTCGACGCCGGGACGGGCCGGATCGAGGTACATCCGCGACGACGAGATGCCCTCCTCGTAGAGCGCCTTGCGAGCCCGGTCGTACGCCGACTCCGTGGCGGTCCGGTTGGCGACGGCGCGTGCCGACGCCATCCCGAAGCTCTGCTTGAAGAGTCGCCCGTCGGCGTCCTGGAGCAGATCGCCGGGCGACTCGTGGGTGCCGGCGAACCACGAGCCGATCATCACCGCCGACGCTCCCGCGGCAAGAGCGAGGGCCACGTCGCGCGGGTGCCGCACTCCCCCGTCGGCCCACACGTGCCTGCCACGGGCTCGGGCCGCCGCAGCGCACTCGAGCACAGCCGAGAACTGAGGTCTACCGACGCCGGTCATCATCCGCGTCGTGCACATGGCACCCGGGCCCACCCCCACCTTGACGATGTCGGCGCCGGCGTCGATCAGGGCGTCGGCACCCTCGGCTGACACGACGTTGCCCGCGGCGACGGGCACGGTCGGATCCAGCGACCGCACCGAGCGCAGCGCCTCGACCATCCGGTCCTGGTGTCCGTGCGCGGTGTCGACGACGAGGCAGTCGACGCCCGCGTCGAGGAGGGCGCGGGCCTTCGCCGCCACGTCACCGTTGACACCCACGGCCGCGGCCACGCGCAGCCCGCCGGACGCGTCGACGGCCGGGGTGTACAGCGTCGCCCGGAGCGCTCCGAGCCGGGTGAGCACCCCGGCGAGCGAGCCGTCGGCCGTGACTGCCACGGCCAGCGGAGTGCGCGCTGCGTCGATGCGGTCGAACGCCTCACGCGGGTCGGTGTCGGCGTCGATGCGCACGAACGAGGGGTTCATCACGTCGCGCACCTGCGCGAAGCGGTCGACGTCCGCGCAGTCGGACTCGGCCACGACGCCGATCGGCCGGCCGTCCTCGACGACGACGGCCGCGTGGTGCGAGCGCTTCGGCATCAGCGACAGCGCCTCGGCCACCGTCTGGTCGGGCGCGAGCTCGATGGGCGTGTCGAAGACGAGGTGCCGACCCTTCACCCAGGTCACCACGTCGGCGACCACATGGATCGGGATGTCCTGCGGGATGACCGTCAGCCCGCCTCGCCGGGCGACCGTCTCGGCCATCCTCTTGCCGGCGATCGCCGTCATGTTGGCGACGACCAGCGGCAGCGTGGCACCGGTGCCGTCGACGGTGGCCAGGTCGACGTCGTACCTGCTGGCGACCGAGGAGTGCCGCGGCACCATGAAGACGTCGTCGTAGGTCAATTCGTATGCCGGGAGCCGGTCGTCGAGGAAGCGCACGGGCGCCAACCTACCCGCGAGGGAGGAAGGCGCCCGTGGCTGCAGAACCGTGAACCTGCTGCTGTGCCGGGTCGGGTCAGGTCATGGCAGTGAGGTCGCCGCCGCGACCACGTCGACCAGGCCGGTGCCCTTGTCGAAGGACGTCGTGGCGCCCCCCGGGCCCGCTTCGTACGGCGCACCGAAGGTGTACTTGTGCGCGGTCGACTTCATCGCGTCCTCGACCTGTCCGGGAGTCGAGCCCGGCGACTTCTGGAAGAGCTGCGCGACGATGCCGGCGATGTGCGGCGCGGCCATCGACGTGCCGCTGATGGTGTTGTAGTTGCCTGCGTCGATCGGGTCGAGTCCGGTGGTGCAGATGACCAGGTAGATCCGGCACGACGACGTGATCGTGTCGCCCGGCGCCGAGATGTCGGGGTACGTCGACTGGTCGCCGTTCAGGCCGCGCGACGAGAAGTCGCTGACCTCGCCCTCCCTGGTGCCCGTCTCGAGGTCGTTGTACGACGCCACCGAGATCACGCCGCCCGTCGGGTCCTGTCCGGGCGGGTTGGAGAAGCTCTCGGAGCCGTCGCCACCGTCGTTGCCGTTGGCCCACACCGTCGCGACGCCCTCGGCGGCGAGCGCCCGCTGGAGCTTCACGGTCGCGGAGTTCGGGTCGAACTCGCCGCCACCCGTGGGTCCGTAGGAGTTGTTGGTGACCTTGATCGGCGGACACGTGGAAGCCGGGACGCCGGGACCGCAGGGCGCCTCGTGGTTCTCGAGCACCCAGTTGAGTGCGGTGTCGGCACCCAGGATCACCAGGGCAGCGCCGGTGGAGAGCGACACGAGCTTCGCACCCGGAGCGGCCCCATGGAGCTGGCGGCCGTCGGCGAGCGTGGTCGGGCGGCCGGCGATGATGCCGGCGACGTGCGTCCCGTGGCCGCCGACCGACAGGGTGTCGGTGTCGACGACGTTGGGCACCTTCAGCACCTGGCAGGCGGCCTCGAGCGGGTCGCACAGGACCTTCTGGTTGCTGACGACCGCCGAGGTGCCGTCGGCATCCTGGAGGTAGGGGTGCGTCGGGTCGACCCCGGAGTCGATGAGGCCGACGCTGACGCCCTTGCCGTCGAGCCTGGTGCCGTCGGCGCCGGTCAGGGTGGCCAGCGCCTCCTCGCCACGGGTCGCCTTGTTGGACGTGAACTGGGTGAACTCGATCGGCTGGTTGCCCTCGAGATAGGTCACCCCGGGCTGCAGCCGGGCTGCGGCGATCTGGGTCCTGGTGCCGCGTGCGGCGACCACGCCGATCCTGTCGAAGCTGGTGGTCTCGGTCATGCCGCTGCGGGTCACCGCGGAGCGGGCGTCCTGCAGGGTGCGGCCGTGCACGAGCACGGTCAGCCTGCCGCTGGTCAGGTCGGTCAGCTGACCGGCCAGGAAGCCCTGCACCGGCGCCAGCGCGGAGCCGAGGATGCCGGACTGGCCGGCGCTGACGGAGGGCGAGGCGGGGACGATGGCGGCGGCGGCGGCCACTCCGCTGGTGAGGGCCGCTGCCAGCATTCGCGCTGTTCTGCGCATGAGTTTCAACTCCCGGTTCGGGGTGATCGGACACCGGCCCAACGCGCGAGTAGCAAAGAGGTCACGCCGCGGGCGGCGGCACGCGCAGCCCGGCCTCCCTCAGCTCCAGCTCGGCCAGCGCGCGTACGACGTCCTGCTCGCCCCGACGCCAGGCGCCGGCCGGGTCGTCGCTGATGCGGCCCAGCACGCGCATCGGCTGGTTCGCCAGCGCGCGCAGCGCGAACAGGTCGAG
Organism: uncultured Actinomycetota bacterium; assembly: GCA_963825755.1. GTDB lineage: Bacteria > Actinomycetota > Actinomycetes > Propionibacteriales > Nocardioidaceae > Nocardioides. The sequence goes on along the minus strand of CAWGUS010000016.1, from coordinate 126,774 downwards.
GTCCTCGTTGGCGTCGACGAACCGCGCTCCAGCGCCGGCCTCGCGGGCGAACCGCCATCGCCTCGGCACGTAGAACGCCGCCACGACCAGGATCGGGATCAGCGCGATGGAGAGCCCGAGCCACAGCGCCAGCCTCTCCACCGCGCGCACCTGCGCCCGCCCGGCCTCGGCGATCTGCTCGGAGGCGTTCGACGCCTTGTCGAACGGGGTCGCGATCCCGTCGCCGATCAGGGGTACGTCGTCGAGCCGGGACCCGGCATCTGCCAGCCCGGACGCCATCGAGGACGCCGACTCGGCCGTCTGGCGACCCGGCCCGGCGACTGCCATCGTTCCGTCGTGCACGGCCGAGCCGATCCAGACCCACATCACCAGCCACAGCACGAAGAGCAGGTCGGTCATGAGCTGGCGGGTGCGGCGGGCGGGGGTGTCGGCGTACAGCTTCATGCGGCCCATCCGACCACGACGGTTGGGTACGAGTGCTCAGCCGCACGTGCGCACCCGCCCCGGTCCGGGGACCGTGGATCGCGGACATGGTTGACCCATGAGCACTCCCAACCAGTCCAAGAACACCAACGCCTTCTACATGCAGGCCGGTATCTCCTTCGGCATCGCCCTGCTGACGATGGTCTTCGCGATCATCTACCTGCCCGTCGACCCGTGGATCCGCGCATTCCTGGGCATCGGCACGCTCTACCTGACCACCTCGGCCTTCACCCTCGCCAAGTGCGTGCGTGACGCCCAGGAGAACCAGTACGTCGTCTCCCGGCTCGACCAGGCCAGGGTCGACAAGATCCTCGCCGACCACGACCCGTTCAAGGTCGTCTCGTAGCCCACCTCGGTTTCGAGACAGGACTTCGTCCTTCCTCAACCAGCGAGCAAGGCCCACCCGCAGCAGCGGGTGGGCCTTCCTTCGTGTCCGGGCTATTTCAGCTCGGAGGACGTCAGGCCCAGCAGCCGACGGGCGATGATGAGCTGCTGGATCTGCTGGGTGCCCTCGAAGATGTCGAGGATCTTGGAGTCGCGGGCCCACTTCTCCAGCAGCTCGCTCTCGCTGTAGCCGACCGAGCCGCACAGCTCGACGCACGAGAGCGTGATGTCGGAGCCCGCGCGACCCGCCTTCGCCTTCGCCATCGAGGCCTCGAGCGAGTTGGGCTTGCGGTTGTCGGCCATCCACGCGGCCTGCATGGCGAGCAGCCGGGCGGCCTCCCAGTCGGCCTCGAGCTGGATGAACTTCGCGGCCGCGGCACTCTGCAGCTGCGCCGGCCGGTCGTAGTCGATCTCGACCCCCGCCGCCACGAGCAGGTCGTGGGTGAGGTCGAGCGAGGCCTTGGCGCAGCCGATGGCCATGCCCGCGACCAGCGGCCGGGTGTTGTCGAACGTCGCCATGGCCCCGGCGAAGCCCTGCTTGTCGTCGATGTCGGGACTGCCGAGGAGGTTGGCGGCCGGGATCCGGCAGTCGGTGAACGTGATCGCCGCCGTGTCGGACGCCCGGATGCCGAGCTTGTGCTCGAGCCGCTCGACGGTCATGCCGGGCGTGCCCTTCTCCACGACGAACGACTTGATCGCCGCGCGGCCCTGCGACCGGTCGAGGGTGGCCCACACGACCACGCTGTCGGCGCGCTCGCCCGAGGTGACGTAGATCTTCTCGCCGTTGATGACGTACTCGTCGCCGTCCTTGACCGCTGTGGTGCGGATGTTGGCGGAGTCGGAGCCGGTGCCGGGCTCGGTGATCGCCATCGCCGCCCAGGTGCCGCCGAAGCGCTTGAGCTGCTCGTCGTCGGCGACCGAGGCGATGGCGGAGTTGCCCAGGCCCTGGCGCGGCATCGACAGCAGCAGCGCGGTGTCGCCCCAGCACATCTCGGCGATCGACAGCACCGAGGCGAGGTTGGCGCCGTTCCTGACTGACCCCTCGTCAGCACCGTCGACCGGGTCGTCACGTCGTACGCCGGAAGCACCGGCACCCTCCGACGACCCGGACTCGGCGAGCCCGTCGATCATCGCGGCGAGCATGTCGAGCTCCTTGGGGTACTCGTGCTCGGCGCGGTCGTACTTGCGCGAGATCGGGCGCAGCATGTTCATCGCGACCTGGTGGGCCTGGTCGACCAGCACCCGGTGCTTCTTGGGGGTCTCGAGGTTGATGGTCATACGAGAACGCCGCCTTCCATGATGCCGATGGCCCGGAGGTCGCGGTACCACCGCTCGACCGGGTGCTCCTTGACGAAGCCGTGGCCGCCGAGCAGCTGGACGCCGTCCAGGCCGATCTGCATGCCCTTGCTGGCACACAGGTTGCGGGCCAGCCCGACGTCGCGCGAGATGTCCTTGCCCCGGGCCGCGCGGCCGGCGGCCCGCCAGGTCAGCAGCCGCATCGCCTGCAGCTCGATCGCGATGTTGGCGACCATGAACGCCACCGACTGCCGGTGCGCGATGGGCTCGCCGAACGCCTCGCGCTCCTTGACGTAGGGGATGACGTAGTCGAGCACGGCCTGACCGGTGCCGACCGCGAGGGCGCACCAGGCCAGGCGCGAGAGCCGCACGCACTCGGCGTACGACGTGCCGTCCGTGTCTCCGAGCACCTCGGCCGGGGCGTCGGTCAGCCTGAGCGTCGCGAGCGACGCGGCGCGCACGCCCATCGACGGGTCGGCCTCGACCTCGAGGCCGGCGCCTGACTCGACGAGGAAGAGGGTGGGCCGGCCGTCGAGCATGGCGCCGACGACGAAGAGCTCGGCTTCGGCGCCGCGCGGCACCATCGACTTCACGCCGGTGAGCGTGTAGCCGTCATCGGTGCGGGTGGCGGTGGTCGCGGGCGACATCACGTCGAACAGCACGGTCGGCTCCGACAGCGCGAGCGCCGCGGCGGGCACGGCGTCCCCGGTGAAGGCCGGCAGGTAGGTCTGCTGCTGCTCGTCGGTGCCCCAGAGTCCGAGCGCGGTGGCCACGGCGCCCGGAGCGAGCGTCGCGACGGCGAGGCCCATGTCGCCGTGGGCGAGGGCCTCGGCGACGAGGGTGCCGGCCACGGCCGACCGCTCCTCGGAGATGCCGCCCAGGCTCTCGGGCACGCCCAGGATCGGCAGCCCGATCTCGAGGCTGGCGGCCAGCACCTCGTCGGGCGCCGTGCACGTCTCGTTGGCCCCGGCCGCCGCGGGACGCACCACCTCGGCGGCGAACTCGGTGACGACGTCGACCAGCAGCTGCTCGTCCTCGGACGGCGTCAGGTCGAACGTCCCGCTCCCCGCGGCCGCCGGCACCGCGCACGCCCTCGGCACCCCGCGAGCCCCGCCGGCTGAACGCCCGGCCGGCCGCTGTCGCAGTGCGGAAGCCGTTGCGGGTGGCGGAGTAGACGACCTGCTCGGCCTGCCGCCGCAGGCCGACACGGTCGATCAGGTCGCTCTGGGCCAACCTGTTGAGGGCGGCCACGGCGTAGCCGATCGGGTCCCGGCTCTCACTGGAGGAGAGCCCGTGGCGACCTCGGCGGACGCAGCTTGAAGAGGTGGGGCATGCGTTTAATGTAACTCCGAGTTACACCTGACGCCACAACGCGCCGCGTGTCGATCCTCACCACGCTCATAGGATGCCGCCCATGCCGCGCAAGAACGCCGAACCAACCCTGCGGGCGCCGTACGGCCCGCTGCCCGAAGGCGGCACGGTCCGCCCGATGACCCGCTGGGGCACGCCGGTCATGCACCGCCCGCAGCAGCCCGTCACCGTGTACGACGACGCGTTGAGGTCGCTGGCCGCCGACATGGTCGCCACGATGTACGCCGCCGACGGGGTCGGCCTGGCGGCGTGCCAGATCGGCGAGGACGTCGCGATGTTCGTCTTCGACTGCCCCGACGACGAGGGCGAGCGCTGGGTCGGGCTGGTGTGCAACCCGGTGGTCACGCTGCCCGAGGGCAAGGACCGCCGGCTCGACGACGACGACGAGGGCTGCCTGTCGTTCCCGGGCGCGTTCGTGGAGTGCCCCCGGCCGGACTGGGCGCGCGTCGACGGGTTCGGGCTCGACGGCGAGCCGGTGCTCGTTCGAGGGCGAGGGCCTGCTGGCGCGCTGCCTGCAGCACGAGACCGACCACACCCTCGGCACGGTCTTCGCCGACCGCATCTCCACCAAGGCTCGCAAGAGGCTGCAGAAGGCGCAGGACAAGACCGCAGCCGACTTCCCGCCGGACTGGCCGGTCGGCGAGACGGGCGACGACGGGTGAGCGCACCGCAGCGCGTCACCACCCGCAACGCCCGCTTCCAGCAGTGGGAGGCGCAGCTCACCAACCGAACGAAGCGGCACCGGCTCGGCGAGTTCGTCGTGCAGGGTGTCCGGCCGATCACCCTCGCCGTCGAGCACGGCTGGCGGGTGCGGACCCTGCTGCACGACGGGCGTTCGCAGACCTCGTCCTGGGCGGACGACCTGTGGGAGACCCTCGACGCCGAGCGGTTCTTCGTCGCGCCGGAGCTGCTGGCGGAGCTCGGCGGCAAGGAGGAGTCCCCCGAGCTGGTGGCCGTCGTCGAGATGCCCGAGGACGACCTCGAGCGGCTGGCCGACCGCGCCCGGCACGGGCCGGTGGTCGTGTTCGACCGCCCGACGAACCCGGGCAACATCGGCACCCTGGCGCGCTCGGCCGACGCGTTCGGTGCGGCCGGCCTGGTCGTCACCGGGCATGCGGCCGATCCCTACGACCCTCGGTGCGTGCGGGCCAGCACCGGGTCGCTGTTCTCGCTCGCGGTGGTCCGGGCACCCGGTCACGCGCCCGTCGTCGAGTGGGCTCAGGAGCACGGCTACCGCATCGTCGGCACCGACGAGACCGGCACCGTCGACCTCGACGCCGCCACCTCTCCGGCCGGGTCGTGCTGGTCGTCGGCAACGAGACGCACGGGCTCAGCCAGGGCTGGGTCGAGGCGTGCGACGAGGTGGTGAGCATCCCGATGGCGGGCAGCGCCAGCTCGCTCAACGCCGCGACCGCGGGGTCGCTGGTGCTCTACACCGCGATGCGGCAGCGCTCCCGCACGTGATCGTCGCAACGGTCGATGCCACCCTCTGCTCGCCGGCCCCGGCGCGCGGTGGGTAGGGGTCGCTTTCACGTCGCCGAACCGACCACAGGTCACCGCTCGGCCCGGGCGCGCCGTCGGCCGCGGTGATTCAGGGTCGCTCTCGGAGCGCCGAACCGACCACAACTCACCGATGGTCAGGTACGACGCGCGGCGACGTAGCAGGCGACGGCGGTGGCGGCGGCGACGTTGAGCGAGTCGATGCCCTCGCGCATGGGGATCACGGCCCGGCGGTCGGCGCTCTGCTCCCAGCGGGTGCTCAGGCCGTGGCCCTCGGAGCCGAGCACGAGGGCCAACCGGTCGACGCCGGCTACGGCGTCCTCGACGGGTACGGCGTCGTGCGGCGAGGGTCAGTGCCACGGTGGTGAAGCCGGCTTCCGTGAGCGCCGGCAGGGCGTCGTACCAGTCGGGGAGTCGGGTCCAGGGCATGGTGAAGACCGCGCCCATGCCGACCTTGATCGCCCGGCGGTAGAACGGGTCGGCGCAGCGCGGGGCGAGCAGCACGGCGTCGAAGCCGAGTGCGGCGCCGGAGCGGAAGATCGCGCCGACGTTGGTGTGGTCGACGATGTCCTCGAGCACCAGCACGGAGCGCGCTCCGGCAAGCACCTCCGCCACCGTCGGCAGGAGGCGACGCTCCAGCGAGGCCAGCGCGCCGCGGTGCACGTGGAAGCCGGTCACCTCCTCGGCGAGCGCCTCGGTGAGCACGAAGCAGGGCGCGTCGGTCGTGACCAGCACGTCGTCGAGCCCGTCGAGCCAGCGCTCGGCCATCAGGAACGACCGCGGCGTGAAGCCGGCCTCGACCGCGCGGCGTACGACCTTCTCGCCCTCGGCCAGGAACAGCCCGTGCTCGGACTCGAGGTGCTTGCGCAGCTCGACGTCGCGGAGGTCTCGGTAGTCGGCCAGCCGCGGGTCGGCGGCGTCAGTGATCGGGGTGAGGGTCGCCATCGCCCGAGAAGTATCCAGCACGCGCGACGCCCACCACGTCGCCGATCACGATGATGGCCGGCGGGGCCACCTGCTCCTCGGCCATCCGTTCCGCGAGGGTGCCGAGCGTCGCCAGCACGGTGCGCTCCGACGGCATCGTGCCGTCGACGATCACGGCGACCGGCGTGCCGGGGTCGCGACCGCCGTCGAGCAGGGCGTCGGCGATGGCGGGGGCGTTCTCGACCGCCATCAGGAGTACGACGGTGCCACGGAGCCGCGCGACCGCCGGCCACTCGACGAGCGAGTCGGCGTGGCCGGGCGGCAGATGACCGGAGACGACGGTGAAGTCGTGGGCGACTCCGCGGTGGGTGACCGGGATCTGGCCGACCCCGGGCACCGACAGCGCCGACGACAGTCCCGGGATGACCGTCACCGGCACGCCCGCCTCCTGGCAGGCGAGCAGCTCCTCGTAGCCGCGGCCGAAGACGAAGTTGTCCCCGCCCTTGAAGCGGATCACCCGCTTGCCCTGCCGGGCGCGGTCGACGAGCAGCTCGTTGATCTGCTCCTGTCGGGCGGACCGGCCGCGCGGCAGCTTGGCGACGTCGATCAGCTCGACGCCGGGGGCGAGCTGGTCGAGCAGCTCGCGAGGCGCCAGCCGGTCGGCGACGACGACGTCGGCACTGGCCAGTGCGTGCCGGGCGGCGACGGTGACCAGCTCGGGGTCGCCCGGCCCGCCGCCGACGAGCACCACGCCGGGCGTCGTGTCGAGGGCGCCCGTCGCGGTGAGCTGGCCGTCGCGCAGCGCGGTGATGATGTCGTCGCGCAGGGCTGCGGACTGCTTCGGCTCGCGGTTGCCCAGCACGGCCACCGTCACGGAGCCGTGCCGGCCGGTGGCGGGCGTCCAGGCCGTGGCCTCGGTCGCGTCGTCGCTGCGCACGCAGAAGATGCGGCGTACGTCGGCAGCCCGCGGAGATCGCCGCGTTGGCGTCCGGGTCGTCGGTGGCGGCGATGACGTACCACGCGCCGTCGAGGTCGGCGTCCTCGAACCGGCGCAGCACGAGGGTGATCTCGGCGGCCATCCCCTCCAGCGCGGGCGTGACCTCGGGCGAGACGACGGTGACGACCGCGCCGGCCGCGATCAGCGCCGGCACCCGCCGCTGGGCGACGTGTCCACCGCCGACGACCACGACCTACTTGCCGGTGAGGCGGAGGCCGGTGGGGTACGGCGGATGGTCGGTCACGCCCCCATTGTTCGTGGTTGCGCCTCGGCCGCTCGCTACAGTCCGAGTCATGAGCATCGAACGCCCGATCGCCCCGAACCCGTACGACTACCTGCCGGCCACCGCGTCGTTCACCGTCACGAGCAGCGACGTGACCGACGGCCAGCCGCTCAACGACGCCCAGGTCGCCGACGCGTGGCGACACCTCGCCCCAGCTCTCGTGGGAGGGCGCGCCCGAGGGGACGAGGTCGTACGTCGTCACCTGCTTCGACCCCGACGCCCCCACCCCGAGCGGGTTCTGGCACTGGTCGCTGGTCGACCTGCCCGCCGACGTGACCTCCCTCGACGCCGGCGCGGGCGCACCCGGCGCCGCGCTTCCCGGTGACGCATTCATGTTGCGCAACGACGGCGGGGTGGCCGGCTTCATGGGCGCGGCTCCCCCGGCCGGCGACCACGACCACCGCTACTTCTTCGTCGTCCACGCGGTCGGCGAGGACTCGCTCGGCATCGACGCCGACGCCTCGAACGCGGTGATGAGCTTCAACCTGGCGTTCAAGACTCTCGGCCGGGCGATCGTGCACGGCACCTACCGGCACTGACCACCCGGCCGCCCCCCATCCGTGGCCTGGGTCAGGGGCGAGCCTCGAACACCAGGTTGAACGGCGTCTCCGCGACCCTGCGGAAGCGGGTGAACCCGGCGTCGGTGACGACCTGCCGGATGGCGGCCTCGCCGGCCTGGGCGCCCAGGGCGTAGCCGCCCGGCTGCGACATGGCGTTCGGCACGCACAGGAACGTGGAGAACCCGTAGTACAGCCGGCCAACGGGGTTGAGGTTCGACTCCACGGTGTCGCCGGCCGCCGGCTCGACGATCATCCACGTGCCGTCGTTGGCCAGGCTGCCGCGGATGCGCTGCGCCGCGCCCAGCGGGTCGCCCATGTCGTGCAGGCAGTCGAACGTCGTCACCAGGTCGAGGTCGCGTGCCTCGAGCGACTGGGCACCGGAGACGTCGAAGGACACCCGGTCACCCAGGCCCGACGCGGCGGCCCGTTCGCGAGCGGCCTCGATGGACCCCTCGTGGTAGTCGGAGCCGACGAACCTGCTGTTCGGGAACGCCTCGGCCATCAGGATGGTCGACGCCCCGTGCCCGCAGCCGAGGTCGGCGACCGAGCCACCGCGCTCGAGCCGCTCCTGCACCCCGTCGAGGGCCGGGATCCACTCCGGCAGCAGGTGCATCAGGTAGCCCGGGCGGAAGAAGCGCTCGCAGCCGGTGAAGACGTCGTGGTCGTGCTGGTGCCAGCCGAAGCCGCTGCCGTCGCGGAACGCGGCCTCGATGGAGGTCTGCGCCCGCAGCGCCCCGAGCGCGAGCTCGATAGGCGCCGGGCAGGAACACCGGCCCGTCGGGATCTGTGAGCGCGAAGGCCTGCTCGGGCGTCATCGAGTACGTCGCCGACGCGGCGTCGTACTGGATGTAGCCGCCCGCCGCCTGGCCGCGCAGCCACTCCTCGACGTACCGCGGGTCCGTGCCGGTGGCGGAGGCGAGCGACGCGGCTGTCGGCGGCTCCGGCGGCCAGTGCGCGGTAGAGACCGAGCCGTTCGCCGAGGAGGACGTTGCCGGCGCCGATCGTGGCGCCGAGGTCGCCGACGAACTTGCCGACGAACGCCATCAGCTCGTCCATGTCGATGGGTGGCGACTGCGTGGTGGTGGTCATGTGGGACTCCCCTGTCAGGCGCATCCGGGTGGATGCTGGTCCCCTGAACGATCCGCACTGCCGTTGCAGCCCCGTTGCAACGGCACTGCAACCGCCGCGACCAGGCTGGAGGGCAGTCGCCGGGAGGGAGATGCCGTGCGAGCACGAGAGCCGGACCTGCAGGGCTGGGTCGAGCGCGACGGTGTGCGCGTCGGCTACGAGTCGTTCGGCGACGGCGACACCACCGTGGTCTTCCCGCCGGTCGACCTGATCGTGCACAGCGCCATGTGGAAGGCCCAGGTGCCCTACCTCGCGCGGCACTTCCGGGTGGTGACCATCGACCCGCGCGGCAACGGCCGCTCGGACCGGCCGCTCGACCCGGCGGCGTACGCCGACGTCGAGTACGTCGCCGACACCATCGCGGTCATGGACGAGCTCGGGATCGACCGGGCCGTGCTGGTCAGCGTCTGCTACGCGCGCCTGGCAGGCCCTCATCTGCGCCGCCACTGCATCCCGACCGGGTGTCGGGCGTCGTGGCCATCGCGCCGTGGGCCAAGGACGCGACGCCTCCCGTGCCGTACCGGCGTGGCGCGGCCGGTGTTTCGACGAGGTGCTGCCGTCGTACGACGGGTGGTACCGCTACAACCGCCACTACTGGCTCGAGGACTGGCCCGGCTTCGCGCACTTCTTCTTCGAGCGTGATCTGCAACGACCCGCACTCGACCAAGCTCGTCGAGGACGTCGTCGGCTGGGCGGCGGAGAGCACCGGCGAGGTGCAGGTCGCCGCGGCCGAGCGGCTCCGGCGTACGCCTCGACGACCGAGGACGGCGAGCCGATGCTGCGCGTCGTCAGGCGCCCGGTGCTGGTCGTCCACGGCACCGAGGACCTCTGCCAGCCGATCGGCGCGCTTCGACACCGTCGTGCGGCTCACCGGCGCCGAGCGTCTCGTCCTCGAGGGCGTCGGGCCACCTGCCGATGGGCCGTGACCCGGTCGTCGTCAACCACGCGATCAAGGGCTTCGTCGACCGCGTCGCCGGGCGCGACCCCGGCGCCGCGCGTCTGGACCCGCGGCGCGCAGGCGTCGCCCGCGCGTGCTCTACCTCAGCTCGCCCATCGGGCTCGGGCACGTGCGCCGCGACCTCGCCGTTCGCCGACGCGCTGCGCGAGGTGCGGCGACGTGGAGGTGGAGTGGCTGACCCAGTCGCCGGTCACCGACTTCCTCGAGGCGAGGGGCGAGCGGGTGCACCCGGCCTCGCGGTTCCTCGCCAGCGAGTCGGCGCACATCGAGGCGGAGTCCGGCGAGCACGACCTGCACGCGTTCCAGGCGATCCGCCGGATGGACGAGGTGCTGGTCAACAACTTCATGGTGTTCGACGAGCTGGTCGAGCGAGAGCTTCGACCTCTGGGTGGGCGACGAGGCCTGGGACCTCGACCACTTCCTGCACGAGAACCCGGAGCTCAAGCGGGCGCCGTTCGTGTGGATGACCGACTTCGTCGGCTGGGTGCCGATGGCCGACGGCGGCGCGCACGAGGCGATGCTGGCCGCCGACCTCAACGCCGAGATGGTCGAGCACGTGGCGCGGTTCCCGACGCTGCGCGACCGGTCGGTGTTCGTGGGCGACCCCGACGACCTCGTCGACCTGCCGCTCGGGCCGGACCTGCCGCGGCGTGCGTGAGTGGACCGAGGCGCACTTCGACTTCACCGGCTACGTGATGGGCGAGCGCCCCGACCCGGCCGACCGCGCGGCCCTGCGCGCGCGGCTGGGCTACGGCGAGCGCGACGTCGTCTGCCTGGTCAGCGTGGGCGGCTCGGGCGTCGGTCACCACCTGCTGCGAAGGGTCGCGGCCGCCTTCCCCGAGGCGAGGCGGCGCATCCCCGGCCTGCGGATGGTCGTGGTCGCCGGGCCGCGGATCGAGCCCGGCAGCCTGGACGTGCCGGACGGGCGTCGAGGTGCACGGCTTCCTGCCCGACCTCGACCTGCACCACGCGGCGTGCGACATCGCGGTCGTGCAGGGCGGGCTGAGCACCACCATGGAGCTGACCGCGAGCGGGCGGCCGTTCCTCTACTTCCCGCTGGGCCACCACTTCGAGCAGCAGGTGCACGTGCGGCACCGGCTCGAGCGGCACCGGGCCGGGCGGCGCATGGACTACCTCACGCGCCGACCCGGGACGCATCGCCGACGCGATCGTCGAGGAGCTCGCCAGGCCCACGGCGTACGTCGAGGTGCCGACCGACGGCGCGCAGCGCGCGGCTCAGCTGGTCGCCGAGCTGATCTGAGCCAGCTCGTCCCGGCGCCGGCTGTGCAGCGCCGCCCAGCTCTCCCGGGTCGCGTCGACGAGCGGCTCGAGCAGGCGGGCGGCGCGCGCCGGGTCGGTGTCCGCGCCAGGACCGCGCGGTGAGCAGGTAGGCGTCCGAGCCGGTGACCCACGCGCCCCCCGCGGGCGGGTCGATCGACTCGACCAGCCGGGTCGCCTCCGCACGGACACCGGCGTCGCCCGTGGCGGCCGCGAGCGGGGCCAGGCACCGCAGCCGCCAGGCCGGGGCCAGGTCGGGACCCGGTCACCTCGAGCCCGCGTCGCGCGACGGTCGCGGCCTCGTCGGGCAGGCCGGCCTCCAGGAGGCTGCCGGCGAGGAGGCCGGACGCCGCGGCGTACCACCAGGGGTGGTCGGTCCGCGAGGTCTGCTCGTGGGCGCTCCGGCCCAGTGCGAGCGCGCCGGGCAGGTCGCCCGCGAGCCGGCGGAACCACCCGGCGTTGGCGAGGAAGTAGCCGGAGTACGCCGAGTAGCCGCTCTGCCTGTTCAGCGCGACCGCCTCGTCGACCCGCGCTGCCGCGCCGTCCCAGTCGTCGGCCGCCGCGAGGACGAACGACGACTCGAACACGGTCCACTGCAGCAGCCAGGTCGCCTGCCGCGTGCGCAGGATCGGCTCCAGCTCGTCCACGACGCTGCGCAGCTCGGCCGCCGCGCCCAGGTGCGCGAGCGACCGCCTTCGTCCCGTCGAGAGCGAGCACCAGCGCGTCCTTGGACGCCGCGAGCCGGCAGTGGGCCAGGTTGCGCCGGGCCCGCTCCAGAGCGTCGCCGAGTCGCAGCTCGCTGGCCTCCAGCATCGCGAGCCGGCTCGAGAAGTCGCTCTCCGCCCGCCGGTCGCCGAGTCCGGAGGCGAGCCGCAGCCCGGCCTCCAGCGGCTCGGCGAGCTCGGCGAACGGCAGGCGCAGCGCGACGGGTACGTCGCCGCCCTCGGGCCCGCAGCGCTGCCATCTCGAGGCGGCGGTCACCGGCCGCCGGGCCAGCCGCAGGGCCTCGTCGACGTCGTCGAGCGCGGCCGCGAACGAGGTCCGCGCCTCGTGGGTCCTGGCGCGCGCGAGCAGCACCCTGGTGCGGACCAGCGGGCTCTCGCCCACCTCGAGAGCGCGGTCGAAAAGGACCTGCGCGTCGTCGACGGCCGAGCGGCCGAGCGCGGCCCGGCCGGCGAGCAGCCAGCCCTCGGCAGCGCGTTCGAGGTCGCCGGCCGCGAGCGCGTGCCGCGCCATCGTCTCAGGCCGGTCGGTGGTCAGGTCGGCCGCCCGACGGTGGTACGCCGCGGCCACCGCCGGCGCGAGTGACGCGTGGACGCACTCCTGGACCAGGTCGTTGACGAACTCGTAGCAGACCCCGGTCCTGGTCATCAGGCCTCGTCGTGCCAGCTCCTCGCACTCCTGCGCGGTGGCGAGCTCGTCGGCCGCCAGGAGGCCGGCCAGCTGCGCCGCGGCCACCGGGCCGGCGAGGACCGCGGCGCCCTCGAGCGCCACCCGCGTCGTGTCTCCGAGCCGGGCGACCCGCGCCCGCACCGCCGCCGCCAGGGTGTCGGGCACACCGTCGTCGCCGGTGGCCAGCGCCCGTAGGCACTCCACGACGCTCAGCGCGTGACCCGCGGTGCGGGCGAGCACCTCCGGCGCACGGGCCGAGAGGCCCGCCGCTGAGGCCAGCGCATCGACGGCCGAGGGCGGGAGCGGGCCGATCTCGACCCGGGTCGCGCGGTCGGCCAGCCGATCGACTGTCTCTGCGTCCTCGGAGCGGACCGCGGCGGCGAGCAGCACCCCGGCGTCGGCGAGCCGGCCGGCGACGTACCCGAGCAGATCGATGCTGGCCGACCCGGCCTCCTGGAGGTCGTCCAGCGCGAGGAGCACGGGCCGACGCCGGGCCAGCCCGCGCAGCACGTGGGTGACCGCGTCGTAGGAGCGACGTCGCTCGACCTCCGGGTCGCGCGCTGGCTCGGCCGCCGCCGCGACCAGCACCGACAGCTCGGGCACGAACGTGGCCCAGGGCTCGGTGTGCCCGGCGAGCAGCTCCTCCAGCTCCGCCGGCGACGTGGCCAGGAGGACCGGGCGCAGGGCGTCGACGTACGGCTGGAGGAACAGGGAGCGCTCGGCCGGGCGGCAGCGGGCTCGCAGCACGAGGCCACCACCGGCGCTCACCAGGTCGCTGACCGCATCGAGGAGGCGGGTCTTGCCGTTGCCCGCCTGGCCCTCGATCAGCACCAGGCTCCCGGAGCCTTCCCCTGCCCGCGCCCAGAGGTCGTCGACGAGGCCGAGCTCGGTCTCGCGGCCGACCAGCTGGGGCCGTCGTGCGCGACCGGCCGCTCGCGCGCCCTCGGCCGGGGGGTCGAGGCCGCGCAGCAGGGCCAGGTGCAGTTCGCGCGTGCCGGTCTCGGGGTCGGTGCCGAGGTCCGCCCTCAGCCGGCGTGCCAGGTCGTCGTACGCCGTGAGGGCAGCCGGCGTCTTGCCGTGGGCGGTGTGGGCCCGCATCAGGTCGCGCACCGCCTGCTCGTCGTACGGGTCCGCCTCCACGGCGGCGCCCGAGACCGCGACGGCCTCGGCGGGCTCGGTCGCGGACGAGGCGAGCAGGTGGCGGGCGCTGCGCCTCAGCTCGTCGGCCTCCCGGCGTACGGCGACGACCCAGGCCGCGTCGGCCTCGTCCGGCAGCGCGGTCCCCGTGCCGAGGACGGCGAGGGCGCGACGTGCGGCCACCGCGGCGAGGGAGGTGGCCCCGGCACCGAGCCGGTCCCCCGCCTCGTCGACGAGCCGGGCGGCCTCGTCCAGGTCCACGACGCACGCATCCAGCCCGATCGTGTAGGTGCGGCCCCGGGCCACCAGCACGCCCTCGCCGAGCAGCCGCCTGGTCCGGCTCACCAGCGTCGCGACGTTGGCTGCGGGGTCTGTCGGAGCGACCTCGGGCCACAACGCCTCCGCCAGGCGGTCGGCCGTGACGACCGATCCCCGCTCGGCCGCCAGCAGCGCGAGCAACGTGCGGGCCTTGCGGCTGCCGAGATCGTGGCCGGTCAGGACGCCGTACGGCGTCTCGACGGTCAGGGGCGAGCAGAGTCGGATCCGGACCGGGGCGGTCACCCGCTCAGTATCGCGCTGAAGTCAGGCCGTCGCCATGAGCGTCGTCGCCGCCGCGCACGGGCCGGAGAACAGCGATGGCGAGCGCGGCGGCCGCGAGTGCCGAGCCGAGGGTGCGCAGGTGGTTGGACCAGATCCAACCGGTGTAGAGGTCGCCCCACTCCTCAACCCCGGTCCGGGCCGGGTCGAGCTGGTCGATCGAGTAGCTGATGGGCACGTTGGCGGCGAACGTGATCACCAGGGCGGAGACGATGAACATGGTCGCGCCGCCGAGCATCCATCGACCGCGGCTCGTCGCGAGCGCGCCGAAGGCTCGCACCATCACCGCGACGCACAGGGCTGCCGTGCCGAAGGCGATCACCGAGAACGGTGCGGGCGCGGCGGCGTTCAGCTCCTGCATGGCCGCCATCGCCTCGGCGTCGGGGAGCCTTCCGACGGCGGGCATGACCATCGCCGACCAGGAGAAGAAGACCCCGGCGTTGGCTGCCGCGCCGACGGCGGCCGCGATCGTGAGCCAGTTCCGGCCCGCGGTCCCGCGGCCCCTTCGGGCAGCGGCGGTGGTGTGGGTGCGAGGTGTCGATGTCGTGGTGGTCATGGGACAAGCAGACCCGAGTCGGGTGCGACGTTCCATGGCTCAGAGACGCTGATCCATTCGAATTCGTCCAAATTCGGTCGCGGGCTGAGGGCAGCGCCACGGCGGGCTTTCACAGCGGAGTGAAACCTCGCGACAGCCCGTTCGCGACCCACCGATGATCACCGGGTGCGGATGTCCAGGAGAGCGTCCCCTGATCCACGTCCACACCAGGAAGGGCGTCCATGGCGAACCGGAACGTGTACACCCCCGAGGGCTTCTTTGCGATGAAGTGGGACCTCACCCGGGCCGCGATCGACCGATCGATCAAGGACCTCGTGTTCGAGACCGGGCAGGACCGGTGCTTCCACGGCAACCCGGACATCGGCTACTGGTTCGCTCTGGACCATGCCCGGGACGTCCCGCACCAGTCCGACCAGATCCCCGAGGAGCAGCGCGGGGCGATGATCCACTACCGGCTGCCGCCGGTCGGCAGCAGTCGCTCCCCGGGCGAACCCGGCGTGATCGAGGACTACCTCGGAGAGCAGGTGGGGAGATTCGACCCGTGGGGCACCGACGGCCAGCACGACCAGGTCTTCGAAGGCCTCTACACGCGCTGGTTCGACGGGGTCAGGCGGGTCTTCCGTGACTGGGACCGGCTCCCGGACGAACGTCACTTCTTCACCACCGCCGCGGCGGTCCGCGACGCCATCCAGCCACTGCTGGACCTCAACGCCCAGGACGGTCCGCTGTTCGGTCTCCAGTGGAACCTCGGCGTCGCCGGCACGACGGTGCACCCGGACTCGGCCGGTCCTCCGCAACGCATGTCGGGCCAGGCGGTCGACACGCTCACCGACTACTACGTCATCCCTCTCGAAGGCACGCTCAGCCAGCAGGCGTGGCTGGGACACCTCGTCGCCGCCGAGGTCGAGGGCATGGGTGACATGTGGCATACGGCTCGCCGCACCGTGATGGAGATCGGCCGGATCGCCGCCGACTCGATGCGGGGCGAGGGCACGATCGACGACAACCTGGCGAGTCTGTCCGTGGTCGGCAAGATCCTCGCCGTCGTCGGACTGATCCCGGCGGTCGGCACGGTGAGTGCGGTCACCAGCGTGGTCCTGCTCGGTGTCCAGGAGACCCTCGAGGACATCGAGTCTCGCCGCTACCCGCTCGAGGCGGCCATCTCCCAGGCCCTGTCGGGGTCGGACTCGAGCACCATCCTCGCGCACATCAAGAGCGCGTTGGACGAGCTCCGCAGCCACATCCTGCTCGAGGAGGGCACGGCTCACGGCACGATGGACATCGCTCTGGGTTGGTCCTACGAGAAGCCACGCATCGAACCACCCGCCCTCTACAAGGTCACCTTCAACCTGCCCGGCCCCGAGGCGGTCAGGTCGGCCAGCTCGGCCGACTTCGCGGGTCCCGGAGGGATCGCCGTGGAGCTGCCGCGACTGCGCCGGGCGGGCGCGCACATGAGCGCGCTGGGAGCGACCGTCGCCCAGGTGGCGACGGCGGCCCTCGGCGCGGGTGAGTTGCCCGGCGGCGTCCGGGATCGCGACCTCGACGGCGACCGCGACATCGGAGACATGTGGTGGCGACCCGACGTGGCACTGGGCATCGGTCGCTACGGGCCGTACGACGGTTGGAAGAAGCTCCATGCGCGGCTCGTATGGCTGCTGCAGGACACGGCCGGCGAGCTCACCGCGGGCGGAGACCACGTCCAGCTCGCTGCCAACGCCCTCGAGTCGGCTGACCAGGCCGCCGAGGACGCCCTCCGCGCACACGCTGACAAGGTCGCCGGCGTGGCCGAACCCGACCCCGGCGAACCCGCTCCCTAGCGCTACGACAACGAGTCGTCGCTCAGCGGGCGAGCAGGGTCGAGAAGTCGACCACGTCAGCGAAAGGGTCGTCGACCTCGCGGGCGGGCGCCGACCTCACGAGGGCGGCGAGCTCGGCGCCGGCGGCCTCGATGCGGTCGTTGAGCGCCGTCGCGCGGCTGCCGCCGAAGTCCTCGGTGGCCGCGAACACCGCGGTCGGCGCCACGATCGCCTTCAGGTAGGCGAACAGCGGCCGCATCGCGTGCTCCAGCACCAGGCTGTGCCGCGCGGTGCCGGCCGTCGCGCCCAGGAGCACCGGAGTGCCGCGGAGCGAGTCGGCCTCGAGCACGTCGAAGAAGGTCTTGAAGAGCCCGGAGTACGACGCCGAGAAGATCGGGGTGACCGCGATCAGGCCGTCCGCGCGGCGTACGGCCCCGAGCGCCTCCTCCAGCTCGCCGGTCGCGAAGCCGGTGACCAGGCGGTCGGCCAGGGCGTGCGCCAGCGGCCGGAGGTCGATCACGTCGACCTCGACCTGCTCGCCCAGGCCACGCAGCGCCTTCGTCGTGGAGGCGGTCGAGCTGGTCGGCGAGCAGCCGCGTCGAGGACGGGTTGCTGAGGCCGGCGGTGACGACGGCGAGGTGGCGGGTCATGCGAGGACCTCCTGGGTCTGGATTCGAGACGGTTGCTGCGCAACCTCCTCAACCATCGATGCGTGGGTGGGGGCGTCGGGGACGTGCGCGGGACGACCCTCGGCGAAGCCGGCACGCAGGTCGGGCAGGATCTCGCCGAGCAGGTCGAGCTGCTCCAGCACCGTCTTGAGGGGCAGCCCGGCGTGGTCCATGAGGAAGAGCTGGCGCTGGTAGTCGCCGACGTACTCGCGGAAGCCGAGCGTGCGCTCCACGACCTGCTGCGGCGAGCCCACGGTGAGTGGCGTGGCCTTCGTGAACTCCTCCAGCGACGGGCCGTGGCCGTAGACCGGCGCGTTGTCGAAGTACGGCCGGAACTCGTTGATCGCGTCCTGGCTGTTCTTCCGCATGAAGACCTGGCCGCCGAGGCCGACGATCGCCTGGTCGGCGGTGCCGTGGCCGTGGTGCTCGAAGCGGCGGCGGTAGAGCGCGACCATCTGCCGCGTGTGCGAGGCCGGCCAGAAGATGTGGTTGGAGAAGAAGCCGTCACCATAGAACGCGGCCTGCTCCGCGATCTCGGGGCTGCGGATCGAGCCGTGCCAGACGAACGGGGGTACGCCGTCGAGCGGGCGCGGCGTGGCGGTGAAGCCCTGCAACGGGGTCCGGTGCTTGCCCTCCCAGGTCACCACGTCCTCGCGCCAGAGCCGGTGGAGCAGGGCGTAGTTCTCGACCGCGAGCTCGATGCCCTCGCGGATGTCCTTGCCGAACCACGGGTAGACCGGGCCGGTGTTGCCACGGCCGAGCGTCAGGTCGACGCGCCCCTCGGCGAGGTGCTGGAGCTGTGCGTAGTCCTCGGCGATCCGGACCGGGTCGGTCGTCGTGATCAGCGTGGTCGCCGTGGAGAGGATGATCCTCTCGGTCTGGGCGGCGATGTAGGCCAGCGTCGTGGTCGGCGAGGAGGCCGCGAACGGCGGGTTGTGGTGCTGACCGAGGGCGACGACGTCGAGACCGACCTCCTCGGCCTTCTTCGCGATCGCGACCGTGTTCCTGATGCGCTCGTGCTCGCTCGGCGTGGCCCCGGTCGTGGGGTCCGTCGTGACGTCACCGACGCTGAAGATGCCGAACTGCATGACTGCTCCTTTGATTGAAATCCGAACTATATGTCCTAACGGTCGTATATACCGGTCTATTCCGACTACCAAATCGGCCGTCCGATCGGTCAACTTTTCCTGACCGGACTGCGGAGCCATTTGACAGGTCTCCCCCGCGACACTCGAAGGGCCGGTCCTGCGACCGCGCATCCCCATCCCCTGGAGGTACCCGTGCCGACACGCGCCCACGCGGCCCTGGCTGCGACAGCCCTGTGCGTCCTCGCCGCCCTGCTGGCGTTCCTGCCGACCACCACTGCCTCCGCCCAGGTCGGCGAGCGCAAGGCCCTCGTCACCCGTGGCACCACGACGGACGACTTCGAGGTGCGCACCGTCGTCGAGATCAACCGGGTGCGGGCAGCCAACGGTCTGCGCCCGATCAGGCGTGTCATCCCCTGCCTCGACGGCCTCTCGGAGAACTGGGGCAAGCGGATGGTCGACGAGGGCCTCTGGGAGCACCGCGACCAGTCGAGCGTGGTCAGCGCCTGCCGGCTGTCGTGGACCGGCGAGACCCTGGCCCGCGGAGCCTTCACACCTGCTTCGCTGGTGAACATGTGGATGGAGTCCCCGCCGCACCGGGCGATCCTGCTCACGAGCCGCGCGCGGCTCGCCGGGATCGACGTACGACGCGGCGCGAACGGCCAGTACGCCGCCGTGCTCAATCTGGGTGACCGCGGCTGATCCGATGGTCTAGGTTGGGCGGTTCCGCCCAAACGCTCTGACCCGGGGGTCCGCATGCTCTACGTCGCTGTCGCGACGCGGACGTTCCGGCGCTACTCCACCTACGTCGGCGCGACCCTGGCGGGCATCTTCACCAACTCCGTCTTCGGCGTGATCTACAGCTATGCCTATCTGGCGCTGTGGAACCAGCGCCCCGACGCTGGCGGCTACGACTCGATCGACGCGGTCACCTACGTCTGGCTCGGTCAGGCGCTGCTGATGACCGTCGCGACGTGGGGAGGTGGCACCACCGACGACCTGGCCGAGCGGATCCGGACGGGTGACGTGGCCATCGACCTCTACCGGCCGGTCGGGATCATGGGGTGGTACCTCGCCGGCGACCTGGGCCGGGCGGCGTACCACCTGCTCACGCGGGGAGTGGGGCCGACGGTGTTGGGCTACCTCCTCTTCGACATCCGGCTGCCCGGCGGGCCGATCGCGGCGGTCGGGTTCCTGCTGAGCCTGGTGCTGGCGGTGGTGACGAGCTTCGCGATCCGGTGGCTGGTGGCGTGCTCGGCGTTCTGGCTGCTCGACCAGAGCGGGCTGAGGATGATGGCCGGGGCGCTGGCGCTGTTCTTCAGCGGGATGGCGCTGCCGCTGGTGATCTTTCCCGAGCCGTGGCGCTCGATCGCGCTGGCGCTGCCGTGGGCGTCGTACCTCCAGACGCCCGCGGACATCTGGCTCGGCAAGCGCGAGGGCCTCGACCTGCTCGCCGCGCTCGCACTCCAGGGCGTGTGGATCGTCGTGCTGCTCGGCATCGGGCAGGTCGTGCTGTCGGCGGCCACTCGCAAGGTGGTGGTCCAGGGTGGCTGACCCGAGCATCGTGCGGGCGGCCCCGCGGCAGTACCTCTGGATCGCGCTGATGTGGATCCGCGCCTCGCTCGCCTACCCGGCCTCGTTCTGGACGATGACCGTGGCGAGCGCGATCATCACGGGTCTCGACTTCGTCGGCATCGCCATCATGTTCGCCACGATCGACACCCTCGGCGCCTTCGGGCTGCGCGAGATCGCCCTGCTGTACGGCGCCACCGGTGTCGCGCTCGGCCTGGCCGACATGGCCATCGGCAGCGTCGAGCAGATCGGTCAGCACGTCCGCACCGGTGGTCTCGACACCATGATGACCCGGCCGGTGCCACTGCTGGTGCAGGTGTGCGCCGACAAGTTCGCGCTGCGTCGGCTCGGGCGGATCAGCCAGTCGGTCGTGGTGTTCGCCTGGGCCGCGGTGCCGGTCGAGTGGACCCCGGCCCGCATCGGCGTCGCGTTGATGATGGTGGTCGCCGGCTTCGGCATCTTCTTCTCGTTCTTCGTGGTGTTCTCGTGCATCCAGTTCTGGACCGCCGACGCCAGCGAGTTCGCCAACGCGTTCACCTACGGCGGCAACACGATGACGCAGTACCCGCTCACGATCTTCCCCCGCGAGGTCGTGCTGTCGCTGACGTTCCTGCTGCCGGTGGCGTTCGTGAACTGGTACCCCTGCCTGTTCATCCTCGGTCGCGAGGACCCCTTCGGCATGCCCGGCTGGTTCGCCGTCCTCTCCCCCGTCGTCGCCGTCCTCCTTCTCGCCCTCACCGCGCTGATGTGGCGCACCGGGGTCCGCCACTACACCTCCACGGGAAGCTGATGCCGCTCATCCACGCCCACGACCTGAGCCGCACCTTCGTCGTACGACGGAGGGCGGCCGGCCTGCGTCGTACCCGCGAGGAGGTGCACGCCGTTCACGGCGTCACGTTCTCGGTCGAGCCCGGCGAGATGGTGGGCTACATCGGCCCCAACGGCGCCGGGAAGTCGACCACGATCAAGATGCTGACAGGCATCCTCGTGCCCACGTCCGGCGAGCTGACCGTGGCCGGCGTGGAGCCCAGCCGGCACCGCACCGAGCTGGCCCGCAAGATCGGCGTGGTCTTCGGGCAGCGCACGACGCTGTGGTGGGACCTTCCGCTCCGCGACTCGTTCGAGCTGCTGCAGAAGATCTACGCGATCCCGATGGCGCGCTACCGCGCGAACCTCGAGGCGTTCGTCGAGCTGCTCGACCTGGGCGACCTGCTCGACACCCCGGTCCGGCAGCTGTCGTTGGGCCAGCGGATGCGCGGCGACATCACGGCCGCGCTGCTCCACGACCCGGAGGTGCTCTACCTCGACGAGCCCACGATCGGGCTCGACGTGATCAGCAAGGGCCGGCTGCGCGAGTTCCTGCGCACGCTCAACGCCGAGCGCGGCACCACGCTGATCCTGACCACCCACGACCTCCAGGACATCGAGGCGCTGTGCGACCGGGTGATCGTGATCGACCACGGCACCCTCGTGTACGACGGCACACTGGCCGGGCTGCACGAGCACGGTGGCTCGAACCGCACCCTCGTGGTGGACCTGGTCGACGAGGCGCCCGCGATCGAGGTGCCGGGTGCGACGGTGCGCCGGGTCGACGGACCGCGCCAGTGGCTGACCTTCCCGGCCGACGCGAGCGCGGCGCCGATCGTGGCTGCCGTCGCCGCGTCGTACTCCGTGGCGGACCTGTCGATCCAGGAGCCCGACATCGAGGAGGTCATCCGGCAGCTCTACTCGCGGTCCTGATGCGGGACGACTCAGCCGGCGGTGGTGCTCGCGCTCCCGACCGGCACGCCCGCGTCGTGCGACCGCTCGAGGATCAGTACGGCCCGGTCGTCGTCGCCCCGGTCGACCTGGCGCAGGATGCGCCGGGCCGCGCCGTCGAAGCCGGGCAGCACGGCGTCGCGGGCCACCCGCTGGAGCCAGGCGATCCCGGTGTCGAGGTCGCTGTCGCGCGCCTCGATCACCCCGTCGGTGTAGAACATCAGCGCGTCGCCGGGCGCCAGCAGTCCGGTGCTGGCGTGCAGCTCGGGGTCGGGCATGATCCCGAGCGCGGTGCCGCGGGCGTTGTCGATCGCCCACATCCGCTCCTGGTCGGCGGTGGGCGCGCGCCAG
Source organism: uncultured Actinomycetota bacterium (assembly GCA_963825755.1). Taxonomy (GTDB): domain Bacteria; phylum Actinomycetota; class Actinomycetes; order Propionibacteriales; family Nocardioidaceae; genus Nocardioides. Next base: position 104,700 of record CAWGUS010000016.1, on the reverse strand, counting down.
TGCAGGGCGGGCGGGTGGCCGGCGCTGGTGATCGAGTAGCTGCCGGTCTCGAGGTCCACGAGCAGGTGTACGGCGGTCGAGAACGTCTCGTCGGCGTGCTGGCGGAGCAGGAAGTCGTTGGCGGCCAGCATCAGCTCGCGCGGCGGCAGCGCACCGATCAGGCCACCGAGGGCGCCGGCGAACTGGAGCGCCTGCGGGCCGGCGGCCAGGCCCTTGCCACAGACATCGACAAGCACCATCTCGAGGTGCCGGCCGGCGCGCAGGTCGGCGACCAGGAAGTCGCCCGCGTAGCCGGCCCCGTTGGCAGCCAGCATCGCCGACTGGGCCTGCCACCCGGCCGGCAGCGGTGGCACGGAGCCCTGCGACTGGAGCCGGTTGCGGAGGTTGACGAGCAGCGCCTCGCTGAGCGGCATCGGCAGCCCGGAGCGCTGGCGACTCGCCTGGTAGAGGATCAGCGCGATCGAGACGAAGAGCGAGGCGAGGGCCGTGGCCCGGGCCCCGGTGACCGCTCCCTCGTGCAGCAGGGCCACGGTCGCCGCCACCCCGACGTACGCCGAGATCAGCACCAGCGGCACGAACCGGAGGAGCAGCATGCCCACCAGCAGCCACAGGAAGTAGGCGGTGAGCGGCATCAGCTCGTAGGCGTTCCACGACACGATGAAGGAGACCGAGACGCCGGCCAGCAGGACCAGCAACGCGAACACCTGGCTCTCGCTCGAGCCGCTGCGCCAGGACGCCACCTGGGCACGCACGTACGCCGAGAAGCGGCGTGTGACGTTCCCGAGGCTGATCAGCATGGGCGAAGCCTAGGTCGGCGGGCCCCGCAGGTCCGGGAGATGCGCAAAGACCACCCAGGTGTGCGTGAACCGTTACACCGGAGCCCGCAGAGTGGCGCTGACCCCGTGCCGCACCCCGGCCACGTCGACCTCGAGCCCGCCCTGGTCGAGCCAGGCTTGGCGGACGGGTCCGTCGTGGCGCAGGTACGCGAGCCCGACGCAGGCGCCAACCGTCTCACCCCACGCAGCACTGGTCACCTGGCCCGCCGGCTCACCGTGCCGCAGTACCAGCTCGCCTCCCCACAGCATGGGTTGGGGATCGTCGACCACGAACGAGACCAGCCGTCGCCGGGGCCCTCCGGCAGCCAGGCTCGTGCGATGAGCGGCCAGCGCGTCGTGGCCGAGGAAGTCCTTCTCGCGGTCGAGGGCGGTGGCGAAGACGAGCCCGGCCTCAACGGGCGTGAAGTCGGGGGTCAGCTCGCGCCCGAACGCGCGGTAGCCCTTCTCCAGCCGGAGGGACTCGATCGCGTGGTAGCCCGCCTCGGCCAGACCGAGATCGCTCCCGCGGCGACGACCGCGTCGTACACGGAAGGAGTGCTGTCCCGCGGCGCCATCAGCTCCCAGCCGAGCTCGCCGACATAGGTCATCCGGGTGGCGCGCACCCGCGCCCCGGCCAGGTTGACCTCCTGGCTGGTGGCGAACGGGAAGTCGGCCTCGGCCAGGCTCTCGTCGACGAGGCCGCCGAGCAGGTCGCGCGAGCGCGGCCCCATCACGCCGATCACGGACCAGTCGTCGGTGCGGTCCTCGATGACCGCCGACGACCCGACGCGCGAGTGCAGGTGCCGGCCGATCCAGTCGAGGTCGCGCACGGTGGTCGCCGAGCTGCTGACGAGCAGGAACTCGTCGACCGCCACCCGGGTCACCGTCACGTCCGCCTCGTAGGTGCCGCGCGCGTTGAGCAGCGGCGTGTAGACGCACCCGCCGGGCGGCACGTCGACGTCGTTGGCGCAGACCCACTGGAGCCCCTCGTGCGCGCCCGGCCCGCGGACGACGTACTTGGAGAACGACGTCTGGTCGAAGACCGAGACGGCCTCGCGAGTGGCCCGCTGCTCGGACGAGGACCAGTCCTGCCAGGCCGGCCGCCCCCAGGTGTGGCGGGACTCGACGGCCGCGGCGTCTGACGGTGTCGGCGCGAAGTAGAGCGGCCGCTCCCAGCCCATCCGGCTGCCGAACGCCGCCCCGGAGGCCGCGAGCCGGTCGTGGAGTGGTGACGTGCGGATGCCGCGGCCCGTGCCGGGCTCACGCAGCGGCCACGGGATCGCGTAGTGCAGGCCGAGCGTCTCGGCGACGCGGGAGCGCAGCCAGGCGTTGTCGGCGGCGTACGGCGCGAACCGGCGTACGTCGACCCCGACCAGGTCGCTGGTCGGCTCGCCGGTGACGATCCACTCCGCGAGGGCGCGTCCCGCGCCGCCGGCCGACGCGATGCCGACCGAGTTGAAGCCGGCGCCGACGAAGAGGCCGCGCAGCCCGGGCAGCTCGCCGAGCAGGAACTGGTTGTCGGGAGTGAAGCTCTCGGGGCCGTTGTAGAACTTGCGGATCCCCGTCTCCGCCAGGGCAGGGATGCGCACGAGCGCCTCGTCCATGAGCACGGAGAAGTGCTCCCAGTCCTCGTCGAGCAGCTGGAACTCGAACGGGTGCGGGATCGCGTCGGGCGCCACCCACGGCTTGGCGTCGGGCTCGAACCCGCCGACGACCAGCCCGCCCACCTCCTCCTTGAAGTAGGTCCAGCCGTCGGGGTCGCGCATGATCGGCAGGTCTGCATGCACCCCCGGCACCGGGTCCGTCACCACGTAGAAGTGCTCGGCGCTGTGCAGCGGCACCGTCACCGGCACCCCCGCGAGCTCGGCGACCGCCTTGGCCCACTGACCCGCGCAGTTGACGACGACCTCGGCCTCGACGTCGCCGCGGTCGGTGCGGACGCCCGTCACCCGCATCCCGGCCGGACCGTCCTCGGTGACGAATCCGGTCACCCGCACCCCCTCGACGATCCGCGCGCCGCCCTGCCGGGCGCCCTTCGCCAGCGACTGCGTCAGGTCGGTGGGGTTCACCTTGCCGTCGCCCGGCAGCCAGATCGCTCCGAGCAGGTCGTCGACCTGCATGGGCGGCCACAGCTCCTTCGACTCGTCGGGTGTGAGCAGCCGGCACTCCAGGTCGTACGCCGCGGCGTTGGCCGCCGTCCGCCGCAGCGAGACCATCCGGTCCTCGGTGCGCGCGACGATCACCCCGCCGACGTTGCGGTAGCCGGTGGCCAGCCCGGTCTCGGCCTCGAGCCGCTCGTAGAGCTCGGCGGAGTACTGCACCAGCCGGGTCCCGCCCTCGGTCGCGCGCAGCGGTCCGACGAGCCCGGCCGCGTGCCACGTCGTACCGCCGGAGAGGTGGCCCTGCTCCAGCAGCAGCACGTCTGTCCAGCCCGCCTGGACGAGGTGGTACGCCGTGGAGCAGCCCACGACTCCCCCGCCGATCACGACCACGCGCGCCCGGCTCGGCAGGGTGTCAGTCATCGGCCGCCTCCGTGAGCAGGCGCTCGAAGTCGGGGCCACGGAACGTCGCCGCCGCCTTCTCGAAGCGGTGCCGCCCCCACTCCTCGAAGTCGAAGTCGAGGGAGCTCATCGAGGCCTGGATGTAGCCCCACAGCGACCAGCCGTACTCGCTGCGCAGCGCCCCGAGCCGGACCCGCGCTCGGTCGCCGCGGGTCGGGTCGCCGAAGTAGGCCTCGGCATAGGCGTCGACGCGCTCGGGCGGGAACTCGCACTCAGTGGTGGTGTTGCCGAGCTCGAACTCCACGTCGTTGTTCCCGGAGTACTCGTAGTCGATCAGCCGGATCTGCTCCCCGTCGTCGATGAAGTTGCCGGCGAGCAGGTCGTTGTTGCAGGGCCGCGTCACGCGCGGCCGGGCCGAGAGCACCCGGCCGACCGCCTCCCAGGCGTCGGCATGGTCGTCGTACTCCTCGGGAAGGGCGAAGCCCTTGTCGCGGACGGTCTTCCGGTACGCCGCCTGCCGGGCGAACATGTCGAACTCCCCCGTGAACCGCGGGCCCGCGTGGAGGCGCCGACACGCGTCGGCGGCGCGCTGCAGCACGCCGGCGTCGGCGAACGAGTCGTTGTCGAGGGTGCGACCGGGCAGGTAGCCGATCACGAGCAGACCGAGCCCGGGCCGGTAGTCGAACACCTCGGCGCCCACGCCTGCCTCGGCCGCGGCCCGAGAGTTGAGCTGCTCGGCCTCCCGGTCGATGCCGAGCAGCTCCGTGTCACTGCCGCTGTGCCGCACGACGTACGACGCATCGGGGGTGTCGACGCGGTAGTTGCGATTGGTCAGCCCGCCCGACAGCTCCTCGACCAGGACCCGGCTGGACAGGCATGGCACCTGGTCGAGGAGCGTGTCGAACTCTGCGGTGGTCAAGCGTCGAAGGCCTCGATCACGGCCTCGTCGATGGTGTGCTTGGGGCCTCTGAACCAGTGCTTCGCCGAGGTGTGCCACCAGATGGTCAGCAGGAGCAGGGCGCCGAGGGTGAGCACGGGCGCGTAGTTGACGAACTTCGGTGAGAAGTCGTCGTTGAGCGGGTTGCCCTGTGGCACGAACGGGAGGATGAAGTAGACCGAGATGATGGCGATCTCGATCACGGCCACCAGGTTCATCCACTTGTACTTCGAGCCGTTGTTCCATGCCCCCAGCTCGAAAGCGTCGCCGATCCTCCAGCGAAGCCAGATCGGGATCAGGAACGCGAGGTAGAGGCCGATCACGGCCACCGAGACCACGGCGTAGAAGGCTGTCGGCACGATGAGCGGGTCGTCCTCGGTGCCGATGTTGACCTCGATGAGGGCCGGCAGGGTGATCAGGGCCGCCACGACCGCCACGAGCATCACGGCATTGGCGGGGACCCGCGCCGCCGACAGTCTCGACCAGATGCGCGAACCCGGGATCGCGCCGTCGCGACTGAAGGCGAAGGTCATGCGCGAGGCACTGGTCATGCAGGCGGTCGTGCAGAAGAACTGGCCGCACGCGGAGATGAACAGCACCAGGCCGGCCAGTCCCGTGCCGAGGGCGGAGGTGAAGATGTAGGCCACGCCGCCGCCACCGACCCCGGCGTTGTCGGGCAGCCCGTCAGCACCGTTCGGCACGGCGAAGAGGAACGCCAGGAGCAGGATCCAACCGCCGATGGCCGAGTAGAAGATCGACTGCCAGATGCCCTTCGCCGCTGCCGACGAGGCGGCGGACGTCTCCTCGGAGAGGTGGGCCGAGGCGTCGAACCCGGTGATCGTGTACTGGGTGAGCAGCAGCCCGAACGGCACCACCAGCAGCCAGTAGGTTCCGGACGATGACGAGCCGTCGCTGTAGCCGGAATTGTTGAACCTCTCGGTGAAGACGTAGCCGAGGCTCTGGTGATAGTCCGGCACGAAGATCAGGATGAGCACGATCACCGCCGCGCCGATGACGTGCCACCACACGGACACGTTGTTGATGATCGCCATCAGGTGTCCGCTGAAGATGTTGAGCACCGACGCGAGCACCAGCACGACGACGAAGATGATGAAGACCCGCGTCAGCGAGTAGTCGGCGGCGAAGCCCTCGGACCAGGTGCTGATCGTCAGGTCGATGAAGGTCGCGCATCCGTAGGCCACGGACGCGGTGACAGCGACCAGGCCGATGAGGTTGAGCCAGCCGGTGAAGAAGCCGGCCGCGGGCCCACCCAGCTTGGCTGCCCACCAGTAGATGCCGCCGGAGGTCGGGTAGGCCGAGACCAGCTCGCTCATGGTGAGGCCGATGATCAGGATGAAAGCCGAGACGACCGGCCAGCCCCACGAGATGGCGATGGGCCCGCCGTTGTTGAAGCCCTGACCGAAGGTGGTGAAGCAGCCCGCCAGGATCGAGATGATCGAGAACGAGATCGCGAAGTTGGAGAAGCCCGACCACGATCGGTGCAGCTCCTGCTTGTAGCCGAGCTTCGCAAGGTGCTTCTCGTCGTCGGTGAGATTGTCGATGTCGGCCATGGGCCCTCCCGGGTGCTGCGAAGTGACGATTGATCGGAGGCTAGACCCGCGGTGATTCGCCGTCCAGAGTCTCACGTAAATTGGTATGAACTCCGACCATTGACACTGCTCGCGCACTCTCAGGAGACTGACCCCGTGACCGCCGCCCCGCACGAGCACCTCAGCGAGTCGGTGCTGCGCCCGGTGCGCGGCCACCACGCGTTCGAGGCCTGCGTCGAGCAGCTCGGCGCGCGCGATCCGCCTCGGCGTCTACCCGATGGGCAGCACGCTCCCGCCCGAGCGCGAGCTCGCCGACCGGCTCGCGGTCAGCCGGGCCACCCTGCGCGAGGCGATGGCCGCGCTGCGGCAGGCCGGGCTCGTGGAGACCACGCGTGGCCGCGCGGGCGGCACGGTCGTGACCGCCAAGCCACGGAGCCCGTACGCCCGGCGGGCGGCCCGCATCCCCGCGAAGCAGCGCCGGGACTGGCTCGACGCCCTGGAGTTCCGCCGGGTCGTCGAGCCGGGTGCGGCGTACCTCGCGGCTTCGGCGACGCTCGACGAGGCAGCAGGTCGACCGGCTCAGGGAGGCCGAGCCGACGGTCGCCGCCGCCACCCGGCCGGCCGAGCACCGGCAGGCCGACTCGCTCTTCCACCTGACCGTCGCGGCGCTCACCGGCTCACCCCGCACCATCGAGGCGGTGACGTCGGTGCAGTCGTCGCTGCACGAGATGCTGATCGATCCCCGTGCTGGAGGCCAACATCGGCCACTCCCACCGGCAGCACCGCAGCCTGTGACGGCCGTGCAGCGCGGCCGGCCCGACCGGGCCCGCCGGGTGATGGAGGAACACTGTGACGACACCGCCGCGCTGCTGCGCGGCCTGCTCGGCTGACGCCGAGCTGACCATGGGAAGGACACCATGCCGCACCCAACGACCGCTACCTGACCCATGGACCGGCTGCGCGACGCTGATCGAGGCCGGCGAGGTCGACACCGTCGTGCTCGCGTTCACCGACATGCAGGGCCGGCTGCAGGGCAAGCGGCTGCACGCGCCGCTACTTCCTCGACGTCGCGCTCGAGCACGGCACCGAGGGCTGCAACTACCTGCTCGCGGTCGACGTCGACATGAACACCGTCGACGGCTACGCGATCTCGTCGTGGGAGCAGCGGCTACGGCGACATGGAGTTCGTGCCCGACTGGGACACCCTCCGGCTGCTCCCCCACCTGCCCGCCACGGCGATGGTGCAGTGCGACCTCGTCTGGCTCGACCATGCGCCGGTCGCCCAGTCGCCGCGCACCGTCCTGCAGCACGCAGCTCGACCGGGTCGCCGAGCGCGGCATGGCCGCGCTGGCCGGCACCGAGCTCGAGTTCATCGTGTTCGACAGCACCTACGAGGAGGCGCCCGCGACCCGGCTACCGCGACCTGACGCCCGCCAACCAGTACAACGTCGACTACTCGATCCTCGGCACCACCCGGGTCGAGCCGCTGCTGCGCGACATCCGCAACCACATGTACGCCGCCGGGCTGGACGTCGAGGGCGCCAAGGGCGAGTGCAACTTCGGCCAGCACGAGATCGGCTTCCTGTACGCCGACGCGCTGACGACCGCCGACAACCACAGCGTCTACAAGACGGCCGCCAAGGAGATCGCGGCCCAGCACGGCCAGTCGCTCACGTTCATGGCGAAGTACGACGAGCGCGAGGGCAACTCCTGCCACATCCACCTGTCCCTGCGGGGCATCGACGGCGACGTCGTCTTCTGGGACGGCGACCCGGGCGAGCGCACGCCGCTCTACGACCACTTCGTCGCCGGCGTGCTCGCCACGATGCGCCGACTTCACGCTGCTCTACGCGCCCAACGTCAACTCCTACAAGCGCTTCGCCGCCGGCTCGTTCGCGCCGACCGACGATCGGCTGGGGCCTCGACAACCGCACGTGCGCCGTCCGCCTGGTCGGCCACGGCCCCAGCGCCCGGATGGAGAACCGGGTGCCGGGTGGCGACGTGAACCCCTACCTGGCGCTGGCCGCGATGCTGGCCGGCGGGCTGCACGGCATCGAGAGGAGCTCGAGCTGGAGCCCGAGCTGGTCGGCAACGCCTACGCCTCCGACAAGACGCACGTGCCGCACACGCTGCGGGCGGCGCGCGACGCCTTCGCCTCTCCGCGGTCGCCCGCGCGGCCCTCGGCGACGACGTCGTCGACCACTACACCAACATGGCCGACGTCGAGCTCGCCGCGTACGACGCGGCCGTGACCGACTGGGAGCTGTGTCCGCGGCTTCGAGAGGCTGTGACGTCCGACATACACCGGTGATCAACCCCGCCACCGGCGGAGCCGTCGACCGAGGTGCCGTCGGCGTCTCTCGACGCCGAGACCGACGCCGCCATCGAGCGGGCGCACGACGCCTTCCCGCGCCTGGCGCGACGTCGCGCCCGGCGAGCGTGCCCGGCTGCTGCGCCGCGTTCGCCGCCGGTCGTCGACGCCCACCTCGAGGAGCTCGCCCAGCTCGAGGTGCGCAACGCCGGGCACACGATCGGCAACGCCCGCTGGGAGGCCGGCAACGTCCGCGACTGCCTGAACTACTACTCGGCCGCCCCGGAGCGGCTCTTCGGCCGGCAGATCCCGGTGGCCGGGCGGCATCGACGTCACCTTCCACGAGCCGCTGGGCGTGGTCGGCATCATCGTGCCGTGGAACTTCCCGATGCCGATCGCCGGCTGGGGCTTCGCGCCGGCGCTGGCCGCCGGCAACACCGTCGTCCTCAAGCCCGCCGAGCTGACCCCGCTGACCGCGATCCGGATCGGTGAGCTCGCGCTCGAGGCCGGGCTCCCCGAGGGCGTCCTCACCGTCATCCCCGGCAAGGGCTCGGTCGTCGGCGAGCGCTTCGTCACCCACCCGCTGGTGCGCAAGGTCTGCTTCACCGGCTCGACCGAGGTCGGCAAGCAGATCATGGCCGGCTGCGCCGACCAGGTGAAGCGGGTGACCCTCGAGCTCGGCGGCAAGAGCGCCAACATCGTCTTCGCCGACACCGACGTCGCGCAGCGGCCGCGGCCGCGCGCCGTACGCCGTCTTCGACAACGCCGGCCAGGACTGCTGCGCCCGCTCGCGGATCCTCGTCGCAGCGCTCGGCGTACGACGAGTTCGTCGGGCGGCTCGAGACGGCGGTGAAGGCGCTGCGGGTCGATCGACCCGGCCGACGGAGACGAGCGAGATGGGCCCGCTGGTCTCGGCGCGGCCAGCGCGACTCCGTGCAGGCTACGTCGACGGCGCCGACCGTCGCCTTCACGGGCAGCGCCCCCGACGGGCCGGGCTGGTGGCTGCCGCCGACGGTCGTCGAGTCGCGCGATCACCAGCGAGCGCGGTGTGGCGCGAGGAGGTCTTCGGCCCGGTCGTCGCGGTGATGCCGTTCGACGACGAGGACGAGGCGATCGCGCTGGCCAACGACACCGACTACGGCCTGTCCGGCTCGATCTTCACCGCCGACCTCGGCCGCGCCCTGCGCGTCGCCCGCGGCGTCGAGGCCGGCAACCTCAGCGTCAACTCGCACTCCTCGGTCCGCTACTGGACGCCGTTCGGCGGCTACAAGCAGTCCGGCCTCGGCCGCGAGCTGGGCCCGGACGCGCCGAACGCGTTCACCGAGGAGAAGAACGTCTTCATCGCCCGACTGAGGGCTGCGCAGCAACCGGCTCGACCAGAGGGAGGAACACGACCATGGCAGGACGCATCGAGGGCAAGGTCGCCGTCGTCACCGGCGGCTGCTCCGGCATCGGGCTGGCGACGGTGCGCCGCTTCGCCGAGGAGGGCGCCCGGGTCGTCATCGGCGACATCGACGAGGCCGCCGGCGAAGCGCTCGCCGCGGAGCTCGGCGGCAGCTCCGTGGCGACGTACGTCCACGTCGACGTGACCTCGAAGGACCAGGTGGACGCGCTCTTCCGGACGGCGAAGGAGACCTACGGCTCGGTCGACATCGCGTTCAACAACGCCGGCATCTCGCCGCCCGAGGACGACTCGATCCTCGACACCGACCTGGACGCGTGGCGCCGGGTGCAGGAGGTCAACCTGACCAGCGTCTACCTGTGCTGCAAGGCGGCGCTGCCCTACATGCTCGAGCAGGGGTCGGGGTCGATCATCAACACCGCGTCCTTCGTCGCGGTGATGGGCGCCGCGACGTCGCAGATCTCCTACTCCGCCTCCAAGGGCGGCGTGCTGTCGATGTCGCGCGAGCTCGGCGTGCAGTTCGCCCGGCAGGGCGTGCGGGTCAACGCCCTGTGCCCCGGACCGGTCAACACTCCCCTGCTCGAGGAGCTCTTCGCCACCGACGCCGAGCGGGCCGCGCGCCGGCTCGTGCACGTGCCGATGGGCCGCTTCGCCGAGCCCGAGGAGATGGCCAACGCCGTGCTCTTCCTCGCCTCCGACGAGTCGAGCTTCATCACGGCCAGCACGTTCCTCGTCGACGGCGGCATCTCCGGCGCCTACGTCACCCCGATCTGAGACTGACCGCTCCCGTCATCGGCCTCACCACCTACCGCGAGCAGGCCGCGCTGGGGCGTCTGGGAGCAGCGCGCCGACGTCCTCCCCGCGGAGTACGCCGGCGCCGTCGAGGCCGCAGGCGGCGTGCCGGTGCTGCTGCCGCCGGTGGGCACGCCGGAGGCCGCGGCACGGGTCGTCGCGCGGCTCGACGCGCTGATCCTGTCGGGTGGCGCCGACGTCGAGCCGGCGCGATACGCGGCCGAGCCACACCCGCGCACCGCGGGCTGGCGGCCCGATCGCGACGCCTGGGAGCTGGCCCTGCTCGATGCCGCCGACGACCGCGGCCTCCCTGTGCTCGGCATCTGCCGCGGCATGCAGGTGATGGCGGTGCACGCGGGCGGCGTACTCGACCAGCACACGCCCGACCTGGTCGGCCACGACGAGCACAGCCCCGGTGGCGACGCGTTCGGCGAGGTGATCGTGACGACGGTGGCCGGCAGCCGGGTCGCGCGAGCTCGTCGGCGAGTCCGTCGACGTGCGCTGCCACCACCACCAGTCGATCGCGTCGGCTCCCGGCTTCGCGGTCTCGGCGCGCGCGGCCGACGGCACGACCGAGGCGATGGAACTGCCCGGCGTCCGCTTCTGCGTGGCCGTCCAGTGGCACCCCGAGACACTCGCGCGACGTCGGACTGCTCGCCGGACTCGTGGCCGCCGCGCGCCGCTAACCTCGGGGCGTGGGCTCCCTCGGCATCATCCTCGGATCCGTCCTCAACGCGCTGCTGATCGCGGTCATCGCGCGGCGCCTGCTCGGTGTCCCCGTCGGCTGGCCGCGCACCATCGCGCTGGCGCTCATCGTCAACGGCTCGACCGCCCCCCTGGTGGACTGGGTCGGCGAGCGGCTCGACTTCGAGCCGGCCGCCGACGGGCGGATGCCCGTCGCCGGGGTCCTCATCGTGGTCCTGATCGTCGCCTGGCTGGTGGCCCTCGAGGTCGGTGTGCTTGCGATCCTCGAGGCGCTCGTCCCGACAGGCACGCTGCCCGGCCCGGTCACGTTCGTCCGCGGCCTGCCCGGCCGCTGGCGTCGTTCGCGGAGGTACGCCACGATCGTGCGCATCGCCGCGCGGCACGGCCTGGGCCGCTATCTCTCGCCCCGTGCGCGCGCCGGCGACGGCCGACCGGCGTCAGCCACGGCGCGGGCGCTGCGGGAGGCCCTCACCGAGGGTGGCGTCACGTTCGTCAAGCTCGGCCAGATGCTGTCCACCCGGCCCGACGTCGTGGGCCCGGACTTCGTGGCCGAGCTGTCGCGCCTGCACTCCGACGTGCCACCCCAGGCGTGGCCCGAGGTCGCCGCCACACTCGCCGCGGAGCTGGGCGGCGACCCGGCGACGGTCTTCGCCTCCGTCGAGCAGCAGCCGCTCGCCGCCGCGTCCGTCGGCCAGGTGCACCGCGCCACCCTGCTCGACGGCCGCCCGGTCGTGATCAAGGTGCAGAGGTCCGACGCCCGCGCCCAGGTCACCGCCGACCTCGACATCGTGCTCCGGCTCGCCTCCTGGCTCGACCGCAGCGTCCCGTGGGCCCGTCGCCTCGGCGTACGCGATCTGGCGGTCGGGTTCGCCGCCTCGCTCGACGACGAGCTCGACTACCGCGTCGAGGCACGCAACATGCGCGCGGTCGCGGCCACGACGAGCCGCGTCGGCGTGCCTTCCGTGCACCGCAGCACCCGGCGGCTGCTGGTCATGGACGCGATGCCGGGCGTGCCGCTGTCGAGCGCCGACCTGACCACGGTGTCCGACGAGCGCCGCCAGGAGCTCGCCGGGCAGCTCCTCGACACGGTCCTCGAGCAGGTGATGGGCAACGGGGTGTTCCACGCCGACCTGCATGCCGGCAACGTGCTCTTCGACGACACCGACGACCCCGAGGGACAGCTCTCGCTGCTCGACTTCGGCTCCGTGGGCCGCCTCGACCGTGGCGCCCGCACGTCGTTGGGCCTGCTGCTGCTCGCGCTCGACCGGCAGGACTCCGTGGCCGCCACGCAGGCCCTCACCGACCTGCTCGACACCTCAGCCGAGACCGACGGCCGGGCCCTCGAGCGCGAGGTCGGTCAGCTCGTCATGCGGCACGGCGCCGGCGGTGACGCCGACCAGATGTTCCTCGACCTGTTCCGCATGGTCGTGACGCACGGCCTGCGCGTGCCGCCCCCGGTGGCCGCCGCGTTCCGCGCCCTCGGCGCCCTGGAGGGCACGCTGGCCCTGCTCACGCCGCAGACCGACCTCATCTCGGCTGCCCGCGCGCGCGGGACCGCGATGGTCACCGCCGAGCTCAACCCCTCCGGCGTACGACGCGCGCTCGAGGACCAGCTCATCGGGCTGCTGCCCACCCTGCAACGCCTGCCGCGCCAGGTCTCCTCGATCGTCGACGACCTGCAGGGCGGCCGCTTCACCACCACGGTCCGGCTCTTCCAGGACGAGCACGAACGGGGCTTCCTGCGCGGCCTGGTGCAGCAGCTGGTGCTCGCCATCCTCGCTGCGACCACTGCCCTCAGCGGCGTTGCGCTGGTGATCTCCGACCGTGGTCCGCAGCTGACCTCGGAGATGCCGCTGGTGACGTTCTGCGGCCTCGTGCTGCTTCTGTTCGCCTTCGTGCTGGGCAGCAGGGTCGTCGTGGTCGCGTTCCGCAGCACGTGGCACGATGCCTATCCCCCACGCGACAGGAGGACCGGATGACGCTCACACCCGAGGAGTCCACCAGGGTGTTGGCCCTCGCCCTCGACCTCGCGCGCGCCGGCGACACCGCCGCGCTGGCGGAGTTCCTCGACCACGGCCTTCCGGTCGACGTGCAGGACGACGAGGGCAACACCCTGCTGATGCTGGCGGCGTACCACGACCGTCCCGAGACGGTGTCGGTGCTGCTGGCGCGTGGGGCCGACCCCGACACCCGCAACGCACGCGACCAGTCGCCCGTCGCGGGGGCGCTCTTCAAGGGCGCCGACGAGGTCGTCGAGCTGCTGGTCGGTGCCGGCGCCGATCTCGACGCCGGCACCCCCAGTGCCCGTCAGGCGGCCGAGATGTTCGGCCGCCGGCTCTAGCGAACGACTCAGCGCGGCGCCGGAGCGTTGTCCGGGTTCGGCTCGGTCTCGGAGACCTGGTCGGCCTTCAGCGCCTCGATGGCCTTGCGCACGCCCTCGCCGTAGGCCGGGTCGGCCTGCGTGCAGTTGAAGATGTGCCGCTCGACGCTCGTGTCCGACGCGCCGTCGATCGCCCGGGCGGTGTTCTCGAACAGGCGCTGCTGCTCCTCCGCGCTCATCAGCCGAAACAGGTCACCGGGCTGCTCGAAGTAGTTGTCGTCGTCCTCGCGGAAGTTGAACCGATCGGCGGTGGAGCCGATGGCCTGCGCGGGGTCGGCGTACTGCGGCTGCTCGGACCAGCGGCCGAAGTTGTTGGGCTCGATGCCCGGCACGGAGCCCTGGTTGCCGTCGACGCGCATGCTGCCGTCGCGGTGGTAGGTGTTGAGGGCGGGCGCCGCCTTGGGGAAGTTGACCGGGATCTGGTGGTGGTTGACGCCCACGCGGTAGCGCGCGGCGTCGCCGTACGAGAAGAGCCGGCCCTGCAGCATCTTGTCAGGGCTGAAGGAGACGCCCGGCACCAGGTTGGCCGGGGTGAAGGCGGCCTGCTCGACGTCGGCGAAGTAGTTGTCGGGGTTGCGGTTCAGCTCGAGCTCGCCGACCTCGATCAGCGGGTAGTCCTTCTTGGACCAGACCTTGGTGAGGTCGAAGGGGTGGAAGCGGTAGTCGTCGGCGTCCGCCTCGGGCATCACCTGGATGAAGAACTTCCACTTCGGGAAGTCGCCCTTCTCGATCGACTCGTAGAGGTCGCGCTGGCTCGACTCGCGGTCGGCCGCGACGACGCCGGCGGCCTCCTCGTCGGTGAGGTTCTCGATGCCCTGCTGGGTGCGGAAGTGGAACTTCACCCAGAAGCGCTCGTTGGCCTCGTTGATGAACGAGAACGTGTGGGAGCCGAAGCCGTGCATGTGCCGGTAGGACTTCGGGATGCCGCGGTCGCTCATCACGATCGTCACCTGGTGCAGCGCCTCGGGCAGGTTGGTCCAGAAGCCCCAGTTGTTCTCGGCGTCGCGCAGGTTGGTGCGCGGGTCGCGCTTCACTGCTCGGTTGAGGTCGGGGAACTTCAGCGGGTCGCGGAAGAAGAAGACCGGGGTGTTGTTGCCGACGACGTCCCAGTTGCCCTCCTCGGTGTAGAAGCGCAGCGCGAAGCCGCGGATGTCTCGCTCGGCGTCGGCGGCGCCGCGCTCGCCGGCGACGGTCGAGAAGCGCAGGAAGATCTCGCACTCCTTGCCGACCTTGTCGAAGAGGGCGGCCCTGGTGTAGCGGCGTGATGTCCTGCGTGACCCTGAACGTGCCGAAGGCGCCGGAGCCCTTGGCGTGCATGCGCCGCTCCGGGATGACCTCGCGGTCGAAGTGCGCGAGCTTCTCCAGGAACCAGCAGGTCCTGCAGCAGCAGCGGCCCGCGCGGGCCCGCGGTGAGGCTGTTCTGGTTGTCTGCGACGGGCGCGCCGGCCGCGGTGGTCAGCGGCTTGGTGTTCTCCTCGAACGCCATGGATTCTCCTCGCTGGTGGGTTTTCAGGTGGTGGTCGAGCACCGGGGGCACAGCCCCCAGTAGGTCACTTCGGCCTCGTCGATCACGAAGCCGTGTGTCTGGGTGACGTCGAGGCACGGCCGCTCGCCGACGGCGCAGTCGACGTCGGCGATGGCGCCGCACGAGCGGCACACGACGTGGTGGTGGTTGTCACCGACCCGCAGCTCGAACCGCGCCGGGGAGCCCGCCGGCTCGATGCGGCGCACGAGGTGCGCCTGCGTCAGCGCGCGCAGGACGTCGTACACCGCCTGGGTCGACACCGAGCCGATCGCCGCGCGCACCGCCGTGGTGAGCGTGTCGGTGTCGGCGTGCGGTGCTTCGGCGAGCGCGGACAGGACGGCGAGCCGGGGCCGGGTGACGCGCAGGCCGGACCCGCGGAGCAGCTCGGCCGGGTCCTGGTGCATGTCCCGACCCAACCACCTTTTCTGGAATCATTCAAGACTGGGTCCTTCCGTGATCCGCCGCGCCGGGTTAGCGTGCGCGCGTGAAGCGTGAGCCGCACGAGAACGTCGCGACGGTCCTGGTGGACCCCGTGGTGCTGCGCGACCTGGAACTCGCGCTGATGGTGCTCGACCTACGCGTGTGGCCGGTGCGTACGGCGCCGATCTGCGTCGACGGCCCGCGCCAGGAGTTCCAGCTGCGCCGGCGGATGATCGAGCAGCACCGCGGCGACTGGGACCTCGCCGAGCACTGGACGCCGGTCTGGATCGGCTTCGGCTCCTCGTGGCGCTTCGGGGACGAGCCGCTCCCCTGGCAGGCACACCGCACCCTGTGGCGGGTGCTGGACGCCTACGCGGCGCACGTGCGGTTCCGCCGCCGGCTCGGTGGCGTCAAGCGGCTGCCCGTGCCGGAGGACGTCGCGCGCTGACGCGTCGTCATACTTCACCCATGAGCAACGACGGTCCCGTCGAGGACGTCCTCGGAGCGCCGTACACCGTCGAGACCTTCCACCTCGACCCCGACGACGAGGGCGACGTCGTCGCGCACCTCGTGTCGCGGCCCGCGGTGGGCACGCCTCGTGGGGCGGTGCTGCACGTGCACGGGTTCGCCGACTACTTCTTCCAGACCGAGTACGCCGGCTGGTGGGCCGAACGCGGCTTTGCGTTCTACGGCCTCGACCTGCGCAAGTACGGCCGCTCGATCCTCGAGCACCAGACCCCCAACTTCGTGGCCGACCTCCGGGAGTACTTCCCCGAGATCGACGAGGCGTGGCAGCGGATCACCGAGCGCGACGGACACCAGCGGGTCATCGGCTCGGCCCACTCGACCGGCGGGCTGACACTGCCGCTGTGGATCAACGACCGGCGTGCCGATCTGGTCGGGCTGGTGCTGAACTCGCCGTGGTTCGACATGCAGGGCGCGTGGTGGCTGCGCAGCGTCGGCACGACAGTTGTCAGGGAGGTCGGCCGCCGCCAGCCGAAACGGCTCATCCCGCGCACCGTCAACGGGCTCTACACTCGATCGCTGCACGTCGAGCACGAGGGCGAGTTCGACTTCAACCTCGACTGGAAACCCGTCGAGTCGTGGCCCGTCTACGCCGGCTGGTTGCGCGCGATCCGGATGGGGCACGCCGAGCTGCACCGTGGCCTGGAGGTCGGCTGTCCGGCGCTGGTGCTCTCGTCGGCCCGCAGCACCTGGCCCTCGACCATGGGCGACGACGTGCACCGTCACGACATCGTGCTCGACGTCGCGCAGATCCGGCGCTGGGCGCCGGCCCTGGGCCGGCACGTCACGAGCATCGCCGTCGACGGCGCCCGCCACGACGTCGTGCTCTCGCTGCCCGACGTACGCGAGACGGTCTACCGGGAGCTCGACACCTGGGTCACGGCGTACGTCGACGGGGGCTGAATCCGGCACCGTGGTCGAGGCTCTCGACCACGTCGCCCGGCCCGATCTCCCCGTCGGTCAGGATGTCGGCGCGCAGACCGCCGCGGTGGATGAGGCCCCGCAGCACGCCCTTCGTGGTGAGCGCCTCGAGGTGCGCACAGGGTTCGTTGAGGCGCTGGCCGAGGCACTCGACGTTGCCGACCCGGAAGCGCCGGCCGACCAGGGCGTTGAGGTCGATCCCCCGCGTGACGACGTTGCGCCGGGCGTCCGCGTGGTCGATCAGGGCGAGGTCGTCGAGCGCCTCGGCCTCGACCAGCGTGAGGTCGTAGCCGCGTGCGGTGTCGTCGGCCGGGGTGAACGTGCCGGCCTTGTCGGCGTAGCGGTCGCCGTCAAGGCCCCGTCCGGCGATCGCACGGGCCCGGTCGACGACCTCCATGGCCCCGGATGCCACCGCCGACACGGCGAGCAGCTCCACCACGCCACGGAGCTGTGGCAGCGGCACGGCCGGCGGAGGGATGGCGGGGTCGAGGCCGGAGACGACGTACCCCTCACGGATCGGCAGGTCGGTCGCGGCCGCTCCGAGCAGGGCCGGGTCCTGCGGGCTGAGCACCACGCCCGCGGGGGTGCCGAACATCAGCACCACGGTGCCATCGCCGAGGACGGCCAGCCAGTAGCCCGGCCAGTTGAACGACGCCGGCTTCGCGATCGCGACCAGCCCGGCGCCACGGGCTGCCAGCCAGCTGCGCCAGTGCGCGATCGCGCCGGACAGGTCGGCCGCAGGCTGCGGCACCTCCGCGACAGGTGTCTCCGTCGCCGAGGCCAGGCAGGCCGCGAAGGACCGCACCGGCTCGGGGACGGCGTTGTCGGTGGGCAGGTCGACGTCGATCATGACCCGATCCTCACACGTCGGAGGTACGGCGGCCGGGCGGGCGTAGGCTCCCTGCCGACTGGAAGAGGGTGCGACATGACGGCGAGCAGAGCTGCCCGTGAGAGGAAGGCGGCCGCGGAGGCCGGTCCCCTGGCTCGGGTGAAGATCGAGCTCGACGCCGACCAGCACTTCGTCTACAAGATCAGCTGCTCCGAGTGCGTCGTCAGGGACCGCCTCAGCTGGTCCGCGTACCGGCCGGGCAGCGACAACGGCTTCATGGCGGCGATGGACCGGTGGGTCTTCCACCTGCACGAGAAGCACCCGGGCTCCGACGCGCCGTGCCTCGCCTTCCTGCCGGCGGCCCAGCAACGGCTGCACGAGCGCCGAGAGCGGCAGGACGCCGACCCGGCTCAGCCGGTCTGATGCCTCGGGGCTGCAGTGACGGCGGCCTGGCCGTTCCCGCAGCCGGCCGCGGCTGGGTGCCGTCCTGATCGGCGCCGCCTCAGGAAGAACGCAGGAACACCACCAGCGCGACGATGCCCACGACCACGATGATGGCGCGCAGCCAGGCATCGGGGAGCCGGCGGCCGACGGTGGCCCCGATCTGGGCGCCGACGACCGAGCCCGCGGCGATGAGCAGCACCACCTGCCAGTCGACCTCGGCGACGATCGCGAAGACCACCCCGGCGACGCCGTTGACGATCGCGGCGAGCACGTTCTTGACGGCGTTGAGCCGCTGCAGGGTCTCGCTGATGCCGATGCCCATGATCGCCATCAGCAGGATGCCCTGCGCGGCGCCGAAGTAGCCGCCGTACACCCCGGCGGCGAGGACCAGCGGCCACACCCACCAGGCGCCGTTCTCGGGCAGGCCGCCGGCCGACTCGTGCCGCTTCGCCACCCAGCCCGACAGCCGCGGGCCGGCGACGACGAGCACCAGGCCGAGCAGGATCAGAGCCGGCACGATGGCGGCGAACGCGCCCTCCGGCAGCCCCAGCAGGAGTACGGCGCCCAGCAGGCCACCCACGAACGAGGCTCCGGCCAGCCGCAGCACGCGCCGGCGCTGCCCCGACAGCTCTCGCCGGTAGCCCACGACCCGGATATCGAGCCAGGTACGAGACCGATCGTGTTGGAGACGTTGGCGGTGACCGGGGGCACGCCGAACGCCAGCAGGGTCGGGAACGTGATCAACGTCCCCGACCCCACCACGGTGTTGATGGTGCCGGCCGCGACTCCCGCGAGCAGGATCGCGGCGGCTTCGAGCGGACTCACTCCGTCGGGCGCTCCCCTTCAACGGAAGGCTCGACCGGCGGCGGCACCGGCGCGGCGCCCGTCGGCGTCCGGCTGGCCGACTCCGCCGCCTTGATCGCTTCTTCGACGACCTTCGCGGTGCTGCCCTCGCCCGACGAGCGCGGCAGCTGGGGCTCGGTCGGGCCCATGTCGACGCGGGTGCGCGGCGTGGCGTCCTGCGGGATGCCGGTGATCTCGTGGATCGAGGAGCCGAGCCCCTCGAGGGCCTTGGTGATCTCCGACGGAATCACCCACACCTTGTTGGCACTGCCCTCGGCGATCTTGGGCATCATCTGGAGGTACTGGTAGGCCAGCAGCGACTGGTCGGGCTGGCCGTCGTGGATCGCCTGGAAGACGGTCTGGATGGCCTGTCCCTCACCCTGCGCCCGCAGGATCTGGGCCTCCCGGTCGGCCTGCGCGCGCAGGATCTGCGACTCTCGGTCACCCTCGGCGTTGAGGATCTGCGACTGCTTGGAACCCTCGGCGGTGAGGATCGCGGCCTGCCGCTGGCCCTCGGCCGTCAGGATCACCGCACGCTTCTCGCGATCGGCACGCATCTGCTTCTCCATCGAGTCCTTGATGGAGGGCGGCGGGTCGATGCCCTTGAGCTCGACACGGTTGACGCGGATGCCCCACTTGCCGGTGGCCTCGTCGAGCACGCCGCGGAGGCCGGAGTTGATCTGGTCGCGGCTGGTCAGCGTCTCCTCGAGGTCCATGCCACCGACGATGTTGCGGAGCGTCGTCATCGTCAGCTGCTCGATGGCCTGGATGTAGTTGGCAATCTCGTAGGTCGCAGCGACCGGGTCGGTGACCTGGAAGTAGATGACCGTGTCGATGGAGACGACCAGGTTGTCCTCGGTGATCACCGGCTGCGGCGGGAACGACACGACCTGCTCGCGCAGGTCGATCAGGTAGCGCAGCCGGTCGATGAACGGCATCAGGATGTTGAGGCCGGCGGGCAGCGTGCCCTTGTACTTGCCGAAGCGCTCGACGATGCCGGCGCGGGCCTGCGGGACGATCCGCACGGTCTTCGCGAGCACCACGACGACGAACAGCACCAGCAGCGCCAGCAAGATCAGGGCGATCTCCATGGACGTCTCCTTCTTGAGAGGTCAGGTGGGTCAGGACTCGAGGCGTGCGACGGGGTGTACGACGGCCGTCGCACCGCGGATCTCCAGCACCTCGACGGTCTCGCCCGCCGCGATGCTGGTGGTGTCGTCGTACGGTTCGGCGGTCCAGAACTCACCCGCGAGCTTGATCCGGCCCGCGGCCAGTCCCGAGATGTCCTCGGTGACGATGCCCTGCCGGCCGACCAGCTTGCCGTGCCCGAGCGACAGCTCGGGCCCCCCGTGCAGACGCTTGACCATCGTCGGCCGCACCAGCGCCAGCGCGGCCAACGAAGCGGCTGCGGCGGCCAGGATCTGGACGGCGACGTGAAGGTCGAGAACGGCCGCGACCATGCCGACGAGGGCACCGGTCGCGAGCATGATCAGGATCAGGTCGAGACTGAACATCTCGGCCACGCCCAGCACGATCGCGAGACCCAGCCAGGTCTCCCAAGCGTGATCACGAAGCCAGTCCATGGTGCGAGCCTATCTGGTGGACGGGAGCCGGACGGCAGGCATCAGACGGCTCGGCGGCCGTTTCTCCGGCGGGCGGCGTAGCGGCCGCCGGACTCGGTCAGCACGAGCGGCATCGCGAACGTCGCCGACAGCGCCTCCTCGGTCACGACCTCGTGCAGGGGCCCCTGCGCCACCACCTTGCCGTCGCGGAGCAGCAGCGCGTGCGTGAAGCCGGGTGGGATCTCCTCGACGTGGTGGGAGACGAGGATCGTGGCCGGCGAGTCGGCGTCGAGGGCCAGCACCGACAGCGTGCTGACGAGGTCCTCGCGGCCGCCGAGATCCAGGCCCGCGGCCGGCTCGTCGAGCAGGAGCAGCTCGGGGTCGGTCATCAGCGCCCGGGCGATCTGGACCCGCTTGCGCTCCCCCTCGCTCAGGGTGCCGAACGTGCGACCGGACAGGTGGGCCACCCCCACCTCGACCAGCAGGTCGTGGGCGCGGTCGTGGTCGAGGGTGTCGTAGTGCTCGCGCCAGCGCCCCACCACGCCGTACGACGCAGACACGACGACGTCGCGCACCAGCTCGCCGCGCGGCACCCGCTCGGCCAGGGCGGCGCTGGTGAGGCCGATGCGCGGCCGCAGCTCGAAGACGTCGACGGTGCCGAGCACCTCGCCGAGGATGCCGGCGACCCCGCCGGTCGGATGGATCTGGGCGGCGGCCACCTGGAGCAGCGTGGTCTTGCCGGCGCCGTTGGGGCCGAGGATCACCCAGCGCTCGTCCTCCTCGACGGCCCAGTCGACGCCGTCGAGCAGGATGGCCGGGTTGTCGACGGACCCGCGCCGGACGGTGACCTCGGCGAACTCGAGCACGGCGGACATGGCGCTCACCCTAGCGATGGGCGCAGACCTCGCCGGCGGTAGCCTCGACCGCCGTGACGAGCCTTCCCGATGCCGCGCGCCTGGCCTGGTGGGGCACCGCGTGGCTGCGCGGGCTGGTGGTCACCGACCTGTTCCTGGACGCGGTGACCGGTGGTGACGCCCTGCACGAGGTGCGCGACGCGGATGGTGACGGCACCGGATCGACGCTCATCGACGCCCTGCTCGACATACGCAACCTGGGCGGCGACTCGATCGGGCTCGCCCTGCCGGTCGAGGGCGACCTGCTCGGCCTCGGTGGGCCGGGCGCGCTCAACGCCGACGCGCTCGAGGCAGGCGAGGCCGCTGTCTCCGGCACGGCAGGCATCGCCCTCGTCCCGCACCGGGTCGGCCGGGCCGTGCTCTGGCGCCAGCACCCGGCGGCCCGCCGCCAGCTGCCCGACGTCGGCGAGGCCGACCGCGGGCTTCGAGCCGCCCTGCTGGAGAGCGCCGACGCCCTGGCCGCACTCGACGTAGCCCGTTGGCGCCCCGAGGTCGCCGACGAGCTGATGGACGCCCGACGGGTGGCCGCACTCGACGCTCCCGACGGGACTCCCCCGCGCTGCGTCGAGCTCGCCGGCCGCGGACTGCGGTGCGAGATCATCGTCGACCTGGCCCTGGCCGACGACGGCGGTGCGGTGACGACGCTGGAGATGACCGCGCGCCGAGATGCACTGCGACCCCTCGAGCGTGCGGCTCGCCGGGCCGTCGTTGCCGCGTGCTCGCCGGAGGGCTGGCCGGACGGCTGATCAACCGGGCGGGCGGTCGAGCACGAGATCGGCGGGCTGCCGGACGTCGCCGGCCCACTCCCACACGTCCTGTCGCCGGTCGAGCTGACCGGGAGCCACGACACCGCCCGACATCACCACGACCTCCCGGCCCGCGTCGTAGGCCAGCCCGAAGGCCTGCCTGGCCGGGAACACGCCGCGGCCCCACCGCTGCCAACCCTGGCCCGACCACTCCCACACGTCGCCGTTCTCGCCGTCCATGTCCGAGCCGCCCACCATCAGCGGCCCACGCCCTCGCAGGTCCAGCTCGTGGCTGTTCACGAGCAGGCCTGGCCGCGATGACTCCTCGACCAGCTCCCACCGCGACCCGTCCCAGGTCCAGGTGTCGCTCAGTGCAGGGGGCAGGCTCTCGTCCACGACCTGGTGGCCGCCGTACAGCACCAACCCGCCGTTGATGGAGTCGGACGCCAGGAGGGCCGGGAAGCGCACCGGCTCGGGACCTCGGGTGGCCAACCGACGCCACGTGCGTCCGTCCCACGCCCAGGTGTCCGACAGGACCGAGCCCGCTCCGTCATCGCCGCCGTAGAGGATCGACCGCCCGCTGCCCGGGTCGTACGCCATGGCGGCCGCCAGTCGCGGCCCCGGTCCGGCGCCGTCGAACCGCGTCCACACGGTGCCGTCCCATTCCCAGGTCTCGTCACTGACCGCACCCTCGAGCTGACCGCCGTGCACGACCACGACATCGCGATCGACGTCGTACGTCGCCGCGAAGTAGTTGCGGGAGTCAGGAGCCGGTCCGCCGGGGTCGACCTCAACCCATCTCTCGCCGTCCCACCGCCACAGGACGAGCGGGCCCGCCGCTGATGCGGACTCGGGTGCGCCCGACACCAGGAGTACGCCCTGGCCCGACGGGTCGGGCAGCAGCCTGTGGGAAGCGCCGAACTCCGGGGCATCGATCCCCGCTGACGACGGCGACGACGGCGACGACTGCGACGACTGCGACGACGGTGAGGGCGCCGACGACGACCGCCGGTCCGCCGACCCGTCGCACCCGGCAGCCAGCAGGAGCGCGGCCGGCAGCAGCGCGGCCAGAGCGGCCGACGCTGCAACGCGCCATCCGCCTCCAGCTCGCGTCGAGGTCACCCCTCCACGGTCGTGCAGCGCCCGTCGGGGTCAATCACGGCACGGTCACGAAGCAGCCCACACGCCGAGCTGGTTGCCGCTGTTGTCGTTGAAGAGGAATCGCCTCCCGCCCGGAAACTCGTAGGGGCCTTCGGCGATCGTGCCTCCCGCTGCCTCCACCGCGGCAACGCTCGCGTCGAGGTCGTCGGAGTAGAGCAGCACCAGCGAGCCGCCGGGTCCCGGTGGCCGGCCGAGCCCCAGGCCGCCGACCTCGCCGTCACCCGACGCGTCGCGGATGCCGGAGTACTCCGGCCCGTAGTCGTTGAACGACCACCCGAAGGCCTGCTCGTAGAACGCTCGTGACGCCGCCATGTCGGTGACGTTGAGCTCGATGTAGTCGATGGTGTGATGTGTGTGTCCCATGCCGTCCACGCTACGACTCGCCACCGACAGTCCCGGCACGTCGCAGTAGCCTCGGACTCGCCATGGACGCACTCCTCGAGCACACCGACGACCCGCCCAAGACACTGCTGATCACGTTGATCGGCAAGGACCGTCCGGGCGTGACGTCCTCGATCTTCTCGAAGCTCGCGCTCGCCGGTGTCGAGGTCCTGGACATCGAGCAGATCGTGCTGCGGCGCCGGCTCGTCCTGGGCGTCCTCGTCACCGCTCCGCGCGACTGGAAGAGGCTGCGCACCGTCATCGAGGAGACGGCCGAGAACTTGGGCATGCACGTCGATGTCGACCGCGGCGTCGGCGACAACAAGGGCCGCCGCGACGGGCGCTCGCACGTCACCATCATCGGATCGCCGCTGAAGGCCTCGGCGATGGCGGCCATCGCCGGCCGGATCGCCGACAGCGGCGCCAACATCGACCGCATCGAGCGGATGGCGCGCTACCCGGTGACCGCCATCGACCTGCACGTGTCCGGCACCGATCCCGAGAAGCTCCGCACCGCTGCTGGCGACCGAGGCGGCCACGCTGGGTGTCGACATCGCCGTACAGCCTGCCAACCTGATGCGCCGCGGCATGCGGCTGATCGTGATGGACGTCGACTCCACGCTGATCCAGGGCGAGGTGATCGAGATGCTCGCCGCGCACGCCGGCCAGGCCGCGGAGGTCGCCCGGGTCACCGAGGCGGCCATGCGCGGCGAGCTCGACTTCGAGGAGTCCCTGCGGCACCGCGTCGCGCTGCTCGAGGGCATCGACGCGTCGGCGCTCGACGAGGTGTACGACGCCATCGTGCTCGCGCCCGGCGCGCGGACCATGGTGCGCACCCTGCGCCGGCTGGGCTACCGGTTCGCGATCGTCTCGGGCGGCTTCAGCCAGATCACCGACCGGCTGGCCGAGGACCTCGGCATCCACTACTCGCGGGCCAACGAGCTCGAGATCGTCGACGGCAAGCTGACCGGCCGCATCGTCGGCGATGTCGTCGACCGGGCCGGCAAGGCCACCGCCCTGCGCGAGTTCGCCGAGAAGGTCGGCGTGCCGGAGGCTGCCGTCATCGCCATCGGTGACGGCGCCAACGACCTCGACATGCTCAACGCCGCCGGGCTCGGCATCGCCTACAACGCCAAGGCGGTCGTGCGCAGCGCAGCAGACACGTCGGTGAACGTGCCCTACCTCGACGCGATCGTCTACCTGCTGGGCATCTCCCGCGAGGAGATCGAGGCCGCCGACGCCGAGGTCGGCATCGTCACCCCAGCGCCACCCGTGGAGTGATCACCGCGCCTGCGGCAGCTTCACCCGGTGGTCGTACATCCAGGCCTGGGACCGCTCGGTGACCACCCGAGTGAACACCAGCCGGAGCATCGTCTCGAGGAACGGCCGGGCCAGCGGACCCGCGGTCTTGGTGCTGCTCGACCGGGCGCCGACGGCGACGATCCTCTCGACACGCTCACGCCGCAGGGCCTCGAACTCCGTGAGTCCCTGCTCCGGAGTGGCGCTCCGGTGCAGGGCACCGGCCATGACCACGGCGTCCTCCAGGGCCATCGAGGCCCCTTGGCCCGAGCTCGGGGACGGTGCGTGGAGGGCGTCCCCGACCAGTCCGAGGCGGCCCCGATGCCATACCGGCACCCTGCCCAGGTCGTAGGTGTTGTCGGCGGCGAGCTCGAGCGTGCCCCCGGCGATCAGCTCCGCGAACGGGCTCCGGTCGGGCGCGGCCAGGTCGACCAGCTGTCGCTGCCACTCCTCGGCGGTCGTCCCTGCGCGCTCCTCGGGAGTCACCTCGCCTCGCGGCAGGTTGGCGAACCACACCACGTCTCCGCGCGGCGTGGGCAGGGCCCCGAAGAACGCCCTGCGACCGAAGACGAAGCTCCAGGTCTCGTCCGGCAGCCGCGCGGCCCAGTCGGTCGAGCGGGTGACCCCGCCGAAGTTGACCAGCCCGACGTACCGACCCGTGGGCGCCGCGAGATCGATCGAGCGCCGTACGGCGGAGCGGATGCCGTCGGCCCCGATCACCACGTCGGCGGCCAGCCGGCGTCCGTTGTCGAGCGTCACGACGGCGGCGTCGCCGTCTGTCGCCGCCTCGACGGCGCGGCAGCCGGTGCGGACGTCGACGCCCCGTGACCGGGCCAGCTCCAGCAGGCGGGCGGTGAGGTGGGTGCGCTTGAAGGAGAGGGCCGGCGTGCCGTCCTCGGTGGGCGCACCGATCGCCAGACGACCGAGGACCCTGCCCGTCGCACCGAGCATGAGGTTGTGCCGCGTCGGCACGCCGAGGTCGCGCACGGCGTCGAGCACGCCCAGCTCCTGCAGGGCGGCGATGCCGTTGGGCGCGATCGTGAACCACGACCCGACCTCGGTGTCGATCGTCGCTCGCGCCTCGAGCAGCGTCGGCGCGATGCCCACGGCCTTCAGTGCCATCGCCGTCGCCGGACCTGCGACGCCACCTCCCACCACCAGCGCGTCCATCGCGGTACCCTTTCCTTCGAGCCTCTGATTATTCGATATTCGAAAGGATAGCGCATGCGGCGGACTCGTCAAGCCGCGGTCGACGGCGTCGGCCGCGCGATGCAGCACTACCAGCGCAGCGTGCAGACCTTCGACGACACCGTGGGACGGCGACTCGGTCTGGGCCCGGCCGATCTGCGCTGCCTCGACTGGCTCAGCGAGGGCCCCCGCACCGCGGGCGAGCTCGCCACCGCCACCGGGCTGCGACCGGCCGCGACGACCGCGCTCATCGACCGCCTCGAGGCAAAGGGACTGGTGCAGCGCACCAGGTCGGGCAGCGACCGTCGGCGCGTGACCGTCGAGATGACCGAGCTGGCCCGGGCACAGGTCTGGGACGCCTACGGACCGATGGTCGCCGAGGGCCAACGCCTCCTCGGTGGCCTCACCATCGAACAGCTCGACGCCCTGGGCGCGCTCCTGGACGACATGACCGCCCTGACCGACCGCCATCGCGAGCGGCTCTCGACCGACCAGACCGGCTGAGCGCTACTGGCGCCGTCCGACCACGCACGTCCCGTCGACGTCGTCGTCCAGCACGATCTCCGGCACGAACCCGCGCCACAGCATCCGCGACGCCGTCGTGTCGGCCTGGCTCCGGCTGGTCTCGATGATCACCACGCCGGTGGGCCCCAGCAGCGGCCGGGCGGCAGCGGCCACCCGGTCCTGGACGCTGGTCCCGTCGGGTCCGCCGTCGAGCGCGTCCGTCGGCTCGTGCAGCCGGGCCTCCGACGGCATCATCGCGATCTCGTCGGTCGGCACGTACGGCGCGTTCGCGACGAGTACGTCGACCCGTCCCACGTAGTCCCGCGGCACCGCGGCGGCCAGGTCACCGACCTCGGCGTGGCCACCCAGCGGCTCGAGGTTGAGCCGCGCACAGGCCACCGCCACCGGGTCGTGGTCGCTGGCGAACACCGTGGCATCGGCACGCGCGCCGGCGATCGCGGTCGCGACGGGCGCGGCGCCGCAGCAGAGCTCGACGAGCAGCCCGTGGCGGGGCAGGTGTGCCAAGGCCTGCTGCAACAGGATCTCGCTGCGCCGCCGCGGCACGAACACCCCCGCGCCCACCTGGATGCGGAGACCGGCGAACTCGGCCCAGCCGAGGATGTGCTCGAGCGGCTCGCCGGCCACCCGGTCGAGCACCGCCGCGGTGAGGTCGGCACCGTCGAACTGGGCGAGCAGCAGCTCCGCCTCCTCCTCGGCGAACACCGAGCCCGAGTCTCGCAGCCGCGCCGCGACCTCGGCGACGCCCAGCTGCTCAGCCACGGCCGACGTGGAAGGCGGCCACCCGGGCCGAGCCGAGCTCGAGGTCGGCCCACTCGCCGTCGTACTCGAAGATCGTCAGCGCGCACGTCGGGAAGCCGCCCGTCATGTCGGCCATCGCGGCCGGATCGCCCATGCCGTCCGACAGCAGCTGGGCGAGGTAGCCCATGGTCGGGTTGTGGCCGATCACGAGCAGCGAGTGCGCCTCGGCCGGCACGAGACGCACCAGGTCGAGCGCAGACTCCGGCCCGGCGGCGTACAGCGCGGTCTCGAAGTCCGGCTCGAGCGTCCAGCTAGCGGCGTCGGCGACGGCCTCCCAGGTCTCGCGGGTGCGCACCGCGCTCGAGACGAGCACGTGGTCGGGCACGAATCCCCGCGAAGCCAGCCAGGCGCCGGCCTCGGCGGCGTCGGCGCGGCCGCGGTCGGTGAGGCCGCGCTCCATGTCGGACGACGCGACCTGCTCGGCCTTGGCATGGCGCACGACGACCACGCGTCGCGAAGGGGGCGGGGAGTCCGTGTGCACGCGCTCAGTGTGACTGCCGTTAACCTCCCTGTCATGCCTGATCTCGCTCCTGGCCCGCTGCTCATCATCGGCGGCGCCGAGGACAAGCTCCGCAAGCGGACCATCCTCAAGGAGTTCGTGACCGCGAGCGGCGGCGCAGAGGCCCGCATCGCGCTCATCCCGACCGCGTCGTCACTGGGCGACGAGGTCTCCGAGGTGTACGACGCCCTGTTCCGGAGGCTGGGCGCGGCCGACGTGGTCCCGGTGCGCCCGGAGAGCCGCGACGAGGCCAACGACCCGGAGCTCGTGGCCCGACTGACCTCTGCGACCGGCATCTTCATGACCGGCGGCAACCAGCTCAAGCTCTCCGCGATCATCTCGGGCACCGCCCTCGGCGACGCGATCGTGGACGCCCACCGGCGCGGTGTCGTGGTCGCGGGCACGTCGGCCGGCGCCAGCATCCAGTCGTCGCACATGGTGGCCTTCGGGGTCGGCGGGGCGACGCCCAAGCAGCGGATGACCCAGGTCGCAGCCGGACTCGGACTCGTCGCGTCGAGCGTGATCGACCAGCACTTCGACCAGCGCAACCGCTACGGTCGGCTGCTGATGATCGTCAGCCAGTCCCCCCAGCTCCTCGGCCTCGGCATCGACGAGGACACCGCCGCCGTCGTGACCGTCGAGGACGGACGCGAGATCCTCCGTGTCGCCGGCCGCGGCGCCGTCACGATCTTCGACGGGTCACGCATGGTGACCAACGCCTACGAGGCGAAGCGGTCCTCTCCCCTGCTGGCCAGCGGCGTGGTGCTCCACATGCTGCCGGCGGGTCAGCAGTTCGACCTGACCAACCGCCGGCTGGTGCCGCAGGCGGCGGAGATCGCTCCCGAGGACGCCGCCGAGATCGCCGAGGCCCAGCACGACATGCGCCAGCTCGCCCGCGACATCGCGGCGGCGGACCGGTCGCCGCAGGCCCTGCGGGCGCGGCTCGCCCGCAAGCGCCCGTCAGCCCGCACGTCCCCCCACCCCCCGCACGGAGACCACACATGAGCGAGCGTCCCACCCCCGACCTGCAGATCCTCGAGACCCGCGTCTACCGGGGCGCCAACGTGTGGTCCTACGACAAGGCCATCCACCTGGTCGTCGACCTCGGCTCCCTGGAGCAGTTCCCGACCAACACGCTCCCGGGGTTCACCGACGAGCTGCTCTCGAAGCTGCCCGGGCTGCGCGACCACTCCTGCTCCCGCGGTCGTCGCGGCGGATTCGTCGAGCGGCTCAACGAGGGCACCTGGCTGGGCCACGTGGCCGAGCACGTCGCGCTCTCGCTCCAGCAGGTCGTCGGCCACGACATCCGCCGCGGCAAGACCCGCGGGGTGAAGGGCCAGACCGGCGTCTACAACGTCATCTACGGCTACATCGACGAGCAGGTCGGCCTGCTGGCCGGGAAGCTCGCCGTACGCCTGGTCAACCACCTCGTCCAGGGCGACCCCGACCTCGACTGGGACGCCGAGCTCGAGAACTTCATCCTCAAGGCCGAGCGGGCGGCCTTCGGCCCGTCCACGCAGGCGATCCTCGACGAGGCCGTCTCCCGCGACATCCCGTGGATCCGCCTCAACCCGCACTCCCTGGTGCAGCTCGGCCAGGGCGTCCACGCCAAGCGCATCCGCGCCACGATGACCTCCAACACGTCCTCCATCGCCGTCGACGTCGCCTCTGACAAGGACCTGACCACGAAGCTGCTGGGCGCAGCCGGCCTGCCGGTGCCCAAGCAGGACTCCGTGCGTACGGCCGACCAGGCCGTCACGGTCGCCCGCCGCATCGGCTGGCCGGTGGTCGTCAAGCCCCTCGACGGCAACCACGGCCGTGGCGTCTGCCTGGACCTGAAGAGCGACGAGGAGGTCCGCGAGGCGTTCGAGATCGCCCAGGACCAGTCGCGGCGCGGCTGGGTGATCGTCGAGTCGTTCGTGACGGGCAAGGACTACCGCTGCCTGATCATCAACGGGCGGATGGAGGCCATCGCCGAGCGGGTGCCGGCGCACGTCGTCGGCGACGGCACCGCCACGGTCGAGCAGCTCGTCGAGCTGACCAACGCCGACCCGCGTCGCGGTGTCGGCCACGAGAAGGTGCTGACCCGGATCAAGGTCGACGCCGCCGCCATCGAGGTGCTGGCGGCCCAGGGGCACACCCTCGAGTCGGTGCCCGACCAGGGCGAGATGGTCAAGCTCGCGCTCACCGGCAACATGTCGACCGGCGGCATCTCCATCGACCGGACGTTCGAGGCGCACCCCGAGAACATCGAGATCGCCGAGGAGGCCGCGCGGATGATCGGCCTCGACATCGCCGGCATCGACTTCATCTGCCCCGACATCACCGAGCCCGTCCGCGAGACCGGTGGCGCGATCTGCGAGGTCAACGCGGCGCCCGGCTTCCGGATGCACACGCACCCGACGATCGGCGAGCCGCAGTTCATCTCCAAGCCGGTGGTCGACATGCTCTTCCCGCCGGGCGCTCAGAGCCGGATCCCGATCGTGGCCGTTACCGGCACCAACGGCAAGACCACGACCAGCCGGATGATCAGCCACATCTTCAAGGGCATGGGCCGCAAGGTCGGCATGACCTCGACCGACGGCGTCGTCATCGACGAGCGGCTGCTCATCAAGGCAGACGCGTCCGGTCCACGCAGCGCCCGGATGGTGCTCCAGAACCCGCGCGTCGACTTCGCGGTCTTCGAGGTCGCCCGCGGCGGCATCCTGCGCGAGGGTCTCGGCTACGAGCGCAACGACGTGGCCGTCGTACTCAACGTGCAGCCCGACCACCTCGGCCTCCGGGGCATCGACACGATCGAGCAGCTCGCCGACGTCAAGGCGGTGCTCGTCGAGGCGGTGCCGCGCGACGGGCACGCCGTGCTCAACGCCGACGACCCGCTCGTCCGCGAGATGCGGCGCCGCTGCTCGGGTCAGGTCGTCTGGTTCTCGATGGAGGAGCCCGGCTCCGAGGTCCGCGACATGATCGACGCGCACTGCCGTCGCGGCGGCAAGGCGCTCGTGCTCAACCCCTCCGACCGCGGCGAGATGATCGTGGTCAAGCACGGCCGCCGCGAGATGCAGCTGGCGTGGACCCACCTGCTGCCCGCGACCTTCGGCGGCCGGGCCCGGATGAACGTGCAGAACGCACTCGGCGCCGCCGCTGCGGCCTTCGCCGCGGGCGCTCCGCTGCACGACATCCGCCAGGGGCTCCGCACCTTCTCGACCAACTACTACCTCTCCCCCGGACGCCTCAACGAGGTCGAGGTCAACGGCGTCAACGTGATCGTCGACTACTGCCACAACGCGCCCGGCATGAAGGCGCTCGGCGACTTCGTCGACCGCGTCGGCGAGACGCTGGAGTCGTCGCACGACCTGGCCCGTCCCTCGCGCATCGGCATCATCGCCACCGCCGGCGACCGGCGCGACGAGGACATGCGCGAGCTCGGCCTCATCGCGGCCCAGCACTTCGACGTGGTCATCGTCCGCGAGGACGAAGCCCTGCGCGGCCGCAAGCGCGGCGACATCGCAGAGCTCGTGACCGAGGGCGTGAGGTCCGCGATCGCCGACGGTG
This sequence comes from uncultured Actinomycetota bacterium, assembly GCA_963825755.1. Classification (GTDB taxonomy): domain Bacteria; phylum Actinomycetota; class Actinomycetes; order Propionibacteriales; family Nocardioidaceae; genus Nocardioides. The sequence goes on along the minus strand of CAWGUS010000016.1, from coordinate 73,175 downwards.
CCCGCTGCAAGCAGGTCGAGACGGTGCTCGACGAGATCAAGGCCGTACGCCGGGCCATGAGCCGCGCCAACAAGGGCGACCTGGTCGTCGTGTGCGTCGACAAGCACGGCCAGGTGATGTCGGAGCTGGAGAACTGGTCGAAGACCGCGCAGGCCGGCTCGGGCGCCTCCGACGAGAACCCGACCGCCGACCCCGACTACGTCCCCGCCGGAAGCGATGAGTGAAGGCGGACGCGGACACGGCGCGGCTCACCGACGGCCCCGGGACAAGCCCTTCCGGGACCTGCACGACTTCTCCCGCGGCCGGGGCCTCGTGATCGGCGTGCCGGTGCTCGCCGTACCCGACGTGCGCTACCGCTTCGACGCCCACCGCCGCTGACGACGTCGGGCAGCCCCTCGCCGCGCACGAGGAGGGCCACACCCGGTGTTCGCGACCGTGCAACGGGCACGAACCCCGCGAATCGTGCACGAACGTCCGTACGACGCGGTTCAGGCCGTCGCGGCACGCACCTTCGCCGCCAGCGTCTCGGGGCTGTCACCGCTGCCACCGTGGTCGGTGATCCAGTCGTAGCAGTCCTGCCGCTCGGCGTGGCACATCAGCCCCACCACGTCGCCGGGCTCGGCCCGCGCGACCATCGCGGCGAGGCACTCGACCTCGGTCGGGTAGGACACGATCTCGGTGACCCCGACCCGGGCGGCGCCCGCGCGGAGCAGCCCGTCGAGCTCGTCGAGGGTACGGCCGCGCAGGTAGCGCTGCTTGTGCCCGATGGCCACCACGTCGCTGTCGCGCGCACCGATCTCGCCGAGCATCCCGATCAGGTCGTCGGTGCGGTCGCCGACCGCTCCGAGCCCGAGGATCAGCCGGCGGCCGGGAGGCCGGACGCCGTTCATGATCTCGAGCATCGCCTCGAGGCCGGCCTCGTTGTGGGCGAGGTCCATCACGATGGACACCTCGCCCGAGGCCACCGGCACGGTGAAGAAGTTCATCCGGCCGGGGTTGTGCTCGACGTCGGGCCGGAACGTGCGCAACCCCTCGACCACGATGTCTCGCGGGATGCCGATCGCCAGCGACGCGGACGCCGCGGCCAGCGAGTTCTCGACGTTGAAGCGCGACAGGCCGGCCAGGGTCATCGGCACGTCGACGAGCTCGACCAGCGGGTCGGGGTCGGTGCCGGGCTGCAGCACGCACAGCCAGCCGTCGATGACGGTCGTGGCGCGGCCGCCGTCGTTGAGCACCTCGCGGATGCCGGGTGAGTCCGGGTCGCGGGAGAAGACCCACGGCTTCGCCACGATCACCGAACGCATCGCGTAGACGCGGGGATCGTCGGCGTTGAGCACCGCCCAGCCCTGCTTGCGGGTGATGCGAGGTACGACCGCCTTCACCTCGGCGAGCTGGTCCACGGTGTCGATGCCCTGCAGGCCGAGGTGGTCGGCCGTGACGTTGGTGACGACGGAGACGTCGTTGCGGGTCAGGCCGATGCCCTTGAGCAGGATGCCGCCGCGGGCGGTCTCGGTGACGGCCAGCTCCACGTTGTCGTGCGCGAGCACCCGCCCGGCCCCGCTCGGCCCGGAGTAGTCGCCGGCCTCGACCAGCTCGCCGTCGACGTAGATGCCGTCGGTGTTCGACCACCCCACGAGCATGCCCGTTGGTCCGGGCGATGTGCGCGATCATCCGGCTGGTCGTGGTCTTGCCGTTGGTGCCGGTCACTGCGACGACGGGGATCTTCGGCGTGATCGTGTGTGGCGCCGCACCCTTCGGCGACTCCGCGACCCGCACCGCAGCGTCGCTGACGACCGAGTCGACGTCGGTGCTCGGCAGGTGGTCGATCACGTCGGCGACAGCGAGGCCCATCGCCTGGGCGCGGTCGCGGTTGCGCCACGGGAAGGCGACGACGACCCGGTTGGCGTCACTGGTCGACCGCACGCGGACGGCGAGCCGCGCCGTACCCGACTCGCTCGCGATCGCCCGGACCAGCCGCTCGACCGCGCGCAGCGCGAACCGCTGGCGGAACCCCGTCCCGGGCTCCCCCGGGCGCGCGTTCCTGAGACCGATCCGGGCCGCGAAGCGGATCGCGCGGTCCGTCGGAGCCGTGGCGATCGCGCCGATGTCGAGCGTCAGCTTGATCGCGGCCCGCGGGAAGTAGAGGTTGGGTCCCTCGAGGACGCGGAGCTCGACGAGTGAGGTCACGGGCGAACCGTACTAGTCACGGCTCCCCCGACCGAGCGGTGAGTAAGGGTCGCTTTCGACGTCTCGAAGCGACCCCAGGTCACCGCCGTCAGAGCCCGGCCGGCCGAGCGGTGAAAGAGGGTCGCTCGGCACCGTGCCAACCGCCCCTACCTCACCGCTCGTGCGCGCCCGTGATCGGCGACGCGGACACCCAGGAGCTGGCTGACACGTACGAACAGCCGATCCCAGTCGGCCCCGAACTCCGGCGCCGACCCGGTGTAGCCATGGCGCACCAGCGAGCGGTGGATCTCGCGGACCATCGCCCGGGGCGTCGACAGCTTCTCCTTGGTGACCTGGACGTACGAGACGTGGCTGTCGCGCATCAGGCGGTAGCGGTCGATGTCGGCGACGTACTGACCACGACTGGTCTGGTGCTGGCCACCTTCGTACTCGACGACGGTCTGCCACTGCTCGAACCACAGGTCGACGATGACGACCACGTGATCCGTGAGGGCGACGGGTGCGTTGCACGTGGGTCCGGGCAGACCCGCGAACTCCACCAGTGCCCGGACCTCGGACTCGCGGAGCGAGCGAGATCCGCCGTCGAGGTGATGGCTGACCCAGAGCGCCTCGACGGCCCCGCGTCGCCAGAGCTGGCCGAGCGCCAGGTCGGTCAGCGCTTCGAGCGTCATGTGGCCGTGGTGGAGCAACCAGTCGCCCACCTTGATCGCATCGATCAGGCGCGCGGTCGCGCAGTAGGACAGGAAGGCCGCGGTGGGGGTGACCCCGACGTCATCTGTCGGAGGCAGTGCCCGCGTGCGGTGCACGAACACGTTGTCGATCGCCAGATGCAGGTCACCCTCCACCACGAAGCGGAGTGGACGCCGCGGCCCGAAGTCGAGGCCGAGCAGCTGGATTCGGGTGATGCCAGTGACCGCCGCCCGGTCAGGCAACGCCAGCGCGGCGGCCACCACCCAGTCCTCTTCAGTCATCTCGTGATCTCGATGCCGCCACACGCGTGGGAAGACGCGGACGAAGCGCTGACCGCGGAGCATCCGCGGGGTGGCGCCGGCAGCCAGAGCCTGCTCCCGGCTGAACGGACCGTGTGCCAGGGCTCGAGGGAACTGTCGCATGCCGGCAAGCCCAGCGTGACCCGCCGACGTGACGGGTCGCAACCGACGCAGCCTGTGGAGGACGCACGTCGGGTGGAGCCTGTGCACGGTTTGCGGGTCGGGGAGCAGGCGCCGTCGGTGTGTCAGGGTCGGTCCGCGCGGGGCGAAGCGGCCGCAGCTCACCGCTCCATGCTGGTGCCGGCGGGCCGGGCAGAGTCAGAGCCCCAGCGCGTGGAACCCGCCGTCGACGTGCACGATCTCGCCGGTCGTGGCCGGGAAGAAGTCGGAGAGCAGCGCGCACACGGCCTTGGCGGTGGGCTCGTGGTCGGCCTCGTTCCACCCCAGCGGGGCCCGGTCCTTCCACGACGACTCGAGGTCCTCGAACCCCGGGATCGCCTTGGCAGCAAGGGTCTTGAGCGGTCCGGCCGCGACCAGGTTGCAGCGGATGCCCCGCGGGCCGAGGTCACGAGCGAGGTAGCGCGACGTCGACTCGAGCGCCGCCTTGGCCACGCCCATCCAGTCGTACGCCGGCCACGCGGTCGTCGCGTCGAACGTCAGCCCCACGATCGAGCCACCCTCCGACATCAGCGGCCCGGAGGCCACGGCGAGCGACTTCAGCGAGTACGCCGACACCTGCAGCGCCTGCGCGACGTCGTCCCACGGACCCTCGAGGAACTTGCCGCCGAGCAGGGTCTGCGGGTTGCCGTAGGCGATGGAGTGCACCACGCCGTCGAGGCCGTCGACATGCTCGCGTACGGCGTCGGCCAGGCCGTCGAGGTGCGCCTGGTCGGTCACGTCGAGCTCGATCACCGGAGGCTCGGTCGGCAGCCGCTTGGCGATCCGCTTCGTGATGCCGAGCGCGCGGCCGAAGTTGGAGATGAGCACCGTGGCGCCCTGCTCCTGCGCGACCTTCGCAGTGGCGAAGCCGATGGAGGAGTCCATCGTCACGCCGGCCACGAGGATGCGCTTGCCGTCGAGGATTCCCATGTCAGTGCCCCATTCCGAGTCCACCGTCGACCGGGATGACTGCTCCGGTGACGTACGCCGCGCCGTCGGAGGCCAGCCACGCGACCGCGGACGCAACCTCGTCCGGGGTGGCGTAGCGCCCCAACGGCACCTGGTCCTTGATCTTGCTCTTCTGGTCGTCGGTGAGCACCGCGGTCATGTCGGTCTCGACGAATCCCGGTGCGACGACGTTCGCGGTGATGGAGCGGCTGCCCAGCTCACGCGCGAGCGACCGGGCCATGCCCACGAGCCCGGCCTTGGAGGCGGCGTAGTTGACCTGGCCGGCCGAGCCGAGCAGCCCGACCACGGAGGAGATGAAGATGATGCGGCCGCGACGCAGCCGGAGCATGCCCTTGGAGGCACGCTTGGCCAGCCGGAACGAGCCGGTGAGGTTGGTGGCGATCACGGAGTCCCAGTCGTCGTCGGACATCCGCAGCACGAGGGTGTCGGCGGTGATGCCGGCGTTGGCGACCAGCACCTCGACGGGCCCGTGCGCCTCCTCGATCTCGGCGAACGCCGCATCGACGGCCGCCTGGTCGGTGATGTCGCACCGCACGTCGAGGGCGCCGTCGGGCGCTCCGCCGCTGCGGGTCGTCACCGCGACCTTGTCGCCGTTGGCGAGGAACGCCTCGGCGATGGCGCGACCGATGCCCCGGTTGCCACCGGTGACCAGGACGGAACGAGGTTCACTCACGGGCACCGACGCTAGCCATTACCGCGGGGTACGCCCAAACGAGGATTGCGAGACGGGTCGCTACTCGTCCTCCAGCCGGAAGCCGACCTTCATGCCGACCTGGTAGTGCTCGACGACGCCGTCCTTGGCCTGGCCGCGGATCTGGGTGACCTCGAACCAGTCGATGTGGCGCAGGGTCTGGCCGGCACGGGAGATGCCGTTCTCGATCGCCTGGTCGATGCCGTCGGGCGAGGTGCCGACGATCTCGGTGACGCGGTAGGTGCGGTTCGACATGGGCGCTCCTGATGGCTCCGGGTGGGGTCTGCATGGTAGCGACGTACAGTGGTCGGCATGGCCCGCCGGCACGCCCACGACGACGCCGCAGCGGTCCGGATCACCACCGCTGCCGAGAGTCGCGAGGCAGACATCTCCGCACGTCAGCGCCGCTACGTCATCTCCATGGGGTTCCGCACCCTGTGCTTCGTCGGCGCGATCCTGGTCGGACCCGGCTGGCTGCGCTGGGTGCTCGTCGCAGCAGCCATCCTGCTGCCGTACGTCGCGGTCGTCCTCGCCAACTCCGCCGCCCCCCGCGGTGACGACTTCGAACTGCGCCAGGACCTCTCGCGCAACGCCCTCCCCGAGGGCCCCACGAACCCCTCCGGAGCGCTGCTGAAACCCCCCGGTCAGGACCCCGAAACGCCCGGGCGACATGGCTTTCGATGAGTTGGAATTTGCCTGCCCTCGTGCAATGATCAATCGGACGAGTTCAGCATCCCCCGTCTGAATTCGTTGAGGTGCCGGACGGCTTCCCCCGTGGCTGTCCGGCACCTCTTATTTGCCCCGGACCCGCCGCGCGAGGAGCCAATGGACCAGCCAGTCGAGGCCGCCATCTGCTCGGCCAAGGGCTGTCCGGAGCCGGCCGTCTGGGATCTGCGGTGGAACAACCCGAAGATCCACACCCCCGATCGCCGCAAGGTCTGGCTGGCCTGCGCCGACCACCGCGAGAGCCTGTCGGAGTTCCTCGCCGCCCGGCAGTTCCTGCGCGACGTGGTGCCGCACCAGGACTGACCCCGTGCGGTCGATACTTTGCCAACCAGTTGGTAAAGTAAGTGCATGCCCCGTGCTGCCCACCGTCCGTCCCAGCGTGGCTCGGTCCTCGACGCCGCACTGACCCTGCTGCGCGACGGCGGGACACTCTCCCTCGACTCCGCAGCTCGGGCGGCCGGGGTCAGCAAGCCCGGACTGATGTACCACTTCGCCACCAAGGAGGCGCTCGTCGCCGCCTTGCTCGACCACCTGATCGACGGCTACGAGCGCGAGCTCGTCGAGCTGCTGCCCGCCGGCAGGGTCGCGCCGACGACCCGGATGCGCCTCACGGCGTACGTGCGCTGGGCGCTCACCCACGCCCACGACGCGGCCGACCTGGTGATCCTCAGCGACCCCCGGCTCCGCGAGCAGATGACCGAGCGTTGGGTCGAGCGCCTGCGGGAGTGGGTCGACGTCCCGGCCGACCTTCCCGACGGAGAGCGCGCCGCCCTCCAGGCCGTCCGACTGGTGGCCGACGGCTGCTGGTTCGCCGACGCGACCGGCATCCTTCCCGTCCCCGAGTCCGACCGCGCCGCCGTGCTGGCCAGCGCCCTCGGCCTCCTCGAAGCAGGTGACACATGACCAGTGGCTCCTCCTCGCCGCCGCCATCGCCAGCGAGGTCACCGGGTCGCTCTGCCTGAAGGGCGCCATCGACGACCCGCTCCTCTTCGTACCGGTGGTGATCGGCTTCGTCGTCGCCTTCCTGCTGCTCTCCGCCGTGCTGCGACGGGGCATGCCGCTCGGTGTCGCGTACGGCGTGTGGGCAGCCTGCGGCGTCGCCCTCACCGCGGTGCTTTCGGCTGTCATCTACGACGAGCCGTTCACCGCGACCATGGCTGGTGGGCTGGTGCTCATCCTCGCCGGCGTGCTGCTGGTGGAGATCGGCTCCCAGGCGGCCCACGCGCGGCACCCGGGCGAAACCGGCAGGGCCGTCTGATGCCCTGGCTCTTCCTCGCATTGGCCGTCGTCCTCGAGGTCGCGGGCACGCTGTCCCTGCGCATGGCCACCGCAGGTCGCCGGGGGTGGTACGTCCTCGTCGCCGTCGGCTACCTCGGCGCGTTCGCCTCGCTGACCGTCAGCCTCGCCGAGGGCCTGGGCCTGGGTGTCGCCTACGGCGTCTGGGCTGCGAGTGGCGTCGCGCTGACGGCCGTCGCGTCACGCATCCTCTTCGCGGAGCCGCTGACGTGGCTCATGTCGGCCGGCATCGTCCTGATCGCCGGCGGCGTCCTGCTCGTCGAGCTGGGCGCAGCGCACTGACACGTCTCTAGCCGCCGATGGCTGACATCGGCCGGGTCGGCTGGAGGAAGCTCGGGTCGTCGATGCCGTGCCCGGCGAGCTTGCCGCGCATGGCGATGACCCAGCGCTCGGCGATCTCGTCGTCGGTCGCACCCGAGCGCAGCGCCGTACGCAGGTCGGACTCGCTGCGCGCGAAGAGGCAGTTGCGCACCTGGCCGTCGGCGGTGAGGCGCACCCGGTCGCAGTCCCCGCAGAACGGCCGGGTGACAGAGGCGATGATGCCGACGGTGGCCGGACCACCGTCGACGCTGAACAGCTCGGCCGGCGCACTGCCGCGCGGTTCCTCGGCCGGCGTCAGGTCGAACTCCCGCTCGAGCTGCTCGAGGATCTCGTCGGCGGTGATCATCTCGGTGCGCGACCAGTCGTGCTGGGCGTCGAGCGGCATCTGCTCGATGAAGCGCAGGTGATAGCCCTGAGCGATGCTCCAGCGCAGCAGCTCGGCCGCCTGCTCGTCGTTGTGGCCACGCAGTAGCACTGCGTTGATCTTCACCGGGCCCAGACCGGCGTCGCGCGCAGCCTCCAGCCCGGCGATGACGTCGTGCAGGCGGTCCCTGCGCGTGATCGCGGCGAACGTGTCGGGCCGGATCGTGTCGAGGCTGACGTTGACCCGGTCGAGCCCGGCCTCGGCCAGCGTGGTCGCCGTACGCGACAGGCCCAAGGCGTTGGTGGTCAGCGACGTCTCGGCGCCCAGCGCGTGGGTACGGCGGACGATGTCGGGCAGACCCCGGCGCAGCAGCGGCTCGCCGCCGGTGAACCGCACCTCGAGGACCCCGAGCTGCTGCACGCCGATCGTGACCAGTCGGACGACCTCGTCGTCGGAGAGGGTCTGCTCGGTCGGCATCCAGTCGAGTCCCTCGGCCGGCATGCAGTAGGAGCACCGCAGGTTGCACCGGTCGGTGAGCGAGACGCGCAGGTCCGTGGCCACCCGGCCGAAGCGGTCTTCCAGTGCGTGCGTCACGTGTTCATACTAGGTGCAGGGCCCAGCCGCCCGGACCGGCCGACCAGCACGCAGATAACCTCGTCCGGTGCGACGCCTCCGGTTCCTGCTCAGCCGCCGGTGGGTGATCTTCTTCGTGGTCGTGATCGCCCTGGCGTGGGTCGCCTGGCGCCTCGGTGAGTGGCAGTTCCACCGGCTGTCCGAGCGCCAGGACCGCAACGCCGTCGTGGAGCGCAACGAGAACCTCCCGCCGGCGCCGGTCACCGACGTGCTCACTGTCGGCGACGACGTCTCCTCCGACGAGCAGTGGCGGGTCGTCGAGGCCACCGGCACGTACGCCGTCGAGGACACCGTGGTCGTCCGCTACCGCACCCGCGACGGCGTCTCGGGCGTCGACCTGGTCGTCCCGCTCGTGCTCTCCGACGGTACGGCGCTGCTCGTCGACCGCGGCTGGCTGGCCACGGAGACGCGCGGCAGCACCCCGGACGAGCTGCCCGATCCACCCCCGGGCGAGGTGACCGTCACCGGCTGGGTGCGTCAGGACGCCGCCGGCGACAGCACCGCGGTCACCGACCAGTCGACCCGCTCCATCTCCAGCGACCGCATCGGCGCAGCGCTCGACCGGCGGGTGCTCGGCGGGTTCGTCGACCTCAGGTCGGAGTCCCCCGAGCCCGAGACCCCTCTCGAGGTCGCGGAGCTGCCCGACCTCGACAACGGGCCACACTTCTTCTACGGACTCCAGTGGTGGTTCTTCGGTCTGCTCGCACTCTTCGGGTTCGGCTACCTCGTGTACGACGAGGCACGCGGCGGCCGCGGCCTGGTGCGGGGTGCACGCCGATCAGGGGGCCCGCAACGACCCACCGCTCACGAGGGACGCGGTCGGTCCTGATCGCCGCGGCCGCGCTCCGTCTCGGCGTCCACCGCGCCATCCCCGGCCGGAGCATCGCGGAACACCGATCCCAGGGACCGCGCCTGGTCCAGGAGCCGGAGTGCCGGGCCGGCGTCGGGCAGGTCCGGCTCGGGCGACCACAGGTCGTCGGCGTCCACCACCACCTCCGCGGCGCCGACCAGGTCGTCGAGATCGGTGACCAGAGCCCCGCGCGAGGGATCGCCCGCGAGCGCTGCCTTGATGCCGTCACCCGCGATCGGCGTCGCGGACCCGATCAGCACGGCGTTGCCGAACCGCAACCCGTGCAGTGCCGAACCCTGCACGATCATCGCCACGTGCTCGAACTCCGCCCTCAGGGTGGCCAGCTGACGCCGGGTGAACGTCAGGTCACCCCCGGCCACCGAGTTGACGAGGAGGACCCCGCCGGCGTCGAGCACCGATCGGGCCGCGGAGAAGCATTCGCGGGATGTGAAGGCCGGGGGGATGCGTCCCCCGGCGAAGACGTCGATCACGACTGCGTCGTACGTCGACGATGCCAGCTCCGGTGAGCCCGCTGCGTCCAGCCAGTCGCGCGCGTCGGCCACCTCCAGGCTGACGTTCTCCGGCACGCCGAACCTCTCGTGCACGAGTGCCACGAGCACCGGGTCCAGCTCGACGACCACCTGCCGGGCCCGGGAGTCGGCAGCAGCGACGGCTCGCGGTAGCGTCAACAGGCCACCGCCGAGGTGGAGCAGCCGGCGGCGCTCCCCCCCGAGTGCGGCGAGCATCCAGCGGGACACCGCGAGCGCCGGGGCACCACCGGACTCGACGACGTGGGACTGTCGGATCCCGTCGACCTGGAGGATCCAGCCGTCATCTCGTCTGATCAGCTCCGCGGTCGAGCCGACGGAGAGATCCAGGATCTCCCGCTCCTCAGGAACCGGGGTCTCGCGATCTGCCTTGCGGTCCGGTGTCACCTGTGCGGTCCCCAGTTGCCGGCGTCGCCCAGCAACGTCGCCGATCTTCCGGAGGCGGGGAGGATGGCGGACAGGCGTCGCTCGGCCAGGGTGACCACCGGGTCGAGGGTCAGCGGCAGCGCCACGGCCTCCTGGATCAGCCCGGTCTCGATGGCGACCTGGAGCAGCCTGGCGTCGTAGACGTCCGCGGTCGTGTCGAGCTGTGTCACCAGTTGTCGACGCGCCTTGCTGCGCACACCCGTGAGGGGGGACTTCTCCTTGCCACCCCACACCGCGGTGATGTCGCCAGGCGTCTCCGGCAGCGAGACGGTGGTGAGCACGGCCTGCCACCCTCGGCCGGCGGCCAGCGACGCCTCGATGTCCGGGGCACCGCAGTCCGTGACCGCCCAGCCCGCTTCGGCCACGCTTGCCACGAGCGCCTGGAAGGCTCCGGCCGCGAACGGGTCGTCGTTGTCGTAGAGCACGCACACCCGGGTCCCGGCGGGCACGCCGGCCGCGGCCCGCTCGGCCGCGGCCTCGGTCGCGGCGGCGTCGAACGTCTCCCGGAAGCCGGCGTCCTCCAGCGCGATGTCGTAGCCGGAGGACTCGGGGGCGAAGAGCAGGGACTGGGTCGCGATGAAGGCTCCTCCCCAGGCGCCCGCCCCGGCAGAGCGCACGTCGGAGACCGACGTGGCCCGTAGGAAGGCCCGGCGGGCGTCGACCGATGCGAACATGCCCTTGTTCGCGCGCAGCGCCAGCGTCCACAGCTGGCCGGCATGTGACTCGGTCGCGTTGTGGTCGCGCCGCTTCAGGTCGCGGACGACGACGAAGTTCTCGGGAGTGGGGTGCACCTGCACGACGTCGAGGTCCTCGGGGAAGGCCGCGAGTGCATCACCTTCGGGAACCACCTCGATCCGCTCCAACGACGGCGGGTTCTCGCCCTTGTAGGCACGATTGACCTCGAGGGTGAGGGTGTCGGCACCGTCCGCTCCCCCCTGGACGTCCTCCACCAGGAAGGGGCCGCTGCCCACCCTCAGCGCCTCGGGGAGGCCCGTGCCGGCATCGAACTCGAACCCGGTGCTCCACGAATGCGCGATCTCGGCCAGCTCTCCCCCGTCGTCGTCGGTGATCGCGTCGATCACGGCCTGCTTGGCCTCCATCGGGTCCTCGACCCCCAGCGCCATCTCTCCCACCACGTGCGCCGGCACGGCCACGTCCAGTGCCGTGTGCCATCCGCGAACCGGCTGGGTGAAGCTGACGTCGATGCGACGCTCGAAGTCGTCGAGCGTCGGCACCTCGGCGCTGAGGCGCAGATCACCGGGGATCGAGTCGAACTGACCCGCTGTCGCGTTCGAGCCCGCGGCCCAGGCCAGGAGGAGGTCGGCGGCATCGATCGGGATGCCGTCCGACCACGTCCGCTCGGCCAGGTCGTAGCGAACCGTGAACGAGGTGGGATCGGAGTCGATCACCTCCACCTCACCGAAGCTCCTGTCCGCGACGATCTCGCCACTCGCGACACGTGCGAACGCGTCGTGGGTCACCGCGGCGACCTCCCGGTTTCCGGTCGTAGCGCCCGCACTGGTCATGGGGTTGAAGCTGGTCAGGCTGTCCGCCCAGCCGACGGTGACCGAGGACCCCTCGACGACCGACGCAGGCAGATCCGCCACGCAGGCGGTCAGTGGGAGCGCCAGGCCGATCAGGGCGGCGGTCACTGTGCTCGTCCGCGCGCGCCAACCCATCGATCGGGGCCTCACCGGCCGCAGCCGGATGGCGTCGTGCGTCGTCCCGAACCGCGCATCAGCATGGCGCCGAGGCTATCAACCGTGGCTCGCGCGACGAGACGGGCTGCCCCGGTCCGGTCAAGGCGTCACGCCTGTCGTCTGCTGGGCTTCTCCGGTGGCGACCAGGCACGCCGATCACTCACGGTGAACTCGCGCCACCCGACGATTCGGTACTCCAGGATGCGTCGCCACTCCCGCTCGTCCACGTTGTCGAGCTCCTCCCAGTAGCCCAACGGCATCTCGTTCAGGCGTCTGCGATCGGCCTCGTCGACCTTCAGCAGGCCGCGCCGGATGAGCGTGTCCAGCACCTGCTCGCGGGTGCGCACATAGTGCCAGTGCTCGCCGTCCCTCTCGGGGCCCCGTTTCGGCGGCTCTCGACTGGCGTTGGGGCCGGAAGTGCGCGGCTTGGCGACCACCGACACCACGAGGACGCCGATCCCCAGCACGCCCATGGCGAGTACGGCGGGGGCCAGGCCCCAGGGCTCTGCCCGCGAGCTCGACCTCAGGAGAACGAAGGCGACCGCGCTCGACGCGGAGGTCAGCAGCGCCGTGCCGAGGTAGAACCATTCTCGGTGGCGCGATCTGAAAGCCTCCACCAGGACGAACACCTCGGTGAACGCGCCGACCACGAAGATCAGGTGAGCCACCGACAACCAGAAGTCGTGGTCGGGCGGCGGATCATCGCTGGTGCTCAGCCACGCGGCCAGCAGACCCAGCAGCGCGAGGCCCGGTCCCAGCAGGAAGGCGAACGCCAGGACCGGCCAGGTCAACGCGACAAGGAGTGGGTAGGACCTCCCCAAGCTCGTGGAGGCTGCAGGCCGGCGGGCCAGGATGCCCGCTTCGACCGCGCCAAGCCTGAGAGGCTGGGAGAAGTGGGCCGATTCCGCCCATTCCTCGACCGACTGTTCGTTGACGTTCACCGAGACCCCCGGGATTCACGCGTACGGCAAACCTCTGCTCAAGCCCGCGTGGTGGCTCTGCAGCGCACCTCTACTCTCCTGGGAACTCCCCGTCGGTCCACGGCACGGTGCTGCCGTCCGGCATCTTCGCGAACGACTCGACCGGCTCCGGCTGCGGCGGCGTCGGAGCGGCCAGGGCCGCCTCGACGGTCTCGATGAACTGCGTCGCCGCCTTCTGGTTCTTGCGGCCGTCCATCAGCGACTTCGGTGCCCCGGGGACCACGGCAACCGTGAGCTGCAGCACCGAGCCGGAGCCCTCCGCCTTCACGGTCGCGGCAAAGATGTGGCCCCACGACATCAGGGTCTTGCCACTGGTGAACAACATCTCCTTCTGCTCGTTGCTGAGTCCCGCGATCTCGTAGTCGCCCTGTTGCACGACGTGGACGAGAACGGCGAAGAGCTCGTCCTCGGACACGTGGGAGTCGAGAGTTGCGTGCTTCACTGCGGCCACTTGTGGCTCCGTTCGTTGATGTCGGACGTCTTGCGAGGTTACCGCCGAGCGTTCTCACAGCGTGCGGACGACGCGCCCGTCCGGGAGTGACTCCAGGCGCTCCCAGGTGACCGGGGCAACTCCGTGATGGGGGCTGTCCGCCTCATCGACGAGTCCGTGCCTGCGCAGCTGCTCGATCCCGATGGCACGGCGTCAACTGTTGAAGCCACCGCCGAGGCTGAACAGCGCCAGCGCGACTCCCACGGCGATGCCGCCGGCAGCGATCGACAGTTCCGCCCACTGTGGCATCACCGCTTCATTCATCCCCGGGTCCTCGGGGTCATAGCGCACCCACAACCTGCTGTTGCGCTTGGGCTTGCCGAACGTCCGGTCCTGTACACCCATGTGCTTCTGCCCGGTCGCATCGGTGAAGTGGTAGTTGACGAAGATGCCGCCTTGAGAACCCGAGGCGGAACTCTCCCGCGCTCGGACCTTGCCGACGGTTGCCTCCGTGAGGGTCCACGTCCGGCGTCGCCGCAGGACCATCATCAGATACCTGACGAAGATCACGACGAGGCCGGCGCCCACTGCTGCAGGAAGCCACGCCCATCCCAGGTCGGTGAACGATTCAGGCATGGGCCAACACTAGGTGCTGATCCCCGCACGTCACCAGTCGCGTCCGTCCGCGAACGCGCCCCAGCGCGTCGCTGGTCGTCGAAGATGCAGGCGCCTTGACCCCAACCCGTGAAGGCTCCCGCCGCTGCGACGCCGTACGCGGGTCAGGCTTCGCTGGGAGCCCGCCAGCGCAACGTCGAGACACAGGTGTCGAAGAGGTGCTTCATGTCGAGAAGCAGCGGATCGTCGGGGGCATCGCCCGGGGTGCGGCCGAATCCGGCGACCAGCTGAAGCGCCCGGCGACGCCCCGTCCCCGGTATCGGCGTGAGGTACACGATCGACTGACTGATCACGGTCTCGGTGCCGAGCCGCACCTGCCGCTCCCGCTCGAAGCGCAGGGTTCGCTTGTCCTCGCGCAGCGGGGTCGCGCCGTACTCGTTGATCAGCATCCGGGCCAGGTCGTCAAGGGTCTGGTCGGCGTCGGCCCGCCTCTCCGACGCGATGATGGAGGCGGGGATCCACAAGGTGCCGTCGTCCTGCTCCGTGGCCGAGAAGAAGGCGAACGCCCCCTCCTTCTGCATGGCCTGGAACGACTGCTTCACCAAAGCCCTGAGATCGGCGAAGGCCTGCGGCTGGTGCTCCTTCATCAGTCGCTGCCGAAGGCCGCTGAGCATGTCCTCGAGCGTCGTCTCGTCGACGGGTCTCCGCGTCCATCCGGGCGGCAGGGTCATCTCGAAGTCGGGCACCGTCGGCGCTCCCAGCTCAGCTCGTAGGTTCGATGAGTTCATGGGCTCGTCTCGAAGTCCCAGGGCGCGTCCACCAGGAGCCCCTGGGGCGCGACTGCCTGGAACGTCGTGCCGTCAGCCTGGTTGACGACACGGAGGTTGTGCATGAGGGCCACCAGGGCCGGCAGGGTGATCGAGATCAACGCGGTCAACGTCTCGTCGAGGCTCACCATGACGGTGATCTCGCCGTTGTCGAAGATGAAGTGCACGCCGGTGACATCGACATCGTCGACACCCTCGAGCGTGACCTTGCGGTTGGTGATGACCTCCACGCCGTGGCCCAGGTGCGGTGAGTCGGTCGGCTGAACGACAGCGTCATCCAGGTCGGTCCACGACGGCATCGCCTCACTGGGGAGGATGTTGATGTGACACATCGCCGTCTGCCCGGCGAGTGGCGGCCAGACCTGCAGCATGGCGAGAGATTCCGAGGCCGTGCGCTGGTCCAACGCATCCAGCAGCAGCTCTCGCGCTCCCTCAGCTGTGACGACCTCCTCGTCCCAGCCTGGCGAGCCCTCGAGATCGGCAACCGACTCGGTGAGCCATTGCTCCCGATCTGCTGCATCCAGGTCCGCGGGCAGGAACCGCCACCCGGGCAGCTCCAGATCCTGATCGACAAGGTCGAGCGTCCACTCGTCTTCAGCCATAGGCCAGCAGCCTAGATCACGAAGCCGAGGGGCTTGGGCAGCGTCGGGACGTTGCCACCGAAGGCGCCGGCGCCCTTGTCGGCGAGCCCCAGGTTGCGACCGGTGGTCGCGACCAGGGTGGCGATCTGGTCGATCCTGGCGAGGTTGCTGACGCTGTTGCTGTTGCGCAGGGCGGCGAGTGTGGCTCCGGCACCCTCGTAGAACTGACGGTGAGAGCGCTGGAAGGACCGGTAACCGGTGGAGGAGCCGGTGAAGAGCTGCTTGAAGCCCGCAGCGGCTCCCCGGTTCCGGAAGATCCCGACCAGCCCGGACTTGTGGAAGAACTGGGTGCCCCGGGCGAGCTTCGAGGCCTGCGTGCTGGCACCCTGCAGGGCCTTGATCCCGGTCGCGCTCTTGAGGATCGCCTTGGTCGATCCCGCCCCCAGGTTGCTGAGCTTCGTGAAAGTCGTGATCTTGCTGAACGGAATGACGCCCAGGACCGCGAAGGCGATGTCGGTGCCTGATCGCTCGCCGTTCTTGTAGGCCATGATTGTGCTGAGCAGCAGGAGTGCGCCGACGGCGAGCGCGATCGCGGCCAGCAGTGGGCCGCCGATGATGAGGGCGGCGATACCGACGATGAGAGCGGCGATCTCGAGGAAGTCTGTCAGGCTCGCCCAGAAGCTGTCCTTGATCTTGCCCGCCATCTCGTCGCCGATGCCGTCCACGGCGGTGTCGTAGGCCTCTTCCCAGGTGTCGTAGCCACCGTCGAAGCTCTCGGCTGCCTCGCGCCACTCCTGGTAGGCCTGCGCCTTGGCCGCGTTGTCCTCGGCCTTCTCCTTGGCCTCGGGGCTGTCTGCCTCGTAGCCACCGATGCCCGCGAATCCACCGCCGGCCTCGGGAGTCGTGCTTCCCTCCCTGTCGCCGGGAAGGCTGTCGTACGTCGCCCACTTGGACTCGCAGTCCTCGACGGCGTTGTTGATGGTGGGCTTACAACCCTCGAGCGCGGTGCCGTAGGCGGTGATGACCGGTCCGACCGGCTCGTAGAGCTCGCCCGCTTCACGCAGCGTCTCGTAGGAGTCCCCGATCGAGTCCTTCAGCTTCTCGATCGCCTTGCCCTTCTGGCTCCCGTCGCTGACCGCTTCGTTCTTGATCCGCTCCAGGGTGTCGGCGCTGTCCAGCATCTTCGTGCCGAGGCTCTCGATCTTCTCGCCCCGGGCGATGATGTCGCCAGGATTCCCCTCGACGAGCTCGATCTCCCGGCCCTTCGGCGATCGATCCATCGCTGCTCTCCTTGGTGCTGCTGATGATGTGGGCGGGCTGCACCGGCGGAGCCGGTCAGCCCTGAGGTCGCTGCCTGGTGCAACGACTCGGTCGTGGTGGGTGGTCACGTGCGCGATACGCGCCCGGTGGGTCTCGAGATCAGTCGCCGGACAGCGCGATGGCCGTCTCCGCGTCCCAATCCTGGACGCCGTCCACCACGCCCTTGACGTGGTCCTTGACGCCCTTGAGGCCGTCGTTGAGCTGTTTCCGCTTGTCGTCCCAACGCTCCTCGAACTCCTGGGCCTCTTCCCTGAGCTTGCTCTCGCCGAACGGGTCGCCGATCGCGGCCTCGAGCTCCTCGGACAGTGAGGTGGCGTTGTCGAAGTCGGAGATGATGTCCTCCAAGTTCGTGACGACCTGCTCGAGCTGCTCGAGCTTGATGTAAACGTCAGCCATGATGTCCTAGTTCCTTCCAGGCTTGCGCCGGGAGTAGTGGAGCCGCCGCCGCAGAGCGGCGCGGCCCCACCACGACGATGGGTCAGCCGCCGGCGAGCGAGTCGTCGAGGTCGCGGATCGCCTGCGCCATGTCACGAAGGGCCTGGGCCATCTCCGTGACGCCCTCGGACGCGTCCTTGAGCCCGGTGGTCAGCTCCTCGTAGCCCTCCTGGAACTTGCCCGACGCCTTCTCGGTCTTGAAGCCTTCCTGCACGAGCTCGTCCACGTAGCCCTGGCACTCGGTCAGGGCGCTCTCGATGGACTCCTTGCCATCGTCCAGCTTGGTGGCCGTGGTCTCCATCTCGTCGTAAGTTGCGCCGAAGTCGCTCATGGTTCAGTCCATCCTTTGTCGTGAGTTGGCGGACATCGGAATGTCCTCCCGTGGTCGAAGGGTGGATACCCGCCCCGGTGGATCCTAAACATCGGAGATTGGCATTTGCATGACAATCGCCCTACCCGCCTGGACGAAGATGCCCCGACCGTCAGGGAAGTCGGTGCGCTTGATCCGCCCGAACGGCACCTTGAACAGAGCGTCACCGTCGTGGGTGTCCGGCTTGAGCGCGATGCCCTGCCGGTCGGCCTTCCACGCTCCCAGCACACCGGCGCTGCTCCCCGCCCGCGAGATGTCCGCATCGCCGACCAGGATGTGCTCGCTGTTGGAGATCGCCTGCATGAGGGCGCGGATCGCGCGATCCGCCGGCCCGTCGACCAGATGCGGAACGTCCTCGACCACGACCATGATGCGACCCTTGACGGACTCGTCGGCGACGATGTCCGCAAGCTCGGTCGCCAGCTCCTTCTCCTCCTCGGGACGAGTGGCACTACGCACCCAGTCCCGGTAGGAGACCAGCTCGGCACGGCGACTCCCGAAGTGGAAGAGCTTCACCTCGGGATCGAACCTCTCCACGGCCGTGATCAGGGCCCGCATGGCGTTGGTCTTGCCGGACTGGGGTGGCCCGGTGACCGCGAAGAGACCGATGGGTTCGAACTCACGGGGCGCCAAGGTGTCCTCGGCCACGCCGAACACGGGTTGCCCGTTGAGCTGAACCGGCATCTGGGAGGAGTCGATGCGCAGCGGGAGCGACCCGATCTGTGGCACCTCGGTGGCACCTTGCGCGCGCAGCTCCTGTCCGAGTACGTCGAGGGCCTTGGTCTGCTCGGCGACGTTCGCCGTGGCCCCCAGCACGGCGATCTGCGCCTCGTTCCTGTCCAGGAAGGCCCGACCCGGCACCGAGGACTCGTCCAGCACATCCTTGGGTGCGCCCAGCAGCGTGTACTGGTTGACGTCCGCGAGGCGCAGCACGATCCGGCGCGAGATGTTGGCGGCGACCGCAGTCGGCACCGCTCCCCCGCGGTCGGCGGTGATCGCCGCGTGCACGCCCAGCGGTCGTCCCTCACCCAGGATGCGCATGAAGATCTGGTAGAACGGCGCCCGGGCCGAGCTGATCTCCCATTCGTTCTTGAACTCCGCGTAGTTGTCGATCAGCAGCAGCACACGCGGGAGCGTCGGGTCGACCAGCTCGCGGTACTCCGTGAGGTTGGCGGCGTGGGCCTTGGCGAACAGCTCCGAACGGCGGTCGAGCTCCCGACCCAGCGTGCGGAGCACCCGCTGCACGCGCTCGGCGTCGTCACCGTTGATGATCGAGCCCACGTGCGGCAGGCGCTCGATCGCCCCGAGCGCGCCGGAAGCGAAGTCGAGCCCGTAGACCTCACAGCTGCCCAGATCGGGGCGCATGCCGGCCGCAGTCGCGATGGTCTTCAGCACCGTCGTCTTCCCGGCGCCCGACGTGCCGAAGACGATGATGGAGCCGTCGCGGTCCGGCACGAAGTAGCTCGGGTTCTGCTGCTGCTTCTCGGGCACGTCCGCCAGGCCCAGAAGGATCTGCCCGTCCCCCTGCGCCGGCAGGTCACGGAGGTCCACGACGTTCGCGAGATCGTCGAGCCACGGCCGCCGAGGTGTCGGGATGCCGGCCGCGTCGGCGGCGCGGATCAGGGTGGAGACGACCCGCTTCTGGTCGTTCGGGCCCAGGTCCGCGTCGTGGGAGTCGGACTCGGCCGCCCGCTCGGGCTCCCACTCCACCGTCGAGCCGAAGCGCAGCTCCGCGGCCCTGACGTCGGCCGTGACCACCTCCTCGGTACTCGTCCATCCACCCACGTAGGCGGACTGGAACGGTGTCAGGCGGCCCGGCCCGGTCTTGGCGATGCCTCGCCCGGGCAGGCTGGCCGGGAAGGACGCCGCCACCGGGTCGTCGACCACGTCCTTGGAGTCGGACTCGTCGGCCATCCGGAGGGCCACGCGCAGGTTGGTGTTCGCACGCAGGTTGTCCTTGATGACACCTGCGGGCCGCTGCGTGGCCAGGATCAGGTGGATGCCGAGGGAGCGGCCACGTTGGGCGATGTCGACGACCCCGTCGACGAACTCCGGCACCTCACCGGCGAGGGCAGCGAACTCGTCGATCACGAGGACCAGAGCGGGCGGGCACTCGGGGTCCTGCCGCCGCTCCAGCTCCAACAGGTCCTTGGCCTTCTTGCGGTTGAACAGGTGCTCACGGTGGTGCAGCTCGGCGCGCAGGCTCGTGAGGGCGCGGCGTACCAGGTGCGGGCTGAGGTCGGTGACCAGTCCGACGCAGTGCGGGAGGTCGACACAGTCCGCGAACGCCGATCCACCCTTGTAGTCGACGAAGAGGAACGTCACGCGGTCCGGGCTGTGCGCCGAGGCCAGACCCAGCACCCACGCCTGGAGGAACTCCGACTTGCCCGCGCCCGTGGTGCCTCCCACGAGCGCGTGCGGGCCCTGGCTCCGCAGGTCCAGGGTCATCGCATCACTGGCGCCCTGGCCGATGATGGCCCGGAGGTTTCCCGACTGCTTCAGCCTGGGCCGTTCACCGTGACTGCGGTCGATGATGGTGTTGTTCTGACGCCACCGCTCGATCACGGCCTCGGGGTCCTGCGCGGTCTCCTGCCCCACCAGGGACAGGAACATCACCGAGTTGGGAATGTCGGAGGCGTCGTGGATCACCGTGCTGGCGTCGACCACCGGAGCCATCCGCTTCGCGAAGGTGTGCATGTAGTCGTTGGAGACCCCTTCCACGCGTACGTGCTGGTGGAGGTCGCCGTTGCGCACGAGGCCCACGGTGGTGTCGTGCAGCCCGGCGGTGACGTCGATGAAGCTGCGGCAGGTGGCCGGGAGCGACTCCACCGTCGGCGAGCAGAACACCGCGTGGACGCCGACGTCGGCACCGCGCTCGAGCACCTGCACGAGTCGTGGCCGGTCCACGGGGGCGTCGTCGGTCACCACGACGATCACCGAGACCCGGTGACGGGTCGCCCCCTCCTCGCCGGCTCGGTGCACGTCGGTGCCGTACAGCATCGGGTTCCACTTCTCCGCGAAGGGTCCCCGGGGCTCCGGCGTCTGGCCGGCTCGCAGGACGTACTCCTCCAGGGCGCTCAGCAAGGCGTTGGCAGTCGGCGGCGAGTCGGCGAGGGGCAGGTCCTTGAACGGGTTGGTCTCGCTCGTGGTGTGGGGAAGCCACTTCATCCACTCGAGCTCGGGCGTCCAACTGCTGCCGGCGATCGCGACAGCGACGACCTCGTTCGGCGCGTGCAGCCCGAAGAGCTGGACGGCGAGGCCGCGGAGAGCGTCCGAAGCGGGGCCTGCCGGCCCGGCGACACCGACCGAGCCCACGGCTCGCAACGACTCGAGGATCGGTACGTCGTCGACGTAGCGATAACGGTCGCGGAGTCGGTCCAGCCGCTCGATGTACTCGGGCAGGCCGTCCTGGGTGTCCTGCTCGGCGATGGAGTTGCGCGACGGCGCCCGCGTCGTACCGAGTCGCAGCGCCAGGAAGTTCCAGTGCTCTGGTCGGCGGGTCCACAGGACGGGACCGAGCCGGACCGCGTGCTCGAAGACCTCGGCCACGGGCGGGACCTCGTCGTTGCGCGCGCCCTCCTCCTCCGGCTTGGCCCGGAACAGCGTCTCCTCGAGCTTCTCGAACTGCCGCTCGAAGAGCTCCACCTCGTACTTCTTCTTGTTCGAGGTCTGGGTGCGCTGGTTCATGAAGTTGCCCATCGCCATGAGCGGGGTCATGAAGATGAGCAGGAGGGCCCGCTCGCGGCCGGTGATCGCGTAGATCGCGAGGGCCATGATGACCGGTGCGACCAGGATCGTCCACGGGAACACCCTCCCGGCCTGCTCGGTCGGCATCCGGGGCGGAGGGTGGGCGATTCCCGGATAGCGCACGTCGACGCGCGGACTGCGGTTGAAGTGCAGCCCGCCGCCCCGCTCGAGGATCTCCCCCTCGGCTTCCTCGAAGTCGCTCTCCAGGTTCAGCACCAGGGTCGTGGAGCCGATGATGACCGGCCTGTTCGGGACCATCCGGACACGCTGGACGGGCACGCCGTCGACCAGCACTCCGTTGGCCGAGTTCAGGTCGACGAGCTCGATCCGGCTGCCGACCTCGAGGCGTGCATGCAGCTTGGACACCATCTGGTCGTCGAGCGCGATGTGGTTGGTCGGGGCCCGACCGATGGTCGCGTGGCCCACGTTCACGGGGAAGACCTGGCCGCGCAGCGGGCCCGCCGTCGCCACCAGGCTGCCGACGTTCCGGCGAGAGCTGTACGCCGTGGCCGTGGCGGGGCTGTCGGGTCCATGGTTCACGACCGCGGCCGAGAAGCCCGATCCGATCGGCGCCTCGCCGATGTGGATCCCCGGATCCAGGGGCTCCAGCGCAGTCCCGCCGGGCGGGGCCACTGCCAGGGTCACCACGTCGCCGGCGCCGACCAGCACGGACCGCGCGGGGTCGGACTCCGCGATGTGGCGAGCGACGTCGGCGGCTGTCGCCGTCGAGTCCGCGGTGACGACGATGTCCGTCGGATCAGCCCCATCGCGAACGAGCGTCAGCTTGACCTTCATCCATTACCTTTCCCAAGACAGCGACTGGTGCCGCTGAGCGAGCTTCGATCAGGACCCGAGCACCCGGGCTGTCCGCTCACCGATTCGGATCGAGTCCCCGAACCTGGCCAGGCCGACCTCGCCCGCCGTCAGCGGCTGCTCGTGTCCCTCGTGGACCAACCCGGTCCCGTTCGTGGAGCCCTGGTCGATCACTTCGAGGCCGGCAGCCACGGGACGGAGCAGGACATGGACCTTCGAGATCGAGAAGTCGGGATCGGCGATCGCCAGCGGCTCCGCCGTACCGATCGCCACCGGTGAGCGACCGAGGACGACGGGGTTCGAGAGCTGGATGCGCTGGCCACTGTCGAGGAGCAACGTGATGCTCGCTCCCGGCGGCGCGAACGCGCCCAGCTGGGCGGGCCCCGTGGCCCGATGGCGGCGTACGGCGGGATCCGTGGCCTGCCGCTCCTCCGTGCTGCCTTCGAAGGTGCGCGCGTCGGAGGCACCGACGGCGGAGCCATCGGGCGGGAGATAGGCGCCCAGGCGGGCGACTCCCGTCCGCTCCGGGACCAGGTGCGCGGACTCGTCGCGCTGGAAACCGGTGAGCCCCACGACGACTCGTCGGCCGGCCGTGTGCGGGCGGGCCACGCCGAGCACACCCGCGCTGGTCCTTGCTCCGGGGCGGTAGTCGTTCCGGGCGTCGCCGCCGGCGTTCGTCGCGAGTGACGGAAGGCTCTTGACGCGTGTTGCGGGAGTCGACGTGATCGTCTTCCGTGCGATCCGCATCCGCTTCTTGTCGAAGGGATTCAGCCCACGCCGCACATCGACGAGCCAGACGTGGCCGGCGCGATCGTGCCAGCCACGACAACGGTCGAGCCGGGACCACAGCGGCGAGGCCAGGAAGAGGAGGGTGCCCAGGATCGTGACCACGGGGAGCCACACCACCAGGGCCCTCCCCGTGGTGCGCCAGAAGCCTGGCTGGCCGAGGGTGCGGACATTCACCGCGCGCACTCCGGTGGCGAGCTTGCCCGCGGTGAATCCCCAGCGGCCCTGCACGAAGAGCTGGGCCACGACGAACAGGATCGTGAGAAGCACCGTGACCCCGGCGACGGCCACGGAGACGACGAAATCGGGATGGTTGACGAAGCCGTACCACGTGATGCGGCCGGTCAGCAGACGACGGAGGAGTGGCAGCGCCAGGAAGATGAAGGGCAGCTGCAGCAGGCAGTAGATGCCGATGTCGATGGCCGCGGCGGCGGCCCGGCGACCCAGGGGGGCCGACACCAGGCCGAGCGCCGCGGCGTACGCGGGATCCGGCTCACCACGGTCGTCGAGCCCCTCGATGGGCCGCTCCTGGTCGGGCAGCTCCCAGATCGGAGCCTGGGACGGCGTCAACGTCCGCTGCCGGACGGACGTGATCCGGGCATCGCCGGCCAGGCGTCTCGCATCGGTGCTGCCAGCCATGGTGCGTGAGCACCTGCATCCCCTGGTGGCCATCCGCCCAGGCGAGCGGTGCGGGAGGTCAACATGTGCGTGATGTTAACCCGAGTCGGACCACCGTCCGTGCCGCAACGTGCACCTCGAGCACAACCGGCGCGGAGATCACACCCGGGGCGCGACGTCCTCGAGTCCTCGAGAGAACTGCGTGCGGTGGAGATCGGCGTACAGACCGCCCGCCGCGAGCAGCTGGTCGTGCGTGCCCCGCTGCACCACCCGGCCGTCATCGAGCACCAGGATCAGGTCGGCGTTGCGCACCGTCGAGAGCCGGTGGGCGATGACGAGCGAGGTCCGGTGCTCGAGGGCCGCGTCGAGGGCGCGCTGCACGGCGGCCTCGGACTCGCTGTCGAGGTGCGCCGTCGCCTCGTCGAGTACGACGATCGCCGGGGCCTTGAGCAGCAGCCGCGCGATCGCGAGCCGCTGGCGCTCGCCACCGGAGAGCCGGTAGCCACGGTCACCGACGACGGTGTCGAGCCCGTCGGGCAGGGCGCGCACCAGCGCCGCGATCTGGGCCGCCTCGAGGGCCGCCCAGACCTGCTGGTCGTCGGCGCCCGGCCGGGCGTAGAGCAGGTTGGTGCGGATCGTGTCGTGGAACATGTGGGCGTCCTGCGTCACGTAGCCCACCACGTCCTCGAGCGACTCGAGGGTCACGTCCCGGACGTCGCGGTCGCCCACCCGGACCGTGCCCGACGTGGGGTCGTAGAGCCTGGCCACCAGGTGCGTGACCGTCGTCTTGCCCGCCCCCGAGGGGCCGACGAGCGCGACCATCTGGCCCGGCTCGGCTGCGAACGACACCCCACGGAGCACCTCCCCCGACTCGGCCGACGGCGTGCGGGCCACCGACTCGAGCGACGCGAGCGAGATGTCGTCGGCACGCGGGTAGTGGAAGGACACGTCGTCGAACTCCAGCCGCGCAGACGAGGGAGGCAGGTCGACGGCGTCGGCCCTCTCCTCGATCAGCGACGGCAGGTCGAGCACCTCGAAGACGCGGTCGAAGCTGACCAGGGCCGTCATCACGTCGATGCGCACGTTGGAGAGGCTCTGCAGCGGGCCGAGCAGTCGCAGCAGCAGGGTGCCGAGCGCGAGCACGGTGCCGATGGTCAGCGAGTCGTCGATGACCAGGTGCCCGCCGACGCCGTAGACCAGCGCGGTGGCCAGCGCCGGCACGAGCAGCATCGCGGCCACGAAGACGCGGGTGATCAGGGAGATCCGGACACCGAGGTCGCGCACGTTGGCCGCCTTGCCGGCGAACAGCCGGTCCTCGACGTCGCGCCGGCCGAACAGCTTGAGCAGCATCGCGCCGCCCACGTTGAAGCGCTCGGTCATCGCGTTGCCCATGTCGGCGTTGCCGTCCATCTGCTCGCGGGTCAGCCCGGCGAGCCGGCCGCTGACCCAGCGTGAGGTGACGAGCAGGATCGGGAAGAGCAGCAGGCACAGCAGCGTCACCTGCCAGCTCAGCGCGAGCATCGCGATGCCGACGACGACCACGGAGATCATGCTCGACACGGTGGTCGAGAGCGTCGAGGTGAACGCGCGCTGGGCGCCGATGACGTCGTTGTTGAGGCGGGAGACGAGCGCGCCGGTCTGGGTGCGGGTGAAGAACGCCAGCGACTGGCGCTGCACGTGAGCGAAGACCTGCGTGCGCAGGTCGAAGATCAGGCCCTCACCGATGCGCGAGGAGAACCAGCCACCGATGACCGAGAGGACGGCGCCGATCACGGCCACCCCTGCCATGGCGAGCGCCAGCCAGGTGACGAGCGAGCTGTCCTTGCCGACGATGCCGTCGTCCACGAGCCGCTGCACGAGCAGCGGCGTCACCACGACGAGGCAGCGTCGACCACGGTGATCGCCAGGAAGACCGCGATGAGGCGCCGGTGCGGGCGGGCGAACCCCAGCACGCGTCGTACGGTTCGCCGGTCGATGCGACCCTGGTCGACGTTGCGGTCCGTGCGCATGTGCCGCCACGCCGGACCCATCCCTGAACTCAATGACATGTGTCGTCCTTCCGCCCCTGGGGCGAACGCGCCCAGCGGATGGGTTGTTCCCCCAGGCGCGTCTACGCGAGGCTCACCAGGTCGGCGTAGTCGTCGTTCCAGAGGTCCTCGTCGCCGTCGGGCAGGAGCAGCACCCGGTCGGGCTCGAGCGCGCGTACGGCGCCCTCGTCGTGGGTGACCAGGATGATCGCGCCCTCGTAGGTGCGGATCGCGGCCAGCACCTCCTCGCGGGAGGCGGGGTCGAGGTTGTTGGTGGGCTCGTCGAGCAGCAGCACGTTGGCACTCGAGACCACCAGGCTCGCCAGCGCGAGCCGGGTCTTCTCGCCGCCGGAGAGCACGGACGCGGACTTGTGCGCGTCGTCGCCGGAGAAGAGGAACGAGCCGAGGACGCTGCGGGTCTCGCTGTCGGTGAGCTGCGGCGCCGCCGACTGCATGTTCTCCAGCACCGTGCGGCCGGTGTCGAGGGTCTCGTGCTCCTGGGCGTAGTAGCCGAGCTTGAGGCCGTGGCCGGCGACGACCTGGCCGGTGTCGGGCTGGTCGACGCCGGCGAGGATGCGCAGCATGTGGTCTTGCCGGCGCCGTTGAGGCCGAGGATGACGACGCGCGAGCCCTTGTCGATCGCCAGGTCGACGTCGGTGAAGACCTCGAGCGACCCGTAGGACTTCGAGAGCTCCTCGGCCGTGATCGGGGTCTTGCCGCACGGCGCGGGTGCGGGGAACTTGATCCGGGCCACCTTGTCGGCGGCGCGCTCCCCCTCGAGGCCGGCCATCATCTTCTCGGCCCGCTTGAGCATCGACTGCGCGGCGACGGCCTTGCTGGCCTTGGCGCGCATCTTGTTGGCCTGGTCGGTGAGCGTCTTGGCCTTGGACTCGGCGTTGGCGCGCTCGCGCTTGCGGCGGCGCTCGTCGGTCTCGCGCTGGGTGAGGTAGGCCTTCCAGCCCATGTTGTAGACGTCGATGACGCCGCGGTTGGCGTCGAGGTGCAGCACCTTGTTGACCGTCGTCTCGAGCAGGTCGTTGTCGTGGCTGATCACGATCAGGCCGCCGCGGTGGGCGCGCAGGAACTCCCGCAGCCAGACGATCGAGTCGGCGTCGAGGTGGTTGGTCGGCTCGTCGAGCAGCAGCGTCTCGGCGCCTGAGAAGAGGATCCTCGCGAGCTCGACGCGCCGCCGCTGACCTCCCGACAGGGTCTTCAGCGGCTGGGCGAGCACCCGCTCCTCGATGCCGAGGCTCTGCGCGATCTGGGCAGCCTCCGACTCGGCGGCATAGCCGCCGCCGGCGTGCAGCTCGGTGTCGGCGCGGGTGTAGCGCCGCATCGCGCGCTCGCTCACCGCCGCGTCGGCACTGGCCATCTCGTGCTCGGCCTCACGCATCCGGCGTACGACGTCATCGAGGCCGCGGGCCGACAGGATGCGGTCGCGGGCCAGCACCTCGGGGTTGCCGATGCGCGGGTCCTGGGGCAGGTAGCCGACCTCGCCGACGGCGTGCACGGAGCCCGCGGCGGGCTGCGCCTCGCCGGCGAGGATCTTGGTGAGGGTGGTCTTGCCGGCGCCGTTGCGGCCCACGAGGCCGACCTTGTCGCCGGGAGCCACGCGGAAGGACACGCCCTCCATCAGGAGACGTGCACCCGCGCGCACCTCGAGTTGTTGGGCGGTGATCATCAGGCTCGCTAGTGTACGGAGCGGTAGCGGCCAGCGACGACTCGGCGGACGACTCACGAAGGGACGCGACATGCGCTTCAACCCGAAGGCCCGCCTCGACACGAGCCGCGTCGGCGACGCGGGCAGTGGTGGTGGCATGGGCGGTGGGCCGATGCGCATCCCGATCCCCGGCGGCGCCAAGGCCGGCGGTGGTGTCGGCACCCTCCTCGTCATCGTGCTGATCTTCGTGCTGAGCCAATGCATGGGCGGCGGCACCGGGCTGCCCACCGGCGGAGGTCAGGCACAGGGCGGCACCGACACCAGCCGCATGGGCGACAGCGAGCGCTACGCCAACTGCCAGACGGGCGCCGACGCCGAGGAGGACGTCGACTGTGCACGCATCGGCGTCGAGAACTCGCTCTTCAACTACTGGAGCTCGGAGTCGCCGAAGCTCGGCGCCGACTTCGCACCGGCGAAGGTGATCACGTTCAGCGGAGCCGTCAACACCGGCTGCGGGCAGGCGTCGAGCCAGGTCGGGCCGTTCTACTGCCCGCCCGACCAGACGATCTACCTCGACACGACGTTCTTCGAGGACGTCCTCCAGGGCCAGCTCGGAGGGCAGGGCGGCGAGTTCGTCGAGCCCTACGTCATCGGCCACGAGTACGGCCACCACATGCAGAACCTGCTCGGCATCATGGGTCAGGTGCAGACCCAGAAGGGCCCCGAGTCCGACGCCGTACGCCTCGAGCTCCAGGCCGACTGCTTCGCCGGTGTCTGGACCAACGCCGCGACGGGGACCGCCGACGAGTCGGGGGTCAAGATCTTCGCCGAGATCAATGAGCAGGACATCACCGAGGCCCTCGACTCCGCCAAGGCGGTCGGCGACGACCGCATCCAGCAGCGCTCCGGCGGCGGGGTCGACCCCGAGGGCTGGACGCACGGCTCGGCGGAGCAGCGGATGCGGTGGTTCACCACCGGCTTCGAGTCCGGCGACCCCAACTCCTGCGACACGTTCAGCGCGACCGAGCTGTAGGTCGCGTCAGCCGAGCAACGGCTCGACGTGCGGCGCCAACCGCTGCAGCGAGCGCACGTACACCGCCACGCTGGGGTGCTTGAGCTTCGCGGCGAGCGCGCCCTCCCCCGGCGCGACGCGAGCGAGCGCCCACTCGGCTCGGCTCAGGGCCGTGTAGACGGCGGTGACGCGGGCGCCGAAGAGCACGTCCTCGCGGTCGGCCACCGAGTCGGGAAGGCCCATCAGATAGGCGTCGAGCAACGGCTCGAGATCCTCGCGCGAGGTGAGGGAGAAGTAGCCGAGGTCGCTGCCGACGTGGCCGAGCCCCAGGGTGGCCCAGTCGATCGCCACGACGTGGTCGCCGTCGCGGCCCGGGAGGTTGGCCGGCGCCGGGTCGCCGTGCTGCGGCACCTGCGGCAGCAGGTCCACCCGGTCGAGGAGTGTCCAGCGCCGTCGCCACAGGTGGTCGGCGACGTCGGCCACGGTCGTGCGGGCCAGGGTCGGCCAGCCACCGCGACGCTCGACGCGCAGCAGCCGGTGGCGCAGCTGGTCCCTGCTCAGGAAGCGGGTGCGTGGCACGTCGGCACCTGCGAACGCGCCCATCCCGATGGCCATGAACGGCCCGCTCGTCGCCGCGTCCTCCACCCACTCCCGGGTCAGGGTCACGCCCTGCTCGTCCTCCTCCACGGCTGCGATGGCACTGCGCAGCCCGGCGGTGTGGTGGAGGATCCCGGTGTCGTGCACGTCGGCCTCTCGCCGCCAGTAGGCGAAGTGCGTCGGGTCCAGCAGCTCGGCGGGGTCGTGCGCGTCGGGTCGGCGCAGGCGCTTGATGACCACGGGGCGGTCGCCCAGCGCCGCGCGCCACACGCCGACGGTGGACGTCCCGGTGCCCGGCGGCATGGCCCGCCAGTCCGGCTGCGGCTCCCACATGTCCCGGACGCTAGCGCAGGTCACGCCTGCGGAAGCCCCATTGACCCACGAACGAGAGCAGCGTGGCGACCAGCAGCAGGGCCACGAACGGCGTCCAGCGGAAGTCCTCCACGGGCGTCAGCGCGAGGTGCTGGAAGGGCGAGACGTCCTGCAGCCACGCGGGCAGGTCGAGCAACGGGCCGAAGAAGAGCACCACCACGGCGAACCCCAGGCCCAGCCAGCCGAGCATGGCGGCCCGCGGCAGCACGCCGTACACGAGGCGGGTGAACGCGGCGAGCACGAGCACCGGAGCGACCATCGGCAGCGTCGCCACTGTGAAACGAAGGATGGCGCCGGTGTCGTCGGCGCTGAGGGCGTAGCCGACGCCGAGCCCCAGGCCTGCCGCCAGCACGACGGTCACGGTGCCGAGCACCGTCATCGCGATGTGCGCCCCCAGCCAGCCCCGGCGGGTGAGGGTGGTCGCCAGCAGACCCTCGACGCGCCCGTCGTCCTCCTCCGTGCGCGGGCGCAGTGCCGACGAGACGGCGAACCCCGCACACATCAGGCCGAGCATGACGATCGACGTCGCGTAGAAGCCGTCCACCAGATCGCCGCCGCCGCGGACGAAGAGGTCGGTGGTGGCTTCGCTGTCGCCCAGGAGGTCGCCGACGTCGGAGCCGAGGGATCCGTAGGACAACCCGGTCAGCCCCAGGCCGGTGGTCCAGCCGATCACCGACCCCCGGTGCTGGCGCCAGGCCAGCCCGAGCGGCGTCATCAGCGTTGCCGACGCACGCGCTGGTCCGGGGCGCGCGGCCAGCACGCCGGTGCCGTAGTCGCGGCGCGAGAACACGGCGTACGACGCGGCTCCAGCCAGCGCCGCGAGTGCGAGAGTCAGCACGATCGGCCACCAGCGCAGGCCCGAGAAGGCGTGCATGCCCTGGTACCACCCGATCGGTGAGATCCACGTGAGTGCAGGTGATCCGATGTCGCCGATGGCGCGCAGCAGGTAGGCCGCGCCGATGACGGCACCGGTGAGTCCGTACATGGCTCGCGCGCCCGAGGTCAGCTGTGCGGCGACCAGCGCGATGCCGGTGAAGGCCCAGCCCGTCGCCGTCAGCCCGAGGCCGAGCGCCCAGGAGTCGGCAGCTGCCAGAGGGAACGTGACGAGGCTGAGCGCGACGCAGACCCCCACGAGGACGCTGGCCAGGCCGCTGACGAGCGCGGCTGCCGCGAGCGGCGCCGCACGGGAGACGGCGGAAGCGCGCAGCAGCTCGTCTCGCCCGCTCTCCTCCTCGGCCCGGGTGTGCCTGCCGACGAGGAACATGCACATCAGGCCGATCGTGATGGCACCGAACGCGGTGGCCTGCCAGGCGACCTGGCCACCGACGGTGTTGAGCGCCCGCGCGGGGCCGGCCATGGCGACCAGCGCGGGGTTGCCGTCCATGCTCGCGGCCGCCCGGTCGAACTCCGCCTGGGTCGCGTAGAGGCCCTTCACGCTCACTGCCTGTGTGTAGTAGAGGAACGTGATCCCCAGGGTCCACCAGACGAGGAGCCAGCGGTCACGGCGCAGGTAGGCGCGGACCAGCTGTCCGAGGCCGGTCACGACGGGGCCTGCTCGGCGGTGCCCTCCGCGACGAGCTCGTCTCCGTAGTGGCGCAGGAACAGCTCCTCCAGCGTCGGCGGCGACGCCGTGAGGCTGCGAATGCCCGCCCGCTGGAGGACGCCGAGCGCGCCGTCGATGGCGGCGGTGTCGATCTCGAACGCCGCCCGATGGCCCTCCACCACCAGGTCGTGCACGCCCGCGAGGGTGTCGAGGCCCTCGGGTGGCCGCGACGTCTCGGCCATGATCGACGTGCGGGTGAGGTGCCGCAGCTCGCCGAGGGTGCCGGTCTCGACGCAGCGGCCGGAGCGGATGATGCTCACCCGGTCGCAGAGGCGCTCGACCTCGGCCAGGATGTGACTCGACAGCAGGACGGTGTGGCCGTCGTTGCGGAAGTCGTCGATGCACGACTGGAAGACCGACTCCATGATCGGGTCGAGGCCGCTGGTGGGCTCGTCTAGGAGCAGCAGCTCGACGTTGCTCGACAGGGCGGCAACCAGGGCGACCTTCTGTCGGTTGCCCTTGGAGTAGCTGCGTCCCTTCTTCGTCGGGTCGAGCTCGAACCGCTCGACCAGGTCGGCCCGGCGGGTCTCGTCGAGGCCGCCGCGCAGCCGGCCGAGCAGGTCGATGACCTCGCCGCCGGTGAGGCTCGGCCAGAGGTTCACGTCGCCCGGCACGTAGGCCAGCCGCTGGTGCAGCTCGGCGGCGTCGCGCCACGGGTCGCCGCCGAGGAGGCGTACGTCGCCGGCGTCCTTGCGCAGCAGGCCGAGCAGGACGCGGATGGTCGTGGACTTGCCGGCCCCGTTGGGGCCGAGGAAGCCGTGGACCTCGCCGGGCGCGACCGAGAGGTCGAGGCCGTCCAGGGCGCGGAAGGAGCCGTAGTTCTTGATCAGCCCCGTCACCTCGATGACTGGGTCGGTGTCGTGGTTGCTCACGTGACCGACGATACACATGCTTCAGGATTTACTGAATTTTCTGTAGGGTGGTTCACATGCCCCGAGACCCCGCAGAGCAGTTCGTCGAGCGCATGGGCGGCGCCCTCACTGCCGCAGGCCTCCCGCGCCTGCCCTCCCGGGTCTTCGCCGCTCTCTGTGTGGACGAGGAAGGCCGGATGACCGCCGCCGAGCTCGCCGAGACGCTGGGGGTGAGCCCCGCAGCCGTCTCGGGCGCGGTGAAGTTCCTCTCCCAGATCCGCCTGGTCCACCGTGAGCGTGTGCGGGGCTCCCGCCGCGACGTCTACGTCGTCGACGACGACGCCTGGCACGGGGCGATGATGTCGAAGAACACGATGTACGCACCGATGTTCGTGGCGCTCGACGATGCCGTCGCGGGGCTCGACGCCGGCTCTGACGCGCACCACAGGCTGCAGCTGATGCGCGAGTTCCTGGCCTTCGTCGACGCCGAGATGGATGCCATGGCCGCCCGCTGGGCCAAGCGCCGCAAGCAGGTCGAGAAGGAGCTCAGGCGTTCGTGACCTCGACGTCGATCGCGGCGGCGTCGACGATCGCCTGGTCGAGCACCACCCGCTTGGGATCGGGCACGGGCAGCCACGGCCCCACCACCGACAGCCGGCCGAGCCGGCGGTCCTCGAGCACCTCGTCGACGGCGGCGTGGTCACCGCCGGTGACGGCGAGCGGGACCCCGGTCAGGATCCGGGCGGCGTGCTCTGCCGCCGCCTCGTAGGCCTGTCGCGCCTGGTTGTCGCGCCGCCTCGCGAACCGCTGCTGGCTCTGCCCGCCCGCCTTGGTGCGTCCCTGCACGTGCCGCTGGCCGATCTTGTGCTCGACCATCGCCTCGCCCGCCAGCCTGGCCACGGCGAACCCGCCCTTGCGCACCAGGAGCACGCCCCACGACACCGGGACCTCGACCGCGGTCACGAAGGCGTCGACCTCCGCCGCCCCGTCGTACGACGTGGCGAAGGGCAGCCGGGCGGTGAACGTGGACCCGTCGACCGCGCGGCCGGCCAGGGCGCCGTCGGCGACCGACAGCGTGGTGTCGCCGTGCCTCGTCCCGAAGTTCTCGACCCAGCGCACGAGCCGGGCTGGGGCAAGCAGGAGGGTGGCCACGGAGCGAGGCTATCGAGCGGCGGAACCGGGTGGCCGGGCCACTCGTCCGACCACCATGCGTCGTCTCCTGGTCGTGCTCCCCCTTCTCGCCCTGACCGGGTGCGGCGCGGCCACGGTCGCCGACCCGGGACCGGGTGCTGATCCCTCGGCCCAGGCGTCCCCCGAGATGGGCGTGCGGCTCCCGCCGCTGCACGGGGCGTCGTCGTACTCGATCGAGGACCCGCCCAGTTTCCACGTGGTCACCGCCAACGGTGAGCAGCTCGACCTGAGGCCGTGGACGGCCTGCGCAGGCACCGGCTGCTACGACGGCGCACCCGACGACGACTCCCTGCCCGACGTGGGCAGCCCGGCGGCCGTCACGTTCGGCTTCGACATGCCGGGCTGGGACTTCGAGAGCGTGACCTTCCGCGAGCTCGACGTCGCGTGTCCGCGGCGGATCACGGTGGCGGCCGAGAAGCTCGGCCCGCGGACGTTCCGGATCGACCCCGCGGGGCCTGCGGGGCTGTGGGCAGTGGACATCTTCGGCCGCGGCCGCGACGGCGGCGACGCCGTGACGACGATCCAATGGCGGACGCCCGTCGACGGAGAGCTGCCGGACAGCGCGACGGGCAGCGCCGCGGTGCTCGCCGACCACGATGGTGACCTCGACAGCTACGGCGTCGAGGTCTACGTCCGTGATCTGGACCGGCACCACTCCCCCGCGTCCGCCGACATCACGGTCACGGGATCCACGGGCGAGTCCGTCGAGCTGCGGGCCGGTCGCGACAGGGGCTGCCACAGCGCGGGCGACCTGACGTTCCGGGCCGGGGACGACGTGGGCCGGCGCGCGATCGACGCCGGCCCTGGTCCGTTCACGTACACCGTGCGCGTGGACCTCGGCGGTACGACGTACGTCGGAACCGGCACCTGGCCGGATGGCGAGACCGAGGACATCGCGCCCCACGTGCCGCTCACGTGGGTCCCGCCGCTGCCCGTCTACGCGGGCTGATCCCGTCAGCGGTGCGTGAGGTCGACGATGTCGCGCACCACGGCGCCGAGGTCGTCCGTCTCGGCCATCACCGCGCGCTGACGGTCGGCCGTCGTGCCGTCGCGAAGCAGCCTGGCCAGTGCCCGCTCCACGAGGTCCGTGTCACCCGTCGCATCGAGTGCGACACGCACGTGGTCGACGAGTGACTGAACCACCTCGGCCGCCGGCCGGGGCTTCCCGGTGAAGACGTCGACCAGGTCCCCACCCAGGCCGGACCTGCCGGCCCGCCACATCGCCAGCCCGATCATCAGGGTCGGCACCGGAGCCGGCGGCGTGCCGTCGCGCCACTCGGCAGCCGCAGTGTCCACGAGCCCGCGGGCCAGCGCGGCCACGAGCAGCACTACCTCGCGGTCGGGGCACACGTCCGCGACCCGCACCTCGACGGTCGGATAGGTGCGCGACAGCCGGGCGTCGAAGTAGACCATCCCCTCGTCGAGCACGGTGCCGGTCGCCACCATCGCGTGCACCGCGCCCTGATAGGTCTCGACGGACCCGAAGAGGTCGGTCGCGCCGGCCGACGGCCAGCGCCGCCAGAGCTGGGAGCGGAAGCTGGCGTAGCCCGTGTCGACGCCCTGCCAGTACGGCGAGTTGGCCGACAGTGCGACCAGCACCGGCAGCCAGCCACGGATGCGGTCGAGCACGGCGACGCCCTCCTCGTCGGACTCGACCGAGACGTGCACGTGGCACCCGCACGCGAGCTGCTCGGCCTGGGTGAGGCCGAACTCCTCGGCCATCCGGCGGTAGCGGGGCGACGACGTCGTCTCGGGCACGACGGGCACCGGCGAGGTCGCCAGCGCGACCGCGCGGCAGGCGACCTCGCGAGCCGCTTCGTCCGCGCGGCGCCGCCACGTCGCCAGCTCGTCGTCGAGCTCGGCGAGGGTGCGGCACGGCCGGGTGCCCGTCTCGAGCTGCTGGAGCATGAGCTCGCCGACGACGCCACCGTCGGCACCGTCCTCGGGCTCGTCGACGTCCTCGAGTGCTGCCGCCGCCACCGCGCGCGGCTTCCCCGTGCTGCCGTCGACGATCAGCAGCTCCTCCTCGACCCCGATCGTCCGCACCGGCCCATCATCGCTGGCCGCGGGCTCGGGGTCACTCAGCCTGATAGACGACCTCGAAGCGCTCGAGCACGACCGGCATGTCGGTGCTGAAGCCGCGGTCGTGGCCCGCGTGCTCGGTGAAGAACCGCTCGTGCACCTCACGCCACTCCG
Source organism: uncultured Actinomycetota bacterium (assembly GCA_963825755.1). GTDB lineage: Bacteria > Actinomycetota > Actinomycetes > Propionibacteriales > Nocardioidaceae > Nocardioides. The sequence goes on along the minus strand of CAWGUS010000016.1, from coordinate 38,285 downwards.
CGAGCGAGCGGTCGCCCTCGCCCTCGAGGAACGCGTGCTCCTCGGTGACCTCGTCGAACGGCACGACCGAGACGTCCGTCGCCTCCACGAGTGCGCGCGGGTGGCCGGCGCCGTCGAGCAGGATGCTCAGCGTGCCGCGCTCCGGCAGCTGCTCGTCCTCGGCCTCGAAGTCCCACAGCGCCGTCGCCGTCGCGGTCTTCTTGCCCTCGAGCACCAGTGCGAGCAGCTCGTCGGCGTGCTCCGGCGTGGCGCCGAACGACCACGCGGGGGGAGGCACCACCTCCAGCGTCGTCGGACCGAAGTACGACGGCGCGCTGTTGAGCTTGGCGTGGAACCGGGCCAGCTCCCAGAAGGCTTCGACGGGTGTCTTCACGTCCGGAGCCTAGCCGGGGGTCTCACAGCGAGTCGGGGACCACCAGTGCGTCGGGATCCTGGCGCGGAGGCAGCTGCGCCAGGGCCGTGCGCACCAGGGCGACCCGGGCAGCCACGACCACCTTGCGTCTCAGCCGTCCGCCGGCCTCACCCAGTGTCTCCTCGACCGCAGCCAGCACCTGCGCGTCGTTGAAGGTCGGCCTCGTGCCGGCGGTCACGTCGACGTCCGGGAGCGCCAGCAGGACCGGCAGCACCTGGCTGCCCACGCCGTCGAGCAGCTGGTAGCGCTCGTAGCGGCTCAGCGCCTCCCAGGCCTCGTCGCCCTTGCCCCGACGGCGTACGCCGCGGCCGCGGGCGCCGGCTACGGTCTTGGCCGCAGAGGTGACGGCCACGGTCAGCTCGTGCTCGGTGAAGCGCATGGGCCAAGGATGCCGGAACAGCAACTCAGGCATCGACGCGCCACTCGCTGTCGCGAGTGGCGGACCCAGGTCTCGACCCGCCCGTCGCGTCGAGACCACCTCTTCGCGTCGCGAGTCCGTCGCGCCTCAGGTCTCGACCCGCCCGTCGCGGATTCGTTCCTCACCCGCGGGGCTCGCTCGACCTCTTCGGGTCGCAGGTGCGCTCGTTCCTCGCGCCCCTGCGCCTCAGACGTTGAAGCCGAGCGCGCGCAGCTGCTCGCGACCGTCGGGGGTGATCTTGTCGGGACCCCACGGCGGCATCCAGACCCAGTTGATGGCGACGTCGTTGACGATGCCCTCGAGTGCCTGGTTGGTCTGGTCCATGATCACGTCGGTCAGCGGACAGGCCGCCGAGGTGAGGGTCATGTCGAGGACGACGTTGTGGCCGTCGTCGAGGTGGACGTCGTAGACGAGGCCCAGGTCGACGACGTTGATGCCGAGCTCGGGGTCGACGACGTCCTTCATCGCCTCGGTCACGTCGTCGACCGACACGGTCGAGACCGAGCCGCTCGCCTCGGGGACCTCGGGCAGGTCGCTGTGGTCGACGGTGCTGTGGTCAGGCATGTGACTCCTCCTGGGCTTGTGCGGTGGCGTCTTTCCAGGCCATCCATGAGAGTAGGGCGCACTTCACGCGCGCCGGGAACTTCGCGACACCGGCGAAGGCGATGGCGTCCTCGAGGACGTCCTCGTCGGGCTCCACCTGGCCCTTGCCCTGCATCAGGGTCAGGAACGTCTGGTGGATCTCGAGCGCCTCGTCGACCGACTTGCCGATGACCAGATCGGCCATCACCGAGGCCGACGCCTGCGAGATCGAGCAGCCGACCGCGTCGTACGACACGTCACCGACAACGGAACCGTCCACTCCCCGGTCCAGCTGCACCCGCAGGGTGAGCTCGTCACCGCACGTCGGGTTGACGTGGTGGACCTCGGCGCCGAACGGGTCGCGCAGGCCCGCGTGGTGCGGGTTCTTGTAGTGGTCCAGGATGATCTCCTGGTACAGCGAGTCGAGCTCGGCGGACATCAGCTCACCTTGAAGTAGTCGCGGGTGAAGTGCAGGCCCTCGACGAGCGCGTCGATCTCGGCCGGTGTCGTGTAGAGGTACGACGACATCCGCACCGAGCTCTGCACCCCGAACCGGGCGTGCGCCGGCTTGGCGCAGTGGTGGCCGGCGCGCACGGCGATACCGCGGGTGTCGAGCACCGTCGCCACGTCGTGCGGATGCACCCCGGCGAGCTCGAACGAGATCGCTCCGCCGCGCTGCGTGGGGTCGAGGGGTCCGAGCACGGTCACACCGGGCACGGTCGCGAGGCCGTCGAGCGCGTAGCCGGTGACGGCCTGCTCGTGCAGGTGGATCGCGGCCATGCCGATGTGGTCGAGGTAGTCGACGGCGGCACCGAGACCGATGGCCTCGACGATCGGCGGCGTGCCGGCCTCGAACTTGTGCGGGATCCCGGCGTACGTCGACCGGTCCATCGCCACGGTCTCGATCATCTCGCCACCACCGAGGAACGGCGGCAGCGCGTCGAGCGCCTCGCGCCGGCCCCAAAGCACGCCGATGCCGGTCGGGCCGACCACCTTGTGGCCGGTGAACGCGATGAAGTCGGGGCGTGACGCGGCGTCGAACGACTGCAGGTCGACCGGCAGCTGCGGGGCGGCCTGCGACGCGTCGACCACGACCAGGGCACCGACCTCGTGGGACCGCCGGGTGATCTCGGCGACCGGGTTGACGGTGCCGAGCATGTTGGAGACCCAGGTCAGCGAGACGACCTTGGTGCGCTCGGTGATCAGGTCGTCGATGTTCGAGAGGTCGAGTTGACCGTCGTCGGTCAGCCCGAACCACCGCAGCGTCGCGCCGGTGCGCTGGGTGACGAGCTGCCACGGCACGATGTTGGAGTGGTGCTCCATCTCGGTGATGACGACCTCGTCGCCCTCGCCGAGCTGGTGCAGACCGGGCCAGGCCAGCGTGTTGGCGACCAGGTTGAGCGCCTCGGAGGCGTTCTTGGTGAAGATGACCTCGTCGCGCGAGGGCGCCTTGATGAACGACGCCACCCGGTCGCGGGCCGACTCGAACGCCGCGGTCGACTCGGCACCCAGCACGTGCATCGCCCGGGCGATGTTGGCGTTGTGGCGCTCGAGGTGGTCGACCATCGTGTCGATCACGACCTGCGGCTTCTGCGAGGTGTTGGCGCTGTCCAGGTAGACGAGCGGCACGCCGCCAGGGAGGGTGCGGTCGAGGATCGGGAAGTCCTTGCGGATCACGTCCAGCTCAGAGAGAAGTCCCTCGATCATGCTTCCTCCTTCCGTTCGGGGTGTCGAGACGGGCCTGGCGGCCCTCCTCAACCAGCGATGGCGTTCTTCGTGTACTTGTCGTAGCCCTCGGACTCGAGCTGATCCGCCAGCTCGGGACCGCCCTGCTCGGCGATCCTGCCGCCCACGAACACGTGCACGTGGTCGGGCTTGATGTAGCGCAGCACCCGCGTGTAGTGGGTGATGAGCAGGACGCCCTTGTCACCCTTCGCGGCGAAGCGGTTGACGCCGTCGGACACGACCTTGAGCGCGTCGATGTCGAGGCCGGAGTCGGTCTCGTCGAGCACCGCGACCTTGGGGTCGAGCAGCTCGAGCTGGGCGATCTCGTGGCGCTTCTTCTCGCCGCCGGAGAAGCCCTCGTTGACCGAGCGAGTCGAGAACGAGGGGTCGAGGTCGAGGTTCTGGAGGACGGCGTTGACGTCCTTGACCCAGGTGCGCAGCTTGGGCGCCTCGCCGTCGATGGCCGTCTTCGCCGTGCGCAGGAAGTTGGACACGGAGACGCCGGGCACCTCGACGGGGTACTGCATGGCCAGGAAGAGCCCCGCTCGCGCGCGCTCGTCGACGGTCATCGCGAGGACGTCCTGGCCGTCGAGCGTGACGGTGCCGCCGGTGACGGTGTACTTGGGGTGGCCGGCGATCGAGTAGGCCAGGGTCGACTTGCCCGAGCCGTTGGGGCCCATGATCGCGTGCGTCTCGCCGTCCTTGATGGTCAGCGTGACGCCCTTGAGGATCTCCTTGGGGCCGTCCTCGGTCGTGACCGAGACGTGCAGGTCGGTGATCTCGAGAGTGCTCATGCGGGTGTGACTCCGTTCAGGGTGGACTGGGTGTCGACATAGACGTCGTCGCCTCGGACGTCGACGGGGAAGGTCGCCACGGGCTCGGTGGCAGGCAGGCCGGTGGGCTTGCCGGTGCGGAGGTCGAAGCGCGAGCCGTGCAGCCAGCACTCGACCGTGCAGTCGTCCACCTCACCCTCGGAGAGGGCGACGGCGGCGTGGCTGCACTGGTCCTCGACGGCGAAGATCTCGTCGCCGTGGCGGGCCACCGCCACGTCCTGCCCGTCGACCGTGACGCCGAGGGCCTCGTCGTCGCGGAGGTCGGCCAGGGCGCAGGCTCGCGCGAAGGCCATCAGATCAGGGTCTTTCCGCTGACGTTCTTGCTCAGCTCGGCCTCGACGGTGGTCACCAGCCGCTCCTCGATCGCGGGCACGTCGATCTTGCGGATCAGGTCGTTGAAGAAGCCGTGCACGACCAGGCGGCGCGCCTCCTTCTCCTCGATCCCGCGCGAGCGCAGGTAGAAGAGCTGGTTGTCGTCGAACCGGCCCGTCGCGGACGCGTGGCCGGCGCCCTCGATCTCGCCGGTCTCGATCTCGAGGTTGGGCACCGAGTCGGCCTGGCAACCGTCGGTGAGCACCAGGTTGCGGTTCTCCTCGTAGGTCTCGATGCCCTCGGCGATCTTGCGGATCAGCACGTTGCCGATCCACACGGTGTGCGCCTTCTGGCCCTGCAGCGCGCCCTTGTAGGACACGTTGCTCTTGGTGTGCGGCGCGTTGTGGTCGGCGAAGAGCCGGTGCTCGATGTGCTGGCCGGCGTCGGCGAAGTAGAGGCCGAGCAGCTCCGCGGAGCCGCCGGGGCCGTCGTACGTCACGTTGGCGTCCATCCGCACGACGTCGCCGCCGAACGAGATGGCCGCGTGCTTGTAGGACGCGTCGCGACCCACGACCGCCTGCGTGTGGGTGAGGTGCACGGCGTCGTCGGCCCAGTCCTGGATCGACACGACCGTCACCTGCGCGCCGTCGCCGACCTGCACCTCCACGACCTGCGCCAGCGCGGCGCTGCCGGTGTGGTTGAGCACGACGGTGGCGCGCGAGTGCCGCCCGAACCGCAGGGCCACGTGGCCGGCCTCGGTGTTGGTGGCGTCGCTGCCGGTCAGCTCGACGACGACCGGCTCGGCCACGTCGGCGTCGGCGGGTACGTCGACCAGCAACGTGGCCGGCACCTCGGCCAGCACCCGGGCACTGAAGCGGCTGCTGGGCACGAGTCCGCTGATGCCGCGCAGGGCACGCGCCTCGTCACCCTCGACGCTCTCGACGCGGATGCCGCCGGGGGTGTTCCACGAGCACGCGGTGGTGCTCGCGTTGAACACCGCGTCACCGTGCAGGTCACGCAGTCGCTTCAGCGGCGAGAACCGCCAGGTCTCCTCGCGCCCGGTCGGCACCGCGTGCGCGGAGACGTCGAAGGACCCCTCCGGATGCAGGTGGGACTCGACCCGGTCATTCCCGGGAGACACCTCCAGGGCATCGCGGACGCTCTCAACAGTCGCCGTCATCCGACAGCACCCTCCATCTGCAGTTCGATCAGTCGGTTCAGCTCCAGGGCGTACTCCATCGGCAGCTCCTTGGCGATCGGCTCGACGAAGCCGCGCACGATCATCGCCATCGCCTCGTCCTGCTCCATGCCTCGCGACATGAGGTAGAAGAGCTGGTCGTCGGAGACCTTCGAGACGCTCGCCTCGTGGCCCATGGACACGTCGTCCTCGCGGATGTCGACGTACGGATAGGTGTCGCTGCGGCTGATCTGGTCGACCAGCAGCGCGTCGCACAGCACGTTGGACTTCGAGCCGTGGGCGCCCTCGTTGATCTGGATCAGTCCGCGGTACGACGTCCGGCCACCGCCGCGGGCGACCGACTTGGACAGGATGGAACTGGACGTGTTGGGCGCCGCGTGCACCATCTTGGCGCCGGCGTCCTGGTGCTGGCCCTCGCCCGCGAACGCGATGGACAGCGTCTCGCCCTTGGCGTGCTCGCCCATCAGGTAGATGGCGGGGTACTTCATCGTCACCTTCGAGCCGATGTTGCCGTCGACCCACTCCATGGTGGCGCCGGCCTCGCACGTGGCGCGCTTGGTGACGAGGTTGTAGACGTTGTTGGACCAGTTCTGGATGGTCGTGTAGCGGCAGCGGCCGCCCTTCTTCACGATGATCTCCACGACCGCGGAGTGCAGCGAGTCGGAGGAGTAGATCGGCGCGGTGCAGCCCTCGACGTAGTGCACGTAGGCGTCCTCGTCGACGATGATCAGCGTGCGCTCGAACTGGCCCATGTTCTCGGTGTTGATGCGGAAGTAGGCCTGCAGCGGGATGTCGACGTGCACACCCTTCGGCACGTAGATGAACGAGCCTCCCGACCACACCGAGGTGTTGAGCGCGGCGAACTTGTTGTCGCCGACCGGGATGACCGTGCCGAAGTACTCCTGGAACAGCTCGGGCTGCTCGCGGAGCGCGGTGTCGGTGTCGAGGAAGAGGACACCCTGCTCCTCGAGGTCCTCGCGGATCGAGTGGTAGACGACCTCGGACTCGTACTGGGCCGCGACACCGGCGACGAGGCGCTGCTTCTCGGCCTCGGGGATGCCGAGCTTGTCGTAGGTGTTCTTGATGTCCTCGGGCAGGTCCTCCCACGAGGTGGCCTGCTTCTCGCTGGACCGGACGAAGTACTTGATGTTGTCGAAGTCGATCGTCGACAGGTCGGAGCCCCACGTCGGCATCGGCTTGCGGTGGAAGAGCTTGAGGCCCTTCAGGCGCAGGTCGAGCATCCACTGCGGCTCGTTCTTCTTGCTGGAGATGTCCCGGACGACGTCCTCGTTGAGACCGCGCGTCGCCGTGGCCCCGGCGTCGTCGCTGTCGGCCCAGCCGAACTGGTAGCGGCCGATGCCCTTCAATTCGGGGTTGAGCTCTTCGATGGAGGTCATCGCTTCTCCTTGTCGGGACTTTCGGTGGTCGCGTGGTCGGCGAGGGACGAGCCGACGTATCGAGACTTGGTGGACGTATTCGGGATGCAGGTCGTGCACACGCCGTCGCCGTGGGCGATCGTGGCGAGCCGCTGGACGTGGGTGCCGAGGACGCGGCCGATGGCCTCGGTCTCGGCCTCGCACAGCTGCGGGAACTCGTGGGCGACGTGGGACACCGGGCAGTGCTGCTGGCACAGCTGCTCCCCCGTCGCCTGGCCGACGACGGGGAGCTCACGGATGGTGGCTGCGTAGCCGCCGGTGGTGAGCACCTGAGCCAGCGCCCGGGCGGGCGACAGGTCGGGCTGCTCGGCGAGCAGCAGCTCGCAGTCTCGCTCGATGAACGCCACCCGGCGACGGGCGAACTCCATGACGCCCTCGTCGCCCGAGGTCTCGGCGACGTAGCGCAGCGCGGCGACCGCGAGGTCGTCGTACTGCTGGTCGAACTCGTCGCGGCCGACGTCGGTCAGCGCGAACACCTTCGCCGGCCGGCCGCGGCCCCGCGCGCCGTAGACACGCTGCTCCGCGGCCGTCACCGAGCCCTGGTCGACGAGGTGGTCGAGGTGGCGGCGGACGGCGGCCGGGGTCAGGTCGAGGCGCTCGGCCAGAGCCGCCGCCGTGGAGGGCCCGTTGTCCAGGATCGACCGGGCCACGCGCTGGCGCGTCGGCTCATCCTGGTGTCGGTCCACGAATTCCACAACATCAGTGTGCCGTTAATGATTCCGGTGGTTCAAGCAAGGTCACCCTTACCTGCCACCGGCCCGCTCAGGTCGCCGTCCGTCGCTGGAAGGCGCGCAGTGCGAGGGGGGCGAGGATCGAGACGAGCACGAGGGTCCAGATCAGCGTCGTCAGGACCGGGTGCTGCAGCGGCAGGGAGGCGTCGTCGGCCACCGGCGGGGCGTTGCCCCAGAGCTCGCGGACGGCCTGGACCAGCGACGAGATGGGGTTCCACTCGGCGACCGTGCGCAGCACGGTGGGCATGTTGTCGGTCGGGGCGAACGTGTTGGCCAGGAACGTGATCGGGAACATGGTGGCGAACATCAGCCCGTTGACGGCCTCGACCGACCGCATGGCCGAGCCGACGAGGATGCCGAGCCAGATCATCGCGAACCCCCACAACAGCAGGAGTACGTAGGCGAGCACGGCGTCGAAGAAGCTGCCGCGGATGCGCCAGCCGATGGCCAGGCCCGTCAGCGACATGATCACGATGCCGATGCTGGAGTGCAGCAGGCTGGAGATGCTGCGCCCGACCAGCACGGCGGCGGGGTTGATGGGCAGGGAGCGCATCCGGTCGACGATGCCCTTGTCGATGTCGGCCGTGAGCCCGACAGCCACGATGAACGAGGCGAACGCGATGGTCTGGCCCATGATCCCGGCCATCAGCCACTCGCGGTAGCCGGCCGGCGTGCCCTGGACGGCGATCGAGCCGCCGAAGACGAAGGCGAAGAGCAGCACGAACATCACCGGCTGGATGGTGACGTCGAGCAGCATCTCGGGCATCCGCTTGATGTGGATGAGGTTGCGCCGGGTGATCGTCAGCGACTGGCGCAGCAGGCCGGTGTCGCGGATCTCCGGGCGCTCGATCCGGTCGGTTGACTGCGTGGTCACGAGAGCACCTCCTCGGTCTGCGCGGTGGGCTCCTCGGCACGGTGGCCGGTGAGGCGGAGGAAGACGTCGTCGAGGCTCGGCCTCTTGAGCCCGAGGTCGTCGAGCTCGATGTCGCTGTCGTCGAAGATGCCGGCGATGCGGGTCATGGCGCGCAGCCCGTCGGCGGGCGCGGTGAGCTGTCGGGCTCCCTCGTCGATGTGGACCTCGTCGACCACCTGTCGCAGCAGGCCCTCCGCGCGGGGCAGGTCGGCGGCGTCGGAGACGGTCACCACGACGGCCGACTGGCCGGAGCGGTTCTTCAGCTCGAAGGCGGTGCCCTGCTCGATGATCCTCCCGTGGTCGATCACCACGATCTGGTCGGCGAGCTGGTCGGCCTCCTCGAGGTACTGCGTCGTGAGGAGCAGGGTGGTGCCGTCGCGGACGAGACCCCGCAGCACGTCCCACAGCTCGACGCGGCTGCGCGGGTCGAGGCCGGTGGTGGGCTCGTCGAGGAACAGCACCGGCGGGATCGCCACCAGGCTGACCGCGAGGTCGAGCCGACGCCGCATGCCGCCGGAGTAGGTCTTGACGATGCGGTCGCCCGCGTCGGTGAGCGAGAAGCGCTCGAGCAGCTCGTCGCTCGCGCGCTTGATGTAGCTCGGCGAGAGGCCGTAGAGGCCGCCGATGAGGCGGATGTTCTCGCGGCCGGTGAGCAGCTCGTCGACGGTCGCGGCCTGACCGGTGAGCCCCATGCTGCGGCGCACGCCACGTGGGTCGGAGATCACGTCGTGACCGGCTACGCGGGCGGTGCCGCTGGTCGGCTTGGAGAGCGTCGTCATCATGCGGACGGTGGTGGTCTTGCCGGCGCCGTTGGGGCCGAGCAGTCCGAGGACGCTGCCCTCGGGAACGGAGAAGCTGACCCCGTCGACAGCCACCTTGTCGTCGAAGTGCTTGACCAGGTTGTCGGCCTCGATGGCCGGTGTGGACGTCATGCTGGCGAGCGTAGGGGTGGCCACCGACATTGGGGAACCGGATAACTACACTCACCGCGTGCCTGACGCCCCGTCCGACCTCGCCGTCAGTGTCGACGGCCTGGTCATGCGGTACGGCGACAAGGTCGCGGTCGACGGCCTCACGATGGCCGTCGAGAGGGGCACGATCACGGCGGTCCTCGGGCCGAACGGCGCCGGCAAGACCACGACGCTCGAGACCTGCGAGGGCTACCGCACCCCCCACCGGGGCAGCGTGACGGTGCTGGGTCTCGATCCCCACCGCGACCGCCGCGAGCTGCTCCCCCGCCTCGGCGTGATGCTCCAGGGCAGCGGTGCCTGGTCGGGCGCGCGCGCGATGGAGATGCTGCACCACATCGCCGCCCTGCACGCCCACCCGCTGGACGTCGACGCGCTGGCCGAGCGGCTCGGGCTCGGCGACTGCGGCCGGACGCCGTACCGACGGCTCTCGGGTGGCCAGCAGCAGCGGCTCGGGCTGGCGATGGCGGTGGTGGGTCGCCCGGAGCTGGTCTTCGTCGACGAGCCGACCGCCGGCATGGACCCGCACGCCCGACGTGCGACGTGGGAGCTGCTCACCGACCTGCGCACGGCAGGCGCGACGGTCGTGCTGACCACCCACCTGATGGACGAGGCCGAGCGCCTTGCCGACCGCATCCACATCATCGACCAGGGCCGGCTGCTCGTGTCGGGCACGCCGCTGGAGCTGACCCGCGGCGGCGGCAGCGCGACGATCCGGCTCGTGGTGACGAAGCCGTTCCCGGAGGGTGCTCCGCAGTCGCTCGGCGCCGCGCTGGGGCCGGAGGCGGTCGTCACCCAGCTGGACGAGTACAGCCTCGTCGTCACGGGCCCGGCCGACTCGACCACGCTCGGCATCGTGTCGCGCTGGTGCGAGGAGCACGACGTGCTGCCCGAGTCGCTCACGCTGGGTCAGCGCAACCTCGAGGACGTGTTCGTCGAGCTGACCGGTCGCGGGCTGCGCCCATGAGCCTCGACCTCTCCCCCGCGCCCGGCGCCGCCCCCCTGGGCCGTCAGGTGCTGGCCCAGGCCTCGATGGAGGCCCGGCTGATGCTCCGCAACGGCGAGCAGTTGCTGCTGGCCGTGGTCATCCCGCTCATCGTGCTCGTCGGCGGCGTGCTCGCGGTCGACCGGGTCGGCCTGGACCTCGCCGACCGGCCCATCGACGTGCTCACCCCCGGCGTGCTCGCGCTCGCCGTGATGTCGACGGCGTTCACGTCGCTCGCGATCGCCACCGGCTTCGAGCGCAGGTACGGCGTCATCAAGCGGCTCGGCGCCTCCCCGCTGCCCCGGCACGGGCTGCTGCTCGGCAAGGTCCTGGCCCTGCTGGTGGTCGAGGCGCTGCAGGTCGTGGTGATCGTCGCCGCCGCCCTGGTGCTCGACTGGCAACCGGCCGCGGGCGCCGTACCCGCCGCTGTCGCCATGCTGCTCGGCACCGCTGCGTTCGCCTCGCTCGGGCTGTTCGTCGCCGGGGTGTTGCGCGCCGAGGCCACCCTCGCCGCCGCGAACCTCGTCTACCTGCTGCTGATGGCCGGGGGGGCCGTGGTCATCCCCGCCAGCTCGTACGGCGCCTTCGGCGAGGTCGCCGAGTGGCTGCCGAGCGGCGCCCTCGGCGAGGCGCTGAGGGCGGCCCTGCTCGATGGCGCCCTCGACGGCCGGGCGCTGGTCGTGCTGCTCGCCTGGACCGCCGTCGGCACCGTCCTGACCGCCACCACGTTCTCCTGGGAGTGACCGTGCCCGCCCTGATCGACCGAGTCGCCGGGCCGATGGCCCGCTTCCTGTGGCCGCTCGCCGTCGCCAACCTGGTCGTCAACATCGGCATCGTCCTCACCGGCGGCGCGGTGCGCCTCACCGGCTCCGGGCTGGGTTGCCCGACGTGGCCGAAGTGCACGGACGAGTCCTACGTCGCCCACGGCGAGCTGGGCATCAACGGCGCCATCGAGTTCGGCAACCGGATGCTCACCTGGCTGCTCGTCGCGGTCGCCGTGTTGTGCCTGCTCTCGGCGATCGGTGCCGGGCGCCGCCGCGTCGTGCGGTTGTCGGCCATCGTCGCGCTGGGCGTCCCGGCGCAGGCCCTGATCGGCGGCGTCACGGTGCTCACGGAGCTGAACCCGTGGATCGTGTCGCTGCACCTGCTCGTGTCGATGGCCATCATCGGAGTGTGCGTGGTGCTGCTCGACACGCTGCGCGGGCCGGCGCGGCCCGCCGCCGACACCCGCACCTCCCGACTGACCTGGCTGGTCCTCGCCGCCGCCTGGGTGGTGCTCTACCTCGGCACGGTCGTCACGGGCAGCGGCCCGCACAGTGGCGACGCCGACTCGCGACGCACCGGGCTGGACCCGCAGGTGATGTCGCACGTGCATGCCGTCGCGGTCTACGTCCTGGTCGCCCTCACCGTCGCCCTGCTCGCGCTGGCCCATCGCACCCGCGACGACCGGGTGCTCAGAGCCGCCGAGCTGCTGCTGGTCGTCGAGCTGGCCCAGGGCCTGGTCGGCTTCGCGCAGTACTTCCTCGACCTGCCCGAGGCCCTGGTCGCCCTCCACATGCTCGGCGCGGCGCTGCTGTCGGCGGCCGTGACGGTCGTGGTCCTGTCGGCGCGCCCGCTCACTCGCCGCTGACGGCCCTCACCCGTTCGGCCCACGCCGCCAGGGCGTCGTACGACTGGGTCGGCCGGAGGGCCGCGTCGAGCAGCGTCCAGGACTCCGTGGTGACATCGGTGGGTTGGAGGTGCCACGACACGGCGAAGACGTACGGCGTGCACGTCGTCGCCTCCATCGTCTCGGTGAGGTAGCGCGAGCGCGTGGCCTCGTCGACCGCGCGCCAGTCCCGCGCCGGCACGGTGGCATAGCCGAGCTCTCCGACGTACACGCCCTTCTCACCGTCGCCGTGGTCACGCATCGCGTCGTGCATCCGGCGATGGCCCCCCGAGCGGTGCAGGCCGAGCATGTCGAACGGACGCCGCTCGCCCGGTGAGTCGTCGAGCGCGCCGTAGAGCTCCGTCAGGTAGCCCAGGTCGTTGGTGCTCAGGCCGCCCGAGACCACGACGACCTCCGGGTCGATCCGCTTGACCAGCGGGTACGACGCCTGGAGCAGCGCCGAGTAGGCGCGCGGGTCGGGTCCCGGCGTCCAGTGGTCCGCCTCGTTGGGCTCGTCCCAGATCTCCACGTAGTCGACCCGGCCGCGCACGTGCAGCATCAGGTCGGAGACGAACGTCGACCACGCCGCGAGCTCCTGCTCGGTCAGCGGCGGCCGCCACTCCCCGTCCGGCGCCGAGCCCGTCACGGCCCACGTCGGCATGCCCTGCAGCTGGAGGCGCACCCGCATGCCGGCCGCTCCGGCCCGGTCGATGACATCGTCGAGGGCGGTCCAGTCGTACGGCGCAGTCGGGTCGGGCCGCAGGTCGCGCCACGACGCCGTCGTCGAGATGATCGACGCCCCGGCCCGGTCGGCGAGGTCGATGAGCGTGCCGATCGTCCCCTCGGTGAGGAGCCCTCCGGGATCGGCACCGTGCACGCCGAGGTCGACGAGCGGTCCGGGTTCGGTCCCGGTGGGCATGCACGACGTCTTCGCCGGTGCCGCGGCCGGCGCGATCGGCCCGATCCCACTGCTCAGCAGGAACGACGCGAGCGCCACCGCGAGTGCGCTGGCCCCGGCGACGAGCAGGATCCACTGAGGACGCGCCGGACCCGCCGAGGTCCTGCGCGACGCACCGGCACGGGCCGGTGCGCTCACCGGGTGACCGCGTGCCGGTCGAACATGAGTGGTGGAACTGGTGGTGACAGGTCGTGGTGGCGCGCTCGGTCGAGCACTCCCTCCACGACGCCTGGTCGCGGCTGCGCCGGACGTGTCGCTGTGGCGACACGTCCGTCAGCGATCCGCTCGCTCGTGACGGACATCTCTGAATCCCCCCGGACTCTTTGTGTGAACTTGTCAGGTGCAGTCGATCCGATCGCGTCCGGTATCCCGAGCGTGGAGGACGCGACGTACCGCTCAACGAGGTGTACCCCAACTGGTTACGTTTCAATCAGACGCAAGCCGGTCAACCCGTGACGGGCCCGCCCGGGGGCGCCTCAGCGCGTCAGCAGCGGGTCGAGAGCGACCGCGACGAACAGCAGCGAGAGATAGAGGTTGGAGCTGTGGAAGAGCCGCATCGGCGCGATGACCGACAGGCTCTCCGACTTCTTCGCCCGGCCCCACATGCGGTAGGCCTCGACCAGGAAGAGCGCCCCGAGGACAGTGGCCGCGGCCGGGTAGACCGGCCCGGTGCCGGCGACCGGCCACAGGAGCAGCGACGTCGCGACCATCACCCAGCTGTAGATCACGATCTGCCGGCCGACCTCGCGGGCCGGGGCGACGACCGGGAGCATCGGCACCGACACGTTGGCGTAGTCCTCGCGGTAGCGCAGCGCCAGCGCCCAGGTGTGGGGCGGGGTCCAGAAGAAGACGACGAGGAAGAGGACGACGGGAGTCCAGGCCAGCTCACCGGTGACGGCGGTCCAGCCGATCAGCGCCGGGAAGCAGCCGGCCAACCCGCCCCAGACGATGTTCTGGGTGGTGCGGCGCTTGAGGACCATCGTGTAGACGAGCACGTAGAACGCGTTGGCCAGCACCGACAACGTGGCCGACAGGGGGTTGACCCACACCGCCAGGATCACCGTGCTGATCACGCCGAGCGACAGGCCGAAGACCAGGGCCGACCGGGGCGAGACCACATGGCGCGGCAGGGCGCGACGCCGGGTGCGGCGCATCTGCTCGTCGATGTCGCGGTCGTAGACGCAGTTGAGGGCCGACGCCGACCCGGCGCTCAGGGTGCCGCCGATGACCGTGGCCACCACCAGGCCCAGGGGCGGGATGCCGCGCGCCGCGAAGAACATCACCGGCACGGTGGTCAGGAGCAGGAGCTCGATGACCCGCGGCTTGGTGAGGCCGACGTACGCCGCGAGGACGTCCTTGACGGAGACCGCCTCGATCCCGGCCGCTGACGTCCTCGGCGTGCCACCCTCGTCGCCCGAAGGCGCGGCCGAGGAGGCCGACTGGCCGAGGTAGGTCACGGAGTTCCTCACTGACGATCGAGTGCCGGGCGACGGGGTACCGGTGGGCGCGGGTCGAAGTCTAAACCCGCCCGTGAGTAGGCTCGTCCTCGACGTGCTCCGACCCCCTCGCGAAGGGAATCCCGTGACCCGCAACTCCGCACAGCTGGACTGGACAGAACTCGACGAGAAGGCCGTCGACACGGTCCGCGTGCTGGCCATGGACGCCGTCCAGAAGGTCGGCAACGGCCACCCCGGCACCGCCATGAGCCTGGCGCCGGCGGCGTACCTGCTGTTCCAGAAGGTGATGCGGCACAACCCCGCCGACCCGCACTGGCCCGGCCGCGACCGGTTCGTGCTGTCGTGCGGTCACTCGTCGCTCACGCTCTACCTCCAGCTGTTCCTCGGCGGGTGGGGTCTCGAGCTCGACGACATCAAGGCGCTGCGCACGTGGGGCAGCAAGACGCCGGGCCACCCGGAGTACGGCCACACCGCCGGCGTCGAGACCACCACCGGCCCGCTGGGCCAGGGCGTCGGCAACGCGGTCGGCATGGCGATGGCCGCCCGCCGCGAGCGCGGCATGCTCGACCCCAACGCCGCCGAGGGCGCCTCGCCGTTCGACCACCACGTCTACGCGCTGTGCAGCGACGGCGACATCGAGGAGGGCGTGAGCGCCGAGGCCTCCGCCATCGCGGGCGTGCAGCAGCTCGGCAACCTCACGTTGATCTACGACGCCAACCGGATCTCCATCGAGGACGACACCGACATCGCCCTGGCCGAGGACGTCGCCCTGCGCTACGAGGCCTACGGCTGGCACGTGCAGACCGTCGACTGGACCCACGACGAGACGAAGTACGCCGAGGACGTCCCGGCGCTGTACGCCGCGATCCGCAAGGCCGAGGCGGTCACCGACCGGCCCAGCTTCATCGTCCTGCGCACCATCATCGCCTGGCCCGCGCCGACCCTGCAGAACACCGGCAAGAGCCACGGCTCCGCGCTCGGCGACGACGAGGTCGCGGCGACCAAGAAGGTGCTCGGCTTCGACCCCGACAAGACCTTCGAGGTGCCCGCCGGCGTCCTCGAGCACACCCGTGAGGCCGTCGCCCGCGGCAAGGCCGAGCAGGCCGCGTGGGACGACGAGTTCAGGCACTGGACGACCAAGCCGTCGGCCGACACCGAGCTCTTCGAGCGGATGCAGACGCGCACGCTCCCGCACGGGCTGGGCCGCCGCGCTGCCGTCGTTCGACGCCGACCCGAAGGGCGTCGCGACGCGCGTGGCGTCCGGCAAGACGATCAACGCGATCGCGCCGGCGCTGCCCGAGCTGTGGGGCGGCTCGGCCGACCTGGCCGGTTCCAACAACACGACCATCGAGGGTGTCCCGTCGTTCCTGCCGAAGGACCGCTCGACCAAGATGTTCCAGGGCGACCCGCTCGCCGGCCGGGTGCTCCACTTCGGCATCCGCGAGCACGCGATGGGCGCGATCATGAACGGCATCGCCGTCCACGGCGGCACCCGCGTCTTCGGCGGCACCTTCCTCACGTTCTCCGACTACATGCGCCCGTCGGTGCGGCTGGCCTCGATCATGGGCCTGCCCGTCACCTACGTCTGGACCCACGACTCCATCGGCCTCGGCGAGGACGGCCCGACGCACCAGCCGATCGAGCACCTGGCCGCGTTGCGGGCGATCCCCGGCCTCGACGTCGTGCGTCCCGGCGACGCCAACGAGACGGTCGCCGCGTGGGCCGCGGTCCTCGAGCGCACCGACCGTCCCGCCGGGCTGTGCCTGAGCAGGCAGAACGTCCCGACGTACCCGCGTGGAGCCGAGGGCTTCTCCGACACCAGCAACGTCCACCGCGGCGGCTACGTGCTGCTCGACACCGACGGTGTGCCCGACGTGGTGCTCATCGGCACCGGCTCCGAGCTCCAGCTGGCCGTCGAGGCGCGCGAGCTGCTCGCCGCCGACGGTGTGCAGGCGCGCGTCGTCTCGATGCCGTGCCGCGAGTGGTACGACGACCAGGAGGAGTCGTACCGCGAGACCGTGATCCCGCCGACCGTGAAGGCGCGCGTCAGCGTCGAGGCCGGCATCGCCCAGGGCTGGCGCGAGGTCGTCGGCGACCACGGACGCATCGTCTCGATCGAGCACTACGGCGCGTCCGCCGACTTCGCCCGCATCTACACCGAGTTCGGCGTCACGGCCGAGGCCGTCGCCAACGCTGCACGCGACTCCATCGCGGCGGTCTCCGCTTGATCGTCCGGGCCTGACCGGCCACCCCACCCACTGTCCGTCGACACGATCCTGAGAGGTTCCCATGAGTGACAAGCTGAAGGCTCTGGCGGAGGCGGGGGTGTCGATCTGGCTCGACGACCTGTCGCGCGAGCGCATCGAGACCGGCAACCTGGCCGACCTCGTCGAGCAGAAGTCGGTGGTCGGAGTGACCACCAACCCGACGATCTTCGCCGCGGCGATCGCTGACGGTGAGCGCTACGACGAGCAGGTCGGCAAGCTGGTCGCCGCGGGCGAGCCGGTCGACAAGGTGATCTTCGAGCTGACCACCGAGGACGTCCGCAACGCCTGTGACATCCTGGCTCCGGTCGCGCGCAGCACCGCCCACGACGGCCGCGTCTCCATCGAGGTCGAGCCCGACCTGGCCAACGACACCGACGGCACCATCGCGTCCGCCAAGGCCCTCTGGACCGCTGTCGACCGCTCCAACGCGCTCATCAAGATCCCGGCCACGCTCGAGGGCCTACCGGCGATCACGGCCGCCATCGCCGAGGGCATCAGCGTGAACGTCACGCTGATCTTCGGCGAGGAGCGCTACCGCGAGGTCATGGACGCCTACCTGACCGGCCTGGAGCAGGCGAAGGAGGCCGGCCGCGACCTGTCGACGATCCGGTCGGTGGCGTCGTTCTTCATCTCGCGCATCGACACCGAGATCGACAGGCGTCTCGACGAGATCGGCACCGACATCGCGACGGCGCTCAAGGGCAAGGCCGCGGTGGCCAACGGCCTGGTGGCGTACGGCGCCTACGAGGAGGTCCTCGCCTCGGACCGGTGGCAGGCCCTGGCCGCGGAGGGCGCCAACCCGCAACGGCCGCTCTGGGCTTCCACCGGGGTGAAGAACCCCGACTACGACGACACCATGTACGTCACCCAGCTCGTCGTGCCGGAGACGGTCAACACCATGCCCGAGAAGACGATGGACGCGTTCGCCGACCACGGCGAGATCCTCGGCGACGTCGTCACGGGCAAGGCCTCCGAAGGGCGCGCGGTCCTGGACCGGCTGGGCGAGGTGGGCGTCGACTTCCTCGACGTCCTGCAGACGGTCGAGACCGAGGGCGTCGACAAGTTCAAGAAGTCGTGGACCGAGCTCGTCGAGACCGTCGAGGGCCAGATGTCCAAGGCCGGTCGGTGACCGCGTCCAACACCGTCTCCGAGGACGGCGTGTTCGAGCTGTTCTTCGGCTACCGCGACGAGAAGGCCTTCACCGACACCGTCGCAGAGCTCGTCGACGACAAGTTCGCCTCCCGGCTGGCGAAGCGTGACCCCACCCTGTGGGGCGACGCAGCCGAGGAGGAGGCCGGCAAGCGACTCGCCTGGGTCGACCTGCACACGACCTCGCGACCCCTCGTCGAGCAGATCTACGAGCTGCGGGCCAACCTCACCGGGCAACGGCTGAACAGGATCGTGCTGTGCGGGATGGGTGGCTCGTCCCTGGCCCCCGAGGTCATCTGCGCGGCCGACGGGGTCGACCTCGTCGTGCTCGACTCCTCCGACCCGGACTTCGTCCGCGCCGCCCTCGAGGACCACCTGGACCGGACGGTCGTCGTGGTGTCGTCGAAGTCCGGCGGCACCGTCGAGACCGACAGCCAGCGCCGTGCCTTCGAGAAGGCGTTCACCGACGCCGGCATCGACCCGAAGGGGCGCATCGTGGTGGTCACCGACCCCGGCTCGCCGCTCGACAGGTCGGCCACCGAGGCGGGCTACCGCGTCTTCCGCGCCGACCCCGAGGTCGGTGGCCGATACTCCGCCCTCACCGCGTTCGGGCTGGTGCCCAGCGGGCTGGCCGGGGCCGACATCGCCCGCCTGCTCGACGAGGCCACGGCCATGTCGGCCGCCCTCGTCGCCGACTCCCCCGACAACCCGGGCCTGCGCCTGGGTGCGCTGCTCGGCGCCGCCAGCAAGGCCGGCGCCGACAAGCTCGTGCTCGCCGACGGCGGTTCGTCGTACGCCGGGCTGGGCGACTGGGCCGAGCAGCTGGTCGCCGAGTCCACGGGCAAGGACGGCAAGGGCATCCTGCCCGTCGTCGTCGAGGGCAAGGACGCACCGAACTTCTCCCCCAGCACCGATGACGAGGTGCTGGCCACGTACGGTCCGGACGGCCCGTCCGTCGTGCCGGCCTCCGGCTGGGGCGTGACCGTCGACGCCACACTCGGCGGCCAGCTCTTGCTCTGGGAGGTCGCGACCGCCGTCGCCGGCCGGGTGATCGGCATCAACCCCTTCGACCAGCCCGACGTCGAGAGCGCCAAGGCCGCCGCCCGCGAGATGCTCGACGGCGGCGGCGAGCAGCCGCGCCCGATGTTCGTCGACGGCGCCACGACCGTCTACGCCTCGGAGGACTGGCTGCCCAAGGACACGAGCACGGTCGCCGACGCCGTGACCGCGCTGCTCGACCGCCTCGACGGCGAGCACGGCTACGTCTCCGTGCAGGCCTACCTCGACCGGCACCGTGACGCGGCACTGGCCGACGTGCGGCCCGCCCTCGCGCGTCGTACCGGACGGCCGGTCACGTTCGGCTGGGGCCCGCGCTTCCTGCACTCCACCGGGCAGTACCACAAGGGCGGCCCCGACACGGGCGTCTACCTCCAGGTCACCGGGCAGCCGGTCGCCGACCTGGCCGTGCCCGACCGGCCGTTCACGTTCCAGGAGTTCCTGACCGCCCAGGCCGTGGGCGACGGCCAGGTGCTGGCCGACAAGGGCCGTCCGGTGCTCCGGCTGCACGTCTCCGGGCCCGGCGACCTGGCCGAGCTTGCCGCGCTGCTCGGGGACGACGGCTGATGGCGTCGGCAGCACCGTCGGGGGCAACCCGCTGCGCGACCCCGAGGACCGGCGCCTCCCGCGCATCGCCGGACCGTGCGGCATGGTGCTCTTCGGCGTCACCGGCGACCTGTCGCGCAAGAAGGTGATGCCGGCGATCTACGACCTCGCCAACCGCGGGCTGCTGCCGCCCGGCTTCAGCCTGATCGGCTACGCGCGGCGCGACTGGGCCGACCAGGACTTCGCCCAGATCGTGCACGACTCGGTGAAGGAGTACGCCCGCACCGAGTTCCGCGAGGAGGTCTGGCGGCAGCTCGCCGAGGGCCTGCGCTTCGTGCAGGGCGACTTCGAGGACGACGTCGCGTTCGACACGCTGCGCCGTACGATCGAGGAGCTCGACCAGGCACGCGGCACCGGCGGCAACTACGCGTTCTACCTCGCCATCCCGCCGTGGTTCTTCGGCTACGTCGTCGGTCAGCTCCAGGAGCACGGCCTGGCCCAGCCGCCCGACGGACTCCTGGCGCCGGGTGGTGGTCGAGAAGCCGTTCGGCCACGACCTCGAGTCGGCGCGCGAGCTCAACGACAACCTCGCCGGCGTCTTCCCGTCCGGCTCGGTCTTCCGGATCGACCACTACCTCGGCAAGGAGACGGTCCAGAACATCCTGGCGATGCGCTTCGCCAACAACATGTTCGAGCCGATCTGGAACGCCAACTACGTCGACCACGTGCAGATCACGATGGCCGAGGACGTCGGCATCGGCGGTCGGGCCGGCTACTACGACGGCATCGGTGCCGCCCGAGACGTCATCCAGAACCACCTGCTGCAGCTGATGGCGCTGGTGGCGATGGAGGAGCCGACGTCGTTCGACGCCGAGAGCCTGCGCATCGAGAAGCAGAAGGTGCTGGCGTCGGTCGCCTGCCGCGCCGCCTCGACCTCAGCACCGCCCGCGGGCAGTACGTCGAGGGCTGGGCGGGCGGCGACAAGGTGCAGGGCTTCCTCGACGAGGAGGGCATCAGGAAGACGTCCACCACCGAGACGTTCGCCGCGATCACGGTCCACATCGAGACGCCGGCGCTGGGCCGGGGTGCCGTTCTACCTGCGCACCGGCAAGCGGCTCGGCCGGCGGGTGACCGAGGTCGCCATCGTCTTCAAACGCGCGCCGCACCTGCCGTTCACCGAGACCGCCACCGAGGAGCTCACCCAGAACGCGCTGGTGATCCGGGTGCAGCCCGACGAGGGCATGACGCTGCGGTTCGGGTCCAAGGTGCCCGGCACCGCGATGGAGATCCGCGACGTCAACATGGACTTCGCCTACGGCGGCACGTTCACCGAGGCGAGCCCGGAGGCCTACGAGCGCCTCATCCTCGACGTGCTCCTCGGCGACCCGCCGCTGTTCCCGCGGCACGAGGAGGTCGAGCTGTCCTGGAAGATCCTCGACCCGGTGCTGGCGCACTGGGCCAAGAAGGGCAAGCCCGACACCTACGCGTCGGGCACCTGGGGCCCGCCCTCGGCCGAGGCCATGCTCGCGCGCGACGGCCGCACCTGGAGGAGACCATGACCGCCGAGCTCATCGACACCAATGCCGCTGCGATCGCCGCCGAGTTCATCAGGGCGCGACGCAGGGCCGGCAGCCCGGCCATGGGCATGGTGATGACCCTGATCATCGTCGTCGACGAGGACGACGCCGAAGAGGCCATGCAGGCCGCCCGCGACGCATCGCACGAGCACCCCGCGCCGGGTGCTGGGCGTGATCCTCGGTGACGCGCGCGGCGCCGGCGATGGTCAACGCCCAGGTCGGCATCGGCGCCGGCTGGGCCGGCGAGACCGCGCTCATCCGGCTCAAGGGCGAAGTGGTCAAGCACGCCGAGTCGGTCGTGCTGCCGCTGCTGCTGCCCGACTCCCCGGTCGCGATCTGGTGGCCCACCGACGCCCCGGAGGACCCGGCCGACGACCCGCTGGGGCGGCTGGCCACCCGGCGCGTCACCGATGCCGCCGCCGTCACCCGCGGCAAGAAGGTCGCCATGCACCGCCAGTGCGCGACGTACGCCTCCGGCAACACCGACCTCGCCTGGACCCGCATCACCGCGTGGCGCGCGCTGCTGGCCGCGTCGCTCGACCAACACCCCCTCAAGGTGCAGCGCGCGTCGGTCACGGCCGAGCGCGATCAGCCCCAGCGCCGACCTTCTGGTGGCCTGGCTGACCGCCCGGCTCAAGGTGCCGGTCGAGCGGCGCGGCTCCTCGGGTCCCGGCATCACCGAGGTGGTGATGGAGACCAAGGAGGGGCCGATCAGGATCAGCCGCGCCGACGGCCGGCTGGCCACGTTCTCCTCCCCCGGCCAGCCCGACCGGCCGGTCGCTCTGCAAGCGCCGCGAGCTGCCCGAGCTGCTCGCCGAGGAGCTGCGTCGGCTCGACGAGGACGACATCTACGCCGCGGCGGCCGCTCAGCTGGTCGAAGCTGGAGGCCCGGTCGTGACCACCGGTTCCGAGATGATCGTGCACGAGGACTCCGGCACCCTCGCCGGCGATGTGGCAAGCCGGCTGCTCGAGGTGCTGGAGCTGCGCCCAGGCCGACGGCCGCGTACCGCAGATCGCGCTCACCGGCGGCTCGATCGCCGACGCGGTGCACCGGGAGGTCGCCCGCCGGGCCACCGACTCGTCGGTCGACTGGTCGCGCGTGGTCGTGTGGTGGGGCGACGAGCGCTTCGTCCCGGCCGGGACCCCCGACCGCAACGCGGCCCAGGCGCGCGAGGCCTTCCTCGACGAGGTGGGCGCTCGACCCGGCCAACGTGCACGAGATGCCCGCCGCCGACGGTGGTCTGGACCTCGACGCCGCCGCGACGGCGTACGGCGAGGAGCTGCACAGGCACGGCAGCGGACTCTTCGACGTCGTGATGCTGGGCGTCGGGCCGGACGGCCACTGTCGCGTCACTGTTCCCGGGTCATCCCGCGCTCGACGTCGACGACCAGGTGGCCGTGGCCGTGCGGGAGTCGCCGAAGCCTCCGCCCGA
This sequence comes from uncultured Actinomycetota bacterium, assembly GCA_963825755.1. Taxonomy (GTDB): domain Bacteria; phylum Actinomycetota; class Actinomycetes; order Propionibacteriales; family Nocardioidaceae; genus Nocardioides. The sequence continues at coordinate 15,681 of CAWGUS010000016.1, read as the reverse complement.
GCGCGTCTCGCTGACGTTCGGCGCTCTCAACCGCGCGCGCGCCGTGTGGTTCATGGTCAGCGGCTCGGAGAAGGCCGCCGCCGTCGCGTCCGCCCTGTCCGGCGCGGACGTCCACACGACGCCGGCTGCCGGGTCCGCGGTCGAGCGCGAGACCCTGTGGCTGCTGGACGCGGACGCCGCCTCCGGACTCTGACGCGCCTCGTACCTCGACAAGGTCTCGTGCGCCTGGTCGACGGCCATCGGGTCCACGGCCGCACACAGCGAGTGGCGCAGACCGCGCACCAACGCCAGGGCCACGTCGTGGTCCGCGGAATCCCGTTCCGGGATGAGCCTGGCCGTGATCTCCCGCTCCTCGCGTTCGAAGTGCGCGATCACATCTCCGACACGAGGCCGGGTCCGGCCCTCCTCACCGAGCGCCAACCAGACCCTCGTCCAGGCCGTCTCCTCGGGCGTGCGGGGCACGAGGGCGGCGAGTTCCCCAGGAGGCACGGTCGTAGCCGTCGAGCCACTGCACCCACCGCCGTCCGTAGCACGCGGCGATCTGTTCCCACATGTCATCCGTCGTGCCGAACCAGCACAGCACCCCGCGCGGGGTCATCCTGAAGCGATCGGCCAGCGCCCGCAGCGTGACCGCGCGGCAGCCACCCTCCGCCATGAGGTGCGATGGCACCGTCCGTGACGATCTCGCCGCGGTGGACGCTGTCGGGGCGCATGATGGGTGAGCTGTGCGAGAGCATGCGTCGATCCCAGCATCTCCCGGCGGCGCCCGCTGCCGTCGTCCACAGGCTCGCTCCGTCACAGGGCCCGTCACGCGACTACCTACACGTGTGGGAACTCCACGGAAGCCTTCGCGAGCAGGGCCTGGGCGACCTCGGAAGTGAGACCGCGTCTGATGATCCAGCAGGCCACCAGCCACACCGCCCTGTTCCCAGCGCAGGTGCGTCACGGCCCCTACCTACATGTGTAGGAACTCCACGGAAGCCCTCCCGACAGCGCCGGCCGGGCCTCAGAAGATGATCTCGCCGGACTTCCGGCGCGAGCGCAGCAGCTGGATCGCCTCGTCGAGGATGTCGGCCGCCTCGGCGTCGGAGCGGCGCTCCTTCACGTAGGCGAGGTGCGTCTTGTAGGGCTCGATCTTGGGCGCGGGCGGTGGGTTGTCGGAGTCCCGGCTGGCCGGCAGGCCGCACTTGGGGCAGTCCCACGAGTCCGGGACGGCCGCCTCGATCGCGAAGGTCACCACCGAGCGGTGCTCGTGGGAGCAGAAGTACGTGACGGCCTGGCGCGGGGCCGACTCACCCCGCTCGGCCTCGCCCATCGGACCTGCGCCGACCCGACTCCCGCGGATCGCATTTCCAGCCACCAGCCACGTCAGTCCTTCTCTGCTCGCGCGATTGCTCAGGAGCCGTAGGCCAGGAGCAGGCCCAGGGCAACGATGCAGGAGAACCAGATGACCCCGACGCCCACCGTGAAGCGGTCGAGGTTGCGCTCGGCGATCGAAGAGCCGCCGAGCGTCGAGGAGACGCCACCGCCGAACATGTCGGACAGTCCGCCGCCGCGGCCCTTGTGGAGCAGCACCAGCAGGATGAGGATCGCGCTCGTGATGACGAGCAGGACTTGGAGAGGCAGAATCACGGAGCGAAGCCTACGTCACGCAGTCGCGATCACAGGACCGGCATGTCGTAGAAACGGCAAACGCCGCCGAACTCGTCGGCCTGCAGGCTCGCGCCGCCGACCAGGGCACCGTCGACATCGGGCTGCTGCCATGATCCCGGCGACGTTCGACGCCTTCACCGAGCCGCCGTAGAGGATGCGGCAACCGTCGGCCGCAGCCTCGCCGTGCACCTCGCGGAGCCGCCCGCGGATGGCGGCGCAGACCTCCTGCGCGTCGTCGGGGGTCGCGACCTCGCCGGTGCCGATGGCCCAGACCGGTTCGTAGGCGATGACCAGGCCAGCGACCTGCTCGGCGGTGAAGCCGGCCAGCGATCCGTCGACCTGCGCGAGCGTGTACGCCACCTGGTCGCCCGCCTGGCGGACCTCGAGCCCCTCGCCGACACAGACGATCGGGGTCATCCCGGCGGCCAGCGCCTTGTGTGCCTTGGTGTTGACGACGTCGTCGCCCTCGGCGTGGTACTCACGGCGCTCGGAGTGGCCGACCACGACGTAGCTGCAGCCGAGCTTGGCGAGCATCGCCGCCGAGATCTCGCCGGTGTAGGCGCCACCGTCGTGCGTCCGAGACGTCCTGCGCGGCGTACCTGATCGACAGCCGGTCGCCGTCGACGAGCGTCTGCACGCGAGCGCAGGTCGGTGAACGGCGGCACCACGACGACCTCGACCTTGCCGTAGTCGTGGCGCTTGTCGGAGAGCGTCCAGGCGAGCTTCTGGACGAGCACCACGGCTTCCTGGTGGTTGAGGTTGCTCTTCCAGTTGCCGGCCATCAGGGGGGTGCGGGCCATGGTCAGTTCCTCTCGAGGACGGCGATGCCGGGCAGTTCCTTGCCCTCGAGGTACTCCAGGCTGGCGCCGCCACCCGTGGAGATGTGCCCGAAGGCGGCTTCGTCGAAGCCGAGCTTGCGTACGGCGGCGGCGGAGTCGCCGCCACCGACCACCGACAGCCCGTCGATCTCGGTGAGGGCCTCCGCGACGGCTCGGGTGCCGTCGGCGAACGCGTCGACCTCGAACACCCCCATCGGGCCGTTCCAGAAGACGGTGCGGGCGTCGGCGAGCGCCCCGGCGAACGCCCGGGCCGAGGCGGGCCCGATGTCGAGGCCGAGGGCGTCGCCCGGGATGGCGTCGGCGGCCACGACCTGCGGCTCGGGCGCGCGGTCGTCGGACGGGAACGCCGTGTCGACCACGATGTCGGTCGGCAGCACGATCTCGACGCCCCGCTCGGTAGCCTGCTCGAGGTAGCCGCGGCAGACCTCGAGCTGGTCGTCCTCCAGCAGGCTCTTGCCCACCTCGTGGCCCTGGGCCTTGAGGAAGGTGAAGACCATGCCGCCGCCGATGAGCAGCTTGTCGGCCTTGTCGAGGAGGTTGTCGATGACGCCCAGCTTGTCGGAGACCTTGGATCCGCCGAGCACCACGACATAGGGCCGCTCGGGGTCGACGGTCAGCCGCCGCAGGACGTCGATCTCGGTCGCCACCAGGCCGCCCATCGCGCTCGGCAGCCTCAGCGCGACGTCGTACACGGAGGCCTGCTTGCGGTGCACGACCCCGAACCCGTCGGAGACGAACACGTCGCCGAGCTGGGCCAGCTGGTCGGCGAACGAGCCGCGCACGTCGTCGTCCTTGCTGGTCTCGCCGGAGTTGAAGCGGACGTTCTCGAGGACGGCCACGTCACCGTCGGCCAGCCCATCGACCGTCGCCGTGGCGCTCTGCCCCACCGTGTCGGTGGCGAACACGACCGGGCGGCCGAGCACCTCGCCCAGGCGCTCGGCGACCGGAGCCAGGGAGTACGCCGGATCGGGCGCGCCGTCGGGACGGCCGAGGTGCGCCATCACGACGACGCGCGCCCCGGCCTCGGCCAGCCGGGTGATCGTGGGCGCGCTGGCCCGGATCCGGCCGTCGTCGGTGATGGTGCTTCCGTCCAGGGGGACGTTGAGGTCGGAGCGGACCAGGACCCGTTTGCCGCGGACGTCGCCGAGGCTGTCGATGCCACTCATGCGTCAGAGGGTCTCGCCGATGAAGCCGATCAGGTCGACGAGGCGGTTGGAGTAGCCCCACTCGTTGTCGTACCAGCCGACGACCTTGACCTGGTTGCCGATGACCTTGGTCAGCGGGGCGTCGAAGATGCACGACGCCGGGTCGGTCACGATGTCGGAGGAGACGATCGGGTCGGTGGAGTACTTGAGGAACCGGCCGTCGGCAGCCTTCTCGATGATCGCGTTGACCTCCTCGACCGTCGTCTCACGGCCGGCCTCGAACGTCAGGTCGGTGGCCGAGCCGGTGGGCACGGGCACCCGGATGGCGTAGCCGTCGAGCTTGCCCTTGAGCTCGGGCAGGACCAGGCCGATCGCCTTCGCCGCACCGGTGGACGTGGGCACCAGGTTGATCGCTGCCGCGCGGGCCCGGCGCAGGTCCTTGTGGATGTTGTCCTGGAGGTTCTGGTCGGCGGTGTAGGCGTGGATGGTGGTCATCAGGCCCTTGACGATGCCGAGGTCGTCGTTGAGCGCCTTGGCCATCGGGCCGAGGCAGTTGGTGGTGCAGGACGCGTTGGAGATGACGTGGTGCGCGGCCGCGTCGTAGTCGGTGTGGTTGACACCCATCACGATCGTGATGTCCTCGTTGGAGGCGGGCGCGGAGATGATGACCTTCTTGGCGCCGGCGTCGATGTGCGCCTTCGCCTTGGTGGCGTCGGTGAAGAAGCCGGTGGACTCGACGACCACGTCGACGTTCAGGTCGCCCCACTTCAGGTTGGCCGGGTCGCGCTCGGCGAAGGCGGCGATGGTCTGGTCGCCGACCTTGATGGAGGTGTCGTCGGAGGACACGTCGGCGTCGAGCCGGCCGAGGATCGAGTCGTACTTCAGCAGGTGCGCGAGTACGGCGTTGTCGGTGAGGTCGTTGACCCCCACGATCTCGATGTCGGCACCGGACGCACGCACGGCCCGGAAGAAGTTGCGGCCGATGCGGCCGAAGCCGTTGATTCCCACACGAACAGTCACTGCGATGCTCCTTGTCTCGGTGGTGGGTGTTCAGTCACCCGCCTTGACTGGATGCGCGGACGTTCAGTCATCCGCGCCCCGTCAACCTACCAACGAGGTCACCTGCCTCGGCGGCCAGGGCGGTGGTCGTCTCACCGCCCCGCAACGACAGCTCGTGCGTCGCGCCCCATGGATTTCGACGCGCTCGCACGACCTCGCAGGCTCGGCCGTGTCGCTTGCTCAATCTCCCCGAGCCCACGCGCCGCATCGACACTCGTGCGTCGCTGCCCAGTGATTTCGACGCGCTCGCACGACCTCGCAGGCGTCGTGCCGCGTCGATGCTCGAGCATGCCGAGCCCACGCGGCGCACTCGTACGGCTCGTTCGCCGCTGGCTTCCGTGATCTCAGCCAGCATCTCGGGCGTCAGTGACGCCTCGGTGTCGGGGATGCCGAGCTCCTCGGCGCGCTTGTCGGCCATCGCCAGCAGGCGCCGGATGCGGCCGGCGATGGCGTCCTTGGTGAGCACCGGGTCGTGCAGCTGGCCGAGCTCCTCGAGGGAGGCCTGCTTGTGCTCGAGGCGCAGGTGGCCGGCGAGCTTGAGGTGGTCGGGCACCTCCTCGGCGAGGATCTCGAGGGCGCGTTCGACGCGGGCTCCGGCGGCGACGGCGGCGCGGGCGGAGCGGCGCAGGTTGGCGTCGTCGAAGTTGGCGAGGCGGTTGGCCGTGGCCCGCACCTCACGGCGCATGCGGCGTTCTTCCCAGGCCATCAGCGACTCGTGGGCACCGAGCCGGGTGAGCAGGGCACCGATCGCGTCGCCGTCGCGGATGACGACCCGGTCGACGCCGCGGACCTCGCGGGCCTTGGCCTGGATGCCGAGACGGCGGGCGACGCCGACGAGCGCCAGAGCGGCCTCCGGACCCGGGCAGGTGACCTCGAGCGCGGACGAGCGACCGGGCTCGGTCAGCGAGCCATGGGCGAGGAAGGCGCCTCGCCAGGCGGCGACGGCGTCGCAGCCGCCACCGGAGACCACTGCCGGCGGCAACCCGCGCACGGGTCGCCCGCGCTGGTCGAGCAGGCCCGTCTGCCGGGCCAGCGCCTCGCCGTCCTTGACGACCCGGACGATGTAGCGGCTGCCCTTGCGGATGCCGTTGCCCTGCACCATCACGACGTCGGACTGGTGGCCGTAGACCTCGGAGATGTCCTTGCGCAGCCGTCGCGCAGCGGCGCCGGTGTCGAGCTCGGCCTCGACGACGATCCGGCCGCTGACGATGTGGAGCCCCCCGGCGAATCGAAGCATCGAGGCGACTTCGGCCTTGCGGCAACAGGTCTTGGTGATCTGGGTGTTGGCCAGCTCGGCCTTCACCGGTGCGGTCATCGCCATGCCTGCGATCCTGCCATGCACGTCAACGACCCCCGCCACTCAGGATGCCGGCCAGGGCCTCGCCGAGCCGGGCCGGGTCGTGGGCGGGGGTGCCGTCCCCGCGGGCGACGCCGGCGACGACGAGCCGTCCGCCGAGGTCGACGACCGCCTTCTCCAGGGCGTCGACGTCGGCCACGCTCCCCGCGTCGGCGAGCACGGTGTGCGCCGTCAGGTCGGGCGCCAGCTCCCGCAGCACCGCCAGGTGGTCCTCGGGCGCGAAGCCATGGGTCTCCCCCGGCTGCGCCTCCAGGTTGAGTACGACGACCAGCCGGCCGCCGCGGGCCACGACCGCGTCGCGCAGCTCGGGGACGAGCAGGTGCGGGATCACGGAGGTGTACCAGGATCCCGGCCCCAGCACGACCCAGTCGCTCTCACGCACGGCGGTGACCGCCTCGGCACACGCCGGCACCGGCTCGGGGTCGAGATACACCCGCTCGATGCGCCCGTCGGTGGTCGCGATCTCGACCTGGCCGCGCACCCGCGTGTGCGCGGCCGGGTCGCCCGCGACCAGGCCGACAACGTCGGCGGTGATGTCGATCGGAGTGGTCGACATCGGCAGCACTCGGCCCCGGGCGCCGAGCAGCCGGCCCACCAGGTCGAGGGCGGCGACGGGGTCGCCGAGCTGCTCCCAGAGGCCGACGATCAGCAGGTTGCCGACCACGTGGCCGCGCATCTCGCCGTCGCCGGCGAATCGGTGCTGCAGCACCTCCGCCCAGGTCCGGCCCCAGTCGTCGTCGCCGCAGAGCGCGGCCAGCGCCATCCGCAGGTCTCCCGGCGGCAGCACGTCGAACTGGTCGCGCAGCCGACCGGAGGACCCACCGTTGTCGGCGACCGTCACCACCGCCGTCACGTCGCGGGCCACTCGGCGCAGCGCCGACAGCGACGCATGCAGGCCGTGACCGCCGCCCAGGGCGACGACCGAGCAGTCGACCGCCGGCACGTCACTCCCGCCCGAGGTCACGGTGGACGGCCCGAGTGTCGTAGCCGCGGTCGCGCAACCGCTGGGCTACCTCCTCGGTCATCGCCACGCTGCGGTGCTTGCCACCGGTGCAGCCGATCGCGATCGTCATGAACCGCTTGCCCTCGGCGAGGTACCCGTTGGCCGCGATCTCGAGCACCGGCAGATATCCGTCGAGGAACTCGGCGGCGCCGGCCTGGCTCTTCACGTAGTCGGCGACCGCGGCGTCGCGGCCGTTGTGGGCGCGCAGCTCGGGCACCCAGTGGGGGTTGGGCAGGAAGCGCATGTCGCCCACGAAGTCGGCGTCGACGGGGATGCCGTACTTGAAGCCGAAGCTGATCACGGTCACCTTGAGCCGTGTCGCCTGCGCCGACCCGAAGTGCTCCGCGACCCGCTTGGTGAGCTGGTGCACGTTGAGGTTGGTGGTGTCGATCACGAGGTCGGCGTCACCGCGGAGGCTGGCCATGGCCAGCCGCTCGCGCGCGAGGCCGTCGACGAGCCGGCCGGCGCCCTGCAGCGGGTGCGGGCGCCGGGCCGCCTCCTGGCGGCGTACGAGGACGTCGTCGCTCGCCTCCAGGAAGACCAGGGTGGTGGGCCGGCCGGTGACGTGCTGCTGCCGGTTGGCGTGGAGGGCGTCGAAGAACGCCCCTGACCGGACGTCGACCACGACGGCGATCGGCTGCGTCACCCCGCGGCTGTCGTCGACGAGCCGGACGACATCGCGCACCAACGCCGGCGGGAGGTTGTCGACGACGAAGAAGCCGAGGTCCTCGAGCTCCTTGGCGGCCGTGCTGCGCCCGGCACCGGTCATGCCGGTGACGACGACCAGCTCGCCGGGCTCCGGGGTCGCGGTCTCGGACATCAGTCCTCCTCGATCTCGCCGGTGGCGGTGTTGACGCGCATCGGCTGCGCGGGACCAGTCTTGCGTGTCGCGTCGGCGGCGGCGAGGGCGTCCTTGATGGCCTTGGCGGTGCTCGGCCCGATGCCGGGGACGAGGGCGATGTCGCCGGCCTCGGCCAGGCGCAGCTTCTTGAGGGAGCCGAAGTGCTTGAGCAGCGACTTGCGGCGTACCTCGCCCAGGCCGGGTACGTCGTCGAGGAGGCTCTCGACCATCGACTTGGACCGCCGGCTGCGGTGGTGGGTGATGGCGAAGCGGTGCGCCTCGTCGCGCACCCGCTGGAGGAGATAGAGGCCCTCACTGGTGCGGGCGAAGATGACCGGGTCCTCCTCGGCGGGCAGCCACACCTCCTCGAGCCGCTTGGCCAGACCACAGACCGGGATGTCGTTGATGCCGAGCTCGGCCATCGCCTGCTGGGCGGCCGCGACCTGCGGCGGTCCGCCGTCGACGACCACCAGCCCGGGCGCATAGGCGAACTTGCGCGGCCGCCCGGTCTCCGGATCGACGAGCATCGGCCCGTTGTCCGTCGCGACCTCGGTCGACTTCGACTGCTCGTCGAGCAGCCGCCGGAAGCGCCGGGTGATGACCTGGTGCATGTGGGCCACGTCGTTCTGGCCGTCGGCGTCCTTGATGACGAACCGGCGGTACTCGCTCTTGCGGGCCAGGCCGTCCTCGAAGACCACCATCGACGCGACGATCTCGGTGCCCTGGAGGTTGGAGACGTCGTAGCACTCGATGCGCAGCGGCACCTCGTCGAGCGACAGCGCCTGCTGGATCTCCTCCAGGGCGCGGTTGCGGGTGGTCAGGTCGCTGGCCCGCTTGGTCTTGTGGAGCATCAGCGACTGGCCGGCGTTGCGCGCGACGGTCTCCTGGAGCGACTTCTTGTCACCGCGCTGCGGCACCCGGATCGCCACCTTGCTGCCGCGCAGCTCGGTGAGCAGCTGCTCGAGGGTGGCGTGGTCGGGCGGCAGGGCCGGCACCAGCACCTCGCGCGGGATCGACTCGGACTCGCCACCGTAGAGCTGGATGAGGAAGTCCTCGACGAGGGCAGCGGTGTCGCCGTCGTCGGCGCGGTCGGCCACCCAGCCGCGCTGGCCGCGGATCCGGCCGCCGCGCACGTAGAAGATCTGCACCGCGACCTCGAGAGGATCCTCCGACAGTCCGATGACGTCGGCGTCGGTGCCGTCACCGAGCACGACTGCCTGCTTCTCGAGCGCGCGGTTGAGGGCGCCGAGGTCGTCACGCAGCCGGGCCGCCTTCTCGAAGTCGAGGGCCTCCGACGCGGCGTACATCTCGCGCTCGACGCGCTTGACGAACGCACTGGTGTTGCCGGCCATGAAGTCGCAGAAGTCGTCGACGATGGCGCGGTGGTCGTCGGCGCTGATGTTGCCGACGCAGGGCGCCGCGCACTTGTCGATGTAGCCCAGCAGGCAGGGCCGGCCGATCTGCGACGAGCGCTTGAACACGCCGTTGCTGCACGACCGCATCGGGAACACCCGCAGCAGCAGGTCGACGGTCTCGCGGATCGCCCAGGCGTGGCCGTACGGGCCGAAGTAGCGGGTGCCCTTGCGCTTGGCACCGCGGCCCACCATCACCCGCGGGAACTCGTCGCCCACCGTCACCGCCAGCCACGGGTAGGACTTGTCGTCGCGGTACTTGACGTTGAAGCGCGGGTCGTACTCCTTGATCCAGCTGTACTCCAGCTGGAGCGCCTCGACCTCGGTCTTGACGACGGTCCACTCGACGCTGGCGCCGGTGGTGACCATCGTGGCGGTGCGGGAGTGCAGGTTGCCGATGTCCTGGAAGTACGACGACAGCCGGGACCGCAGGTTCTTGGCCTTGCCGACGTAGATGACCCGGCCCTTGGCGTCGCGGAAGCGGTAGACCCCCGGCTGCGTCGGGATCGACCCGGGAGCGGGTCGGTAGGACGCCGGTGAAGCCATGCGACAACCCTACGGGCCACCGCCGACACCTGATCGGGTGACTATCGTGACCGCCCATGGACGTTCTGTTCGTGCACGGTGCCGGTGGCTACACCGAGGATCGGGCGATGGCCGCCGCGCTGCGCGGTCACCTCGACGCCCCCGTGCACTACCCGCGGTTCTCCGACGAGGACATGTCCTACGACGCGTGGCGCCGGGAGGTCTCCGGGCACCTGGAGGCGCTTGGCCCGCACGTGGCGGTCGTGGCGCACTCGTTCGGTGCCTCGGTCGCCCTCAGGCACGTACTGGAGGACCGACCGTCGCTCTCGGCGCTGGTGCTCCTCGCCATGCCGTACTGGGGTACGACGGGCTGGGACGTCGCGGAGTACGCCCCGCCCGCGGCGTTCGAGCCGCCGGTGGTGCCGATCTTCCTCCACCACTGCCGCGACGACGAGGAGGCGCCGATCGACCACCTCGCGCACCATGTCGCCGCGCTGCCTGGCGCCGCGGTGCGGGAGCACGAGACGGGCGGCCACCAGCTCAGCGGCCGGATGGCCGCGGTGGCGGCCGACCTGTCGGCGAGCTGACGACGATCAGGCGAGTGCGATGTTCTCGCCGTCGACGACGATCTCGACCGCCTCGAGGGGTGCCGTCGCCGGCCCCGCCTGCGGGGAGCCGTCCTCGAGCGAGAACTGACTGCCGTGGCAGGCGCACGGGATGACCCCGTCGGAGCCGGAGTTCACGATGCACCCCTGGTGCGTGCAGACCGCCGTGAAGCACCGGAACTCGCCCTCGGCGGGCTGGGTGACGACGACCTTCGCGTCGGAGTAGACGGCACAGCCCCCCACCGGGACCTCGGAAGTCTTGGCGAGGACGTCGCCACCGGTGTTCTCGTCTCCGCCCTCCGACGCGGACTCGGCCGGCCCCGAGGACGACGGGGCGTCCGAGGCGGCGGGGTCGGCCGCTGAGCCGGTGTCGTCACCGCTGCAGCTGGCGAGCAGGGGCACCCCTACTCCGGCGACTGCGGCGGTGGTGATGGCGGATCGACGGTTCAGTGCTGTGCCCATTGGCCCTGATCCCTTTCGTGGGGGTCATCGGTCGAAGTGGTTGAAGAACACACTAGACAGCCCGATGAAACGTGGCCTGTGGAAGACCTGTGGCATCGCTGTGAGGGCTACTTCCTCGCAGCGGCCGTCTTCGACGTCGCCTTCTTGCCGGCGGCCTTGCGCGCGGTCGCCCTCTTCGCTGCCGTCTTCCTCGCTGCGGGCTTGGCCTCCGCAGCCTTCTTGGCCGCTCGCTTGATGCCGGCCTTCGTGGTCGGCGCGGGCGGCGGCGGTGCCTTGCGCGGCTTGCCGGGCTGGGTGGCGTGGCGCCCGTCGAGCAGCGGCTCGAGGAACGAGCCCGTGTGGCTGTCGGGATGGGCGGCGACCTCCTCGGGCGTGCCCTCGGCGACGACGTAGCCACCGCGGGAGCCGCCCTCGGGCCCCATGTCGATGAGCCAGTCGGCCGTCTTGATGACGTCGAGGTTGTGCTCGATGACCATCACGGAGTTGCCCTGGTCGACGAGGCGGCCGAGGACGAGGAGCAGCTTGCGGATGTCCTCGAAGTGCAGGCCGGTCGTCGGCTCGTCGAGGACGTAGACGGTGCGGCCCGTGGACCGCTTCTGCAGCTCGGTCGAGAGCTTCACGCGCTGGGCCTCGCCACCGGACAGCGTCGTCGCCGGCTGTCCGAGGCGGACGTAGCCCAGGCCGACCTCGCCCAGGGTCTTCATGTGCCGCGAGATCGCGGGGACGGCGGCGAAGAAGTCGGCGGCCTCCTCGATCGGCATGTCGAGGACCTCGGCGATGGTCTTGCCCTTGTAGTGCACCTCGAGCGTCTCGCGGTTGTAGCGGGCACCGTGGCAGACCTCGCACGGGACGTAGACGTCGGGCAGGAAGTTCATCTCGATCTTGATCGTGCCGTCGCCCGAGCACGCCTCGCAGCGGCCGCCCTTGACGTTGAACGAGAAGCGGCCCTGGAGGTAGCCGCGCATCTTGGCCTCGGGCGTCGACGCGAACAGCTTGCGGATGTGGTCGAAGACTCCGGTGTACGTCGCCGGGTTGGACCGCGGGGTGCGGCCGATCGGCGACTGATCGACGTGGATCACCTTGTCGACGTGCTCGAGGCCGGTGATCTTCTGGTGCCGGCCGGGCACCGCCCGCGCGTTGTAGATCTGCTTGGCGAGCGAGGTGTAGAGGATGTCGTTGACCAGCGTCGACTTGCCCGACCCGGAGACACCGGTCACCGCGACGAACAGGCCGAGCGGGAACGACACGTCGACGTTCTGGAGGTTGTTCTCGTGCGCACCGTGGACCCTCAGCTCGCGGCCGTTGGTGCGCGGTCGCCGGATGGCCGGCACCGGGATCTCGCGACGGCCGGAGAGGTACTGACCCGTCATCGAGTCGGCGTGGTCGAGCAGTCCCTGGACCGACCCGCTGTGCACCACCTGGCCGCCGTGCTCGCCGGCACCGGGGCCGATGTCGACGACCCAGTCGGCGTGCCGGATGGTGTCCTCGTCGTGCTCGACGACGATCAGGGTGTTGCCGAGGTCCTTGAGCCGGACCAGCGTCTCGATCAGCCGCTGGTTGTCACGCTGGTGGAGACCGATCGACGGCTCGTCGAGGACGTAGAGGACGCCGACGAGGCCGGCGCCGATCTGCGTGGCCAGCCGGATGCGCTGGGCCTCGCCCCCCGACAGCGAGCCCGACGGTCGGTCGAGGGAGAGGTAGTCGAGACCGACGTCGAGCAGGAAGTTGAGCCGCTCGAGGATCTCCTTGAGCACCCGCTCGGCGATCTGCTTCTCGCGCGCGCTCAGCTCGAGGCTGCGCAGGAAGTCGGCCGTCTCGTTGATCGGCAGCTTGCACACGGCCGCGATGGACTTGCCGCCGATCGTCACCGACATCGAGACGGGCTTGAGCCGGCTGCCCTCGCACTCGGGGCAGGGCACCTCGCGCATGAAGCCCTCGAACCGGTCGCGGCTCGTGTCGCTCTCGGCCTCGCGGTGCCGGCGCTCGATGTAGGTGCGCACGCCCTCGAAGGCGGCGTAGTAGGCGCGCTGGCGTCCATAGCGGTTGGTGGTGACCACGTGCACCTTGGTGGCGTGACCGTTGAGCAACGACTTCTGCGCCCGGGCGTCGAGCTGCTCCCAGGGAGTGTTGAGGTCGAAGCCCAGCTCCTCGCCGAGGGCGTGCATCAGCCGGAGGAAGTAGTCGGCGACGTGTGCGCCGCTCCACGGCGCGATCGCGCCCTCGCCGAGGGTGGCCGTCGGGTCGGGCACCACGAGCTCGGGGTCGACCTCCATGCGGGTGCCGAGTCCGTGGCACGCCGGGCAGGCGCCGAACGGTGAGTTGAACGAGAAGGAGCGCGGCTCGAGCTCGTCGGTGTCGATGGGGTGCTCGTTGGGGCAGGCCATCTTCTCGGAGAAGCGCAGCTCGCGGTCGGCGTGCTTCGCGTCGAGGTCGACGAAGTCGAACACCACCAGCCCGCTCGCGAGGTTGAGCGCGGTCTCGACGGAGTCGGTCAGGCGGCGCTTGGACGACTGCTTGACCGCCAGCCGGTCGACCACGACCTCGATGGTGTGCTTCTTCTGCTTGTCGAGCTTGGGGGTGTCGTCGAGCGCGTGCGTCTCGCCGTCGATGCGCGCCCGCGAGAAGCCCTGCGCCTGCAGCTCCTTGAAGAGCTCGACGTATTCACCCTTGCGGCCACGGATGACCGGCGCCAGGACCTGGAAGCGGCGGCCGTCCTCGAGGGCCAGCACCCGGTCGACGATCTGCTGGGGCGTCTGCCGTTCGATGGGTGCGCCGCACGTCGGGCAGTGCGGGCGCCCCGCGCGGGCGTAGAGCAGCCGGAGGTAGTCGTAGACCTCGGTGATCGTGCCGACGGTCGACCGAGGGTTCTTCGATGTGGACTTCTGGTCGATCGAGACCGCGGGCGAGAGGCCCTCGATGAAGTCGACGTCGGGCTTGTCCATCTGGCCGAGGAACTGCCGTGCGTACGCCGAGAGCGACTCGACGTAGCGGCGCTGCCCCTCGGCGAAGATCGTGTCGAACGCGAGGCTGGACTTGCCGGAGCCGGACAGGCCGGTGAAGACGATGAGCGAGTCGCGTGGGAGGTCGAGCGAGACGTCCTTGAGGTTGTGCTCGCGGGCGCCGCGGATGATGAGCTGGTCGGCCACTGGAGTCCTACGGGTCGGCATGGGCGTGTTCGAACAAGTGTTCGCCATCGTACCGGTCGAGACAAGTGCGCCACGCCGGCCAGAAAACACACTCTCACGACCCGCCGACAGTCCTGAATCGAGCGTGGTCAGAGCCGGGCCACGAACCTCCGGCCGCGCAGCGCCTCCTCGACGAGACCGACCCCGCGGCGTACGGCGAGCAGCCTGGCCTCCTCGGCCTGGAACGTCGTCACGGCCGCCTCGACCACGTCGAGGTCGGCCACGTCGCGCAGGTCGGCGCGGCACTGGCTCAGCCCCCGGCGTACGGCGTCCTGCTGGGCCTCGATGTGCAGCACCGCGAAGCGCGCCAGCACCACGACGTGGCGCCGCAGCGCGGCGTGCTGGCGGTAGTCGGCCGGGCAGATGTCGAAGAGCCAGTTGACGGCCGTGCGCTCCCAGTCGGGCGCGTCGGGCGGCCGGACGGCCGGCGGCCAGCCGGGCGGGGCGACGAGGACGGTCATGGGAACAGCGTACCCGCTGTTCGAACAGGTGTTCTAGTCGAGCGCCTCGAAGCTCTCGTCGAAGAGCCTCTCCAGCTCCGCGAGGTCGGGGTCGCGCAGGCCGGCGGCCTCGTGCCGCCACCACACGTCGGGGTAGACGAAGCGGCCGGTCATCCAGTCGGCCCAGCCGTCGAGCCGGGCGACCTGCATCGCCTGCTCGGGCGTGCGCCGCGAGGCGGCCTCCAGGCCGTGCAGTGCGGCCCGCTCGAAGCCGCGCACGCCGTAGAAGAACGGGCTGCCCTCGAGGCACAGCATCGGCCGCCCGGTCGCGCGGGCCGCCTCGATCGCGGCCTCGACGAGGGTCGTGCCGATGCCCTGCCGCTGACGATCGGGCCGGGTGCTGAGCGGGCTGAGCATCGCGACGTCGACGAGCTCGCGGCGGGCGTCGAGCCAGGCGTGACTGACGCCGACATGACCCACCACGTCGTGGCCGTCCACGGCCACCAGCTCGGCGAGCACGTGACCGAGCCGGCGGACCTCGACCCACAGCTCGGAGACCTTCGGCCCCTCGTCGCCGAACGCCGCCTCGATCACCGCGCTCACGGCCTGATGGTCGTCCGGGCGCACGGGCCGGACGCCGAAGGTCACGCCAGGTGCTCCTCGACGCGCTCGACCTTGGCGGTCAGCTGGCCGGTCTCGTAGCCGCGCCGCAGGTCGGCCTTGAGGACCAGCCCGACACGGGGCGAGGTCTCGGCGACCTTGAAGACGGCGTCCTTGACGACGGCCATCACCTCGTCCCACTCGCCCTCGATGTTGGTGAACATGGAGTTGGTCTCGCACGGCAGCCCGGAGTCGCGGATCACCTGGACGGCCTCGGCGACCGACGCGGCCACGCCCCCGGTCTCGTCGGCGCCGGCGGGGCTGATGCTGATGGCAACGATCATGCGACACACCCTAGGTGGCCGCGCCGACGCGGTCTTTCTGTACTTATTCGGTAGAGTTACACCATGACCATGCTCAAGACCGACGCCGAGCCCGATGCGCTGCGCATCGCCGTGATCGGTGGCGGTGCCGCCGCGGTCATCGCGGCCGTCCACCTGTTCCGCGAGGCCACCCGGCCCCTGGACGTGCACATCATCGAGAAGAGCACCACCG
>CAWGUS010000015.1:0-228175 GCA_963825755.1 uncultured Actinomycetota bacterium | reverse complement strand
GGCCGGGGTCCTCAGCCGCAGGGGTACGACGAGGCCCGGGGTCGCTTCCTCTTCACCGTGTGAAGGGCCGAGCTCGTCGAGCAGCTCGCGCAGCCGCGGGTCGGCGCTGACGGCGTACTCACGGGCGAGCCGGTCGAGCAGGTGCCCGCGCCACTCCTCGTAGTTGACGATGCGCGAGGCGAGACCGTCCGGGTGCAGGGCCAGCCGGATCACGTTGACCGGCGGCTCCAGCAGCTCGCGCGCGGCCCCGTCGAGCAGCGCGTACGCCGCGTCGTTGGCCGAGACGAGGTCCCAGCCGCGGTCGACGACCAACGCCGGGTAGGGCAGGTGCGCGGTGAGCACCAGCTCGATCGCCTCGGAGACCTGAGCCATCGGCGGATCCGCGAGGTCGTGCTCGGGATGGGCAGGTGCGAATCCGGCCGCCAGGAGCAGCTGGTTCTGCTCGCGCAGCGGCACCTCGAGGTGGCGGCAGAGCCGCAGGATCATCTGGCTCGTCGGGCGCGAGCGACCGGTCTCGATGAAGCTCAGATGTCGCGGCGAGACTCCCGTCCCGTGCGCCAGCGCGAGCTGCGAGACCCGCCGCGTCTCCCGCCACGTGCGCAGCAGACCTCCGGCTGTCGGCGTACTCATGGAAGGACCGTAGCGACGAGGGGGTACGCCGCACGATGACCTCGGAGGTAATCGACCCCGGCACGATCCGGCCTGAGGCTGGGCACATCATCCATCGAGGAGAGGAACTCCCACCATGAGCACCACCGCCGCCAAGGCCTACGCCGTCGCCTACCTCCGTGAGGTCGACCTCGGCGAGGAGATCTTCGAGTACATCCGGCGCATCGACCTCACGCTCGCGCCGTACGGCGGCCACTTCCTCGTGCACGGCGGCGCCATCGACGACATCGAGGGTGAGTGGGACGGCGACCTCGTGATCATCGAGTTTCCGGATCGCGCGGCAGCACGCGAGTGGTACGACTCCCCCGGATACCAGGAGATCCTGCCGCTGCGCACCGAGCACTCGCAGTCCATCGCGGCGCTCGTGGAGGGCGTGCCGACCGGCTACCGCGCCGTCGACAAGCTCGCGACGCTGCTGGGGTCAGGCGCCTGAGCCGACGAGGAACCCCTCGCGCACGAGGTCGGCCACGACGGGCAGGTACGCCGCCCTCAGGTCGGCCTCGTCGCGCTCCAGGAGCTGGGCCACTGCGGCCAGGATCTGGCCGACCGCCAGGTCGCCGTCGCACGCGCCGAGCAGGGCCGCCTCGACCGTGTCGACCTGGCGGGCCCGCCGGAACCCGCGCTGCTGGCGCACCACGATCGTCTCCGGATCGTCGCCACCGGGCGCGCCAGCGGACTCCTGCCGCACGTCGGATCGCGTGAGCAGCGTGGCCGCAGCGAGGTCGGGGGTGACGGCCAGCAGGTCGCGCGCGTCGCGACCATGCTGCGATCGCCGGGGCGATGGGCTGCTCGACGTCGTAGGGCCACTCGAGGAAGTCGCTCGCGCCGCCGTCGGCCTTGCGCAGGTTGATCCAGCCGAAGCCGACGCCCTCGATGCCCTGCTCGTCGAACCAGCTCAGCCACGTGTCGTAGCGCCGGGCGTAGTCGGCACCGCCGTGCAGCCCGGCGTCCTTCAGCCACAGCTCGACATACGCCGCGGGGTCGAGCACCTCGCGTTGCACGACGAACGCCTCGCACGACTCGTCGACCCACTCGCCGAGCCGCTCGTCCCACGGGACCCCTCGGGCGATGACCCAGTTGGCGAGCACCTGGCACCAGCCGCCGGGTTCGAGCAGCGTCGGGTGACGTCCGCACGATGTGCTCGACGACGCGGTCGCCGGGCAGCCCGCTGTCGCGGTAGACGAGTCGTTCGCCCGTGGCCGGGGAGATGACGAACGGCGGGTTGGTGGCGATCAGGTCGAACTGCTCCCCGGCCACCGGCTCGAAGAACGAGCCCTCGCGCACGTCGATGCTGCCGATCTCGTTGAGCTCCGCGTTGAAGCGCGTCATCCAGAGCGCGCGCGTGTTGACGTCGGTCGCGACGACCGACGGCGCTGTGCCGCGCGAGGTGCAGCGCCTGCACGCCGCAGCCGGTGCCGAGGTCGAGCGACCGGCCCGACCGGCGCACGCAGCGTCTGCTGGGCCAGGCTCGTCGAGGCCGGGCTGATGCCGAGCACGTGGTCGGCGCCGACCCGGTCGGCCGAGCCGTCGAGGCCGGGCGTGAGGTCGCTGACGATCCACAGGTCGCCCGGCTCGTCGTCGTACGGCGCTGCATAGGGGCGTACGTCGAGGCGCGCGGCGACCTCTCCGACCGACTGCTCCACGATGCCCCGCGCAGAGAGCTCGTCGAGAAGCCCGGGCAGGGCGCGCTCCGCCTCGGCCCGCGGGACTGGCGCCTGCAGGAGGAACAAGCCGGGTCAGCGTCTCGATCGGCGTGCCGCCGGTGGTCGTGCGCAACCCGGGCGTCGTCTCGTTGCGGCCGAGCGCAGAGTGCGCGAGCGGGCCGAGCAGGCCGGCGACGGCGTCGTAGGTGAAGTCGGCCTCGACCAGGGCCGCGCGCAGTCGTGCCGGCAGGCCGTTCACGGAGTCCGCTCGTGGTAGCCGGTCTCGCGCTCGCCGGCGCGCCACTGCTCGAGGCCGCGGCGGTAGAGGCCGTGGCGCAGCTCGAGCTCGTAGCCGTCGTACTGCGGAAGCCCCATCTCGCGGGCGACGGCCAGCTCGGCCTCGACGTCGTACGGCACCCGCACGAACGAGACCGACCACGGGGCGAGCTCGTCGGAGCCCAGCTCGCCCTCGAGGATGCAGTACATCGGCGTCGGGTCGCCCATGCAGTTGCCGACCGCGCCGGTGTTGAACGATGTGCGCCCTTCGAGCTGGCACTCGTAGAACGGGTCGTGCGTGTCGGCGTACCCGACGAGGTCGGGCAGCGGCCCGTCGCCGGTCGCGGCCGTGTTGGTGAACAGGCCCTCGAACTCGGCCTGGGTGCGCACGTAGCGGACCCGGCGGTGCACCGTCTCCTCGGAGGCGTGGAAGAGGCGCACCCGGCGGCCGCTGAGCCAGAAGTCGTGGCAGAACGGCAGCGCCCGCAGCCACTCACCCTGGCCGGGACCCAGCTGCGCCAGCCACCACCGGAGGGCATCGTTGTCGATCTCGCGGTCGGGGTCGGGCAGGAAGTCGTCCCAGTTGCCGAGCAGGTTGACCTCGCACCGCTCCTGGCAGAGCTCGATCACCTCGCGGCCCCGCGGCCCCTTGCCGACGTAGTCGCCCAGGTTGAGGATCCGGGTGATGCCGCGGCGGTCGATGTCGGCGAGCACCGCCTCGAGAGCGGTGAGGTTGCCGTGCACGTCCGAGATCAGTGCCATCCGCTCCATGCCCGGCATCCTGCCAAATGCGCGAACGGCGCCCGGGGTGGCCCCGGACGCCGTTCGACTGCGTTGGATCAGGCTGCGGAGGAGTCGACCGTCTGGTCGTCGCTGATCGTGACCGCGCGCTGCTTCGAGATGTAGATCGCGGCCGCGATGATCGCGACCGCCACCAGCGCGATGACGATGCGCAGTGCGTCGTTCTGGTCGTCGCCGACGCTCATCGAGACGATGGCGCTCGCGATGAGCAGGGAGACCAGGTTCATCACCTTGATCAGCGGGTTGATCGCCGGGCCGGCGGTGTCCTTGAACGGGTCGCCGACGGTGTCACCGATGATGGTGGCCTCGTGCGCGGCCGAGCCCTTGCCGCCGTGGTTGCCGTCCTCGACGAGCTTCTTCGCGTTGTCCCATGCGCCACCGGAGTTGGCGAGGAACACCGCCATCAGGGTGCCGGCGCCGATCGCGCCCGCGAGGAAGCCGGCGAGCGCGGTGACGCCGAGACCGAAGCCGACCGCGATCGGGGGCGAGCACGGCGAGGATGCCCGGCGTGACCAGCTCGCGCAGGGAGTCCTTGGTGACGATGTCGACGACCTTGCCGTACTCCGGCCGGCCGGTGCCCTCCATGATGCCGGGGATCTCGCGGAACTGGCGACGTACCTCGAAGACCACCGCGCCCGCGGCCCGGGCGACCGCGTTGATCGCCAGGCCCGAGAAGAGGAACACCACGGCCGCGCCGAGGAGCACGCCGACGATGACGGCGGGGTTGAAGACGCTGAAGTCGAGCAGGTAGGCCTCGTCGACGTCGATGTTGGCGTCCGCGCAGCGACTCGAAGACCGTGGTCGCGTAGGAGCCGAACAGCGCGGTCGCGGCCAGCACGGCCGTCGCGATCGCGATGCCCTTGGTGATCGCCTTCGTGGTGTTGCCGACGGCGTCGAGCTCGGTGAGGATCTGGGCGCCCTCGGGGCTGACGTCGCCCGACATCTCGGCGATGCCCTGCGCGTTGTCGGAGACCGGGCCGAAGGTGTCCATGGCGACGATGACGCCGACCGTGGTCAGCAGACCACAGCCGGCGAGCGCGACCGCGAACAGCGACACGGTGAGCGCGGCGCCACCGAGGAGGTAGGCACCGAACACGGCGCGCACCGATGACCAGGGTCGTGTAGACCGCCGACTCGAAGCCGACCGAGAGGCCGGACAGGATCACCGTGGCCGCACCGGTGAGCGAGGTCTTGCCGACGTCCTTGACCGGGCGGTGCTCGGTGCCGGTGTAGTAGCCGGTGAGGGCCAGGATGCCGGCCGACATCACGATGCCGATGACGACCGCGGAGGCGGCGATGAACCGGGGGTCGCCCTCGGCGCCCGCGAGGTCGGTCGCGATGTTGTTGAACTCGCCGAAGCTGCTCGGCAGGTAGACGTAGGCGAGCACCACGCTGGCCACGGCGGCGATGCCCGACGACAGGTAGAACGACCGGTTGATCGTCGTCAGGCCGTTCTCGCCGGCCTTGGGCTTGGTGAGGTAGACGCCGGCCACGGCGGTCAGCGCGCCGATCGCGGGGATCAGCAGCGGGAAGACGAGGCCCTTGTCGCCGAACGCCTGCGAGCCGAGGATCAGCGCGGCGACCAGCGTGACGGCGTACGACTCGAAGAGGTCGGCCGCCATGCCGGCGCAGTCGCCGACGTTGTCGCCCACGTTGTCGGCGATGGTCGCGGCGTTGCGCGGGTCGTCCTCGGGGATGTTCTGCTCGACCTTGCCGACCAGGTCGGCACCGACGTCGGCGGCCTTGGTGAAGATGCCGCCGCCGACGCGCATGAACATGGCGAGCAGCGCGGCACCGAAGCCGAAGCCCTCGAGCACGTCGGGCGCGTTGTCCTGGAAGATCAGCACGACGAGGCTGGCGCCGAGCAGGCCGAGGCCGACGGTGAGCATGCCGACCATGGCGCCGGTGCGCGAGGCCGATCGTCATGGCGGGCTCGCGCCCGGTGGTCTCGGCAGCGGCGGCGACGCGGAGGTTGGCGCGCACCGCGAGGTTCATGCCGAGGTAGCCGACGGCGGACGAGAAGCCGGCACCGACGATGAAGAAGACGGAGCGGAAGATCCGCACCGTCGTGTCGTCGGCCGGCAGCAGGAGCAACGCGAAGAAGGCGATGACCGCGAAGATGCCGAGAGTGCGGAACTGCCGCGTCAGGTAGGCGTTGGCGCCCTCCTGCACAGCCTGGGCGATGTTCTTCATGTTGTCGGTGCCTTCACCGGCGGCAAGCACCTGGTTGCGGAACATCGCCGCCATGCCGAGCGCGCCGAGCGCGATCAGGGCGACGATGACGACCAGGGTGAGATTGCCTCCGGTGAGGTCCGGCTCCACGACGGCGGGAAGGATCCCGGTCATGTGCGTCCTCCATGGGGTGAGTCACGGTGAGCGAATCGAGCCGGAGTCTACGCAGGGGTGACCTGAATCACGCACACGGGTGTGACCCGTTCTACACGGGTCGTTCCCGCCGGTGAGGCGGCGTGCCGACCGTGCGGGTGCCCGGGTCAGGCGCTCGCGAGGGCGCTGGCGGCGTCGTCGTGGATGACGAAGACCTTGGCCAGGCCGGTGATCCGGAAGATCTTGAGGAGCCGGTCCTGGTTGCAGACCAGCGTCAGGGTGCCGTCGTGGGCGCGGACCTTCTTCAGGCCGCCGACCAGGACACCGAGGCCGGTGGAGTCGAGGAACTCGACCGCCGACAGGTCGATGACGAGGTCGTAGACGCCCTCGCCGACGAGCTCGGTGATCTTGTCGCGCAGTTTGGGCGCGGTGTAGACGTCGATCTCGCCCCCGACGGCGACGATGGTCTTGCCGTCTGCCTCGCGCGTCTCAAGAGTCAGGTCCACGTCGTGCTCCTCAGGCGGTGGTGCCAGGGCCATTTCAGATCTCGGGGGCCCCGTCTCCCCCGAGTGTGCCGGAAAATATCAAACCACGGGCGGCTCTCCGGTGCAGGAGTACCACCCATCCTGGGTCGATCAAACGTCCCTGGTGTTTGCCACACTGCCACACGTGCCGAGCCCGGATCCACGACCGCCGCGCGCCTTGCGCGACGTCGTACGTCGTCTGAGCGAGGTTCCGGGGCGCGAGGAGCGGCTCACCCACCTCGAAATCCTCCCGCCGCGCGTGTCGTCGAGCGCGCCGTGGCCGTCCTGGGCGCATCCGGCGGTCCGGGCGGCGTTCGAGGCCCGCGGGCATCCCCGCGCCGTGGCTGCACCAGGCGGCGGCCGCGGATGCGGCGTACGACGGGCAGCACGTCGTGCTCGCGACGGGGACCGCGTCGGGCAAGTCGCTGGCCTACCAGCTGCCCGCGCTGTCGACGGTGCTCGACCGGCGCGGGGCGCGCGACGAGCGGGGCGCGACGGTGCTGTACCTCTCGCCGACCAAGGCGCTGGCCCAGGACCAGCTCGCCGGCCTGCTCGACCTGCGCACCGGCGCCCGGGTGACCACCCACGACGGCGACAGCACCCGCGAGCAGCGCGAGTGGGCGCGCGACCACGGGGAGTACATCCTCACCAACCCCGACATGCTGCACCGCTCGCTGCTGCCCGGGCACGCCCGGTGGTCGCGCTTCTTCGCGAAGCTGGAGTACGTCGTCGTCGACGAGTGCCACCACTACCGCGGCGTCTTCGGGGCGCACGTCTCGCACGTGCTGCGGCGGCTGCGGCGGATCTGCGCGATGTACGGCGCCTACGCCGACGTTCGTGCTGCTCTCGGCGACGGTGGCCGAGCCGGAGACGTTCGCGCAGCCGGCTGACCGGCCTCGACGTGCTCGCGCTGACCGCCGACCACTCGCCGCGCGGCCAGGTGGCGGTGGGGCTCTGGGAGCCGCCGTTCACGTCGTACGCCGGCGAGAACGGTGCGCCCGTGCGCCGGGCCGCCTCGTCGGAGACCGCCGACCTGCTGGCCGACCTGGTGGCCGAGGACATCCGCACGCTGGCGTTCGTCCGGTCGCGGCGCGGGGCCGAGCAGGTGGCGCTGAGCGCCGCCGAGCTGCTGGCCGAGGTCGACCCGTCGCTGCCCGGCAAGGTGGCGGCGTACCGCGGCGGCTACCTGCCGGAGGAGCGTCGGGCGATCGAGGCCGCCGCTGCGGCGCGGCGACCTCACCGGACTCGCCGCGACCAACGCGCTCGAGCTCGGCATCGACATCAGCGGGCTCGACGCGGTGCTGATCGCCGGCTTCCCCGGCACCCGCGCGGCGATGTGGCAGCAGATCGGCCGGGCCGGGCGGGGCGCGCAGGACGCGCTGGCCATCCTGGTCGCCCGCGACGACCCGCTCGACACCTACCTGGTCACGCATCCCGAGGCGCTGTTCGGCGCGCCGGTCGAGGCGTCGGTCTTCGACCCGACAACCCCTACGTGCTGGCGCCGCACCTCTGCGCCGCCGCGGCCGAGGAGCCGCTGACCGAGGCCGACCTGCCGCTGTTCGGGCCGACGGCCCGCGAGACGCTCGACGCGGTCACGGAGGCCGGGACTGCTCGCGGCGGCGCCACCAGGGGTGGTACTGGACCGACCGGCGCCGGGCCAGCGACCTCGCCGACATCCGCTCCGCCGGGCGGCTCGCCCGTGCAGCTGGTCGAGGGCGAGACCGGCCGCGTGGTCGGCACCGTCGACGCCGGCAGCGCCGCACGGCACCGCCCACGCCGGCGCGGTCTACGTGCACCGGGGCGAGACCTACGTCGTGGAGTCGCTCGACCTCGACGAGCACGTCGCCACCATCGCGCGGGCGGAGCCGGCGTACTCCACCTCCGCCCGCGAGGTCACCGAGATCTCGATCGCCCGCGACCCGCGACCACCGCGCCGTGGGGCGACTGCCGGCTGAGCCTCGGCGACGTCGACGTGACCCACCAGGTGGTGTCGTTCCTCAAGCGGCGCCAGCCCGGCGGCGAGGTGATGGGCGAGGAGCTGCTCGACCTGCCCGAGCGGCACCCTGCGTACGACGGCCGTGTGGTGGACCGTGCCCGACCGAGCCCTGGCCGAGTCCGGGCTCGACACCGCCGACCTGCCCGGATCGCGCGCACGCGGCCGAGCACTGCAGCGATCGGCCTCCTGCCGCTCTTCGCGACCTGCGACCGCTGGGACATCGGCGGCGTCTCGACCGCGCGGCACCCCGACACCGGCGTGCTCACGGTCTTCGTGTACGACGGCCACCCGGGCGGCGCCGGCTTCGCCGAGCGCGGCTTCCACGCGGCGTCGGCCGTGGCTGCGCGCGACCCGCGAGGCGATCTCGTCGTGCGCGTGCGACGAGCGGCTGCCCGTCGTGCGTGCAGTCGCCGAAGTGCGGCAACCAGAACAACCCGCTCGACAAGCGCGGCGCGGTCACGCCTGCTCGATGTGCTCCTCAGCGGCGCGCCGCAGTAGCCTCCCGCCATGGTCATCCTCGGTCTGCTGCTCATCATCCTCGGCGCGATCGCCATCCTCTCGCGGTCTTCGTCAGCGAGGGCACCGCCGAGCTGCTGGGCATCGACATGAGCTCGCTGTCGATCTTCCTGGTCGGCGTCGCGCGCGGGCGCCGCCGATGCTGTGGGGCTACTCGATCCTCAAGTGGGGCACGCGGCGCGGGCTCGAGCACCGCCGCGAGCGCAAGAAGCTCAACGAGCTCTCGACCAAGCTCGACGCAGGTCGAGGCCGAGCGCCGCGCCGACCACGGACCCCGACGACCGCCACGCCTGACCCGTCGCGCTCACGGGCCCGCCCGGGCCCGGCCGTGAAGTCGCGGCCGGACCCGCGCCAGTCGGGACCGCGGCACCCGCACCTCCACCCAACGTCGTCGCCCGTCGACCCGGCACGAGTCGAGCGTGGCGCCGTTGGCCGCGGCCACGTGCCGGCCTGCGCGCACCCGTCGCCGCCCTGATGCGGCGCGCCCAGCGCCGGCCAGCGCAGCGAGGTCGGCGGCCGACTGGGCCCGCCGGTGCGCGCCGACCATGCCGCGCCACGCGCCGAGCGCGAGCGCCACGAGCACCAGGACGCCGGAGACACGTCACCACGAGCACGGCTGGCCGCGCCCCGCTCGTCGCGCGTCACGGCGGCTCCTCGGCCAGGGCCACCGCCTCCGCGCTGACCTCGGCACGGCGGGCAGGGCGTCGAACAGGCCGCCCGGGCCCGGCACCGTGGCCCGCACCCGGACGACCACGCGACCGCCCTGGCGCACGACCGCGATCCGTGAGTCGCGGCGGGCGCGACGGCGGTGCCGACGGCGACGGCCTCGGCCTCGGCGTCGCCCGCGGGCGATGCGCCCGGGCGGCCTCGCGGGCGGCGTCGACCGCCCGGACCTGGGCGGCTGCCGACGCCCAGCAGCCAGGCGAGCCCGACCGTGAGCGCGAGCAGCAGCGGCAGCCCCATGGCCAGCTCGGCGGTCACCGCACCCCGCTCGGCCGCGCCCCCGGCGGTCGTCACCCCAGGCCCAGCAGGCCGAAGACGTGGTCGAACAGGGACCGCAGCATCTGGTCGCCGAAGCCGCCGGTGACCAGCTTGTAGAGCACCCCGGCCAGGCCGGCGCCGGCGGCCGTGCCGACGGCGTACTCCGCCGTGGTGATGCCCCGCTCGTCGTGGCTGCGTGAGCTCGCCGGTCGCGTGAACTGCATGTCTGACTCCTCTCGTGTGGCCGCCCGGTGCGACCCTCGGCGACGACCCTGCCGTGGTGAGCGGACACGCATCGGGCCACGGACGGGGCCTGTGGATACCGGCCGAACGGGCCGCCTGTGGACGCCGAGCGGGCCTCCCGTCACCCACCGGGCGCCCCGACGGACGCCAGCAGGCCGGCGACGAGCGGCACGATGCCCAGCAGCAGGAACGCGGGGAGCAGGCACAGGCCGAGCGGTACGGCCGCGCGCACGCCGACCTGCCGGGCGCGGTCCTCGGCGTCGGCTCGACCCGACCTGGCCAGCTCGTCGGCCAGCGCCTCGATGGCCTCGCCGACGGAGGCACCGGACTCGTGGGCGCGCGCGAGCGTGCGGCCGAGGAGGCCGAGCTCGGGGTCGGTGGCCAGGTCGTCCCACACGGCGACCGGGTCGGTGCCCCAGCGCAGGCGACGGCGTACGTCGTCGAACCGGTCGGCGGCCGGTCCGGGCAGGGCGGCGCAGACGATCGCCAGCGCCTCCTCGGTGGCGGCACCCGCGCGCAGCGGCCCGACCAGCAGTCCGACGAGGTGCGGAAGCTGGCGACCGGCCAGCTCGCGCCGACGGCGTGAGGCCGCCGGCTCGGCGCGCGTGAGCACGACCCAGGCAGCCGACGAGCAGACGAGCCGCCCACGACTCCGGTCGGCCCGCCGAGGAACGTCCAGGCACCCAGACCGGCGCACACCGACCAGATCAGGCGCAGACCGCAGCCCGTGCGACCGCTGAGGGGTGGCGGCGAACGGAGGCCCGGTCGCGCCCGGCACCGGGCGGGAGGGCCGTCGGCCCGAGCGCACAGGCGACTCCGGCCAGGGCGACCACGACTGCGGTCAGCATCGGCGTTCGACGTCGTCGGCGATCGCCTCGATCCACCAGAGCCCGGCGAAGCCCAGGCCCAGGCCGGCGCCGAGGCAGGCGAGGCCGACCGGGGTGCCGAGCAGGAAGGCCCACGGCGAGGAGCCGGGCACCGCGCCACCGCCCACCAGCAGGGCGAGCACCGGGAGGGCCGCCAGCAGGCGGGCAGTCGCGCGTGCCGACGCGAGCTCGGACTCGACCACGCGCCGGGTCGCCCCGCTGGCCCGGAGTCCGGCCGCGACCCGGCCCAGCGCCTCGCCCAGACCCACGCCCGACCGGTGCGACACCTGCCAGGCCGCGGCGACGAGCAGAGCGTCGTGGGCGCCGGGTTGTCGTGAGACGGCCCGCCAGGCGTCGGGCACGTCGGCACCGAGGTCGTGGCTGCGCAGCACCGGCTCGAGCCCGGGCCACACCCGCGTCGCACGACGCAGCGCGGTGCTGGGTGGCTGGCCGGCCGTCGAGCTCGGACGACAGCACGCCGCAGGCCTCGAGCAGCTGGACACCGCTCCGCCGCGCGGCCAGCCGTCGTCGTCGACGGCGCGCCAGCAGCACCCCAGCGGCGGCGGCCGCCGACGCCACGGTCAGCACGAGTGCATGGAACGGATCGGGCTCGATGACGAGCACCGCCCACGTCAGCAGGACCGCCGACACCACGACCGCGGGGCGCCGGCTCGTCGAGGACGCGGCCGGTCGCAGGCAGAGCGCGGCTGCGAGCCCGGCCAGCCCGCAGCGATCACCAGCGCCACGCTCGGGCCGGTCACGCGGCCAGCCGGTCTGCGAGCAGTTCGGCACCCGCACCCCAGCGCGGCCCACCGGTGGCCGGGAAGTCGGCGACCGGGACCATCGTCACGAAGCCGTCGTCTCGCACCCGCGGCACCGCGAGCTGCGCGAGGCGGCGTCGTCCGTCGGGCGCCCGCGCCACGTGCAGCACGATGTCGACGGCCGAGGCGAACTGGCTGTGCGCTGCCGCACGACCGAGCCCGGCCGCGAGAGCCAAGGCTTCCACCCGGGCCGGCACCAGCGTCGCGGCGTTGGCGTGAAGGGTGCCGCAGCCACCTTCGTGACCGGTGTTGAGGGCGGCCAACAGCTCGACGACCTCACCGCCGCGCACCTCGCCGACCACGAGCCGGTCGGGACGCATCCGCAGCGCCTGTCGCACCAGCAGGCGCAGGTCGATGCCGCCGGCGCCCTCCACGTTGGGTGGCCGCGACTCGAGCGCAACGACGTGCGGATGGTCTGGCCGCAGCTCGCTGGCGTCCTCGACCAGGACCAGCCGCTCGGCCGCCGGCACCAGCGCGAGCATGGTCGCCAGCATCGTGGTCTTGCCCGAGCCGGTGCCCCCGCTGACCAGGAAGGCCAACCGCCGCGAGACCACGTCGCGCAGCAACCGAGCACCGACGTCGGTGACCGACCCGGAGCCGACCAGCTCGTCGAGGGTGAAGGGCCGGACCCGCGGCACGCGCAACGAGATGAGCGTGCCGGGCCGTGCCAGCGGCGACAGCACGGCATGGAAGCGAGTGCCATCGGCCAGCCGCACGTCGCAGCACGGGCTCGCGTCGTCGAGACGGCGCCCGCCCGAAGCCGCGAGCCGCTGGGCGAGGCGGCGTACGTCGGCCTCGCTCGGGAAGCGCACGGTCGACAGCTCGAGACCGTCACCGCGCTCGACGTAGACCGCGTCCGCTCCGTTGACGAGTACGTCGGTGACGTCGGCATCGCGGAGCAGCGGCTCGAGCGGCCCTGCACCGAGCAGCTCGCGCCGCAGCGTCTCGTGCACGGAACGGACGGTGAGATCGCCCACGGGCCGCCCGGCTGCGCGCAGGGCCGAGGCGACGCGGTGGGGCGTCAGCTCCCCCGGCTCACGCGCCAGCCGGTCGCGCACCAGCTCGACGTCGTTCATGCCGCGAGGCCCGGCTCGGCCAGCAGGTCGGTCGCCGCCCGGACGAGCGGGCCGCGCGACGACCGCAGCGGCCCCAGCCCCAGCTCGACCGACTCGTCGACACCGCGCTGGTCGGCCATCTCGGCGAGCACCGGCAGGCCGACGGCTGCGCTCACCTCGCCCGCCGGGATGGCGCGAGGCACCCGGCGCAGGACCAGGCCCGCGCGCACCCCGCCCGGCTGCGCGGCGATCAGCCGCGCCGCGCTGGCCACCCCCGTCAGCGAGGGCCTGACGACCACCAGCAGAAGGTCGCACCGGCTCACCACCTCGTCGACCACGGCCATGTGTTGTCGGGGCAGGTCGGCGACGACCACCCCGTGGCCCCGCTGGGCGGCCGCGACCGCCTCGCGCACGGCAGCCGCTGAGAGCGGCTCATCGTCGCCCGCCGCCCAGGTGAGCGCGCCGACGCCCGCCCGGCGGGGCACGGCATCGCGCAACGAGGACGAGCTCAGCCGCCCCGCGCTCGCCTGGAGGTCGCCCCATCGGATGCCCCCGAGATCGTCGAGCCCGAGCACCCGGTCGACGCCGGGACCACTCCCGTCGACGTCGACCACCAGCGCCGGACCCGCGCGCCCGGCGGCCTGTCCGAGCGCGCACGCCAGCGTCGTCGAGCCGGCGCCGCCCGACCCGCCCATCACGCCGATCACGACGCCCCGTCCGGAGTGCGGATCGGACAGGTCGGCCAGCTCGTCGGCCAGCCACCCGGCGGCGAGCGGCAGCTCGACGACACTGGTCGCACCGATCGCCACGGCGGCCCGGAAGAGCTCGTCGAAGGACTCACCCAGGGTCGCCACGTGCACACCCTCCCGTCGCGCCGGACCCACCAGCGCCAGCTCGACGGCGAGGTCGGGGCCGACGACCACCAGCGGCGCGGTCGACCAGGCACGCAGGGCACCGGCGACGTCGGAGGCCACCCCAGCGGCGACTCCCGCCCCGGCGGCCAGCGGCTGGAGGGCGTCGAGCAGCGCGGGATCGGCGGTGGCGAAGAGTGGCGAGGAGCGTGGCTGGTCCATGCCGACCACCCTGCCCACGCCCGCCGACGCGGAGGCGGCGGTGCCGGCGGCCTGTGGACAAGGCCCGAAAAGCCCGGTCTGTGGACGGTTTGCGGCTCGCGCAGTCCTCCGAAACTCCTGAACGAGCGACCATCGGCCACCTACGATGAGCACCATGCCGGGCCTTCCCCACGAGACAGCGCACCGGGAAGCCGCGTTCTTCGACCTCGACAAGACGATCATCGCCAAGTCGAGCACGCTCGCGTTCAGCAAGCCCTTCCAGGCCGGCGGCCTGATCTCCCGGCGCGCGGTGCTGCGGTCGGCGTACGCGCAGTTCGTCTATCTCGTCGGCGGCGCCGACCACGACCAGATGGAGAAGATGCGGCAGTTCATGTCGCAGCTGTGCGCCGGCTGGGACGTCGCGACCGTGCGCGAGATCGTCGCCGACACCCTGCACAACATCGTCGACCCGCTGGTCTACGACGAGGCGGTCAGCCTGATCGAGGAGCACCACCTCGCCGGCCGCGACGTCGTCATCGTCTCCACCAGCGGCGCGGAGGTCGTCGGCCCGATCGGCGAGATGCTCGGCGCCGACCACGTCATCGCGACGCGCATGGAGATCGAGGACGGCCGCTACACCGGCGGCATCGCCTACTACGCGTACGCCGAGGAGAAGGCCCGCGCGATCACGGAGCTGGCCGAGATGCGCGGCTACGACCTGGACCGCAGCTACGGCTACAGCGACTCCGTGACCGACGTCCACATGCTCGAGGTGGTGGGCCACCCGCACGCCGTGAACCCCGACAAGGAGCTGCGCAGGATCGCCGGCTCCCGGGGCTGGCCGGTGCTGGTGTTCACCAAGCCCGTGGCGCTGCGCTCCCGCGTCCCGCTGCCCCCGGCGAAGCCCGCGCTGGCCGCGCTCGCGGTGGGTGGCGCGGTCGCGATGGGCGGCTACCTCTGGGCCTCGGCGCGTCGCCGCAGGGACTCCGCGTAGCTCCGAATGTCAACCCTTGTTCGAGCCGGCGATGCGGCGTACAACTGAGAGTAGAACTGAAGAAGAACCCGCACGTGAGTCGGGTACCCACGCGGCGATCTACCCTTCCTACAGGGCGCGTGTATCCGGGACATTCCCGGGACAGCAGTTAGATGTTGCACGCTTGGTAGCCATCGATCTCACGTGTCAGCGGCGGCACCCGGACCCACGTGGACCGGGTGCCGTTCGCATGCCGTCCAGCAGGGTCAGAGGTCCGCCGGCGACGCGTTCCCGCCGCACACGACGACACCGACCCGGCGACCGCGAACGTCGATCGCACCGCTCAGGATCGCTGCGTACGCCGCGGCGCCGGCCGGCTCGGTCGCGAGCCGCATCGACGACCACAGCTCGTGCCGGGCGGCCGTGATCTCGTCGTCGGAGACGAGCACCGACGTCACCCCGCCGGCCACCGCGGTCGCGAACCCCCACTCCCCCACCTGCGAGGCGCCCAGCGAGTCGGCGGCCACGCCGCCGACCGCCGCACGCACCGGATGACCGGCGGAAAGGGCGTCGTGGAAGGCCGGGCAGGCCGCCGGCTCGACGGCCACCACGGGCACGCGGCCGGCGTACCACCCGGCGATGCCGCCGAGCAGGCCACCGCCGCCGACGGCGACGGCGACCAGGTCGAGGCCGGGCTCCTGCTCCTCGAGCTCGCGAGCGAGGGTGCCCTGTCCGGCGACGGTCGTCGGGCCGTCGTACGCATGGATCGCGAGCACGCCCGGCGCGGCGGCCAGCTCGGCCGACGCCTCGAAGGCGGCGGCGAAGTTGGCGCCGCCCTGGTGCACCGTCGCGCCACGTTCGCGGATCGCGGCGACCTTCACGGGCGAGGCGATGTCGGGCACGAAGATGTCGGTCGGGATGCCCAGGGCCGCCCCGACGTGGGCGACCGCGAGGCCGTGGTTGCCGCCCGACGCAGCCACCAGCCGCTCCGGGCGCGACGGCTGCGAGAGCACGGTGTTGAACGCCCCGCGCGGCTTGAAGGACCCGGCGTGCTGCAGCAGCTCCAGCTTGAGCACGACGCCCGCCGTGGCCTCGACGACCGGCGTACGACGGACATGTCCCGCGATGCGCTCGGCCGCCGCCGAGATGTCGGCCGGCCGGATCGTGGACGCGGTCACCGGGACATCTGCTCCGCGATGAGGATCCTCAGCCGGGGCAGGTCGTCGGCCATGCCGAGCAGTGCCGCCTGCTCCTCGAACATCTGCCGGAACAGCACGCCCGAGTCGATGACCCGCGGGTCGAGGTGTCCGAAGACCTCGAGCGTGACGGTGCCGTAGAGCGCCGCCCAGGACCGCATGAACACCCAGATCAGGCCGCGGTACTCGTCGGGGATGTCGCCGGTCCTCGCCGGCATCACCGGGTTGCGCAGCACCTCGACGAGCTCCGGCTCCAGCGATTCCATGGCCGGCAGCGGGAACTGCGTCTTCTCCCAGATCCGCGCGAGCAGGTCGGTGAAGAGGACGCCGGAGGGCGCCTCGGTCTGAAGGGTCGAGCTGAGAGCGGGGTCGGAGCAGACCGACACCACGTCGAGGTTGGCGAAGACCAGGCCGAACTCCTGCTTGCGGCTCAGTGCCCACTCGCGGAACGCGATCGCCGCGCACGTGATCTGCGCTGCCGGGTCGTCGTCGGGCTGGCTGTCGCGCGCGGGTACGAGCACCTCGTCGGTCATCAACGTGTCGAGCCCGATCGCCACCAGCCGCAACAGCTCGTCGTACGACGACACGTAGCGGTAGAGCGCCGGAGCCGTGAGGCCCATCCGCTGCGCGACCGACCGGAGCGTGACGTCCTGCGACTCGGCCAGCAGGTCGCGGGCGACGCGGACGATCTCGTCGAGCGTCTGCTGACGCTGGCGGTCGCGGCGGGTGGTGGGTTCGGCGGTCACACGGTTCCTTCGATCGGGGTTGACGGGAGATTACTTTACAGTGTTCACTCTAAACGCCGTAAACATTCGTGATACCTCGTTACTGGGAGCTCCTCATGATGCACCGTTGGGCCACGCTCGTCGCCGAGCGCGCCGTACTCATCCTGCTCGCCGGCGTCGCCGTCGTCCTCGCCGCCGGCGGGTACGGCGCCGGCGTGTTCGACTCTCTCTCCGACGGTGGCTTCGACGACCCGGGCAGCGAGGCCGCGAAGGAGCTGGCGCTGGAGCGCGAGACGTTCGGCAACCGGTCGATCGACGTCGTGGCGATCTACTCCAGCGACGAGCTGACCGTGACCGACCCGGAGTTCCGCGCGGAGGTCGAGGACGTGCTCGCCGGGCTCCCCGACGGCCTGACCGCCTCGGTGACTGATTACTGGACCGCCCAGGACCCCTCGATGGTCAGTGGCGACGGGCACTCCGTGCAGGTGCTCATCTCGATGGCCGGCGAGACCCAGGACGAGATGTCCGGCAACTACGAGGAGCTGCGGCCGGACCTCGTGGCCGACGGCGACCTGGAGACCGACATCGCCGGGTCGTGGGCGGTCTACGGCGACGTGGGCGAGATCGTCTCGGAGGACCTGGCCCGGGCCGAGGCGCTGTCGCTGCCCATCGTGCTCATCCTCTCCCTGCTGATCTTCGGCAGCGTGGTGGCCGCCCTGATGCCGGTGATGGTCGGCGCGATCGCAGTCGTCGGTGCGCTCGCGGTGGTCCGCGTCATCACCGGCGCCACCGACGTCTCGGTGTTCTCGATCAACGTGATCACCCTGCTCGGCATGGGGCTGGCCATCGACTACGCCCTCTTCGTGATC
Source organism: uncultured Actinomycetota bacterium (assembly GCA_963825755.1). Lineage (GTDB taxonomy): Bacteria > Actinomycetota > Actinomycetes > Propionibacteriales > Nocardioidaceae > Nocardioides. Next base: position 210,644 of record CAWGUS010000015.1, on the reverse strand, counting down.
AGCCGCTTCCGCGAGGAGCTGGGCAAGCTCCCCCTCGACGACCCCGACGCATCGCGCACGGCGATCACCAAGACCATGCAGACGGCGGGCCGCACCGTGCTGTTCTCCGGTCTCACCGTCGCCGCCGCGATGTCCAGCCTGCTGGTGTTCCCGCAGAACTTCCTGCGCTCCCTCGGGTACGGCGGCATCGCGGCCGTCGTCGTCGCCATGCTGGCGGCGCTCACCGTCCTGCCGGCCGTGCTGCGCCTGCTCGGTCGTCGCATCGACGGCGGCCGGCTGCCCTGGCGTCGGCACCGCCCGGTTGTCGTCGAGAACGACCACGGCGCCTGGGCGAGGCTGGCGCACAGCGTCATGCGCCGGCCGGTCGTCTACCTGTCGGTGATCGTGATCGCCCTGCTCGCGCTGGCCTCGCCGTTCCTCGGCGTGAAGTGGGGCAGCGTCGACTACCGGGTGCTGCCCGACGACGCGCCGGCCCACGTGGCGGCGCAGAAGCTGAACGACGACTTCGGCCCCGAGCGGTCGACGGCGCAGCTGCTCGTGCGCGGCGCCGACGACGCCGGGGTCGACGACGTCGTGACTGCCGCACAGGCGGTGCCCGGCGTGGTCGACGTACGACCTGTCGAGGCTGCCGGCGACACGACCCTGCTGCGTGCGACTTGGGAGGGCAACAGCCAGTCGGAGTCGTCGCAGCGGATCGTCGAGGACCTGCGCGCGATCGACGCCGAGGGCGCGTCCCTGCTCGTGGGCGGGCTGACCGCCGACACGGTCGACCTGCTCGACTCCGTCGGCAGCCACCTGCCGTGGATGGGGCTGATCGTCGTCGGGGTGATGCTGCTGCTGCTGTTCCTGGCGTTCGGCTCGGTGGTGCTGCCGGTCAAGGCCGTGCTGATGAACGCGCTGTCGATCACGGCGTCGTTCGGCATCGTGACGTGGATCTTCGCCGACGGGAACCTCGAGGGACTGCTCGGCTTCACGTCCAGCGGCTTCCTCGACGCGACCCAGCCGATCCTGATGCTGGCGATCCTGTTCGGGCTGTCGATGGACTACGAGGTGTTCCTGCTGTCGCGGGTGCGCGAGCAGTGGGACCGCACCCACGACAACACGCTGTCGGTGGCGATCGGCGTCCAGAAGACCGGGCGCATCATCACCAGCGCAGCGGTGCTGCTGGCCGTCGTCATCGGCGCGTTCGGGACGTCCGGCATCGTCTTCATGAAGATGATCGGCGTCGGCATGCTGGTGGCGCTGCTGCTCGACGCCACCGTCGTCCGCGCGCTGCTCGTGCCGGCCACCATGAAGCTGCTGGGCGACTGGAACTGGTGGGCGCCCGCGCCCATGCGTCGCTGGTGGGAGCGGCACGGCTTCCGCGAGGAGGAGGCCGAGGCCGCCGTCGTGCCCCGTCAGCCCCAGGACGTCATGTCATGACGGCCCCGCCGACGTTCGTCGAGTCGCGCGTCCGTGCCCATCGAGTTGCGGCGGCGTTCCCCACGCTCGGAGACGCAGGCGCAACTGAACGGGAACGCGGGCGCGACTCGACGAGGACGGTCAGCGCTTCCTGATCCTGAGCTTGCCCACGGCACCGTCGGCGCCCGAGGCCCAGCACGCCGCCTCGGCCGCGTCGGTCTCCACGCACTGCACGGAGTCGAAGTCGGCCTTGGAGAAGCGCTTCCAGGAGCGCCCGCCGTCGACGGTCACGTCGCTGCCCGAGGGACCGACGGCGACGGCGGTGGCCGGCGTGCCCGGCAGCCAGTCGACGCCCGACCGGTAGCCGCTCAGGTCGCCGCCGTTCTTCCACTTCTTCCCCGACTTCTTGAGGTACGCCGACCGGTCGGTGCCGTCGGTCTCCTGCTCGAAGTCGCCGCCGACCAGCACGCCCTGCCGCTCGTCGCGGACTGCGATGGAGAAGGCGCCCGCGGCCTCACCGGGAGCGAGCGTCGAGTCGGCGACCTTCCAGCTGCGGCCCTTGTCGGTCGAGTGCAGGACGCGCGCCGCGCCGCCGCCACCGACGATCCAGGCGTCGCGCTCGCCGGACGTGATCAGGCAGGTGCCGCTGGCCGCGAAGTAGAACTCGCCGGCCACCGGCGCCGGCAGCCCGGAGGCGCCGACCCGGGTCCAGCTCTTCCCGCCGTCCTTCGTGCGGATCAGCCGCATCTCGCCGTCGACCGGGTCACTGAGTGCGAGGCCGTCCTTGCCGTTGGGATACATCCCCATGCAGTCGTAGAACGCCGTCGGCTCGTCGTTGACGAACGTGGTCGCCCAGGACTCGCCGCCGTCGTCGGTACGCAGGATCTGCGACTCCTCACCCGGCCCGATGGCCAGCACCAGCGCGGTCTTCTTGGACCTCGCCTCGACGTCGCGGAACGCGAGGACCTGCGCGGCCGGCGTGACGTCCTTCCACTTCTTGCCGCCGTCGACGGTGCGCCAGACCCCGCCGCCGCTGCCGGTGACCCAGGCGACCTTGTCGGACACGGCGTCGAGGCCGCGAAGGCCCTGGTCGGTGCCGACGTCGACCCGCTTCCACGACAGGTCGTTCTTCGACGGCTGGTCGGGGGCGGGCGTGGGGCCGGCGGCGGAGGCTGCGACGGGGGCGATGGCGAGGGTGAGGGCGGCAGCGGCCCCGAGGAGTGTGCGCATCTGCTCACCCAACCGCTAGGCGAGGCCGCCGCGCAAGGGCCGAGTCCGTCACCAGGGGCTACGCGTGCAACGGGCTCGCGTCCGCACCGGCGGCGTAGGCCTCGGCGGCGTACAGCACCCACGCGTGCACGCCGCGCTGCCCGCCGTCGCGGTAGCCGACCAGGTTCGACTCGTACTCCGCCCGCAGCGCCAGGTGCCCGGCCTCCGGCACCGTCAGAGACTTCTCGTCGACACCGCGCGCGACGAGCACCAGCCGTTCGGCGGCCCGCGCCACGAGGCCGTTGTGGGAGGCGAACGGCGCGGCCGAGGCGATGTCGGCGTGCACGACCGCGGCCACCAGGAGGGCCGGCGCCCCGGTCGGCGTCGTCAGCAGGTCGGCCAGGGCACGCAGCCGGTCGGCCGATGCAGCGTCGCGCGGGCGGCCGAGTGCGTCGTCGGCGACGGACCCGCTCCCGGCCACCGCGTGGATGCGGGCCAGCGCCTGCAACGGCGACCGGCCGAGCGACGGCGCGAGTCCGAGCAGCTCCGACGACAGCCGGACGGCGTCGGTGGCGACGGCGTCACCGGTGCCGGCGCGCACCTCGTCGAGCGACGAGCCCGAGCCCTCGAGCACGGCCGAGGCGTGCGCCCCGCGGAGCAGGGACTCGGCGGTCAGCTCCGGCGACGTACGCCGGAGGCCGCGGTCGCGCAGCAGCACGTCGATGCCGTCGCGCACCGCGGCGTACGCCGAGGGCACGCCTTCGAGCGAGGTCAGCCAGGCCAGCGGGTCAGTGGTCACGCCGGGAACGCTAGTAGCCTGAGAACGATGACCGACCGACAGCCCGCCCTCTCCTTCGGATCCGATGCGCACGCCTACGACCGCGGGCGGCCGGGCTACCCGGCGGAGGCCGGCCAGTGGCTCACCGGCGGGCCCGGCCGGACCGTGCTCGAGCTCGGTGCCGGCACCGGCAAGCTCACCGCGCTGCTCGCCGGGCAGGGGCACGACGTGCACGCGACCGACCCCGACGAGGCGATGCTGTCGGTGCTGGCCGAGAGGCTGCCCGCCGTACGCACGAGCGTCGCCGGCGCCGAGGAGCTGCCGGTGCCCGACCGATCCGTCGACGTCGTGGTGTGCGCACAGTCGTTCCACTGGTTCGACCACGAGCGGGCGCTGCCGGAGATCGCGCGGGTGCTGAAGTCCGGCGGTCACCTGGCGCTGGTCTGGAACTACCGCGACGAGCGGATCCCGTGGGTACGCCGTCTGGGCGCCCTCCTCAGCAGCACGAGCATCGTCGACGACCCGGCAGGGGCGCTGAAGAGCTCCGACCTGTTCGGCTTCGTGGACGAGGCGGAGTACAAGCACTGGCAGGACATCAACCGCGAGACGATCGTCGACCTGGCCGCTTCCCGCCCCAGCATCTCCACCCTCGACGACGGGGCCAGGCAGGCGCGGATCGCGGAGGTGCAGGCGTTCTACGAGGACTACGGCCGCGGCATGGACGGCATGCAGCTCCCGTACGTCGCCCGGTGCTTCCGCGCGCAGGTGCTCGACCACGGCGTCCCCGGCAGCGAGCCGGACGAGACAACTTCTGCCGACGACGACGCGTCAAAGATCGGGCCGTTCACCTCGGACGGCACCGACACCGACATGCTGCTCATCGACTTCCGGTAGGGCGGCGCGAACCAGGGAGCCACACTGTGCCGCCAGCACACCACCTGTCAGCCCTCGCCCTCGGCGCCGCTCTGGTCGTCGTACCCGCATCTCCCGCGTCCGCGGCCGAGACCTGTCGCGGCGAGGTCGCGACGATCGTGGGCTCCGAAGGGGCGACCCTCACGGGTACGGCGGGACGCGACGTTGTCGTCACCAACAACGCGCTGGACGTGAACACCGGGGGCGGCGACGACCTGGTGTGCGTCACCGGGCGGACGTTCTCGGGTGGCAGCTTCAAGTCGGTCGACGTCTCCACCGGCCCGGGCTCCGATGTCGTCGACGGGACGGGAGCCCGCAGCTGGGCGGCGTACGCGGTGCTCGGAGAGGGCTCAGACCAGTTCTACGGCGGGCCGCAGGGCGACAGCGTCGTCGGGGGGATCCGCAGCGCCGACCTGGCCTACACGATCGACTCGGAGCCCGACACCATCGGCACGGGTGCGGGCAACGACGGCGTGAACAGCGGTGACGACACGGCCACGAACCTCGACGTCGTCGACCTCGGCACGGGCGACGACGGCGTCACCTGGCGCGGCGCCGGGGGCACGGTCGCCGGCCGCATCGATGCAGGAGTCGGGGACGACCACCTCAGCACCACCGTCGTCGGGGGAAGCCTCAGCCTCGACAACGCAGCCGGTCGCGGCGCCCGCAACGGGCTGCCGCTGGTGGAGTGGTCCGGTCTCGAGGACTTCTACCTCAGCCGGATGGGACCGGCCGCCACCTACCTGGAGTTCGTCGGTGGGAACCTGGACGAGAGCGTGACCCTGTGGACCGTTGGCGACCAGGTCCCTGCCGGCATCACCTCGGTGACCCTCGGTCGCGGAGACGACGCCCTCCGGACCGACAGCCCCGGCGCCCCTCGGAGCGGCTACGACGGAGGCAGCGGCCGCGACTTCCTGGCCGTCGCCGCCGCCGAGCCCGACGGGCTCGCTCTCGATCTGATGAAGGGCCGCCTCCAGGTGAACGGCGTCTGGCACGCCACGGCCGCCGGTTTCGAGGACGCTCAGGTGATCGCCCGCGTCGCCTCCGTGCGTGGCACCCCCGGGCGCAACTCCCTGTCCGCGACCGGATGCAGCATGATCATCACGGGACGGGCCGGGCCCGACTCCTTGCAGTACCTGTTCGACGGGGTCTTCGAGACGTTCACGTTCGACTGCCACCAGCGCGCCCGCCTCTCCGGGGGCCGGGGCCACGACCAGCTGCGCGGGAGCCTCGGGACCGACCGACTGGTCGGCAACGCCGGCCGGGACCGTGCCGATGGCCGGGCCGGCAACGACCTGTGCCGCGCGGAGACCACGAAGAAGTGCGAACGCCGCTGACCCACTCATGTGGGCGATCCGAGCCGGGCTAGCTTCGGCGTACGCCGGCGAGCACGGCCGCCTCGACGCCGGGCCAGGAGGCCTCCAACGTCTCGTCGGCGGTCACGTCGGTGCCGACCACGCGCACGACGACCAGCTCGAGGGGGCCGGCATCGACGATGGTGGCCGGTCCCTCGTCGCGTACGACGACGCTGTCGATGGCGGGTACGTCGGCGTCCGGCGAGCCGGTGCCGCGCACGGTCACCGTGGGTTCGCGCTGCTGCATCTCGCCGTCGATCTCGACGAAGAGACCGGCCTCGTGGCCGCCGCCGAGCACGGCCGTCGCCAGGGCGCGCGCGAAGGCGACGTCGCCGCACCCGTCGTACACCCAGCGCCTGCCGAGCACGGAGTGGTCCATCGTGCCCACCAGGAACTCCTCGGCGTCGTCGAGCGGCGCACCCCGGTAGGTCAGGGGGACGTGGAGTCCGTTGCCGTCGGGGCCGCCGAGCAGGAAGCACTCGATGCCGACCTCGCCGTCGGGGTCGTCGAACCGGTAGGCACCGAGCGGTTCCGGGCCCTCGACACGGGCTGCCCACGGACGGCCGGGAAGCCACGCCCGCATCAGCTCGAGCTTCGAAGGAGTCAGGGTCGCCTGGTGGAGGAGGGCCATGCTTCCGAGCCTAGGGCGCTCGCGTCCCGCCCGCCTTCCGTGGCATGGTGACGACGACCCATCAGCTCGGGCAAGGGGAACCCATGAAGAACACGTCACTCAGCCGGATCGCCGCCGGATGCGGGGCCGGAGCACTGCTGGTCACCGGTCTCGGCGTGGCCGGCGTCGCCGAGGCGAAGGTCGACACGTGCCGCGGCATCAACGCCACGATCGTCGGCACGCCCGGCCTGCCGGCCAACGGCACCGACGACCGCGACGTCATCGTCTCCAACGGCGCCAGCACGGTGGGCGGCTTCGCCGGGGACGACCTGGTCTGCGTCACCGGCGGGACGCCGTACGTCGACACGGCCGCGGGCAGCGACACCGTCGACGCCGGCGGCTCGGGCGGGGCGGCCGTGACGGTCTACCTCGGCCAGGGCCCCGACCGGTTCTTCGGCGGCACCGGCCAGGACACCGTGATCACCTCCGGCACCGCGTCTGCCCGCGACGACGACGACGACATCGTGCTGACCTACGGCGGCAACGACGTGGTCCGGAGCGGCTCGCCCAACCAGCCCAACGGCGACACGGTCGACCTCGGCGACGGCGACGACGTCGTCGACTTCAAGGGCAACGAGGCCCTGAGGGCGGGCGCGGTGGCCGGCAGCACGGGCAACGACCTCGTCTACTTCGACCTGTCCGGCAAGGGCAACTGGGTCCTCAACAACACCAACGGCGTCGGCCGCCGCGGCGACCGCAACATCCTCAACTGGACGTCGATGGAGAAGTTCGACCTGATCCCGACGGAGGGCACCTTCCAGTTCCTGGGCAGCGACGCCGCCGAGACACTGGACATCTCCGACCCGGTGACGGCTCACCCCGCACGGCGTCGCCTCGGTGTCGATGGGCGGCGGCAACGACTTCGTGACCATCGACCCCGAGACCGCGATCGGCAGCGTGTACGACGGCGGGCTGGGCACCAACACGTTCGTGGCCTCCTCGCCCGCCGGCACCCTCTCGGTGGACCTGGCGGCCAGCCGCTTCGACGTGGGTGCGCCCAGCACGTTCGCCGAGGCCGCGGTGCTGAACTTCAAGAACGCCACCCTCACCGCCGTCAACGCGACCGCGAAGGGCACCAACAGCGGCAACCGGCTGCTGCTGCGCGGCTGCAACCTCGTCGGCAAGGGGCTCAAGGGCAAGGACTACATCGAGGGCTCGTCGGGTGCGGTCGCCTGCACGCCGAAGGCGCGGTTCGTCGGTGGCAAGGGGCACGACACGGTCATCGGCACCAGCGGCAAGGACACCCTGATCGGGGCCAAGGGTCGCGACAAGGCCGACGGCCGCAAGGCCAAGGACAAGTGCCGGGTGGAGAAGCGCAAGAACTGCGAGCGCTGAGGCACGCCGCCTGGTTTCGAGACGGCGCTGGCGCGCCTCCTCAACCAACGGCGGTTACCTTCCTCCATGAGCCCCCGCAGCTGGCGTCGCACCCATCTGGGCACCGACGCCGACCGGGCGACCTTCCGCACCCTCCACACCGCCGGCCTGGCCGCGCCCGCGCTGCGTGAGGGGTTGACCACCGCCAGTGCCGAGCGGGCCGTGCCCCACCTGCGCGGCGCTGCTCGACACCCCTGCGCTGGCGCTCACCGACACCGCCGGGCTGCTGGCCTGGGACGGCGTCGGCAGCCACCACGACGAGCAGGTGCCCGAGCTGGTGGCCTCGGCACTCGACCAGGACACCGCCCGGGTCGCCGACCTCGGCTGCGACCTGCCGGGCTGCCTGGTCCGGCATGCCGTGGCGACCCAGCTCACCGTCGAGGACCGGGTGGTGGGCACCCTCATCGCGCTGGCGCCGTACCCGACGGGCAGCCTGCTGCGCGCCACCCACGAGGTCGCCGTCTGGGTCTCCGGGCCAGCTCGAGCTCGCACGAGCTCGACGCGTCGCGCACCCGGCTGATGGAGGCGGAGGTGCGGGCGTTGCGCGCGCAGATCAGCCCGCACTTCATCTACAACTCGCTCGGCGCCATCGCCAGCTTCGTGCGCACCGACCCCGACCGGGCGCGCGAGCTGCTGCTGGAGTTCGCCGACTTCACCCGCTACTCGTTCCGCTCGCCACGGCGAGTACACGACCCTGGCCGAGGAGCTGCGCTCGATCGAGCGCTACCTGATGCTCGAGCAGGCCCGCTTCGGCGAGCGGCTCGAGGTGACGCTGCGGATCGCGCCGGAGGTGCTGCCGGTCGCGGTGCCGTTCCTGTGCGTCCAGCCGCTCGTCGAGAACGCCGTACGGCACGGGCTCGAGGGCTCCGGCCCGCGGGGACGATGTCGGCCGGCTCTCGATCGTGGCCCGCGACATGGGCCAGGACTGCGTCATCGAGGTCGAGGACGACGGCGTCGGCGAGGACCCCGACAAGGTACGCCGCGCGCTCGCCGGCGACGCCGACCTCGACTCGGCCGGCCTCGGCAACGTGGATGCGCGGCTGCGCAACGCGTTCGGCGACGACTACGGTCTGGTGGTCGAGACCGCGCCCGGCGCCGGCACCAAGGTGATCGTGCGCGTGCCGAAGTTCGCCCCGGGAGTCCACGCATGAGCCCACCACCAGCCCGCTGCGGGTTCTCGTCATCGACGACGAGCGCCCGGCTCTCGACGAGCTCTCCTTCCTGCTCCAGCGCGACGCCCGCGTCGGCGACGTGCTCACCTGCGACTCCGCCACCGACGCCCTGCGCGTGCTGCGCGAGACCGCCGGTCGACGCGGTCTTCCTCGACATCTCGATGCCCGGCCTCACCGGGCTCGACCTCGCGCAGGTGCTCTCGAGGTTCAAGGAGCCGCCGCCGATCGTGTTCGTCACCGCCCACGACGGCCACGCAGTCGACGCGTTCGAGCTCGATGCCGTCGACTACGTGCTCAAGCCGGTGCGCGAGGAGCGTCTCGCCGAGGCCGTACGCCGCGTGGTCGACGGCGGCCGGCACCCCCAGCCCTCCGACGACACGTCGATCCCCGTCGAGCGTGGTGGCGTCACCCGGTTCATCGACCGGGCCGACATCACGCACGTGGAGGCGCAGGGCGACTACGCGCGACTGCACACCGCCGAGGGCTCCCACCTGGTGCGCACCCCGCTCACGACGCTCGAGAGGGAGTGGGGCCCGGCCGGCTTCGTGCGGATCCACCGCTCGCTGCTGGTCGCGCTGGCGCACGTGCGCGAGCTGCGGATGGAGCACGGCCGGGCCAGCGTCGTCGTGGGAACCGTCGAGGCTCCGAGCGAGCTCGGGGTCAGCCGACGGCACACGCGCGAGCTGCGCGAGCTGCTGACCCGGCGTACGCCGTGAGCCGAGCAGCCGCCCGAACGGGTCCGGGTCACCGGCCCGCCGCGACGTCGTACTCCCCCACGACGGGCGGGCAGCGAGGAGATCGACGCGGGCACCCGGGTCGGCGCGATCTACATGGGCTCGCTGTTGCGCGAGCAGGGCTGGCTGGCGCTGCGGATCCTCGGCCTGCTCGCCGTCACGGTCGGCAGCCTGCCGCTGGCGTTCCACGTCTTCCCCGGCCTGGCGGCCGTGCGGTTGTCGGGGATCCCGCTGTCGTGGCTGCTGATCGGCTTCCTGGTCTACCCGTGGCTGCTCATCCTGGGGTGGCGCTACGTGGTCGCGGCGGAGGCGAACGAGCGCGACTTCGCGGCGCTGGTCGAGGAGGTCGAGAGATGAAGACCACCCCCTTCGAATGCTCACTTCGATCCGCTTCGAACAGGGACCCCGGATGAACGCCCTCCCCGGCATCCTCGCGGTCACCCTCGTCACCGTCGCGACGCTGGCGATCGGCACGTGGGGGCTGCGGTTCTCGCGCACCACGAGCGACTTCCTGGTGGCGTCGCGCACCGTGCGGCCGGGGCTCAACGCGTCGGCGATCGGCGGCGAGTACCTCTCCGCCGCGTCGTTCCTGGGGGTGGCCGGGCTGGTGCTCGTCTTCGGCGCCGACATGCTCTGGTACCCCGTCGGCTGGACCGCCGGCTACCTCGTCCTGCTGGTCCTCGTCGCCGCTCCCCTGCGACGGTCGGGCGCCTACACGCTGCCCGACTTCGCCGAGGCCCGGCTGGGCTCGCGGTCGGTGCGCACCGCCTGCTCGGTGCTGGTGGTGGCCATCGGCTGGCTGTACCTGATGCCGCAGTTCCAGGGCGCCGGGCTGACCCTGAAGGCCGCCACGGGCGCGCCGACCTGGCTCGGCCCGGTGATCGTCGGGCTCGTCGTGGTCGTCAACGTGTCGTCGGGCGGCATGCGCAGCATCACGTTCGTGCAGGCGTTCCAGTACTGGCTCAAGCTCACCGCGCTGCTGATCCCCGCGTTCGTGCTGCTGTCGATCTGGCTCGGCGACGGCGCCCCGCGCCCCAGCAGCGACGGCGCTCCGGGAGCCGCCGACGTCTGGTCGCTGCCCCTCGGCAACGGTGGCAGCGAGGGGCTCTACGTCACGTACTCGCTGATCCTCGCCACGTTCCTGGGCACCATGGGGTTGCCGCACGTGGTCGTGCGCTTCTACACGAACCCCGACGGCCGCGCCGCCCGCCGTACCACCCTCGCCGTGCTCGCCCTGCTCGGTGTCTTCTACCTGCTTCCGCCCGTGTACGGCGCCCTCGGCCGCATCTACGCCCCCGAGATCGCGGCGTCGGGTCGGTCGGACGCGCTCGTCCTCGAGCTGCCGCGGCTGATGGTGCCCGGGATCGGCGGCGAGCTGCTGACCGGGCTCGTCACCGCCGGCGCGTTCGCCGCGTTCCTCTCCACGTCGTCGGGGCTGGTGATCGCGGTCGCCGGCGTGCTCGGTCAGGACGTCACCGGCCGTCGGTACGGCGAGCGCCGGCTCAGCGGGGTCACCGCCTTCCGGGTCGGCGCGGTGATCGCGGTCCTGATCCCGTGCATCCTGGCGCTGGCCGCGCCGGGCGTCGGCGTGGCCCGCGCCGTGGGTCTCGCGTTCGCCGTGTCGGCCTCCACGTTCTGCCCGCTCCTGGTGCTCGGCATCTGGTGGCGTGGCCTCACCCCGCGCGGCGCTCTCGCCGGGCTCGCCGTCGGCGGGCTCGGGTCCGGTCTCGGGGTCGTGTGGACCCTCGGCACCAGCGAGACGAGCGGCTGGGCCGCCGTACTCCTCGGGCAGCCGGCGGCCTGGAGCGTCCCCGCCGCCGTCGCCACCATGGTCGTCGTCAGCCTGGCCACCCGCGACACGGCGCCCGCGCACGCCGGGAGGTTCATGGTGCGGCTGCACACGCCGGAGGCGGTGCCGCTGGATCGGGGGTGAGCCCCCGGGCACACGGTGATCGTCCGTCCACTCCGTACGACGCCCCCGCGCCACGAGCGAGTCCCGTGCTGCTGGGTCAGCTCCGCGCGGTACGGCAGCTCGATCTCGACCTCACCCGGGCTCGACAAGGGAGACCCGCGCACCACGGTGCACCATCGATCCCTGCCGGTCGAGCGACGACCGCACCACCGTCTCGAAGTCCGGGTTCATCGCTTCCGTCATGCCGACGATGGTGCCACCGCCAGCCGGTACCCCCGCTTCACGACCGTCTGCACCGCCCGCGTGCCCAGCCCGGCCCGCAGCCGCGCCACCGCCATCTCGACGGCATGCTCCGACCCCGCGGTCCCCGACGGCAGCGCGGCCAACAGCTCGCGCCGGGACACCACGTGGCCGGGGTTGACCAGCAGCGCCTGAAACACGGCGTACGGCGCGGGCGAGAGCCGCACCTCGACCCCGTCGAGCCGCACCTGGTCGCCGTGCAGCAGCAGCGTGTGGCCCGCGACCTCGAGGGTGAGCCCGGCGGCCCGTGAGGGGAGCTCGCACTCGAGCTGCCTGACCATCGCCACCAGGCGCGACCGCTCCGGGAAGATCGACGGCACGCCCCACATCTCGAACGCCGCCGCCGTCACCGGCCCCACGCACGACGCCACCACGTCGGCCTGGAACGCGCCCACGACCTCGTCGCGGCGCCCGGTCGACCCGGCCGCCTCCATCAGCGCCGCCACCGCGGGAGCGGACGTGAAGGTCACGGCGTGCACCGCACGATCCGCGATCTGGTCGATTAGCGCGAACATCGGTCCCGGGTCGTCGGCGCTGGCCACCCGGTAGACCGCCACCGTCGTCACGTCCGCACCCTGCCGCCGCAGCGCGTGCGCCACCATCGACAGCGACTGCCCGTGCTCCTGTACGACGATCCGCTGGCCGGTCAGGTCGCGGCCGCGCAGGTGATCGAGCACGTCGTCGAACTCCTCCGACTCCGGCGCCCACAGCTCACGCAGCCCGCGTCGCCGCAGCGCACCCACGCTCTTCGGCCCGCGCGCCAGGATCTCCGCGCCGCGCATCGCCTCGAGGAGCTTCTCGACCAGGCCCCAGGACTCGGCCGCTGCGAACCACGCCTTCATGCCGACGCCCGTCGTGACGAGGAAGATGTCGACCGGCCGCGCGAGCACCTCCTCCGTCGCCGCGCGCAGTGACGCGTCGTCCACGTGGTTGGGCTCCAGCGACAGCGCCGGGCCCCACGACACGGTGGCGCCGCGCCGCTCCAGAAGCTGTCGCTGCTCCTCGATCTTGCGGGCGGCCGTCACCCCGATCCGGTAGCCGGCGAGGGGAAGGGTCATGGTGCCTCCGGGTGCCTTGGTTTCGAGACGGGACTTCGTCCCTCCGGTTCCCGAGGAGGCGCGCTAGCGCCGTCTCGAAGGGCAACCGGCGGCGGACTGAGGGCCGACGAGGACGGATCCCTCCTCGACCCGGACGTCGTACGTCGGGACCCGGACGGCCGCATCGTCGAGGCACTGCCCGGTGCGCAGGTCGAACGCCTGCTTGTGCAGGGGCGACGCGACGAACGGGATCTCGCCGCGCGTCCCCACGATGCCCCGCGAGAGCACCGAGGCACGGCCACAAGGGTCGTAGTTGGAGATTGCGTAGACGTTTCCGGAGTGGGTCCTGATGATTGCGATCGCCTCCCCCTGCACGAGCGCCACCACCCCGCCCTCACGCGGTACGTCGTCGAGCCGGCACACGCGCTCCCAGCTCACGGGGCACCGCTCGTCCTGAGGAAGTCGTGCTGCGACTGTCTCGAAGGGACGGGGATGGTCAGGCCGAGCGACACCGGGCCGGACACGTCGTCCGGCGCGATCTGGCCGCGCTCGTCGCTGAACGAGATGTGCGGGTCGGGGGTGTCCGGCGCGTTCACGAAGGACACGAACCGGGCCAGCTTGTCGGGGTCCTCGATCGTCGCCTTCCACTCGTCGAAGTAGCCGTCCACGTGCCGCGCCATCGCCGCCTCCAGCTCACTCCCCAGCCCGAGCACGTCGTCCACGACGACCTCGCGGACCCGCTCCAGCCCGCCGTCCAGCGAGGCCACCCAGGGAGCGGTGCGCTGGAGCCGGTCGGCGGTGCGGACGTAGTACATGAGGAAGCGGTCGAGGTAGCGCACCAGGTCGTCGGTGGACAGGTCGCCGACGAGCAGCTGCGCGTGAGCCGGCGTGGCGCCGCCGTTGCCCGCGACGTACAGGTTCCAGCCCTTCTCGGTCGCGATGACACCGAAGTCCTTGGACCGCGCCTCCGCGCACTCGCGGGCGCAGCCGCTGACGCCGCCCTTGAGCTTGTGCGGCGATCGCAGGCCGCGGTAGCGCAGCTCGAGGGCGATCGCGAGGCTCGTGGAGTCCTGCACGCCGTACCTGCACCAGGTCGAGCCGACGCACGACTTCACGGTGCGCAACGACTTGCCGTACGCGTGCCCGGACTCGAAGCCCGCCTCGACGAGCCGGTCCAGATCGCCGGCAGCTCCTCCATCCGGGCGCCGAAGAGGTCGATGCGCTGGCCGCCGGTGATCTTCGTGTAGAGCCCGAAGTCACGCGCGACCTCGCCGATCACGATCAGCCTCTCGGGCGTGATCTCGCCGCCGGGGATGCGGGGCACGACCGAGTAGCTGCCGTTGCGCTGGATGTTGGCGAGGTACGCGTCGTTGGTGTCCTGCAGCGCGCGGTTGGACTCGTCGAGCACGTGCCCGCCGAGCTGGCTGGCGAGGATCGACGCGATCGCGGGCTTGCAGATGTCGCACCCGCGACCGGACCCGTGCGCCTCGACGATCTGGTCGAAGCGCGTGTAGCCGTGCACCAGCACCACGTCGAACAGCTCGGCCCGGGTCAGCGGGAAGTGCTCGCACAGACTCCTGTCGACGACCTTGCCCTGGGCGGCGAAGTGGTCCTCGACGATCTTCTTGACCGTCGGCTTGCACGACCCGCAGACCCCACCGGCGCCGGTGCACTTCGTGACGCACGCGGCGTCGGTGCACTCGGCGGCGACGGCGCCGACGATCTCGGCCTTCGTGACCGTTGTTGCACGAGCAGACCACCGCCTCGTCGGGCAACCCGATCTCCACGGCGCCGCGCGCCGCCGGGAGGATCAGGTCCTCCGGATTGGCCGGCAGGGCGATGCCGGAGGCCACCATCGGCCGCAGCACGCCGTACGCCGTCGCGTCGCCGACGAGGATGCCGCCGAGCAGCCTCGTGCCGTCGTCGCTGACGACCAGCTTCTTGTAGTGCCCCGCCACCGCGTCGGCGAAGACCAGCTCCAACGCCCCGTCGGTGGTGGCGTGGGCGTCGCCGAAGGACGCCACGTCGACGCCGAGCAGCTTGAGCTTGGTGCTCATGTCGGCGCCGGTGAAGGCACCGGCTCCGCCGAGCATCGCGTCGACCGCGACCTCGGCCATCGTGTAGCCGGGCGCCACCAGCCCGTACATGCGGCCGCCCGGCGCCGCGCACTCGCCGATCGCCCAGACGTGCGGGTCGGAGGTGCGGCACTGCTCGTCGACGAGCACTCCGCCACGCTCGGCCAGGTCCAGCCCGGCGTCACGCGCCAGCCCGTCACGAGGCCGGATGCCGGCGGAGAAGACGACCACCTGTGCGTCGATCGGGTCACCGTCTCGCAGCGCCAGCCCGGTCACCCGGTCCCCACCCAGCACCGACTCGGTGGTCGACCCCCGTGTGCACGGTGAGCCCGAGCTTCGTCGACGTGCCGGCCAGCGTCGCGCCACCGGCGTCGTCGACCTGCACCGGCATCAACCGGGGCGCCATCTCGACGACGTGGGTGTCGAGGCCCAGCTGCAGCAGCGCGTTGGCGGCCTCGAGCCCGAGGAGGCCGCCACCGATCACGGCGCCCGTCGTCGCGGTGGCCGCCGCCTCGCGGATCGCCTCGAGGTCCTCGATGGTGCGGTAGACGAAGCAGCCGGGCAGGTCGCGGCCGGGCACGGGCGGGACGAACGGCGCCGCCCCGGTCGCGAGCACCAGCTCGTCGTACGGCACGACCTCGCCGTCGGCCAGCACGACCGCGCGAGCCTCCCTGTCGATCGACCCGACCGGCATGCCGAGGACCAGCCGCACCCGCGGGTCGTCGTACCCACCGGTGGGGAGGAGCGACAGCGCGTCCGCGCCCACCTCGAAGTACGACGTCAGCGCGACGCGGTCGTACGCCGGCCGGGGCTCCTCGCCGATCACCGTCACGTCGTAGGTCTCGGTGAGGCCGCGCTCGATCCCGGCCTGCACGAACCGGTGGCCGACCATGCCGTGGCCGACCAAGACGAGCTGCTTGCGGGTGTGGGTCATGTCGTTCTCCTCAGGGTGTGCCGGTGAGGGCGGCGGGACGGGAGGCCAGCAGCTCGCGGACCGATGCGGCGCAGCCGCCGCAGCCGGTCGTGGCCCGGGTGTCGTCGCGGACCTGGTCCAGCGACTCGCACGCGCGGATGGCGCCCGCGCTGACGCCGGCGCACGCGCAGATCTCGGCGTCGTCGGGGAGCCGGGTCGGTGGTGCCTGCTTCTCGCCGATGAGCAGGGCGCCCGGCTCGTGGGGCGCGAGGGGCGTGCCGCGGTCGTAGTACTGCGTGATGAGGCCGATCCGGCTCAGGTCGCCGACCAGGGTGCCTGCCACGATCCGGGCGTCGCGCACCACGAGCTTGCGGTGCGTCCCGAGCACGGGGTTGGTCACCTCGACGACCTCGCCCTCGGTGCGTTCCGGGTCGCCGAGCACCGCGACGTCCAGCCCGGTTGCCCGGAGCCGGGCGACGTTGCGGGTGCCGGTGTACGCCGCGTCGTCGCCGGTCAGGTGGGCCGCCAGCACCTCGGCCTGCTCCCACGCCGGCGGCACGAACCCCGTCGTGCGGTCGCCGTGCTGTGCGCAGTCGCCGATCGCGTGGATCCGCTCGTCGCTGGTGCGCAGCCGGTCGTCGACGACGACCCCGCGGCGCACGTCGAGGCCGGCCCGGCGGGCGAGCGCGGTGCTGGGCCGGCCGCCGGCGGTCAGCACGACCAGGTCGGTCGCCAGGGTGAACCCGTTGTCGAGGACCAGGCCGTCGTCGGTCAGCCGGACCGCACGGGCGCCGGTGTAGACGGTCGTGCCGAGCCGACCGAGGTGACGGGCGAGGATCCGGCCGGCCTTCTCGTCGACCTGGCTCCGGAGCAGGTGGTCGCCGCCCTCGACCACCTCGACAGCCAGCCCGCGGACGCTCAGCGCGCGGGCGACCTGCAGGCCGAGCAGCCCGCCGCCGACGACGACGGCCCGCCGGGCTCGCGGCAGCGCGGCCTCGAGCCGCCGGCAGTCGTCGAGACTCCTGAAGGCGTGCACCTTGTCGTGCAGCCGGCCGTCGATCCGGACCAGCCCACGGATCGGCGGCAGTGTCGGGATGCTGCCGGTGGCGAGGACGAGGGTGTCGTACGGCGACCCGGCCCAGTCTGCGAGCTCGACCTCGCGCTCGTCGCGGTGGATCTCCACGACGCGCGCGCCCAGCCGCAGGTCGACCTCGTCATCGAATGCCGAGCTTGAGCGCCGCTTCGTCATGGCTGCCCTCGAGGACGGCCGACAGCAGGATCCGGTTGTACGGCGCGTGGTCCTCGTCGCCGAGCAGGGTGACGTCGCCGCCGCGGGCTACGACCACGCTCGCCAGCCGGGCGGCCGCCATCCCGGCGCCCACGACGACGGCCCATGTCCTCCCCACCCCGGTGTTCTCGGTGGTCGAGTGGCGAGCGCCAGCGAGGAGGCCGCTCACGTCCGCACCGCCGCGGCACAGACCTTGAACTCCGGCATCCGGCTCGACGGGTCGAGCGCGTCGTTCGTCAGCCGGTTGACGCCGACCCAGTGGAACGGCACGAAGACGGTGTCGGGGCGGATCGTGTCGACCACGCGGGCCGCGGCCTTCAGCTCGCCGCGCCGGGTGGTGACGACGACCGGTTCGCCGTCGTACGCACCGATGCGATCGGCCAGCGACGGGTGCATCTCGACGAACGGCCGTCGTCGGTGAGGGTGGCGATGCGCCGGGTCTGCGCACCGGACTGGTACTGCGCGAACACCCGGCCGGTGGTCAGGTGCACGGGGTAGTCGGCGCACGGCACCTCCGCGGCCCCGACGTGGTCGACGGCGACGAACCTGGCCCGCCCGTCCGCATGCGCGAAGGACGACTCGAAGAGCCGCTGGGTGCCCGGATGGTCGGCCGTGGGACACGGCCAGAAGACCCCGTGCTCGCTGCGGATCCGCGGATAGTCGATGCCCGCGTAGTCGGCCCGGCCGCCGGCCGACGCGCGACCGAGCTCGGCGAAGATCGCCTCCGGGTCGGTGTCGAAGACGACGGGAGACCCGAGCCGAGAGGCCAACCCGGCCATCACGTCGAGGTCGGAGCGCACGCCTTCTGGCGGCGGCACGGCCTGCTCGCGCAGGATCACGCGACCCTCGAGGTTGGTCATCGTGCCGGTCTCCTCGGCCCACTGGGTCACCGGGAACACCACGTCGGCCATCGCCGCGGTCTCCGACATCACCAGGTCGCAGACGACGAGCAGGTCGAGCGCGGCCAGGCTCTCGGTGACGTGGCTGGCGCGCGGCGCGGAGACCACGATGTTGGAGCCGAAGACCAGCAGCGCCTGCGAGCCGTCGTCGGTGCCGAGCGTCTCCAGCATCTCGTACGCCGACCGGCCGGGGCCCGGCAAGGCGTCGGCGTCGACACCCCAGACCCGGGCCACGTGGGCGCGCGCCGCGGGGTCGTCGATCATCCGGTAGCCGGGCAGCTGGTCGGCCTTCTGCCCGTGCTCGCGGCCACCCTGCCCGTTGCCCTGGCCGGTGAGGCAGCCGTAGCCGGCGTACGGCCTGCCCGGCATCCCCAGCGCCAGCGCGACGTTGACCCACGCGAGCACGGTGGCGGTGCCCTGGCTGTGCTGCTCGGCGCCGCGGGCGGTCAGCACCATGAACCGCCGGCCGCGGCGAGCCGGTCGGCCAGCGCACGCAGCTCGTCGACGGGTACCCCGGTGACCCGCTCCACCCGCTCGGGCCACCACGCGGCGACGTCGCGGTGTACGTCGTCGAAGCCGGTGGTGCGGGCGGCGACGTACTCCTCGTCGACCGCGCCGGCGGCCACCAGCAGGTGCAGCACGCCGAGTGCGAGGGCGAGGTCGGTGCCCGGCACCGGCTGGAGGAACGTGTCGGCCCGGTCGGCGGTCGGCGTACGCCGCGGGTCGATGACCACGACGTGGCCACCGTCGTCGCGGAGCCGGTCGAGGTGACGCGCGGCCGGCGGCATCGTCTCGGCCAGGTTGGAGCCGACCAGCACCAGCACGTCGGTGTGCTCGAGGTCGGCCAGCGGGAACGGCAGTCCGCGGTCGATCCCGAACGCCTGGTTGGCAGCCGAGGCCGCGGACGACATGCACCAGCGGCCGTTGTAGTCGATCTGCGAGGTGCGGATCGCCACGCGCGCGAACTTGCCGAGCTGGTAGGCCTTCTCGTTGGTGAGCCCGCCGCCGCCGAAGACGGCGACCGCGTCGGGCCCGTGGGTCTCCTGGAGTCCTGCGATGCGCGAGGCCACCAGGTCGAGCGCCTCGTCCCAGCTCGCGGCCCGCAGCTCACCGGTGGCGCGGTCGCGCACCATCGGTGCGGTAATGCGCTCGCGGCTGCCGCGCAGGGCACCGGCGCTCCAGCCCTTGCGGCACAGAGCCCCTTCGTTGACAGGGAACTCCGGCCACGGCTCCACCGTCAGTGGCCGCGGTCCGCGCCCGCCCGTCAGCGTCATCCCGCACTGCAGCGAGCAGTAGGGACAGTGGGTGCGGGTGCCGGCCATCTCAGATCCCGGCGCCGGCCAGCGACGGGACCCGCTCGCGGAGGAAGGAGCGGCGCAGGTAGACGAACCACGTGACTGCCGCACAGACGACGTAGAAGCAGGTGAACGCGACGAACGCGCCCTGCACCGCGTCGAGCGGCTTGTCGACCCAGGGGGCGCCGAACGTCAGCGGGATGAGGAAGCCACCGACGGCACCCACCGCACCGATGACGCCGATCGCGGCGGACGACTGCTTCGTCGCAACGCCCAGCGCCGCATCCCGCTCCGGCGTGCCGGCGGTCGTCGTGCTCTCGGCGGACGTGCGCCAGATCGCCGGGATCATCTTGTACGTCGATCCGTTGCCGATGCCGGTCGCGGCGAACACGAACAGGAAGAAGCCCAGGAACCACGGGAACCACGCGGTGTTGTCGAGCGCGATGGCCGGGTCGGCGCCGGGGTTGGGCGCCAGCCGGGTCAGGGTCCACAGCACCGCGAGGGTGCCGGCCACCATGGCGGCGAACGTCGCCAGCGTGACCCGGGCGCCGCCGTACCTGTCGGCGAGCCAGCCGCCGAGCGGCCGGGTCAGCGAGCCGACCAGGGCGCCGAGGAACGCGTAGAACGCGAAGTTGATGCCCGTGCCGCCCGGCAGCGGCGTGGGCACGAAGAAGTTGAGCTTGATGAGCAGCGGCATCGCGGCGGAGTAGCCGATGAACGAGCCGAACGTGCCGATGTAGAGGAACGCCATCACCCACGTCTGCGACTTCCTGACGACGGCCAGCTGCTCGCGCGGCCTCGAGATCGCCGTACCCAGGTTGTCCATGAAGAGGTACGCCGCCCCGGCCGCAACCAGAGCGAGTGAGACGTAGACGTACGCCGCCCGCTCGAGGTGGATGCCGTCGCCCGCCTCGACCAGCCCGAAGATGCCCGCGCCGCCGACGATGACCGGCAGGAAGAACTGGATCAGCGCCACGCCGAGGTTGCCGCCGGCGGCGTTGAGCCCGAGGGCCGCGCCCTTCTTGGAGGCCGGGTAGAAGAAGTTGATGTTCGCCATGGACGACGCGAAGTTGCCGCCGCCGAGGCCCGCGGTGGACGCGATCAGGCAGAACACCCAGTACGGCGTGCCCGGCTGCTGCACCGCGACCGCGAACCCGACCGTCGGCACCAGCAGGAGCAGCGCGCTGACGACGGTCCAGTTGCGCCCACCGAACGCCGGCACCGCCAGCGTGTACGGCACCCGCAGCACCGCCCCGACGAGGTTCGGCAGCGCCACCAGCAGGAACAGCTGCGACGGTGTGAAGTCGAACCCCATCGCCACCAGGAAGACCGAGCTCACGCTCCAGATCAGCCAGACCGAGAAGCCGAGATGCTCCGCGAACACCGACCACCCCAGGTTCCGCCGGGCCACCCTCTGCCCGGTCTCCTCCCAGAACCCCTCGTCCTCGGGCCGCCAGTCGTCGATCCATCTCCCCGTACGCCGCGCGCCCGGGCTCGCGTCGGTCAGCAGGTCGGGGGTGGTCGTCGTCGTCATGCCGAGCATGCAACGCGACCGACGTAACGCCCGCCGCGGAGTTCCGCGACCGCGACGTCAACTTGTCCTCACGACCTCACAGCCGCTGGTTGAAAGGCGCGCTAGCGAGCCCCGCTGGTTGAGGAAGGCGCGCTAGCACCCACCGCTGGTTGAGGAAGGCGGGAAGGCGCGCCAGCACCCCCCGCTGGTTGAGGAAGGCGCGCCAGCACCCACCGCTGGTTGAGGAAGGCGCGCCAGCACCCCCGCTGGTTGAGGAAGGCGCGCTAGCACCCACCGCTGGTTGAGGAAGGCGCGCTAGCGCCTGTCTCGAAACCAAGGCCCCGCAACCCTGGTTTCGAGACGGTTGCTGCGCAACCTCCTCAACCAACGACGGGCGGTGGCAGAGGAAGGCGCGACCGCGACCCACCGCTGGTTGAGGAAGGCGCGCTAGCGCCTGTCTCGAAACCAAGGCCCCGCAACCCTGGTTTCGAGACGGTTGCTGCGCAACCTCCTCAACCAACGGGTTCCGGTCGTCCACAGGCCCAGTGCCTCTCGCTGGCCAACGTCGTGCCGACCAGCCACGCTGATGGCATGGCCTGGGCATACCTCCTCGAGTGCGCCGACGGGTCCTACTACGCCGGCAGCACCGTCGACCTCGAGCGACGGGTCAGCCAGCACAACCTCGGCGAGGGCGCGGCGTACACACGGACTCGCCGGCCGGTGCGCGTCGTCTGGGCCGCCGAGTTCAGCCGCATCGACGACGCCTACGCGTTCGAGAAGCGGGTCCAGGGCTGGAGTCGGCGCAAGCGGCTTGCGCTGATCGAAGGCAGGTTGAGCGACCTGTCGGGCCTCTCGAGCCGGAGCTGGACGTCCCTGCGGCTCCGCGACGACTGAGGGCCTGGTTTCGAGACGGTTGCTGCGCAACCTCCTCAACCAACGGCCCACCGGTGGTTGAGGAAGGCGCGAAGGCGGCCCACCGGTGGTTGAGGAAGGCGCGCTGGCGCCTGTCTCGAAACCACACCCCGATCAACGGACGGGCACGACCGCTCGTCGTGCCATACCGACCGCTGGCCGACACGCGCCACCCGCTGACCGAGCGGTCCGGCCGCGCCACTCGCCGTCGCACCCGCGACTGCGCGACGGTGATGCCGGTCACACCCGTGACCGACCCCTGCACACGGAAGGGACACCCCGGTGGCAGACACTCCCGATGCAACGCACGACCAGGCCGCTCGCCACGACCCTGTCTACGACCGCCTCCACGAGACCGACGACTTCCAGGAGCTGCGCCGCCGCTACCGGGGCTTCGTGCTCCCGGCGACCGTCGCGTTCCTGGTCTGGTACCTCCTCTACGTCGTCCTCTCCAACTGGGCGGGCGACTTCATGAGCACCCAGGTCGTCGGGCACATCAACGTCGCCCTGGTGTTCGGCCTCCTCCAGTTCGTGACCACGTTCGGCCTCGCCTGGTACTACAGCCGCTACTCCACCGCCAAGCTCGACCCGCTGGCGCGCACGCTCGAGGCCGCCTACCGGGACGGCGCCGCCGCGGACGGACGGAGGGGCCAGGCATGAGCGACCAGACACTCACCACCGTCCTCTTCCTCGCGGTCGTCGCACTGACGGTCGCCATCACGTTCTGGGCGAGCCGGCAGACCAAGACGGCTGCCGACTTCTACTCCGGCGGCCGGTCCTTCTCCGGCTTCCAGAACGGCCTCGCCATCGGCGGCGACTACATGTCGGCCGCGTCGTTCCTCGGCATCTCGGGCGCCATCGCCCTCTACGGGTACGACGGCTTCCTCTACTCGATCGGGTTCCTGGTGGCCTGGCTGGTCGCCCTGCTGCTGGTGGCGGAGATGCTCCGCAATGCCGGCCGCTACACGATGGCCGACCAGCTCGCGTTCCGGATGCGGCAGCGCCCGGTGCGCACCGCGGCATCGATCTCGACGGTCGTCGTGTCGATCTTCTACCTGCTGGCCCAGATGGTGGGCGCGGGCACGCTGGTCGCGCTGCTGCTCGGCGTCGACAGCCAGGCCGTCCAGAACATCACCATCATCGGTGTCGGCGCGCTGATGATCTTCTACGTCGTCGTCGGCGGCATGAAGGGCACGACGTACGTCCAGATCACCAAGGCCGTGCTGCTGATGCTCGGCTCGGCGCTGATCGTGGTGCTGGTGCTCGCGGAGTTCAACTTCAACCTGTCCGAGCTCCTCGGCGCGGCCGCGGACAACTCAGGAAAGGGCGAGGCGTTCCTGCAGCCCGGTCTGCAGTACGGCGCGACGTTCACCTCGCAGCTCGACTTCCTGTCGCTCGGCCTCGCGCTCGTGCTCGGCACGGCCGGCCTGCCACACATCCTGATCCGCTTCTACACCGTGCCGACGGCACAGGACGCACGGAAGTCGGTGCTGTGGGCGATCGGCCTGATCGGTGCCTTCTACCTGATGACGCTGGTCCTCGGCTTCGGCGCCGCGGCGCTGCTCTCGCGTGACCAGGTCGACCCGGTGGAGGGTGGCAACCAGAACCTCGCCTCGCCGCTGCTCGCCGAGGCCGTAGGCGGCGGCGACGGGTCCACGGGTGGCGCGATCCTGCTGGCGCTGATCGCGGCAGTCGCGTTCGCGACGATCCTCGCGGTGGTGGCCGGACTGACGCTGGCGTCGTCGTCGTCGGTGGCGCACGACCTCTACAAGGGAGTGATCAAGAAGGACCAGCCCGTCACCGAGAAGGAGGAGGTCCGGGTCGCCCGGATCGCGGCCTTCGTCATCGGTGCCGTGGCGATCGCGCTGTCCATCCCGGCGCAGCGCCTGAACATCGCGTTCCTGGTGGCCCTGGCCTTCGCGGTCGCGGCTTCGGCGAACCTGCCGGCGATCATCTACAACATGTTCTGGCGCAGGTTCAACACCCGGGGTGCGACGTGGAGCATCTACGGCGGCCTCATCGCCGCCGTCGGGCTGGTGCTGATCTCGCCGGTCGTGTCCGGACTGCCGACGTCGCTGTTCCCGGACGCCGACTTCTCGATCTTCCCGTTGAACAACCCCGGCATCGTCTCGATCCCGCTGGGCTTCCTGCTCGGGTTCATCGGGACCATCACCAGCAGCGAGCCCGAGGCCGAGGACCGCTACACCGAGCTGGAGGTGCGTGCGCTGACCGGCGCGGGTGCCGAGAGCGCGGTCTCGCACTGACCGACTCGTCCGCCTGAGACCGGGTCCCAGCCCGGTCTCAGGCGGACGACCCGTCCCCAACCTCCGTGCAACCCCCGAGGAGTAAGTTCACCGCCATGGCTGACGAGACGCTCTCCAACCTGCTCAAGGAAGACCGCCGCTTCCCGCCGCCCGAGGCCCTGGCTGCCGACGCGAACGTGAAGGAGGAGGCCTACGCGCGGGCCGCCGAGGACCGCGAGGCCTTCTGGGCCGAGGCCGCCGAGCGCCTCAGCTGGGGCCAGAAGTGGGACCGCGTCCTCGACTGGGACAACCCGCCCTTCGCCAAGTGGTTCGTCGGCGGCACCCTCAACGCGGCGTACAACTGCGTCGACCGGCACGTCGAGGCCGGCAACGGCGACAAGGTGGCGCTGCACTGGGTCGGCGAGCCCGCCGACGACACCCGCGACCTGACCTACTCCGACCTCAAGGACGAGGTCAGCAAGGCCGCCAACGCGCTCACCGAGCTCGGCGTCGCCAAGGGCGACCGGGTCGCGATCTACATGCCGATGATCCCCGAGACGGCCATCGCGATGCTGGCCTGTGCCCGCCTCGGCGCCCCGCACACCGTGGTGTTCGGCGGCTTCTCGGCCGACGCGCTCGCCTCCCGCGTCGACGACTGCGGCGCCAAGGTCATCATCACCTCCGACGGCGGCTACCGCCGTGGCGCGCCCTCGGCGCTGAAGCCCGCCGTCGACGAGGCCTGCACCAAGACCGACATCGTGGAGAAGGTCCTCGTCGTACGTCGCACGGGCCAGGACGTCGAGTGGGACGACGAGCGGGATGTCTGGTGGCACGACGTCGTCGACTCCGCGTCGACCGAGCACGAGCCGGAGATGCACGACTCCGAGCACCCGCTCTATGTCATGTACACCTCCGGCACGACCGGCAAGCCGAAGGGCATCCTGCACACGACGGGCGGCTACCTCACCGGCACGTCGTACACCCACTGGGCGGTCTTCGACCTCAAGCCCGAGACCGACGTCTTCTGGTGCACCGCCGATGTCGGCTGGGTGACCGGCCACTCCTACATGGTCTACGGACCGCTCGCCAACGGCGCGACGCAGGTGATGTACGAAGGCACGCCCGACTCCCCGCACAAGGGACGCTGGTGGGAGATCATCCAGCAGTACGGCGTGACGATCTTCTACACGGCGCCGACCGCGATCCGGAGCTTCATGAAGCAGGGCTCCGAGATCCCCGACGAGTTCGACCTGACCTCGATCAGGCTGCTCGGCTCGGTCGGTGAGCCGATCAACCCCGAGGCCTACATGTGGTACCGCGAGACCATCGGCGGCGGCACCGCCCCGATCGTCGACACCTGGTGGCAGACCGAGACCGGCCAGATCATGATCTCGCCGCTGCCCGGCGTCACCCACGGCAAGCCCGGATCGGCGATGACGGCCCTGCCCGGCATCGCGGCCGACGTCGTCGACGACGACGCGAATTCGGTGCCCGACGGGTCCGGCGGCTACCTCGTGCTCAAGGAGCCGTGGCCGGCGATGCTGCGCACCCTCTGGGGTGACGACGAGCGGTTCAAGGACACCTACTGGTCGCGGTGGAAGGGGCTCTACTTCGCCGGTGACGGTGCCAAGAAGGACTCCGACGGCGACATCTGGGTGCTCGGCCGCGTCGACGACGTGATGAACGTCAGCGGCCACCGGCTCTCCACCACCGAGATCGAGTCGGCGCTGGTGTCTCACCCCAAGGTCGCCGAGGCGGCCGTGGTCGGTGCGGCCGACGACATGACCGGCCAGGCCGTCTGCGCCTTCGTCATCCTCCGCGAGTCCGCCGGCGACGGCGGCCCCGACATCGTCGAGGACCTGCGCAAGCACGTGCAGAAGGAGATCGGTGCGATCGCCAAGCCGCGCCAGATCATGATCGTCCCCGAGCTCCCGAAGACCCGGTCCGGCAAGATCATGCGCCGCCTGCTCAAGGACGTCGCCGAGCACCGCGAGGTCGGCGACGTCACCACCCTCGCCGACTCCACCGTCATGGACCTGATCAAGGAGAAGGAGGGGTCCGGGGCGGGCGACGAGGGGTAGCTGGCGCCGGTTGCGATCCCCGGGCACCCGGGGATCGCGACGCTTCACGGGGTGTACAACCCTCGTGGAGGCGCAAGGCAGCCCCATGAAGCTCGGCCCGATCAGGGTGTGAAGTGGAACCGGTCGCGGTGCCCGAGCAGCAGAGCCCCGGCGACCGCGGCGATGAGCGAGCCGGCGAGCACGGCGGTCTTGGCCTGCTCCCGCACCTCCCCGCTGAACGACAGGTCGGCCACCAGCAGCGAGACGGTGAACCCGACGCCGGCTAGCACGGCCACGCCGATCATGTCCCGCCAGGCGAGGTCCTCGTTCAGCTCGGCCCGGGTGAAGCGGGTGAGCACCCACGCCCCACCGAGTACGCCGACCGGTTTGCCGATCACCAGCCCCAGCACCACGCCGATCACGACCGGCGAGGAGGCGAGCTCGCCGAACGACCCGGACACGACCACGCCCGCAGACATGAAGGCGAAGAACGGCACGGCGACGGCCGCGGACACCGGTGAGAACAGGTGCTCCAGCCGCTCGGCGGGGCTGCGTGGCTCGCCATCATCGCGGCGTACGCGCGTCAGGAGGCCGAACACCACGCCGGCGATGGTGGCGTGGATGCCGCTCTCGTGGGTGAACCACCACCCGGCCAGGGCCAGCGGCACGTAGACCAGCGGCGTGCCGATCCGGAAGTGCTGCGCGACCGCCCAGAGCACGAACGCGAGACCCGCGAGACCCAGGGCAGCGAGGTGCAGGGTCGATGTGTAGAAGACCGCGATGATCACGATCACGATCAGGTCGTCGACGACCGCGAGCGTCAGCAGGAACGCGCGCAGCGAGGTCGGCAGGTTGGACCCCACCACCGCCAGCACCGCCAGCGCGAACGCGATGTCGGTCGCTGCCGGGATCGCCCAGCCCCGCGTCGCCCCGGCGTCGCTCGACACGTTGACGACGACGAAGATCAGCGCGGGTACGGCGACTCCGCAGGCCGCGGCCACGACCGGCACCGCCGCGTCGGCGGGCCTTCGCAGTGAGCCCACCACGAACTCCCGCTTCAGCTCGAGACCGGCGACGAAGAAGAAGAGCGTGAGCGCCCCGTCGGCGGCCCAGTGCTCGAGGTCGAGCGGGCCGATCGTCAGGTGCCGCAGGTCCAGGTAGGCCGAGCCGAACGACGAGTTGGCCCAGACGATCGCCAGCGCTGCGGCGAGCAGCGCGACGGCCCCGCCCACCGTCTCGCGCCGGAAGACCTCACCGAGGAAGGTGTCCTCGTCGGGGTCTCGGGTCGGGAGGAAGAACCGTCGACGGGGGCCGCGGTCGTGCGGGTTGGTGCCGGAAGTCATGAGGGCCTTCGGGGTCGGCGACATCGTTGCCGACCAGACTTCCCGGCGCACCTGCGGGCCATCCTACCGAACGCCGCGTCGTACGCCCCGAGTGCTTGTGTAGGGTCGGAGACCTGCCATCCGGGCAGGCACGCACGGACACGACGAGGGGTCACATTGGAACCGGTCAAGGACACCGACCCGACCATCGGCCGACTGGTCCACGACGCCAGTCGCGACATCTCGACGCTGATCTCGAAGGAGATCCAGCTCGCGAAGTCCGAGCTGAAGGTCAGCGTCAAGGCCGGCGGCACGGGCATCGGCCTCTTCGTCGGTGCGGCGTTCCTCGTGCTGCTCGCGGTGATCATGCTCTCGGTGGCGTTGGCCTACCTCATCCACTGGAACGGCTCCGGCCTCGACCTGCACTGGGCGTTCCTGATCGTGACCGGTTTCTACGTGCTCGTGGCGGCGCTGCTCGCCTTCATCGGCGTCCGCAAGGTCAAGCAGGTGAAGGGGCCCGAGAAGGCGATCCACCAGGCCCAGGAGACGAGGAACGCCCTCAGCCACAAGTAGCCGGTCAGCCCGCGCAGCCGCCCGTGTCGACGGCGGAGGTAGCGGTCAGCCCGCGGGCCGCGCTCTCGGCGACCGCGTCGCTGGTGAGCGCGTAGCCGGTCTGGGTGTCGGTCACCGACGCCGCGAAGACGACGCCCGCGACCCGGCCCTCGGACGTGACGATCGGCCCCCCGGAGTTGCCCGGGCGCACTCTGCCGCGCAGCGAGAACACCTCGCGCAGCACGGTGCCCTGACCGTAGATGTCGGGTGAGCGCAGCCGTTGCTCGGACCGGACGCGCGCGACCTGGACGTCGTACGGGCCGTCCTGCGGGTAGCCCAGGATCGCCACCCCGTCACCGGCACCGGCCTCGCGGTCGAACACCAGCGCCGGCAGGCCGACGGAGTCGAACTCGAGCACCGCGACGTCGAGGTCCTCGTCGTAGTGGACGACCTCGGCCTGCACCGGCCCCGCCTCGAGGAGGATCTCGGGCTCGCTGACGCCGGCCACCACGTGCGCGTTGGTCATCAGCCGGCCGGGCGCGTAGACGAACCCGCTGCCCTCGATGCCGTTGCCGCACGAGTTGGTGCCGTGCACCTTGAGCACGCTGTCCTCGGCGGCCACGACATCGGGATCGGTGAGCAGCCGCCTCGGCCCGGGGCCGACGTTGACGATGCGCTCGTTGGCGAACGGCTCGAGGTAGCGCGGGAAGAACGACGTGCCGACCACGTTGTTGAACGCGCGCAGCACCCGGTCGGCGCTGCCCGGCAGGGTCTTGTCGACCTGCGCCAGCACCGTCGAGTCGCGCACCAGCGCGGTCACGCCGACGATGCGCGACCCCGAGATGGCCACGCCGAGGGCCCACGCGACGAGGAGTACGGCGACCGCGCTCAGCGCCGCGCCACCGATCGCGTCGAGCGCCCGCACGGGTTGCCACGTGATGGCGTCGCGGATGCGCGCCCCGGCGTACTGGAGGACGGCCTGGCCGAGGGAGGCGGCCACGATGACGATGAACAGCGCACCGAGCGAGACCCACATCGACGGCTCGGCGTCGCCGAGAGCGACCGGCGCCAGCCAGATGCCGAAGAGCCCGCCGAGCAGCAGGCCCGCGGTCGCGAACGCACCCGTGACGAACCCCTGCCAGTAGCCCGAGAGGGCGTAGATGCCCGCGAGGACGATCAGGAGCCAGTCGAGGAGGTTCACTCGCGCTCCCGGAAGTCGGCGTGCTGCGCGAACCTTCGGAGGTCGGCGCGGGTGGGATCACCCTGCAGCATGTAGGCCGGCAGGTCACGCATCTGCGACTCGTCCCAGTCGGTGCCCCAGCCGAGGTGGTCGAAGAGCCGGGAGATGATGCCGGCGGTGAAGCCCCACAGGATGACGTCGCGCTCGGGCCCGATGAGGAAGCCGGGGCCGACCCAGCCGCTCGGGTGCCGCACCGAGATGCGGTGGGTCGGATCGAGCAGCTCGGCGATCGGCACGTGGTGGATCGCGTGCACCTCGTCGGGGCTGGCGATGCCCACCTCACCGCGCTTGCGCCAGTAGCCGAGCACCGGGGTCACCGCGAAGTTGGTCGGCGGCAGCCACAGCTCGGGCAGCTCTGCGAGCACCTCGACGCCGGCCGGGTCGAGCCCGATCTCCTCGTCGGCCTCGCGCAGCGCCGCCTCGATGGGCGTCTCGCCGGGGTCGATCGTGCCGCCGGGAAACGAGACCTGGCCGGGGTGCGAGCGCATGTGGTGGGCGCGCTCGGTGAGGAGCAGCTCGCCCTCGCCGTCCCCGTCGGTGTCGGCGAACAGCATGAGTACGGCGCCCCGCCGGGGCTCGATGTCGTCGGGCGGCGCGAACCGGGTGAGGTCGTCCACCGTGATGCTCGCGGCGCCGTCGACGACGGGCTGGAGCCAGCCCGGCAGCCCGGACAGCTCGGTCACGCGCCGACCCCGAGGTGCTGTCGCACCATCTCCTCGAGCTGGGCCACGGTCTTCAACTCGACGAACTCCTGGTGCACGACCTCGCCCTTCTCGTCGACGAGCACCGTGAAGGGCAGCCCCCGGATCGCGGGGAGCGGGTCGAGCCCGTTGAGCTCGCCGTCGAAGTCCTCGTAGAGCGGGTAGGTCACACCGGTCTGCTCGATCAGCGTGGCGGCCTTCTCGGGCTGGGAGTCCTGGAAGTCGATGCCGAGCACGTCCACCGTGCCGGCCTGCTCCTGGTGGAACTGCTCCAGCACGGGCAGCTCGGCTCGACAGGGCTCACACCACGAGGCCCAGAAGTTGACGACCGCCGGGCCCTTCACGTCGGCGAGCTGGAGCGGCTCGCTGTCGGCCTGGAACGCGTCGAGCCTCAGCTCGGGAAGCGGCTGCGGCAGGGACTTCTTCTCCGGGTCGGAGTCGCACCCGGACACCAGCAGCAGCGACATGGCCGCCAGCGCGGCCAGGGCTCGCCTCACGCCGGCCCCTGCGTCTTCACGAGGGCGGCGGCCACGACCGGGTCGGTCGGCCCCTCGCCGTACGACGGGCACAGGCGCGCGACCGGGCAGGCACCGCATGCCGGCTTCTTGGCGTGGCAGCGGCGGCGGCCGTGCCAGATGAGGTGGTGGGACAGCATGGTCCAGTCGCGCTTGTGGAAGAGGTCTCCGATCGCGAACTCGACCTTCACCGGGTCGGTCTCGTCGGTCCAGCCGAGACGGCGGACGAGCCGGCCGAAGTGGGTGTCGACGGTGATGCCGGGCAGGTCGAACGCGTTGCCGAGCACGACGTTGGCGGTCTTGCGGCCGACACCCGGAAGCTTCACGAGGTCGTCGAGGTCGGCGGGCACCTGCCCGTCGTGGTCGCTCGACCAGCGCCGCGCTCAGCTTGAGCAGCGACTCGGTCTTGGCGCGGAAGAACCCGAGCGGTCCGAGGAGCTCCTCGAGGTGCTCGCGCGGCGCGGCCGCCATCGCCCGGGCGTCGGGGTAGGCGGCGAAGATCGCCGGCCGCGCGGTGTTGACCCGGCGGTCGGTAGTCTGCGCCGACAGCACGGTGACGACCAGCAGCTCGAAGGGGTTGTCGAAGTCGAGCTCGCAGCCCGCGTCGGGGTAGGTCTCGGCCAGGATCCGGTCGACCTTGCGCGCGCGGCGTACGACGGTGGTGTCGGGGCGCGGGCGGGCGGTCGGGGTCGCGGCAGGCACGGGCCCAGAGTACGGCGCGGCACCGACACCCCGGACGGGAGGCGCGGGCACCGGGCGAGTGCCCCGCGAGTGGCACTGTGACACAGGCCACTGGATAGGATGCGGACGGACGCCCGGTCGCGGGCGCGTCAACGACTGGAGGATCCGTGGACAACGACGTACTGCGTCAGGCGCCGCTGTTCAGTGCCCTCGACGACGAAGCAGCCAACGCGTTGCGCAGCTCGATGGTCGAGACGACGCTGCGCCGCGGCGAGGTGCTGTTCCACGAGGGCGACTCCGGCGACAAGCTCTACATCGTCACCGACGGCAAGGTGAAGCTCGGCCGCTCGTCGTCCGACGGCCGCGAGAACCTCCTGGCGATCATGGGTCCCGGCCAGATGTTCGGCGAGCTGTCGCTCTTCGACCCGGGCCCGCGCTCGGCCACCGTCACCGCGGTCACCGACACGACGTTCGTCTCGCTCTCCCACGCCGACCTGCTGCGTTGGCTCGAGGGCCGGCCGATGGTCGCGCGCGGGCTGCTCGCCCAGCTCGCCGGCCGGCTGCGCAAGTCCAACGACGTGGTCGCCGACCTGGTCTTCTCCGACGTGCCCGGCCGGGTCGCCAAGCAGCTCCTCGACCTCGCCGACCGCTTCGGCCGCACCGCCGACGACGGAGTGCACGTGCACCACGACCTCACCCAGGAGGAGCTCGCCCAGCTGGTCGGGGCCTCCCGCGAGACAGTCAACAAGGCGCTCGCCGACTTCGCCTCCCGCGGCTGGGTGCGCCTGGAGCCCCGCTCCGTCGTGATCATGGACGTCGAACGGCTCTCCCGCCGCGCCCGCTGACCCCGTTGAGTCGCGCCCGCGTTCCTGTTCAGTTGCGCCTCCGTTCCCGTTGAGTCGCGCCTCAGGCAACCTTGCGCAGGCGCAGCAGCGCGGCCAGGTCGCGGAGCCACGGGTCCGAGTCGTCGGAGAACGACTTCTTGGTGAGTACGACGACAGTCCAGCCGCGCTCCTCGAGCCACGCCCGTCGGTGCAGGTCCCGGGCTCGGTCCCGATCACTCGAGTGCCACTCCTCGCCGTCGTACTCGACAGCGATGCGGGCTCGCGGGTAGGCGAGATCCAGGCGGAAGACCGGGGTCCCGTGCTCGGTGACCCAGAACTGGGCCACAGGCTCGGGAAGCCCGCCGTCGATGATCGCGAGCCGCATCCAGGCCTCGCGCTGTGACTCGGCGACGCCCCTGATCAGCGGCACGAGCTGCCGCAGCTGGACCACTCCTCGCCTCCGGAAGTAGCGCGGCAGCACCCGTCGCATCTCCGCACCTGTGAAGCCCTGCGCCCTCATGAGACCTTCCATCGCTGCGAAGGCCTCTCGCCGCCTCAACGAGCATCCGAGGTCCATGGCCGTCCGGAGAGGTGTCGTCACCCGCACTCCGTCCACGAGCACCCAGTCGGCGTCGCGAAGATCCCGGGTTCCACCCCGAACCTGCGGCCTGTCGGTGGCGCGGTGCCCGCGAAGGACAGAGGTCTCGAGAGGCGGGGTGCCGTCCAGCTCGGCGTACGCGACGCAGTCGACGCCCCAGATCCACGCGGCGGTGCGGTCGCACACGACGGCATGGTCGCTGATGACCAGGCCGGCCGCCCGCGCGCGGACCAGCGGTGTGAGTGGAACGTCCGACCGGACGTACAGACCGAGCATGAGCCGAACCAGACGCCGCTCGTCCACGGCGACGCTGAGCGACTTGCGGGACTGGCCCCAGGCGGCAGCCATGGAGGTGGTGAAAGGGTCATCCGGATACGGCGAGGTCATGCCGAAGATCGTTCGCCCTTCGGCGCGGTGCCCGTCTCCACGGCAAGGCCCCCTGTGGAACAGCGGGCTCGGGCCTCATCTGTGGATGCCTGGCGGCCTGTTCCCGCGATTCAAGGGGTACGGACGCGCATCTCAACAGGTACGGGGGCGCAACTCAACGGGCGGCGAGGTAGGCGAGCTGGGCACGCACGGAGAGCTCGGCGGCGCCCCAGAGCACCTCGTCGACGTCGGCGTACACGATCTCCACGATCCGGCGCGCGGGATTCGACACAGAAGGGTCGAGACCGGCCAGCGCCGATTCCACCTGCTCGAGCCGCTCGCGGCGGTGGGCGATGTAGAAGTCGAGGGCACCGAGCGCGTCGTCGATCACCGGGCCGTGGCCCGGCCAGATCGTGCCGACCTCGTGGGCGGCGGCCAGGGCGTGCAGCCGGTCCAGCGAGTCGAGGTACGCGCCGAGCTGGCCGTCGGGGTGCGCGACGACGGTCGTGCCGCGGCCGAGCACGGTGTCTCCGGTGAGTACGGCGCCCTCGGCAGGCAGCAGGAACGACAGCGAGTCGGCGGTGTGCCCGGGGGTGCCGACGACACGCACCTCCAGCCCGTCGACGGACACCACGTCACCGTCGAAGAGGCCCTCGGAACCCAGCCGTTGAGCGGGATCGAGCGCGCGCACCCCGCACCCCATCCGCTCGGCGAACGAGCGTGCCGCCTCGGAGTGGTCGAGGTGGTGGTGCGTCAGCAGCACGACCGCCACGTCGCCGGCCACGGACGCGACGGCGTCGAGGTGCGACAGGATCGACGGGCCGGGGTCGACCACGACCGACCGGCGGGCACCGGGCTCGCGCAGCACCCAGGTGTTCGTGCCGTCGAGCGTCATCATGTTCGCGTTGGGGGCCAGCACGCACTCGGCACGCTCCCCGAAGGAACCCCCGGACCAGCTCATCGATCGGCCAGCAGCGCGGCGTACCGCTCGGGGGTCGAGAGAATGTGCCCCTCGCCGTCGGTGACGACCTCCGGCATGAAGATGTCGACCTCACGGCCCTCGGACGCGGCGAGCACGGCGTCCGGCGATTCGTAGCCGCCGATCTCCAGGCAGGTCAGCCACGTCGGGGGCATCATGAAGATCTCGCCGTCGTCGACGGCGGCGACCGCCGACCGCGCGGGCATCCACGCGACCGACGACGACTCGGTCGACACGTCGCGGGTGCGCTGCCCCTCGGGCAGCACGGCGACGAAGAACCACGTGCGGTAGCGGCGCGGCTCGAACACCGGCGTCAGCCAGCCCGACCACGCGCCCAGCAGGTCGGTGCGCAGCACCAGCCCGCGGCGTACGAGGAAGTCGGCGAAGGCCAGGTCGCGCGACTCCAGAGCGGCGCGGTCGGCCTCCCAGTCCTCGCCGGTCGTGTCGTAGACGACCGAGTCGGCATCGGGGCCGGCCAGCAGCACGCCGGACTCCTCGAACGTCTCGCGTACGGCGGCGCACACCAGCGCCCGCGCGAGGTCCTCGTCGACGCCGAGCCGCGTCGCCCACTCGTCGGGCGAAGGTCCGGCCCAGGCCACCGCCGGGTCGTCGTCGCGCTCGTCGACGCCGCCGCCCGGGAAGACGCACATGCCACCGGCGAACGCCATCGACGTCTGCCGCCGCAGCAGGTAGACCGTCGGCCCGTCAGAGGACGGACCCAGGAGCACGACGGTCGCGGCGTTGCGCGGCTCGGCGGCCTCGGCCTTGCCGGCGGCGTACGCCTCCGCATGCTCGACCAGGTGCGCCGGCAGCGGCAGTCGCTTCACCGGCTCAGACCTCGACGAGGATCTCGACCTCGACGGGGGCGTCCAGCGGCAGCACGGGTACGCCGACGGCCGAGCGGGCGTGCACGCCCGCGTCGCCGAAGACGGTGCCGAGCAGCTCGGAGACGCCGTTGGCGACCCCCGGCTGGCCGGTGAAGTCGGGCGTCGACGCGACGAAGCAGACGACCTTGACCACGCGCTTGACGTCGGCCAGGTCGCCGACCACGGCCTTGACCGCGGCGATCGCGTTGAGGGCGCACTGCTGCGCGCACTCGACGGCCTCCTCGGGCGAGACCTCGCCACCGACCTTGCCGGTGTACATCAGCTCGCCCGACCGCATCGGCAGCTGGCCGGACGTGTAGACGTGGTTGCCGGACTGCACGGCCGGCACGTAGACCGCGACCGGCTTGGCCACCTCGGGCACGGCCAGGCCGAGCTCGGCCAGCTTCTCCTCGGGATGCGCCATCACGACTCCAGCGGGCGCTTGAAGTAGCCCACGTTGTTCTCGGGGTTCATGCCCGGCGCGATCTGCACGAGCTCCCACCCCTCGGACCCGAAGTTGTCCAGGATCTGCTTCGCGGCGTGCGTGAGGATCGGCGCCGTCAGGTACTCCCACTTGGTCATGATCCGACCCTAGTCGGGCCGCGCCTTCTGCGGGTAGACGGTCTCCTGCCGCGCCAGCATCGCCACGAACTCGCCGATCTTCCGCTCCCGCGTCTCCGCCTTCTTCACCTGGCCGAGCCGGTGGATCAGCGCGAAGCGGTTGGTCTTCGTGAGCACGTCGAACATCGCCTGCGCAGCAGGATCTGCCGCGATGGCGGCAGCGAGGTCATCGGGTACGACGGCCTCCGACGGCGGCGCGTACGCCCGGTCCCAGCGCCCGTCGGCCTTGGCCGCCTCGACCGCCGCGCGGCCGGCAGGCGTCATCCGGCCCTCGCTCTCGAGCCGCGCGACGTGCCCCACGTTGCGGGCCGACCACATGCTGCGCTTGCTCCGCGGGGTCATCCTCTGGAACGACGTCTCGTCGTCACGCTTGCGGGCCTGCCCGTCGATCCACCCGAAGCACAGCGCCTCGTCGAGCGCGCTCTGCCACGTCATCGTCGTCTTCGTGCCGCCCTTCTTGGTCAGGATCAACCACACGCCCGGCGAGGAGTCGTGGTGCTCCTCCAGCCAGGCCCGCCACTCGGTCGGGTCGGCGACGAGCAGCTCTTCGAGTTCGGCAGCCATGCCGCCGACACTAGGGTCATCCCCTGGTCTGACGCACCTGTGTTCGAGCCCGTCTACGGTGGCCACCGTGGACGAGACAGGGGTGGGACGCCGCCCGTGGCAGCTGGGGGCACGGGGCCGCCGGTGGTTCGACCGCGCCCTGGTCGCGGGTCTCCTGCTGCCCGTCGCGGCGTTCCCCGTCGCGGGCCTGACGTGGGAGTGGTCCCTCCTCGGCATCCTCCAGATCGTCCCGCTGTGGTGGCGCCGACGCCGTCCGGTCGGCACCTTCGCCGCCGTCGCGGCCGCCTCCGCGCTGCAGGTGCCGATGATCGACACCCCGATCTGGAGCCAGGTGGCCTTTCCGATCGCGCTCTACTCCCTGGCCCGTTTCGGCACCGCTGTCTGGGCATTGGCGGGCCTGGCCGTGTCCCTGGTCGCCTCCGTGGTGGCGGGAGTGGACTGGACGGTCCTCAGCGGGGAGAGCCTGCTCGACAGCCGCCCCTACGTGTTCACCGTCGGCGCGATCGTCGTCACCGCCTGGGCGCTCGGCACCCTCGGCCGCACGCGGGCGGCGTACGTCGACACGCTCGTCGAGCGGGCCGAACGCATCAGACACGAGGCCGAGCAGCAGGTGGCCCTGGCGGCCTCCGCCGAACGCGCCCGCATCGCCCGCGAGATGCACGACGTCGTCGCGCACGGGCTGTCGGTGATCGTGGTGCAGGCCGATGGTGCGAGGTACGCCGCGGCGCAGGACCCGGCGCTCGCGACCGAGGCACTCGGCACCATCGCGAGCACCGGCCGCGAGTCACTCTCAGAGATGCGCCGGATGCTCGGCCTGCTGCGCGCCGACGAGACCGGCACCGCGCCCGCCCCAGTGCTGGCCGACATCCCGGTGCTCGTCGAGCAGGCGGGTGAGGGCGTGCGCGCAGAGCTGCACGGGCTCGACAGCCAGGTGCCGGTCGGCGTCGGCCTCACGACGTACCGCGTGGTGCAGGAGGCGCTGAGCAACGTGCGCAAGCACGCGGGCCCGGACGTGCGGGCGCAGGTGCGCGTGCACGTCACCGACCGCGAGGTCAGCGTCCGGGTCGAGGACGACGGGCGCGGCGCGGCGTCGGACGACGACGGCTCCGGTCTCGGCCTGCTCGGCATGCGGGAACGCATCGCGGTGCACGGCGGCACGGTCTCAACCGGCCCCCGGCCGGGCGGCGGGTTCCGGGTGGACGCGAGGATCCCCCTGTGAGCGAAGCGAACGATCCAGCCACTGTGATCAGGGTCCTTCTCGTCGACGACCAGCAGATGGTGCGCGCCGGGTTCCGGATGCTCATCGAGTCGCAGGCCGACCTGTCGGTCGTGGGCGAGGCCGGTGACGGGCAGGAGGCGGTCGACCTGCTCGAGACCACCCCGGCCGACGTCGTACTCATGGACGTGCGGATGCCCCGCCTCGACGGCGTCGAGGCCACCCGGCTGGTCGCGGCGCGGCAGGACGCGCCCCGGGTGATCGTGCTGACGACGTTCGACCTCGACGAGTACGCCTTCGCGGCGATCCGGGCCGGCGCCGCCGCCTTCCTGCTCAAGGACGCGGCTCCCGACGACCTGCTCGGCGCGATCCGCACCGTCCACGCGGGCGACTCCGTGGTCGCGCCCAGCACCACCCGCCGGCTGCTGGAGCACTTCTCCGCACTCCCCGACACGCGTACGCCGCGGCTCGACGACGTACGCCTCGACCGCCTCACCGACCGGGAGCGCGAGGTGCTGGTGCTGGTCGGCCGGGGGCTCTCCAACGCCGAGATCGTGGCCGAGCTGGTGGTGGCCGAGGCGACCGTGAAGACGCACGTCAGCCGGCTGCTGGCCAAGACCGCCTGCCGCGACCGGGTGCAGCTCGTCGTGCTGGCCCACGAGCTCGGCCTGGTCTGAGTCGTCCGCCTGAGCCCGGGTCCTGACCCGGTGTGGGGCGGACGACTCATCCCGCGGGTGGACGACGAGATCAACCCGCGGCCTGACGACCCAGCAGCGGCGAGGAAATAGCGTCGTCGGCATGACCCAGACGATCGTGACGAACAGCATCCAGACCGCCGCCAGCGCCCGCGGCCTGAGCCGCACCTACGGCCGGGGAGATGCAGAGGTCCACGCCCTGCGCGGTGTCGACATCGACCTCCCCCGCGGCCGCTTCACCGCCATCATGGGCGCGTCCGGCTCCGGGAAGTCGACGCTGATGCACTGCCTGGCCGGGCTCGACACCCCGACCGAGGGTCAGGTCACCGTCGGCGGCGTCGAGCTCCAGACCCTGGACGACACCGCGCTCACGGTCTTCCGTCGCGACCACATCGGCTTCGTGTTCCAGTCGTTCAACCTGCTGCCGATGCTCGACGCGCGACAGAACATCCTGCTGCCGCTCGACCTGGCCGGCCGCCGGGTCGACACCGACCGCTTCGACCTCGTCGTCGACACGATGGGCATCCGCGACCGGCTCGGCCACCGCCCGCACGAGCTCTCCGGCGGCCAGCAGCAGCGGGTCGCGATGGCCCGTGCGGTCGTCTCCCAGCCCGACATCGTGTTCGCCGACGAGCCCACCGGCAACCTCGACAGCGAGTCGTCGGCCGAGGTGCTCGGCTTCCTGCGCCGGTCGGTGCGCGAGCTCGGCCAGACGGTCGTGATGGTGACCCACGAGCTCGACGCCGCGGCGTACGCCGACGACGTCGTCGTGCTCGCCGACGGCGTCGTGCGCGAGCACCTCGTCGAGCCCGGCACCGACCGGCTCGTCGCGGCCCTGCGTGGCGAAGGGGCGGCCCGATGAGGACCGTGCTGCTCGCCTCCCTGCGCACCCACACCCGCAGGTACGTCGCGGCCGCACTCGCCGTCACCATCGGCGTCGCGTTCATCATCACGACCGCCGCGCTCACGTCGTCGGCCCGCTCGGGCATGCTGGCCGGCGTCGAGGTCGCGTACACCGGCGCGGACGTCGTCGCGACCGACCTGTCGTCCGAGGCGGCCGTCGCGATCCGCGACGGCGCCTCCGACGAGGGTGCCGATGCCGCCGTCATGGGCTGGACCCGCCAGCCCGTGGCACGCGACGGCGTCCGCCTGGTCGACGAGACCGACGTCGCCGAGCTGAGCACGACTCCCGCCCTGCGCTGGCAGGAGCTCGCCTCCGGTCGGTTCGCCGCCGCGCCCGGCGAGGCCGTCGTCGACGTCAACGCGGCCAAGAAGGGCGAGGTCGTGGTGGGCGACCGTCTCACGATCGGCACGCGGCGACACCCAGCTCGACGTCGACGTGGTCGGCCTGGTGGAGTCGCCGTCGCTCACCAGCTCCGCGTCGATCTACCTCACCTGGCCGGACCTGAAGCCGTGGGCCGACACGATCTACGTCGACAGCATCGCGTGGTCGTCGACCGGCTCGGTCGCCGACCAGACCCGACAGATCGAGGGCATCACCCGGGACGTCACCGTGATGTCTGTCGACGACTTCGTCGAGGAGCGGCAGGTCGAGGCCAACCAGGGCGTCAACGTGCTGGCCATCCTGCTCCTGCTCTTCGCGTCGATCGCGCTGTTCGTCTCGGTGCTGGTCATCGCCAACACGTTCACGATCCTCTTCGCCCAGCGCCAGCGCGACTTCGCACTGCTGCGCTGCGTCGGCGCCACCCGCCGCCAGGTGCTGCGCTCGATCCGGTCGGAGGCCCTGGTGCTCGGCGTCGTCTCCTGCTCGATCGGGATCGCCGCCGGCGCCGGGCTCGGCTACGGCGTCGTAGCGGTCGCGCGGAGCCAGTTCCCGTCGGCCTCGATGGGCGACGTCCACATCAGCCTTCCCTGGTACGCCGGCGCCGCCGGCGTCGGTCTGCTCGTCACCCTGGTCGCCGCCTGGCTGCCCACGCGCCGCGCCGTACGCGTCGACCCGCTCGTGGCCCTGCGGCCCGACTCCGGCATCGACGTGCGCACCGCTGCCGGCCGGTGGCGCATCGCGGCCGGTCTGGTCGTCGGTGCCGCCGGCGTCGGGATCCTCGCGCTGTCGGTCGCGGCCCAGTCGGCCCCGATCATGGTCGCGGGCGGATCGGCGGCGTTCATCGGCCTGCTCATGCTCGGACCCGTCACCGTTCCAGCGGTGATCCGGGCGCTCGGGCCGCTGACCGGCCGGCTCGCGGGCATGCCCGGGCGGCTCGCGACCAGCAACGCGGTCCGCAACCCCCGTCGTACGGCGGCCACCACGGCGTCGTTGCTGATCGGCGTCACGCTGACGACCGCCGTACTCATCGGCATGGCCAGCTCGCGCAGCGCGCTCGGTGCCGAGATGGATCACCAGCACCCGCTGGACGCGGCCCTGACATCGACCGGCACGCCGATCCCCGCGTCGGTGCTCACGAAGATCGAGGGACTCGAGTCGGTGCAGAAGGCGGTCGCCGTGCAGGGCACGCCGGCGCGCGTCGTCGGAGCCGGGGCTGTGACCCTGCTGGCTGCTCCCGACAGCCGGGCCGTGAGCCGCGACGCGGAGCCACTGGCTCCGGCGGCGCCCGGCGAGATCTACCTGCCGTTCGACGCACGCGGACCGGAACAGTACGACGGCGACACCGTGTCGGTGCGCGTGGGCGACCGGACCGAGGAGCTGACCGTCGTGGGCGGCGAGGGCTGGGGACAGGCGGCGATCGTGGCGCCGGAGACCCTGGCGCGGCTGACCCCCGATCCCGCCCTGACGGCGGTCTGGGTGCGCGCGGCCGACGGGGCCGACGCCGACGACTTCGGCGGCGACCTCGACGCGCTCGGCGCGCCGGTCAAGGCCGAGCTCGAGAACGGGCTCGCCGACCGCAGCTGGGTCGACCTGCAGCTCGACGTGCTCACCGGCACCGTCGTCGGGCTGCTCGCGGTGGCCGTGGTGATCGCGCTCATCGGGATCGCCAACACCCTCGGCCTGTCGGTGATCGAGCGCGGCCGCGAGAACTCGCTGCTCCGCGCCCTCGGCCTCACCCGGCGCCAGCTGCGCGCCACCCTGGCCGTGGAGTCGGTGCTGCTGTCGGTGGTCGCCACGGTCGTCGGCGGAGTCGTCGGTACGGCGTTCGCCTGGGTCGCCGTGCAGGCGATGGTGGAACCCGTGATCGCCGACGCGCCGTTCGTGCTGCCGTGGCTGCAGCTCGCCGTGGTGGTCCTGGTCGCCGGGGCCGCCGGGCTGTTGGCCGGGGTGCTCCCGGCCCGGCGGGCGGCCCGGACCGCCCCCGCCGCCGGCCTGGCCACCGACTGACCCGCGACATGTAACGCGGTGTTGCTCACAGTTCCATGGCCACCGATGGGTGCGGAAGAGTGGGCAACACCGCGTTACAAGAGGGGTGGGCGCCGTACTGTGCGCTCATGGACGGACGCAACGACGCCGCGGAGGACCGCGAGCAAGAGGACGGGCGCAACCCCTTCGAGAAGTTCGTGGAGGCGGTCAACCTCAGGGTGAGCGGGGCGCCGTTCTTCGCCATCATCGTGCTGGCCGTCGTGCTGTGGGCGGCGAGCTACCCGCTCTGGAAGACCACCACCAAGTGGGAGCTCGCGCTGCACACCGGGTCGGCGATCCTGTCGCTGCTGCTGCTGGTGCTCCTCGAGAACGCCGGCCGCCGCAACCAGGAGACCGTGCAGGAGAAGCTGAACGTGCTGGCCGAGGCGCTCTCCGACCTCATGGAGCACCATGCGGACAACTCCGAGGAGCTGCAGGAGTCGGTGCGCAAGCTGCGCGACGCCGTCGGCCTCGAGGAACGGCACTGACTTGACCTCAAGTCCCCTTGACGTCCTAGCGTCCCAACGGTGACGATGACCGCCCCGACCACCGAACGCCAGGACACCGTCCTCAGCCGCGGCTACGCCCTGACCACGGTCGGCACGGTCGCACTGGTGTTCTTCGCGGCCTTCGAGGCGCTCGCCGTCACCACGGTGATGCCGCAGGTCGCACGCGAGCTCGACGGCGTGCACCTCTACGCCATCAGCTTCGCCGCGCCGCTCGCGACCGGCATCGTCGGCATGGTCGTCTGCGGCATCTGGAGCGACCGGCGCGGCCCGGTGCCGCCGCTGTACGCCTCGGTCGTGCTCTTCGCCCTGGGCCTGCTCGTCTGCGGGCTCGCGCCGACCATGGAGATCCTGGTCGCCGGACGCCTCGTGCAGGGGCTCGGCGCCGGCGCACTGACCGTCGGCCTGTACGTCGTGGTCGGGCAGGTCTACCCGGCCCGGCTCCAGCCCTCGATCTTCGCCGGGTTCGCCGCCGCCTGGGTGCTGCCGTCGCTGTTCGGCCCCTCGATCGCCGCGTTCATCGCGCACCAGTGGGGTTGGGAGTGGGTGTTCCTCAGCGTGGTCGCGCTGGTCGGCGTCGCCACCGCCTTCGTGGTGCCGTCGCTGCTCGGCCTGCGCGGCCGGCCCGAGCCCACCGACGAACGCGTGCCCGTCGGGCGGCTCGGCTGGGCGGCGGTCGCCGCGGTCGCCGTACTCTCGCTCGACCTGATCGGCTCCCGCCCCGGCCTGGGCCTGCTCTTCGCGGCGGCGGCAGTGGCCGTCGTCCTGGTGTCCGTACGCCGCCTGGTGCCGCTGCGCACGCTCACCGCGGCGCGTGGCCTGCCGAGCGTGGTGCTGACCCGGGGCGCGCTGGGTGCGTCGTTCTTCTGCGCGGAGGCCTACCTGCCGTTCGTGCTGCAGGACCACTGGGGCCTCTCGACCGGCCGCGCCGGCCTCGCGCTCGCGGCGGCCGGTGTCTGCTGGGCGGCCGCGAGCCAGGTGCAGGCGCGCCTCGGCACCCGGCTCACCGACGAGCGCGCGATGGCCGTCGGCACCGCCCTGCTCGCCGCCGGCGCGATCCTGTCGCTGGTCGCCACGGGCGGCCGGCTGCACCCGATCGTGCTCGTCGTCGGGTACGCCGTCGCGGCGGTCGGCATGGGCACCGCGTTCCCCCGCACGAGCGTGGCGATGCTCCGGCACTCGACGGAGCGCGACCGCGGCTTCAACAGCTCCGCGCTCTCCATCGCCGACTCGCTCGGCGCCGCACTGGCGCTGGCGTTGTGCGGCGTCACGTTCGCCGCCGTGAACCGGGCCGACGGGTCGGGAGTGCTCGGCGACCCGTTCGCCGCCGTGTTCAGCGTGTCGGTCGCCTGGGCGGTCGTCGCGCACCTGGCGTCGCGGCGTACTCCCGTCAGCTGACCCGCGCGACGCCGGCGAGCAGGGCCGCGAGGTCGTCGGGTCGCGACCACATCGGCCAGTGGCTGGTGGTCAGGTCGACGCAGGTGACCTGCCGGATCTGCGCGAGGGCGCCCACCCAGGGCTGCCCCTGGGCGATGCCCTCCTGGATATGGTCGGAGGAGATGGTGGCGCAGACAACGGTGGTGGGTACGTCGAGACGCCGCTCGTCGACGAAGTCGGCGCTGCCCCGCACCACCCCGCCCGGCTCGGGCACGGCACGGTCGACGAACGCCGCGAGCTGCTCGTCGGTGAGGCCGGCGAGGCTCTCCTCGGGCCCGAGCACCTCCAGCGGCGGCATCGGCAGCTCGTCGGCGGTCAGGTGCGCGTCGAGCGGATCGGTCGTCGGGCCGGTGTCGACGTAGACCATGGCCGCCAAGCAGCTCGGGCACCCGGTCGGTGGCGGCGTAGCCCGCGGCACCGGCGCCGCTGTGGACGGCGAGCACGACCGGGGAGCCCGCTTCGCGCACGGCCTCGCAGATCGCGTCGACGTGGTCGGCGAAGGTGATCGCGGCGCGATCGGTCTCGACGGCGTCGAGACCCGGCAGCGTGAGCGCGGTGACGTCGTGGCCGTCGGCCCGCAGCGCCGAGACGACGTCGTCCCAGGCCCAGGCCCCGAGCCAGTAGCCCGGCACGAGGATGATCGGCGCCGTCGTCATGAGCGACGCATCGGGCCACCGTCGCGGCCGTTCGACTCTGCGACGATCTCGGCCACCACCGACAGCGCGATCTCGCCCGGCGACCTGCCGCCGGTGTTCAGCCCGGCCGGCACGTGCAGCGTGTCGAGTCCGGCGACGCCTTCCTCGGTGAGTTGCTGCACGAGGCCCTCGGCCCGGCGCCGGCTGGCCATCATCGCGACGTACGACGCGGGCGAGGCCAGGGCTTCGCGCAGCACCTGCGGGGCGTCGGGCGCGTCGTGGTCGCAGAGCACCACCGCGTCGCCGGCGCTCGGGCCCAGGGTCGCGAAGGCTGCCACGCCGCGACCCTCGTCGTCGTCGGCCACCAC
Source organism: uncultured Actinomycetota bacterium (assembly GCA_963825755.1). GTDB lineage: Bacteria > Actinomycetota > Actinomycetes > Propionibacteriales > Nocardioidaceae > Nocardioides. The sequence continues at coordinate 166,596 of CAWGUS010000015.1, read as the reverse complement.
GACGACCTCGCGGCCCACCGCCGCGGCGATGACCTCGATGGCGTCGGCGATCGGGTTGCGGGTCAGCACCAGGACGCGTCCGGGCGGCGCACCGTCGTCGCGCCAGGGCTGCTCGCGCTCGGTCACGACAACAGCTCGGGCTGGGTCTTCTCGCGGACCTCGTCCTCGGTGACGCCGGGGGCGAGCTCGACCAGCTTGAGAGACCGGTCGCCGACCGTGCCGGAGGCCGCGACCTCGCCGGTGGTGGGGTCGACGACGTCGATGACGCACAGGTCGGTGATGATCCGCTGCACCACCCGCTTGCCGGTGTAGGGCAGGTCGCACTCGTCGAGGATCTTCAGCGAGCCGTCCTTGGCGGTGTGCTCCATCAGCACGATGACCCGCTTGGCGCCGTGCACGAGGTCCATCGCGCCGCCCATGCCCTTGACCATCTTGCCGGGGATCATCCAGTTGGCGATGTCGCCGTGACGGGAGACCTGCATGGCGCCGAGGATCGCGGCGTCGATCTTGCCGCCACGGATCATCCCGAACGACGTCGCGGAGTCGAAGAACGACGCGCCCTTGCGCACCGTCACGGTCTCCTTGCCGGCGTTGATGAGGTCGGGGTCCTCCTCGCCGGCCACCGGGTAGGCACCGACTCCGAGGATGCCGTTCTCGGACTGCAGCACCAGCTCGATGTCGTCGGCGACGTAGTTGGGCACCAGCGTCGGCAGGCCGATGCCGAGGTTGACGTAGGAGCCGTCGGTCAGCTCGGACGCCGCCCGCGCGGCCATCTCCTCACGTGTCCACGCCATGTCAGCCTCCCGGGTTCTGCTCTTGGACGGCCTCGGCGGCCGGCTGGACGGTGCGCTTCTCGATCTGCTTGGCGGCCACCTGCTCGGGCGTCAGCTCGACGACCCGCTGCACGAAGACCCCGGGTGTGTGTACGTCGTTCGGGTTCAGCTCACCCGGCTCGACGAGCTCCTCGACCTCGGCGATGGTGACCCGGCCGCACATCGCGGCGAGCGGGTTGAAGTTGCGCGCGGAGTCGCGGTAGATCAGGTTGCCGTGCCGGTCGCCCTTCCAGGCCCGGACCAGCCCGAAGTCGGCCACGATCGCCTCCTCCAGCACGAACTCCTTCGGACCGTCGTGGGTCTCGAAGGTGCGCGTGTCCTTCGGCGGCGACGACACGATGACGTTGCCGGAGTCGTCGTACCTCCACGGCAGCCCGCCCTCGGCGACCTGGGTGCCGACACCGGTCGCGGTGAAGAACGCCGGGATGCCGGAGCCGCCCGCGCGCATCCGCTCGGCCAGGGTGCCCTGCGGGGTGAGCTCGACCTCCAGCTCACCGGAGAGGTACTGGCGCGCGAACTCCTTGTTCTCCCCGACGTAGGAGGAGATCATCCGGCGCAGCCGCTTCTCGAACAGCAGCCGGCCGAGTCCCCACTCGTCGACACCACAGTTGTTGGAGACCGCCTGGAGGTCCGTCGTACCAGCCTCGAGAACCGCCTCGATCAGGACCGCCGGGATGCCACAGAGTCCGAACCCGCCGACGGAGATCGTGGCCCCGTCGGGAATGTCGGCCACCGCCTCCGCCGCGCTCGCGACGACCTTGTCCATCGACTGCTCCCTACTTCTGCCTCGACGCCGGGACGCCTGCGATACTAGCCAGCGCTTCGTGCCGCTCGTCATGGCCGGTCGCGCCACATCTGGCTCGGCGGGGTGGCGCGAACCCACAACCCTGCGGTTAACACTGCAGCGCCTAGGCTCGCTCCCATGCCCCCAGCCACCGACGCCCACCTGGTGCCGGCCGACTGGTCCCGCGTCCAGCTGCACATCGTCACCGGCAAGGGCGGCACCGGGAAGTCGACGGTGGCGGCCGCGCTGGCCCTGGCGCTCGCGGGGGTGGGCAAGAACGTGTTGCTCTGCGAGGTCGAGGGCCGGCAGGGCATCGCCCGGATGTTCGACGTCGACCCGCTGCCGTACGAGGAGCGTCGCATCGCGCGCGGCCTCGCCGACGACGAGGGCTCGGCCGGCGCGGTGCACGCGCTGCACATCGACCCGGAGTCGGCGCTGCTGGAGTACCTCGCGATGTACTACAAGCTCGGCCGGGCCGGGAGGGCACTCGACCGGTTCGGCGTCGTGGAGTTCGCCACGACCATCGCGCCCGGCGTGCGCGACGTCCTCCTCACCGGCAAGGTCTACGAGGCATCCCAGCGCAACGCCCGCAACAAGAAGGCGATCACGTACGACGCCGTCGTGCTGGACGCACCGCCGACCGGCCGGATCACCCAGTTCCTCGGCGTCAACGCCGAGCTCGCCGGACTGGCCCGGATGGGCCCCATCAAGTCGCAGGCCGACAACGTGATGGAGCTCTTCCGGTCGCCGCGCACCGCCGTGCACGTGGTCACCGTCCTCGAGGAGATGCCGGTGCAGGAGACCTCCGACGCGATCACCGAGCTGCACGAGGCCGGCCTGCCGGTGGGCGCGGTCGTGGTCAACCTGGTGCGCCCCCGCGACCTGGCTCCCGAGCAGCTGGCGTCCGCCCGGGCCGGGGACTTCGACCGGGCCGCCATCACCGCCGACCTCCAGCGCGCCAAGGTCGACGTCACCCACGAGCTCGTCGAGACGCTGGTCGAGGAGGGCCGCGACCACGCCGAGCGCCGCTCGCTCGAGGATGCCCAGCGGATCGTGGTCGACGAGCTCGGCCTGCCGACGTACGAGCTGCCCCGGCTGTCCGGGGGCGTCGACCCGGGCGGGCTCCACGAGCTCGCGGCGGCCCTGCGTGACCAGGGGCTGGCCCGATGACCGCCCGACTGATGCTCGACGTCGACGCCCTCATCGACGACCCGGGCACCGGCATCATCGTGTGCTGCGGCTCGGGCGGCGTCGGCAAGACCACGACGTCCGCCGCGCTCGCCGTCCGGGCCGCGATGCGTGGCCGCAGGGTCGTCGTCCTCACCATCGACCCGGCCCGGCGGCTCGCCCAGTCGATGGGGATCGAGCAGCTCGACAACACCCCGCGGCCGGTGCCGCTGTCGAAGAGGGCCAAGGGTTCGCTCGACGCGATGATGCTCGACATGAAGCGCACCTTCGACGACGTGGTCACCAGCCAGGCCAGTCCGGAGAAGGCGAAGCAGATCCTCGAGAACCCCTTCTACATCGCCCTCTCGAGCTCGTTCGCGGGCACGCAGGAGTACATGGCGATGGAGAAGCTCGGCCAGATCCACCGGCAGGCCCAGAAGGAGGCCGACGGCTACGACCTGATCGTGGTCGACACCCCGCCGTCGCGCTCGGCGCTCGACTTCCTCGACGCGCCCGAGCGACTGTCCAGCTTCCTCGACGGCCGGTTCATCCGGCTGATGCTGGCCCCGGCCCGCGGCCCGGCTCGCCTGATGACCGCCGGGCTGGGGTTGGTGACCGGCGCGTTGACCAAGGTGCTCGGCGCGCAGGTGCTCAAGGACATGCAGACGTTCGTGGCGGCGTTCGACACGCTCTTCGGCGGGTTCCGCCAGCGGGCCCAGAAGACGTTCGAGCTGCTGCAGGCCGACGGCACCGCGTTCCTGGTGGTCGCCTCACCGGAGCCCGACGCGCTCCGCGAGGCGGCGTACTTCGTCGAGCGGCTGCGCGACGACGAGATGCCGCTCGCGGGCCTCGTCGTCAACCGTGCCAGTACGACGTCCGGCGACGAGCTGTCGGCCGAGGAGGCGACGGCAGCGGCCGACCGGCTGATGCGCACCGACCCCGCGTCGGTGACGGGCGGGCTGCTGCGCGTGCATGCCGACCGGGCCACGATGGTGGCGCGGGAGGCGGTGCTCCGCGAGCGGTTCGCATCGGCGCACCCGAGAGTGCCGGCCGTGGTCGTGCCGGCACTGGCCGGCGACGTACACGATCTGGACGGCCTGCGCGAGGTGGGCCGGCTGCTGGCCGGGGCCTGACACCAGGGCCGAGGCCTCAGGTGCGCCCGGGTTGGCCTCGCCGCTGCTCCACTCAAACAGTGACCTGGACGGTCCCCTGCTTCTCGCGGGCGGCCTCGAGCACGGCGCGCCACGAGGCGGCCGGACGACGACGCAGGAGGGCCCGGCGCTCGCGCTCGGTCATGCCACCCCAGACGCCCCACTCGATCTGGTTGTCGAGGGCCTCAGCGAGGCACTCGGTGCGGACCGGGCAACCGGCGCACATCTGCTTGGCCTTGTTCTGCTCGGCGCCGCGCACGAAGAGCTCGTCCGGTGCCGCTTCCCTGCATGACGCCTTCGACGTCCAGTCCTCTACCCACATCGAGGAACCCCACTTCGCTCGACCGGCCAGGCATCCCCATGATGCCCACCTCGGTGCTACGGGGTAAAAGGTATGGACCAGGGACGGCCACGACCAGTCACCGTTGGCCCAATTCGCATAGTTCATCTGGACTACTCCGGCGTGGTCCTCAGCCCCGGTCCGCAGTGGCCTGATAGGGCCGGGAAACCGGTCCGTGCGCCTCCCTCCCGTACTCTGGGGGCCATGTCCGACCGATCCTCGCAGCGCCCCCACGGCCCCACCGCCCTCGCTCACCTGGGCGTCATGGCGGCCGTCGCCGCCGTGATGGGGCTCCTCGTCGCCGGCCTGGTCATCCCGTTCGCAGGGGTGGTCGGCGTCGCCGCCAAGGACGTCGCCAAGAGCATGGACAACCTGCCGGCCGAGCTGGAGGCCACCCCGCTCGCGCAGAAGACGAGCATCCTGGACCCCGACGGCAACCTCATCGCCTCGCTCTACGCCGAGAACCGCGTCAACGTCAGCCTCGACCAGGTCTCCCGCAAGATGCTCGAGGCCATCGTCTCCATCGAGGACTACCGCTTCTACAGCCACGGCGCCCTCGACATCCGCGGCACGATCCGGGCGCTGGTGACCAACCAGGCGTCCGACGGCGACGTCGTCCAGGGCGGGTCGTCGATCACCCAGCAGATGGTGAAGATGACCCTGATCGACCAGGCCGGAGGCAACAAGGAGGCCGCTGCGGCGGCACAGGAGGACACCTACGCGCGCAAGGTGCGCGAGCTTCGCTACGCCGTCGCGTTCGAGAAGAACTACTCCAAGGACTGGATCCTCGAGCGCTACCTCAACATCGCCTACTTCGGTGACGGAGCCCACGGCATCCAGGCCGCCGCGCGCCACTACTTCGACAAGAACGCCAAGAACCTCAAGCTCGGCGAGTCCGCGATACTCGCCGGCCTCGTCAAGAACCCGACGCTCTACGACCCCACCAACTACCCCGAGAAGGCGCTCGCGCGACGCAACGTCGTGCTCGACCGGATGGCGCAGCTCAACGTCATCACCGCCGAGAAGGCGGAGAAGCTGAAGGCGAAGGGGCTGGGCCTCGACGTCACCCGCTCGCCCAACGGCTGCGTCGAGTCGCAGGCGCCGTTCTTCTGCGACTACGTCGTCAACTACCTCGAGCAGGACCCGTCGCTCGGCAAGACGCTGGCCGCGCGCAAGCGGCTGCTGCGCTCCGGCGGCCTGACGATCCGCACCACCATCGACCTGGACCACCAGAAGGCCGCGGACGAGTCGGTCCGCGAGCACGTGTTCGCGACCGACCAGGCGATCGGCGGTTTGGCGATGGTCGAGCCCCGCACCGGCGACGTCAAGGCGCTTGCGCAGTCGCGCCCGATGGGCGGGAAGAAGGAGTCGGGCGAGACCTACCTCAACTACGTGGTCCCTCGTCAGTACGGCGATGCCAACGGCTTCCAGGCAGGCTCGACGTTCAAGGTCTTCGTGCTCGCTGCCGCTATCAATCAGCAGATCCCGATGAGCACCTCCATCCGCTCGCCCGAGAGCATGGAGATCCCCGACTCGGAGTTCGAGACCTGTGCCGGCCCCTACGTCGGCGACGGAGGGTGGAACGTCTCCAACTCGACGGGCTCCGGAACCTTCGACCTCTACTCAGGCACCCAGCGGTCGGTCAACACGTTCTTCGCCCAACTGGAGACCCAGACCGGCATGTGCGAGCCCCTCGAACTGGCCAAGAAGATGGGCATCGTCGTGCCCAAGCCGCAGCAGGTCCCCTCCTGGGTCCTCGGCGTCTCCGACTCCAACCCGCTCTCGATGGCCGAGGCCTACGCCACCTTCGCCGGCCGCGGACTGCACTGCGACGCCCGACCGGTCACGGCCATCGAGGACGCCAACGGAGCACTCCTCAAGGCCTACCCGGAGGCGTGCCAGCAGGTGCTGCCCGGCGCGACCGCCGACGCGGTCAACGACGTGCTGCGGGGAGTCATGGAAGGCGGATTCGGCTCGAACATCGCCATCGACAAGCCCTCGGCCGGCAAGACCGGCACCAACAACGAGAACAACTCCGTGTGGTTCGTCGGCTACACGCCCCAGCTCGCGACCGCGGCCATGGTCGCCGGCGCCAACTCGCTGGGCCAGTGGATCACCCTCAACGGGCAGGTCGTCGGAGGGTCCGGCATCAGCAGCGCCTTCGGCTCCACCGTGGCGGGCCCGATCTGGGGTGACGCGATGGCCGCGATCTCATCCGACCTCGACTACGTGGACTTCAACGCGCCGCCCGGCGACGAGATCGCCGGCGTGCTCACCTCGGTCCCCGGCGTCAGCGGCATGAGCGTCGAGGAGGCCACCGCGACCATCGAGGCCAACGGCTTCGTCCCCGAGAACGGCGGCTACGTCAACTCCGAGGTCGGCAAGGACCTGGTCGCCTACAGCGCACCCGAGGCCGGCACCGAGCTCAGCAGCGGCGACACCGTGGTGTTCTACCAGTCCACCGGCTTCGTGCCGCCGCCCGAGGAGAAGCCGAAGAAGGGCAACCGGGGTCGCGGCAACGGCGGCGACGGGGACGACGACTGATCAGCCCAGCTGGCGGCGTACCTCCGCTGCCACCGCGCCGCCGTCGGCGCGCCCCTTGACCTGCGGGGTCACGACGCCCATGACCTTGCCCATCGCCTTCATGCCCGCACCGGCGGCGCCGGTCTGGTCGATGGCCGCCGTGACGAGCGCGGCGATCTCGGCCTCGTTGAGCTGCTCGGGCAGGTAGTCGGCGATCACCTCGCCCTCCGCCTGCTCCTTCGCGGCCATCTCGGCGCGGCCGCCCTGCTCGAAGGCGACGGCCGCCTCCCGGCGCTTCTTGGCCTCGGTCGAGAGCACGCCGACGATGTCGTCGTCGGTGAGCTCGCGCTGCTCCTTGCCGGCGACCTCGGCGTTGGTGATCGCCGTGAGCACCATCCGCAGGGTCGAGGATCGGACCTCGTCGCGCGACTTGATGGCCGCGGTCAGGTCGGCACGGAGACGGTCCTTGAGGAGGCTCATGGGTCCAGTGTGGCAGCCTTGGCAGGTGACGCTGACCCGGATGGCCGCCCGCGCGCTGGCGCTCGGCGTCGCGGGCGGAGCCGGACTCGCGGCGTACGCCGCCTGCGAGGCCCGGGCCTACACACTGCGGCACGTGGACCTGCCCCTCCTGCCGCCCGGGCACGACCCGCTGCGCGTCCTGCACCTCAGTGACATCCACATGACGCCGGGTCAGTCAGCGAAGCAGGACTGGCTCCGCGGGCTCGTCGACCTCCGGCCCGACCTGGTGATCAACACCGGTGACAACCTGTCGCACCTGCGCGCGGTCGACCCGGTCGTCGAGGCGCTGGCCGGACTGCTGGAGGTGCCCGGCGTGTTCGTCTTCGGCTCCAACGACTACTACGCGCCCACGTTCCGCAACCCGTTGCGCTATCTGCTCCCCGACGACGGCACGCGCAACACGAGCACCCCGCAGCTGCCGTGGCGCGACCTGCGGCGCGACTTCGCCGACGCCGGCTGGGTCGACCTGACCAACGGGTACGGCGCCCTCGAGGTCGGCGGCACGCGCATCGCCTTCGCCGGCGTCGACGACCCGCACCTGCGCTACGACGACCTGGGCTCGGTGGCCGGGCCGGCCGACGGGACCGCCGACGTGCGCCTGGCCGTGGTCCACGCGCCGTACCTCCGTGTGCTCGACCAGTTCGCGGCCGACGGCTACGACGCGATCATCGCCGGCCACACGCACGGCGGACAGGTGTGCGTGCCGTGGATCGGCGCGCTGACCACCAACTGCGACATCGAGCCCGCCCGCGCCAAGGGTCTCCACCGTCACCCCGCCGCTTCGGCACCGGGCGATCCCGGCTCGTCGTGGCTGCACGTGTCGGCCGGGCTCGGCACCAATCCGTACGTGCGCTTCCGGGTCGCCTGCCGCCCCGAGGCCACCCTGATCACCCTCACCGCAGCCTGACCCCGGGACGCCGTCTCGCCCCTCCGGGTCGATTTCGGGAGCCCGAGACCGACCGGGTATGCTCGCCGTGCTCGTGGGCCGTCGGCCCAGCCGGGCAATCGGGCTGTGGCGCAGCTTGGTAGCGCGCCTCGTTCGGGACGAGGAGGCCGCAGGTTCAAATCCTGTCAGCCCGACGTGTGTGATGTCTCAGGACATCTGCGAGATCCGAACCCACGGAAGTGGGTTCGGATCTTTGTCATTTCGTCCGGCGCCCCGGGTGGTTCTTGCGTCGAAGACGCAGACGCTCCGCGCGGCGGCGGGAGTGCGCGTGCCAGCCGACCTGGTCGTCCCGGTTCGTCCGGGAGACGTGACGACTCGCGGGGTCACCGGCGCTGGAACGTCCGCCACGCGAGCGCGGCCACGATCAGGATCGCGATCACGAAGATGACGACTGTTGCGTTGGACATGGGCACCTCCTCACGTCTTCGTCGGGCCTGGGTCGGGTCCGTCGCGGGCAGCAGCGGCTGCGCACGACGGCGTCGTACCGGTCCCTCTGCACGCTCCTCGCACAGAGTTGCCCTCACCCAGTAAGGTACAACAAGCACTTTACCAATTCGTCGAAGGGAGCCGGACGTGGCGGAGGAACCGGCAGCGCGCCGTAGCCGGCTTCGGCCCGAGAAGCGCGCGGCGATCCTCGACGGTGCCGTCCGCGTGCTGGCCCGTGACGGATACGCCGGGGCCAGCATCGATGCGATCGCTCACGAGGCCGCCGTGTCCACCCGGACCATCTACAAGCACTTCTCGGGCAAGGCAGAGCTGTTCGAGACGGTCATCGCCGAGAGCACGACGCGCGTCGCGGAGGCCGAGGCGGCACTGGTGCGGGATCATCTCGACGCACTCGCCCCGGGTGACCCGCTCGGTCCGGCGCTCACGGGCTTCGCGCGCGCCTGGGTCCGAGCGGCGACCGGCGAGGACGGCACGCACCAGGTGCTGTTGCGTCGGCTGGCCGCGGAGGCCCAGCACATCCCACACTCCGTGGTCGAGGCCTGGCGGAACGCCGGACCCCGACTGGTGCGCCACGAGCTGGCCCTGAGGTTCCGGACGCTCGCCGACCGGGGCGAGCTCGCCGTCGAGGACGCCGATCGGGCCGCCGTACTGTTCGCCCAGCTGGTGTCGGCGCCCCAGGCACCGAGCGCCCCCTCCGCGCTCCGGAAGAAGGATCTGGACAGCTGGCTGGAGGAGGCCGTGCGGATCTTCCTCGCCGGACACGGGGGGATGCAGGAGTGACGTGGCCCGGCGGCGGGCTTGCCGACGAGCAGCTCCACGAGCTGGCAGGGCTCCTGGTCGGAGTCGCCGGCGTCACGGGGGTCGTGCTGGGTGGCAGCCGGGCCCGGGGGGACCACCTGCCTGAGTCGGACGTCGACCTCGGCCTGTACTACGAGGCTGCGATCGACCTCACGGCACTGGGCGACCTGGCTCGTCGGGTCGCAGGTCGAGAGGCTCAGGTCACCCGGCTCGGAGCATGGGGCCCGTGGGTCGACGGTGGTGCCTGGTTGACGATCGCCGATGTCCCCGTCGACTGGGTCTATCGGGACCTCGAGCGAGTACGCACAGCGTGGGACGAAGCCCGGGCGGGGCGGTACGCCTTCCACGCCCAGGTCGGGCATCCCCTGGGCGTGCCGGACTTCGCCTACCCGGGAGAGGTCGCGCTCGGCGTCGTGCTGGCCGACCCCACCGGCCGGCTGCGTGCCTTGCGCGACGAGGTCACGCAGTACCCGCCCCCGCTCGCAGACGCTCTCGTCGAGGGACTGTGGGAGGCCGACTTCTCCCTCGGAAGTGCCCGGAAGGCGGTGCCCCGCTGTGACACCGCCTACGTGGCAGGCTGCCTGTTCCGAGCTGTCCTTCTGTGTGCTCACGCGTTGCACGGCAGAGCGGGTCGATGGCTGGTCAACGAGAAGGGCGCCGTCGCCGCCGCCGGCCGGCTCGACACGGCACCAGCCGATTTCGCGGCTCGGGCGCACGCCGTCCTGACCCGAGTGGGCGACCGACCGGAGGACCTGCTCGGTGCGATCGCGGCTGCTGCCGACCTGCTCGCCGACGTGAGGTCGGCGTGCGGTGCACGCGGATGACGTTCGGGACGTGCACTCCACAGGACCGTCGAGGAAGCCCCACGAACCTCGGGCTCCCGGCACGCTGCGTGGCACACTCGGCGGCATGAGCGACAAGGACCCGGACGGCCCGTCCCTGGAGCTGCCGTCGTTCGGCTTCGGCCGCAAGCGCAAGCAGAAGGTCGCGGCGGAGCCCGAGGCCGAGCCCAACGTCCCGGTCTCCGCCGGCGCCGAGCCCGCGCCGCCCGCGCCGGAGACCGCGACCCAGGCCCTCGACCCGATCGCTCCCCCGCCAGCAGCCACTGCCACCCCGACTGCTCAGCTGCCCGAGGATCAGCCGGACAGCGCGCAGCGCACCACTCCCCTGCTCGGCCTCGGCGCACTCCCGGCCTCCCTGGTCACCGGCGTCGTGGTCGGCCTGCTCACCGCGCTCCTCGGCTACGGCTCGCAGCGCCTCTGCGAGGCCGTCCGCAGTACGTCGTCGTGCGGCGGCGCAGGCTTCCTGATGCTGCTCGCCATCCTGGTGGCCATGACCCTTCTCGGCAGCGTGCTGCTGCGGGCCTTCCTGGTGCCGGACGCCGGCAGTGCGAGCGTGATGGCCATGGGGCTGCTCGCCGTGCTCGTGATGCTGTTCCTCATGGACGCGGCGTTCTCACCGGCGATGTTCGTGGTGATCCCGCTGCTCGCGGCCGGCTGCTACGCCGCGGCCCACTGGGTCACCCTGGCGAGCACCGCGAAGGACTAGCGTCCGGCGACGAGCTCGGCCAGCTGCACGGTGTTGAGGGCGGCGCCCTTGCGCAGGTTGTCGTTGCTGATGAACAGCGCCAGCCCGCGGTCGCCGTCGACGCCCGGGTCCTGACGCAGCCTGCCGACGTACGACGGGTCCTTGCCGGCGGCGTGCAACGGGGTCGGCACCTCGCGCAGCTCGACGCCCGGAGCGGAAGACAGCAGCTCCGCGGCCCGCGCGGGCGTCATCGCCTCGGCGAACTCCGCGTTGATCGCCAGCGAGTGACCCGTGAACACCGGCACGCGCACGCAGATGCCCGACACCTTCAGGTCGGGAAGCCCGAGGATCTTGCGCGACTCGTTGCGCAGCTTCTGCTCCTCGTCGGTCTCGTTGAGTCCGTCGTCGACGATCGAGCCGGCCAGCGGGAGCACGTTGTAGGCGATCGTGTCGGAGTACTTGCCCGGCTCCGGGAACGCCACCGCCTCGCCGTCGTACGCCAGCTCACGGGCCTTGTCGCCGGCTGCCGTCACTCCTTCGGCCAGCTCCTCGACGCCGGCGACGCCCGAGCCGGACACCGCCTGGTACGACGACACGATCAGCCTCGTGAGCCCGGCCGCGTCGTGCAGCGGCTTGAGCACCGGCATCGCGGCCATCGTCGTGCAGTTGGGGTTGGCGATGATGCGCCGGCCAGAGGCAGACAGCGCCAGGTCGAGGTCACCGGGGTTGACCTCGGAGACGACCAGCGGCACGTCGGGGTCCATCCGGAACGCCGACGAGTTGTCGATGACGACCACACCGGCGGCGGCGTACCCCGGCGCCAGCGCGCGCGACGTCGTCGCACCCGCGGAGAAGATCGCGATGTCGAGGCCGGAGGGGTCGGCGGTCGAGGCGTCCTCGACGACGACCTCGCGGTCGCCGAACCTGAGCACCGTGCCGGCCGAGCGGGACGACGCGAAGAAGCGGATCTCGTCGACCGGGAAGTCCCGCTCCAGCAGGATCTGGCGGACGGCGACGCCCACCTGCCCGGTGGCACCCACGATGCCGATGCGTGCGCCCATGACTACCGTCCGCTCCCGCCGTACACAACGGCCTCGATCTCGGTGGCGTCCAGGTCGAACGCCGTGTGCACCGAGCCGACCGCCGCATCGACGTCGGCCTCGGCCACGACGACGGAGATGCGGATCTCGGAGGTGGAGATCATGTCGATGTTGACACCGGCGCGTGCGATCGCGGAGAAGAACTTCGCGCTCACGCCCGGGTGCGACCGCATACCGGCGCCCACCAGGGAGATCTTGCCGACCTTGTCGTCGTAGATCAGCGACTCGAAGCCGATCTCGGCCTGCAGGCCGGCCAGCGCCTGCATGGCAGCCTGGCCGTCGGTGCGCGGGAGCGTGAACGAGATGTCGGTCAGGTTGGTGGCCGCGGCCGAGACGTTCTGCACGATCATGTCGAGGTTGCTCTGCGCCGCCGCGAGGGCCTCGAAGATGCGCGCCGCCTCGCCCACCTTGTCGGGCACGCCGACGACGGTGATCTTGGCTTCGCTGCGGTCGTGGGCGACGCCCGCGATGATGGCCTGTTCCATGGCTTCTCCTTCGGCGTCGACCATCGCGCTCGCCGGCAGCACCCAGGTGCCCTCCAGCTGGCTGAACGACGAGCGGACGTGGATCGGGATGTCGTAGCGGCGGGCGTATTCGACGCACCGCAGGTGCAGGATCTTGGCGCCGCTCGCGGCCAGCTCGAGCATCTCCTCCGAGGAGACCCGGTCGAGCTTCTGCGCCGTCGGCACGATGCGCGGGTCGGCGGTGAACACGCCGTCGACGTCGGTGTAGATCTCGCAGTAGTCCGCGCCCAGGGCCGCCGCCAGCGCGACGGCCGTGGTGTCGGTGCCGCCGCGACCCAGCGTGGTGATCTCCTTGGTGTCCTGGCTGACGCCCTGGAAGCCGGCCACGATGACGATGTGGCCGTCGGCGAGGGCCGAGGAGATGCGGCCCGGAGTGACGTCGATGATCTTGGCCTTGCCGTGCACCGAGTCGGTGATCACGCCGGCCTGGGAGCCGGTGAAGCTGCGGGCGGTGAAGCCGAGGTCGGAGATCGCCATCGCGACCAGCGCCATCGAGATGCGCTCACCCGCCGTGAGCAGCATGTCGAGCTCGCGGGCGGGCGGCTGCGGGCTCACGCCCTCGGCCAGCTCGAGCAGGTCGTCGGTGCTGTCGCCCATCGCCGAGACGGCCACGACGACGTCGTGACCGGCCTTCTTGTTCTCCACGATGCGGGCGGCCACCCGCTGGATGGCAGCCGCATCGGCGAGGGACGACCCGCCGTACTTCTGCACGACAATGCCCACGGAAGCTTCCACCTTGGCGGCTCGACTGAACGGACTCGTCGCACGCTGCGGGGCGACGGCTCGAGTCTACCGAGGCGTGGGGTCGGCCCCTTCGAGCATCTCATTGGCGACGGCGACGTCCTCGTCCTCACCGGTGAACTCGGCGTCGAGGCGGTCGTGCGAGACCACCGACCACAGCGCGTTGAGCGCCGCACCTGCGAGGTTGCCCCACGAGGAGACGTAGGAGAACTGCCACCACCACAGGGCCTCGGCGATGTTGCCGGCGTTGTAGTGGCGAATGCCGTTCTCGAGGTCTGTCGAGATGCTGACGATGTCGTCGGAGAGCTGGCTCTCGACAACCTCGGGGATGTAGGGGTCGAACACGAAGCTGTAGGTGTCGATCTCGCCCAGGATCTCGGCAAGCCGGAGCCGCAAGCCGTCGAGGTCGGGCTCGGGGCCCACGTCGGGCTGGTACTCGCCCTGCGGGGCGAAGTCGACCTGCGCACCGAGCCGAGCCCCGGCGAGCGAGACCTGGCTCATCTCGAGCAGGAGCAGCGAGATCGCGCGGCCGCCGTCGGCCTCGCGCGCGATGGCCTGTACGGCGACCAGGAACGACTCCACCTGATCCTTGATCTGCCCGGCGAACTCCTCGAGTCCGGGGTCGAGGGTGTCGTCAGTCATCTGCGGATCGCCTCCCAGCGAAAGCTCGGCCGAGGGTGACCTCATCGGCGTACTCCAGGTCCCCACCTACAGGCAGTCCACTCGCCAACCGCGTCACGCGCAACCCCAACGGCTTGAGCATCCGGGTGAGATAGGTCGCGGTCGCCTCGCCCTCGAGGTTGGGGTCGGTGGCCAAGATGACCTCGGTCACGGCCGCGTCGGACAGCCGCACCATCAGCTCACGGATGCGGAGCTGGTCGGGACCGATGCCGTCGATGGGCGAGATCGCGCCGCCCAGCACGTGGTAGCGGCCGCGGAACTCGCGGGTGCGCTCGATCGCGACGACGTCCTTGTACTCCTCGACCACGCACAGCACGGCCGGCTCCCGACGCGGGTCGCGGCAGATGCGGCACTGGTCGTCCTCGGAGACGTTGAAGCAGATCGAGCAGAACTTCACCTTGGCCTTGACCTCGATGAGCACGTCGGCCAGACGGCGTACGTCGACGGGCTCGGCCTGCAGCAGGTGGAAGGCGATGCGCTGCGCACTCTTGGGGCCGACGCCCGGCAGCCGGCCCAGCTCGTCGATCAGGTCCTGGACGATGCCTTCGTACAAGGCCTCAGGCCTGTCCGGGGAGACCGCCGGCGAGCGGTCCCAGGGTCTCGGAGGCCAGCGCGTCGGCCTGGGCCTTCGCGTCGCGGTAGGCGGCGACGATCATGTCGCCGAGGTCGGCGAGGTCGTCGTCGGAGGTGCCGTCGAACTGACCGGTCTTGATGTCGACCGAGACCAGCTCCCCCACGCCGTTGGTGGTCACCGTGACCGCGCCACCGGCGACGGTGCCCTCGACCTGCTGGTCGTGCAGTCGCGCCTGGGCCTGGGTCAGCTGCTCCTGCATCTGCTGGGCCTGCGCCAGCAGCGCGTTCATGTCGAAGCCGCCTTCGCCGCCGAGGTTCTCGAACGGGTTCTGGGTCATGTCGTGTCCTTGGTCTGGTCTGGTCTGGTCTGGTCTGGGCTCAGCTGTGCGGGATCTCTTCGATGACCTCCGCGCCGAGGGTGCGCGCGAGCAGCTCGGCGCCGGCCAGCCCGTTGGTGTCGGCATCTGGGTCGTCGGGGTGCGCCGCCGCGTCGGCCGCCTTGCGGGTGTCGGCACCCGAGGAGTCCTCGCCCGGCGTGCGGGTGGCCAGGATCGCCTCGCGCGCGGCCGCGATCGCCTCGGGGTCCTGGGTGCGCGCGGGGACGGCGGGCTCCGGGTCGGCGGCCGCCTCGGGGGCCACCGGCGGCTGGTCGTCGCGAGCCCAGTCGGGCGCCTCGGTGGGAGCCTGCGGCACCGGGGTGCCGGTGTCGGCAGGGGACGGGTCGGGCGGTGGCACGGCGGCCTTGGTCACCGTGGCCGTCGGAGTCGGCTGCGCGCTGGGGTCGACGATGGCGTCGATCTTCCAGTCGGCACCCACCACGTCGATCGCGGCCTGGCGCAGGATCTCGTCGCACCCACCGCCCACGAACGAGTCGCGCGCCCCGGCGTTGGTGAACCCCAGCGTGAGCACCCGGCCCTCGAGCCCCAGCACCTGGGAGTTCTGGGTGAGGTGCATCCACGCCACCCGCCGCCGCAGCTTGGTCGCCTCGACGATGTCGGGCCACAGCCGGCGTACGTCGACCAGGGTGAGGCCGCCGGCCGGCCCGGTCGCCTCGTCGTCGAGGGGGGCCGGCGCGGGCTCCTCGGGCGTCGGGTCGGGCACCGGCTCGGCCGTCGGCTCGGGCGTGGGTTCGGGCTCCACCGCCATCACGGGCACGGCTTTCGGCTCTGGCTCTGCCTTCTCGCTGGTCGAGGAAGGCGCTCTGGCGCCAGCGCCGTCCTCTGGAGCCGCGCCAGCGCCACCTCGAAGGGTCTCGAAGCCAGTGGCTTGACCTGGCTCACCCACGATGGACGCCCGCTTCTCCAGCCGGTCGATCCGGGCCAGCACGCCGTCGGTCGTGTGGTCGGCACCGGGCAGCAGCACCCGCGCGCAGATCAGCTCGAGCAGCAGCCGGGGCGCCGTGGCACCGCGCATCTCGGTGAGCCCGGCGGCGACCAGGTCGGCGGCGCGGGACAGGTCGTGGGCGCCGAAGCGGGCCGCCTGGGCGACCAGGCGCTCGCCCTGGTCGTGGGAGACGTCGATGAGACCCGTCACGGGGGCGTCGGGCACGGCCGAGACGATGACCAGGTCGCGGAGCCGGCGCAGGAGGTCCTCGGTGAAATGGCGGGGGTCGTGGCCGGACTCGATGACCTTGTCGACGACCCCGAACACCGCCGCCCCGTCGGCAGCAGCGAACGCGTCGATCGCCTCGTCGAGCAGGGTGTCGGGCGTGAAGCCCAGCAGAGCCGTGGCCAGGGCGTGCGTCACGCCCTCCGGACCGGCGCCACCCATCAGCTGGTCGAGCACCGACAACGTGTCACGCGCCGACCCGGCACCGGCGCGCACGACGAGCGGCACCGCCGCCGGCTCGATCGAGACGCCCTCCTTGGTGCACAGCTCGACGAGGTAGTCGGCCAGCATCCGCGGCGGGATCAGCCTGAACGGGTAGTGGTGGGTGCGCGACCGGATCGTCGGCAGCACCTTCTCGGGCTCGGTGGTGGCGAAGATGAAGCGCAGGTGCGGCGGTGGCTCCTCGACCAGCTTGAGCAGGGCGTTGAACCCTGCCGTGGTCACCATGTGCGCCTCGTCGATGATGTAGATCTTGTAGCGGTCGCGGACCGGCGCGAAGAACGCCTTCTCGCGCAGGTCGCGGGCGTCGTCGACACCGCCGTGCGACGCGGCGTCGATCTCGATCACGTCGATGGAGCCGCTGCCCCCGGTGGCCAGCTCGCCGCAGCTGTCGCACTCGCCGCACGGGTCGGCCACCGGCGCCTGCTCGCAGTTGAGGCTGCGGGCGAGGATGCGGGCCGACGTGGTCTTGCCACAGCCGCGGGGGCCGGAGAAGAGGTAGGCGTGGTTGACCCGGTCGTGCTCGAGCGCGTTGCGCAGCGGCCCGGTCACGTGGTCCTGCCCGATGACCTGGGCGAACGTCTCGGGCCGGTAGCGGCGGTAGAGCGCGAGGGGTGAGTCCACTCCTGAACCCTAACCACCGGCACCGACATGAACCACTGCAGCCATGGGCACCGCGGCAGGACACGGCGCGCGGGACGTGAAGGCCCCCCGCGCACCCGACAGAGCTCGCCTACCCTTGCTGCCTTCCGGCCCTGGGGGAGTTCGGCAAGATGCCGCCACGCGGGGGGTTGGCGCAGAGTCTAGGTGAGGCCCGGCGAGGCCTCCAAGGCCGGGCCGCACGGTGCGATTCGGCGCACGGCGGGGCGACCGGTAATCTCCTCCGCGGAGGATTCGCCTAGTGGCCTATGGCGCTCGCTTGGAAAGCGGGTTGGGTTAATAGCCCTCAGGGGTTCGAATCCCCTATCCTCCGCCGCTGTCAGCGCGAACGCCGGTCCCCGTCCTCTCGACGGGGGCCGGCGCTCTGTTGCGAGGCGGTGCGGCTCAGCCCTCCCCGGCCAGCCTGGCGGCCAGCCCGGCCGCGCTGACGGGGGTGCCGGCGCCGTTGTAGATCGCGTTGGTGACCACGGTCCAGGCCGCGCGCGGCCAGGTGCGGAACGTGATGTGGCCGCCTGCGATGGTCGCCTGGCCCTCGCCGACGTCGAACGTCGCGACGTTGGCCGCCCCGGACAGGGTCCCGCTGCCGAGCGCGTAGCCGCTGACGAGCAGGTCGTCGCCCACCGGGTAGGACGCGGCCACTCGGCCAGGCCCCGTGAGCCGGAAGGCCGGGTCGTTGTTGAACCACACCGGCCACTGGGCCGGCATGCCCCAGGCCGCGGGCTGGGCGACCCGGAACGACTGCTGGAGCAGCGCCCCGGGCACGTTGAGCACCGACCGGTCAGTCGAGGCGACGTTCTCGACGGGGAGCGCCAAGGCGTCCTTGGCCGTCATCGACGCCGAGCCGAGCGCGACCAGGTTGCCGCCGCCCTCGACGTAGGCCCGCAGCCGGGCGGGAGCGTCCGGCACACCGCGCGCCCAGTGGAACTCCTCGGGGTAGCGGGCCGGGTCGATGCCCTCGGTGAGGGTGCGGGTGGAGACACCGGGGGCGAGCACGACGGTGTCGAACCGCGCGAGGTCGGCGTAGTCGTCGGCCCCGACGACCTCGTAGTCCACGCCCTGCTGCTCGAGCATCCACATCATCCAGCCACCCGGCATGTTGTTGGCGCCCCGCACGAGACCGACCTTGGTGGTCGCGGCCAGCTCGATCGCCCGGGTCTGCGGCAGCTCGAGGGCGGCGTAGACCGGCAGCCCCGTCTCGGCGCTGATCGCGGCCAGCGCCTCGCGCGCCTCGGGGGTCGCGGCGACCATCAGGGCGCCGGGCGGCAGCGTGCGGCCGACGACCGGTACGCGCTCCTCGGCGCGGAACATCGGCACGCCGAGGTCCTCGAGCGTGGTGATGACCCTGCCGAGCCCGTAGGAGGTCGGGCTGAGTGCGTAGGCCCCGTCCGCTCCCGGGTCCGGCGGCGCCGGCGGCGCCGGCGGGGTCACCTCGTCCACGACCGTGGCGGCCACGTCGACCGGCTCGTCGACGGCGTCCACGTCCACGCCCAGGAGCAGACCGAGATTGTCGGTGGTCTCGCTGTAGGGGAGGATCAACGGGCAGGTCGCGCACTTGCGCGCGCTGTCGGGATACCTGTCGACGCGCAGGAGCTGGTCGACCCAGCGGCCAAGCGGCTGGTCCACACGCAGGATCCACGAGCCCTTCGGGTAGCGGGTGCCGGCCGCGGTGAAGGCCCGGTCGGCCGCCAGGATCTCGACGTTGCCGCGGTCGAAGATCGACAGCAGGTCGGTGACGGCGAACTGGTCGCGCTGCCGCGACGAGACGACGTACGCCGCGGGCGCGGGGCCGTCGGCGTAGGTCTCGCTGTTGGCGTTGCTGCGGTAGAGGTTGTTGTAGAGCCATTCCCGGGGGTCGCTCGCGATCGTGTCCATGCCGGAGTAGGCGGCCACCTCGGCGTACTCGACCATCTGCTTGAGGGTCCAGGTGGTGGAGTCGTAGGGCAGCGGGGAGCGCAGCGTCGCCGTGGCCGGCTCCAGGATCTCCTCGGAGGTCACCGGGTAGGCGAGGTCGCGCGCCGAGGCGATCTCGGTCAGCCAGGTGCTGGTGCCCTGGAAGGTGCTGTAGCCCATGACGTCGGCGTTCCACATGATGCCGTAGGCGTCGTCGGTCTTGGCGCCCTTCTTGCCGGCTGCGACCAGGTCGCTGTTGGCCTCCTGGCCGATGCTGTTGGACGACGCCACGGTCGAGGGGTCGAGGACCGGCGACATCGGCTCGTCCCACGGCGGGGACCAGATGCGCGGGCTGTTGGTGCCGGCCTGGTGCATGTAGTGCTGGGCGACGGGGCGGTACTTCTGCTCGAGCGCCACCCGGATCTGCGACTCGACCTGGGTCATCATGAACCAGTCGCGGTTGTTGTCGTGGCCGACGTACTTCTGGTAGAGGTCCGGGAAGACCCGGGCGTAGTCGGTGCCGGCCGTCTCGTTGAAGTAGTCGATGATCCGGTTGTGGCCGTCGGGGTTCTGCGACGGGACCATGAGCACGACCATGTTCTCCAGCGCCCGCCGAGTGAAGTCGGAGTCCTCGGTGGCCATCCGGTGCACGACGTCCATCAGGGCCTGGGTGTTGCTGACCTCGGTGGAGTGGATGCCGGCCTCGACGTAGTAGACCGGCTTGCTGGACGCCGCCAGCTGGCGGGCGTAGTCGTCGCGGGCCATCCCCGCCTGCTCAGCCTCGGCGGTCATCGTCGCCGGGTCGCTGAGCCGAGCGTTGATGTCGAGGATCTCGTCGAGGCGCGCCAGGTTGTCGGCCGAGCTGATCCGCAGGATCGGGAACTCCTCGCCCTCGGTGGTCTCGCCCACGACCTCGTACTCGATCTCGGGCGAGGCTTCCGCCACCTGTCGGAGGTAGTCCTTGATGGGGGCGAACGCCGCGAGCCTGCCTTCGTCGCCCATCGCGAAGCCGAAGAACTCCGCCGGAGTCGGTACGTCGACACGCGGCTCCGGTCCGGCGACGGGAGCGGCCTGTCCGGGTGGAGCCTCGCTGCCGAGCTGGACGAGGCCGACGCCACTGACGGCCATCGCAGTGGCGGTGAGGAGCGAGGTGGTGATCTTGTGCATGCGCATGGGGACTTCCTTTCCAGGACGACCGAGTCGCCCTGCCCGAGGTCTGGCCATCCTCGGTCCGTGCCTGCCGCCGGTCAATGCACGTCTCGCGGCTGAGAGCGATCGCAGACGGTTGCACCCGACTGCGGGCCGCGCGCCCGCGCATCGTCCATCCGGGCGCGCGGCAGGGACGGCGTCCCGAGACGTTCTGCTCGCACACCCGCGTGGCGGCGATCGGCCGGCGCCCCGCCTGGCGCATCCTGACCACGATGACGACTGACACCTTCCCCGACCTCGACCACGTCGACCGGGCGATCCTGGATTGCCTGGTGCGCGACGCACGCACCTCGATCAGCGCGGTGGCCGAGCGGGTGCACGTGTCCCGGGCCAACGCCTACGCGCGCGTGCAGCGCATGGTCGAGACGGGGGTGGTCGAGGGCTTCACCGTGCGCGTCCCGCCGGCCGCCGTCGGCCTCGGTGCCTCCGCCTACATCGGCCTCAACATCGCACAGGACTCCTGGCGCGAGGTGCGCGAGGCCCTGGGCCGGGTGGAGGGCGTTGACCACATCGCGCTCTGCTCCGGCGACGTCGACGTGGTGGTGCTGGCCCGCACGCCGGACATCGCGTCGCTGCGCGACCTCGTGCTGGAAGGCATCCGGTCGATCCCAGGTGTGGAGACGACCCGCACCAGCATCATCCTCGACGAGCTGGGCAACACCGGCCTGCCCGGTCAGGCCCCGGCGGCCGCAGACCCGCACGAGGGCTGATCCGGGCCCTTCGCCGGCGGCGTCGTAGTGCTCGTGGTGGAGCACCGCGGCCTGGGGAAGGCGCGGCTTGACGCCGGCGTTCTCGGTCGGGTCGGGGACGCCGACGGCGAGGCCGACGGTCGCGAACCCGTGGGGCGGGAGGCCGAGCTCCGCGGCAACCTCGCGCGGGTGGTTGCGGATCGCGCCGACGAACACGGTGCCGAGGCCGAGCGACTCCGCGGCGACCACGGACCTCTGGGCCGCGAGAGAGAGGTGTCGACGAAGCCGATGAGAGTCGTCTCCAGGCAGTCGGCGGCGTCGGCGGAGACACCGACGCGCGACGCCAGGCGCCGGGCCCGGCCCAGGTCGGCGACCCAGACGAGGAACACCGCCTCCGAGACGAACTGCTGGCCCGCCGCGAGGGCGGCCAGTCGGGCCTTCCGCGCCGGATCGCGGACGGCCACCACGCTCCAGGGCTGGAGGTTCGACGACGTGGGCGCCGACTGGGCGGCGGCGACGAGGGCGCGCAGCCGGTCCTCGGAGACCTCACCCGGGACGCACTTCCGCACGGAGCGGTGCGCCAGCTGGCCGTCCAGCACCACGTTGCGCACGGACGACACGGGCTCGTCTGCGCCGTACCGGGGATTATTCTCTATAATACTTATGTACATACAGTAGTTAAGCCTCGAAAGGACGGTCGATGAGCCCCGAGTTCCTCTGGTACATCCCCAACCAGGTCCAGCCCGGCCACCGCGGCGACGACACGGTGGCCGACCACAACAGCCTGGACACCCTCACCAGCCACGCGAGGGCGCTCGAGGACCACGGCTGGGACGGCGCCCTGCTCGGCACCAGCTGGGGCCGGCCCGACACCTTCACCGTCGCGACGGCGCTGGCCGCCCGGACCACGACCTTCGAGCCGCTCATCGCGATCCGCCCGGGCTACTGGCGGCCGGCGAACTTCGCGTCGGCCGCCGCCACCCTCGACCACCTGACCCGCGGGCGGGTGCGGGTCAACATCGTCTCCGGGCAGGACCACCTCGCGGCGTACGGCGACAGCGAGGGCGACCAGGCCCACCGCTACGCCCGCACCAAGGAGTTCATGCAGGTCGTCCGCAGGCTCTGGACCGAGGAGAACGTCACCTACGACGGCGAGCACTTCAGCGTCACCGACTCCACCGTGCTGCCCCGCATCGAGCCGCGCGGCGAGCGCCGGCATCCCCGCCTCTACTTCGGCGGCGCCTCCGAGGCGGCGCAGCGGGTGGCGGCCACCGAGGCCGACGTCCAGCTGTTCTGGGGCGAGACCCTGGACGGCGTGCGCGAGCGCATCGAGCACCTGAAGGAGCTGAGCGACGAGCTCGGCCGCGAGCACGCGCCGCTGGACTACGGGCTCCGGATCACCACCCTCGTCCGCGACACCACCGAGGAGGCGTGGGCCGACGCGGAGGCCAAGGTCGCCGAGATGGCCCAGCAGGCAGCACAGGGGCAGGGCGGCCCGCCGCAGAACCCGCACCGCGGCAAGGCCGAGGGCCAGCAGCGCCTCCTCGACCTGGCGTCCCGTGGTGAGGTGCTCGACGACAACCTCTACACCGCGCCCGGGAAGTACGGCGGCGGCGGCGCCGGCACCAC
This sequence comes from uncultured Actinomycetota bacterium, assembly GCA_963825755.1. GTDB lineage: Bacteria > Actinomycetota > Actinomycetes > Propionibacteriales > Nocardioidaceae > Nocardioides. The sequence goes on along the minus strand of CAWGUS010000015.1, from coordinate 144,038 downwards.
CTGGCTGGTCGGCTCGGCGCAGGACGTCGCCAAGTCGCTGCGGAAGTACCAGGACCTCGGCATCAACACCTTCGTCCTCTCGGACACGCCGTACCTGCCGGAGATCAAGCGCCAGGGCGACCAGCTGCTGCCGCTGCTGCGCGACTGAACGGTCGAGTTTCTGGGCAGGTCGTTGTCAACGACCTCGGGGACTCCCTAGCCTCAGCGTGGGACGGGGGAGGGACTCGGGATGCAGGACCAGACCGCAGCACCTGAGATGGGGTCGGCCGTGGAGCAGACGGCCACGGCCGGACTGCCTCCCGACCCCCGCACGCCCGAGACCGACCAGGCGACCTCGCGACCCCGGACGCCCCGCGGGCTGGGCAGCATCCAGAGCAAGCTCCTGCTGATGCTGCTCGTCACCAGCATCCTGTCGACGCTGGTGGTGGGCTTCTTCGGCTACCGGTCCGGCACCTCGTCCCTGCGCGACACGACGTACGCGCGCCTCTCCGAGGTCGGCGACGAGCGGTTGCGGGCGATCCAGGACTTCATCGCCAACGAGCGCAGCGCGGTCGCCCTCGACAGCGCCGGGCAGGCCGTCGGCGCCTCGAGGGCCTTCAACGCCGGCTTCGAGGCCCTGCGCGACTCCGAGATCGACGCGGACGCCGACGCCCGACTCACCGACTTCTACGACACCACCTTCATCCCTCAGCTGGAGGAGGGCACGGGCGAGGACTTCGGCTCCGCCGCCTTCCTGCCGCGCCGGGCCGCGGAGCGCTACCTGCAGGCCAACTACACGGCGTACTCCGGCGACTTCGACGAGGTGGCCCTGCGCGACGACGCCGGCGACGGGTCGACCTGGACGGCCGCCCATGCGCAGTTCAATCCCTACTTCCGCGCGGCCGCGGAGTCCCTCGGCCTCGACGACGTGCTGATGCTCGACAACGCGGGCAACGTCGTCTACTCCCTCTACAAGGGCGCCGAGCTCGGCACCAACATCGTCAACGGCGACTTCCGCGGCGGCGGCCTGCAGCAGGTCTTCCAGGACTCCATCCGGTCCAACTCACGCGACTTCGTCGCCACCGCAGACTTCGAGTCCTACCTCCCGGCGTACGGCGCGCCCACCATGTTCATCGCCTCCGCGATCGGCACGGAGGGCAACCTCACCGGCGTGCTCGTCTACGAGGTGTCGTCGGAGAAGATCGGCGGCGTGCTCTCCGGCGATGCGCGGGCGGGTCGGTTCCAGGGGCTCGGGGACACCGGCGAGGCCTACCTCGTCGGTCCCGACGACACACTGCGCTCCGACTCGCGAGAGCTCTTCGAGGAGGGCGAGGAGTTCCGCGACGAGGCCGTCGCAGCGGGCAACAGCGTGGACCTGGTCGACCGGATGATGACCACCGAGCGCACGATGCTGCTCCTCCGGGACGAGTCGCTGCCGGCCGAGCGGGCCGGGCAGGGCCTGTCCGGGACCGCCGAGACCGACGACTACCTCGGCCACGAGGTCCTCGCGGCCTACCAGCCCGCCGGCATCGACGGTCTCGACTGGTCCCTGATCACCAAGATCTCGGCCGGCGAGGCCCTCGCGCCGGTCAACGACTTCGCCCGCAACCTCCTGATCGCCACGGCCCTGGTCATCCTGCTCGTCTGCGCAGCGTCCGTGCTCATGGCCAGGGTCTTCACGGTGCCGCTCAACCGGCTGGTCGACGGGGTGCGTGCGGTGGCCGGCGGCGACCTCGGCGCGCAGGTCGAGGCGGGCCGGCGCAAGGACGAGTTCGGGGACCTCGGCACGGCGTTCAACGACATGTCGTCGAGCCTGCGCTCCAAGCAGATGCTGCTCGACCAGCAGCAGGCCGAGAACCAGCGCATCCTCAACGGCCTGATGCCCCCGCCTGTCGTGGAGCGCTACCGGGGCGGCGAGACCGCGATCTCGGCCGAGCACGACGACGTCTCGGTGGTCTACGTCGAGATCGAGGGCTTCGACGCCATGGCCCGGCGTGCATCGGCGGCCGACTCCCTCGAGCTCCTGAACACCCTCTCGCGCGGGTTCGACGACGCCGCCCGGACGGCCGGCATCGAGAAGGTGCGCAGCGTCGGCACCGGGTACGTCGCCTCGTCCGGCCTGGTGGTCCGGCGCGTCGACCATGTCCGGCGGGTCGTCGACTTCGCTCTCGCCGTGGGCGAGATGGTGCAGCGCTTCAACTCGGCCAACGGCGCGTCGCTGTCGGTGCGCGCCGGCGTCAACACCGGCAGCGTGCGCTCGGGCCTGGTCGGCCGGAACGATGTCGTCTACAACTTGTGGGGCGACGCGGTCGAGCTGGCCCACCGGGTGCGCACGGCGTCGGGCGACCCCGGCATCTACGTCACCGACGAGGTCAAGCAGCGCCTCGGCAGCGGCTACGCGTTCACCCAGTCGGGCACGGTCACCGAGGGTGACACCACCACCCCGGTCTGGTCCGTGAGCACGTCGTGAACCCGACCACCCAGTCCTGGTTCTCCTGGTCCCTGGTCGTCATCCTCGGCCTGCCGGTGCTGGTGCTGGGCCTCTCCGAGGTGCACCTGCGACTGGCCCGGCGCGGCAACGCCCTGGCCGGGCCCGTCAACCGGCTGCGGATCTGGCTGCTGCCCCTGGCCGCGCTGCTCATCGTGCTCACGCAGGCCGCCGACCTCGCGGGCACCAACCGAGGCGTGCGCGTGGTCGCGACGCTGGTCGGCGTGCTCGCCATCGCCGTGGCGCTCGGCGGGCTCAACGCCGTGCTGTTCGGCAACGCCACCGAGGGCACCTGGCGCGAGCGACTGCCGAGCATCTTCGTCGACCTGACCCGGCTGGTGCTGGTGGTCGCGGGCGCGGCCATCGTGGCGTCGTACGTCTGGGGCCTCAACGTGGGCGGCCTGTGGGCGACCCTCGGTGTCGGCTCGATCATCATCGGACTCGCCCTCCAGAACGCCGTCGGCTCGGTCGTCTCGGGGCTGCTGCTGCTGTTCGAGCAGCCGTTCAGGATCGGCGACACGCTCGACGTCGGCGGGGTCAGCGGCAAGGTCATCGAGATGAACTGGCGCTCCACGCACCTCGACATCGGCACGGGCGTCCAGGTCATCCCCAACGCCACCCTGGCCGGCGCGTCGTTCGCCAACTTCAGCCGACCGACCCCGGCGCACGACCTCGTCGTCACCACGTCCTTCGCCAAGGGCGACAGCCCGCACGACGTCACGTCCACCCTGCTCTCGGTGGCGGCCGGCCTCCCGTTCCTGCGGCCGGGATCGCTGCCGAGCGTGAAGGTGGTGGGCAACGGCGACTACGCGACCACCCTGCCGCTGGTCACCGCCGGGCAGTCGGAGACGGCGCAGTCGCTGTTCCTGACCTGGCTCTGGTACGCCTCGCGCCGCAACGAGGTCTCGCTCGACGGGGAGGAGTTCGTGCAGCACCCGCGCGAGGTCGTCGTCGAGGCGCTCGAGCTCGTGCGGCCGACGCTCGACCTGTCCGCCGAGGACCTGCAGGCGCTGGCGGACCTGTGCGAGGTGGAAACCTATGGCGAGGGCGAGGTGATGATCGCTCCGGGTGTCGTGCCGCAACGGTTCGCCTTCGTGGTCGCGGGAGTCGTGCGGCTCGAGGCCGCGACGTCGGACGGAGCCAGCATCGACGTGGCGGACCTCGAGCGCGGTGACGTCCTCAGCGAGAGCGCGCTGCTGCGCGACCCGGCCACCATGGCGAGCCGTGCGAAGACCAACGTCGATGTGCTGCAGATCCCGCTCGACGTCGTCGACCGGCTGGTGGCGGCCAAGCCGATCGTGGCCCGCACGCTCAACGGCCTCGTGATGTCGCGCAGCACGCAGCTCCGGGAGGCGTTCGACGCCGTCAACGCGCACGGCCTCCCGGAGCTGGTCACGCCCGCCTCGGCCCGTCAGATCGACCGCAGCGCCTCGGTCGGTGGCACCGAGGCGGCCCGGAGTGCGGGGTAGAGGCCGACCACCGTCCCGATCACCAGCGAGCAGCCGAGGCCGGCGACGACCGGGGTCCACGGCACCACCACGGTCCAGCCCTGCTCCCCCGCGAAGACGGCGGTGACGGCCACCCCGAGGAAGGCGCCGGTGAGCCCACCGAGCGCCGACAGCAGCACCGACTCGCTCAGGAACTGCGAGGCGATGGCGGTCCGGGTCGCCCCGAGCGCCCGTCGTACGCCGATCTCCCGGCGCCGCTCGAGCACCGAGATCACCATCACGTTGGCGATCCCGACCGCGCCGACCAGCAGGGCCACCGCACCCAGCCCCAACGTCAGCGTGGTCAGCGACTCGTCGGCCGCCGCCTGCGCCTCGAGAGCGTCGGACGGCCGGGAGACGGTGACCTCGGTGGGCGCCGCAGGGTTGGCCGTCCTGCCGAGCACCGCGCGCGTCGCCACCACCTGGGCCGGCTCGACGCGCGTGTAGATCGTGGTCGGGGGCAGGTCATCGCCGTAGATCGTGGCGGCGACGCCCGCGCCGACGAGCGCGCTCTCGTCCAGCTCGGGCGCCAGGGCCACCGGCTCCAGCACCCCGATCACCGCGAACCACTGCCCGTCGACCCACACGAGCACCCCGCGGTCGAGCGACCCCACCGCCAGCCGCCGGGCCGCGGTCGAGCCGAGGACCACCGCCGGGTAGTCGGCGGTCGCCGCATCGAGCCATCGACCGTCGCGCAGCGTCGCACCCACCGTGGTCGCCAGGCCGAGGTCGGCCGCGACCAGGCCGATGCCGCTGGTCTGGGCCTCGGGCACCCGGTCGGTCTTGCGCACCGTGCCGTCCAGCGCGCGCACGGCCGAGGCGGTCTCGACCGTCGGCACCCGGCCCACCATGGTCACCGACTCGTCGGGCAGGCTCGCGTCCTCGCCCGACATGTCCTGGCCCGGAGTCACCGTCAGCAGGTTGGTGCCGAGCGCGTCGAGCTGGGCGTTCAGGTCCGCGCGCGACGACTCGGACAGTCCCAGGACTCCTACCAGCGCGGTGATCCCGATCGCCACGCCGAGCGCCGACAGGGCCGTCCGGCCCTTGCGGGCGGTCAGCCCCATCGCACCCAGCCGCAGCCGGTCACTGATGGCGAGCGCTCGGACGCCGTCCCGCTCCCGGGCCTTCATGCCGCCACCCCGCGTCGTACGTCGCTCGCGATGTGGCCGTCGACCATCGAGACCACGCGCGGGATCCGCTCGGCGATCCGCTGGTCGTGGGTGATCACCACGATCGTGGCGCCGTCGGCGTGCAGCCGGTCGAACAGCTCGAGCACCGCTGCCCCCGACGCGGAGTCGAGGTTGCCGGTCGGCTCGTCGGCGAGCAGGATGCTCGGCCGGTGCACGAGTGCGCGGGCGACGGCCACCCGCTGGCACTCGCCTCCCGAGAGCTCCGACGGCTCGTGGTCCAACCGGGCCCCCAGCCCCACTCGCCGCAACGCCTCGGCAGCACGCTGTCGTCGCTCGCCGCGCCGGACGCCCTGGTAGAGCAACCCGTCGGCCACGTTCTCCAGCGCCGTACGCCGCTCGAGCAGGAAGAACTGCTGGAAGACGAAGCCCAGGTGCACCGCCCGCAGTCGCGAGACCTCGGCATCGGAGTACGACGTCAGGTCGTGCTCGCGCAGCCGCACCTCGCCGGCGGTCGGCCGGTCCAGCGCGCCCATGATGTTGAGGAGCGTCGACTTGCCCGACCCGGACGGTCCGACGATGGCGACGTAGTCACCCTCCTCGACGGAGAGGTCGACGCCGTGCAGCACGGTGAGTGCGGAGTGCCCGGCCCCGTAGGTCCGGGTGACCCCGGCCAGGTGCAGCATCGCGCTCACGGCGTCACCACCACCAGGTCGCCAGCAGCCAGGTCGTCGCCGCTGATCTCCACGTCGGTGTCGGCGAACGTGCCGGGCGTCACCGCGACGAAGCCGGTCGTGTCGCCGGTGACCTTCTCGACGCCGTACCCGCCCGCGGCGAGCGCGACGAGCGCGGTCACCGGCACCGACAGCACGTCCTCGGCGATCGTGTGCGTGAAGTCCACCCGCACCGAGGCACCGTCGAGCTGCGACCGCACCGCCCTCTTGTCCGGCACCTCGACGGTGACGGCGAGACTGTCCTCGGTCTGCTGCTCCTGGGAGCCGGCCACGGTCACGACCTCGGCGATGGTCCCGGTGACCTCGGTGCCGTCGGGGAAGGTGAGCTCGACCTTGCCGTCGACCGGTGCCAGGTGCTTCTGGTCGGGCTCGATCGACACGGTCACGGCACGCTGCGTGTCGCCCACCTGGAGCACCGCGGTCCCGGGCTGCACCGGCGTGCCCTCGTCGACGAGCGCGTCGACCACGCGGACGTCGCCGCGGGTGAAGACCACGGAGCCGAGCGGCAGCTCGCCGGTCTCGGCGAGGCCGAGGTCCTCCTGCCATCGCTCGACGGCGATCGTGGTCACCCAGGTCCAGTCGTCGTCGACGGCCATGCCGAGGTCGTCGGTGTAGCCGTGCCGTTCGAGCGCCCGCTCGACCTGGCGCACGTCGGGGCCGTCGGACGCGTCCGGGCCGAGGTCCCGCCACGCGGGCGTCCGGCCGTCCAGCCGCACGACCGGCACGTTGTCGATGCGGAAGAGCGGTTCGCCCTCTCCGACGATCCGGCCGTTGGCGGGCAGCCGGGTGACGACGCCGCCGGCCAGCGAGGAGAGGTCGCGCGCGGCGCCGTACTCGAGCTGTCCGCTGGTCGTCGAGGTCTGGGTCAGGTCGCCGCGCACCACCTCCGCGGTCGCGACCTCGGGCTCGGCGTCACCCGTCTCCGGGCCGGTGCCGTCGGCGCCGAACGCGCTGCACCCGCTGAGCACGAGCGGGACCAGTGCGCCCCACACGAGCCTGCTCCCGGTCATGTCAGGACTCCTGCTCGCTGAGGAGGCGGCCCGGGTCGATCCCCGACTCGGTGTGGCACTGCTCCAAGTCGTCCTGGAACTGGGGGTCGTCGGGGTCCATGCCGGTGTCCTGCCCGGGACCGACCCGCTGGGTCACGCGGCCGCCCTCGAACTGTGGGTCGGGGAAGTCGTAGCCCTTGTCCCGCATGCACTGCGCCATATCGAGCATGGCCTGCTTGTCCTCCTCGGACATCTGCCTGCCTCCCCCGTCCTCCGGCATCGCCTGGTCCATGAACTCCTGGCAGTCCTCCTGGGCCGCCTGGACCTGGTCCTCGCTGAGGCCGTTGCCGTTGAGCCGGATGCCCCCGCCGGGCTCGGGGTCGGGCATGTCGACCCCGTGCTCGCGCATGCACTGCGCGAACTTGAGCAGCGCGTCCTCACGGGAGAGGCCGGAGACCCCGTCGTCGCCGGAGGTGTCGTCGCTGGTGTCGGCAGTGGGCGCTCCCGCGGCGTCGGGCAGGGCCGCACCGCCCCCGCCGCCGCCACCGCAGGCGGCGAGCGAGCCGAGCAGGAAGACGGCGATCACCACCCCCATCAGGCGAGACGTGGGCATGGTGTTGGCAGGCATGGTTGCTCCTCGTGGTGAGACGGATGGACACCCACCACTTCAGCGAAGCCCGCGTTCGAGGAGCGTTGGCCGGAGCCGGGAATTCTTCGGATTCCCTTATCCGGACCGAACACTTCGTATGCCAGCCTGACGCCATGCGGGTGCTGGTCGTCGAGGACGAGGAGATCATGGCGACGGCTCTCGCCCAGGGCCTCCGGAGGTCCGGCTACGCCACCGACATCGCCCCCGACGGCGAGGCGGCGCTGGAGCTGGTCCGGCTCAACCAGTACGACGTGATCCTCCTCGACCGTGACCTGCCCGTCCTGCACGGCGACGAGGTGTGCAGCCGGCTCGTGCGCTCCGGCAACACCGCACGGATCCTGATGCTCACCGCTGCCGGGGCGATCACCGAGCGGGTGGACGGCCTGGCGCTCGGGGCTGACGACTACCTGCCCAAGCCGTTCGCGTTCGCCGAGCTGCTGGCCCGGGTCGACGCCCTCGGCCGCCGGACGACCCCGTCCGTGCCGCCGGTGCTGACCGTCGGCGACATCGCCATCGACAGCGCCCGGCACGCGGTCACCCGCCGCGGGCGGCCGGTGCAGCTGACGCTCAAGGAGTACGGCGTCCTGGTCGAGCTCGCCCGGGCGCGAGGGGCGGTGGTCTCGGCCGAGACCCTGCTCGAGCGGGTGTGGGACGAGCACACCGACCCGTTCACCAACGCGGTGCGGGTGACCATGGTCGGGCTCCGCCGCAAGCTCGGCAGCCCGACCGTCATCGAGACGCTCCGCGGGGCCGGCTACCGGACCACCGCATGAACCGGGGTCTCAGCGTCCGATGGCGGCTGACCCTCGTCTACACCGCCATCACGATGGCGACCGCCACGGTGCTGCTGGGCGGGATCTACGTGCTGGTCAGCCGGTCCCCGCACATGGGCTTCCCGATGATCGGCGAGAGCGGCCGGAGCACGATCATCGAGCGGTCCCCGGGACCACCCGGCTCGGGCGAGCTCGTCACCCGCCGTACCCTCATCGCGGCGCGGGACGACGCGGTCTCCACCACCCTCGACAACCTGCTGTGGTGGTCCCTGATCGGGCTGGTGCTCACCGCGGCGCTCTCGCTCGCGGTCGGGTGGTACTTCGCCGGTCGCGCGCTCTCGCCCGTGCACACGATCACCAGCCGGGCCCGGGCGATCTCCGCCGACTCGCTCGACGAGCGGCTCGCGCTGGGCGGGCCGCACGACGAGCTGCGCGAGATGGCCGACACGTTCGACGCGCTCCTCGAACGCATCCAGCTCGCCTTCGACTCCGAGCGTCGGCTGGTCGCCACCATGTCGCACGAGCTGCGCACGCCCCTGGCCAACCAGCAGACGGCGCTCGACGTGGCCCTCGCCGACCCGGACGCGACCGTCGACGACCTGCGCACCGCGGCCTCGATCGCGCTCGACCAGACCGGCCGCGCCAACCGGACGATCGAGGCGCTGCTGACCCTGGCGCGGGTGCAGGCGGGGGTGGAGCGAGCACGGCGCGAGCCGGTTGACCTGGCGTCCGTGGTCGCCGAGTCCGTCGAGCAGGTCGACCGGCGCGACCTCGAGTGGCTCGTCGAGGCCGAGCCGGTCGCCGTCCGAGGGGATGGCGACCTGCTCCGTCGTGCCGTGGCCAACCTCGTCGACAACGCCTCCGTGCACAACGTCGAGGGCGGCCGGGTCGACGTCCACCTGACCGCCTCGGGAGGCCTCGCGCGGCTCGCCGTGACCAACACCGGGCCGTACGTCGACCCCGCGTCGGCGAACGAGCTGACCCTGCCCTTCCGGCGCGGCACCACCGACCGCACGGCCTCCGACCGCGGAGTCGGGCTCGGGCTCTCGATCGTGCAGGCGGTCGCCGACCACCACGACGGACACCTCGTGCTCATCCCGTTGGCCGGGGGCGGGCTGACCGCCACCCTGACGGTGCCCCTTGCCTCGCGGCACTAGGACGTGCGGCGGAACAGCGGCCGCGTCATCAGCGCGAGCGCCAGCAACGCACCCGCGCCGAGGGCGAACCACATCAGCATCGTGCGCGAGGGTCCGAACGCGTCGATCCGCTCGGGCGCCGGCGGCGCCTGCGCGTCGACGCCGGTCTCGGCGATGGTGCGCGGCGTCTCGCCGTCCTTCGTCGGCTCCAGCTGACGGACCAGCGCGTCGGCAGCCTGGACGACACCGGCGCCGGTCCAGGGGTTGGTGCTGTCCTCCGACCCCTCCGCCGTGCGCTCGAGCCGCGCGACGATCTGCTCGGGCGACTCCTTGGGGAAGCGCGACCGGAGCAGCGCCACGACGCCGCTGACCTCCGCCGCGGCGTACGACGTGGCGACCTCGTCGCCGATCTGGCACCGCTGCCCGTTGAGGTTGACCGAGATGGCGCCGGCCGTGGGGGCCGCGACATCGGTGTCGGCGTTGGGGTAGACGAAGCCGCGCACGTCGGAGGTCGTGGACGGCCCGATGGCGTTGACGGCCAGCACGTTGTCGTAGTCGGCGGGATAGACGTCGGCGTCGCTGGTGGGCTCGGCGCCCGAGTCGTCCTCGTCGGTCGGCAGGTTGCCGCTGGCGGCGACGATCACGACGTTCAGCTTCGCCAACCGCCTGATGGCCGCCTCGAGCTTGGGGTCCTGCCCCTCGACGGCCAGAGAGATGTTGACGACCTGGAACGGCGTGGTGCGGTGCGCCCTGATCAGCTGGTCGATGCCCTGGATCAGCAGCGCCGAGGAGAGGCCGCGCTCGCCGCGCGTCGCGTCGGGGTCGTCCTTGTCGAGCACGCGCATCGACAGGATGCGTGCCTTGGGCGCCACCCCGTCGGGCCCGGCGATCAGGCCAGCGACGATGGTGCCGTGCCCGGAGAGCATGACCGGCTGGAGCCCGGGCACCGTCTGCGCGACGACGTCCATGCCGAGCCCGGCGCCGACGCCGCTGTCGAGCACGGCGACGGTCACCCCTGCGCCCTGGACGATCTCCTGGGCCTCGGGCACGTGCATCCGCGCGAGCGGCAGGCTGACGGTCGCCTTGGTGTCGGCGGTGACCTCGGACTCGCCGATGATGCCCTTGTCGCAGGGGTCCTCGCCCTCGGCGTACGACGGCGCGGCAGCCACCGGCACGAGCGCCAGCGACCCGAGCAGGGCGCCCAGGGCGCCGATCGTCAGGCGTTTCATGACGCTGCGTCGGCGGCGTTCTCGGGCACCCGGCGGGCGCGGTTGACCGACAGGTCAACCCCGGGGTCGAAGAAGTCGAGCCACGCGTCGGGCACCACGGGCGCGTCGAAGCCGCCGTAGCCGATGTAGTCGGCCACGAGCGAGCCGACCAGGGCGTACTTGGCACCCTTCGCGTCGATGACGTACGGCGACCCGTCGCCGCTGCCGCCGGTCGTGACCCCGTCGCCGCCCGACAGCACGTACGCGCCGCCCGACGGGTCGACGTCGACGTCGTGGCTGCCGGCGTCGATGTCGGCGGCGGAGGCGTCCTCGTCGGGGTCGGTGCCCAGCGCGACGTAGCTCCCACCCTCGCCGTCGCCCATCAGGACGCCGCACAGACCGCCGGTGCGGACCCCGGTGGGGGCGGCCGCGGGCCACTCGGCCGGCGTGACCGGTGCGTCGAGCGGGGCACTCAGGATGCCGGGCAGGGTCTGTGGCGCGGCGCCCACCGCCTGGTAGACGAGCCCGGCGAAGGGGTCGAGCTTCTGCGGCGCGTCGTCGGCCAGCAGGTAGAAGCCCTGGTCGTTCTGGAGCAGGTCGCCGACGCTGTAGGCCGACAGGTCGGTCTGCGAGACCGGGGTAGTCGGCGGGCTGGCCGACCCGCGTCACCCCGAAGGCCTCGAGGGTGAGCTCGGGCCCGGGCGTGAACAGGTTGAGCCACTCGTCGTCGACGACCGGCGCGAGCGTGGTCGCGCCGAAGCCCAGCGAGTCGAGCAGCGTGGACAGCGCGGTCGGGTCGGTCGGCATCGCGAACCGGTAGGCCTTGCCCTGCGGCGAGGTGGCGATGAGCCAGATGGCGCCGTCGCCGCGGCTGGGACGGCGAAGGCACTGGCCTCGGCGAGCGTCGACCCGGGGCGTCTCGTCGACGTTGAGCTTGATGCCGTGCCGTCCTCGGTGCAGGCGGTCCACCCGCCCTCGATCAGGTCGGACGTCGGCGGCAGGCCGGCCGGCGCGCCCTCGATGCCGAGGTCGTCGCCGAGCCGCACCTTTCGGATGTACTTGTCCTTGACGGAGAACACGCTCGGCTTCGCACTGCCGAGGAGCAGCTGCGCGGAGACGAAGTTGGGCACCCGCTGGATCACCGGGTCGTCTCCGCCGCGCAGGACGACGTACTGCTCACCGGTGTCCTTGGAGATGACGAAGCTGCCCTTGTCGAGCCAGTCGGAGTTGGGGCGGCCGCCGAGGAAGCCGGCGATCGCGGCGCCCGCACACAGGAGCACGGCGAGCGCGATGCCGCCGACGATGCCGCGGCTGGGCTTGGTCGGCTCGACCTCGCGGCCGCCGGGCGCGCCGGAGAGGAACGCCGTGACCAGCCGCCGTCGGCTGAACGAGTAGGCCTCGACGAGGTCCTTCTTGGTCGACATCCGGCGATCAGCCCCGGATCTTGTCGAACAGGCCGATCGAGAGGACCAGCAGCGGCAGGAGCGACAGCAGCGCGATGCTCTCGACGACGTCGCCGAGCCGGCCACGGCGTACGGACGGGGAGATCGGCGCGAGCGTCAGCACCAGCAGTACGGCGCCGACGACGGCCAGCGCGACGGCCGCGCCGGGCCGCCACGACTCGTGGAGGAAGAGCATGGAGACGCGACCGACACGAGCCCGGCGATGCCCGAGCCCAGCCCGGCGAGCACCTCGGAGCCGGTGCGGTACTGGCGGGTGCGGAGCATGACCGCCAGGGCACACATGATCGAGAGGATCGTGCCGAAGACACCGAGGCCCACGGCGAACGGCGCGACCAGCACCAGCAGCACGCCGACGGTGGCGGCGACCGCGAGCAGGATCTCGTGTGCCACCTTCGCGTCGGCGCCGACCCGGTCCGCGTCGATCTCGTCGGGGTCGGAGGTGATGTCGGCGAGGCTGAAGATCTGGTCGACACGCGTGCTCGTCGCACCCAGAGCGAGCCACGGGAAGATGTTGCCCAGCAGCACGACGACGGTCATCACCGCCGTGAGCACGACGGCAGGGTCGAACTCGACGACCTGCATCGCCAGCCCCGCGGCGGTGAGGATGACCGCCGACGACGATGGCGGGGATCAGCAGCGCCCGGCCCTCGTTGAGCCCGACCAGGGCCACGACGCCGACGGCGAGGACGGCGGCACCGGCGCACGCCAGCGGCGTGCCGAAGAGCTCGTCGGACAGCGGCCACGACCAGCCGGGCAGGTCGCCGGGCGCGAGCACGAGGCCCGCGACGACGGCGTAGACCGTGGCCAGCAGCGCCACCACGACCCCTGCCTCGGGCTCCTTCTGCGAGCGGGCCAGGACGATCGAGCCGACCACGAGCAACCCGGACACGACCCCGGCGGCCACGCCGCCGAGGAGGCTCTCACCCTGCATCAGCAGTGCCAGTGCGCCGAGGCCGAGCAGCAGGGCCGCGGCCGAGAGGGCGGTACGGCGGCCGGCAGCCGGCTCCCACGGGCTCAGCTCGTGCTCGACCACGTCGGCCATGGCCTCGACGACGTCGTCGTACACGCGTGGCGGCTCGTCGTTGACGCCGGCCGTCACGGTCAGGACGCCGCCGTCCTCGACACCCTGGATGGAGAGGCCGGCGTCGTTGGTCAGCTGCCGGCCGTCCTGGGCGACGAGGCGGTAGCCGCCGTAGACGGTCGAGGCGTCGAGGAGGCCGACGCTGCGGGCGAGCTCGGGCACGAGCTCGGCCACGGGGACGGCAGCCGGCAGCACGAGGTCGACGCGCCGGGTGCCCGACGTGACCGTGACCTTGACCAGACCGGAGGTGCTCGCGGCCGTCTGACTCATCGTGTGTACCCCACCGTTCTCATGCTGCCCGTCGCGCACGGACGGCCACAACGGGCCGCAGCCTACTTGTTACTTGATGACGTCGGGGCCGGCGCTCTCGTCGTCGAGCCAGTCCTGCTCGGACTCCGTCGCTTCGTACGGCGTGGGCTCGTCCTCGTCGCGGCGAGCCGCCCTGCCACCGGCGCGGCCACCGGCCGCTCCGGCTCCGCGACCACCGCGACCCCTCCCTCGGCCACCGGCACCCCCACGACCGCCGGCGGCTCCCGGGGCACCGGCCGCTCCGGCCCTGCCGAGGGCACCACCGGCCGCACCGGCACCGCGTCCCGTGCCGCCGATCGCGCCGGACGCGCCGGACGACGACCTGCCGCTGGCCCCGCCACGAGCGGCACCGGCCGCACCCGCGGCGAGGCCGCCACCTGCCACGGCCGCTGCGCCCAGGGCGGCACCCGAGGCGCCGCCGCCCGATGCATGTCCGGCCGTGCTGGTGCCGAGGCCGCGTTCGGGCGCGAGATCGGGGTCCTGCGCGTACCAGCGGTGGCCGCTCTCGGTGGTGCCGCCGACCGTGGTCGTGGGTGTCACCTCGGGCGGCCGGTAGCCGCCGGGTCCCTCCGGGCCGGGGAGCCGGGGCGGCACGGGATCGGGATCACCGGACCTGGGCTACGGCCACCCGGGAGGCACCGGCGTGCCGGGCGGCGGGGTGATGCCCGGCGGGTGGAACCAGCCGGGCGGGGTCTCCGGGTCGCCCGGACCCCGTCCCGGGGGTCGCGGCGGGTAGCCCGGTGGGTACGTCGGCGCACCGGGGCCGCCCGGGCCACCGGGCTGCGGCATCGGGAGGTCGTGCCACTCGCGGATGGTGTCGTCGGCGTGCCGGTAGGCCGTGTTGAGCTTCTTCAGCTCGATGCCGCACTGCTCCTCACGGGACGCGGCCGCGGCGTCGTGCTCCTCCTGTGCCAGCCCGTTGGCCTCGCGGGCGGTCTGGTTCTGTGCCTCGGTCCTGGTGGGGTCGGGCGTGAACGCACCGGGCGCGTCGGGCACGGCGTACGCACTGTCGAGCCTGTCGACGAAGGTGCAGGCCAGGTCGAGGGCGTGTCCGGCGTCGCCGAGGGCCTGTGAGGTCTTCTGCAGCACCGTGGCCTGGTCGGCGACGTGGCCGCGCATCTCGGTGAAGGCGGCCAGCGCCTCGGCGCGTGCGCCCGGTCCCATCATCGAGCCCTGGTCGAGGCCGCTGATGCCCTCGTCGAGCGAGAGGGCGGCGGTCTCGAGGTCGGTGATCGACTTCTGCCAGACCGTCGCGGAGTTGCTGATGGCACCGGGGCGGGCCCCGCCCACAGCGGCGCGCAGGGCGGCTTCGTCAGGACCGGTCACGTCGGTGTCCCTTCCAGTCGCCGCGGTCGGCGCGGGCGATGGCCAGGAAGTGCGCACTGTTGAGCTCGTCGGTGTCCTCGAGGTCCTGCACGGCGGCGTCGAGGCCGTCGCTGAACCCGTTGAGGTTCTGCTGGAAGGTCATCGCGATGTCGACGGCGCCCTCGTGGGCGAGCTTGTGGGTCTGCGCCAGCTGGTGGGCCCACGGGAAGTCCCCGAAGCTGGCCGGGCCGGCATGGATCTGCTCGATCTGCGTGGCCACGGTGTCGCCACTGGCGCGCAGGTCCTTGGAGATGGAGTCGACGTCCTCGCGATGGAGGTTGATGTTCTCGGGACGGCCCGGGTCCGGCGTGTCGTTCACTGGGTCCTCGCGATGGCGATGGTCGACCGGTGGGTCGGAAGAGGATCAAGGCCGGTCACCCGTGCGGGCGACCGGCCTTGACCATGGTGTTGCTCAGGGGTGTTGCTCAGGCGAAGCGGTTGGCGCCGCGCGTGTCAGCCGACTTGTACTCGACGTTGGACATCGCGACGGCGTTGCCGACGTCCTGCAGCAGCAGGATCATCTCGGCGATGGCCTGGTCCCACGTCTGCTTGGCAACCGCGTAGGACTCCTTCGCCGAACCGGTCCAGTTGGCCTGGAGCGGCTTGAGCTCGTCCTCGAGGGTGTTCAGGCGGCCGTCGATGTTCTTGGCCGCGGTGAGGAGGTTCTGGCTGGCCTCGTCGAGGGCGCCGTGGTCGACCTTGATTCCGTCGAATCCCATGATCATTCTTCCTTGTCTTGGAGGGCTCAGCTGAGCCGGTTGAGGAGGCGGGTCGAGGCGTCAGCCTGCGAGACGTCGGTGTTGGTGTTGTCCTTCTCGGTCTCGAGCAGGGACTGCTGGAACTGGTCCAGCGCGCTGACGATCTTGTTCGACTTCTCCTGCCAGGCCGTGTGGAGGTTGTGGAAGGCGGTGGCGCCCTGGCCACCCCACTTCATGCCCATCCCCTGGATCTGGCCGCTCAGGTTCTGGTTCAGCTTCGTGACGTCCTGGCGAGCCGTGGCCACCTTGTCCGCAGCCTGGGACAGCGCCTTCTCTGTCTGGCTGAGACCAGCGGTTCCGTTTTCAGACATTTCGATTCCTTCCCCCGAGCGACCGTGTGGCCACCAGAGACTTTGATTGGCGTGACTGGGTTACCTCTGATGTTGCGGTTGTCCCGGGGAGACGTCCCGGCCCTCCGGACAAGCAACGGTCTACCCGGGTCGGGGACCCCTAAACCTCAGGAGTTCATTTCCCACAGGGCGCGGAAGAGCCCGGAGGCCACGACGGCCGCGCCGATGCCGAAGGAGCCGGCCATCACCTCGGCCACCTCGGCCCGCCGCGACCACCACACGGAGCGCCAGCCCCGGCCGGTGGCGACCCCGGCCGCGACACAGACCAGGCCGATGACCACGGTGCCCGCCACGATGCCGGCCTGCTGGCCCGGTCCGGCCGCGCGCAGGATGACGACGAAGAACGCGGTCCAGCACACGAGCCCGGCCAGGCGCAGCAGCGAGCGCGGCGCCGGGTGCCGGTAGCTGCGGGCCGCCATCAGGATCGCGGCGCCGGCGAAGAAGATGAGGCAGCGCGCGCCGACGCGGTCGAGGTCGACGACCGCCGTCTGCAGCAGCAGCGGCACGGAGGTGGCGACCACGACCAGGATCGCGGCAGCGGAGGCCGTGATCATCCGGGTGCCGCTGGCGACGAGCTTCTGCATCGCCGCGGCGGGCACGATCATCCGGCCCCGGCGGTTGGTGACGCCGTCGCGGGCAGACCACGCGGTGACGGCGAGCTTCTCCATCTCGATCAGTGCGTGGTCGGGTACGTCGATCGCGAAGACCGGCGCGTAGCGCGCACCGAGCATCGCCAGCATGAGCAGGATCGTCCAGCCCACGCGTGGCTCGAACTCCGTGAAGACGGTCAGGCCGGTGACCAGCGCGACCAGTGACGACACGACGATCCAGACCGAGAGTGCCTCGTCGCTGCCGGGCGACCAGGCCCGGCCCACCGCGGCGACGACCGCGGCAGCCAGTGCGCACGCAGCCACGATGGCGGTGACCTGGTAGCCCGACGGACCGACGTACGCGAGGGCGGCGGCGGCGCCGAACGCCGGTGCGGCCACGACGCGGTGCCGGGCATGGCTGCCGACCGGCACGGTGGCGAGCAGTCCGGTGAGCAGCAGGGCGGCCGCCACGGCGGACCGGGTGTCGTCGGAGGTGATCGTGGTGGCGAACAGGCCGGCCAGTGCGGCGGCGATCGAGGCAGCGGTGCAGCCGATGACCGACAGCGGCCCCGGCTCGCCGGCCCGGGTGCGGGCGGCGTCGGCCGTGGCCTTGCGGGCCCGGTGGAAGCCGGCGGTCGCGACGACCATGTCGCCCGACTCGACCCCGGCGTCGGTGAGCACCCGGTCGGCCGGCAGCAGCTGGCCGAGCGCGGTCTGGAGGAGCGGGATGGCCGTGAGGCCGGCCTGCTGGGCGTACTCGCGGGCGACGTCGTTGGCAGTGACGCCACCGGGGACCATCAGGTCGAGGACGCCGGCGGGTCCGTGGACGCTGAGCACCATCGTCGATGCGTTGGCCAGCACCGGCTGGGATTCAGCCACCCGTCCCCCTTCACCAGCTCCCGGGGATCCCTGCGCCCGGGGACCCAGCGTGTCGGACAGCAGGGTAGTCCTTGTCATTTGGATCCACCTATCATCACCGCGACGGGCAACGCTGAGGGGGACGAGTGGGCACGGCACTGCGAAGTGGACAGCGACTGGACCAGCCGGAGATGCCCGGCGGCCAGATCGTCCTGCAGCCGCCGCCGCAGCTCCAGGAGGGCGAAGGTGCCTCCGGCGTCCTGATGAACGCCATCCCGATGCTCGGCAGCCTGGGCTCGATCGTCATGGTCGCGACACTCGGCGGCACGGGTGCCAGCCGCGGCCGCAGCTTCATCGCCGCTGGCATGTTCCTCTTCGCGACCCTCGGCTTCATCGTCGTGCAGATCGACCGGCAGCGGAAGCAGCGCGCGCAGCAGGTCACCGGGTCGCGCACGGAGTACCTGCGCTACCTCACCAACATCCGCAAGATCGCCCGCGACGCGGCGACCCAGCAGCGGCGCGCGCTCACGTGGCACCACCCCGACCCGAGCGCGCTGCCCGCCCTTGCCGAGGACCGGCAACGGCTGTGGGAGCACGGGCCGAGCGACCCGAACTTCCTCCATGTGCGCTACGGACTGTGCTCGCAACCGCTCTCGCTCGAGCTGGTGCCACCGGAGTCGGCGCCGATCGACCAGGTCGACCCGGCCGCGGCGTCCGCGCTGCACCGACTGCTCGTCGTACACCGGTTGCAGCCGAACCTGCCCGCCTCCATCGACCTGCGCGCCTTCGACCGGGTCGAGGTCTGCGGCGCCCGAGGACGAGGCCCGGTCGCTGGCCCGGGCGATGATCTGCTCGGCCACCGCGTTCCACAACCCCGAGCAGCTGATCGTGGCGGTGCTGTCGTCGGAGGCCAACCTGACGCACTGGGACTGGGTGAAGTGGCTGCCCCATGCCCAGAGCGCGCAGGAGTCCGACGCGGTCGGGCCGATGCGGATGGTCACCACGTCGCTCGACGACCTCGGGTCGCTGCTGCCGCCGGACCTCAGCGAGCGACCCCGGTTCGGTGCCGACGAGCGGCCGGCGACGCCCCACATCCTGCTGGTGATCGACGGCGGCCACCTGCCGCCCGGCAACCACGTCGTACCTCCTGACGGACTGCACGGCGTGACCCTGCTCGACCTGCCCGCCCGCTGGGACGAGCTCGAGGACCCCAGCCGGCTGCGGCTGGAGTTCACCGGTGCGCCGGAGCAGAACGAGAAGTTCCCCGTGCAGGCCGTGCGGCTGCGGGCCGAGCCCGTCAAGGCGCTCGTCGACCAGTGTGACCTCGCCACGGCCGAGGCGTTCGCGCGCCGGCTCTCGCCCCTGCACGTCGTGACGACCGGCAGCGACGACACCAGCAGCGGCGAGATCATGGGGCCCACCGACTTCATGGACCTCCTCGGCCTGGGCGACGTGCACACGTTCGACCCGACGACCTCCTGGCGACCGCGACCCGCGCGCGACCGGCTGCGCGTCCCGATCGGGCTGGGCGAGGGCGGCTCGATGATCCACATGGACATCAAGGAGTCGGCCCAGCAGGGCATGGGGCCGCACGGCCTGGTCATCGGTGCGACCGGCTCCGGCAAGTCGGAGTTCCTCCGCACCCTGGTGCTCGGCCTGGCCATGACGCACCCGCCCGAGCAGCTGAACATGGTGCTCGTCGACTTCAAGGGCGGTGCGACGTTCGCGGGCATGTCCGACATGCCGCACGTCTCGGCCGTGATCACCAACCTGTCCGAGGAGCTCACCCTCGTCGACCGCATGCAGGACGCACTGTCGGGCGAGATGGTGCGTCGCCAGGAGCTGCTGCGCGCGGCCGGCAACTACGCGTCGGTGCGCGACTACGAGAAGGCCCGGGCCGCCGGCGAGGACCTCGCGCCGCTGCCGTCGCTGTTCGTCTGCGTCGACGAGTTCTCCGAGATGCTCACCGCGAAGCCGGAGTTCATCGACCTGTTCGTCGCCATCGGCCGGCTCGGCCGGTCGATGGGCATCCACCTGCTGCTCGCCTCGCAGCGGCTCGAGGAGGGCCGCCTCCGCGGCCTGGAGTCGCACCTGTCCTACCGCGTCGGCCTGCGCACGTTCTCGGCCGGCGAGTCCCGCACGGTCCTCGGCGTTCCCGACGCCTACGAGCTGCCGGCCGTCCCCGGCCTCGGGTTCCTCAAGCCCGACCAGTCGACGCTGCTGCGCTTCAAGGCGGCGTACGTCTCGGGGCCGCCCAGCGGCCGCACGCGCGTGGTGCGCGACGAGGGTGGCCACGTGCGCGGCATCCTGCCGTTCACGATCTCCGAGGTGCAGGCGCTCGAGCCGCTCGAGCCCGAGGTGGTCGAGGAGGCGCCCGTCGTCCGCCAGAAGGAGGGCGAGCAGCCGTCCCTGCTCGACCTCGCCGTGTCACGCATGGAGGGTCACGGCATGCCGGCCCATCAGGTGTGGCTCCCGCCGCTCGACGTGCCCGACACCCTCGACGTCCTCATGCCCGACCTGGTCGAGGACCCCGACCTCGGCCTCGTCTCACCGCACTGGCGGTCGATGGGCGGGCTCGTCGTGCCGCTCGGCACCGTCGACCGGCCGCGCGAGCAGCGTCGCGACACGATGACCCTCAACCTCACCGGCGCGGCCGGCCACGTCGCGGTCGTCGGTGGTCCCCGCAGCGGCAAGAGCACGATGCTGCGGTCGGTCGTGACGAGCATGTCGCTGACCAGCACGCCGCTCGAGTCGCAGTTCTTCGTGCTCGACTTCGGTGGCGGCACGTTCACGCCGCTGGCCCGGTTGCCGCACGTCTCCGGTGTCGGCACGCGGGCCGAGCCCGACGTCGTACGCCGGATCTTCGCGGAGGTCACCGGCATCGTCGACCGCCGCGAGGCCTACTTCCGCGAGCAGAGCATCGACTCCATCGAGACCTACCGCAGCCGCCGCGCCGCGGGCCGCGCCGACGACGGCTACGGCGACGTGTTCCTGGTCGTCGACGGCTGGGGCACGCTGCGTGCGGAGTTCGACGACCTCGAGCTCGAGATCCAGCAGCTCGCCGGCCGCGGCCTCACGTTCGGCCTGCACCTGCTCGTCGGCGCCACCCGGTGGGCCGACTTCCGGGCCGCCATGCGCGACATGCTCGGGTCGCGGCTCGAGCTGCGCCTCGGCGACCCTCTCGACTCCGAGATCGACCGCAAGGTCGCCGCGCTCGTCCCGGCGGGCCGACCCGGCCGTGGCCTCGTGCCGGGCAAGCTGCACTTCCTCGGCGCCCTGCCGCGCATCGACGCGACCCCCGACCCCAACACCCTCGGCGAAGGTGTCGACGACCTGATCGAACGCAGTGCCAAGGCCTGGCACGGCCCGCCCGGTCCGAAGCTGCGGCTGCTGCCCGAGCGCATCGACCTGGAGACCATCCGCGAGGACGCCGCCCGCCGCGACCAGCTCGGCAAGCAGCTGATCCTCGGCATCAACGAGAAGGAGCTCGCCCCGGCGACCCTCGACACCGACGGCGAGCCGCACCTGCTGATCTTCGGCGACGGCCAGTCGGGCAAGAGCGCCCTGCTGCGCAACTACGTGCAGGAGATCATGCGCACACGGACGCCGAAGGAAGCACAGATCGTGGTCGTCGACTACCGGCGCTCGCTGCTCGGCGAGGTGCCCGACGAGTACCTGCTGAACTACCTCACCAGCTCCACGCAGGCGACACCGGTGATGCAGGAGATCTCGGCGTACCTCCAGAACCGCATCCCCGGCCCCGACGTCACGCCCGAGCAGCTGCGCACCCGCACCTGGTGGACCGGCGCCGAGGTCTACGTCGTCATCGACGACTACGACCTGGTCGCCACCTCGCAGGGCTCGCCGGTGCAGGTGCTCCAGCCGCTGATGGCGCAGGCCCGCGACACGGGGCTGCACGTGGTCGTCGCGCGGCGTGCCGGTGGTGCGTCGCGCGCGCTCTACGACCCGGTGATCCAGTCGATGCGCGACCTGGCGATGCCCGGCGTCATGCTCTCGGGTCCGCGCGACGAGGGCGTCCTGATCGGCAACGTCCGGCCCCAGCAGGCCGAGCCCGGCCGGGCCCGACTGGTCACCCGCGACCGCGGCACCGAGGTCGTGCAGCTCGCCTGGACCGAGCCCACCATGTGACGTTCTGCCTGGGTAGTCCGGTGCAAAACAGGCGTTCCGGCACGCGGCGAGGCACATTTTGCACCGGACTACCTCGAGTCAGCGGCGACCAGACTTGAACATGCCCCGGGCGATCTCGCGGGCCGCCGTACGCATGAAGTCCTTGAAGGCGCTGGACTTCACGACGTCCATCACCAGGCCGTCGTCCTGCTTGGCCGCCGTCTTCCTGGTGCGCTCGACCTTGATCTCGCGGGCCTTCTCCTTGACCTCGGCGTCCTCGGCAGCCTTGCGGGCGCCCTCCTCGAGCTTCGCGGCGAGCAGCTCGCGAGCCGACTCGCGGTCGACGGTCTTGCTGTACGTCGCGTAGCGGGGGCTCGACTCCACGGTCCTCGTCATCTCGGCCGGATCGGCCGGGCCCATCAGCGACTCGGGTGCCCGGAGCCGGGTCCACGCCACCGGGGTCGGCGCGCCGCGCTCGTTCATCACGGTCACGACCGCCTCGCCGATGCCGAGGCTGGTGATGACCTCGCCGAGGTCGTCGTACGCGGACTTCGGGTAGGTGTTGACGGTCTGCTTGAGGGCCTTCGCGTCGTTGGGCGTGTGCGCACGCAGCTGGTGCTGCACCCGCGAGCCGAGCTGGGCGAGCACGTCGTCGGGCACGTCGGTGGGGCTCTGGGTGACGAAGAAGACGCCGACGCCCTTGGACCGGATCAGCCGCACGGTCTGGGCGATCTGGTCGAGGAACGCGTCGGAGGCGTCGTTGAAGAGCAGGTGCGCCTCGTCGAAGAAGAACACCAGCTTGGGCCGGTCGACGTCGCCGATCTCGGGGAGGTCGTGGAACAGGTCGGCCAGCAGCCACATCAGGAACGTCGAGAAGATCGCCGGCCGGTCCTGGAGGTTGGGCAGCTCGACGAGGCTGATCAGGCCCTTGCCGTCGGCGGTGACCTGCAGGAGGTCCTTGGACTCGAACTCCGGCTCGCCGAAGAACGCGTCGGCGCCCTGGTCCTGGAACGAGATGAGCTCCCTCAGGATCACTCCTGCCGTCGCGGACGACAGGCCGCCGAGCCCCTTGAGGTCGGCCTTGCCCTCATCGCTGGTCAGGAACCCGACGACCGCACGCAGATCGGCCAGGTCGAGCAGCGGCAGGCCCGCCTTGTCGGCGTAGTGGAAGATCAGGCCGAGGCTGGACTCCTGGGTGTCGTTGAGGCCGAGCACCTTGCTCAGCAGCATCGGCCCGAACGACGTCATGGTCACGCGCAGCGGGATGCCGGTGCCCTCGCCGCCGATCGCGTAGTACTCCACGGGGAAGCCCGTCGCGGTCCACTCCTGGCCGACCGACTTCGCCGCGCGACGAGATCTTCTCGCCGGGCTCGCCCGGGGTGGACAGCCCCGAGAGGTCGCCCTTGATGTCGGCGGCGAACACGGGTACGCCGCTCGGCACTGAGCTGCTCGGCGAGCAGCTGGAGAGTCTTGGTCTTGCCGGTGCCGGTCGCGCCGGCGACCAGTCCGTGCCGGTTCAGCATGCCCAGCGGGATGCGCACGTGCACGTCGGAGAGCTCCGTCGCGTTGAGCATCAGCCCGCCCAGCTCGAGCGCCGGGCCCTCGAACTCGTAGCCCGGCGCGACGGCCTCGACGATCGGGTCCCGCTGCGCCGGGGCTTCGGCGATCGCGGCCTGAGTCGCCTCGGCCGGTGTCTCGGCAGTCGGTGGCCGGCTCGGGGGTCTCGGGCGTCTGCGTCATGCGGCGCAGCCTAGTCACGACGAGCAGAGAGGGACATGGGTCAGTTCGCAGGCGTCGTTATAGTCGCCCGCGTGATCTTCAAGCGCGTCGGCGACGGCCGGCCCTACCCCGACCACGGACTCACGTCCCGTGGCTGGGCCGCGGTGCCGCCGAGCCAGGTGCGCCTCGACACGCTCGTGACCACCAAGGACACCCTCCAGCTGGCAGCACTGCTCGACGAGGACTCCACCTTCTTCGGCGACCTGTTCGCGCACGTCGTGTCCTGGCGCGGCGACCTGTACCTGGAGGACGGCCTGCACCGGGCGCTGCGGGCGGCCCTCCAGCAGCGCAACGTCCTGCATGCCCGCGTGCACACGCTGGACGGCTGATGCGCGCCCGCGCGAAGTCGCTGGTGACGCTCGCCGTCCTCGGCGTGATCGTGGTGCTCGCCGCCGTCTGGGGCTGGCGCGCCGCGACGGAGCCGCTGCCCGAGCGCGCCGATCCGCCCCTGTGCGAGGAGACTCCCGTCGCAGCCGGCGAGACCGTGGTCCGCGAGCAGGTGGCCGTCAGCGTCTTCAACGCCAGCGACCGCAACGGCCTGGCCGGCTCCACGCTCGACCTGCTCGAGGAGCGCGGGTTCGTCGGCGCGGACACCGGCAACGCACCGGAGGGTACGACGACGCCCGGCGTGCAGATCTGGTCCAACGACCCAGAGAACCCCGCGGCCCAGCTGGTCGCACAGCAGTTCCGCCGCGCCACGATCGTGCCCGGCGAGGCCCTCGGGCGCGGGGTCACCGTGGTGGTGGGCGACAGCTTCAAGAAGCTCGGCAAGGGCGTCGACTCCGTGACCAGTCCCGCGCCGGCGACGATCTGCAGCCCGCCCGGACTCTAGGAGGGGTCGTTCGGGTCGCCGAGCCACTGCGCCAGCCGGCCACCGGCGGAGACCTGCCGCAGCCGCTCCTCCGTGGCCTCCCGCAGCTTGCGCGGCGTGACGACCAGCAGGTCGTCGGCGTGCCGGAGCACCGTGCGCGTCTCCGGCACCAGGGTGTTGCCGTCGCGGATCACCATGGCGACCGAGGACCCCTTGGGGAGCCGCAGCTCGCCGACCTCGACGCCGTGCATCCGCGAGCTGGGGCTGATGGTCACCTGAAGCAGGTCGGCCGCGATCCGCTCGAGGGGCGCGGCCTCGACGTCCAGCCCGCGTGGCTCCGACCGCTCGGTCACCCGCAGCCAGCGGGCCACCAGCGGCAGCGTCGGGCCGGTGAGCAGCGTATAGATCACGACCATCACGAAGACGATGTCGAAGAGCCGCCCGGCGTCCTCGACACCCTCGGCGAGCGGGATGGTCGCCAGCACGATGGGTACGGCGCCGCGCAGGCCCGCCCACGAGATGAACGCCAGGTCGCGCCTGCCCATCGGTCTGACCAGGGCGCTGACGAGCACCGAGAGCGGCCGGGCCACCAACGTCAGGATGAGGCCGGCGATGACGGCGACGCCGACGATCTCGAACGTGATGCGGTCGGGCGACAGGAGCAGTCCGAGCATCACGAACAGCCCGATCTGGGCCAGCGACGCCACCCCCTCTGCGAACGACCGCGTGGCCACCCGGTGCGGCAGCTCGGAGTTGCCCAGCACCAGGGCCGCGACGTACACGGCGGCGAACCCGGACGCGTGCACCGCGGCAGCGGCGCCGTACGCGAGCAGGGCCAGGCAGAGCACGGCGATCGGGTAGAGGCCCGACGACGGCAGGGCGATCCGGCGCATCACCCAGGCACCTCCGAAGCCGAACACCAGCCCGGACAGCGCACCGACGACGAGCTCGAACACGATGATGCCGCCGATGGTGGCGAGCCCCTCCTCGGCGAGCGCGCCGGTCGAGATGAGTCCCACCAGCACGACGGTCGGGGCGTCGTTGAGCCCGGACTCCGCCTCCAGCGCCCCGGTCAGGCGGCGCGGCAGCGGCACGATCCGGCAGCACCGAGAACACCGCCGCGGCGTCGGTCGGTGAGGTGACCGCGCCGAGCAGGATCGCCAGCTCCCACGGCAGCCCGAGGAGGAAGTGCGCTCCGACGGCGATCGTGGCCACCGACACCGCGACCCCGATCGTCGCCAGCGAGACGCCCAGCCGCATCGAGGGGCGGACGGCGCGCCAGTTGGTGGTCAGACCACCCTCGGCGAGGATCAGCGCCAGCGCGCCGAAGCCGAGCGCATGGGCCAGCTCGGCGTCCTCGAAGGCGATGCCCAGCCCCGACTCACCGAGGGCGACACCCATGAGGAGGTACAGCAGCAGGCTGGGGAGACCGGCGACGGCGGTGACCCGCACCGCGAGGATGGCCAGCAGGGTGACGGCGGCGCCCACCAGCAGAAAGGTGTCGAGCTGGTGGACATCGAAGGTCACGGTCACCTCGCTCGGCGCTGGCTGGGGTGGCTGGGCTCCCGATCCTATCGTCGGACCGCCTCCGCGCCGTCCGCCGTCCGGCGCTCTGACACCGCGAGGCTGCCGGCGCTACGGTGAGCCCTACCGGACGGGGAGAAGTTGTCGGCGCTGCCAGGTTTGCGGGCCACGATTCCGGGGAAGGCGCACTGGCAAAGACGGTGCCGGCGACAAAACGTCCGGCGATGGAGGGTGGGGCATGTACGGCGACACGGCCGCGATCCGCAAGCGGGTGATGCAGCTGCGCGAGCAGGGGCTCGAGATCCGCGCGATGGCCGACCGTCTGGTCGCCCAGGCCGAGGGCGTGCCGTGGCACGGCCGGGCCGCCGAGGCGATGCGCACCCGCATCAAGGAGCGCGCCTCCCACCTGCGCGAGGCGGCGTCGTTCCACGACACCGCCGCCGAGTCGCTCGAGAAGCACGTCCACGAGGTCGACCGGCTCCAGGAGTCCATCTCCATCGTCGAGCGCAAGGCCGCCACCCTCACCGCCGACGCCCGCACCCGCACCGCCGCTCTCGAGGCAGACGGTGGCGACCCCTCCGACGAGGACACCGTCCTCGCCCAGTTCGTGGCCCCACCCCCGGGTCACAAGGACTGGTTGACCGTCTCGCTGCCCGGACTGTGACAGGGACTCCCCCATGGTGACCATCGACCTCACGACGCCTCCCCCGGCGCCCACCCACCTGCTCGACGGGCTGCCGCGTCGCGTTGCGCTGACGCTGCCCGAGCTGCGCCTGATCGCCGAGCAGGCCGGCGGCGCCCCGCTGCCGTTCGACCTCGCCGACGTCGCGACGCCGAGCTCGCTCGACAACCGGCTGGGCATGAGCGCCGGCTCCTCCGAGGACACCGCGTACGCCGCGGCGCTGCGCGCCCTGCACGACCCCGCCGACTCGCTCGAGCGCCGGGGCATGATCACCGACGGGGGCATCGACCCCGGCCTGGTGGGCGCCGTCGGGCTGCTGGCGACGCCCGAGCTGGCCCTCGAGATCGACATCGCCACCGCCGGCGGCGGCCAGGTCAAGGCCTGGCACCGGATGGCCGACGGCGCCGTCGCCACCCTCGCCACCGTCGACGGGATCGTCTTCGAGCTGGCCTGGTTCGGCACCGACCAGTGGTCGGGCGAGCTGGCCCGGGTGGCCGTCGTACCCGAGGACGCGAAGCTGTCGAAGTCGGCCGTCCCGGCAGCGGTGCTGATGCCGTTCCCGCTGGCCGACTCGGCCGGCGAGGCGCTGCGCTCCGGCCGCGCCGACCTCGTACAGGTGCTGGTCGGGCAGCGCAGTGGGCACGTCACCACCGACGGCACGGGCCACACCGATGCCGCCGCCACCACCATCGTCGGCGCGCTGCACAACGAGGCACAGGGCCGGCTCCGGGTGCTCGCCGCGCGCATCGGCTCGCAGGGCACCACGTCGGTCGGCGTCGTGTCGTGGGTGCTGCTGGCCGACGGCTGGCACGCGCTGCTCCCCCATCAAGAGGGCGAGGAGCCGTTCGTCGAGGTGCGGCTGGTCGCCGCCGACGACCTGGCCGCCCAGCTCGCGCCGGTGCTCGCGGAGGTGACGGCATGAACGAGAACCTGCCTCCCAACGGGCCGACCGCCGAGCAGCAGACGGCCGCAGCGGAGGCGGCGTCCGCCGGCACGACCGAAGCCTCGGTCAACGCCGACAAGTACCACCAGATGCTCGCCCTCGCCGAGCTGTTCGACTCCTCCGGCGAGGAGATGCGCACCCGCGCCCGGCTCGGAGCCGAGGTGCTCGGCGACGAGGACGTCGAGTCGTCGGCACCGCTCTCGCCCGCCACCTTCGGCGAGGCCGAGGAGGACATCCGTGCCGCCACGACCGGCAAGCACGGCCTGCTCACCCGCTCGGTCGAGCTCGACGCCGACGCACTCGTGGTCCGCGCGACCGTGCTCACCTATCGCTGGATCGACGAGCTGCAGGAGGCCGCCTACAAGACGCTCGGCTCCATCGCGGGTCGCGCCATCGGCTACCTCGCACCCGAGGTCGCGCTGGGCGGCGCCATCGTGTCGGCCGGCCTGATCGAGACCGACGCCCTCGATCGCGACGGCGTCGCGGCGTACCTCTCCGACCTGGCCGAGAACAACCCCGAGCTGATGGACCACATCTCCGGTGGCGGCGGGCTGCTCGACGGACTGCAGATGCGCTCGCTGCTCACCGCCGGCGTGCTCACCGGCGACTCCGGGGCGATGGCCGCGCGCGGCGGCATGCGCGCGATGGGCGTGCTCCCCTTCACGTACGACGGCGGCTCGGCGCTGCGTGACGCCGCCGGTGGGCTGCTCGCCGAGGACATCGCCCCCGAGGCGTCGGCCACCGCGCTCGACGGCGACAAGCCGCGCACCATCGCCGACCTGATGACCACCCTCTCGTCCGCCGACGCCGGCATCGTCGTGCAGGGCGTGGGCGCGGGCCGCTACATCGCCTACCTCCCGGGGCCCGGTGGCGCGGGCGGCACCAGGCTGCGGCTCGTGAGCGGCGACCACTCGACGTACTCCCGCCAAGTCGTGCGCGCGATCGAGAAGGCCGTCGGCGACGACACCGACGCCCGGGTCATGCTGGTCGGCTCGGCCCAGGGTGGCGCCACCGCTGCGGAGCTCGCGGCCGCGGCGACCTCCGACAAGTTCGTCATCGACCACGTCGTCACGGCCGGCGCCCCGTCGGCGCAGGTGCCGACGATCCCCGAGACGTGCCGGGTGCTGTCGCTCGAGGACCGCGCCGACCCCGTCGCGCTGCTGGGCTCGCTCATCAACGCCAAGGTGGCCAACCGGCTGACCGTCGTCTTCGACGGCGCCTCCGCCGGCGGCGAGGGCGTCTACATCGCGGGCGGCCGCGCCGCCGACGCGTCCGAGCACCCCGAGCTCCAGGCCGAGATCAAGCGGATCCGCGAGGGCGGCTACCTCGCCGGCTGATCGGCCGTCAGGTCGTGCACGAACGCCGCGAGCTGGGTCAGGTTGCGGCACTCCACCATCGGCACGATGTCGCCGTACGCCGGCGCGGCCGAGTCGCCCGTGCCCCAGTGTCGCGGGTGCTCGGGGTTGAGCCACCAGGCGTGCCGCACGCTGCCGGCCAGCTCGCGCAGCACGGGCTCGGCCAGGTCGCTGTAGTTGGACCGGGCGTCGCCGAGGATCAGCAGCGAGGTCTTCGGACCCAGCGCGTCGGCGTGCTCCTCGGCGAACGTGGTCAGCGCGCGGCCGTAGTTGGTGCGGCCCCAGAGGGCCGCGTGGGCCGAGCTCGCCGCCAGGTCGGCCATCACCCGGCCGGGATCGGCGCCGGGCCGCAGGTGGCCGGTGACCTCGTGCACGCGATCGACGAACGTGAAGGCGCGCAGCTTGCCGAACTGCTCCTGAAGGGCGAAGACGAGCAGCAGCGTGAACTGCGCGAAGTTGGCCACCGACCCGCTCACGTCGCAGAGCACGACCAGCTCGGTGCGGTGCGGCCGCTTGGGCTTGTGGTGGGTGGTGAGGGGGACGCCGCCGGTGGAGATGGAGGCCCGCACCGTACGCCGGAAGTCGAGCGGGCCGCGGCGACGGGCGTGCCGCTCCTTGGTCAGCCGTGACGCCAGCCGCCGGGCCAGCGGGTAGATCTCGCGACGCATCTCGTCGAGCTCCGACCGTCGGGCCGCGGTGAAGTCGATCGTCTCGACGGTGGGCCGGACGGCCACGTCGGCGATGTGGCGGGCCCCCTTCTCGGCCGCGATGCGGCGCCGCGCGTCACCCTCGACCAGAGCCGTGAAGCGGCCCAACCGACGGCCGGCGCCGCGCCGCGCCTCCTCCTCGGTCAGCCCACCGCGCACCAGCGCGTCGACGATCTGCTGCACCAGGTCGCCCGGCGAGACCCGCTGCATCGTCGTGTACGCCGACCAGCTGGAGAGGCCGGGACCCCGGCCGGGCATCGCCCCGAACCGCCCGACCGCCTCGGTGGCCAGGTCCTGGAGGCTCGACTCGTCACCGGACCCGAGCGCGTCGGTGAGCCGGTCGCGCAGGTCCTCGAGCGCCTCCGGACCGTCCCGCACGCTGTCGTCGGCGTCCTGAGTGGCCGAGTCGCCGACCAGTCGCGGGAAGTAGAGGTCGAAGATCGCGTCGAACGTGGAGCGCTGGCCGGCCCGCTTGACCATCGTCGCGGCGTAGCCGGTGCGCACCGTCTCCCGGTCGTCCCACGACAGTGCCGCCACCGCCTCGATCGCGTCGAGCCCCTCGACCAGCGACACCGGCACGCCCGGCAGACCGCAGCGCCTCGAGGAACCCGATGTGGGTGTCGAGGAGGGTCATGGCCTGCGGGCCAGCTTGAGCTCCTGCACGGCGCGCTCGTGGTCGGAGGCGTGCTTGAGCACGACGCCGAGGGTGCGGGCGACGGCCTCCTCGCCCAGGTCGTCGATCTCGAGGGCGATCAGGGTGCGCGCCCAGTCGACGGACTCGGCGATCGACGGCGCCTTCTTGAGCTCGAGGTCGCGCAGCCGGGCGACGGTCGCGACGAGCTGGTCGGCCACCTTGTCCGGCAGCCCGGGCACCTGCGACACCACGATCTGGCGCTCGCGCTCGGCGTCGGGGTAGCCCAGGTGCAGGTACAGGCAGCGCCGCTTGACCGCCTCCGACAGCTCCCGGGTCGCGTTGGAGGTGAGGACGACGAACGGGCGTCGTACGGCGGAGAGGGTGCCGAGCTCGGGGATGGTCACCTGGAAGTCGCCGAGCACCTCGAGCAGCAGGCCCTCGACCTCGACGTCGGTCTTGTCGACCTCGTCGATGAGGAGCACGGTCGGCTCCTCGCGCCGGATCGCCGTCAGCAGCGGTCGAGTCAGCAGGAACTCGTCGGTGAAGATCTGGTCGTGGGTCTCGTCCCACGAGTCCGCCTCGTTGCTGGCCTGGATGCGCAGGAGCTGCTTCTTGTAGTTCCACTCGTAGAGCGCCCGTGCCTCGTCGAGGCCCTCGTAGCACTGCAGCCGCACCAGCTCGGCCCCCGTCGCCCGGGCCACCGCCTTCGCGAGCTCGGTCTTGCCGACGCCGGCCGGGCCCTCGACGAGCAGCGGCTTCTCGAGGACTCCGGCGAGGTAGGCCGTGGTCGACGTACCGGCATCGGCGAGGTAGCCCGCGTCGTGCAGCCGGGCGGTGGCGTCGGCGGGCGTGGCGAACCAGGGGGACGGCATGGCTGCACGCTACTTGCCCCGGAACGGCGTCCGGCCCCCGAGCCGGAGCTCCAGGGGCCGAACGGTGGGCTGGCGGAGGCGGCGGGATTTGAACCCGCGAGAGGGGGTAACCCTCAACCCGCTTAGCAGGCGGGCGCACTAGGCCACTATGCGACGCCTCCCCGACAGCGAGCACAGGCTACAAGGCGCCCGCGGCATTGGCCGAATCAGGTCGTCACAGCGGCCGGAGGCCCTCGCCGCCCCGCAACCTGGCCCGTACGTCGCGCACGAACTGCTCGCGATCGACATCCAGCGCGTCGACCGGAATCGTGGTCGTCGTGCCGTTGCGCAGCCGGAGCACCACGCACGGCGACCCGTGCGAGGTCGCGGTGACGGCATCCTCGACGTCCTTCCATCGGGCCGACTCGACACCCGCTCCGCGGATGTGGCGCACCTGGTAGCCGTCGTCGGTGAAGCGCACCGCGAACTCCCGGCCACGGATCCGGCGGGCGGTCAGGGAGATGACGACGAGCACCAGCAGGACCAGGACCAGCATGACGATCGAGGGCAGCTCGAGGAGGAACGCCGCGACCGTGCCGATGAGCACGAGCAGCGCCAGGCCGACCAGGGTCAGGCCCATCAACCGGGCGGTCAGTGCGGGAGCGAAGCGATAGTCGGACACCACGAGCACGATTCAACACACCTGCAAGAACCTGTGCCAATCGGACCCTTGTCCAGCATCCGTGGCCGGGCCACACTCATATCCCGATCCCGATCTGGCGGGAGGCTCGCATGTTGATGACCGGCCCCGACACCGTTCCCACGGAGCCCGGCTCCGGCCAGGCCCTGCGCGCCCTGCTCGCCGCGCGGCCACCATCCGACCAGGGCCTCGGCGCCTGGCGCTGGCAGGTACGACGACAGCTCGCGCCGCTGCGCGACGTCGTCGTGAGCCCGGCCGGCCCCGCCGAGGACTGGCTGGCCGCGCGGCGTGGCGGGTGCCAGCGCGAGCGCACCGTGCTGGTCCGGCGGCTCTCCGAGCTCGGTCCGCGGGTGCTGCACGACACCGACCTCGAAAGGCTCACCAGCGACCTCCGGCACCTGCTGGACGACGTACGCCATCACGTGCAGCGCTGCAACGACCTGGCCTACGACGAGGTCGAGCTCGAGTTGGGGGGTTCCGAGTAGGACCTTGACCGCGCAAGAGGGGCTAGCTCCTACACTGCTCCGTGAGCGCCGGCCCGCCGGCGGCTCGGAGGGGTGCCGGAGAGGCCGATCGGAACCGCCTTGAAAGCGGTCGCTGGCAGAGATGTCAGCCGCGGGTTCGAATCCCGCCCCCTCTGCCAATCGTGCATGTTTCGGACGCAGGGCCTCCGTTATGCGGTCAGGCCCTCAGAAGTTACGCCGAAACTTCTGCACATGTATGCAATGCAAACAGATGCAACGACTCGGCTGGTGTCGATGTGCCGGATCCACCCCAGAATGGCGGACAGGGTCCTCCCGGCCCCCAGACCCCCAAAGGTGGAACTCAAAATGATCGCTCGTCGCATCGCGGTGGCCATTGTCACCGCCACGTTGTCTCTCGGGATCGTCGCATTCTCCGCACCGGCTCAGGCCGGCGACACCAGCTGGGGTCAGCTCGCCCGCGGTGGGATCGAGCGCGGCGGCATCGAATGACAGGCTCGTCGGACCGCCGCTGAGCGGTCCACCCCGCTCGAGACGGGGACGAGGCACTCCCCCCAGCGCCTCGTCCCTCGCGGGTTCCCCACCCCGTCTCGAGCGAACGAGGGCAGCGGGCTCCGGCCGCTGCCCTCGTTTTCATTCGGGCTCGGACCAGCGGTGCCGGTTCAGCCGTCGCTCTTGGACGGTGGCCGCTCGTTGCCGGAGACGCCGGCGCCACCCATGGCGTAGCCGAGCTGGAACCGCGTCTGGGCCTCGAACTCGTCCTTGAGCTCGGCGACGTAGCCGGCGTACGTGCGTGGACTCACGCCCAGGCGCTTGGCGCTCGCCGGGTCGGCGTGCCCCTCGATCAGCATCCTGATCGTCATCGCCCGCTGCTCGGCGGCGATGTCGCGCATCATCGACGTCTCGCGGTTGGTGAACGGCCGGCCGCGTTCCCACGACCGCTCGAACATGTCGACGAGGTAGGCCACGAGCGACGGCTCACGGATCGCCAGGGCGACCGACAGGCTGTCGGCGCCGGGGATCACCGCCACCCGGCGGTCGATGACGATGAGCCGGTTGAAGAACTCGTCGAGGGTGCGCACCTCGGCACCACGCTCGCTGACGGACGCGACGTACTTGTGGGTGATCGAGCTACGGCGCGCTGAGTGCTGGTAGAGCGTGCGCAGGGCGACGCCTCGCTCCAGCGCGGAGATGTCGCGTTGGGTCGCCTCCGCCAGGGCCGCGGCGTTGCGCCCGGTCTGCGGCTGGGCGGTGAGCAGCTCCGACTCGGCGTCGGCGACGAGTGAGGCGATGAACGGGGTGATCGCCTCGCCGCGCACCTCGGTGATCGGACCTCGCTCGGAGGCCGGTGACTTGCGCCAGGTCAGCGCCAGCCCGTTGAAGGCCTGGGCCCAACCCGCCGACTCAGAGAGCAGCTCGGCACCCTGCTGGCCCATCGGGGCCACCACGAGCGACTGCACGGTCGAGGGATCGACCGGCACGAAACGGTCGCCCGTCTCGTCGTTGACGATCAGGCCGATGCGGGTCAGCAGGTCGAACGCCGGTCGCTCGGGCCCGCGCTCCGAGATGCGTGGGTCGCCATGGTCGATGCCGCCGGTCGAGACGATGTCGGAGTACAGGTCGCTGGCGACCGACTCGAACAGCTCACGTTCCTCGGGCGAGTACGGCACTCGGACCTCCATCCATGCTCGCTCAGACGACACTGCGTCCGGGCCCCTCCCCTGCTCCCGCTGACCCGCACGATCCTTCCACAATCGCACGAGGGACCCCACCGATTCCGGCGAGGTCCCTCGTGGGTGGTGCGACAGGCTGATCAGGCTTCGAGGCGCGCCTTGAGGCCGTCGAGCTCGGTCCAGAGGACGCCCGGCAGGTCGTCGCCGAACTTCTCGAACCACTCCTGGATCTGCGGCAGCTCGGCCTTCCACTCCTCGACGTCGACGGCCAGCGCCTGGCGGAGCTGCTCGTCGGTCATGTCGAGACCCTCGGTGTCGAGCGACCCGGGCGCCGGCACGTGACCGATCGGGGTCTCGACGGCGGCGGCCTGGCCCTCGATGCGCTCGATGACCCACTTGAGGACACGGCTGTTCTCGCCGAAGCCCGGCCACAGGAAGCCGCCGTCGTCGTCGCGACGGAACCAGTTGACGTAGAAGATCTTCGGCAGCTTGGCCGCGTCGTTGTCCTTGCCGACGGTGATCCAGTGGTTGAAGTAGTGGCCGGCGTTGTAGCCGATGAACGGCAGCATCGCCATCGGGTCGCGGCGTACGACGCCGACCTGGCCGACAGCGGCGGCGGTCGTCTCGGAGCTCAGCGTGGCGCCCATGAACGTGCCGTGCACCCAGTCGCGGGCCTCGGTCACCAGCGGGACCGTGGTCTTGCGCCGGCCACCGAACAGGATCGCGTCGATCGGCACACCCCGCGGGTCGTCGTACTCGGGGGCGAGGATGGGGCACTGCTTGATCGGCGTGCAGTAGCGGCTGTTGGGGTGGCTCGACAGCTCGTCGCTGTCGGGGGTCCAGGGCTCGCCCTTCCACGAGGTCGCGTGGGCCGGGGTGTTCTCGAGGCCCTCCCACCAGACGTCGCCGTCCTCGGTGAGCGCGACGTTGGTGAAGACCGAGTTGCCGACGTTGATGGTCTCCATGGCGTGCGGGTTGGTGTCCTGGTTGGTGCCGGGCGCCACGCCGAAGAAGCCGAACTCGGGGTTGACGGCCCAGAGGCGGCCGTCCTCGCCGATGCGCATCCAGGCGATGTCGTCGCCGATGGACTCGACCTTCCAGCCCGGGATGGTCGGCTTGAGCATGGCCAGGTTGGTCTTGCCGCAGGCGCTCGGGAACGCGGCGGCGATGTACTTGGTGACGCCGGCCGGGCTGGTGAGCTTGAGGATCAGCATGTGCTCGGCGAGCCAGCCCTCGTCGCGGGCCATGACCGACGCGATGCGCAGGGCGTAGCACTTCTTGCCGAGCAGCGCGTTGCCGCCGTAGCCCGAACCGAACGACCAGATCATCCGCTCCTCGGGGAACTGGACGATGTACTTGGTGTCGTTGCACGGCCACGCGACGTCGGCCTGGCCGTCGGCGAGCGGCATGCCGACCGAGTGCAGGGCCGGGACGAACGTGGCGTCGAGCTCCTCCATGCGGCGCAGCACCGCGGAGCCCATGCGGGCCATGACGCGCATGCTCACGGTGACGTAGGCGGAGTCGGTGATCTCGACACCGAACATCGGGCTGTCGGCCTCGAGGTGGCCCATCACGAACGGGATGACGTACATCGTGCGGCCCTGCATGCACCCCGCGTAGAGGTCACGCATGATGCCCTTCATCTGCTCGGGATCCATCCAGTTGTTGGTGGGCCCGCAGTCCTTCTCGTCGACCGAGCAGATGAACGTGCGGTCCTCGACACGCGCCACGTCGGTCGGGTCGGAGGCGGCGTAGAAGGAGTTCGGCTTGATGTCGGGGTTCAGCCGCGTGAACGTGCCGGTGGCCTCGAGGGCGGCGGTGAGCCTCTCCCACTCCTCGTCGGAGCCGGTGCACCAGTGGATGTCGGCCGGCTGCGTCAGCGCGGCGATCTCGGCCACCCAGTCGAGGATGCCCTGGTGGGTGGTGGGCGCCCCGGTGACGGGGGCGGCGGTGGTCGGGGTGACGGTGCTTTCGGCGGTCATACCTGGCATTTCCCTCTCGCGCATTCGCGGCGGTTGCCGACGCTCTCGCGTTCGGCGCCCCCGGCCGTCGAGACTGTCGACGGTGATCGTGGAGTGTGGTCTGCGGCACCGCTGCCTCGCGGTGCCAGGTGGTTGTCGATCTCGATGTCAGGGACGACGGCTTCGTTGCCGGCGACCGGTCCTGCCCCCGTGTCACGACCTGCGGTGATGCTCGCTCGCTCGCGGGATGGAGTGGAGGCTAACTGCTCCCATGATCGGCACATATTGGACCGTTCCAAGGGTGTGTACGGCGTCACACCCGCACCCCCGCGCCGTACTGATTTCGTCGGCTCCGAAAGGGTCGGCTATCCTCGTCCAGTCCTCCGGCGACGGAGCGACATGCGCCTGTAGCTCAACGGATAGAGCATCTGACTACGGATCAGAAGGTTTGGGGTTCGAATCCCTACAGGCGCGCAGATCGGATCCACGGCATGACCTGCGCAAACAGGCACACAAGGGTCGCTCTCCCTCGGGAGCGGCCCTTCGCCGTCTCGAGAACCGGCCCCAATACTCCTCACGGGTCGATCGTCACCTCGGGTCGCCTCCGGACGCGTACCCCCACCGCGTCCCCGAAATCGCGCCGCGTCCCCCGGGCGTGCCCCCTCCTTGTGATCGCCCGGGGACTCGAACCGTCCATTGGTCCCGTTTGGAGACCACTACACACACCCACGCCACGCCCCCACGCTCTATCGCGGGGCCGAGGGCAACTGTGCACGCTCGTGGCACCATGGGCTGCGCTCGCCCGGCCGGCACCATCGACCGCCGACATCCCCGGCACCGGGGTCGCCGGGTCCGATGACGGTCGCCACGATGCCGACCGCTCCCCGCGACTCGGGCACGAAGACGGTGCCGGCAATGCCGCGGCGTACCTCGCTGATGCCGCCTGTGGACAGCGAGAACGTCGTGGGTGAGGTGCCGATCGGCGAGACGACCTCCGTGTGCGTCAACGCCCACGACAGTGCCAACGGCGCCCCGAGGACGCCCGCGACGACCAAGCAGACCAGTGCGCGCACCAGGACACCGCCCGACGTGCGTGCGACGCTCCAGCCCTCGGACCGGCTACTCTCGCGCGGGCCGGTCATCGGGCGCTGGGTCTGTCGTCCACCCGGCCAAGGTACGTGAGCGGGACGTGCCAGGAGAACGGGCGTGTTCAGGCATGTCGGAGGAACGCGAGGTGCCCTTCGTAGTGGTCGAGGCAGTCGTGGATGACCTGCGTCGTGGAGTAGCCCATCACGTCGTAGTCCTGCCCGCCCCCGACGGTATGCACTTCCAGCCGGGCGTACTGGTCGCGGTCGCCGATCATGCGTCCGCCATAGGTCGGCACCGGTGACTCGTGGACCTGGACTCGGTAGACGAACGGGTCGTCGCCCTCGAGCGTGCGCAGCTCCACCCCGGCCAACCCGCCGTCTTCGTCGCCCTCACCGCCCGCTACCTGACTGACCTGCGTGGGAACTCCCCGGGCCTCCAGCTCGTGAGCGACGTCTGTGAGCGCGGGTCGCACGACCGTCTCGAGGTAGGCCGTGGCAGCGTCGACGTCGACGAAGTTGACCGCACGCGCCAGGCGAGCCCTCCAGGAGTCGAGGTGTCCCTCGTCCGCGCCGCGACCGGACGCGGACATCGGCACTGCGCGGGTGACGGCCCCGGCACGCCGGCCCTCGACCCGCAGCGCCTTGAGCAGGCCGAGCATGACCAGCACGATGACGAAGGCGAACGGCAGGCCGAAGATCACCGTGGCGTACTGCAGGGCGAAGATGCCCCCCACCGCCAGCACGGCGATCGTCAGGAGACCGGTCGCCGAGGCCCACACGATGCGCAGCCAGGGCGCCGCGTCGTCCTGGACGGAGCGCAGCTCGGAAGAGAGGTTGCCCATCACCAGCGCACCTGAGTCGGCCGAGGTGACGTAGAAGAGCAGGCCGACGAAGACCGAGACTGCAATGACGACGCCGGAGAGCGGGTACTCCTGCAGTAGCGAGTAGAAGCCCGCCTCGGGGGAGGCCAGCGCTTCGTCGGCGAAGGCGTCGTCACCTCCCCGGATCCGGTCGAGAGCCGCGTTGCCGAAGATCGAGATCCACATGACGATGTAGGTGAACGGGATGATCATCGTCCCTGCGACGAACTGCCTGATCGTCCGACCGCGCGAGATCCGGGCCAGGAACAGCCCCACGAAGGACGCCCAGGCGATCCACCAGGCCCAGAAGAACAGCGTCCACAGGGACATCCACTCGGTTGCCCCCTCGAACGCAAACGTCTCCATCGTCTTGCGCGGGAAGGTCTGGGCGTACTCGCCGACGTTCATGACGACGGCGTTGAGGATGAAGCTCGTCCGGCCGGTCAGCAGGACGAAGGCGGCGAGGCCCAGGGCCAGGATCACGTTGAGCTGGGACAGGAGGCGGATCCCCTTGTCGACACCCGTGGTTGCCGAGACGGCGGCCATCGCCACGGCGAGTACGACGAGGCCGATCTGGGCGCCGAGGCCGACGGGCACGTCGAACAGGATGTTGAGCCCCTGATTGAGGAACACCACCCCGATGCCGAGGCTGGTCGCCACTCCGAAGATGGTGCCGAGCACGGCGGCGGTGTCGACCGCGTGGCCGAGGGTGCCGTCGACGCGACGCCCAAAGATCGGGTACAGCGCCGATCGCACCGCGAGAGGGAGGTTCATCCGGTAGGTGAAGTAGCCCAGCGCCATCCCCATCAAGGCGTACAGCCCCCAGCCCGAGAGCCCGTAGTGGAACAAGGTCCACACCGTCGCTTCCCGCGCGGCCGCGATGGTCTCGGGGTCACCGGTCGGGGGAACCATGTACTGGCTGACAGGCTCCGCGACCGCGTAGAACATCACGTCGGTGCCGATGCCGGCAGCGAAGAGCATCGAGGCCCAGGCGAACGTGGAGAACTGGGGCTTGGAGTGGTCGGGACCGAGCTTGATGGCGCCGTAGCGAGAGATCGCCAGGTAGAGCACGAACGCCAGGACCGCCGTGGTCAGCAAGACATAGAACCAGCCGAACCAGTCCACGACGCGGGCCACCGCATCGCCGATCACACTCTCGGCCTGGTCGGGTGCGGCGATCGCCCAGGTCGCCATGACCAGGACTCCGATCACGGCCGAGTAGAAGACCGGCTTGCGGATCGGTGGGCCGTCAGTGAGGAAGGCCCACCGGCTGTTCTCCGCGGCAGGATCGACGGTCTTGGTGGTTGTCACGGCGGTCTCCTCGACTCCGGCGGCTCAGGATGGCACCTGAGCCGGGACTGGGTGTCGCTGAGGACATGATGGACCCCGAGAGATCGCCGGGTCACCCCTCGAAGCGCGCAGCATTGTCGGGCGGTCCGTGCCGCCCCTGCGGGCCTTCTTCACCGGGCGGACTGCCGAACTCGACCAGGGCGCGGTGTCCCTTGACATCCCTACTCAGCCACATCGCTCCCACCCCTGCCTCAGGCCGCCCCGATTCCCCTGTCCGCTCGAGCGCGACTCGACCGGGTGGATGCCGGCTCAACAACGGTTCGACAACCTGCCGCCAGTGGAGATCATGGCTCAACGTGACTGAACGTGGCTGGCCACGACATCGGTGCCCGTACCCCCACTGACCTGCTACTTCAGCGAAATAGGTGTCGGCCAGAAGCGCGACGCGCCGGCACCGGTCCTCTCTAAATTGCCCGGATCCTCGCTACGGATCAGAAGGCTCGGGGTTCGAATCCCTCCAGGCGCGCAGATCGAGGTCAGCGCATGACCTGCGCTGATAGGCACACCAGGGTCGCTCTCCCTCGGGAGCGGCCCTTCGCCGTCTCACGTGCCGGCCCACATCTCGCAGCGCATCACCGGAGGCCGCTCGATGGTCATCACCGCGGTGGATCAGGCCGGGTCGTCGAGCACAGATCGCGTCGGACGCTGCGATGCCCGCGAGCACGGCAGGACCCGCTGCGACGCCGGGCGCCGCGACTGAATCATCATCGAGCACAAGCTCGGCGACCTCGAGATACGCGACGGCCGCCTGGGCCCGAGTCCGTGCATTCTGGTGGTCGGCCTCTCTGGTCCGCGGCGGCTCAGCCAGCAGCTGGCTCCGTGGTGCTCCAGATCTTGAGTCCGCGCGCCTTGATCAGCTCGACTCCGTCTCGACGGATACCCGACAGCAGAGGCTGATACTCGTGAGGCGGATACCGCCATTCATAGAAGGACAGGTCGACGTTCTGTAGTGGCTCGCCGGTCCATCGATCGACGCGATCGTGCAGATCGGCGAGTTGGCTCTCCCAGCGCTCGTCTGCATCTCGATCTGTGGCGCTCAGAGTCACGGCGCCTGCCGCGTCCGCAACCTGGGTTCGCATGTCGCTACGGACGCTCTTCGGCCTCTTCTCACCAGGCAACACGTGGTGCACGACGAGCAGGTCGATGTCGCTTTCGACGTTGCCATCGCCTCGTGCCGCGGACCCGAGGACGGCAGCGCAGAGCGGGAGACCTTCCTTGACCGGAACTCGGCTCGGAACCGCTCCCACAGGTCAAGCCTCGGTCCGGCCAGCAGCACTGCCACCTGAGCAGCGACATGATCGCGATTGAGTTCGTGGACCTGGTTTCGTCCCATCAGGGTGGCCCGGACCGTACCTTGCCTGACGAGCCTGGGCGTTCGGACGGGTCTCTGACGGTTGTCGAAGCCTGGATTGCTGAAGGTTCGTCGGCTGCGGGCGGGTTACCTCGCGTCGCGTGATGGCCGGGAGAAGAGCTGGTCCAGGTGCTGATCGATGGCCGTCAGAGCCGCTTGGGGCTCGATGACGTCGAGTTCGAGCAGGGGCGTGAACCCCGTCAGTGCCAGGATGAGATCTGTCTCGATCGCAGGGTCACGGTCGGCCTGGATCTGTCCGTGATCCATCGCATCTCGGATGAGGCGTTCGACCATGTCCCGCCCCTCGCGTAGCCCGATGCGTGCCCGCTCGTGCAGTGTCGGGTCGTGCAAGGCCTCGAGGACGTAGGCGGCGTTCATTCGGTTGGTGGCACGGGCATCGGGTCGAAGCGGAAGCATCTCGGTGAGAACCACTCGCAGCGCCTCCCGGGGGTGCGGAGGCTGGTCGAGGGCCGCCAGGCCTCGCGTGACCCGGTGCGATGTCTGCTCGGTGGCGAACTCCATCGCGAAGGCCAGCATCTCGGCGCGAGATGAGAAGTAGTGCTGCAGCTGCCCCAGGGAGACTTCCGCCTCGCGGGCGACCTCGCGCATGGTCGCTCCCGCCCAGCCCTGCTGCTCGACGACCCGCCACAGCGCGTGCGCGATCGCTTCGCGACGCTCGCGGTGATCCACCTTCTTCGGCACTGTGACCCACCCTTCGCAATACGCATGACATAATACAGCTGACTTGTCTCTGTAGGAGCCACGATGACTGATCGCGAGCGGCCCAGCCCGCGATCCGACGTGTTCCACGACCCGTACGCCATCGTGATCGATGATGGGGTTGCGCTCGCGCTGCTCGCTGACCTTCAGGTTCGGAAGGCGATCGCACGCGGCGAGTTCGACGACCTACCCGGCAGCGGCGAGCCCATCGACCTACCCAGCCAGCATGACCCGGAGTGGTGGTTGAGGAACCTCCTCCAACGCGAGCACATCGCGCTGCTGCCACCCTCCATCCAACTGCGCCACGACGACGCAGCGCTGGACGCGCACCTCGATCAGCTGTCGGACGAAAGCGCGGTACGCCGTGAGATCGACGCGTTCAATGAGCGCGTTCTTCGTGCCCGCTATGAGCCGCCGGCTGGGCCGCCGCTGATCACGATGCCACGCGACCCGGAGGCGACCGTGACCGCATGGGCCGACCGTCGAGCGGCGCGAGCCGAGCAGGCTCGTCAGTCAGCACGCGTGGATGCTCACGGTCGCGACCGCCGTAGACTCCGCCCCTTCCGTCGCTTCCGTCGCTTCTCCTGGTAAGCGACGACCAGCTCAATCGGCTGCTCTCGTGCATGGGCTTCCAGCCCGGGTGGTTCGACGTCCGGTCGTGCTCGAGCTGACTCGTTTTCACGTGGCGGTCCTGGCAGTCGCCCGGCAGCTGTCGACGCTGCTCAAACAGGCCTGACCCGCGGCAACGCGGGTCAGGCCCTCCGCCTTCACTGACGGTCAGGCGTCGTACCTCGCGATCGGCTGGCCGGTGCCCGTGGCGATCAGCCTCGGCAGGCTCTCGGTGATGTAGAAGGTCCAGCCGCGTGAGCAGGCCTCGAAGCAGTCGGAGCCCGTGGAGGTCAGGCCCTCGTGCGTGAAGTCGAGCCTGGTGCCGTCGGGGGTCTCGGTGAGGTCGAAGACCACCTTCGTGTCGGTCCACTCGTCGTGGTCCTCGACGAACGTGAGGTAGGAGTCCACGACGTGCCAGACCATCCGCTTCCCGGGCGCCACCTCGGTGAGACGGAACCGGGCGAACCGGATGCCGTCCGTCGACTTGGCGGCCTGCCCGGCGTGGGTGGTGTCGTCGGTGAAGACGAACTCGTCGTGCAGGGCTGCGGTGGCGCCGATGATGTTCTCGTTCCACCATCCGCGCACGTCGGTGATGGCTGCGAAGACCTCGTCAGGCGCGTGGTCGACCGAGGTCGTGGCGGTGAGGTGCTCGGTGAGCGACATCTGTTCGCTCCTCTCCTTGTGGTGTGCCCCACCGACGAAGGAGATCGCCCGAGATCGACATCGCTCGCCAGGAATCTTCCCGAACCTGGGACGGAGGGTCGTCGACGCGGGTCAGAGCTCGCGCAGGCGCCCGATCAGGTACCGACGCTCGACCTCGGTCGGTGCCAGCTCCAACGCCTCTTCGTAGGCCACCCTCGCCTCGGCCGCGCGGCCCTCCCGCCTCAGCAGGTCGGCCCGGGTCGCCGGCAGCAGGTGGTAGCCGTCGAGGCGACCGGAGGCTGCCAGCTCCTCCACCAGCGCAAGACCGGCGGTGGTGCCCTCGGACATCGCGACCGCCACCGCACGGTTGAGCTCCACCACGGGGGACGGCGCCAGGCGCTCGAGCTCCGCGTAGAGAGTTGCGATCTGGGCCCAGTCGGTGGTGGCCGTGTCGGGTGCCGTGGCGTGACAGGCGGCGATCGCGGCTTGCACCTGGTACGGCCCGGTGCGGCCCATGGCCAGCGCCTGGTCCAGCACACCTACCCCTTCCGCGATCAGGGCGTGGTCCCACTTCGATCGGTCCTGGTGCTCCAGGGTGACCAGCTCGCCGTCATCGGTCCGCGTGGCACGTCTCGCCTCGTGCAGCAGGACCAACGACAACAGGCCGCGTGGCTCCGGTTCGGCCGGCATCAGCCGAACCAGCACCCGGGCGAGCTGGATCGCCTCCGATGTCAGCGCCCGGCGTCCGTCCTGGTCGTCGTACCCCTCGTTGAAGATCAGGTAGAGCACCGCGAGCACCCCGGACAAGCGCTCCGGCAGCAGCTCGGCGGGCGGGACCCGGTAGGGGATGCCGGCCTCGGCGATCTTGCGCTTGGCGCGGACCAGGCGCTGCGCCAGGGTCGGCTCGGCGCTGAGGAAGGCCCTGGCGATCTCGGCAGTGCTCAGCCCCGCGAGCGTGCGCAGCGTGAGCGCGACCCTGGCCTCGAACGACAGCGCCGGGTGACAGCAGGTGAAGATCAGCCGGAGCCGTTCGTCGGGGATGTCCTCCACCGGCGGCTCGTCGGGGATGCGCGCCAGGACGGCGAGCTCGCGCAGCTTCGCTCGCCCGGCCGCGTCCCGCCGCAACCGGTCGGTCGCCCGGTTGCGCGCCGTCGTCGTGAGCCAGGCACCCGGACGGCCCGGGATCCCGTCGCGCGGCCACGTCGCGAGCGCGGACGCGAAGGCGTCCTGCGCACAGTCCTCCGCCAGGTCCCAGTCCTGGGTGTGCCCGATCAGGGTCGCGACCACCTGACCCCATTCATCCCGGTACGCCGCGTCGACGGCCGCACGCACAGCCTCGCGGGAAGCGGTCATTCCCAGACCGGGCGGATCTCGACACTCCCGCGGTGCGCCCACGGATGGCCAGCAGCGATCGCGATCGCCTCGTCCAGGTCGGCGCACTCGATGGCCACGACGCCGCCGACGAGATCCTTGGTCTCCGCGAACGGGCCGTCGGAGACGAGGGTCTCGCCCCGGCGAACACGCACGGTGGTGGCGTGGTCGGACGGCCGCAGCCGCGCGCCGTACGCCTCGGCGCCGCGCCGTTCGAGGTCTGCCTCCCACGCCTGCATCGCCGGATCGGCCGCCACCTCCTCCTGGCTCGGCGAGATCGACTCGTCATCGCAGATCAGCAACACGTACTTCATACGCGGAGTCTGGCACCTGCCGCGACGCGGCGAGCTCCCCCACAGCTCGTCTGGTCGGAGAGGACGGCGACGTTCTAGTTCACTTGGTCGGGCGTGCGCCGGCCGGATCAGGTGTAGAGATCGGGCCGGCGATCGGCCAAGGCGTCGTTGAAGGGGCCCAACCGCTTGTCGCGGGCGGCCGCCAGGTCAACCTCGGCCACCAGGACCACCGGTCGGGCCGGGCCGCCGTCGGGCACCCCACAGGACGCGGGGCCGGCGACCAGTCCCCCGTCGACATCGCACACGAGCGACGCGCCGTACCAGTCGATGCCGTCCTCGACACCGCACCGGTCGGCCACCGCGACGTTGAGGCGGTAGGTCACGGCCGCCGCCCGGGCCTTGACCACCTCGAAGGGGCGCTGCGGGTCTCCCCCGTCACGCAACGGCCAGTTGGCGGGAACGGCAAGCAGCTCGGCTCCGGCCTCGGCCGCCAGCCGTACCCACTCGGGGAACTCGAGGTCGTAGCAGACCATCACGCCGATGCGCCCGGCACTGGTGGTCACCACCGGCGGGCGCCGGTCGCCCGGCACGAAGGCGCTCTTCTCCGCTCCCCACAGGTGCACCTTGCGGTACGACGCAACCAGGGCGCCGCGATCAAGGACCACAGCTGTGTTGTGCACCCGTCCGTCCTCCC
This sequence comes from uncultured Actinomycetota bacterium, assembly GCA_963825755.1. Lineage (GTDB taxonomy): Bacteria > Actinomycetota > Actinomycetes > Propionibacteriales > Nocardioidaceae > Nocardioides. Next base: position 99,486 of record CAWGUS010000015.1, on the reverse strand, counting down.
CGGCCTCGGCGAGCCCGGCGACCAGGACGCAGTCGTGGTCGGCGGACAGCTCGGCGAGCATCGTCACGGTCGGACCGTCGAGCGGCTCCGCTGCAGCGCGGGCCCGGTCCCAGGTCGTGATCACGCCACCGCTCGCCACCAGCTCGGGCAGCACCACGAGACGGGCGCCCCGGGCAGCGGCCTCCGCCACCGCCCCCCGTACGACGGCACCATCGGCTTGGGCCGCCGCGCCGTCGACCTGGCAGACCGCGACGACGACGCGGTCGGTCTCAGTCATCCTCGGTCGCGGTGACGAGCACCGCCGCCGGCGCGCGGTAGCCGTCCGCGTCGATCACCACACCGGCATCGCGCGCCGCCGTGACGACCAGTCGATGAAGGCGGCCTTGCAGGGCACCCAGTCCTTGCGCAGGATGGTGCGGCGCGTCGTCTCGTCGGCGCTGATCTCTGGCCTGCCGAGGGTGTCACTCATGGCGGTGCTCTCCTTCAGGACATGCTCGTCCGCGTATGTCGGTGGGCGCCGGGCCGATCGTCCGGGCTCGTGGGTCAGTAGATGTTGGTGTTGTCGACGGGGTCGTCGCCGCGCAGGCTGTTGATCTGGGCACGCAGCGCGAGCTCGTCGTACACACGCTTCTCGCGCACGATCCGCCCCTCCTGCACGAGGAACTGCGAGACCCCCATGATGCGTACTCCTCGTGGCAAGGGGTCCCGGCCCGCGAATTTCCTCAGTGCGGCAACCGCCAGTCGATGGAGGCGCTCGCACCGAGGTGGACAACGCAGCTCGCCCCGATCTGCTGGTCAGTCGCTCACTCGTCCTGACGGGCCCTGGTGGTGCGATGGAGCGCGACGGCGGCGGCGAGGCTGACGAGGAGGCCGCCGATGCCGGCGGCGACGAACGTGGTGCGGGCATCGGTGGCCGCCAGCAGCAGGCCTCCGAGGGCGTACGACAGACCGGCCGCGAGGCCGACGGCGCCGTACAGGGTGCCGAAGGCCTGGCCGAGGTAGCCCGCCGGAACGACGCGCTGGAGGTGGGTGTTGACCCCGACGTCGAGGGCAGCGATGCCGATCCCGCGCACCGTCTGGAGCAGCAGGGCCGCCGCGACGGACCAGGCCAGTCCGGTGACCAGGTTGCCGGCACTGCTCACCATGAACCCGACGACCAGCAGTCCCAGGGCCGGCCACCGGCCGGCCGCGCGGGCGAGCAGGAGGTAGCCGAGCAGCAGGCCGATGCCGACCCCGGCGTACAGGACGGCCGCGTCGGTGCTGGTGCCGCCGAGCTCGTCCCGCGCCAGGAAGACCAGGGCGACGTCGTCGACTCCGCTGAACGCGACGACGCCGACGAATCCCAGGGCGACCGCGCGCACGGTCGGGATCGACCACAGGTGTCCCAGGCCACTGGCCAGCTCACGGCGCCACCCGACGCCGGCGCTCGGGTCCGGCGAGGTCGCCGTACGCCGGGCGCTGTCGAGGCGCGGGAGCCTGGTCAGCAGCACGGCGGAGACGGCGAACGTGGCGACGTCGACGAGCAGCACCCCGCGGATGTCGGTGAGCGCGAACAGCGCCGCGGCGACCAGCGGCCCGAGGGCCTCGAGCCCGTAGGTGCCCACACCCAGGGCTGCGTTGGCGGCCTCGAGGTCCTCGTCGTCGACCACGCGGGGTACGGCGCTGCGTGAGGCTGCGGTGAAGGTCGTGGCGCCGATCCCACGGGCGGCGACCAGGACCAGCAGGATCGGGAGGGGCGGCAGGGCGGCGACCATCGCGAGCACGAGCAGCCCCTGGACCACCTCGCAGACGACCATCACCCTGCGCAGCCCGTACCTGTCGCCGATGAGGCCGGCCACCGGCCCGAACAGCCCGGGGACGCAGTCTCCGGCCAGGAGAAGGAGCGCGACCGCGACGGCGGCGCCGGTCTCTGCCTGCAGGTAGACGAGCAGGGCCACCAGACCGAGGGAGTCGCCGAGCACGGAGACCGCCCGCGCCGACCACAGCACCCGGAACCCGCGGTTGCGGCCGAGCAGCCGGACCGCGCCGCCTCGCCGTGCGGTCATGGGTGTGCCCGTCGGCTACGGCATCGCGTTCGCGACATCGGCGATCTGCTCGACCAGGACCTGCGGCGCATCCAGCTGGACGAGGGTCCGGGCATCGGGCACCTCCACGAACGTCGCGTCACGGAACGCCTCCTGGAGCCGCCTACCGAGGTCGGGCTTGAACGCCCGATCGGCCATGCCCCACACGATGCGGACCGGACCCGGGTAGTCCTTCAGCCGGGTGGACACGTCCAGCAGGTCGCCCGGATCGACAGCACGGAGGAAGCGTACGGCGTCGTCGCGGATGCCCGGGTCGGTGAGGGCCGGCTCGATCCACGAACGCGTCTGGTCGGCATCGAGCTCGTTCGCGAGCAGGCCGAAGCCCAGCGGCGAGTGGCGGAACGCGCGGCTGCGCATCGGCATCAGGTTCAGCTTCATCCGACGCCCGCCCTTGAGCAGCGTGAAGAAGACGCTGAACGGGAAGGGCGGGAACGTCTCGAACGCGTCGCAGTTCGTCAGCACCACGCGTCCGACCCGGCTCGCGTCGGTGTCGAGGAGGAACTGGACGAGCGCCCCACCGGTGTCGCTGCCGACCAGCGTCACGTCGTCGAGGTCGAGCGCCTCGAGGAAGGCCAGGATGAGGCGCGCGACGCCGCGCGGCGACTGGTCCGCGTCGGGATGCATCGGTGTGCGGTGCGCACCGAGCGGCCAGTCCGGCGCGTACGACCGGACGCCCTTCCCGGCGAGGAGGTCGGCCGTGTCGGACCAGACCGCGCCGTTGAGGAGGAACGCGTGCACGAACACGACGGGTGGGGCGGCGGACCGTTCGGGCCCGGTGACGCGGTAGGCGATGGCACCGCTGGGAAGGTCGATGGTCGGCATGTGACGGCTCCTCGTGGGATGAAGTAACATACAGTGTGCATGTTATTTACGGACAGAGCGTATGAAAGTTTCCCGGAGAACGCAAGCGGACCGGACGGCGGCGACCCGAGCCGCCCTCATCGCGGCGGGCAGGAAGCTCTTCGCCGAGCACGGGTTCGCCGGTGTCGGCACCGAGGCGCTGGTGCGCGAGGCCGGAGTCAGTCGGGGCGCCCTCTACCACCAGTTCGGCGACAAGACCGAGCTGTTCGCCGACGTCCTGGCAGCGGTCGAGGCCACGATCACCCAGCGCCTCGTCGCGGGCATGCCGGCCGGAGGCGATGTCGACCTCGTCGCCGTCATGACCGGTGCCCTGGAGGCGTGGCTCGATGCCTGCGAGGACCCCGAGGTGCAGCGGATCGTGCTGATCGACGGCCCCTCGGTGCTCGGCTGGGTGCGCTGGCGCGCCATCTGCCAGCACCACGTCCTCGGGCTGATCGAGTCGGTGCTCGCGGCGGCCGCGGCAGCCGGCGTACTGCTCCCGCTGCCGGTGCGGCCACTGGCACACCTGCTGCTCGCGGTCGCCGACGAGGCGGCGCTCTACCTCGCCGCAGCGAGCGACCGGCCCACGGCGCGGGAAGAGATCGTGCAGATCGTCGACACCCTGGTGCGGTCGCTCGTCGCGCCCTGACCTTGGTCAGGGCACCCAGACCGCGGCGTCGTGGGCGAAGACGACCTGTCGCGGGTCGAACTCGAGCAGGCGGGACATCCACGGACTGGGCAGGGGCAGCGGGTCGGTGTGGCCGAGGTCGTGGGCACGCTTCGCCAGGGCGTCGGCCGACCAGGCCGAGGCGGTGTCGTGGGACTGACCGGCGAGGACGATCGAGCCGTCGTCGCACTCCAGGACGACCGACTGGTGCCCGTCGACGTGGCCGGGAGTGGGTATGACATGCACGCCCGGCGCGATCTCGGCCTCGCCGTCGAGCAGCTCGTAGCGGGCATCGGCGAAGTCGACGAGATGCGGTGCGGTGTAGCCCTCCGACCGGGCGGCGTCCAGCTCGATGCGCTGGCAGTGGATCGGCCGGCCGGCGAAGGCCGGGTTGCCGCCGATGTGGTCGAAGTGCAGATGGCAGTTCACGACGACGTCGATGTCGTCGGTGCCCAGCCCGAGCGGCCCGAGGGCCTCCCGGATCGTGATCCGTCGTGGGCGGTACCACTCCTCGGTCTCGGCATCGGCCTCGCCGAGACCGGTGTCGAGGAGGAGCAGACCCGCTGGCGTGCGGGCGAGGTAGCCGAGCACGGTCTCCACCCGAGGACTGCCGGTGCCGGTCTCCTCGGCCGGGCGCACGAACGTCCCGAGCTCCAGCCGGATCACGTCGTCGACGCGCATGCGACCATCCTCACCCGTCGGCGGGCGGGCGCGGGGACACCGGGGTGGACACCACGAACGAGCTCGTGGTCTGTCCGTGCAGCAGGAACCGGTCGAGCACGGACTCGAGCGCCTCGATGGTGGGCACGTGGACGAGGAGCAGGAAGCAGTCGTCCCCGGAGATCCGGTAGCACTGTGAGACCTGCGGAGTCCGGGCGGCGAGCTCGGCGACCTTCGGGAGCTGACCCGGACCGGGCCGGATCCTGACCCAGGCCGCCACCGGAAGCCCGAGGGCCGCGGGGTCCACGTCGAGCCGGTAGCCGCGGATCACCCCGGCCTCCTCGAGCCGGGTGAGCCGCTCGCGCACGGCCGGAGCGGACATGCCCACCCGCCGCGCCAGGTCGGCGGTGGACAGCCGTGCGTCCGTGGCCAGCTCGTCCAGGAGGCGCCGGTTCACCTCGTCCAGCAGTGAGCCGCTCTTCCGGAGGTCATCGCTGGCTTTCCTGAGCGCTTTCGAAGGCATGCCTCTCATCTCACCTATGTTTGCCACTGGGCTCCCCGAGACCGGGCTTTGATACTAGCTGTGTGAGGACATCAAGTACGACGGCGCCCGTGCCGAGGGTCGTGGCCACGGTCATCCCGCCGCACGCCTACTTCGTCGTGAGTGCCGTCTTCCACTACCTCGGCCCGGCGTTCGCCGTCCTGCTGTTCGCCCGTCTCGAACCCACGGGGGTCGCATGGCTCCGGATCGCCTCGGCCGCCCTCGTCTTCGCATTGTGGCGCCGGCCCTGGCGGGTCTGGTCCGGCTTGCGACGCGAGACGCAGCGGACCGTCGCCTGCTGGGGAGCGGTCCTGGCGACCATGAACGTCTGCTTCTACCTGGCGATCGAGGCGCTGCCACTGGGAACGGTCGCTGCCATCGAGTTCCTCCCCGTGGTCGTCCTTGCCGCTGTCGGAGCCCGCTCCCCCCGCAACGCGATGGCCCTCGCACTGGCCGTGGGCGGGGTCTACCTGCTGACCGACGTCCGGCTCTCGGGTGAGCCCGTGGGCCTGCTCCTCGCCGCCGCGAACGCCGTGCTGTTCGCGGTGTACATCGTCCTGGGGCATCGCGTCGCGCGGGAGGAGGCGCTGACCGGCATCGACGGCCTGGCCCTGGCGATGCTCGTCGCCGGCGTGGTGGCGCTTCCGTTCGGCATCCTCCAAGCGGCCCCCGCGTTCACCGACCCGACCCTGCTCGCCGCCGCCGTCGGGGTCGGCATCTGCTCATCGGTCGTGCCGTACGTCGCCGACCAGCTCGCGATGCGGCGCCTCACCCGGGCGGCGTACTCGCTCATGGTCGCGCTGCTGCCCGCGACCGCCACGGTGATCGGCATCGTCGTGCTGACCCAGGTCCCGGCCCCGGTCGAGTTCGCCGGGGTGCTGCTCGTCGTCGCGGGCGTCGTCATCCACCGATCACCATCATCAGGAAATGAGGAGTCATGACGAGTCGCATCATCTCGCTGTGCATCGACTGCACCGACGCCGAGAAGCTGGGCGCGTTCTGGGCCGACGTGCTCGGCTGGGAGGTCAAGGGGCGCGGCTGGCAGACGACCGAGCACGGCGGCGACGGGGTCTCGATCAGGGCGCCCGACGGCGGCTTCGAGATCGACTTCCGCTGGGTCCCCGACAGAGCCAAGCAGGCCAAGAACCGGCTGCACCTCGACATCGCTGCCGACGACCGCGACCAGGCCGCCGAGCACAGACGGCTGCTGGACCTGGGTGCCAGGCCGGTCGACGTGGGTCAGGGCACGCCCACCTGGCACGTGCTCACCGATCCGGAGGGGAACGAGTTCTGCCTGTGCCGCGACCAGTGATCAGCGGGTGAGTCCGGAGCACGCGCGCAGGGCCGCGCGATCGGCCTCGAAGCCGGCCACGGCGGCGCGGTCCATCTTCACGGGCAGCCCGTCCGCGCCGATGCGGGCGGGCTCCCACTCGGTGCGCGTGACCGTCGCCCGGCCCGTGCGGGACGGTGCCGGCTTCACGGTCAGCGTCAGCACGCCGGTGACGGACGTCGCCTCCGAGGCCTGCGTGTACCAGGCAAAGTTGCCGAGCCCGTACGCCACGTAGCCGTCGCCCAACCGGCCGTCACCCTGGAGCTGGTGGGTGTGGCTGCCGACGACGATGTCGGCGCCCGAGTCGACCAGGTCCGCCGCCAGCGAGCGCTGCGCGTCGTCGGGGCACCGCTCGCCCTGGACGCCCCAGTGCATGTAGACGACGACCACGTCGGCGGACCGGTCGGCCTCCTCGACGCCGAGGAGCAGCCGGACCGGGTCGATCGCGTCGGCGGTGCCGGGTGCGTCGTCGGTGGCCGCCCACTGCCCGGTGGGGTCGGCGGTGGGGTCCAGGCCGGCGACGGTGGCCCCGACGGTGGCCACGACCGTGCCGTCGACGTCGACGGTCGCGGACCGGAAGGCGTCGTCGGCATCCCGCCCGATCCCGACCACCGCCAGGGGCGGGTCGGCCGTGGCGGCGGCGTCGATGGCCCCGAAGGTGCCGCGCAGTGGCTCGCGGCCGAAGTCGAGGGCGTGGTTGTTGGCCATGCTCGCCACGTCGATGCCGGCGGCGGCGAGGGCGGTGAACGCCGACGGCGGCGCCTGGAACGTGTATCGCTTGCCGGGCTCGGGCCGGCCACCCGTGCCTACCGACGACTCGAGGTTGACGATGGCGACGTCGGCAGAAGCCAGCGCGGACGTCGCCGGGGCCAGCGCTGTCGCCGGGTCGGCGAGCCGACCACGCAGCCGGCCCTCGAAGTGCACGTCGCCGGCCACGGCGATCGTGACAGGCCGCGGCACCCTCGTCGGACTCGGCGCGGGTGTCGGTGTCGGTGTCGCGGCTGCGGACGAGGGCGCGAGCGTGTCCGTCGGCGGCTCTGCCGACGGCTCGGTGGACGAGCACGCCGCCGTCGCGGCCAGCACGGCGACCCCGACCAGTGCAGCGGCACGACGACCACGCGATCCCATGGCGCGAGCCTAGGTGCGGGACCGTCGTGCGAGGGTCGGGTCCTCGGGTGGGGTGCCCGGTGATACCCGGAAGGAGACGCGTGACCACCGAGCTGTTCGCGGTCATCGCGCTGACGACGCTGGTGGCGGCGTTCGCGCAGGGGACGACGGGCCTGGGCTTCGCCCTCATCCTCGCGCCGGTGGTGGGCTTCATCGAGCCTCGGTGGCTGCCGGTCATCGTGCTCGTGCTGATGATCCCGCTGAACGTCTACGTCCTGCTGCGCGAGCGGCACGCGCTCGACCGGGGCGGCGTCCGGTGGCTCACGGTAGGTCGGGCCGTCGGCACGGTCGCCGGACTCGGGGTCCTGCTCGCGGTGCCCGGCGACGCGCTCAACCTGCTCATCGGCGGGTCGACCGTGCTCGCCGTCGTCGCGACCCTGGTCATCCCGCCCTTCCACCCCGGTCGCCCGGCCCTGGTCGGTGCGGGCGTGCTGACCGGCGTCACGGAGACGGCGACCGGCATCGGCGGGCCGCCGCTGGCGCTGGTCTACCAGCATCACCCCGCGGCCACCCTGCGCTCGACCATGGCGGCCTGCTTCCTGATCGGCGAGATCCTGTCGCTGGCGCTGCTCGCCGGCGCGGGCCGGGTGACCTGGGACCAGCTGCTCATCGCCGCGGGGCTGATGCCCGCGCTGGGAGCCGGCGCCTGGCTGAGTCACGCCACCCACCACCGCGTCGACGGGCCCGGCCTGCGGGCCCTGGTGCTGGTGTTCGCGCTGGTGTCGGGGCTGGTGCTGGTCGTGCAGGGCTGACCCGATCTCGCCCTAGCGGCCGACCCCCGACCTGCGCCACCATGAAGAGTTTCGTTGGGAGGCGAGCATGGGCATCGAGAGCACCGAGCACCGGCACGTGAAGCACGGTTCGGAGACGTTCTTCATCGAGGGCGAGGGACTGCTCACCACGCAGGTGGGCGGCAGGACGGGCGACGAGAAGGACCCGGTCAGCGAGTCCGACACCCCCACGGCCGCGGCACCGAGGGCGATGGCGGCCGACGCGGCGCCGCCGTTCAGGTTCTCCAGGGTCGGGCCGAAGGGCACGCCACTCGGCGCGGCGGCCACCCGCAAGCTGGCCAACGCGATGGTGGTGGGCGGAGGCGGTGCCGGGAACATCCCCGCGGGCTACACCTACCTCGGCCAGTTCGTCGACCACGACCTGACCATGGACCGCACCGACGTGATGCTCGGCGAGGACGTCTCTCCCGCCGAACTGCTGCAGGGCCGGTCCCCGAGCCTCGACCTCGACTCCCTGTACGGCGCCGGGCCGGGCGACGCGGAGTCGGCGGTGTTCTACGAGGCCGACGGGCTGCACCTCAGGACCGGCACCACGATCCCGGCCGAGAACGTCGGCGCCAAGGCCGGCCACGACCTCCCCCGCGCGGGGACCGGTGCGGGCGCGAAGGCCAAGCGCAAGGCGCTGATCCCCGACCCGCGCAACGACGAGAACCTGATCGTCGCGCAGACCCACCTCGCGATGATCACGTTCCACAACAAGGTCGCCGACAAGACCTCGGTGACGCTGCCGGCGGCGCAGCGGTTCTCGCGGGCGCGCAAGCGGACGACCCTGCACTACCAGTGGATGCTGCGGCACGACTACCTCCCGCGCATCGTGCAGCCGTCGATCGTCAACGACGTGTTCCGCAACGGACGCCGCCTGGTCGATCCGGATGCGGGACCGACCGACGTACCGACGATGCCGATCGAGTTCTCGGTGGCAGCGTTTCGGCTGGGGCACAGCATGATCCGCAGCGACTACAACTGGAACGCCAAGTTCGCCGGCACGTTCGGCTCGCTGGACTGGATGTTCCTGTTCTCCGCGGTCGGCGGCAACCTCGGCGGGCAGAAGCGGCTGATCAGCAGCTGGATCGCCGACTGGCGGCGGATGTACGACTTCCCGGCGGGCGGCAAGCCCGGCCTGGCAGCGCCGTCGAGCGGCGTCAACCGGGCGATGCGCATCGACACCCGGCTCACCGACCCCCTCTCGTCGCTGCCGCCGAGCACGTTCGGCGGCGACGAGAGCGTGCCCCCGATGCCGCGCAACCTGGCGTTCCGCAACCTGGTGCGCGGCAACATGGTGAAGCTCGCGAGCGGCCAGCAGCTCGTCACGAAGCTCAAGAGCAAGGGCGTCGACGTCACGGCGCTCACCCGCGCACAGATCCTGACCGGCAGCGGCGGGGCGAAGCTCGACCACCTGACCGCCGCCGAGAAGGACGCCGTCGCGACGCGCACCCCGCTGTGGTTCTACATCCTGCGCGAGGCCGAGCTCAACAACGGCCGGCTCAAGGGCGTCGGCGGACGGATCGTCGCCGAGACGTTCCACCGCGCCATCGAGGGCAGCCGCTTCTCGATCGTCCGGGACCCCACGTGGAAGCCGACCCTCGGCCCACGGCCGGGCACCTTCGAGATGACCGACCTGCTGTTCTTCGCGTTCGGAGGCAAGAAGGGCGAGCTGGCCCCCGCGGGCTGACCGTGATTTCGGCCCCGGTCGAATGATGGAGCCCTGGCCGGCGCTGCAGCAGGGTATCGCCACGTGACTGACCTCGGAGCATTCGTCGGCCGGGCCGGCGAGCTCGAGGAGGTCGCCGCGCTGCTGCGGACGCGTCGACTGGTCACGCTCACCGGCGTCGGCGGCGCGGGCAAGACCAGGCTGGCCACCGAGGTCTTGATGCGTGCGGACGTCGTACCGGAGGACGGCACCTGGTGGGTCGACCTGGGTGCCCTGTCCGAGCCCGGCGCGCTCGTCCGGAGCGTGGCGCGGTCGCTCCGGCTGCTCATCGAGCCGGGGGACGACGCTCTCGACGATCTCGTCGCCCGGCTGCGCCCGCAGGCTCGGGTCATCTGCCTCGACACCTGCGAGCACCTGCTCGACGCCGTCGCCGACCTGACGCAGCACCTGGTCACGGAGTGTCCCGGCCTCGTGGTCCTCGGGACCAGCCGCGAGTCGCTCGGCGTCCCCGGCGAGACCGTGTACCGCGTGCCACCGCTGGGCGCGGGCGATGCCGCCGCGCTGTTCGTCGAGCGGGCCGGCCGCCGCGCGCCGACGCTCGACCTGTCCGGCGACGCCCGCGACATCGCGGAGATCTGCGACCGGGTCGACCGGCTGCCGCTGGGCATCGAGCTCGCGGCGGCGTGGGTGGACGCGCTGAGCACGCGCCGGGTCGCCGACGGGCTGGCCGAGGGCGTCCGGCTGCTCGACCACGGGCCCCGCGCGGCCGTGCCGCGGCATCGCGCGATCACTGCGTCGATGGAATGGAGCCACTCCCTGCTCAACGAGGCCGAGCGCACCGTGCTGCGCCGACTGGCGGTGTTCGCGGGCTCCTTCGACCTCGACGCAGCGACCGCGGTGTGCGGCGTCGGCGACACGACCCTCGGCTCGCTGCGCCGGCTGGTCGACAAGTCACTCGTGGTCCCCCTGCCCGAGCAGGGCGAGGGGCGCTTCCGGTTGCTCGACACGGTGCGCCAGTACGCCGTCGGGCGGCTGCACACTGCCGGCGAGAGCGGGCAGACGCGGGCCGCCCACCTCGACCACTACCTCGGCCTGGCCGAACGCGTCGTACCGCTGCTCGACGAGGACCAGGACCGCTGGCGCGACGTGCTCGACCGCGACCGGGCCAACGTCAACGCCGCGCTCGTGTGGGGCCTCGGCACCTCGGCGTACGCCGAGACGGCCCGCCGACTGGTGGCGCTGATGGTCCGGAGCTGGTTGATCCACGGGCAGGCGAGCGAGGGGCTGGCGATGATCAGCCGGGCGCTGGCCGCAGATCCCGAGGCGCGCACACCGACCCAGGCCTCCCTGTACGCCGGCCGGTCGGTGCTCGCGATGATCGGCGGGCGGCTCGACCTGATCGCCTCGGCAGCACCGCTGGCCCGGGTCCTCGCGGAGGAGACCGGCGAGAAGGTCGCTGACGCCCGGGCGCTGCTCATGTCGGCGTATCCCGTGTTCTTCACCGACGCCGCCGCCTGCGCCGAGATGGCCGCCGAGAGCGCGACGCTCGGCGCCGCCGCCGGTGACGCGTTCACGGCCGACTGGGCACCGGTGCTCGGCGCCTACTGCTTCGTCCGCCGCGACCTGCACCGCGAGGCGATGGAGCTGGCCCGGCCGGCGTTGGCCAGCAGCCTGGCCCGCGGCGACCGGTTCACCGCGAGCTTCGCCCTCGCCGTCGACTGCTTCCGGCTCGCCAACACGGGTGACGTGACGGGAGCCGTCGCGGTCGGCCACGAGGTGGTGGAGCTGCTCGAGCCGATGGGTGACTACTTCGCCACCGGGACAAACCTCACCAACGTCGCCTACACCGTGGCGCTGTCGGGTGACGTCGAGGGCGGCTACCGGCTGATGCAGCCGGTCGTGCGGGCGTTCGACGAGGTGCCGGGCATCGACGTGGTCGGGCACGTCTACACGATGGGTCACCTCTGCCTGTGGGAAGGACGGCTCGAGGAGGCGGTCGACTGGTTCGAGCTCGGCCTGCAGCAGTTGGACACGTTCGCCTGGACGGCGATCCGCTGCCTGCCCGCGATGGCGGGCGCGCTGCGCCGGTTGGGCCGCGAGGAGGGGGCCGCGGCCGCGGCCGAGCGAGCGGTCGACCTGGGCACCGTCGCCGACAGCCCGCTCGTCGTGAGCGCGGCGCTCGACGAGCAGGCCAGGCTGTGCGCCGCCACCGATCCGGCCGCGGCGTACGACCTCCATCACCAGGCCCTGTCCTGGCGCCGGCAGCGCGGCCTCCGCACGTTCTACGCCGACAGCCTCGACGCCCTGGCGCGGCTGACCGCATCGTCCGGTCGCTCGGCGGACGCGGCGACCCTCCTCGGGGCCAGTCACCGGGCCCGGCAGGAGATGGGCTACCCGGTGCCGCTCGTCGACCGGTCCGGGCACCGGGACCTGACCGGCGAGCTCCAGGCCGGCCTGGGCGCCGGCTTCCAGGAGGCGTGGGACGCCGGAGCCGACCGTGACCTCGACGAGGCCGTCGCCTGGGCCACCCGCGGCCGGGGCTCGCGGGACCGGCCGACGGCTGGCTGGGCCAGCCTGACACCGACCGAGCTCGAGGTGGTCGGCCACCTGGCGGCCGGCCTCACCAACCCCGACATCGGGCGCAAGATGCTGGTCAGCCGCTCGACGGTGAAGGCCCATCTGTCGCACGTCTACGCCAAGCTCGGCACCTCCAGTCGCACCGAGCTCGCGGCCATCGCCGTCACGAAGCTCGCCGAGGGCGACTAGGAGCCTGCTGAACCATCCACGCGGCTGCGCGACGACCCATGGAGCGTTAGCTTCGGTCTCCTCGGTCGAAGTGACCCGCCACGCCTCTTCTCGGCGACCTTGCCACCGCACGCACGGGTCGCCGCTCGCGTTCGCCCGTCTTGTCCAGCGACCTCCTAGCCCTCGGCCGGCTGAGCATGCCCACGACGATGCCCGTGCCGGCCACCAGCACGCCCACCACCGTGAGGGCCTCGAGCGGGCCGCCGTGCAGCAGGACGGTGGTGACCAGCGCGCCCGCCGGCACCAGTCCCACGAAGAGCCCGGCCCGGCCGCCGCCGAGCCTCGCGACCCCGGCGTACCACATGACGAAGGCGAGGGCCGTGGTGACGATCGCCAGCCACAGCAGGGCGGAGAGCTCCGTGCGGGTCGGCGCGACCAGGTCGGCGCCGGGGTGGAGCAGGGCCCCGAGACCCAGCACCGGCACGGTCAGGGCGCACCCGTAGGCGGACACCCGGAACGCGCCCAGCCGCGGCAGGACCGGGGCGGCGAGCAGCGTGAACGCCACCTCGCAGAGCATCGCCCCGGCCGCGAGCAGCAGCCCGAGTGCCGAGCCGGTGCCGGCGCCCTCGGTCACGACGACCCCGGCCACCACGAGGACGGCACCCAGCAGCAGGCCCATCGGCGGGAGGCGACCGCGCATCGTCGACGGCGCCAGCGCCAGGACGAGGGGCGCAGCCCCGACGACGGAGCCGACCAGCGCCGGCTCCGCCTCCTGTACGGCGGCCAGCATGAGCACGTTGAACCCGGCCATGCCGACGACGGCCAGCGCGACCAGCCAGCCGAGGTCGGACCGGCGCAGCGGCGCGTGCCGCTCGCCCCGCCATCGCATCAACGCCAGGAGTACGACGGCGGCCAGGCCGTAGCGCCAGGCCTGACCCATCAGCACCGGGTAGTCGCCGAGCAGTCCCGTCACCGGGATCGAGGCGCCGACGAGCAGCATGGCGCTCGCGCACAGCGCTGCTCCGGCGCCGATGCGCGCGTCGGCCATCAGTAGGGGTGGAAGTCGGTGGTGACGAGGCGGAACGTCCGGTTCCCGGCGCGGAGCCAGGTGGGGACGCGGTAGGTCAGCGCGACCTCCGACGGGAACACGACCACGGTGGCCCGCGCGGGCAGGAACACCGAGGGCACCAGGGCCGTGACGGCCGGCGAGTGGCGCCCCGGAGGCGCCGCACCCCGGAGCAGGTTGCTCACCAGCAGCGCAGGTCCCCAGCCGTCGAGCCGGACCGACAGCGCCCGGATCTCGCGACCCAGCGCGTCGGTGGCGTACTCCCACTGCGGCAGCAGCTGGCGGTGCCAGACCCTACGCACCAGGGCGGAGACGTCGGGGTGCTCGCGGTCGGCCAGCTCCATCACGTCGGCGGCGGTGAGCTCGAGGAGGTCGGCTCCCTCCAGGAACCGGCCGACGTCGTGCCGCCCCGCCCAGCCGCCCAGCGCCAGGCCCTGGATCGCGGCGGCCAGCTCGGTCGCCTCCGAGAAGCCCAGCCGCAGGTCGGGGGTCACCAGCGGCCGCGACGACGTCTCGACCACGGTGGCCTCAGCCAAGCCGGCGGAGGGCCGAGTCACCGTCGAGCAGCAGGTCGGCCACGTGGGTGCGCGAGTACAGCACCTGGCGGCCGTTGCGCCGGGCGTCGAGGAGCCCGGACGCCGCCATGACGGACAGGTGGCCGCTGACCGTGCCGGGGGCGAGCCCGAGCCGCCGGGCGAGCCAGGTCGTCGTACGGGGGAGGTCGAGAAGCTCGAGGATGGAGGCCCGCGAGCGGCCGATCAGGCCGACGAGCGAGAGCCGCTCGCGGCTCGGCCGCTCCCAGACCAGGGCGGAGCCGCGGGCGGCGTACGACACGATCGGCTCGGGGGACTCGAAGTTGACCGACAGCCATGGCCAGCGGAAGACGCTCGGCACCAGCCAGATGCCGCGACCGCCGGCGGTGATCTCCTGGTCGAGCTTCGGCAGGTCGACGCAGATCGCGCCGGCGTGGTAGCTGAGCTCGTCGTGCAGCTCGTGGATCGCCACCGCGATGCCCGCCTCCGCGAGGGTGGCGTGGTGGTGCGCGATGTCGGCCTCGTCGAGCCCGATGACGCGCTCCCACAGCGGTTCGAGCACCGCACGCCAGTAGCCCGTCATCGCGGTCGCGACGGCCTCGACGTACTGCTCGGGGCCCATCGCCGCCGAACGGCTCCCGGGGAGCAGGTCGCGGATCGTGCGCAGGTCGTTCTCGAGCACCTCGGGGTCGGTGTCGAGGATCCCGGCGAACTGGGCCGGCGGGTTGTGCGCGGTGCCGGAGGGGATCGGCCCGAGGACGTCCGGGATCCAGCGCATGAAGCCGGTGAGCTCCAGCAGGAGGTCGAGGTCGAAGTCGGGGTGCACCGGCACGCACTGGCGCAGCCGCGCGTGCAGCACGTGCTTGCGTGGCTTGGCCAGACAGGTCAGGCTCGCCGCCGTCTCCCAGACCGAGTTGACCGCGAAGCGCGTGGCGACCACGTCGTCGGTGCTGACGTTGATCCGGATCACGGTCGAGGCCTCCCCTTGGCTCCGCTGAGCGTGGGCCGAAGCCTAGGCGCGCTCATGTCTGCGCTTCGATGATTCGGTCCACACCAACACGTCCGCCGGCGCCGGTCATCGGCCAACTGGCCAGTCGGCCGATGTCTCGCCGGGGGCGCGCTCCGACCATCGAAGCATGACGAGACCTCGACAGGCAGCCGGTTTCCCACCGTTCCGCGGCTCGGAGACGTCGTACGCCGGCCGGGTCGCGCTGGTCACCGGCGCCAGTCGCGGCATCGGCGCCAGCGTGGCGAGGGCGTTCGTCTCGGCCGGCGCCCGGGTCGTGCTGGCCGCCCGCGACGCGGACGCGCTCGCGCGGCTGCGCGCCGACCTCGACCCCGACGGCGGCTCGGTGCTCGACGTGGTGACGGACGTCGCCGACCCCGGCGCGGTCCGGGCGGCCGTGGCCGCCGCCGTCGACACGTTCGGGCGCCTCGACGTCGCCGTCAACAGCGCGGCAGCCCACGGGTCCCGGCCGACGCGCCTTGCGGAGCTCGACCTGGACGTCTTCGACCGGACGATCGCGGTCAGCCTGCGTGGCGTGTTCGTGTCGATGCAAGCGGAGATCCAGGCGATGCTCGCGGGCGGTGGCGGCGCCATCGTCAACATCGCGTCCACCGCGGGCGAGCGGGCGGTCCAGGGGCTGGCCGACTACGTGGCCGCCAAGCACGGCGTGGTGGGGCTGACGAGGACCGCGGCGCTGGACTACGCCGGGCAGGACGTGCGCGTCAATGCCTTGCTGCCCGGCCCGATCCACACCGAGCAGCTCGACCGGGCCGGGGAGCAGGCCCGTGCGAGGGTGGCGGGCGCCGTACCCGCTGGGCGGCTCGGGGCGCCCCGCGAGGTCGCGGCGGCGACGCTGTGGCTGTGCGGCCCCGCTGCGGCGTTCGTCACGGGGGCGACGCTCGCGGTCGACGGCGGGCTGCTCGCGGGCGCGCAGACGTTCGAGAAGTAGTGCGTCGAGGCCCCTCCCTAGGGGTGATTTACACCTTTCGGGAAAACGTGTGAAGGTTGATGGCTCCGCCGGTAGCACCCCACAGGGCAGCGCCGGACTAGAAGGAAGAGAGAACCATCGTGCTATTCCTGTTGTGGATCCTTGCCGTCATCCTCGTCGTCTGGGGCATCGTGACCCTGGTACGCGGACAGATGCTGCTCGGCATCGTGCTCATCATCGTCGGCCTGCTCGTCGGGCCCGGCGGCGTCAGCATTTTCAGCAAGTAGCCATCCCGACCCCGCACCCCCGTCCCCTGTGGGCGGGGGTGCTGTCGTACCCGGGGTCAGCGCGCCGCAGCCCTCAGCGTGACCTTGCCGGACGTGCGGGGCTGACCGAGCGGCCGGGCCAGGACGACGACGTTGTGGTCGTACGACGATCCGTTCCAGTCGGTGCACGACACCAGCACCAGCCGTCCGGCCCCGGCACCCTGGCCGAACAGCTCGGCCGCCCGGCGGGCAAGCTCGGGCTGGTCGTAGACGCGCACCCCCTCCACGCGGTAGCGCATCGTGCCGCGACGGGTGGTCAGGTCGACTGGCTGGCCCCTCCGCAGCGAGCGCACCTCGTCGAGGGAGCCTCCGCCCGTGCGCACGGCGTGCCCGGCGATCACGGTCTGGCCGTCGCGCGCGCCGGGCTCCGCGCTGCGCTTCCACCAGCCGACCTGCACCGGGTCGTCGGGCGGGTCGAGGACCGCCGCGTCGTCGACCTCGATCGGCACGATCGGGGCGTCCACCCCGAGGCTCGGGATCTCGAGTCTCACCGGCGCAGACGCCTCGAGGGAGCGGTACGCCGACCGGTCCTCGCCGTCGGCGATGACCAGCGCGACCAGGCCGGCCATCACCGCGAGGGCGACGAGTCCGCGCAGGACGGCATCGAGCCGGTCAGCCATGACGACGGGTGCCCGCGGTGAGCACGCCGACGAGCAGCAGCCCGGCCAGCCCGTACAGAGTCCAGTCGTGACCGTCGGAGGGCGCCGAGGCCAGGCCGCCGGGAACGGCGGTGGGCACGGCAGGCCGCCCCTTGTCCCTCTTCTCCTTCTTCTCCTTCGGCGGGGAGGACACCGGTGCCGCGCCGACCTGGACGGTGCCGGCGGAGCACGTGCTCCGGCCGAGCTGCACATGCAGCGCCTCGACGCCGAGCTGGGCAGCGGCGGGCAGGACCTCGAGGTCGAGCGCCTCGACGGCGACGTTGCCCGGGCCCGTGGAGGTCTGCCGGTTGAGGGTGGCGCGCAGGACGTTCTCGTCGAGCGGGCCCAGCTGGGCGCTGAGGTTGCTGAGCACGGTGTCGACCAACGCCGCCTCGTTGATGGCAGCGGCCAGCGGGCCGAGCTTGCCGTCGAGCGACCGGGTCAGCTGGGTGCGCAGCGAGGCGCGGACCATGGCCGAGACCTTGTCGAGCCCGGTCGCGACCTGGGTGTTCGGCTCCGGATCCGAGGGGAGGGCGAGCAGGTCGACGCGCTTCCCCATCATCTCGACGTACACGCCACCCCCGGCCAGGGTGGCGTCGCCGGTCGCGGAGCCGGGCGTGGCCAGACAGTGGCTCTGCGCGGCGCCCAGGTCGACGTAGAGGCCGGGGTCGCCGATGGCCTGCAGGCCCTGCTTGAGACCCTGGCTCAGGGCCGGCAGCACCTGCCCGAGCACCGGCTTCAGGGCTGTCGCCAGCTGTTCGTCGAGGCCCTGGAGCACCGTGCCTTCGACGATGGTGAGCCTGCTGAGGTCCAGGGTCGCGGCGGAGAGCCGCATGGTCTGGCCGCCGGTCAGGCAGGAGCCCTCGCCGACGGCGACGGTGGTGGCGCCCTGCCCGGCGATCCCCGCGCAGGCCGCGGACCGGCTGTCGCCGTCGGTGACCGACGTCGTCGCGTCCTGCGCGAGCACGCCGGCCGACAGCAGCGTCTGCCCGCCGAGTCCGGTGAGCACCGGCTGGTTGCTGCCCGAGGTGCTCTGCGTCGTTCCGTCGTGGGTCGCCGCGTAGGTGCCCGAGTCGGTCGGTGAGCCGCCGACCGTGACGACCACCGCGCTGGCCGTGCCGTCGGCCACGGGTGTCGCGGCCGAGCCCGGCGCAGCCGCCAGACCCAGCAGACCCATCGTCGTCGCAGCGGCGAGCGTCGTACGGACCCTCATGCGTCGTGTCATGCCGAACTCCCTCCCAGGCGACCGCGGGCACCCGTCGCCTGCGATCGTGGTGATGGCTCAACGAAGGGCGCGGGCCGTGGTTATGCGCGAGTACGCCGAGGAGACTGCTGAATGAGAAGGGCGAACGCGAGCGGCGGCCGGTGCGTGTGGTGGCAAGACCGCTGAGTGAAGGCGTGGCGGGTCACTGCGCCGGTCGTCGCGCAGCCGCGCGGATCGTGCAGCGGCTCCGCGCTGTCGGCGGGCCGCCCTAGGGTGTGCCCGATGGCCCTGCACCTGCACCGCGCCGAGCGGACCGACCTGCTGGCCGACGGGCTCGCGGAGCTGCTCGCCGGCCCGCTCGACGACCCGTTCGCCCACGAGGTCGTGGTGGTGCCCGCCAGGGGCGTCGAGCGTTGGCTGACCCAGCGCCTCTCCCACCGGCTCGGCACCGGCGCGCGCGGCGGAGACGGCGTCTGCGCGGGTGTCTCGTTCGTGACCCCGCACTCGTTGGTGGCGATGCTGCTCGACAAGGACGCCGAGGACCCGTGGGAGCCCGACCGGCTGGCCTGGCCGCTGCTCGAGGTCATCGACGCGGCGCTCGGCGAGCCCGGCTTCGAGGCGCTGTCCGCCCACCTGGGACACGGCGACGCCGACGACGAGCGCCGGTCCCGACGCTACTCCGTGGCCCGACGCATCGCCGGGCTCTTCTCGTCGTACGCCGTGCAGCGGCCGCAGCTGGTCACCGACTGGCGCGAGGGCCGGGCCACCGACGGCGCCGGCGGAGTGCTCGACGACGACCTGGGCTGGCAGGCGGAGCTCTGGCGCCGCCTCGTCGACCGGGTCGAGGCCACCCCGCCCGACCTGCGCCACACGACCACCCTCGAGCGGTTGCGGGCCGGCGGGGCCGACCTCGACCTGCCGCCGCGGCTCTCCCTGTTCGGTCACACCCGGCTGCCGGCCACGGAGGTGCAGCTGCTGGCGGCGCTGGGCGAGCTCCGCGACGTACACCTCTGGTTGCCACAGCCCTCCGCGCCGCTGTGGGACTCCCTGTCACCGGCGGGGGGTCCCGTGGCCCGGGCCGACGATCCTTCGGCGGAGTCGGTGCACCATCCGTTGCTCGCCTCACTCGGCCGCGACTCCCGCGAGCTGCGGCGCACGCTGGGCGGGGTCGACGTCGAGGACACCGGCGCGGCTCCCTCGCCGGCCACGCCCCCCACCTTGCTGGGCTGGCTGCAGACCGACCTGCGCGCCAACCTCGCAGCGCCTCCCGATGTCCTGGCCACGCGCGTGCTCGCGGCAGCCGACCGGTCCGTGCAGGTGCACGCGTGCCACGGGGCGGCCCGGCAGGTCGACGTGCTCCGTGAGGTGCTGGTCGGCCTCCTGCAGGACGACCCGACCCTCGAGCCGCGCGACATCCTGGTGATGTGCCCCGACATCGAGACCTACGCGCCGCTGATCTCGGCCGGGTTCGGGCTCTCCGACGTCGCCGGCGAGGGTGTCGGACACCCGGCCCACCAGCTGCGGGTCCGGCTGGCCGACCGTTCGCTCGGCGCCACCAACGGCCTGCTCGGGGTCGCCGCGGCGATGGTCGACCTGGCCGGCGGGCGGCTGACCGCCACGCAGGTGCTCGACCTCGCCGGAGCCGACGAGGTGCGGCTGCGCTTCGGCTGGGGTGACGACGAGCTCGAGCGCATCAACAGGTGGGTCGTCGAGGCGGGCATCCGGTGGGGGTTCGACGCGTCCCACCGCGGCGTCTTCGGTCTGGCGATCGACGCCAACACGTGGGTCGCCGGCATGAGGCGAGTGCTGCTGGGGGCGGCGATGTCCGGCAACGGCCACCGCTACGTCGCAGCCACCCTGCCCATCGACGACGTCGGCGACGGCCAGCTCGAGCTGGCCGGCCGGTTCGCCGAGTTCGTCGACCGGCTGCACCGGTTCCTCCTCCGCGCGGGAGCAGCCGGCACCGTCGAGGAGTGGACCGACGCACTCGCCTCCGGGGTGCACGAGCTGACCACGGTGGCGACCGACGACGTGTGGCAGCTGGCCCAGTTCGACCGCGAGCTGGCCCGCATCTCCGCCAGCGCGCAGGGCGACACCACGACGCTGCGGCATGCCGACGTCCGCGCGCTGCTGCGCCACCGGCTGCGCGGGCGACCGACCCGTTCCAACTTCCGCACCGGCACGCTCACGGTCTGCACGATGGTGCCGATGCGATCGGTGCCGCACCGCGTCGTGTGTCTCGTCGGCCTCGACGACGGCGTCTTCCCGCGCATCGCGTCGGTCGACGGCGACGACGTGCTGGCGCGGCGGCCGCGCACGGGCGAGCGCGACCTCCGCTCCGAGGACCGACAGCTGCTGCTCGACGCGATCGGTGCCGCCACCGAGACCCTGGTCGTCACCTACGCCGGACAGGGCGAGCACAACGGCGCCGATCGACCGCCGGCCGTGCCGCTCGGTGAGCTGCTCGACGCCCTCGACCGCACGGCGACCGGCCCGGTGCGCGAGCGGGTGCTGGTGCGCCATCCGCTCCAGCCGTTCGACGAGGTCAACCTCGTGCCCGGCGGGCTGACGGGCGACCGACCCTTCACCTTCGACCGGGCCGCACTTGCGGGCGCCGAGGCGGCGCGCGGCACCCGCCTCGAGGTGCGCGAGCTGGTGCCCGAGCCGTTGCCACCGACGGCCGCAGCCACCGACGTCTCGCTCGCCGACCTGCACGAGTTCTACCGCCACCCCGTCCGGGCGTTCTTCCGCAGCAGGCTGCGCGTCTCCACGCCGTACGACGCCGACGAGGCCAAGGACGCCATCCCGATCGAGCTCGACAACCTCGAGCAGTGGGCCGTCGGCGACCGGCTCGTCACCGACGTGCTCGCGGGTGCCGACCCGCAGGCCGGCATGACCGCCGAGCAGCTGCGCGGGCTGCTGCCGCCGGGCGACCTGGGGGCCGGTGTGCTCGCGTCTGTCGTCGACCGGGTGAAGCCGCTGGTCATGGCCGGGTTGTCGCTGCGCTCGGGTCCGCCGCGGTCACTCGACGTCGACATCGACCTCGGCGACCGCCGGCTCACCGGCACGGTCGGCAACGTCTTCGGCAACAACCTGGTGACCGTCAGCTACTCCAACCTCGGCGCCAAGCAGCGGCTGGCCGCATGGATCGACGCGCTGGCCCTGGCAGCCGGCCACCCCGACGAGAACTGGACCGCGCACACCATCGGCAAGCATCGTTCCGGTGGCCAGGTCGCGATGGTCAAGCCGCTGGCGGACCACGAGGCGCGGGGGTGGCTGCGCGAGCTGGTCGACGTCCACGAGCGCGGGCTGTGCGAGCCGCTGCCGCTGCCGGTGAAGACGTCGATGGCCTGGGCCGCCGACCACGTCTACGCCGCCGCCGGTCGCGACGCCGACCCGGACGGCAAGGCGGCGCGCGAATGGACCACGCCGCGCTTCGACGACACCGGCTTCCCCAAGGAGGACTCCGACGCGTGGCACGTCCGGGCGTTCGGCGAGCACGCGCCGTACGCGCTGCTGACCGCGCCGCTGCGGCCCGACGAGACGCCGGCTGGCCCCACGCACCGGCTCGGCCACTACGCCTGGCGCGTGTGGGGCCCGTTGCTGAGCGACCACGAGAGCATCCGGGGGATCTAGGTCGTGGACACCTTCGACATCACCGCCCCGCTGCCGACCGGCACCACGCTGCTCGAGGCCAGCGCGGGCACCGGCAAGACGTGGACCATCGCGGCCCTGGTCACGAGGTACGTCGCCGAGGGCGTGGCGACCCTCGACGAGCTGTTGGTGGTGACGTTCACGCGCGCTGCCAGCCAGGAGCTGCGCGAGCGGGTCCGCGAACAGCTGGTCGAGGCCCAGCGCGTGCTGGCCGATCCCGACGCCCCGCGCCGCGAGAGCCAGCTGCTCGACCACCTGCTGGCCGACCCGGCGCAGCGGGCCGCCAAGCACGCCCGGCTGACCACCGCGCTCACGTCGTTCGACGCGGCGACCATCGCGACCATCCACCAGTTCTGCCAGCTGGTGCTGCGCAGCCTCGGAGTCGCCGGCGACACCGACGCCGGCGCCAGCCTGGTCGAGGACCTCGAGCAGCTGACGGGCGAGGTGGTCGACGACCTCTACCTCGCCCGGTTCGCGGGCACGCAGTCGCCGTCGTGGACTCGTCGCGAGGCGCTCGAGATCGCCCGCGCCGTGGTCGACGACCCGCGAGCCAGGGTCGAGCCGCTGGCCGTGCTCACCGAGGCGCCCGACTCGGTGGCGGCGGCGCGGGTGCGCTTCGCGCAGGACGTCCTCGACGAGGTCGAGCGGCGCAAGCGGCGGCTGGGCGTGCTCAGCTACGACGACCTGCTGAGCCAGCTGGCCGACGCGCTCACCGACGCGCACGCGCCGGCCCGGGCGCGGATGCGGCACCGGTGGAAGGTCGCGCTGATCGACGAGTTCCAGGACACCGACCCGGTGCAGTGGCAGGTGTTCCAGCGCGCGTTCTCCGGTGTCGCCACGATGGTCCTGATCGGCGACCCCAAGCAGGCGATCTACGCCTTCCGGGGCGGCGACATCGTCACCTACCTCGCCGCCGCCGAGACCGCGACGACCCGGCAGACCCTCGGCGTCAACTGGCGCTCCGACAAGCCGCTGCTCGATGCCACGCAGGTGGTGCTCGAGGGTGCCGCCCTCGGCGACGAGCGCATCGTCGTGCACTCCGTCGCGGCGAGGTGGACCGAGTCGCGGCTCGAGGGCGCCGGTCCCCCGTTGCGGATGCGGCTGGCTCGGCGTGCCGAGATCGGCGCCGGCCCGCGCAGCAAGCCGGCGGTCGCGCGCTGGCGAGACCACGTCATCGACGACCTGGCCCACGACATCTCGCGGCTGCTGCGGTCGGGGGCGACGTTCGAGGGCCGGCCCGTGCGGCCGGGCGACGTCGCGGTGCTCGCGGCCAAACGGTCCGACCTTCAGGCGACCCAGCTGGCGTTGGCGTCGGTCGGCATCCCGTCGGTCGTCAACGCCGGGGGGTCCGTCTTCCACACCCCCGCCGCCACCGAGTGGCTGAGCCTGCTCGAGGCCCTGGAGCAGCCGCACCGCACCGATCGGGTGCGGGCGGCCGCGCTGACCTCCTTCTTCGGGCTCACCGCCGCCGAGCTCGATGCCGGTGGCGACGGAGGCACCGACGACCTGGCCGACACGGTGCGCACGCTCTCAGAGGTCTTGACCGCGCGTGGCGTGGCCGCCGTGCTCGAGTGCGCGGTGGTCGACGGGCTCACCGCGCGGGTGCTGGCGCGGGTGGGCGGCGAGCGCACGCTCACCGACCTGCGCCACATCGGCGAGGCGCTGCACAAGGTGTCGGTCGAGGAGCGACTCGGCGTCGTCGGCCTGCTCGGCTGGCTGCGGGCGCAGGTGGCCGACGACAAGCTCGAGGTCGCCTCCGAGCGCACCCGGCGCCTCGACTCCGACGCCGCGGCGGTGCAGCTGGTGACGGTGCACGGCAGCAAGGGGCTCGAGTACCCCATCGTCTACGTCCCGACCCTGTGGGACCGCTTCACCGGGCGCGAGCCGGGGGTGCCGCTCTTCCACGACGACGACGGTCACCGCTGCCGCGATGTCGGGGGCCCGAGCCCGCACCGGTCGGCGCATCTCGCCAGGCACGCGTCCGAGGACGCCGGCGAGTCGCTGCGGCTGCTCTACGTCGCGCTCACCCGGGCGCAGTCGCAGGTGGTCGCGTGGTACGCCGCGGCCGAGCGCAACACCCCGGCCTCGCCGCTGCACCGGATGCTCTTCGGGCGGCGTCCCGGCATGCCACTGGTGCCCGACGAGCAGCCGATCGTCGACGACAGCCGGATGGTCGAGATCCTGGGCCACTGGCAGGCCGCCGGTGGGTTGTCCCCCGAGCTGGCGGTCCCCGATTCGACGGCCGCCGGAGGGCTGGTGGTCGAGCGGCCCGACCTCGACGCACGGCGGTTCACCCGGTCCGTCGACGCGAGCTGGCGCCGCACCTCCTACTCCTCCCTCTCGGCGGCGGCACAGTCGTCGGCACACGGCGCCGATCGGCACCTCAGCGAGCCGGAGGAGGTGCCCGAGCTCGACGACGCGCTCGAGCTCGCCGTCAGCACGGCGCCCGACCAGCTCGACCTGGCGG
Source organism: uncultured Actinomycetota bacterium (assembly GCA_963825755.1). Lineage (GTDB taxonomy): Bacteria > Actinomycetota > Actinomycetes > Propionibacteriales > Nocardioidaceae > Nocardioides. Next base: position 75,188 of record CAWGUS010000015.1, on the reverse strand, counting down.
CCGTGCCGTCGCCGATGACGGGGCTGCCGGTGGGCGCGACGTTCGGCTCGCTCGTCCACGCGGTGCTCGAGCACGCCGAGCCCGCCGCCGACGACTTCCGCGCCGAGCTGCTCGCCCACATCGCCGATCAGCGGGTCTGGTGGCCGGTCGACCTCGACGCCGGTGAGCTCGCCGACGCCCTGGTGGCCGTGTGCGCCAGTCCGCTCGGTCCGCTGGCCGGCGAAGTCACCCTCATGCAGGTCGCCACGGCCGACCGGCTCAAGGAGCTCGACTTCGAGCTGCCGCTCGCGGGAGGCGACGACACGTCGTACTCCTCGGACGACGTGACCCTGGGCGACCTCGCCCCGCTGCTGCGCCGGCACCTGGCCGAGGGCGACCCGCTGCTGGCGTACGCCGCCACGCTCGACGGCGATGCGGCGCTCGCCGAGCAGCCGCTGCGCGGCTACCTCACCGGCTCGATCGACGTGGTGATGCGGGTGCCGGTCGACGGGGCCGAGCGCTACCTCACCGTCGACTACAAGACCAACTGGCTCGGCGAGATGGGCTCCGACCTGACCGCGCGCGACTACCGGCCGGCGGTGCTCGACGAGGCGATGGGGCACTCCGACTACCCGTTGCAGGCCCTCCTCTACACCGTCGTGCTGCACCGCTACCTGCGCTGGCGGCTGCCCGGCTACGACCCCGAGCGGCACCTCGGCGGTGTCCTCTACCTCTACCTGCGCGGCATGTGCGGGCCCGAGACGCCGCGCGTCGACGGGGCGCCCTGCGGCATCTTCGCCTGGCGGCCGCCGGTCGGGCTCGTCGAGGACCTCTCGGCGCTGCTCGACGGCGTGCTGCAGGAGGCCGGCCGATGAGCGACTTCGAGCCCACCGACGCCTACGACGCCGCGCTGGCCCTCGGCGCGCGCGGACTGCTCGGCGCGTTCAACGCCGCCGGCGTGATCCGGTCCGCCGACGTCCAGATCGCCCGCACCCTTGGCCTGCTGGGCGGCGAGACCGACGAGCAGGTGCTGCTCGCGATCGCCCTGACCTGCCGCGCCGTACGCGCCGGGTCGGTGTGCCTCGACCTCACCACGGTGGCCGAGGAGGCGTCGCCGGAGGACTCGTCCGCCGAGCTGCCCTGGCCGGAGCCCGAAGCGTGGTCGGTGCGGTCGCCGCGAGCCCGCTGCTCGGCCTCGGCGTGCTGCGCTGGGACGAGCGGCCTCCTCTACCTCGACCGCTACCACGAGCAGGAGACGCAGGTCCTCGACGACCTGACCGCGCGCGCCGCGACCTCGCCGCCGCACGACGCCGACCTCATGCAGGCCTCCCTCGACCGCGTGTTCCCGCTGTCGGGCTACGACGAGCAGCGAGCCGCGTGCTGTCCGCGCGGCGAGCCAGTGGACCACGGTCATCACGGGCGGCCCCGGCACCGGCAAGACCACCGCCGTCGCCGGACTGCTGGTCGCGCTCGCCGAGCAGCACGAGGCGCGCGGCGAGGTGATGCGGGTCGCGATGGCGGCGCCCACCGGCAAGGCCGCCGCCCGGCTGCAGGAGGCCGTGCACGACGCGGCCGGCAAGCTGGCGCCGGCCGACAGGGCCCGGCTCGCCGGACTGCAGGCCGGCACCCTGCACCGGCTGCTGCGCACCCACCCCGGCAACTCCACCCGCTTCCGCCACGACCGGCACAACCGGCTGCCACACGACGTGATCGTCGTCGACGAGACCTCGATGGTGTCGCTCACGATGATGGCCCGACTGCTGGAGGCCGTCCGCCCCGATGCCCGGCTGATCCTCGTCGGCGACCCCGACCAGCTCTCCTCGGTCGACGCGGGTGCGGTGCTGAGCGACCTGGTGCGCGGTTTCGACGGCCGGGCCGACTCCCCCGTCGCTGCCCTGCGCACCACCCACCGCTACGGCACCGAGATCGGCACCCTCGCCGAGGCCCTGCGCGAGGGCGACGCCGACGCGGTCGTCGCGGCGCTGTCGGCCGGGCACACCGCCGTCGAGTGGATCCGCGACGAGGACCCGGCCACCCAGATCCGGGCCACCTCGCTCGACGTCGCCCTGGCCGCCCGCGACGCCGCCGCGAGCGGGCTCGCCGACAAGGCGCTCGCCGCCCTCGACCGGCACCGGTTGCTGTGCGCCCACCGCGACGGCCCCTACGGCGTCCGCCACTGGAACCGCCGCATCGAGCAGTGGATCACCGCCGAGACCGGCGACCCGCTCTACGAGTCCGCCTACGTCGGCCGCCCGCTGCTGGTCACCGCCAACGACTACGCGCTCGGCGTCTACAACGGTGACGTCGGCGTCGTGATCGACCGCAACGGCACCCGGCGCGTGGCGCTGATCGCCGGCGACGGCCCGCTCGAGGTCGCGCCCTCACGCCTGGGCGACGTCGACACCATGCACGCCATGACCATCCACAAGAGCCAGGGCAGCCAGGCCGACGTCGTCACGGTGCTGCTGCCCGACGAGGACTCCCGCCTCCTGACCCGCGAGCTCTTCTACACCGCGGTCACCCGCGCCAAGGAGCGCGTGCGGGTGATCGGGCCGGAGTCCGCGGTCCGGGCGGCTGTCGGTCACCGGGCCCGGCGCGCGACCGGCCTCGCCCGGCGGCTCGCCCAGTCCTGACCGTCCGGTAGCGCCGCGCGAAACGTGCACGTGACATCGCCCGGCTAGGGTCGGGGCATGACGTTCCTGCTTCGCGTCGAGCTGCTCGACGTGCCCGGGTCCCTGGGCCGGGTGGCGACCGCGATCGGCGAGGCGGGCGGCGACATCGAAGCGATCCAGATCGTCGAGAAGACCGCCGACGGCACCGCTGTCGACGACATCATGCTCGACCTGGTGCCCGGGGTGATGCCCGACTCGATCGTCTCGGCCTGCAACACCATCGACAGCGTCCAGGTGCTGTGGATCAGCCGGTACGCCGCGGGCGGCAACCTGTTCCTCGACCTCGAGGTGGTCGAGGCGTTGACGGTCAACCCGGCCGAGGCCCTCGACCGCCTCGTCGACCTGATGCCGGTGACGTTCCGCGTCGACTGGGGCGCCCGCGTGCGGCGCACCGACGAGGGCACCGAGATCATCCGCGCCACCGAGGCCGCCCCGCCGACGATCGACTGGCCCGCCCTCAACGGCGCCAAGCGGCTCGACAGCGACGACGAGAACCTGCTCCTCTGCGGCGCCTCCCTCGGCAGCGAGGCCCTCGTGCTCGGCCGGCGCGGCGGCCCGGAGTTCCTCGACTCCGAGCTGGCGCGCCTCGACCACCTGGCCGGGCTCGCGCTCGACATCACCGACCGCGCCCAGGTGCAGGACCGTCCGGGCTGACCTAACGTTGACGAGGATGACGCCAACCACGGCGACACTGGTCGATCAGCTGGGTGCCGTGTTCGCGACGTTCGATGAGCGCACCCAGGACTCCGGGCATGTCTCGTACGGGGTCGAGACGGCCGACGGCGGCCGGCTGTTCGTCAAGACGGCGGGCGGTCCGGCGGCGAGCCCGGGCGGTGCCACGCACTCCGAGCGGGTCCGGGTGCTGCAGAGCGCAGCGGCCATCCAGGAGGAGGTCGAGCACCATGGCCTGGTCCCGCTGCGCCGGGTGCTGGATGCGTCGGACGGCGTCGCGATCGTCTACGACTGGTTCGACGGCGAGCTCCTTCGGTGCCCAGCCGAGAGGCGCACCGACCCGGCTGAGGCACACGTCCGCTTCCAGCACCTGCACCGCGACGAGATCGTCGCTGCCCTGGACGTGGTGATCGACCTGCACGTGGAGCTCGAGCGGCGCGGCTGGATCGCCGGCGACTTCTACGACGGCTGCCTCATGTACGACTTCGCGCGAAGCCAGCTCAAGGTGATCGACCTGGAGGCTTACCGCCGTGGTGCCTACGTCAACGACGTCGGACGGCTCCCCGGTTCCACCAGGTTCATGGCCCCCGAGGAGCACCGACGGGGCTCACGGATCGACGCACGCACCACGGTCCACAACCTCGGCCGGATGGTCGAGATCTTCCTGTCGAGCCGCCACGGCGATGCCGAGCTCGAGAAGGTCACGGCAACCGCCACGGCGGCTGCTCCCGCACAGCGGCATCGGTCGGTGGCCGACCTGCAGGACGCGTGGCGTACCTACCTGTGTAGGTAGTCCCCGCGGCCGGCGGTCAGCGGCGGCCGCGCTGGTAGCGATCCAGCGCGACCAGCCGCTCCTCCGCGTGGTCGACGATCCGCCGCGGGTAGCCGTGCACGTAGCCGTCGTCGTGCTCCCACGGCTCGTGCGACGCCTTGCCCGGCAGGTGCGCGAGCTCCGGCACCCAGCGGCGCACGTAGTCTCCCTGCGCGTCGAACTTCACGCCCTGGGTGATCGGGTTGAACACCCGGAAGTACGGCGCCGCGTCGGTCCCGGTCCCCGCCACCCACTGCCAGCCGTGGTTGTTGGACGCGAGATCGCCGTCGACGAGGTGGTCGAGGAAGTGCCGCGCACCGACCGGCCACCACACGTGCAGGTCCTTGGTGAGGAAGCTCGCGGTGATCATCCGCACCCGGTTGTGCATCCAGCCCTCGGCGAGCAGCTGCCGCATGCCCGCGTCGACGATCGGGAAGCCCGTGGTGCCTGTCTTCCACGCGTCGATGGCGTCCTCGGGCTCGTCGTACGTCAACCCGGCCACCGGGCGCAGGTCGCTCCATGCGGAGTCCGGGTTGTGGTGCAGCACGTCGGCGTAGAACTCCCGCCAGGCCAGCTCCTTCTCGTACGTCGCCGCCCCCGACGAACGCTTGCCGGCGAGCTCGGAGAGCAGCTGACGCGGGTGCACCACACCGAGCTTGAGGTACGGCGACATCCGTGAGGTCCGGTCGGCGCCGGGATCGTCGCGTGTCGCGTCGTAGTCGTCGACGTCGTGCTCGACGAAGGCGCGGAAGCGCCGCATCGCGGCGGCCTCGCCAGGCGTCGGCATGCCCTCGGGTGCCTCGTCGACGGCCTTGTCGAGCATCGCGGCCACCCGTCCGTCGTTCTCGTGCGCGACCCAGGCGACATTCCGCGGCGCCGGCGCCGGGTCGTCCCAGCCATGCGCGCGCCACGCCTTCGAGAACGGCGTGTAGACCCGGTACGGCTCACCCGAGCCGTTCTTCACGCTCCCCGGCGGCACGGCGTACGGCGTCCCGGTGGCGATGCCCGTCACCGACTCCGGCAGCGCCGCGACCACGGCCCGGTCGCGGGCTCGCGCGTACGGCGTGAAGTCGTTGCCGACGTGCAGCTCACTCGCGCCGACGTCGGCCAGCACGCGCGGCACCACGGAGGCCGGCTGGCCCATCCGGATGCAGAGCCGGCCGTCCATGGACTCGTCGAGGGAGCGCAGCGAGGCGGCCAGCCAGCCGCGGCGCGCCGTACCCGCCGAACGCCACAGCACCGGGTCGAGCACGAACAGTCCCAGCACGTCACCGTCGGCGGCCGCCGCGCGCAGGGCCGGGTTGTCGCACAGCCGCAGGTCGCGGCGGAACCAGTGGACCGCCGTCACGCGCGTTCGAGCAGGAACACCGGGATCACCCGTCCGATGGCCTCTGTCTTCTCGCGGTAGGTCACGTACGTCGGCCAGGTCTCCTCGGCGCGCTGCCACCACTCGGCACGCTCGTCACCCGCCAGCTCACGGACGGTGTACGTCGCCTTGTCCGAGCCGTCCTGCAGGTCGACCTCGGGTCGGGCGCGGAAGTTGGCCGCCCAGGTCGGGTCCTTCGGCCCGCCGCCGTACGACGCCACCGCGACGTACTGGCCGTCGTGCTCGACCCGCATCACCGGGTTCTTGCGCAGCTTGCCGGACTTCGAGCCGACCGAGGTGATGACCACGATCCGGTCCTTCGAGCCGCGGAGCGTGTTGGCGCGCTGCCCGTCGGAGGCCTCGAACTCGGCGACCTGGTCGCGCACCCACTTCGCCGCACTGGGCTCGTACTCGCCTTGAAGAGTCATGCCGCCACAACACCACGTCGCGGCCCCGGATTCCAGCGTCCCTACGATGGCGCCATGAGTGCGATCGATGGCGTCAGTGAGATCTTCGACCCGGCCGACTGGGACGAGGTCCCCGGGTTCGAGTCCCTGACCGATCTCACCTACCACCGGGCCAAGGCGCACGGCACGGTCCGCATCGCGTTCGACCGGCCCGACATCCTCAACGCGTTCCGGCCGCACACGGTCGACGAGCTGCTGTCGGTCCTCGAGCACGCGCGTACGTCGAGCGACGTGGGATGCGTACTGCTGACTGGAAACGGTCCGAGTGACAAGAACAGCAAGCGGGCGTTCTGCTCCGGCGGCGACCAGCGCATCCGAGGCAAGGCCGGCTACCAGTACGCCGGCGGGGAGACCGCCGAGACGGTCGACAAGGCCAAGCTCGGGCGGCTGCACATCCTGGAGTGCCAGCGACTGATCCGCTTCATGCCCAAGATCGTCATCTGCCTCGTCAACGGCTGGGCCGCCGGTGGCGGCCACTCCCTGCACGTCGTCTGCGACCTCACCCTCGCCAGCCGCGAGCACGCCCGCTTCAAGCAGACCGACGCCGACGTGGGCAGCTTCGACGGCGGCTTCGGGTCGGCGTACCTCGCCCGCCAGGTCGGCCAGAAGTTCGCCCGCGAGATCTTCTTCCTCGGCGACGAGTACTCCGCCGACGACATGCACCAGATGGGTGCCGTCAACCGCGTCGTTCCACACGCAGACCTCGAGAAGGTCGCGCTCGAGTGGGGCGCGAAGATCAACGCCAAGTCACCCACCGCGCAGCGGATGCTCAAGTACTCCTTCAACCTCATCGACGACGGCCTCGTCGGCCAGCAGCTCTTCGCCGGCGAGACCACCCGGCTGGCCTACATGACCGACGAGGCGCAGGAGGGCCGCGACCAGTTCCTCGAGAAGCGCGAGCCCGACTGGTCGCCGTACCCCTGGTACTACTGAGCGTGACGTGCCGATGAAGGTCGTCGTCCTCACCGGTGCCGGCATCTCCGCCGAGAGCGGGCTGGCGACGTTCCGCGACGCCGACGGGCTGTGGGAGGGCCACGACCCGATGCAGGTCGCGACGCCGGAGGCGTTCGCGGCGGACCCCGACCTCGTGCAGCGGTTCTACGACGAGCGCCGGGCCGCCCTCGGTCGGGTGCGGCCCAACGCCGCCCACGAGGCGCTCGCGCAGCTGGAGGACAGCCTCGGCGACGACCTCTACCTCGTCACCCAGAACATCGACGACCTGCACGAGCGCGCCGGCTCCCGCCGCGTCCACCACATGCACGGTCGGCTGCGCGCCGCGTGGTGCGTGGCCTGTGACGAGCGCCGGGAGTGGACCGGCGACCTGGGCGACCGGCCGGCCTGCCCGGGCTGCGGAAGCCGGTCGCTGCGGCCGGACGTCGTGTGGTTCGGCGAGATGCCCTACGGCATGGACGAGATCCACGAGGCCCTGTGGGAGGCCGACCTCTTCGTCTCGATCGGCACGTCGGGCGTGGTCTACCCCGCCGCCGCCTTCGTCCAGTACGCCGTGGCGAGCGGCGCCGACACCCTCGAGCTCAACCTCGAGCCGAGCGACGGGGTGGGCGACTTCCGGCGTTCCCGGCAAGGCCCGGCGACCGAGCTGGTGCCGGCCTGGGTCGACGAGCTCGTCTAGTCGCGCGCGGTCAGGACGACGGGCCCGTCGTCCGTGACGGCGATGGTGTGCTCGCTGTGCGCCGTACGGCTGCCGGTGGAGCTGCGCAGGGTCCAGCCGTCGGGGTCGACGACGAGCTTGTCGGTGTCGGCCATCACCCACGGCTCGATCGCGAGCAGCATGCCCGGCCGGAGCACGAAGCCCCGTCCCGGCTGGCCGGTGTTGGCGATGTGCGGGTCCTGGTGCATGGTCCGGCCGACGCCGTGGCCGCCGAACTCCAGGTTGACGGAGTAGCCGGCGCCGGTCAGCACGGAGCCGAGGGCGTGCGAGATGTCGCCGGTCCTGGCTCCCGGCACAGCCGCGGCGATGCCGGCCTCCAGCGCGGCGCGCGTGGTGTCGATCAGGTGCTGGTCGTCGGGGCGGGTGTCCCCGCCGACGGTGAAGCTGACCGCAGAGTCGGCGACCCAGCCGTCCACGGCGACAGCGAAGTCGAGGCTCAGCAGGTCGCCGCGCCGGAGGCGGTAGTCGTGCGGCAGCCCGTGCAGCACGGCGTCGTTGACCGACGTACAGATGACGTGGCCGAACGGACCGCTGCCGAACGAGGGCGCGTAGTCCACGTAGCACGACGTCGCCCCAGCGTCGGCGATCATCTCCGCCGCCCACGCGTCGATCTCGAGCAGGTTGGTGCCGGTCTGCACGCGTTGCTCCAGCGCCGTCAGCACGCCGGCGACGAACCGACCCGCGGCTCGCGCCTCGTCGACCTGACGTGCGTTCAGGATCTCGATCATGTCGCCCTCCGGTATAACAATGCCGGTATTACTATAGGCCCATGGTCCGGTTGCCGCTCACCCCCCACGAGGTACGCCGCGGCGAACGCCTCGGCGTCCTGCTGCGCACCGCACGTGGTGAGCGCACCCTCGGCGACACGGCGCTGGCGGCCGGGGTCTCGCCCGAGACCCTGCGGAAGATCGAGACCGGACGCATCCCGACCCCGTCGTTCACCACGGTCGCCGTCCTCGCCGGAGAGCTCGGGCTCTCGCTCGACGACATCTGGCGCGAGCTCGGGCCCGAGGCCGGCGAGCCGTTCCTCGACGTCTCGTAGCGACTCCGCTCAGGCCGGGCGCAACAGTGCACCAGCATGCGCCGGCAGCACCACCGAGACCCCGTCGACCGTCGCACCCGACGGCGTCGCGAAGACGACCTCGTGCCGCGACGGCAGCCCGACCGTCACCTCGAGGTCGGAGAAGTTGACCGCGACCACCACTCCGCTGCGGTGCATCACCAGCACCCGGCGCTCCTCGTCGACCTCGCACGCCACCGACCCCAGGCGCGGGTCGGTGAGCTCGGGCAGCTCGCGCCGCAGCGCACCCAGCCGGCGGTACGCCGCGAGCACGACCGCGTGCCGGCCATCGTCGAGCTCGGCCCAGTCGAGCTTGGACCGCTCGAAGGTCGCCGGGTCCTGCGGGTCGGGCACGACGGCGGGGTCCCACCCCATCCGCTCGAACTCGGCCAGCCGCCCCTCGGCGGTCGCGGCGCCCAGCTCGGGCTCCGGGTGCGAGGTGAAGAACTGGAACGGCGACGACGCTGCCCACTCCTCGCCCTGGAACAGCATCGGCGTGAACGGCGAGGCCAGCGTCAGCAGGGCCGCGCACACCAGCTGGTCGTCGTCGAGCGACCCGGCGAGCCGGTCGCCGCGGGCGCGGTTGCCGATCTGGTCGTGGTTCTGGTTGGCGACCACCAGCCGCCAGCCGGGCATCCGTTCGGTGTCGACCGGCTTGCCGTGCGGGCGGTTGCGGAACGAGCTGAACGTGCCGTCGTGGAAGAACCCGGCGGTCAGCACCTTCGCCAGCGCAGACAGCGGCTCGAAGTCGGCGTAGTAGCCGTCGGTCTCGCCGGTCAGCGCGACGTGCACGGCGTGGTGGAAGTCGTCGCTCCACTGGGCGTCGAGACCGTAGCCACCGCCCTCGCGCGGCGTGACGAGCCTGGTGTCGTTGAGGTCTGACTCCGCGATCAGCGTCAACGGCCGGCCCACGTGGGCCGACAACGCAGCCACCTCGACCGCCATCTCCTCCAGCAGGTGCACGTCGGAGTCGTCGGACAGCGCGTGCACGGCATCGAGCCGCAGCCCGTCGACGTGGAAGTCGGCCAGCCACAGGTGCACGCTGTCCAGGATCAGCCGGCGCACCTCGGCACTGCCCTCGCCGTCGAGGTTGACCAGGTCGCCCCAGGTGTTCGCGCCCTCCTTGAGGTACGGCCCGAACACCGGCAGGTAGTTGCCCGACGGCCCGAGGTGGTTGTGCACCACGTCCTGGATCACGCCGATGCCCGCCGCGTGGCAGCCGTCGACGAAGCGCTGGTACGCCGCCGGGCCGCCGTACTGCTCGTGGACGGCCGACCACAGCACGCCGTCGTAGCCCCAGTTGTGCGTGCCGTTGACCGCGTTGACCGGCAGCAGCTCGACGAAGTCGACGCCGAGCGCGCGCAGGTGGTCGAGCCTGCCGAGCGCCGCATCCAGCGTGCCCTCGGGCGTGAACGTGCCGATGTGCAGCTCGTAGATGACCGACCCCGCGAGCTGTCGGCCGGTCCACGCGTCGTCCTGCCACTCATGGGCGGACGTGTCGAACGTCCGCGACCTCCCGTGTACGCCGTCCGGCTGGCGCCGCGACCGGGGGTCGGGCAGCACCGTGTCCGACCCGTCGACCAGGTAGCCGTAGTCGACCTCGCCGTCGGGCGTCGCCTCGGCCGGGGTCCACCAGCCGTCATGGCCACGGGTCATCGGCACCCGCAGGTCACCGACCTGGAGCTCGACCTGCTCGGGCCGGGGTGCCCAGATGTCGAAGCGGCTCCGCGGCGCCTCTCCAGCCGTCGGCTGGGCGCGGAGCAGCAGGGCGGCGGGGTGGTCGGCCAGCACGTCGGCGAGCCGGACGGTGCCGGTCAGCGTCGCGCCGCTGAGCTGCTCCACCCACTCACCCGACGGCAGCGAGACGGCGGTGTCGCCCCAGCCGCCACGGGCAGCGAGGCCGAGCGGGAGCCGCGTGACGAACGTGATCGCGCCACCGCGGTCGAACGCCAGCGCGTGGTCGGCAGCATCGCCGGTCACCTCGATGGGCGAGTAGCCGGTGAAGAGCTCGGCCCGGTCGCGCCGTGCCAGCAGTCCGGCCCGGGTCAGCAGCAGCTTGGCGGCACCGGCGTCGTGCACCCCACCGGTCAGGGTCGGGCGAGACCCGGCAGCCACGGACTCGAGCAGCACAGCACGCGCGTCGAAGTCGACCGGACGGCGGTTGTCGGGGTCGACCAGGCTCTGCTCCCACTGCTCGCTGCCCTGGTAGACGTCGGGCACGCCCGGCACCGTGATGGCCAGCAGCTTGGCGGCCAGCGCGTTGCTCCAGCCGGCGTCGGCGATCGCGTCGAGCACCTCGGTGAGCACTGCAGCGACCCGCTCGTCGTCGAAGGCGGCGTCGACGGCTGCGTGCACGGCCGACTCGTAGGCCTCGTCGGGCGCGGTCCACGTGGTGCGGTCGCCTGCCTCGCGCATCGCCTTCTCGGCGTACCCGTGGAGGCGCGCGCGCAGGTCGGGATCCGCGGACCAGGCTCCGACAACGGCCTGCCAGAGCAGGTTGCCGAACCCGGCGTCGGGCAGCGGCGCCAGCGCGAGCAGCCGGTCGAGCGCCGACTCCCAGAGGGCAGGCGCCTCGGACAGGGCGGTGATGCGGGCGCGGACGTCCTCGCCACGCTTCGTGTCATGGGTCGACAGCGCCGTCATGGCCGTCGGCCAGTCGCGCTGCCGGTCGGCCATCGCGGCATGGAAGTCCGCCGGGGTCACGGAGAAGACCGCCGGGTCGGCGCCGACCTCGTTCAGCGAGGTGAGCCGCGACCAGCGGTAGAAGGAGCAGTCCTCGACGCCCTTGGCCATCACCATGCCGCTCGTCTGCTGGAACCGCAGCGTCGGAGGACGCGACGGGTCGGACAGCACCGGCAGCAGCACGTCGAGGGTCGGCACCAGGTCGGGCCGGCGCTCGCGGGCGAGCGCGAACGCGGCGTCGAGGTGCTCGCGCCCACCGGGCAGGTAGGAGCGGTAGACCGGGAAGCAGGCGATCAGCTCGGCGACGGCGTCCTCGGTGTCGGCCGGGGCGTCGGCGATCTCCACGCGGAGCTCGCGCCCGATGCGCAGCACCTCCGAGCGCAGGATCGTGTCGGCGACCGTGCGCTTGTTGTCGTGCACCATGCGATGCCAGTCGACGGGACCGCCGCGGAGCCGGTCGTCGAGCGCACCGAGCGGCCCGGCACCGGCCGGGTCGGTGAGCACCCGGTCGAGCAGGCCGAGGACGTCGTAGCCGGTGGTGCCGGCCGTCGCCCAGTCGGCCGGCAGCTGCTCGCCCGGCTCGAGGATCTTCTCGACCAGCACGTAGGCGCCGCCGGTCAGCTCGGCGAGGTCGTCGAGGTAGCCGACCGGGTCGCGCAGTCCGTCGGGATGGTCGACGCGCAGGCCGTCGACCTGGCCCTCCTCGAACCACTCGCCGATCAGCCGGTGCGACCGGCGGAACCACTCGGGGTCCTCGACACGGATCGCGGCCAGCGTGTTGACGGCGAAGAAGCGGCGGTAGTTCAGCCCCGCGTCGGCCAGCCGCCAAGACACCAGCTCGTAGTGCTGGCGCGCGTGCACGGCGTCCGCGTCGAGGTCGGTGTCGTCGGCGCTGCCGGGAGCCAGCGGGTACGCGTGGTCGTGGTAGTGCAGCTGCCCCGCCTCGACGCGCAGGTTGCCGACGCGGCCGCTGTCGAGCAGGTCGTCGTCGCCGACGACGGGGATGCGCAACCGGCCGCCACCGGCCGCCCAGTCGATGTCGAACGCCCCGGCGTACGGCGACTCCTGGCCGTGCGTGAGCACGTGCCACCACCACATGTTGCCCGCCGGCTCGGCCACTCCGACGTGGTTGGGCACGATGTCGACGAGCACGCCCATGCCCAGGCGGTGCGCCTCGGCGGACACCGCGGCCAGCCCCGGGGCTCCGCCGCGGGCCGGGTCGACGTGGTGGTGGTCCGCGACGTCGTACCCGTGCTCGGAGCCGACCTCGGCGGCGAGCAGCGGCGACAGGTAGACCCAATCGGCGCCCAGGTCGTGGAGGTACGGCAGCAGCCGAGCCACCGCGTAGAGGTCGAACTCCTCGGTGACCTGGAGGCGGTAGGTGCTGACGGGCGTGCGCATCAGCTCTGGGAGTCCTTCTCGTGGCGCTTGTCGGCCGCCGGCGTGCTGTCGACGGCTCCGGTGTCGGCGAGCGAGGCGAGGGACGCGGCGACCGAGTGGTCGGGCTGCGACTCCGGCTCCGCATGCTCCCGGAGTACGACGAGGCTGTGGGTCGACAGCGGCAGGCTCGCCCCCGCGGCGTACGTCCTGTCCGTGTCGGCGGACCCGCCGGTGTCGATGACGACGTCCCACGCAGCGGCGTACTCGTCGGGCGGCAGGGTCACGTCGGACGGGCCGTCGGCGTTGAAGTAGAGCAGGAAGTGGTCGTCGGTGATGGTGCCGCCGCGGGCGTCCTTGCCGGCGATGCCGTCACCGTTGAGGTACATGCCGATGGCCTTGGCGCCCTCCCAGCCGTCGTCCTCCATCGGCTTGCCGTCGAGCGCGAGCCAGACGATGTCGTTGAGGCGCTCGCCATCTCCGGTGCGCACCGTGCGGCCGGTGAAGAAGCGCTTGCGGTGGAAGGTCGGGTGGCTGGCGCGCAGCTTGGCCACGGCAGCCGTGAACTCGATCAGCGGCTTGTCGGCGCGGTCCCAGTGCACCCAGCTGATCTCGGAGTCCTGCGCGTAGGTGTTGTTGTTGCCGCCCTGGGTGCGGCTCATCTCGTCCCCGTGCAGCAGCATCGGCACGCCCTGGCTCAGCAGCAGGGTGGCCAGGAAGTTGCGCTGCTCGCGGGACCGCGCCTCGAGGATGTCGGGGTCGTCGGTCGGGCCCTCGACGCCGTGGTTCCACGACCGGTTGTGGCTCTCGCCGTCCTTGTTGTCCTCACCGTTGGCGTCGTTGTGCTTCTCGTTGTAGGACACCAGGTCGCGCAGCGTGAAGCCGTCGTGGGCGGTGACGAAGTTGATGCTGGCGAACGGCCGGCGGCCGGAGTGCTCGTAGAGGTCCGACGAGCCCGACAGCCGCGACGCGAACTCGCCCAGCGACGGCTCGCCGCGCCAGAAGTCGCGCACGGTGTCGCGGTAGGCGCCGTTCCACTCGGTCCACTGCGGCGGGAAGTTGCCGACCTGGTAGCCACCGGGGCCGACGTCCCACGGCTCGGCGATCAGCTTCACCTGGCTGACCACCGGGTCCTGCTGCACGAGCTCGAAGAACGTCGCCAGCCGGTCGACGTCGTAGAACTCCCGGGCCAGCGCCGCGGCGAGGTCGAAGCGGAAGCCGTCGACGTGCATCTCCGTCACCCAGTAGCGCAGCGAGTCCATGATCAGCTGCAGCGAGTGCGGGTGCCGCACGTTGAGGGAGTTCCCGGTGCCGGTGTAGTCCATGTAGTACTGCTCGTCGTCCTCGACGAGGCGGTAGTACGCCGGGTTGTCGATGCCCTTGAAGCTCAGCGTCGGGCCGAGGTGGTTGCCCTCGGCGGTGTGGTTGTAGACGACGTCGAGGATGACCTCGATGCCCGCGGCGTGCATCGCCTTGACCATCGACTTGAACTCCTGCACCTGCTGGCCCTCCACGCTCGACGCGTAGTCGGCGTGCGGCGCGAAGAAGCCGAGGGTGTTGTAGCCCCAGTAGTTGCGCAGCCCCTGGTCGAGCAGCGTGGAGTCCTGCACGAACTGGTGCACCGGCATCAGCTCGATCGCGGTGACGCCGAGCTTGGTGAGGTGGTCGGTGACGGCCGGGTGCGCGAGGCCGGCGTACGTGCCGCGCTGCTCCTCGGGCACGTCGGGATGGAGCTGGGTGAGGCCCTTCACGTGCGCCTCGTAGATGAACGACTCGTTGTAGGGGATGTTGAGGCGGCGGTCGCCCTCCCAGTCGAAGAACGGGTTGATCACGACGCCGTGCGTCATGTGCGCGGCGGAGTCGTCGTCGTTGCGCGAGTCGGGGTCGCCGAAGTTGTAGCCGAACAGCGACTGGTCCCAGTCGATCTCGCCGCTGGTCGCCTTGGCGTACGGGTCGAGCAGCAGCTTGTTGGGGTTGCAGCGCAGCCCCCGCTCGAGGTCGTGGGGCCCGTGCACGCGGTAGCCGTAGCGCTGGCCGGGCTGCACCGACGGCAGGTAGCCGTGCCAGACGTAGGCGTCGACCTCCGTCACCTCGACCCGCGTCTCGGTGCCGTCGGTGTCGAAGAGGCAGAGCTCGACGCGCTCGGCTGCCTCGCTGAAGAGCGCGAAGTTGGTGCCGCTCCCGTCGAAGGTCGCACCGAGCGGGTAGGGGTGTCCGGGCCAGATCTGCACGCGTCTCCTTGGTGATTGGATCGTTCAAAGCCTAGCCGTCCGAGTCCGGTACCCCGTCATCGTCCGTTCAGGCTGAAGTGCTGGTAGTCCTTCAACGTGCGCCAGGCGCCGCCCCACTCCCAGCCGATCCCGGCGAACGCCCGCACCACCGGCCCATCAGCGACGATCATCCCGGGCCGCACCCGATCGCGCGCCAGGTACGACGACGCCAGCTCGGGCAGCACCACCGTGCCCTTCTCGTAGGGGTTCTGAAACGTGTTGACGTCGATCGCCAGCCCGAAGGCGTGCTGAGAGTACGACGACCCGCCGGTCGTCGGCCGGCAGTGGAACGCCCCGGTGCCGTTGCCGTCCCCGGTGGACGGAGCGTCAGGGTCGTAGTCGCCCGCGATCACCATCTGCTCCATCGGGAAGCGCTCCCGGTAGAGCGTGCGGAACACCCCGACGATGTCGTCGGCCACGTCGCGGTGCACCAGCAGCTCGCCGGTGTGACGCTGGTCGTCGAACCCCCAGAAGGTCAGCCGGATCCACGCCAGGTCACCGACCCCGACCGGGCATCCCGGCTGCCAGCTCGACCGGCGTACGACGCCCGCGGGAGGCGGGCTCGCCACCTTCGCGCGGAACCCGGTGCCCGGGAGCATCGGGAGGCTGTCGGGCAGGGTGAACGCCCGCCGCCGCAGCGACCGCGGCGTCGGCCGCACCTCGCCGAACCCCTGGTTGGTCTTCGGCAGCACCCGGGTGAAGAGCCAGGCCGGCGGCGTCGTGCCCAGAGGCTCGGACGTCGGGGTCGGCGTACCCACCGGGTCGTCCGCCTGAGACCGGGTCGGGGCCCGGCCTGAGGCGGACGACTCGGGCTGGTCGACGTCTGTGGCCGAGCAGCCGAGCAACAGCCCGGCGACCAGCACCATCGATGCCGCACACGGTCGTCGCACGGCATCGACGGTACTGCCGGCCGCTCAGGAGGTCTGGTGGAACGTGACCTCGGCGTACCTCTTCGACGGCGCATCCAGCAGCGGGCTGGGCTTGTCACGCAGGTGCCGGTCGAAGAACGCACCGACGTACGCCCGGGTCACCTGGAGAGCACGCGCGCCCGGGAGCGGGGAGGCCGGCTGGCCGAGACCGAGCTGGTCGATGAGCGCCGGGTAGTCGACGAACGAGAAGTGCTCGCTGTGGGCCACCGTGAGCCACACCCGCTCGCCGGTGAGCCGCTTGTAGGCAGCGGGCCAGGTGCGGTCCCCGCCACGGGGCTTGTGCATCTCCCGGGTGCCCATCATCAGGAACGGCCGGTGCATCTTCTTGTGCAGCGGCTCGAAGAACGAGCCGTCCAGGTTGACGCCCGCGTCGATGCGCTTGTCGCGGGCCATCGTGGTCGCGCTGGCGTTGCCGCCGATGGAGTGCCCGGCCATGCCGATCCGGTCCTCGTCGATGAGGCGGCTCCACCGGGACGCCGGCCGAAGCAGGCGGTCGAGCACGAAGGAGACGTCCTTGGCGCGCCCGCGCGGGATCCGGGCGTAGTCCTCGACGTCACACGCCTCACACCGGGCGAGCCGGCCGTCGGGGAGCTCGACGCCGGCCGCCTCGTAGGTGTGGTCGACCGAGGCGACCACGAAGCCGCGACTCGCGAGCTCCGTGGCGAGCCCCGTCAGCGAGCTGCGTGGCAGCGAGAAGCCGGGCGACAGCACGACGAGCGGACTGCCGCCGCGGCGCCGGTCGATACGCGCCTCCGTGGTGGCCCCGACGTCGACGCGCGACAGGATGTCGCGCGGCACCTCGGGTGGCAGCGGCTGGCCCTGCTCCGCCTCCAGATCGAGCAGGGCCTTCGACTCACGTGGAGTCGTGTACGTCGCCGGCCGGCCCTGCGCCGACCGGGCCGGGTAGGTCATGGTGACCATCAGCTCCCGGTGACCCGACGCCGGCACCCACGGGTCGGTGCGCGACCGGTCGACGAGGTGCAGGGTCTGCGTCGAGACGGGGTGCCGTCCGGTCGGCTCGGCGACCTCGAGGGTCGCCGGATCAGGGTTCGTCGCAGCGATGGCGGGTGCGGTGGTTCCCGCGGCCAGGAGGCCCGAGATCACCAGGGCAGTGGTCCTCGTGAAAGTGAACATGGCCTTGAGGCTAGGCAGCCCGGGACCCCGATTTCATCAGACCAAAGTGGCATTCCGGGGTCATCCCATGGTCGGACGGGGGGCATCCCTCAGCCGAGCCGGTAGGCGCGGACCAGTGTCTGCTCGAGCGTGTTGCCGTCACTGTCCGACGCGGCCACGCGCAGCGACACGAAGTCGCCCCGCAGTGGATGCCGGTAGCTCGCACTGAACTCCTCGGCCCCCCGGGCACGCACCGGCACCGCGCTCCACGTCGCACCGTCGTCGTACGACACCCACACCTTCATCGACGCGACGGCACCGGCCTCCGCGCCGTTCTGGTGACCGCCCGTCAGGTGGAGGGTCACGTCGTCCCGGCGCTTGGCCGTGTTGGCCAGGTCCAGGGCGCTCGGCCCCCGCCACCCGCGCGTGAGGTCGGGGTAGTCGACGTCGACGAGCGGCAGCAGCTGCTGCACGCCGTTCGCGGCGGAGCCGAAGGTCCACACGCTCCGGGTGCGGGTCGAGAGACCGAGCACCGAGCCGTCGTGGTCTGTGTCCGCTTCCAGCCGGTAGCTCGCCTGCTCGGGCGGCACCGCGACGCTGCCCTTGAGGCTGCCCGTGCGGTTCATCAGCAGCTCGTCGCCGCGGTACAGCCCGGTAGACCGCCGTTTCCTGGACACTGATCCCGAGAGCATCGAGCACGTCGCTGTTCCTCGCCTGGTTCGTGGCTGGCAGCTCCACCCTAGGACGCGGGCCGCGCGCCGCCCGGCTACCGGCCGGTAGGATCGGGGGCATGACGCGCGCCATCTACGACGACGACCACGAGACCTTCCGGGCCTCCGTCAAGGAGTTCCTCGACCGCCAGGTCGTCCCGCACCTCGAGTCCCACGCCGACAGCCACGGTCTGCCGCGCGACTTCTGGATCGAGGCCGGCAAGCAGGGCTTCCTCGGCCTCGAGGTCCCCGAGCAGTACGGCGGCAGCGAAGCGGGCGACTACCGCTTCAACGCGGTCCTCACCGAGGAGCTCGCCAAGGTCAACATGACCCTGCCGAGCTGTGTCGGCATCCACGCCGACATCGTGGCGCCGTACCTCGTGCACCTCACCACCGACGAGCAGAAGCAACGCTGGCTGCCGAAGTTCTGCAGCGGTGAGCTGCTGACCGCGATCGGCATGACCGAGCCCGGTGGCGGCTCCGACCTCGCCAACCTCAGGACCACCGCCGTCCGCGACGGCGACGACTGGGTGATCAACGGCTCCAAGACCTTCATCACCAACGGCGGCAGCGCCGACCTCGTGGTGGTCGCCGCCCGCACCGCGCCGGAGAAGAAGGCCAAGGGCATCTCGCTGTTCGGCGTCGACACCGGCCTCGACGGATTCTCGGTCGGCCGCGTGCTCGACAAGGTCGGGCAGGACGAGTCCGACACCGCCGAGCTGGCCTTCGCGGACGTCCGGGTCAGCAACGACGACCTGATCGGCGAGCTCGACACCGGCTTCATCTCGATGATGCAGTTCCTGCCGCAGGAGCGGCTCGGCTCGGCGATCACCAACATCGCGCACGCCGCGCAGATCCTCGAGGAGACCATCCAGTACGCCAAGGACCGCAAGGCCTTCGGCCAGGCGATCGGGTCGTTCCAGCACAACCAGTTCCTGATGGCCGAGCTCGTGACGAAGGTCGAGGTCACCTGGGCGTTCGTCGACCAGTGCATCATGAAGCACACTCGCGGCGAGCTGACTCCCGTCGACGCCGCCAAGGCCAAGTGGTGGACCTCGCAGGTGCAAAACGACGTGCTCGACCACTGCGTGCAGCTGCACGGTGGTTACGGCTACATGAACGAGTACCGCGTCGCCCGCGCCTGGCGCGACGCCCGGGTCACCAAGATCTGGGCCGGGTCCAACGAGATCATGAAGATGCTGATCGGGCGCGACCTGGGGCTATGAGAGCCCGCTGGTTGAGGTGCGACGAGCGCCAGCGAAGAGCCCCGAAACCAAGCGCCGTCCCGGCCAGAATGCCCCGATGAGATCCGCGAGAGCCCGCCGGTTGAGGTGCGACGAGCGCCAGCGAGGAGCCTCGAAACCAAGGGCCGTCCCGGCCAGCATGTCCCGATGAGGTCCGTCGCGTTCTTCCGCAACCTCAACCTGGGCCAGGGCTGGAGCCCGACTCGGCCCCAGCTCGTCGAGGCCTTCGAGCGGGCGGGCGCGACCGAGGTCGTCAGCTTCCAGGGCAACGGCACCGTGCTGTTCGCGGCGCACGCCCCGACCCGCGTCCTCCCGCTCGTGCTCGACACCCTCCGCGCCCTCACCGGGTACGACGACCTCGGCGTCGTCCGGCGGGCCGACTGGTGTGCGGAGCTGGCCGACCGGATCACCGGGCTCGAGTTCCTCGACGACGAGGAGGGCGAGGTGGCGCTGTTCGACAGCCGTCAGCCACTGCCCGTGGAGCTGCCGTGGCAGTCACCGAAGGGCCTCCGGATCCTCGCCGGCGACCACCGGCACGCGATCACCGGCTGGCGGCGCGCACGCGGAGGCGGCAACGCGACGCCGGTGCTGCAGGAGCTCACCGGCGTGAAGGTCACCTCACGCGGCACCCCCACCATGCTGCGCCTGGCGCGGAAGATCCGGCCATGACCCGGATGTTCGCCGCAGCGATCCCGCCCGACGCGGTCATCGAGGACCTGGACGAGTTCTTGTCATCGCGGCGGGAAGCCGCGGCGTACAGGTGGACACTGCCCGAGCACTGGCACGTCACCCTCGCGTTCATGGAGCACGTGCCCGACCGCTCGCTCGACGACCTGGTCGAGCGACTCACCCGGGCGGCCGCGAAGCGACGTCCGATGACCCTGCACGTCGCGGGGGGAGGCGCTTTCCCGCACCCCGACGACGGCCGGGTGCTGACCGCCGGTCTCGACGCCGACGACGACGAGGAGCTCCGGCGACTGGCCACCGGCGCGCGCGCCGCGGCGGGCAAGGCGGGCGCACCGGTCGACGGGCAGCGGTTCCGGCCGCACCTGACGATCGCCCGGCTCGGCCGGCCCGAGAGCCTGACCCGCTGGGTCCGGCTGCTCGACGGCTACCGCAGCCCGGCATGGGAGCTCGACGAGATCGCCCTGGTGGCGTCGTACCTCGGCGAGGGCCCGCGCAAGCGCCCGAGGTACGACGTGGTCGGCACGTTCCGGTTGGGCACCAGGGGCGTGCAAGGCTGAGGGAGTGGTCAGCTACCTGCGTCGTCACCTCTGGGACGTGTCCCCTCGCGACCACTGGCAGTCCGACGAGGCCTTCAGGCGCCGACGCGTCGTCGCCCTGACCACGATCCTGGTGGGCGGGGCACTGCTCGGGGTCTCGCTGCGCATCGAGCAGGGGAGTGCCTGGTTCTACGCCGCGACCCTGGGCCTGGCGGCCATCTGGACCGTGGGCGCCTTCGCGTCCGGCCCCCTTCACCTCGGTCGGATCGGCACCGAGGAGCACTCGGCGCGGCCGGTCGTCCAGCCCGTGCTGATCGGCCTCGCGCTGGCCGGTGTCTTCATCGTCGGCGCGCTGGTGGTGCGCGAGATCCCCTTCCTCGCCGACCAGGTCCGCGACGTCACGGGCTACGCCGACGAGGGCTCGCTCCCGCTCCTGCTGTTCATCACGGTGCTCAACGGCATCGCCGAGGAGCTCTTCTTCCGGGGTGCGCTCTACGCCGCGATCCGGCGGCACATGGTCGCGGTCACCGCGGTCGCGTACGCCCTCACCACGGCCGCCACCGGCAACGTCATGCTCACGTTCGCGGCGCTGCTGCTCGGTGCCGTCGTCGGCCTGGAGCGGCGCGCGTCCGGCGGGATCCTGGCACCGATCCTGACCCACCTCGCGTGGTCGGTCACGATGCTCTGCGTGCTACCCGTCGTCCTCTGACGTGCGGGAGTCCTCGAGCGCGCGGCGTACCGCCTCGGCGTACGACAGCGGCTCCCCCGGCACGACGTCGCGGATCGACTGCTCCGACACGACGACCTCGGTGCCCATCGAGTCGATCAGGTTGCGCCCGGTGGTGGCGTCGACGTCGGTCACCAGCGCCAGCCAGTACGACGACAGCCGAGGCGTCAGCACCGGCACCGCGAGGATCGGCACCTCCGAGCCGGTGTCGACCTCGGAGGCGATGCGCAGCATCTCGATGTAGCTGAGCTGGTCCGGGCCGCCGATCTCGAAGATCCGTCCCATCGCGTCCTCGTGGTCGGCCACGCCGACCAGGTAGCGGATCACGTCGTCGAGCGCGATCGGCTGGGTGCGCGTCGTCGCCCACTTCGGCACGATCATCGCGGGCAGCTTCTTCACGAGCTGCCGGGTGATCTCCCACGAGATGCCGCCGGCACCGACCACGATCGCCGCACGCAGCACGGTGACGGGCACGCCGGCCTCGCCGAGCAGTCCCTCGACCTCGCGCCGCGAGCGCAGGTGAGCGGACAGGTCCTGGTCGTCGCTGCCGAGGCCGCCCATGTAGACGATCTGCCGCACGCCCGCGTCGGCGGCCGCCCTGCCGAAGGCCCGCGCCGCGTCGGCGTCCTTGCGCTCGAAGTCGTCGTCGTCGAGCGAGTGCACCAGGTAGTAGGCGATCTCGACGCCCGCCATCGGGTCGGTCAGCGTCGACGGGTCGTGCACGTCGCCCTGCACGGCCTCACCCTGGCCGTCGTACGACGACGCGTTGCGCGTCATGGCCAGCACCTCGTGCCCCTCGTCGACCAGGGCAGGGACGAGGCGTCGGCCGATGAAGCCGGTCGCGCCGGTGACGAGGATGTGTGCCATGGGTGTGACTCTAGGGCGCTGCTGCGCACCGGGCAGCCGAGCCTTGCCTTCCTTGCGGCGGGTGCGGGCACCTTGAACGATGGCGGCATGAGCACGCATTCCGCCGACGTGGAGATCGGCCCGCACGGCGACGAGCCCCACGGGGAGAGCCTCGCGTCGCGGCTCAACTGGCTGCGTGCCGCGGTTCTCGGCGCCAACGACGGCATCGTCTCGACCGCCGGCATCGTCGTCGGCGTGGCCGGCGCCACCGACGACCGCACCCAGATCGCGGTGGCCGGCATTGCGGGGCTGGTGGCGGGCGCGATGAGCATGGCGTCCGGCGAGTACGTCTCCGTCAGCACCCAGCGCGACTCGGAGCGCTCGCTGTTGCGCAAGGAGAGGCGCGAGCTGCGGGAGATGCCCGAGGAGGAGCTCGCCGAGCTGGCCGGCATCTACGCCGACAAGGGGCTCGAGCCCGACCTGGCCCTCGAGGTCGCCCGGCAGCTCACCGCGCACGACGCCCTCGGCGCCCACGCGGAGGCCGAGCTCGGCATCGACCCCGACGAGCTCACCAACCCCTGGCACGCGGCCGGCGCGTCGATGCTGTCGTTCACCCTGGGCGCACTGCTCCCCCTGCTGACCATCCTGCTCGTGCCCCCGGGAGCCCGGCTCGCGGTCACCGTCACCGCCGTGCTCGTCGCGCTGGCGCTCACCGGCTGGGCCAGCGCAACGCTCGGCCGCAGCCCGGCCGGCCCAGCGGTCGCCCGCAACGTCGCCGGCGGCCTGCTCGCGATGGCGGTCACCTACGGCATCGGGTCGCTGGTGGGCGTCAACCTCTGACGCATCGGCGGCGGGCGGGCAGTGATCCCGGACGTCTGCCCCGACACCCTGCGCGACCACCCCTCCGGCACCGGCCACGCCGACATCCTGTGCGGCCGAGGGAGCGGTGAGCAGGCTCTCCGCGTTCTCACTGCCTGAGGCAGGGTCGCCTATGCGTTCGCTTTCATGCAGACTGAGACCCACCTCACAGTCGGGGCCGGGTCCGACTGCGCGTCCTGCGCACTGCCCAGCACCGGATCGTCATGTCTTTGCCCAGCAACATCTCGCCGCCGGTCCCACCGCCGGAGGCACGAAGGGATAGGAACCCATGTCCACGAGCGTCACGTTCGACAAGGCCACCCGCGTCTACCCCGGCAGCACCGATCCGGCCGTCGACGCTCTCGACCTGGAGATCGCCGAGGGCGAGTTCCTCGTGCTCGTCGGGCCCTCCGGCTGCGGCAAGTCCACCAGCCTGCGCATGCTCGCCGGCCTCGAGGACGTCACCTCGGGCTCGATCCGCATCGGCGACAAGGACGTCACCAACCTGCGTCCCAAGGACCGCGACATCGCGATGGTGTTCCAGAACTACGCGCTCTACCCGCACATGAGCGTTGCCGAGAACATGGGCTTCGCGCTCAAGATCGCCGGCAACAGCAAGTCCGACATCGACCAGCGCGTGCGCGACGCCGCGCAGATCCTCGACCTCGAGGCCTTCCTCGACCGCAAGCCGAAGGCGCTCTCCGGTGGCCAGCGCCAGCGCGTCGCGATGGGTCGCGCGATCGTGCGCCAGCCGCGGGTGTTCCTCATGGACGAGCCGCTCTCCAACCTCGACGCCAAGCTCCGCGTATCCACCCGCACCCAGATCGCGTCCCTCCAGCGCCGGCTCGACATCACCACCGTCTACGTCACCCACGACCAGGTCGAGGCGATGACGATGGGCGACCGCGTCGCCGTGCTCAAGGACGGCGTGCTCCAGCAGGTCGACACCCCGCTCGGTCTCTACGACAACCCCAAGAACGCCTTCGTGGCCGGCTTCATCGGCTCGCCGGCGATGAACCTCGGCACCTTCGCCGTCGCCGACGGCAACGTCGTGATCGGCGACGCCACCGTGCCGTTGCCGCGCTCCACCGTCTCCGCGCTCACCTCCGACAAGGTGCAGATCGGGTTCCGGCCCGAGGCCATGATCCTCGCGAGCGAGAGCGACCCGGGGTCCTTCCCGGTCGAGGCGCTGGTCATCGAGGAGCTCGGCTCCGACGCGTTCCTCTACGGCAACCTCGTCGGCGACAACCTCAAGGCCGACCACATCGTGGCCCGCATCGCGCCACGCTCGGTGCCGGAGCGGGGCGAGACCGTGTGGTTCACCATCGAGCCCGGCCGGCTGCACGCGTTCGACGTCGAGACCGGTGCCGCACTGCCCACGGATTGAGAGAACTTCGCGACACCGCCGTGAGACGGGTGTTCGCATGCCGGTATGTCGCCTAGGTTTCGACCGTGAAGATCGCAGTGGCAAGGGAGACCCGTGACGGCGAGGCCCGCGTCGCGATGGTGCCCGAGCTGGTCGGCAAGCTGACCGGACTCGGCTACACCGTCGCGGTGGAGCCCGGCGCGGGACAGCACACCCTCATCGAGGATGCGGAGTACGCCGACGCCGGCGCCGTCATCGAGGACGACGCGCTGGCCGAGGCCGACGTGGTGGTCTCGGTGCAGCCGCTGGCCACCGATGCCGTACGCCGCGTCAGGCGCGGAGCCGCCACCATCTCGTTCCTGCCGGTCAGCACCGAGCACAACGTGGTCACCGACCTCCGCGACTGCGGGGTCACGTCGTTCGCGATGGAGCTCGTCCCGCGCATCTCCCGCGCCCAGTCGATGGATGCGCTCTCGTCGCAGGCCCTGGTCGCCGGCTACCGCAGCGCGATCGTCGCGGCCGGGATGCTGCGGCGCTTCTTCCCGCTGAACATGACCGCGGCCGGCACCGTGCAGCCCGCCGAGGTCGTCGTACTCGGTGCGGGGGTCGCGGGCCTCCAGGCCATCGCCACCGCCAAGCGGCTCGGCGCCGTCGTCCGGGCGTACGACGTCCGCGCGGCCGCCGCCGAGGAGATCGCCTCGATGGGCGCCAAGCCGATCCAGCTCGAGCTGGAGACGCTCGAGGGTGCCGGCGGCTACGCCCGCGAGATGACCGAGGACCGCGCGGCCCGCCAGCGCGAGCTGCTCACGCCGTTCATCGCGGCAGCCGACGCGCTCATCACCACCGCCGCGGTGCCCGGCCGCACTGCACCGATGCTGGTGACCTCCGCCATGGTGGAGAAGATGAAGCCCGGCTCCGTCGTGGTCGACCTGGCCGCCGAGACCGGAGGCAACGTTGAGGGGTCGGTGGCCGGCGAGGTCGTGCGCATCGGCAACGCCCAGGTCTGGGGCGGCCGCAACGTGCCCTCGCAGATGCCCGGGCCGGCGTCGCGGCTCTACGCGCAGAACATCGTCAACCTGCTCACCCTGATGACCAGCGAGGGCGCCTTCGCGCCCGACTTCGACGACGAGATCGTGGCCGGCGCCTGCGTCACCCACGACGGCGCGATTCAGCACGAGCCGACGCGCGAGGCGATCGAGGGCCCGGCCGAGACACCACCGGATGCAGGTTTCGAGCCAGGCGCCGGCGCGCCTTCCTCGACCGACGATGAGCCGTACGACCAGGAGGCCCAGCCGTGAGCATCGCCATCGTCTGGCTGACGATCTTCGTCCTCAGCGTGTTCGTCGGCATCGAGGTGATCTCCAAGGTCTCCTCGACGCTGCACACCCCGCTGATGTCCGGCGCCAACGCCATCCACGGTGTCATCCTGCTCGGCGCGATCCTGGTGACGGTGCACATCGAGGGCCCGGGCGTGGTCGTCGGCCTGATCGCGATCGTGCTGGCCACCATCAACATGGTCGGCGGGTTCGTGGTCACCGACCGCATGCTCCAGATGTTCTCCAGACCCAAGAGCCGGGTCAGCCAGGGTGGCTCAGGCCGCACGGCGGGAGGATCACAGTGAATCCGCCTGTCTGGGCGCAGTTCGTCTACCTGCTCTGCGCGGTCGGCTTCATCCTGGCCCTCAAGGGCCTGTCGGGCCCGAAGACCGCGCGCACCGGCAACCTCATCGGCGCCACCGCCGCGGTGATCGCCTGCGCGCTGCCGTTCTTCTACCTCGACGACATGAAGAACGTCCCGCTCATCCTGGTCGCCATCGCGGTCGGCACCGTCGGCGGCGTGTACGGCGCCCGCACGGTGCAGATGACCCAGATGCCGCAGATGGTGGCGCTGTTCAACGGCGTCGGCGGCGGCGCTGCCGCGCTCGTGGCGATCCTCGAGCTCGACGAGATCCTGCCCTTCGGCGACTCGATCGGCTGGTTCGTCCTGGCCGCCACGGCGTTCACGATCGTCGTCGGCTCGGTGTCGTTCGCCGGCTCGGTCGTCACGTTCGCCAAGCTGCAGGAGCTGATGACCTCGCGGCCGGTGGTGTTCCCGGGCCTGCCGGTCGCCTTCGGCGGCATCCTCATCGCCTCGATCGCCCTCTCGGTCGTGCTGGTGCGCGGCCCGGAGCTCTGGATCGGCGTCGTGCTGGCGTTGATCGGCCTCGCCTTCGGGCTGCTGCTCGTGCTGCCAGTGGGCGGCGCCGACGTGCCGATCGTGATCTCGCTGCTCAACGCGTTCACCGGCCTGACGGTCGCGGCCGGCGGCTACGTCCTGAGCAACACCGTGCTGCTGGTGGCCGGCACGCTCGTCGGCGCCTCCGGCACGTTCCTCACCCTGCTCATGGCCAACGCCATGGGCCGGTCGGTGGCCAACATCCTGTTCGGCGCCCTCAAGGGCGGCTCGACGCTCGGCGGGGGCGAGGCGTCCGACCGCCCCGTCCGCTCGGCCACCCCGGAGGACGCCGCGATCCTCCTGGCGTACGCCGACCGCGTGATCATCGTCCCCGGCTACGGGTTGGCCGTGGCCCAGGCACAGCACACGCTGCGCGAGCTGGTCGACGTGCTCACCGAGCGCGGAGCGCAGGTCGACTACGCGATCCACCCGGTCGCGGGCCGGATGCCCGGCCACATGAACGTGCTGCTGGCCGAGGCGCAGGTGCCGTACGAGCAGCTGCAGGAGATGGACGAGATCAACGGCGACTTCAAGGATGCCGACGTGGTGCTCGTCGTGGGCGCCAACGACGTCGTCAACCCGGCGGCGAAGACCTCTCCGGGGGCGCCGATCTACGGGATGCCGATCCTCAACGCCGACGAGGGCAAGCAGATCATCTTCATGAAGCGGTCGATGCGACCCGGGTTCGCGGGCATCGAGAACGAGCTCCTCTTCGACGAGAAGACCTCGCTCCTCTTCGGCGACGCCAAGGACACCATGAGCAAGCTGCTCTCCGCCGTGAAGGCCCTGTAGCGAACGCTTGTGTAAAGACTTTCCCATTCGCCCGCGCGGGCCCCTGCCGGGTGGCAATACTTCTTCGGTCCAGACCATGACGAGGGGTGATGGGGTTGTCCGGGGATCACAGCGCCCTGCCGCGCCCGGCCGTCATGTCTGCCCTCGCCCGCTTCGCCCGCTCCCACCGCGTGGCGCTGCTCCTTCTTGCGATCTTCGCGTTCAGCTACGGGACGCTCGGCCTGGTCGACGCGCCCAGCGGCGTCCCTGAGGCCTGGCCCGCGGCCGGCCTGCTGACCGGCGCCGTGCTCCTCGTCGACCTCTCCCGACGCCCGGCGGTGCTCGCCCAGGGCGCGACCCTGATCCTGCTGGCGTTCCTGCTCCGCGGCTACGACCCGGCCAGCGCGATCGGCTTCACCCTGGCCTGCGCCCTCGGCAGCATCGTCGCGGTCTGGCGTCTCCTGCATCGCACCACGCGGCCGCGCGTCGGGCTCCTCGACCAGGGCGACGTCTCCCGCGTCATCTCCGCCGTCGCCCTCGGCAGCGCCACCTCGGGCCTCCTCGTCGCCGGCATGGTGTCCGTGACCGACGTCGGCAACCCGTGGCTGGCCCTCGTCGCCGTCTCCGGTACGCACGCCGCCTCCCTGCTCATCCTGCTGCCCTTCTTCCTCGAGGCGCCGGCGTTCCCGGCGCTCGCCCCGAGGTCCGAGCGGCTCGTCCAGTCGGTCATCACGCTCGGTGCGACGGTCGCCATCTTCTTGTTCGCGGGGGCACCGCCGGTCGTGTTCGCCGTCATGCCGATGTTCGCGTGGCTCGCCTTCCGCGGCACCCTGCGCGAGGCCAGCCTCCTGCTCACCGCCGTCGGCGTGGTGGCCACCTGGATGACCGCCCTGCACCTCGGCCCGGTCCACGGACTGGTGTCCCGCTACGACATCTCGCCCGAGATGATGACCGGGTTCCTCCAGCTCTTCCTGCTCGACTGTGCGCTGGTGCTCCTGCCGCTCTCGGTGATGGCCACCCAGCAGCGCCGTTCCGCCGGACACGCAGCCACCGAGCACCGGACGCTCGAACGGCTCGTCTCCGCTGCCACCGGCACCGCCGTGCTCTCCGTCGACGTCGAGGGCCGGATCGTCGTCTTCAACCCGGGCGCCGAGGCGATGCTGGGGGTCACGGCCGACGAGGCCGACGGCGAGTACGCCGACCACTTCTTCACCGACGAGCAGCTCGGCCGGCACGCCGCCCGGCTCCAGTGCCGCCCGATCTTCGTCGACATCTGTGCTGCGTCCGCGGCACACGGCGACGGTCGCCGGATGTGGGGCTTCACCGGCCGCGACGGCGAGCAGCGCACCATGACGATGACCATCACGAGCGTGCAGAACGAGATCGGCGAGGCGGCCGGCTACCTCTGCGTCGCCGAGGACGTCACCGAGCGCGAGGCCCGCAACCGGTCGCTCCTCACCGCCCTGAGCCACGAGCGGTCGGCGGTCGAGCGGCTGCGCGAGCTCGAGCAGGTCAAGGCCGACTTCGTGGCCACGGTCAGCCACGAGCTGCGCACCCCGCTGACCAGCATGATGGGTTACGTCGAGGTGCTCGAGGACGGTGTCGTGGGCGAGCTCTCGGCCGACCAGCGGGCGGTCGTCAACCGGGTCGAGCGCAACGGGCGGCGGCTGCTGCTGCTCGTCGAGGACCTCCTGCTGCTCTCGCAGATCGAGGCCCGTGAGATGCGGATGAGCCCGGTGGTCAACGACATCCGCGAGGCCGTCCAGGCGGCGTACGAGGCACTCAACCCGCTGCTCTCCACCCGGCACCTCGAGCTGATCGTGCGGGTGCCCGACGACCCGACCCTGCACGAGAGCGACCCCGAGCACATCGAGCGCGTGCTGCTGAACCTACTGAGCAACGCCGTGAAGTTCACCCCCGACGGCGGTCGCGTCGAGCTGGTCGTCAGCGAGCGCCCCGACGACATCTCGATCGTGGTGCTCGACACCGGCATGGGCATCCCCGAAGCCGAGCAGGACCAGCTGTTCACACGGTTCTTCCGGGCCTCGACCGCCAACCGTCAGGCGATCCAGGGCACCGGGCTCGGCCTCTCCATCGTCCAGGCGATCATCGACGCCCACGGCGGCGACATCTCGATCGCGTCGACCGAAGGCGTCGGCACGACCGTGACGGCGAGCCTGCCGAAGTCGCTCCCGCGCGGTTGCGTGCAGGTCGGCGAGGTCGCTCCCGTGTCGAGCGTGGCCGAAGAGCCGCTCGCCGGCTGACGCACACCTAGCCGACGACGCCGTACAGCCGGTCCCCGGCATCGCCGAGACCGGGCACGATGTAGCCCCTGTCGTTGAGCCTCTCGTCCATCGCGCCGGTGACGATCGTGACCGGCACGTCGATGTCGCCGATCTGCTGCTCGAGCCGCGCACAGCCCTCGGGCGCGGCCAGCAGGCAGATCGCGGTGATGTCGTCGGCACCGCGATCGGTCAGGAAGCGGATCGCCGCCGCGAGGGTGCCGCCGGTCGCCAGCATCGGGTCGAGCACGTAGCACTGGCGTCCAGACAGGTCGTCCGGCAGCCGCTCGGCGTACGTCGACGCCTCCAGCGTCTCCTCGTTGCGCACCATGCCCAGGAAGCCGACCTCGGCCGTCGGCAGCAGCCGCATCATCCCGTCGAGCATGCCGAGACCCGCCCGCAGGATGGGTACGACGAGGGGCTTGGGCGCGGCCAGCCGCACCCCCGTGGCCGGGGCCACCGGGGTGACGATCTCGACCGGGGTGACACGGACGTCGCGGGTCGCCTCGTAGGCGAGCAGGGTGACCAGCTCGTCGGCGAGCCGGCGGAAGGTCGGCGAATCCGTGGACTCGTCGCGAAGAGCGGTCAGCTTGTGGGCCACGAGGGGGTGGTCGACGACGTGGGTGCGCATGGCCGAAACCCTAGACCAGCCGCGGGTCCGACGATCCGGCGCGACCGGGGTTGGCCGGGGGGCGCGCATCTGCCACTCTTGAAGTGTCCGAAGGGCGCTACGCGAAAGGGGATCCACATGGCTGACCTGGTCGACGGGGTCGACTTCGCCGTGGCCGCCTACCGCGAGGAGGGTGTCTGGCAGGTCCAGGAGATCGCCCACCCCGTCCTCGAGTCGGTCGACTCGCTGGCCCATGCGCTGCGCCGCTTCCCCGGCGACGGCGGCGCCGTGGGCATGGTCGCGATCGACGAGGACTTCTTCGTCATCGTGCGCGTGGCCGGCGCCAGCACCCGCGTGCTCCTCTCCGACATCACCGCCGCCGACGAGTGGGAGCTGGCCAGCTCGGCCGCCGAGTTCCTCGGGCTCCCCGGGCTCGACGACGACGACGAGCAGGTGCCGGCCGGCGACCTCGACCTGCTCGGCGACCTCGGCATGCACGCGATGGACATGGGAGTGCTGCTCGACGACTTCGAGCTCTACCCCGACGAGATGCTCTCCGACATCGCCCGCAAGCTGGGCTTCGGGCCGCTCTTCGACGACGCCGTCGGTCTCACGTCTGCATGACCTCCCACGACCGTGTCTGAACCCTGGGCACCGGCCATGCGGCTGGCCCTGGCCGAGGCCCGCGCTGCCCTCGACACGGCCGACGTGCCCATCGGAGCCGTCGTGCTCTCCGCCGACGGTGAGGTGCTGGGCCGCGGACGCAACGTCCGCGAGGCCGCCCACGACCCCACCGGCCATGCCGAGGTGGTCGCCCTGCGGGCCGCCGCCCTCGCGCGCGGCGAGTGGCGGCTCGAGGGCTGCACCCTCGTCGTCACCCTCGAGCCGTGCACCATGTGCGCCGGTGCCGCGGTGCTGTCACGGGTCGCCCGCATCGTCTACGGCGCGCACGACGACAAGGCCGGCGCCGTCGGCAGCCTGTGGGACGTCGTGCGCGACCGTCGGCTCAACCACCGCCCGGAGGTCGTCTCGGGCGTGCTGGCGAGCGAGAGCACGGTGCTGCTCGACGGCTTCTTCGCGCAGCACCGTGCCTGACTCGTCGATCAGGCGGCGGCCTTGTTCTTCCCGGCCACGGACTCGGCGGTCCCGATGAGCAGGACCGCGGCGACCACGGAGAGCACGAACCCGAGGATGTTGAGCTCCCAGATGTCTCCGGAGCCGATCAGCCACGCGATGGTGCCGCCGATGAGGGAGCCCACGAGGCCGAGGCCCAGCGTCGCGAGGATGCCCAGGCTCTGCCGGCCGGGCTTGATGAGGCGAGCAAGCGCGCCGATAATGAGGCCCGCTACGAGGAAACCGATCATGTCTGTGACCTACTGTCGTTGATGACGCACGGATGGCCCTGGGGCCTGTCTGGGTCCATTATCGCCGCCCGCGCCAAGTGGGCCATGGCCGGTGAGTAGGAAGGCGCATCTCCCCGCCGTCGTCCGGGCGGACGATGAGCTCGTGACCACGACCACCACGTTCCCGTGCCCGAACTGCTCCACCACCCTCGAGTCGTCCCTCCTCGCGTGCACGTCCTGCGGCCTGCGACTCGTCGGCCCCCAGGCGTCCCGGCTCTGGCAGGTGAACCAGCAGCTGACCGCCCTGCGCGCCGAGTCCGACCACCTGATCCAGGCACTGCTCGCGCCACCGGGTCCCGCCGACACCAGTGCGTACGCCGTCGGCCCGTACCCCGCCGTACACCGTGGTCCCCAGCAGCGGCAGCCTCGCGCACAGCTGTCCGGCCAGCAGCTCCTGCTCGGCCTCGGCGCCCTGCTCCTGCTCTCCGCCGCGCTGTTCTTCGTGCTCGTGGTGTGGTTCGTCGTCGGTCTCGCCGGGCAGGCGGCGATCATGGTCGCGATGACGGCCACCGCCGTCGCCGGCTCCGTCGTGGCGACGAAGCGACGGCTGCCCGCCGCCGCCGAGACCGCTGCCGTGATCGCGGCCGGTCTGCTCACCCTGGACCTCGCCGCCGCCCACTGGCTGAACCTTGCCGGACTCGGTGACCTGGCGGCCGACGCCTACTCGACCGGCGCCGGACTCCTGGGCGGCGCGCTGCTGCTCGGCTTCGACCGCCTCGTGCCGCGCAGGTCCGACGGCGAGACCCTGCGACGCGTCCTCGTCTACCGGCCCGCCGGCACCGTGATGCTGGCGGTCGCGGGCTGGTCGGCGACGAGTGCCCTCGACCCCGGCGACCTCGCGATCGTCGGCCTCACCCTGGTGCTGGCCGCCGCCAGCGGCGCCGGCGCCTTCGCGGCGTACCGCCTCGACGTCCGGGTCCCGGGCCTTCGGATGCCGTGGTCCGCTCTCCCGTTCGTCGTCTCCGCCGTCCTCGCCCTCGCGACCCACGCGCTCTCGGGCCTGGCCGTCGGCTACGACACCTCGACCCCGGTCGCCGAGGTGTACGCCGCCTTCGCGCTGCTGCTGGTCATCCCGGTCGCGGCGCTGGTCGCCGCCAGGACCATCGACCTGGTGCGGGTCGGTGCCATCGCGTGGCTGGTGCCGGTCGTCGGCATCCCGGTCATCGACGCACCTCGGCTCGCGCTCGTCGCAGCAGCGGTGGTGCTCTCGGTGGTCCTGACCATCTCCGCCACCGACCGGCTCGTGCTGCCGCGGCGCCAGTGGGCCACCGCCGTCACGGTCGTGGCCCGGGCGGCCCAGCCCGTGCTGTTCCTGCTCGTGCTCGCGTTGTCGGAGGAGGGGGCCGCCACCGGCCGGCTGCTGATGGCCGGCACCGACGATGCAGGCATCGCCCAGTGGTGGGTCCCTGTCGTGCCGGCGGTGGCCTGGGCCGTGCCCGCGGTCGTGGCCGCTGTGCGCACCCGCAGCGTCCTCTGGGTGGGGCTCGCCGAGACGGCGGTGCTGGCGGCCGCGTTCACCGCACTGCGCGACTCCGACGCGGTGGTGTGGTGGCCGGTGGCACTGCTCCTGGTCGCGGCCAACCTCGGCCTCGCCGGCATCTGCGCACGTCGTGGCGCTGCGTGGGGGCTGGTCGAGCTCGCCGCCATCGGGTTCGGGTTCGTCTGGGCCACGACCGCGGTCCTGGCCGGCGCCTCGGAGTCGTCGTACCAGCTGGCGATCGTGCTCGTGACCCTCGGCGTCCTGACCTTGTTGTACGCCGCCACCCCCGGCCGGCTGCTGTTCTCCTACGTCGGCTCGCTCGCGATCACGACCGGCACCGGCGTGCTGATGGCCGAGGCCGACGTGACCGAGATCGAGGCCTACACGCTGCCGCTGGTGGCACTACTCGCCGCGATCGGCTGGGTCCAGTGGTCGCGCGACCACTCGCTGCCGACGTTCGTCACCATGGGGCCGGCGCTGACCGTCGCGATGGTGCCGACCCTGCTCGTGGCCGTCGGCGAGGGCGACTCACCCCGGCTGCTGGCCGTGACCGCGGCCGGCCTCCTCATCCTGGTCGCCGGCCTGTCGCGGCAGTGGCAGGCTCCCGTCACCGTCGGCAGCGCGGTGCTGGTCGTCGTCGCGGTCACCCAGGGCGGCCCGCTCATGGAGTACGTGCCGGGCTGGTTCATCCTCGGTGCCGCCGGCGCCACCCTGCTCGCCGTCGGCGTCGCTTGGGAGCGGGCCGTGGTCGCCGGCCGGCGCGCGAACGCGTGGTACGCCGCGCTGCAGTGAGGGACGTCAGTGGTCGCTGAGGATCTGGTCGAGGACGCGCAACTGCTCCGCGACCTCCTCGTCGTCGTCCAGAACCCGCGAACACGTGGCGAGCGCCTTCCAGAGTGCCCAGCCCCGCCCGCGTGCCCAGGTCGCGGCATCCACCGACAGCCGCTCCCGGAAGGCCCGCCGACCCTCCTCGGTCAGCAGGGTCCAGGCGATCGCCAGGTCGCATGCGGGATCGCCGACCCCGCACGTGCCGAAGTCGAGCACCCCGGCGAGCTCGCCGTCCTCCAGCAGCAGGTTGCCCTCGGCCACGTCGCCGTGGAACCACACCTCCGTCCCGTCCCACTGCGCCGCGAGGGCGCTCTCCCAGGCCTCCGCCGCCAGGTCGACGTCGACGTGGTCACGCAGGTCCACCAGGGCGTCGCGGGTGGTCGCGTCGTACGTGCGCAGCGTCCCGCCGCGGTACCAGTTGTGCAGACCCGGACGGGGACCGTCCGCGGGATCGGCGCCCTGCAGCGCGGACAGGAACTCGGCCAGGGAGAGCGCGAACCGGACCGGGTCGGCGATCGCGTCCGCCCGAGCCGGCCGGCCGTCGAGCCAGGTGTAGACCGACCACGGGTGCGGGTATCCCGGTCCGGGCCCACCTTTCGCGACGGGCGTCGGCACGGGCAGTGGTAGCTGGCTCGCCAGCACCGGGAGCCACCGGTGCTCCTTCTCGACGGCCAGGGCGTACGGCGCCGCGCTGGGCAGCCGCGCCGACAGCTCGGGTCCGAGGTGGAAGGTCCAGTTGTCCCAGCCGCCGTCGGCGACGGGCCGGACCTCCAGCGCGGCCCACTGCGGAAACTGCTCGGCCACCAGCCGCCGCACCAGGTCTGCGTCGACGGCCATGCGTTCGGGTACGGGTCCGAGATCCGGGATGTCGCTCACAGGACACGAGCATGCCGCTCCTCACGGCGTCGCGCATCCGAGTAAATGCGAAGGATCCGAACCCGGTGCGGGTTCGGATCCCTCTGACCTCCTGGGAGATCACGGCGGTGGCGGAGGGATTTGAACCCTCGGTCGGCTTGCACCGACAAACGCTTTCGAGGCGTTCTCCTTAGGCCGCTCGGACACGCCACCGCCGCAGAGATTACCGGACGGCGTGCGGGCCGGTTAAATCGGCAGCCGGGCACGTCAGGCCAAGACGAGCAGCACGTCGCCTTCCTGTACGACGTCGCCCGGGGCGACCTTGACGGCCTTGACCGTGCCGGAGAGCTCGGCGATCACCGGGATCTCCATCTTCATCGACTCCAGGAGGACGACGGTGTCACCCTCGGTGACCGACTCGCCGACCTCGAACGCCACGCTCATCACGTTGGCGACCATCTCGGCGAGGATCTCGGTGCTCGTGTCGCGGGCCATGGGCACGACGCTAGCGGCTACCCGCCCGTACCCGCTGCTCGCCGGGCGGCGGGGCGTCACAGCGCGCGGAAGCGGGAGGGTTCGGGCCGGTGGGCGGCGGCTTCCTCGGCCGCACGGGCCCGGCTGCCGCGGGGGCCGGTGAGGGCGAGGTCGGCGCGGATGACGACGTACCCGACGATCAGGCCGAGCACGATGCCGTAGACCGTCTGCAGCGCGGCCTCGAGGAAGGAGCCCTGCGGGTTGACCAGCGACTGCGCCACGGGCAGCGTCGCCGCGACCCCGAAGGCACACACCCACCAACCCTGCCGGCGGCGGGCGCGCATGTGCACGCCCCAGACCAGGGCCGGGATGCCCAGGAGCACCACGATCGGTCGCGGGAAGGCCTGCAGGTTCTCGCGGCTCCAGCGGACCAGGTCGAGTGCCGGCTCGACGACCGAGGAGATGCCGTAGCGACGCAACAGCTCGGCGTACGCGAGGGTCAGCGCGAGCACGAGCGAGCCGACCACGACGGTCACGAGGCCGCGCCGGCCGAGGCCGTGCAGGCCGGCACCGAAGCGGAACACGAGGATCAGGACGAGCGAGAAGCCGATGGCCAGGGTGATGTACTCGAACCGCTCGCGGTCGGCGTTCGGCTCGAAGCCGACGGTCGCGAACGCGCCGACGGCCGCGATGGCGCAGGCGACGAGGGTCTCGCGCACGGCGCGGAGGTACGACGACGCGGGCACGGTCATCATCACCGCCAGGACGCCGCTGACGACGCACGTCAGGACCGCCGCTCCGCCGGTGAGGACCTCGAGCTCGCTCACGACGGCGGCCACGCCCATCAGCGCCGCGAGACCGGCGAAGACGAGCGGCCGGCCACCCGTGCGGGCAGCGAGGGCCCACGTGTAGGTGGAGCTGACCGCGACGGCGCCGGCGCCGTCCAACCAGTCGGGCCCGACCTCGGCCGCGGCACAGCCCAGCGCAGCCGCGCCGACGAGCAGGACCAGCGTCCACAACAGCCGGGGAGTTCGCGCGGAGAACCTGCTCTCGCGAGGTTCGCGTGGCCTCTCCTCCCGAGGCTGTGCCGACGCCGCCTTCCGGTCCCGGACGCGCTGGCGGCGCGACGACGGGCGCGGGGCGGCACGGCGGCCGCCTGGGGGTGTGGGCACGAGCAGAGAGGCTACCGTCGGCGGTTGGCGAGGGAGGGGTTGGTACGCCGGGCCTCGGCGATCACCTCCGCGTCCAGCACCCCTCGCACGATGTCGGCGTCGGGGCCGGCCTCGGCCACGACGTCGCCCAGCGGGCTGACGATCGTCGAGTGGCCGCTGTAGCGCGGCGCCGGCTGCCCGACGGCGACGACGTAGACCGTGTTCTCGATCGCCCGGGCGTGCACGAGGGTGCGCCAGTGGTCGACCTTGCGGTCGCCCGCCACCCATGCCGCCGGCACGACGAGCACGTCGGCGCCGGCGTCGACCAAGGTGCGTGCGAGCTCGGGGAAGCGCAGGTCGTAGCAGGTCATCAGACCGACGGTGAAGTCGCCGAGCCTGAACGTCACCGGCGCCACCGGGCCCGCGGAGAGCCGGTCGGACTCGCGGTAGCCGAACGAGTCGTAGAGGTGGATCTTCCGGTACGACGCCTGGACGGCGCCCCGGACGAGCAGGGTGTTGAACGGGCGTGCGGGGTCGTCGCCTCGTTCGAACATGCCGGCCACGACGGTGGTGCCGCGCTCTGCGGCGACAACGGAGACCTCGGTCGCGAACGCGCCGTCCGTGGTCTCGGCGAAGCTGGAGAGATCGCTGCCGGCCTCGCCGAAGTCACGCTGGAAGGCCTCCGGGAACACCACCAGGTCCGCGTCGGGCGGGGTGAGCTCGGCGAGCCACGCCCGGTTGTGGTCGGGGTCGAGGGTCGACGCCTCCTGGACGAGGGCCACCCGCAGCTGTCCGGTCACACCACCACCCTGCCACCCTTGGGGTGTGGACCACGACCCTGCCTTCTCCGCCGTGGTGCTCGCCGGCGGCACCGCCGCGCGGATGGACGGCGTCGACAAGGCCGGCCTCGAGGTGCACGGCCGCACCCTGCTGGCGCTGGCCATCGACTCGCTCGTCGACGCCCACGAGGTCGTGGTGGTCGGCACGTCCGTGCCCACCGATCGGCCGGTCACGTTCACCCGCGAGGACCCTCCGTCGGGCGGGCCGGTCGCCGGACTCCTCACCGGTCGCGACGCGCTGCTGCGCGCGCCGGACTGGCTCGGCGTGCTGGCGGTCGACATGCCGCACGTGACGCCGTACACGTTCCGGCGGCTCCGCGAGGCGGTGGTCGGGCACGACGCGGCGTTCCTCGTCGACGCGACCGGCCGCCGTCAGCTGGCGGGTGTGGTCCAGACGTCTCGGCTCGATGCGGTGCGGCCCGACCACGAGGGTCAGCACGGGATGGCGCTGCACCGGCTGCTGGCCGGCCTCAGCGTGGCCGAGGTGCCTGCGGAGGGTGCCGAGGCCCGCGACGTCGACACCTGGGCCGACCTCCGCGACCTGCGCGAGTGAGCCGCGGGGCGCCGCCGTACGGAAGGGGCTTGCGGGAGCGGCTCCGATTGGGAAATGTGGGTCCCGTGAACCTTCACGACTGGATCGACGAGCTGTGCGACGTCCTCGACATCGAGGCCGAGGTCGACGAGGCACTGATCCTCGACCTCGCGCGCACCTCCGCGCACCGGGTGGAGAAGAAGTCGGCGCCGATCACGACCTTCCTGCTCGGCTACGCCTCGGCCTCGCACGGCGCCAACCCCGAGCGGGTGGAGCAGCTGGCAGCCGCCGCCCAGGTGCTGGCCGAGGGCTGGGACCAGCCGGCCGGCGCCCCGGACCCCATCGACATCGACGACGACGTGCCCGACGACACCGGCGTCGACCACTCCACCGACGAGTTCGAGGACTGACCCCCCGACCTAGGGTGGCGGCATGCGCGCCGTGATCGCCTCCGCCGCCGGAGGCCCCGAAGTCCTGTCCGTGGGCGAGCTGCCCGACCCGGTCGCCCGCGCCGGCGAGGTGCTCGTCGAGGTGGTCGCGACGGCCGTCAACAAGGCGGACACCATGCAGCGCAAGGGTCTCTACCCGCCGCCGCCCGGCGCCTCGGATGTCATCGGTCTCGAGTGCAGCGGCCGCATCGTCGCCCTCGGCGAGGGTGTCGAGGGCTGGTCGGTCGGCGACGAGGTGTGCGCCCTGCTCTCCGGTGGTGGGTACGCCGAGCTGGTGGCCGTGCCGGCCGGCCAGCTGCTTCCCGTGCCGGCGGGCATCGACCTGGTCACGGCAGCTGCCCTGCCCGAGGTCGCGTGCACGGTGTGGTCGAACGTGTTCATGGTGGCGGGTCTGCAGCCCGGCGAGACGCTCCTCGTCCACGGCGGCGCCGGCGGCATCGGCACGCTGGCGATCCAGCTCGCGTCGGCCCTCTCCGCGAAGGTCCTCACGACGGCGGGGTCGGCCGACAAGCTGGCGGTCTGCTCCGAGCTGGGCGCCGACGTGACCATCAACTACCGCGACGAGGACTTCGTGGAGGTGGTCAAGAGCGTCACGGACGGCCACGGGGCCGACGTCATCCTCGACAACATGGGCGCGGCCTACCTCGACCGCAACCTCGACGCCCTCGCCACCGAGGGCCGGCTGGTCATCATCGGCATGCAGGGCGGCACCAAGGGCGAGCTCGACATCGGCAAGCTGCTGCGCAAGCGGGGTGCGGTGATCGCGACGTCGTTGCGCGCCCGGCCCACCGAGGAGAAGGCGGCCATCTGCGCCGCCGTGGCCGAGCACGTCTGGCCACTGGTGGCGGACGGCGCGGTGCGCCCCGTCGTACACACCGCGATGCCGCTGGCCGAGGTCGCCGACGCCCACCGGCTGATGGACGACAGCGGGCACGTGGGCAAGATCGTGCTCACCGTAGGCTGACGGGATGAGCGAGCAGATTCCCGAGGGGCACGTACTGGTCATCGGACCCGACGGGCAGCCGGTCGGCACCGTCCCCGCGACGTCCATCCAGGACGCGGTCGACGCCGCGGCGGCCGAGCAGTCGGACGGCGAGGGCGACGGGGAGCGCCACGTCACCGAGCTCGTGGAGCAACCGGCGAAGGTGATGCGGATCGGCAGCATGATCCGCCAGCTGCTCGAGGAGGTGAAGGCCGCGCCCCTGGACGAGGCCAGCCGCAACCGCCTCAAGGAGATCCACGCCGCGTCGATCAAGGAGCTCGAGTCGGGTCTCGCGCCCGAGCTCGTCGAGGAGCTCGAACGGCTGTCCCTTCCGTTCACCGAGGAGGGCACCCCCAGCGAGGGCGAGCTGCGCATCGCGCAGGCCCAGCTGGTGGGGTGGCTCGAGGGCCTCTTCCACGGCATCCAGACCGCGATCTACGCCCAGCAGATGGCGTCCCGGGCCCAGCTCGAGCAGATGCGCCGCGCCCTCCCTGAAGGCATGAGCCAGCAGCAGGGTCAGCCCGGAGGACCGCCGGAGCCGCCGGGTGCGCCCGGCGAGCCGACGGGGCCGGGCACCGGCGGGATGTACCTCTAGGTCCTAGGCCCGTCGCCCGATCCGCCGGACGACCATGAGGCCGAGCAGGCCGATGATCACGAGTGCGGCACCGGGGGCGGCCAGCCGGGCCAGCTCGGTGGGCGCGGCGTCCTCGACCCTGGTGTACGTCGCGCTCTCGGGCGCCGTCGACGTGGCCACGGGCTCGCCCTGACCGAGCAGCCGGCCGACGCGCTCGTTCATCTTGGCCGACACCGCTGCCGTACCTCCGCACGACTCGGCGGTGAAGGCGGTGCCGGACCGGGTGACGAGGAAGACGTAGGGCCGGTCGGTGGGCAGCTCGCCGAGGCCGCAGGCACCGGTCTGCGCGGGGCTGGTGATGGTGGCGGCGGCGCCGCCGAGGCCGCCCTTGAAGACGCGGTCGGCGGTGACGTCGTAGGTCACCGTGCCCTCGGCCGGCGGCGAGATGGAGACGACGGAGCCGGTGAAGATGACGTCGGCGGCGTCGACCTGGTCCGCGAAGGTCTGCTGGATGCAGGTGCACGCGTGGGCCGGCAGCTGGGTGAGCACGACCCCGCTCAGCGCCAGCAGCATCACGACCAGGGCGTGTCTGCTTGCTCTCGGTCGCGAGCGGCGTCCTGGCCGAGGTCGACGACGGTGGCGACCAGGCCGACGCACGCGAACAGCCACGAGCTGCCAGACGGGCGGCGCGGATCAGTGGCATGGCGACACTCTACGGGCCGCGGGGAGGACGTCCTCAGAGGCCGAAGAGGTCGGTGAGCACGCTCGCGACACCGTCGTCGTCGTTGGTCGGCGCGAGGTGGTCCGCGAGCTCGCGCACGAGCGGATGCCCGTTGGCCATCGCGTAGGAGCTGCCCGCCCACTCGAGCAGGGCCAGGTCGTTGGGCATGTCGCCGAACGCGACGACGTCCCCGGGATCGATGCCGAACTCGTCGCAGACCAGCGCCAGGGTCGACGCCTTGGTGACGTCGAACGCACTGAGCTCGACCATCGCCCACTCGCTCGACCAGGTGACCGTGACCAGGTCGCCCACCAGCGCCTCGACCTGGCGCCAGTAGCGCTCCGGGTCGACGTCCTCGATCTGCGCCAGCAGCTTGACCACCGTGCCGTCGAGCAGCTCCTCGAGCGGGGCGACCGGCACCTCGAGCTGCCTGCGGTCGTGGCGCCGCATGAACTCGGGCTCGACGCCGAAGCCGCCGGTCTTCTCCAGCGCGTACGCCGTGCCGGGGAGCTCGCGGCGCAGCAGCTCGCCCACCTCGAGCACCGTCTCGGCGGGGATCGGCCGCACGCTGCGGATGTCGCGCGCCTCGACGTCGTAGACCACGGCGCCGTTGGAGCAGATGGCCAGGCCGTGCCCGCCGACGGTCTCCCACAGCGCGTCCATCCAGCGGACCGGCCGACCGGTGACGTAGACGACGGGCACGCCGCGCCGGTCGAGCTCGGCGAGCACCTCGCGGGTGCGCGGGGTGACGGTGCCGTCGGAGTGCAGGAGGGTGCCGTCGAGGTCGGTGGCGACCAGGCGGGGTTTCACGGCTCGGGGAACCAGCGGGAGATCTCGGCGGCCGCGCCGTCGTCGTACACGGTCTCGGTCACGGCGTCCGCGGCGTCGTGCACCTCCTGGACCGACTGGCCCATGGCGACCCCACGCCCGGCCCAGCGCAGCATCTCGATGTCGTTGCGGCCGTCACCGATGGCCAGCACGTCGGCCTGCGCGACGCCCAGCTGCTCGGCGA
The DNA here is from genome assembly GCA_963825755.1 of uncultured Actinomycetota bacterium. Taxonomy (GTDB): domain Bacteria; phylum Actinomycetota; class Actinomycetes; order Propionibacteriales; family Nocardioidaceae; genus Nocardioides. Next base: position 33,970 of record CAWGUS010000015.1, on the reverse strand, counting down.
CGAGGGCCAGCCCCGACGCCTTCGAGACGCCGACCGGGGACAGGTCGAGCCAGGCGGTCCAGCCGACGACGTAGTCGGTACCGTGCAGCCCGAGGCGGGCGGCCGAGGGCGACGAAGTCGTCGGCGGTGGCGTCGGGGTCGCGGATGATCACGCGGCTGACCGGGCCGGCGATGATCTCGGCGACCTCGGTCTCGATCATCTCGCCGGACAGCTCGCCCAGCGGGAAGGGCCGGTTGACGCGGTAGCCGACACCACGCTCCTCGACGGCGACCAGCGCGTCGGGGTGCTCGCGCAGCACTGCCTCGACGGCCGGCCGGGCGTCGAAGGTCTCCTCGTGCACCACCTCGAGCTCGGGGTAGCGGAAGACGACGGCGCCGTTGGACGCGACGATCCAGAGCCGGTCGTCACCCTCGCGCGGGATGTCGAGCAGGTCGGCGATGGGGGTCATGCCGTGCGGCGAGCGCCCGGAGCTGAGGACGACGTGGGCGCCGGCATCGAGGATGCGGTGCACCGCGGCGTGGACGGCCGGCGGGATCTGCTCGTAGATCTGGCCGGACCCCTCGACCCACTTGAGCAGCGTGCCGTCGATGTCCAACGCAACCAGGCGGGGCTGCCAGCCTTGCGCCGGCTGAGGAAGGCCCTCTGCGCCTGTCTCGAGACCCGCGCTCACGAGACCGGCTCGAGGACCTCGCGGCCGAGCCACTTCTGCAGCGCCGTGGGCACCCGCACCGACCCGTCGGGCTGCTGGTGGGTCTCGAGGACCGCGACGATGGTGCGCGTGGAGGCGCACAGCGTGCCGTTGAGCGTCGCGACCGGAGCGGTGCCGTCGTCGAAGCGGCCGCGGATGTCGAGGCGGCGGGCCTGGAAGTCGGTGCAGTTGGAGGTGGAGGTGAGCTCGCGGTACTTGCCCTGGGTCGGGATCCACGCCTCGCAGTCGAACTTGCGCTGTGCCGACAGGCCGAGGTCGCCGGCGGCCGTGTCGATCACCTGGTAGGCCAGCTCGAGCGAGTCGAGGAACTCCCGCTCCCAGGCCAGCAGCCGCTGGTGCTCGGCGTACGACTCCTCGATCGTGGTGTAGACGAACATCTCGATCTTGTCGAACCAGTGCACCCGGATGATGCCCTTGGTGTCCTTGCCGTGCGAGCCGGCCTCCTTGCGGAAGCACGGGCTGAACGCGGCGTAGCGCCGGGGCAGTGACGCGGGATCGAGGATCTCGTCGGAGTGGTAGGCGGCCATCGGCACCTCGGACGTGCCGACGAGGTAGAGGTCCTCGCCCTCGATGCGGTAGACGTCGTCGGCTGCCTGGCCGAGGAAGCCGGTGCCCTCCATGGCCCGAGGCTTGACGAGCGACGGCGCGATCACCTGGGTGAAGCCCCAGCCGCGCGCGAGCTCGAGGGCGTGGTTGAACAGCGCGAACTCGAGCTCGGCCCCGACTCCGGTGAGGAAGTAGAACCGGCTGCCGCTGACCTTGGCCCCCCGCTCGAGGTCGATGGCGCCGAGGATCTTGCCGAGCTCGATGTGGTCGCGGGGCTCGAAGCCCTCGGCCGCGAAGTCGCGCGGCGTGCCGACCGTCTCGAGCACGACGTAGTCGTCCTCCCCGCCGGCCGGCGCCTCGTCGGCGGCGACGTTGGGGATGTCCATGATCGCGTCGCGCCACTGCTGCTCGGCGGCGGTCTGCGCCGCCTCGGCGGCCTTGACGTCGGCGGCCAGCGTCTTGGTCTGCGCGAGCAGCGCCTGCTTCTCGTCGCCCTGCGCCTGCGGGATCAGCTTGCCGAGCTGCTTCTGCTCGCCGCGCCTGGCCTCGAACGCCACGATCGACTCGCGCCGGGCCACGTCGGCGGACAGCGCCCGGTCGACGACCTCGTCGGAGATCCCGCGCTTGGCGAGCGAGGTGCGGACGCGGTCGGGGTCGTCTCGGAGGAGGCGGGGATCGATCATGGCGACAGGCTAACCGTCGGCCGCGACGCGGAAGGTGGCCGCGGCGTCCTCGAGGCTCTGGTGGTACGCCGCCCAGTCGATCCCGTCGGGCAGGTTGCTGTTGTCGGCGCGCACCCCGGCGGCTCCGTCGACGAGCTCGCGCACGATGTCGGCGTGCCCGGCGTGGCGGTTGGTCTCGGCCACCATGTGCACGAGCAGCTGCTGGAGGGTGACGTCGGGAGTGGACCACCAGGGGACGATGCCCGGGGCGTCGAGCGGCAGGGCCTCGATCGTGGCGTCGGAGTGTGCCCAGCAGCGGTGGTAGAGCGCGACGATGTCGTCGCGCGACTCGTCGGGGGTCGCCCACATGTCGGCGTTGGGCTCGGCGTCGTCGGCGAGCCACGGCAGCGGCTCACCCGACGGCCGCCCGAAGCAGTCGCCGAAGTACTCGCCCTCGACGCTCGCGACGTGCTTGACCAGCCCGAGGAGGTTGGTGCCGGTGGGGGTCAGTGGCCGCCGGACGTCGTAGTCGCCGAGGCCGTCGAGCTTCCACAGCAGCGCCTCGCGCGCGGTCTTGAGGTAGCGGTGCAGGATCGCCTTCTGGTCGTCGGTAGCCACGCCCCGCATCCTGTCAGCCCGCACGGACACCCGCGCGGGAGATTCCGCGGGTGCGGGCCTGCTGGGTGGTGGCGGCATACTTGCGCCTCGTGACCGATCGATCGCGCGCCCGCCTGCTGACGTGGGGCGGCCTCTCGCTGGCGCTGTTCGCAGTGCTGGCGTTCCTCGTCACCGGCGACCGGGCACCCCTCGGCAGGCTCGACGAGCTCGGCCAGGACGCCGAGGACTGGGCCGACGACCAGGGCTTCCTGATCGGCTCCCTGCGGGTCGTGGAGCACGCATTCGGCACCATCGGCATGACGATCCTCACCGTCCTGCTGGCGTTGGCGCTGCTGCTCCGCAAGCATCGCCGGGCCGCGGCGTACGTCGTCGTCGTCATGGTGGCCACCTCGCTCGCGACCACCGGCTTCAAGCTCTGGCTCGGGCGTGGGCGGCCCGACTGGCAGGACGCCACCGGCCTGCTCAGCAGCAAGTCGTTCCCGTCGGGACACGCCTCCTCGATCGCGGCGTTCGTCGCGATCCTGGTGCTGCTGACGTGGATGTTCGTACGCCGCAGCAACCTGCGGCACCTGGCGCTGGCCGGGTGCGTGGTGCTGTGGTTCGTGGTCTGCCTCGACCGGGTGCTGCTGGGCCGGCACTACCCCAGCGACGTCATCGCCGGCACGCTGCTCGGCATCGCCGTGGCCCTGCTCGCGCAGGTCGTCCTCGATCCGCGGCCCCGGTCGACCGCCGTGACCGCCGAGCCGCTGCCGCAGGTGTACTCGTCCGAGCGCCAGCTGGCCGTGGTGCTCAACCCGGTCAAGGTGGAGGACGTCGGGCAGTTCCGCGCGATCGTGAACGCGATGGCCGAGGAGTCCGGCTGGAACGAGCCCACGTGGCACTACACGACCGTCGAGGACCCCGGCACCGGGATGGCGCACGCGGCGTCGGTCGCCGGCGCCGACCTGGTGCTCGTGTGCGGCGGCGACGGCACGGTGCGCGAGGTGTGCGCGGAGCTGGCCGGCACCGGCATCCCGGTCGGCATCATCCCGGCAGGCACGGGCAACCTGCTCGCCCGCAACCTCGACATCCCGCTCTACCTGCGCTCCGCGATCGACGTCGGGCTCAACGGCCAGGACCGCGCCATCGACCTGGTCGACGTCAGCGGCGACGGCATCGAGGACACCCACTTCATGGTGATGGCCGGCATGGGCTTCGACGCCGCGATCATGGAGGGCGTCAACGAGGAGATCAAGAAGAAGGTCGGCTGGATCGCCTACGTGATCTCCGGCCTGAAGTCACTGATGTTCCCGGCGGTCCGCATCGAGATCTCCGTGGACGGCGGCGACTTCACGCGGCACCGGGCCCGCACGGTCGTGGTCGGCAACGTCGGCTATCTCCAGGCCGGCATGCCGTTGCTGCCCGACGCGGCCATCGACGACGGCGTGCTCGACGTGGTGATCCTGCACCCGAAGCGGTTCCTGTCGTGGATCCCGCTGGCCGCGCGGGTGCTCTCGAAGAGCACGTTCACCGACGACACGATCATGCGGCTGACCGGATCGAGCGTCGTGGTGCGTGCGGCAGCCGACACCCCCCGCCAGCTCGACGGGGACTCCATCGGGCCCGGCCGTGAGCTGCGGATGGACTGCGTCCACGGCCGGTTGCTGGTGAGGGTGCCGCGCTGAGAGCCGCGGCTCAGAAGACGAACAGTGCGAGCACCAGGATGACGGCGATGACCAGGGCGATGATGGCGATGGTGCGAGTGTTCATGAGGTGCTCCTTCTACGGGGTATGGACTGACGACGCTCACGCGCTGGGCCGAACGTACCTGCAATCGCCCGCGACGGCTCGGTCCGACACCGGCGCCTCGTCCGTTCGGACGAGGCGGACCGTCAGCTCATCGGCACCAGGGGGTGGACCTCGATGTCCTTCCGCAGCGCCCCCTCGGAGGCCTTGAGCGCCTCGCCGACGTGGGCGGTCTGCAGGTGCGCGTCGAGGGCGTCCTGGCTCACCCACCGCTCCACGGTGATGAACGTCCCGGGGGCCGATGCGGACTCGTACAGGTCGTAGGACAGGCACCCCTCCTCCTCGCGGGTCGCCGCGACGAGGGCCCGGAGCACGACACGCAGCTCGTCCACCTTCTTGCGCTTGGCGGGGATGGTCGCGACGACGAGCAGCTCGCTCATGGGTGGTCCTCTCCGTGGGGTCTGTCAGCACCCTAGAGCGACGAGAGGCTCGGTGTCCCGGTCGCCATCACGGGGTTGCACAGCGTCCCGACCCCGTCGATCCGGATGCGGACCTCGTCGCCGGGGAGGACGGTGAAGTCGAGCTCGGGGACGATCCCCGTGCCCGTGGACAGCAGCGCCCCGTCAGGGAACGAGCAGCACCGGTAGAGGTGCTCGACGAGGTCGGCGAACGTCCGGGCCAGCCGGTCGGTGCCGGTCGCGCCCGACCACGCCACGGCGCCGTCGCGCACGACGTCCATCCCGATGCCCAGCGCCGCCACCTCGGGCAGCTCCCACGCCGGACGGATGCCGCTGGACAGGGAGAACGACCCGTCGTACACCTTGGCCTGGGGGAGGTAGAGCGGGTTCGCGCCCTCGATGGAGCGCGAGCTCATGTCGTTGCCGACGCAGTAGCCCACGACCTCGGCGTGCCGGTTCACGACCAGCACCAGCTCCGGCTCCGGCACGTTCTGCGCCGAGTCGACGCGCACCGCCACCGGCTGCCCGTCGGGCACCACCCGCCAGGCCACCGCCTTGAAGAACAGCTCCGGGCGCTCCGCCTCGTAGACCCGCTGGTAGACGTCCTGGACCGACGACTCCTCCACCCGGGCGTCCCGCGACCGCTCGTAGGTGACGCCGCTCGCCCAGACCTCCGTGCGCTCGTCCACCGGCGCGAGCAGGCGCACGCCCGACACGTCGACGACCTCATCCCGCGGGCCCTCGACGAGAGCCCGGAGCTCGTCGAGACGCAACCGCAGCAGGCTCGCCACCGACTCCACCGGCAGCGGGTGCACACCGCCGCCGTCGAGCAGTCCGACCCGGGCACCCTGCCCGCCGTCGTACCGGACGATCGTGGTCATCGACCCGTCCAGCGGGCCGGCTCCTTGGCTGCGAACGACTTCACGGCAGCGCGGAAGTCGGCGCTGCCGAACACCGTCTCGACGATGTCGTCGCCGTCGGGGACGTTGGCCCGGCGCAGGCGCGTCACGGCCTCCTTCGCCGCCCACATGCTGAGCGGGGAGTGCTTCAGCAACGGCTCGACCAGGTCCTTCACGGTGGCGTCGAGGTCCTCGTCGGCGCACACCTCGGAGACGAACCCGACTGCGTGGGCGCCCTCCCCCGAGATGAGACGGGCCCTGAGCAACAGGTCGAGGGTGCGGGCCGGGCCGAGGTGGTGGACCAGCAGCGAGTAGGTGTTCATCGACAGGCAGTTGCCGAGCGTGCGGGCGATGGGTATGCCGAAGCGCGCCGACGTGGTCGCGACCCGCAGGTCGCAGACGGCGGCGATCGCCAGCCCGCCCCCGACGCAGTAGCCGTGCACCGCGGCGACGGTCGGGACGCGCACCTCCTCGAGCCGACCGACGATGCGGGCGATCTTCTCCTCGTAGGCCACCCCGTCCCTGCCCGACGTGAAGTCGTCGAACTGCGCGATGTCGGTGCCGGCGACGAAGGCCTTGTCACCGGCGCCCCGCAGGACCATCACCAGCACCTCGTCGTTGCCGTCGGCCTCCTCGCACGCGTCGTACAGGCCGTCGTACATGGCCCACGTCATGGCGTTGCGCTGGTCGGGACGGTTGAAGGTCACCGTCAGGACCGGACCGTCCTGTTCGACGAGCAGCTCTGGTGTCGGCATGCGTTACCTCCTGGATGCGGGTTCGTGCAGGTCGGTGGACGACGCCCGGCGCCGGCGAAGCAGCTTCGCGGCAACCATCGGGCCGGCGAGGAGCACGAGCGCGAGCCCCAGGATCGTCGCCGACAGGGGGCGGGTGAAGATGATGGTCAGGTCGCCGTCGCCGATGGCCGACGTCTGGACGAGCGCCTTCTCGAGCAGCGGCCCGAGCACCAGGCCCATCACGAGCGGCGCGACCGGGAAGGCCAGCCGCTTCATGGCGTAGCCGACGAGGCCGGCGACGAAGACGACCCACACGCTGAACATGTTGTTGGCGACCGAGTAGGCGCCGACGAAGCTGGTGAACATGATGAGCGGGTACATGTAGCCGTACGGCACCCGCAGCAGCTGGGCGAAGAGCGGCGCCAGCGGCAGGTTCAGCACCAGCAGGATCAGGTTGCCGATGAAGAACGACGCGAGCAGGCCCCAGACCAGGACCGGCTGCTCCTCGAACAGGAGCGGGCCCGGCTGGATGCCGTAGATGGTGAAGGCGCCGAGCAGCACGGCGGTGGTGGCACCGCCGGGGATGCCGAGGGTGAGGGTCGGGATGAAGTTGGCGTTGGCGGCCGCGTTGTTGGCGCTCTCGGGCGCGGCGACGCCCTCGATGGCACCCGAACCGAACTCGTCCTTGTGCTTCGAGACCCGCTTCTCGATGCCGTACGCCATGAACGACGCCAGCGTGCTGCCGGCGCCCGGCAGGCAGCCGAACAGGAACCCGAGGAAGCTGCCGCGCACGATCGGCGCGCGGGAACGGGACAGCTCCTCCCTGGTGAGCATCAGGTCGCGGAATCGGGCCCGGATCGGCGCGGCTGCTCCTTCACGGATCTGGTAGAGCACCTCGCCGAGCGCGAAGAGGCCGATCATCACCTCGACGAAGGGGATCCCGGAGAGGAGGTCGACCTGCCCGAACGTGTAGCGGGCCGTGCCGCTCCCGGTGTCGACGCCGACCGTCGCGATGAGCAGCCCGACGACGGCCATGGCCATGCCGAGGAGCTTGTTCTCCCCCGAGAAGCTCACGATCGTCACGAGCCCCAGGATCATGATCGCAAGCATCTCCGGCGGCCCGAAGCGCAGGGCGAACTGGGCGAACGGCGGCGCCAGCGTCATCAGCAGCGCGAGCGAGATGATCGCCGCGACGAACGACCCGATCGCGGAGATCGCCAGCGCCGCTCCGGCGCGGCCACGTTTGGCCATCGGATAGCCGTCGAAGGTGGTGACCACGGTCGCCGCCTCGCCCGGGGTGGCGATCAGCACTGACGTGATCGTGCCGCCGTACTGAGCGCCGTAGTAGATCCCGGCGAGCATGATGAGCGCGGTCACGGGCTCGAGGCCGAGGGTCAGCGGCAGCAGCACGGCCACACCGGTCGTCGACCCCAGGCCGGGCAGCAGGCCGATGACGGTGCCCATGAAGACGCCGACGAAGCACCACATGATGTTCTCGGGGGACAGCGCCGTCTCGAAGCCGAGGATGACGTTCTCCATGTCAGCCTCCCGACATCGAGTCGAACAGGCCGGTGGGGAGCGGGACGTCGAGGAACACCGCGAACACTCCGTAGACCACCGCCACCGCCACGCCGGTGATCGCGAGGGCGGACAGCCAGGACCGCCGCTCGACGACCGTGGCGATGAACAGCACCAGGGCGCCGAACGCGAGCAGGAAGCCGGCGTACGGCACGAGGAGGAGCGTCACGAACGTGGCCGCGACGACGATGCGCATCTGCTTCACCCGCTCCCTGGGGGTGCGGCCGAGGACATCGACTCCCGGGTCCTCCTCCCCGACGGGGGCTGCCGTGGTGGTCTCGTCCGGGACGTCGTCCGCGCCGGCGAGGGTCTCCAGGACCGAGACCGGCTCCGGCCGCGACGACCGCAGGGACGAGACCAGCGCGGCGCCGCTCAGGAGCACGAGCAGCACGCCCAGCAGCATCGGCAGGAAGCCCGGGCCGATGCGACTCCCCTCGAGGAACACGTCGTAGCTGAACGCCGACACGAAGACGGCCCCGCCGAGCACGACGAGCACCCCGTAGGCGACCAGCTCGCCCCGGTCCGCACGCCGGCCGGCCTGGATGGTGGTCACGACCCCATGGCCGTTTCCAGCAGCTCCTTGTTGCTGCCGAGATACTCCGTGAACTCGTCGCCGCTGGCCGTGACCGGCTGCATGTAGTTCTCCTCGATGTACGCGTCGTACTCCGGTGTCTCGACGGCCTCCTCCATCACGCCGATCCAGTAGTCGCGCTGCGCGTCGGTGATGTCGCCGGGCGCCAGGACTCCACGGAACTGGGCGAAGGCGACGTCGATCCCCTGCTCCTTCGCGGTGGGGATGTCCTGGAGCTCGCCGTAGCTGTAACGCTCCTCGGAGAAGGCACACAGCGCCTTGAGGTCGCCGGACTCCAGCTGGCCGATGACCTCCGCCGGGTTGAGCGAGGCGATGTCGATCTGGTCGCCGAGCAGCGCGGCGATGAGCTCGCCGCCGGACTCGAAGGACACCCGGTCGAACTCGGCGCCGGTCTGCTCCTCGGTCAGGCTGAAGACGACGTTGTCGAGCCCGAACTCACCGCTGATGCCGGCGATGACACGCTCGCTCTTCGAGGTGTCCACGACGTCGGTGCAGGTCTCGAGAGGCGAGTCGGAGGGTACGACGAGGAGGGTGAAGTCCTCGCCGAGCTTCATGATCGGAGTGAAGTCCTCGTAGGTCCAGTCGACGTTGCCGCCGGCCGGGAGTGCGAGCAGGGCGGTCTCGGTCGCCAGCAGCGTCTCGGCGGTGCCGGCCTGGCCCTGGAAGTTGCCGTAGCCGACAGCGCCGGAGCCGCCGTCGCGGTTCTCGACCGTGACCGTCAGGTCGGACTCGACGGACTCGATCATCGCGGCGGTCTTGCGGCCGGCCACATCGCTGCCGCCTCCCGCCGCGAAGGGCACCAGCATCGTCACGTCGCCCCGCGGCTCGAACGCTCCGTCGTCGCCGGTGTTGCCTCCTCCGCCGCAGGCGGCGAGGGGCAGGACGAGGGCCGCCGCGGCGACGACCGTTGTGGCTCGGATCTTCATGAGGACTCCTTGGTTGGGTGTTCCGAGTTCGTGGTCCCCGACAGCGCGGCGCGCTTGTCGGCCAGGCGCGCCGTGAGCTTGGGCAGGTCGACGATGAAGCGCTCGTGCGTGCCGCGGCCGATGACCTCCACGTCGTCCTCGACCTGGATGTCGAAGGCGACCCGGCGCCGGTCGACCTCGGTGACCGTCGCGGTCGCGGTCACCGTCTGGCCGCGGAGGGTCGGCGCGACGTGGCTGACCTCGACCTTGCTGCCGACCGAGGCCTCGTCGTCGCCGAGGAAGGGCGTCAGCGCCTCGATCGCGGCCTCCTCGAGGAGCAGGACCAGGTTGGGCGTCGAGAAGATGTCGTCGTCCCCCCGTCGGGTGCAGTGCTGCTCCTCGACGGTGCGTTGCAGGACTCCGCGTGCTCCGGGGGTGGGCGCTTGCATGGGGTTCTCCTCGCGGTGGGTCGGTGAGGGATCAGGTGTTGAGCGGGGACGGCGTCCCGGGCGAGGTCGCCGTCGTGGGCGTCGAGGCGGCGCCGCTGGAGATCAGGGCCTCGATCTCGTCGGGGTCGTAGCCGGCCGCCGAGAGGGCGTCGCGGGTGCCGTCGCCGAGCAGCGGGCCGGCTCCGTTGCGCTCGGCCGGCGTGCCCGAGAAGCGCATCGGCGAGCCGATCTGACGGACAGCTCCCATCACGGGGTGCGGGGCGTCCCAGAAGAAGTTCCGGCCGTTGAGGTGGTCGTCGTTGAAGACCTGCGCGTAGTCGAGGATCGGGGCGCAGGGCACACCGGCTGCCTCGAGCGCCGCGACGACGTCGTCGGTCGACCGCGTCGTGGTCGCTGACTCGATGCTCGCGATCAGCTCCTGGCGGTGCTGGTGACGCGAGAACGAGTCGACGTAGCGCTGGTCGTCGACCAGCCCGGTCAGGCCGAGCGCGGAGCAGAACCCGGTCCACGTCTTCGGCGTCACGGCACCGACCGTCACCCAGCCGTCGGACGTGCGCACCGCCTGGTACGGCGCGGTGCTCTGGTGGGCGGACCCGAGAGGACGGCCGACCTCGCCCGTGGCGAAGTACTTGCCCGCCTCCCAGATCGCGAAGGACACCCCGGCCTCGAGGAGGGAGACGTCGATGTGCTGACCCACGCCGGTGGCGTCGCGGGAGCGGAGCGCCGCGGTGACCGACAACGCGACGTACATCGCGCAGACCAGGTCGCACATCGGGACGCCGATCTTGACCGGGTCGCCCTCCGGCGTGCCGGTGATGCTCATCAGCCCGCCGCGGGCCTGGGCCATGATGTCGAGCCCGGGGAGCGGGGCCAGCGGACCGTCCTGCCCCCATCCGGAGGCCGAGGCGTAGACGAGTCGCGGGTTGACGCGGCTCAGGTCGTCGTACCCGAGACCGAGTGAGCGCATCGCGCCCGGCCGCAGGTTCTCGACCAGCACGTCGGCGGTCGCGACCAGCCGGAGGAACGCCTCACGGCCGGGCTCGGACTTGAGGTCCAGGGCGACCGACCGCTTGTTGCGGTTGAGCCGCGCGAACGGCGAGCTCTCGCCCTCGACGAACGGTCCGGTCGCGCGGACCGGGTCACCGCCGGCCGGGTTCTCGACCTTGAGCACGGCGGCTCCGAGGTCGGCGAGCTGCATCGTCGCGAAGGGCGCGGCCATGAAGGCGCCGACCTCGAGGACGGTGACGCCGGACAGGGGTGCGCCGGGCGGTGCCGCACCGTCGGATCCCATGGGGACTTCCTCTCTTTCGACCAGCTCGTGGCCCTTGGCTGGGTCGGTCGAAGTGGTCTACTGTCTACAGAAGACGGCGGAGTGTGGCAAGGGTCACAGTCGAAAAACTTCTGTGAGAGGGTCGGGCGTGGAAGCCGAGAGTGAGCAGCGCGCCGGGGCGGGTCCCGCCACGCGCCGGATCGAGTCCCCGCCGAGCATGACCCAGCTGGCCGCGGAAGCCCTGCGCTCGATGATCCTGAGCGGTGAGCTGCGGCCGGGCGACCGGGTGATCGAGAACCGGCTCACCGTCGACCTCGGCGTCAGCCGGCCCCCGCTGCGCGAGGCGATGGCGGTCCTCCAGCAGGAGGGCCTGCTCGTCCAGGCCCCGAGGCGCGGCGCCATCGTGACGCCGCTGACGCTGCACGACGTCTACGAGATCTTCACGCTGCGCGCCGAGCTGGAGCGGATGGCGGTGGAGCTCGGGGTGCCCGTCGCTTCGGAAGCCCGGTTGCAGCGCTGCCGCGATGCGCTGGCCGACCTCGACCGGGCGGCCGAGGACAACGACGCCGGCGGCGTCACCGAGAAGGGCTTCGCCTTCCACCTCGCCGTGGTGGGCCTGGCCGGACACCGTCGGCTGGAGGACGGCTACCGCTCGCTGGCCCTGCAGATGCGGCTGTGCATGGCGATGAACCGTCGGGCCCGGCGCGACCTGGAGAACCTGCGCGGCGACGCGGCCCGGCACCGCCACATCCTCGACCTGATCGAGAAGGGCGACCGCGAGGCCGTCCACCACGCCCTGGCGCACCACGGCCACCGGACCTTCCTCGTCGAGTTCGGCGACACGTTCGGTGGGCACTCGGAGGTCGCCGAGGCGTGGCTCGAGCAGCTCCGCCGCGAGGAGGAGGAAGCGCCCTCATGACGACCCACAGGAGGCCTACGTGATCACCACCACCCCCCTCGGCACGCTCGAGGCAGCCGTCGGGTGGACCTCGGACGAACGCGTCGACGCCGTGGAGCACCGGCACCTGCGCTACTTCCGTGAGGCCATCGGCCAGCCGCCGGACGACGACCGGATTCCGGCCACGATCTGCGCGTGCTTCCTCCCCGAGCCACCCACCATGGAGGCGGCGTACGCCTACGGGACCGGCTGGCTCAACGGCGGTGACCGGTTCGAGTACGCCAGCCCCTTGCGCGTCGGCGACGAGCTCCGCTCGAGGAACGAGTTCACCGGCGTGGTCGAGAAGCACGGCCGCAGCGGCACCATGGCGATCCTGACCTTCGTCACCGAGTTCCGTCGTCCCGACGGCGAGCTCACGGTGCGCCACGTCGGCACCAGGATCCGGCGATGAGCGCCCCCGTCGAGGTGGGCCTGCGGCTGCCTCCACTCGTGCAGCACCCGACGCTGCGGACCTTCGTGCAGTACGCCGGCGCCTCGGGCGACTTCTACGAGATGCACTACGACGTGCCGTTCGCGCACGACCTCGGCTATCCCGACCTGGCCGTGCACGGCCTGTTGAAGATGGCCTGGCTGGGCCGACTCGTCGAGGAGTGGGTGGCGGACCGGGGGCGACTCGTCTCGCTCGAGACCCGCTACCGGGGCATGGACTTCCGCGACCGGGCGTGCTCCTGCGAGGGAGAGATCGTCCGTCGGGAGGGCCGGGTCGTCGAGATCGAGCTCTGGACCAGCGACGACACGGGCACCCGGACCACCGTGGGATCGGCAGAGGTCGAGCTGAAGGAGGGAGAGGCGTGACTGAGAGCGCAGCCGGGGCCATGCTCCGCAGCTTCGAGGGCCACGAGCCCCGCATCGACCCCGGGGCCTGGGCGGCGCCCGGGTCCACCCTGATCGGCGACGTACACCTCGGAGCGGACGCCAGCGTCTGGTACACCGCCGTGCTGCGCGCCGACGGCGACCGCATCGTCATCGGCGAGGGCAGCAACATCCAGGACGGCACCGTGGTGCACACCGACGTGGGCTTCCCGGTCGTCGTCGGCAGCGGGGTCTCGGTCGGCCACCGGGTGGTCCTGCACGGGTGCAGCGTCGGCGACGACGTCCTGGTCGGCATGGGAGCCGTGCTCATGAACGGCTCGCGGATCGGTGCGGGCTCGATCGTGGCCGCGGGTGCCCTGGTCCTCGAAGGCATGGACGTCCCGCCGGGGTCCCTGGTCGCGGGGGTGCCGGGCAAGGTCCGTCGTGAGCTGCACGACGGCGAGCTGGAGACGATCCGTGACAACGCGCGCATCTACCGCGACCTGACCGTCCGGCACGCGGCGATCACGTCATGACCGGCGCCGTGAGCGCGGTCGACGACGCCCTCGCAGAGCTCCGCGCGGGGCTGCCTGCCGAGGCGATCGCCGGCGCCGGGAGCGTCGAGGGCTACCGGTTCGACGAGGCGAAGTTCTGCCCGGCCGGCACGCCGGCAGTCGTCGTGCGGCCGACCACGACCGAGCAGGTCCAGCACGTGATGAGGGTGGCCTTCGCGCACGGGATCCCGGTCGTGCCGCAGGGCGCCCGGTCGGGGCTGTCCGGCGCGGCGAACGCGGTCGACGGCTGCATCGTCCTCTCGCTCACGAGGATGGACCGGATCGTCGAGATCGACCTGGACAACCAGGTCGCCGTGGTCGAGCCGGGGGTCGTCAACGCGACCCTCTCGCGCGCGGTCGCGGAGCACGGCCTGTTCTACCCACCCGACCCGTCGTCGTGGGAGCTGTCGACGATCGGCGGCAACATCGCCACCAACGCCGGCGGCCTGTGCTGCGTGAAGTACGGCGTCACGGGCACGTTCGTGCGCGCCCTGGAGGTGGTGCTCGCCGACGGGGAGGTCCTCCGCACCGGCCGGCGTACGGCGAAGGGGGTCGCGGGCTACGACCTGACCAGCCTGATCGTGGGCTCCGAGGGCACCCTGGGCATCGTCACCGAGGCCACGCTCGAGCTGCGGCCCGCCTCCGAGGAGGCGCTCACGATCGCGGCCGTCTTCGCGTCACCCCACGACGCACTCGCCGCGGTCACCCGGGTGATGACCGGCCGCGCGCGGCCGTCGATGGTCGAGTTCCTCGACGGCACCACGATCAGGGCGATCCAGGGCTACCGCGACATGGGGCTGCCGGCGTCGGCCGAGGCGCTCCTGATCATCCAGTCGGACCGCGGCGCGGAGGGGCCCGCCGACCTCACGGCCTACGGCGACATCTGTCGTGCCGCCGGCGCGATCGAGGTCGCCGAGGCCTCCGACGCCGAGGAGTCGGCGATGCTGCTCGAGGCGCGCCGGCTGGTGAACCCCGCCGTCGACCAGCTCGGCGCGACCCTGATCGACGACGTCGCGGTGCCGAGGTCGCGGCTCGGCGACCTGCTGCGCGGCATCGAGGAGATCGCCGTCGAGCAGGCGGTCGTGATCGCGTGTCCGGGTCACGCCGGCGACGGCAACATGCACCCGACGGTCATCTTCGACCGGGGCGACCCCGCAGCCGAGGCCCGGGCGCGACGAGCCTTCGAGATGATCATGGACCTGGGCCTGTCGCTCGGAGGCACCATCACCGGCGAGCACGGGGTGGGCGTCCTCAAGCGCGACTGGCTGCGACGCGAGCTCGGACCGGTCAGCGCGCGGATCCACGACGACCTCAAGTCGACGTTCGACCCGACCGGGATCCTGAACCCCGGCAAGGTCGTCACGGACGGGCGTGGGTGATCGCCTCGTCCTCCTCGGGCGAGAGCTGCTGCTCGCAGGTCCAGCCGGAGATGCTCTTGGCGTAGGTGCGGGCGTCGCTGCGACCGTGGATCGAGCTGAGCACGACGCCGTCGCCGGCGTCGTCGAGGAGTGCGACCGACCACGACAGGTGCCCGCCCATGTCGCCGAACGCGTCGTACCGGACGACCGCGACATGGCGCAGCGCGGCGCCGGTCTCGGCCTGGAGCGCCGCCACCTCCTGGCGAAGGCCGATGACGTCCTCGGGCAGGGCGTCGCCGCCACCGGGCCGGACTGCCGAGCCCCGGCGCAGTGCGAGGACCGCGAAGGCGAACGCGACGAGCGCCACGAGCAGCGCGAGGGAGGCGAGGACCGTGGACACGTGCTGACCCTATGACCGGCGACCGGTCGGACCCGGCCGCACGCACCGGCGCATGGGAAAATGACCCGGTGACCTCTCGACGCATCGCCTACCAGGGAGAACCCGGCGCCAACTCCCACATCGTGTGCCGCCAGCACTACCCCGACTGGGAGGCGGTCGCGTGCGCGTCGTTCGAGGACGTCTTCGCCGCCGTCGAGAGCGGCGAGACCGAGCTGGCGATGATCCCCATCGACAACTCGCTGGCCGGCCGGGTGGCCGACATCCACCACTTCCTGCCCGGCGCCGACCTGCACATCATCGGCGAGCACTTCCTGCGCATCCAGTTCCACCTGATGGCGATCGAGGGGGCGACGGAGCAGACGATCAAGACCGTGCACAGCCACCTGCACGCGCTCGGCCAGTGCCGCAAGGTGATCCGCGAGCTGCACCTCACGCCGTTGGTCTCGGGCGACACCGCCGGCGCCGCCCGCGAGATCGCGGAGGCGCACGACGTCACCCAGGCCGCCCTGGCGCCGGCCCTGGCCGCCGAGATCTACGGCCTGAAGGTGCTGCGCGAGGACGTCGAGGACGAGGACCACAACACGACGCGGTTCGTCGTGCTCTCGCGGGAGTACGTCGAGGCGCCGCGCGACAACGGCCCGGTCGTGACCAGCTTCATCTTCAACGTGCGCAACCTGCCGGCGGCGCTGTACAAGGCGCTGGGCGGCTTCGCGACCAACGGCGTCAACATGACCAAGCTCGAGAGCTACATGGTCGACGGCCGCTTCACCGCCACCCAGTTCCTCGCGGAGGTGGACGGCCACCCCGAGGACGTCGCCGTGCGCAACGCCCTCGAGGAGCTGGAGTTCTTCACCACCGACGTGAAGATCCTGGGCGTCTATCCCGCCGCCCCCGACCGCGCTGTCTAGGACTCCTCGGGTGGGTTCTGGAGCAGGTTGAACATCCCTCCCTGCGGGTCGGTCACCACGGCCATCCGGCCGACGCCCGGCACGTCGAAGGGCGCCACCACCTGCTGTCCGCCGAGCTCGGCGGCCCGGGCCGCTGACTGGTCGGCGTCGTCGACGTTGAAGTAGACGTTCCAGTGCGGCGGGATGCCGGGCTCCTGCGGCGGCATGATGCCGCCGATCGGGCGGCCCTGGACGTTGAGCGTCGTGTAGGGCTCGCCCTCGCCCATCTGCACCGACTCCGACGTGAGACCGAGGACCTTGTCGTAGAACGGCGCCGCCTGCGCCCCGTCGGCGGTGACCAGCTCGTTCCAGATGTTCGTGCCGTGCTCGTTGGCCCGCTGCACGCCCGCCATCGCGTGCCCGTGCCAGAAGCCGACCGCCGCGCCCACGGGATCCGCGACCCAGGCCATCCGCCCGTGCTCGCCGACGTCCATGGGCTCGACCAGCACGTGACCCCCGGCCTCGCCGGCCTGCGACACGGCCGCGTCGACGTCGTCGGCCGCCAGGTAGACGCCCCAGCTCGCCGGACCGCCCTGAGCGTCGCCGAACTGGGCGCCGAGCCCCGCCACCGAGTCGCCCTCGATCTGGGCGATGGAATAGCCGTCCTCCTGGGTGTCGTCGTACTGCCAGCCGAAGAGGTCGGCGTAGAACCTCTTGGACGCCCCGGGATCGGGGCTGCTGTGCTCGATCCAGTTGGGCGTGCCCTGGAGGTAGCTGTCGAACCTGGCCATCGTGTGCTCCTTCAACTCATGTGGTCGACCCCACCGCCAAGACAACACCCGACCACCGACAGTGACCACGAGTCCTGCCGAGTAGGTTCTGACCGTGACCGAGCCCGACCCCCGCACCGCCGATCTCGGGTTCGCCCGCGTCGACCTCGACCGTGCCCAGCGCACCGGTGACGCCGAGGTCGTGTACGGCGCCGGCAAGACGCCGCAGCAGGTCACCGCGATCCTCGGCACCCTCACCGAGCGACACCCGGGACGCGCCGTGCTCGCCACCCGGCTCTCACCCGAGGCCCAGGCGGCGTGCGCCGAGCTGGGCGCGACCGTCGACGCCGAGGCGCGCTGTGCCGTGCTCGGTGAGCTGCCCGAGCCCCGCGGTCTCGTCACGATCGTCGCCGCCGGCACCTCCGACGGTCCGGTGGCCCGCGAGGCCGCCCTCACCGCCCAGGTGCACGGTGCCGGCGTCGAGGTCATCACCGATGTGGGCGTCGCCGGGCTGCACCGGCTGCTGGCCGTGCGCGACGATCTCGAGCGGGCCGACTGCCTGATCGTGGTGGCCGGCATGGAGGGCGCACTGCCCTCCGTCGTCGGCGGCCTCAGCGGCGTCCCGCTCGTCGCGGTGCCGACCAGCGTCGGCTACGGAGCGAGCTTCGGCGGCGTCGCAGCCCTGCTGGCGATGCTCAACTCGTGCGCACCCGGCGTCACGGTCGTCAACATCGACAACGGCTACGGCGCGGGCGTCTTCGCCGCCCGGGTCGCCCGCAGGGCGCACACATGACCGTCTGGATCGACGCCTCGTCGGGCGCCAGCGGCGACATGCTGCTCGGCGCGCTCGTCGGCGCCGGCGTGCCCGTCGAGGTCATCCAGTCGGCGGTCGACGCGGTCGCCCCCGAGCCGGTCGCGCTGCGCATCGAGAAGGTGCAGCGCAACGGCTTCGCCGCCACCCGCTGCCATGTCGAGATCGCCGACTCCGAGCACCACCGCAGCTGGCGCGACATCCGCGCCCTCATCTCCGCGGCACCCCTCGACCACGACGTACGCCGTCTCGCACTGGCCGTCTTCGAACGCCTCGCCGTCGCCGAGGCCACCGCCCACGGCAGCGACCCGATGGACGTGTCCTTCCACGAGGTCGGCGCGCTCGACGCGATCGCCGACGTGGTGGGGGTGAGCGCGGGGTTCGTGTGGCTGGGGGACGGTGGCGTCACGGTCTCCCCCGTCGCCGTCGGATCCGGCAGCGTCCGGGGCGCGCACGGCACGTTGCCGGTGCCGCCTCCCGCGGTCGCCGAGCTGCTGCGTGGAGTGCCGTCGTACGCCGGACCGGAGGGCGCGCCCGCCAACGAGCTGTGCACGCCGACCGGGGCCGCGATCCTCACCACCGTCGCGACGGCGTGGGGGCCGCAGCCGGCGATGACCACCACCGGGATCGGCGTCGGCGCGGGGGGTCGAGACCCGGAGGGGCACGCCAACGTGCTGCGGCTCTTCGTCGGCGAGACCGCGGAGCAGCCGGTCACCCCGCTGCTCATCGAGACGAACATCGACGACCTCGACCCGCGGCTGTGGCCGCAGATCATCGCCGCGCTGATGGCGGCGGGCGCCTCCGACGCGTGGTTGACGCCGATCCTCATGAAGAAGGGTCGCCCCGCCCACACCCTCAGCGTGCTCGTCAACCACGACGTGGCCGAGCCGGTGCGGGCCGTGATCTTCCGCGACACCACGAGCATCGGCGTCCGCGAGACCGCGCTCGACAAGCGCGCGCTCGACCGCGAGATGATCGGAGTCGAGGTCGCGGGCCGCACCATCGCCGTCAAGCTCGCCCGGCACCACGGCGAGCTCGTCAACGCCCAGCCCGAGTACGACGACGTCGTCCGCGCCGCCGACGCCCTCGGTCGCCCGGTCAGCGAGGTGCTGGCCGACGCGATCGCCGCGACGCGGGCGGCGATCGAGGAGGTCCGATGAGCGAGTCCGTGCGCCGCCGCTACCTCGAGGCCAACGGCGACCATCCGATGACTGCCGCCGACGACGCCTACGTGCGCGAGCACTTCGTTCCGGCCGACGCCGAGTCTCTCGCGCTGATCGAGGCCGGCTCGCTGCCGCTGCCGTCGTACTACCTCTCCGACGGCACGCCGATGGTGCCGGCCGACCTGCGCGAGCCGATCGCGTGGGCCGGCGGCGTCGACCGGCTGCACGACTGGTTCGTGGCCCACTGGCCCGCCGGCGAGCAGGCGACCGCCGAGAGCGAATGGGGCGACTACCTGAACGGCCAGTACGTCTGCCTGCGCGACGTGCAGCCGGTGCGGATGCAGCAGAAGACCCAGCACATCGAGCAGATCAAGGCCGCCGTCGCACGCCTCGAGCAGCATCCCGGAGACCCGGCGGCCCGCGGCTCCCTCGGCGAGGCGGTCGACCGGCTCGAGGAGATCGAGCTGCCGATGACCGACTACGACCGGCTGCGGTTCGGCGGGCCGCTGTCACCCGAGGTCTGGATCCACGACGTACGCCGCGACCACCTGACGCCGACACCGCCCGAGCTGCCGATCCGCACCGAGCGCCTGGTGCTGCGCGAGAGCACGGCCGACGACACCGACGCGCTGCTCTCCTACTACGGCGACCCCGAGGTGGCCCGCTACACGCTGATGGACACGTGGACACCCGGCTACGCGGCGTTCCGGGCCCGCACGCCCGCGGTGCCGCACCGGCTGTCGCTGGCGATCGAGCTCGACGGCCGGATGGTGGGCGACGTGATCCTGATGCTGCAGGGGCCGTCGTACTCCCAGGCCGAGATCGGCTGGGCCCTCCACCCCGACGCGGCCGGCCGCGGCATCGCCACCGAGGCCGCACGTGCCGCGATCGACCTGCTGTTCGGCCACTACGGCGTGCACCGGGTGACCGCCCTGCTCGACGCCCGCAACGAGCCGTCGGCCCGGCTGTGTGAGCGTCTTGGGATGCGCCGCGAGTCGCACAAGCTCCGCGACTTCTGGTCGAAGGGCGAGTGGACCGACACGTTGGAGTACGCCGTCCTCGCGGAGGAGTGGCGCGGCACCGCTGGTTGAGGAGGGCCGCCAGGCCCGTCTCGAAACCAAGGTGACGGTCAGCCGATGGAGAGCAGCACGGCGGAGTCGCGCTCCGCCGCAGTGCGGTAGAAGTCGCGCAGGCCGGCGTAGTACGGCGCGAGGTAGGTGTCGAAGACATCCTCCTCGTCCCAGATCTGCGGGTAGAGGCCCGCTCGGTCCATGGCGGCCAGGTCGACCCGTCCGGCGAGCTCCGCCGGGCTGAGCGCGGTCAGGGCGGCTGCGACCCGGCGTACCCCGGCAGGGTCGATGAGCCTGACCTCCGGGTCGGAGCACACCGGCGTGGCCCCCAGGACCGCCTGTCCCTCGGGCGTCGTGGAGTCCTCCGTGCCGCTCGTGAGCAGCCAGTGGATGCCGTGCCAGGCCTTGTCGAGGTCGACGGTCTCCTCGTCACCGGCCGCCTCGACGGCCTCGAACCAGAAGTCTGCGGACGGCTCGACGGGACGCTTCCTGAAGAGGCCGGTGCGACGCTGTGAGGCCGCCAGCGGCTCGCGGATCTGCTCTTCAGACACCTGGACAGCCGTGAAGATCATTCCCATGGCGATCCACCCAACCACGTCCGTGGGACCCGAGGATGCCAGCCACTAGGCTCCATCGCATGGTTCACCCCCACGGTGCCGACAGCGAGGTCGGCGTGCTCCAGACGGTCATGCTCCACCGCCCCGGACCGGAGCTGAAGCGGCTGACGCCCCGCAACAACGACAAGCTGCTCTTCGACGGCATCCCGTGGGTGAGCCGGGCCCAGGACGAGCACGACGCCTTCGCGGAGGCGCTGCGCAGCCGCGACGTCGAGGTGCTCTACCTCACCGACCTGCTCATCGAGACCCTCGGCGGCGAGCATGCCCGCGAGCTCGCCATCGAGGGGGTCACCAACACCCTGCACCTCGGAGACACCATGGCGCGCTACCTCCACGGCGCCCTGCACGACCTGTCGCCCGACGAGCTCGCGCTGTTCCTCACCGCGGGAGTCCGCAACGACGAGGTGCGCGGAGGGCACGGCCTGGTGACCAGCCTGCTGGCCGACGACGACTTCCTGATCGACCCGCTCCCCAACCTGCTGTTCACCCGCGACTCCAGCGTGTGGATCGGCGACCGGGTCGCCATCACCAGCCTGGCCATGCCGGCCCGTCGCCGCGAGACCCAGCTGACCGAGCTCATCTACACCGAGCACCCGCGCTTCGCCGGCACCCCGTCGATCCACGGCTGGCACCACGAGAACGTCGAGGGTGGCGACGTACTCCTCCTGGGGCCCGGCGTCATCGCCGTCGGCGTCGGGGAGCGTACGACGCCCGCCGGCGCCGAGCGCCTCGCGCGCGGTGTCTTCGAAGCAGGGTTGGCACACACCGTGCTCGCCGTGCCGATCGCGCAGGAGCGCGCCACGATGCACCTCGACACCGTGTGCACCATGGTCGACTCCGACAAGATCGTGATGTACCCCAACGTCGCCGACTCGCTGCGCGCCTACACCGTCACCCGCGCCGAGGGCGGCGAGCTCCTGGTGGCCGACGCCGAGCCGTTCCTCGTCGCCGCGGCGAAGGCGATGGAGATCGACACGCTCCACCAGATCGACACCGGCCTCGACCCGGTCACCGCCGAGCGCGAGCAGTGGGACGACGGCAACAACACCCTGGCCCTCGCGCCGCGGGTGGCGGTCGCCTACGAGCGCAACGACGAGACCAACGACCGGCTCGAGGAGTCGGGCATCGAGGTCGTGCGCATCGCGGGGTCGGAGCTCGGCTCGGGCCGTGGTGGACCGCGATGCATGAGCTGCCCCATCTCGCGCGCGCCGCTCCCCGTCTCCTGAGGCCTCCGAACGCACTACGATCCCCTCGTGGGAGGGAAGTCCTGCGAAAGGGAACCCACATGGCTGACTCCATCTTCGACGGCTTCACCGACCGGGAGGTCGCCCGCATCAAGGCGGCCGGCCGGGCCGTCAACGTGCCCGCCGGCTGGTCCCCCATCTGGGAGAAGACCGGCGCCGACAAGGCCTACATCCTGCTGAGCGGCGAGGCGTCCGTACGCCGCGGCGGCAAGGAGATCGCCGTCCTCGGCCCCGGCGAGATCATGGGCGAGGCGGCGATCATCAACCACTCCCTGCGCAGCGCGTCGATCGTCGCGCTGACGCCGCTCGAGCTGATCCACTTCACCAGCGAGACCGTGCACGAGCTGGTCGACGAGATCCCCGCGTTCGGCGCCGCGCTCCGATCGGCCGCGGACGCCCGTCTCGGGACCTCGAGCACCGACGGCGCCTGACTTGGCCGACGACCTGACTGCCGCGCTCGGCGCGGTCGAGGCGTTCCTCCTCGGGGAGGAGCCCCACCTGACCCGGGTCGAGGTGGCCGAGAAGGCCGGCGTCGACCTCGAGGTCGCGAAGCAGCTGTGGCGGCTGCTGGGCTTCCCGCACGCCGCCGACGACGACCCGGCGTTCACCGAGGGCGATGTCGCCGCACTCCGGATGACCGACGAGCTGATGCAGCTGGGCGTCATCGACGAGGAGTCGCAGGCGGCGCTGGTGCGCACCTGGGGCCGCAGCTTCGCCCGGCTCGCCGAGTGGCAGACCGACCTGCTCGCCGGCATCGCGGTCGAGGGCGACGACCCCGACGTCCGGCTGGCCGAGCTCGCCACCGGTGTGCTCCCCCGCGTCGAGGCCCTCCAGGCCTACGTCTGGCGCCGCCACCTCGCCAGCGCCGCCAACCGGCTCGTCGACACGGGCAGCGACTCCGAGGTGACGATGGCGGTCGGCTTCGTCGACATCGTCGGCTACACCACCCACAGCAAGAGCCTCGGCGACCGCGAGCTCGTGGCGTGGATCGAGCACTTCGAGCAGGAGGCCACCGGCACCGTCGTCGACCACGGCGGCCGGGTCATCAAGACCATCGGAGACGAGATCCTGTACGTCGCCGACGACGCCCAGGTCGCCGTCGAGATCGCCCTCGACCTGACCGCGCGCGGCGCCGACGAGGACGACGACTTCCCGGCCGTGCGCGCCGGCATCGCGCACGGCGGCCTGGTCAGCCGGCTCGGCGACGTCTTCGGACCGACCGTCAACATCGCCTCGCGGCTCACCTCGGTGGCACGGCCCGGCACCGTCGTCGTCGACCGGGGTGTCTACGCCGCCCTGGCCGGCCAGGAGGAGGACCCGGAGACGGACGACGCCGAGTCGGCGGCGTACCGCTTCAAGCGGATGCGGCGGGCCTCGGTCAAGGGCTACTCACGCCTCCAGCCGTGGCGGGTCCGCCGCGCCTGAGCAGCCTCCGGGCATGAGAGAACCCGGCCGCTGTTGACGGGGGAAACAACAACGACCGGGCCTTCTCCAAAACCTACGCGGGACCCGCAGCGGGCACAACCACCCTCCCGCGGATTGTCCGCGACGTCGCCGTCATCCGAACAGGGTCGTCCGCTTCACACCGGGTCCTGGCCCGGTGTGCGGCGGACGACTCAGCGCAGGGTGACCTGGCGGTTCGCCAGTCCGGCGCGCGCCGATCGCTGCGCCGGGGTCAGGTCGGAGGTGTCGGCGAGCGCGTCGGCCAGTGCCGTGCCGAACGCCGCGGCCGGCTCCTCCAGCGCCTCGGCGCCGGTGCCGAGCGGGAGGTCCCAGACCGGGGTCAGCAGGCCGTGCGCCCGGAACATCCCGACCAGACGCGAGTCGGCGACCAGCGAGTCCTGGCCGGCGGCGTGCAGCCGCGAGAGCGCGTCGAGCAGCTGGTCCTCGGGCTCCGGCATGATCCAGCGCAGGTGCTCCTTGGTGCCGACGTCGGTCCAGTACGCCGCCTCGACGCTGGTCAGCCGCGCGGTCGGCGACGCCGCGCCGTTGGCCTGGTCGAGTGCGGCCTGCATCGACGCATCGGGGTCGTCGACGTCGTCGATCCAGTAGCCGAAGCCCTCGTGCACGGTGATGTCGAGGGTCTCGTCGCCGATCAGGTCCTGCAGCCGCGGGCCCTCGCCGGGCGCGCTGGTGAGGCCGACGATGCCGGGCTCCTCGGTGGCCAGCGCCTTCTGGAGTACGGCGGCCAGGTCGCGTGCCGGGTCGCCGTACTGGTGCTGCACCTGCAGCCCCAGCCACACGTCGCCCGACTCGCGCACCATCGCGGGCGCGGCCATCGGCAGCAGGCTGGCGAGCCGCACGACACGGTCGGTGTCCTTGACGGTCAGCGGGGCGGTGGCGGCCGGCACCAGCTCGCGCAGCGCGATCACGTCGCACTCGCTCGGCATGCCCTCGAACGGCCGTCCGACGTACGCCGCCGCGGCGCCGTCGGCCGAGCCGTGGCAGGCCTTGTAGCGCTTGCCGGACCCGCACGGGCACGGCTGGCGCGGGCCGACCTCGCCGGGAGCGGTGGGCTGGGACTTGGTGCGGGACTTCTTCGCCATGCGCGAACCCTAGTCGGGCACGAGGAACGAGTGCGCGGCGTGGGTGAGCGGGTAGAGCAGGACCGCGTCACGCCTAGTCGGGCACGAGGAACGAGTGCGCGGCGTGGGTGAGCGGGTAGAGCAGGCCCGCGTCGAAACCAGCGAACCTATCTCCCGAGGAGCTCGATCATGTACGCCGGGCGGTCGCTGATCACGGCCTTCACACCGTGGTCGAGACACAGCTGCAGGTCGTCCTCGGTGTTGACGGTCCAGACATGGACGTCGCGCCGGTTCTTGGCCATCTTGCGGGCGAACGGCGGCGACTCGCGCAGCAGCTCGACTCCGGGCCCGAGGATCCAGTCGTCGCCGACCATCGGCTTGAGGGCGGGCCAGTGGTGCGTCTGGCTGATCAGCATGACGACGGGGATGCCGGGCGCGAGCTTCCGGGTGCGCTGGAGGGCGCGGTAGGAGAAGCTCATCACCCGCGCCGGCGACCCGGCCCGGTCCCAGCCGAAGTCGCGCAGCATCTCGACCAGCCGCCGCTCGACCAGCCCGCCGTAGCGCACCGGGTGCTTGGTCTCGATCGCCAGCTCGATCCGCCGGTCGTAGTCGGCGACCGTCTCCAGCAGCTTGCGCAGCGTCAGCACCTTGCCGAGCGCGACGTCCTGGTCCGGCGCCTCGTCGTCGAGCTCGGCCCACGGGTTCTTCCACGACGCGAAGTCGAGCTCGTCGAGGTCGGCGAGGCGCATGGTGGACACGACGCCCTTGCTCGACGCCGTACGCCGGAGGTCGCGGTCGTGCACGCAGATCAGATGCCCGTCGGCGGTGAGCCGGACGTCGCACTCGAGGGCGTCGGCGCCCACGTCGAGCGCCCGCAGGTAGGCGCCCAGGGTGTGCTCGGCGTTCTCGTGGCTGGCGCCCCGGTGGGCGACCACCTGGGGCCTCATGGCGTGCGCGCCCGCTGCTCCACCAGTCCGACGAGGTTGCCTTCGGAGTCGTTGACGAACGCCTGCCACTCGTCGGTGCCCGCCGGGCCGAGGGTGTCGTCGTCGTGGCCGAAGATGACGTGCGGCTCCGAGACCACCTCGACCCCGACCTCGCGCAGCCGGCCGATCGTCGCGTCGATGTCGTCGACCGCCAGGTAGAGGGTCGCCGTCGGTGCCCCCTGCTCGAGCAGCAGCCGGACGCCGTCGAGGTCGAAGAACAGCAGCCCCGGCGGGTCGTACGTCGCCGTCGGCGGGCTGCCGAGCAGCATCGTGTAGAACCCCGCAGCACGGGCCAGGTCGTCGGCCCGTTGGGCGATCTGGACGATCCTCATGTCGGCAGCATGGCACGCCAGGCAGGCCGCGCCCCGGCACCCGGCCGGGCACTCACATGTCGACGCCCACGAACAACGGGTCTCCTCCGGTCGGTGGTCAGAGGCCCGGGCTCGGTGCACGATCCCGACGGGACCTCGCAGTCGAGGGCCCAGAAGCCGACCGCCCAGGTCGACGTTCCCTCGGTGGTGCGGATGAAGACCACCCCGGCATCCAGCGCGTCGGTCACCAGGTCGTCGCAAGCACCACACGGCACCTCGACCGAGCCGAGATCCGCACCGGACCGGACGTTGCCCACGGCCACGGTCGCGGTGCCGTCGCGGAGGGTGGCGAAGGCGACCCGCTCGCCGCGCGAGTCGACCTTGGCCGTGGGGTGGAACCCCTCGACCACGTCGACCGTGCCGTCGAACAGCGCGCACGTCTTGCCTTCCTCGTCGAGCAGCATCGGCCGGCCTGCCTCGTAGTACACGATGCCGGCCGGTGTCGCCGCGGCATCGGTGGGTCCAGGCGGCCCGCAGGTTGGCTCAGCGCCACAATTACTCTCGGGCCATGAAGGAAGCGCCGGTCGGCATCGCCGACACAGCCGTCCTCGCCGCCGTGCGCGAGCACTGGCTCGGCGACGCGGTGGGCGTGACGCACCTCCCCGTCGGCTTCGGGGCACACCACTGGAGAGCGGACACGTCACGCGGCGCGGCGCTCTTCGTCACCCTCGACCGGCTCGGCGACCGGCACTCCCTGTCGTCGCTGATCTCGGCGTACGCAGGCGCGGCGGGGCTCGCCGAGTCCGGGCTGGAGTTCGTGCATCCTCCCCTCCCGCCGTACGCCGTGGCGTTCGGCGCCGGCGCGCTGAGCGCGACACCGTGGCTGGCCGGCCCCCGGGTGGGCGAGGGCGAGGTGGTCGACGCGGAGGGTGATGCGGCGATGCTGCGGCGGCTGCACGACTCGACTCCCGGCGACATCCCGGTGTGGGCGCCGCTGGTGGCTCCCGACCTCGCACACACCCTGCGACCGCGGCTGAAGGCTCACTGGGAGACCGGGCCGTACGGTCCGCTCGCCCGGGAGGCCCTGCTCCGGCGGATCGACGCCATCGAGGGCTGGACCGCGGCGTACCACCGGCTGGCCGCCGACGCCCGGCGACGGGAGTGGGTGCCGACGCACGGTGAGCCGCACTCCCGCAACCAGGTGCGGCTCCCCGATGGCGGTGTGGTGCTCGTCGACTGGGAGTCGCTGAAGCTCGCCCCGCGCGAGCGCGACCTGCGGGGCATCGTCGACGCCGGCCGGGCCGACCTCGTCGACGCGGACCCGGCGATGCTCGAGCTGTTCGACCTGGAGTGGCGGCTCGACGAGATCAGCCAGTACGCCGTGTGGTTCGGGTCGCCGCACTCCGGCACCGCCAGCGACGAGGAGGCGTTCGGCGGGCTGATGGAGGAGTTGGACCGGCCGGCGGCTGATTGACGAGGTGCCCCTTGGTTTCGAGGCTCGCTGCGCTCGCACCTCAACCAGCGGGGTCCGCCCGCTCTGGAAACCGAGGTGCGAACGACCTGCATCGAGGCCACGCTGGCCCCATGACCCTCACCATCCAGTGCCTCGACATCGACGCCCACGACCCCGACCGGCTGGCCGCCTTCTGGCAGGAGGCGCTCGGCTGGCGGCGTACGTTCGACTCCCCGGACGAGGTGGCCCTCGAGCCGCCCGCGGGGAGCCCTCAGGACGGCGTCGCGCCGGACCTGCTGTTCCTCCGGGTGCCCGACGAGAGGGCCGGCAAGAACCGGTTGCACCTCGACCTGCGCCCCGACGACCGCGACGCCGAGGTGGCCAGGCTGGAGTCCTTGGGCGCGACGCGCACCGACGTCGGTCAGGGCGACACGGCGTCCTGGGTGGTGATGGCGGACCCGGAGGGCAACGAGTTCTGCGTGCTGCGGCCGTTCACCGCCGAGGAGCTCGCCACGCTCTGAGTGCGCGTCAGTCCACGAGGTCGGCGTAGTCGGGGTGCTTCTCGATCCAGCCCTTGATGAACGGGCACAGCGGCCGCACCGTGCGGGTGCCGTCCGCGCGCACGTCGTCGAGGGCGCCGCGGGCCAGAACGCCGCCGACGCCCTGGCCCTCGAACGCATCGTCGACCTCGGTGTGCACGAACGTGATGCGGTCGTCCGACAGCCGGTAGCGCGCGAAGCCGGCCACCTGCTCGCCGATCAGCGCCTCGTAGCGGTTCAGCTCGGGGTTGTTGCGCACCGTGACGTCAGCCATGCTGCAACGCTAGCGCGCCAGGTTGCGGTAGGCGCGCGCCGAGAGCGGGGCGAAGACCAGCACGAGCACGGCAGGCCAGGCGGCAGCCAGGAGCACGGCGTGCTCGGCGAGCACGCCGTCGGTGATGCCGGTGGGGTTGCCGAACAGCTCGCGACAGGCCGCCGCGGTCGCCGACACCGGGTTCCACGACGCCAGGAAGCCGAGCCAGCCCGGCATCGTCTCGGGAGCGACGAACAGGTTCGACAGGAAGCCGATCGGCCAGACCAGCACCTGCACCGCCATCACCGACCCCTCGCCCCGCAGCGTCAGGCCGAGGAAGATGCCCAGCCACAGCATCGCGAACCGCAGCCACAGCAGGAGCGCGGCCGCCAGCAGCGCCGCAGCCAGCGACCCGTCGGCACGCCACCCGACGAAGAGCCCACCGACCATCAGCACCCCGAGCTGGATGGCCGAGTTGGCGATGTCGGCGCCGGCCCGTCCCAGCGGGACTGCGAGGCTGCTGATCGGCAGCGAGCGGAACCGGTCGGTCACGCCCTTCTTGGTGTCCTGGGTGATCGACGCCATCGTCGACTCGAGGCCGAACATCATCGAGAGCGCGAAGATGCCGGGCAGCAGGTACGGCAGGTAGTCGCCGCCGCCGGGCAGGTCGATCGCGCCGCCGAACAGGTAGCCGAAGACCAGCAGCAGCATGATCGAGAAGACGATCCCGAAGATCGGCGCCCAGGGCTCGCGCACCCAGTGCTTGAGGTCGCGCAGGGTGATGATCCAGCTCTGCCGGACGGTGCCGGTGATCGTGCTCATGCGGGAGTCCTCTCGTTGTCGCGGTCGGTGTCGGTGTCGGTGAGGTGCAGGAAGACCTCGTCGAGGGTGGGCCGGCGCAGCAGCACGTCGTCGAACGCCAGCCCCGCCTGGTCGAGGGCGCGTACGGCGCCCAGCAGGGCCGCCGACCCTCCGGCCGGTCCGGCCTCGACCTCCACCTGGGTGCCGTCGTCGAGCACGGCACCCCCGATGACCTCGGCGAGGCGCGCGGGATCGGTGCCGGCCGCGGACGTGACGATCACCCGGTCGCCGCCGATGAGGCTCTTCAGCTCCGTCGACGTGCCCTCGGCGATCACCTTCCCGGCGCCCATCACGGTGATCCGGTCGGCCAGCTGGTCCGCCTCGTCGAGGTACTGCGTCGTCAGCAGCACTGTCGTGCCCTGCGCCACCACGCTCCGGATGGTGTCCCAGACATCACGCCGCGCCCGCGGGTCGAGCCCGGTGGTGGGCTCGTCGAGGAACAGCAGCTTCGGTCGTCGTACGAGCCCGACGGCGACGTCGAGCCGGCGCCGCATGCCGCCGGAGTACGTCGACACGCTCCGGCCCCCGGCCTCGACCAGGTCGAAGTCGGCCAGCAGCTCGTCGGCCCGCGCCCGGGCCTGCGCCGTCGACAGGCCGTGCAGCCGCCCGAACATCACCAGGTTCTCCCGGCCGAACAGCACCTCGTCGAGAGCCGCCGACTGGCCGACGAGCCCGATCGCCGCGCGGACGGCGTCGGGCTCGCGGCGTACGTCGTGACCGGCGACGCGTGCCTCGCCGCCCTCGCACCTGGTCAGGGTGGCGAAGGTGTTGACGGCCGTGCTCTTGCCGGCGCCGTTGGGCCCGAGCAGTGCGTGCACCGTGCCCGGCGCGACCTCGAGGTCGAAGCCGTCGAGGGCCCGGGTGCTGCCGTAGGTCTTGCGCAGCCCGTGCGCCACCAGAGGGGAATTGTCCACCGGTTCTCCTTCTCTTCGTACGTTGTACGGAATAGACCGGAGCGACTCTAGCATTTGTTCCGTACGGCGTACGACTTTTTCTGGTGGTCGCTACTCTCGACCCGTGCCACCCCCATCCGGACCAGCTGAACCAGCGCCGCCCGACCCCGCGCTGCCCCTGCTGTGGCGGCACCGGACGCCCGCCGACCCGCAGCCGGCCACCAGGCGCGGGCCGCGCCAGAAGCTCACCGTCGACGACGTGGTCGACGGCGCCATCGAGCTCGCCGATCGCGACGGCCTCGCGGCCCTGTCGGTGCGCGGGCTCGCGCAGCACCTCGGCGTCGGCGCGATGTCGGTCTACACCTACGTGCCGAGCCGCAACACCCTCATCACGCTGATGGTGGACCAGGTGATGGGTCGCACCCGGCTGCCGGCGATGCCCGACGACCTGCGCGAACGGCTGCGCCTGGTCGCCCGCACGCAGTACGACGACTGCCGTCGGCACCCGTGGATCATGGAGGTGTCGGGCCTCCGGCCGTGGCTGGGCCCGGCCTCCGCCGACCGCTACGAGTGGCAGCTCTCCGCCGTGGAAGGCATCGGTCTCGACGACATCGAGATGGACCAGGCGATCACCCTGCTCGTCGGGTTCGCCGCGTCGATCGCCCGGCGCGACCACGAGGTCCGGCGGGCCGAGCAGGAGTCGGGCCTGACCGACCTCGAGTGGTGGGAGGCCAACACCGACGCGCTCACCGAGGTGATGACCGGCCACGACTACCCGCTCGCCGGACGCGTCGGGATGGCGACCGGGCAGGCCTACCAGGCGGCCAGCGACCAGACCCGCGAGCTGGACTTCGGCCTGGAGCGCATCCTCGACGGCCTGCTCGCCTTCCTCGAGGACCGGCGCCCGGACGCGCAGGGCGCCCGAACCCCTGGGGAGTCCGGGCGCCCTGGCTGAGGTGCCGTCATGCGTCCCGCGTGACGACGTACCGGGCCCCGAGAGCCTTCGCCGCCACCACGGCCGCCGCCGTCGCCAGGATGATGTCCTTGAGGACGTACTGCGCGGCCAGCGTCGGCAGCCCTCCGGGGAACATGTCGCCCGGGAACAGCACGACCGGCGTCATGATCCCGACCAGCCAGCCGGTCATCGCCACCAGGGCGACACGAAGCCCGATCCCGCTCAGCAGTGCGAAGCCGATCAGCGTCTCGAGCACGGCGGTGACGACCACTGCGGTCGTGCCACCGACCATGCCGAACGTGAGCGCTTCGGTCGTCCGCATCACCAGCCCTTCGGCCGGCGACGCGCCCGGGAAGAACTTCAGCACCCCGAACCCGGCGATCACCAGGCCGAGGCTGATGCGCAGTGCCGTGATGCTGTGCGCGGCGAGCCAGGACGCGATGCGCGCCTCGACCCTCATCCGCTTGTCGTCGTGCTGGGCGGCCGGACGGTACTGGAGCGTGGTGGCGGTCATGGCGACTCTCCTTCGGTTCCCGGGCACCGGGTGCACCCTGGTGACGGAGACGATTCCGCGATCCGCGGCTGGGCGAGTCGGCCAGCGGGCGGCACCTTCGTTGCGTCGTACGCCGGTCACCGGGCCGTGCGCGTACGTCGCGTGGCGTAGGCCGCGGTACGCCCGTCGGGGGGTGACGGGCGCGCGCGCATGACGGAGGCTGGGGCCATGAACAGAGAGACGATGCGGCGCGACGCCACGCTGGCGGCCGTGCTGGGGCTCTTCGGCGTCGTCACGCTGCCGTCGATCAACCAGATGGACGACGTCGACCGGGCCGTCGGCTGGCCGGCCTTCGTCCTGGTGCTCATCGCTGCGGGCGCGCTGGCCGGCCGCCGATGGCGGCCGATCCCGGTGCTGGTCGTCGTCACGGTGGCGACGGCGTCGTACCTCACGATCGGCTACCCGTACGGCATCATCATGGTCTGCTTCGGCATCGCGATCTACTCCGCGGCCCGTCACGAGCCGCTCGCCGTCGCGGCGGGCTGGTCGGCGGCCGCCCTGGCCGCATCGCTCGTCCACCTCTTCACCAACGAGGCGGCGCTCGACGGGCTCGTCGGGGTCGTCCCCGCGGCCGCCTGGGTGGCCATCCCGTTCACGATCGGTACGGCGCGGCGGATGGTGGCCGAGGCAGGCGAGCGGGAACGTGCCGAATCCGACAAGCGGCTCGTCGACGAGGAGCGACTGCGGCTCGCGCACGAGGTGCACGACGTCGTCGGACACGGGCTGGCCGCGATCCAGATGCAGGCCGACATCGCGCTGCACGTGCGCCAGACGAACCCCGCGCAGGTCGACGTCGCGCTCGAGGCCATCAGCAAGGCCAGCGCAGAGGCGCTGGAGGAGCTGCGCGCCACGCTGACCGGCATCCGGTCCGACACCCCCGCCCCGCGGGCGCCGACCCCGGGACTGGCCCGTCTCGACGCACTCTGCGAACGGGTCCGGTCGGCCGGGGTGGCCGTCGACGTGCACATCAGCGGCGAGCGGCGAGCGGTGCCGGCGG
This sequence comes from uncultured Actinomycetota bacterium, assembly GCA_963825755.1. Classification (GTDB taxonomy): domain Bacteria; phylum Actinomycetota; class Actinomycetes; order Propionibacteriales; family Nocardioidaceae; genus Nocardioides. The sequence goes on along the minus strand of CAWGUS010000015.1, from coordinate 1,874 downwards.
CCGTCGACGTGGCGGCGTACCGGATCCTCCAGGAGTCGCTGACCAACGTGGTCAAGCACTCGGCCCACCCGCGGGCCGAGATCGCGGTCGAGCACCGGGCCCGCGACATCGTCCTGCGCGTGACCAACCAGGACCTCGACCCGGAAGGGCACGCCGAGGGGTTCGGGATCTCGGGCATGCGCAACCGGGTCGCCCACCTCGGTGGACAGCTGACGGCCGGCCCCGGCCCGAAGCCGGGCACCTTCGAGGTGCGTGCGGTCCTGCCGGCGACACCTGACAGGGTGACCTCGTGATCTCGGTGCTGCTGGTCGACGACCAGGACCTCGTCCGGCTGGGCCTGCGCGCGCTGGTGGAGGCCACCGACGGCTTCACGCTGGCCGGCGAGGCGGCCGACGGGCTCGCCGCGGTCGAGCAGACGGCCGCGACCCGGCCCGACGTCGTACTCATGGACATCCGGATGCCCGGCATCGACGGCCTCGAGGCGACCCGGCGCATCGTCGCCGACCCGTCCCTCAGCGAGACGAGGGTGCTGGTGCTGACGACGTTCGAGCACGACGAGTACGTCTTCGAGGCGCTGCGGCTCGGTGCGAGCGGGTTCCTGCTCAAGAACACCCCGCCGGCCGCGCTGCTCGACGCGATCCGCACCGTCGCCGACGGTGGAGCCCTGCTGGCCCCGTCGGTGACGCGCACGCTGATCCGCGAGTTCACCGAGAACACCCCGCGCACCGTGCAGCCGCACCCGCAGCTGGGGCAGCTGACCGACCGTGAGCTCGAGATCACCGCCCTGGTCGCGCAGGGGATGACCAACCACGAGATCGCCGCCCACCTCGTGCTCAGCCCCGCCACCGCCCGCACCCACGTCAGCCGCGCCATGGTGAAGCTCGGCGCGCGGGACCGCGCGCAGCTGGTGGTGTTCGCCTACCAGTCGGGGCTGGCCTGAACCGACCGTCAGTGTTGATCGCGCGTTCACCCTTCGGTCCATTGACCCTCGCGAAACGACGCGCCTAGCCTCCAGGAATGCGCCGCCTCCTTCTCGGGTCCTGTGTCGTCCTGCTCCTGCTGATGGGCGGTCTCGCCGCCGGCCCGGTCGCCGCCGAGCCGACCGGGACCCTCACGGCGAGCGCCGATCGGGTGCGGGTCGGTGAGCCGCTGACCTTCACCTACGAGTTCCCCGCAGCCGATCCGACGAACTGGATCGGCGTCTACCACGACCCCGGCAACGGGCCGGTCGACGAGGAGTACGTCGGGCCGTCGCTGGTCTGGCAGTACGTCCCGGCCGCCGAGGGCACCGCGACGTTCGACACCGGCGGGCTGGAGGCCGGCACGCACATCGCCTTCGCGCTGGCGCAGGACGGCTACGCCTGGCTGGCCCAGCCCGTCCGCTTCACGGTGTACGACGACGAGCCGCTGCACTTCGTCACGGACCGGCTGCCGCTGCGCAACGCGCGCGCCGACTCCCCGTACCGGGCCGACGTCTCCGGCCTGGTGCGCGGCGACCTGGCCGGCGCGACGTACACGAAGATCGGTGGCCCCTCCTGGCTGCGGGTGACCCGGGCCGGCGAGGTCCGTGGCACACCGGACCGCCGGGACGCCCGACGGCTCTCGGTGGCCGTGGTCGAGGTGACGAACGACGCCGGAGAGACGGACACCGCCCATGTCGAGGTCGACGTCCGGCGTCCGCAGCAGAGGCTGGTGCCGACGCTGAAGGTGCTGAGCTGGAACCTGTGGCACGGCGGCACCCCGGTCAAGGACCACCGCGAGAAGCAGCTGCGGTTCCTCCTCGACCAGGACGTCGACGTGGTCGGTGTCCAGGAGAGCGAGGGCACCTCGTCGGCCGACCTCGGCGAGCTGCTCGGCTGGGACCACTACCAGGC
>CAWGUS010000014.1:0-92340 GCA_963825755.1 uncultured Actinomycetota bacterium | reverse complement strand
CACGATGAAGATGATCACGGCCTTGACGACGACCAGCCACCACGGGTCCTGGCCGAAGGCCGACAGGTCGTCGACCATGGGCACGATCAACACGTTCATCCGCGGACTCCCTTCACCATGACCGCGCTGCCTGGTGAGGCGAGGTCGGCCAGCACGCCGTTGCCGAAGGCGTGGCGGCGACCCAGACGACGCCGTCGGGCAGGTCGGCGACCTCGACCGGGAGGGTCACCGCGCCGCGGTCGCCGGTGAGGGTGGCCTCGGGACGGCACCGGGGTCGAGCATGCCGAACAGGTCGTCGTACGCCGTCTGGCCGACGCGGGCGACCGGCGGGCGCGCGGTGGCGCGGAGGTGCTCGTCGCCGTCCTGCAGGGACCCGAGGTCGATCATCTGCTTCCAGGTGGCCAGCTTCAGCGAGCGGCCTTGGCGCGCGGCGTCTTGGGAGGCTTGCCCTGCTCGAACGCCGGGCGGGCGCCGTCCCACGGGCCGAACGCGACCATCTCGGAGCGGACGTCGGCGACGGTGCGGAAGCCGAGCGGGGTGCCCAGCTCGTCGGCGATGCCGGCCAGGACGCGCAGGTCGGGCAGCGAGGCCGGGTTGTGAACACCGCGTCGAAGCCGCGGGTGCGGGCGTCCCAGGTGACGAAGGTGCCGGCCTTGTCGGTCACCGGCGCGACCGGGAACACCACGTCGGCGGCTCGGGTCACGTCGGTCTCGCGCAGCTCGAGGGCGACCACGAACGCCGCTGCTCCGACGGCCGCGCGGGTGGCGGCCGGGTCGCGGGTGTCGTCGGGGTCGACGCCGCCGATGACGAGTCCGTGCACGTCGCCGGAGGCGAGGGCGGCCACGATCGCGTCGGCGTCACGGCCGACCTTGTCGGGCAGCGCGTCGACTCCCCACGCAGCGGCCGCGTCGACGCGGGCGTCGGCTTCGGCGACCGGCCGGCCGCCCGGCAGCAGGGTGGGCAGGCAGCCGCTCTCGACCGCCCCGCGGTCGCCGGCGCGACGCGGCACCCAGACGAGCCGGGCGCCGGTGGTGGCGGCCAGGTCGAGGGCTGCCGCGAGTGCGCCGGGCGAGGTGGCGAGGCGCTCGCCGACCAGGATCACACCACCTGCATCGAGTGCGACGGTGCCGTCGCTGGCGAGGGCGGCCAGGGCCGCGCCCTCGTCACCGGGCGCGGTCGGCACGAGCGTGCCGTTCATCTTCATCAGGCCGCGCGTGGTGAAGGGCGCGACGGAGACGATGCGGGTCGCCTTCTTCGACGCCTTGCGCAGGCGCAGGAAGATCGTGCCGGCCTCGTCCTCGGGCTCGAACCCGGCGAGCACCACGACCGATGCCCTCTCGAGGTCGGCGTACGTGACGCCGCCCGAGAGCGCGACGTGGGCACCGAGGAACGACGTCTCCTCGCCCGACAGCGGCCGCGAGCGGAAGTCGATGTCGTTGGTGCCGAGGGCGACCCGGGCGAACTTGGAGTAGGCGTAGGCGTCCTCGGCGGTGACCCGGCCCCCCGTGAGCACGGCGCCCGCGCCCGCGGCACGGAGGCCGCGGGCGGCCACGGCGAACGCCTCGGGCCACGACGCGGCCCGGAGCTCGCCGGTCTCGTCGTCGCGCACCAGTGGGTGGGTGAGCCGGTCGGTGGCGCGGGTGTAGGCGAACGCGAAGCGGTCCTTGTCGGTGATCCACTCCTCGTTGACCTCGGGGTCGTTGCCCGCCAGGCGGCGCATGACCTTGCCGCGGCGGTGGTCGACGCGGATCGCCGCGCCGCACGCGTCGTGCTCGGCGATCGAGGGCGCTGACACCAGATCGAAGGGACGCGAGCGGAACCGGTACTCGGCCGAGGTGAGCGCGCCCACCGGGCAGATCTGGATCGCGTTGCCGGAGAAGTAGGACTCGAACGGCTGCTTCTCGTAGATGCCGACCTGCTGGAGGGCACCGCGCTCGATCAGCTCGATGAAGGGGTCGCCGGCGATCTCGTTGGAGAAGCGCGTGCAGCGGGCACACAGCACGCACCGCTCGCGGTCGAGCAGGACCTGCGCCGAGATGTTGATCGGCTTGGGGAACGTGCGCTTGACGCCGTCGTAGCGCGACTCGCCGCGGCCGTTGGACATGGCCTGGTTCTGCAAGGGGCACTCGCCGCCCTTGTCGCAGACCGGGCAGTCGAGCGGGTGGTTGACGAGCAGGAACTCCATGATGCCCTGCTGGGCCTTGTCGGCTCCCTCGGAGGACAGCTGCGTCTTGACCTCCATGCCCTCGGTGGCGACGAGGGTGCAGGACGCCTGCGGCTTCATCCGCCCGGGCGGGCCCTGCATCTGGCGCATCGATCCGTCGGGGCCGGGCGTGGCCACCTCGACGAGGCACTGCCGGCAGGCGCCGACGGGCGCGAGCAGCGGGTGGTCGCAGAACCTCGGGATCTGTACGCCGACCTGCTCGGCCGCGCGGATCACCAGCGTGCCCGGCGGCACGCTGACGGAGACGCCGTCGATCGTGAGCGTGACGAGCGCGGCGCCGTCCTGAGGAGGCGCGCCAGCGCCGTCTCGAAGGGTCTTCTCAGGAGTGGTCGTCATGAAGCGGTCGCTCCTGCCGGTGCGAAGAGGGTCGAGGCCGCCGGGTCGAAGGGGCAGCCTCCGGTGGTGAAGTGCTCGATGAACTCGTCGCGGAAGTACTGGATGGACGACTGGATCGGGCTGACCGCACCGTCGGCGAGCGCACAGAACGAGCGGCCCAGGATGTTGTCGCACTGGTCGAGCAGGGTGTCGAGGTCGGCCTCCGTGCCCTGGCCCTTCTCGAGGCGGGCGAGGGTCTGCACCAGCCACCACGTGCCCTCGCGGCAGGGCGTGCACTTGCCGCACGACTCGTGCTTGTAGAACTCGGTCCAGCGCAGGGTCGCCCGCACGACGCACACGGTCTCGTCGAAGAGCTGGATGGCGCGCGTGCCGAGCATGGAGCCGGCCGCGCCGACGCCCTCGAAGTCGAGGGGTACGTCGAGGTGCTCGGCCGTCAGCATCGGCGTCGAGGACCCGCCGGGGGTCCAGAACTTCAGCTCGCGGCCGCCGCGCATGCCACCGGCCAGGTCGATCAGCGTGCGCAGCGTGATGCCCAGCGGGGCTTCGTACTGGCCGGGCTTGTTGACGTGGCCGGACAGGCTGAAGATGCCGTAGCCCTTGGAGCGCTCGGTGCCCATCGACGAGAACCAGGCGGCACCGTGGTCGATGATGCTCGGCACCGACGCGATGGACTCGACGTTGTTGATGACCGTCGGGCTGGCGTAGAGGCCGGCCACGGCGGGGAACGGCGGGCGGAGGCGCGGCTGGCCGCGGCGTCCTTCGAGGCCCTCGAGCAGGGCTGTCTCCTCGCCACAGATGTAGGCACCGGCACCGGCGTGCACCACGACGTCGAGGTCGTAGCCCGAACCGTGGATGTCCTTGCCGAGGTGGCCGGCCAGGTAGGCCTCCTGCACCGCGCGCTGCACCCGGCGGATCACGTGGAGCACCTCGCCGCGGATGTAGATGAACGCCGTGTTGGCGCGGATCGCGAACGAGCTGATGATCACGCCCTCCACCAGCGTGTGGGGCGCCGCCATCATCAGCGGGATGTCCTTGCAGGTGCCCGGCTCCGACTCGTCGGCGTTGACGACAAGGTACTTGGGCTTGGGGTTGTCCTGCGGGATGAAGCCCCACTTCATGCCGGTGGGGAAGCCCGCGCCGCCACGGCCGCGCAGGCCGGAGTCCTTGACGGCGGTGATGATGTCGTCCGGTGCCATAACGAGCGCCTTCTTCAGGGCGCCGTAGCCGCCGCGCTCCTCGTAGGCCGCGAGGGTCCAGCTGCGCTCCTGGTCCCAGTTGTCGGTGAGGACGGGCGTGAGTACGTCGGTCACTTGGAGCCGCCTTCCGTGGTGGCCGCCGGGTCGGGCGCGGTCCAACCCTGCTCGCGGGCGATCGCGAGGCCGACCAGCGAGGCGGGCCCGGCAGCGGGCCCCTCGTCGGCGAGGCCGTCGGGGAAGCCGGCGAGGACCCGCTCGGCCTCGCGCCACGTGCAGAGCCTGGGTCCGCGCGTCGAGTGGACCTCGGCGCCGGCGCGCAGGTCGTCGACCAGCTGCGTCGCGGACTCCGGGGTCTGGTTGTCCATGAACTCCCAGTTGACCATCACCACCGGGGCGTAGTCGCAGGCCGCGTTGCACTCGACGTGCTCGAGCGTGATCATGCCGTCTTGGGTGGTCTCGTCGTTGCCGACGTCGAGGTGCTCCTTGAGCCGCTCGAAGATCACGTCGCCGCCCATCACCGCGCACAGCGTGTTGGTGCAGACGCCGACGTGGTAGTCGCCGACCGGCTTGCGCTTGTACATCGTGTAGAACGTCGCGACACCGCTGACCTCGGCCGCCGTGAGGTCGAGGATCTCGGCGCACGCCTCGATGCCCTCGGGGGTGATCCGGCCGGCCGCGGACTGCACCAGGTGCAGCATCGGCAGCAGGCCCGACCGCTTCTCCGGGTAGCGGGCCGCGATCTCGCGCAGCTCGGCGTACGTCGTGTCGTCGATGGCACTCATGGCTGCTCCTCTTGGTGAGCTCGCAGCTCGAGCGCCATCTCACGGACGGCGGTCGGGTGCGGACCGCCGCGCTCTCTCGCTTCGCTCATCGGTCGACTCCTCCCATCACGGGGTCGATGGACGCGATCGCCACGATCACGTCGGCGACCATGCCGCCCTCGCTCATCACGCTGGTGGCCTGCAGGTTGGTGAACGACGGGTCACGGAAGTGCGCGCGGAACGGGCGGGTGCCGCCGTCGGAGACGACGTGCGCACCCAGCTCACCGCGCGGCGACTCGACCGGCACGTAGGCCTGGCCGACGGGCACGCGGAAGCCCTCCGTCACCAGCTTGAAGTGGTGGATCAGCGCCTCCATGGACTCGCCCATGATGTGCTTGATGTGGTCGAGGCTGTTGCCCATGCCGTCGCTGCCGATCGCGAGCTGGCTCGGCCAGGCGATCTTCTTGTCGGCGACCATGACCGGCGCACCCTCGAGGCCGGCGAGCCGCTCGACGGCCTGCTCGACGATCTTCAGGGACTCGTGCATCTCGTTGAGGCGCACGCGGAACCGGCCGTAGGCATCGGCGGTGTCCCACGTCTGCACGTCGAAGTCGTAGGTCTCGTAGCCGGAGTAGGGCTGGGTCTTGCGGAGGTCCCAGGCGTAGCCGGTCGCGCGCAGCGGCGGACCACTGAGCCCGAGGGCCAGGCAGCCGGCGAGGTCGAGGTGGCCGACGTTCTCCAGCCGGGCCTTGAAGATCGGGTTGGCGTTGCACAGGGCGGCGTACTCGGGCAGCCGCTTCTTCATCAGCACGATGAAGTCGCGGATCTCGTCGAGGGCGCCCGGCGGGATGTCCTGGGCGACGCCGCCGGGGCGGATGAACGCATGGTTCATGCGCAGGCCGGTGATCAGCTCGAAGAGGTCGAGCACCAGCTCGCGCTCGCGGAAGCCGATCGTCATGACGGTGAGCGCGCCGATCTCCATGCCGCCGGTCGCGATGGCGACGAGGTGCGAGGAGATGCGGTTGAGCTCCATGAGCAGGACCCGCATGACCTGGGCCTTCTCGGGGATGTCGGCCTCGATGTCGAGGAGCCGCTCCACGCCGAGGGCGTAGGTCATCTCGTTGTAGAACGGCGAGAGGTAGTCCATCCGGGTGCAGAACGTCGTGCCCTGCACCCAGGTGCGGTACTCCATGTTCTTCTCGATGCCGGTGTGGAGATAGCCGATGCCGCAGCGGGCCTCGGTGACCGTCTCGCCCTCGAGCTCGAGGATCAGCCGCAGCACGCCGTGCGTCGACGGGTGCTGCGGGCCCATGTTGACCACGACCCGCTCGTCGGCGGAGTCGCCGAGGCCCTGGGTGATGGAGTCCCAGTCCTGGCCGGTGACGGTGAAGACCTTGCCCTGGCTGGTGTCCGAGGGGTCGGCGTACATGTCCTGCTGTGCCATTAGTTGTAAGACCTCCGCTGGTCGGGCGGCGGGATGCTGCCGCCCTTGTACTCCACGGGAATGCCGCCCAAGGGGTAGTCCTTGCGCTGCGGGTGCCCCGGCCAGTCGTCGGGCATCAGGATGCGGGTGAGCGCGGGGTGGCCGTCGAAGACGATGCCGTACATGTCCCAGGTCTCGCGCTCGTGCCAGTCGCTGGTCGGGTAGATGCTCACCAGCGACGGGACGTGCGGGTCGCTGTCGGGCGCGGTGACCTCGAGCCGGATGCGGCGGTTGTGGGTCATCGAGAGCAGGTGGTAGACCGCGTGCAGCTCGCGACCCGTGTCGTCGGGGTAGTGCACGCCGCTGATGCTCGAGCAGAACTCGAACCGCAGCTTCTCGTCGTCGCGCAGCATCTGCGCGACGAAGGCAAGGTCCTCGCGCCGGACGTGGAACGTGATCTCACCGCGGTGTACGACGACCCGCTCGAGCGCGGCCATCAGGTCGGTCTGGCCGAGCCGGGCCTCCAGTGCGTCGGCGACCTCGTCGAACCAGCCGCCGTACGGGCGCTGGGTGGCGCCGGGGTAGACGATCGGCGCGACCAGTCCGCCGTAGCCGCTGGTGTCACCGGTGCCGCTGGTGCCGAACATGCCGTGGCGTACGCCGACGGCCTGCTCGACGGTGGCGTCCTCGGGCAGCAGCTCCGTCGAGTGGGTGATGTCCTCGCGGGACGGGCTGCGCTGCGCGCCGTCCTGGCGAACGGTCGGGCTGGCGTCGGTGGGGGCGACCGAGACGGGCTGGTCGCCCTTGACCGGCTGGTCCTTGGAGTCCTCGGAGCGGTTGTCGGAGCTGCGGCCCGAACGGTTGTCGCCGCTCATCGCAGCAGGCCCTTCATCTGCGAGGTGGGCAGCGCGGTGAGTGCCGCGGTCTCGAGCTCCTCGATCTCGGCGCGGCGGTTGGCGCCGAGCTTGGTCGACTGCACCTGGTCGTGGAGCTTGAGGATCGCGTCGATGAGCATCTCGGGCCGGGCGGGCAGCCGGGGAGGTACATGTCGACCGGTACGACGTGGTCGACGCCCTGGACGATGGCGTAGTTGTTGAACATGCCGCCGGAGCTCGCGCAGACGCCCATCGCGAGGACGTACTTGGGCTCGGCCATCTGGTCGTAGATCTGGCGCAGCACCGGGGCCATCTTCTGGCTCACCCGGCCGGCCACGATCATCAGGTCGGCCTGGCGTGGGCTGGCGCGGAAGACCTCCATGCCGAAGCGCGCGAGGTCGTACTTCGGGCCACCCGAGGTCATCATCTCGATGGCGCAGCAGGCCAGGCCGAAGGTGGCCGGCCAGAACGACGCCTTGCGCATGTAGCCGGCGACCCCCTCGACGGTGGTCAGCAGCACGCCGCTCGGGAGCTTCTCTTCAATCCCCATCAGATCTCCATCTCTCTCGAGAGTCGCGAGGTGCGTGCCATGCCGAGGCCGAGGAGGGAAGGCGACCTTCCAGGCGCGGCGGTCGTCGACCGACGAGAACGTAGGCAGGGTGCGGGCATCGCAGCTCTCAGTCCCATTCCAGGCCGCCGCGGCGCCATACGTAGGTGTAGGCCACGAAGACGGTGGCGATGAAGAGCACCATCTCGACGAGGCCGAAGAGGCCCATCGCGTCGAACTGCACGGCCCACGGGTAGAGGAAGATGATCTCGATGTCGAAGACGATGAAGAGCATCGCGGTGATGTAGTACTTCACCGGGAACCGGCCGCCGCCCACCGGCTGCGGGGTGGGCTCGATGCCGCACTCGTAGGAGTCGAGCTTGGCCCGGTTGTAGCGCTTGGGGCCCACGAGCGCGCTCATGACCACCGAGAAGATCGCGAAGCCCGCCGCGAGGAGGGCCAACGCCAGGACTGGCGTGTAGAGCTCCATGCCGTGCGTTCCCTTCCGTCGAACCGCCCTCGTCCGACCCGGGTCATGTGACCTTGTGAATCTGTTCACGAGTGGCGCAGGGCACAGTCTAGGGGTCGCCCCCGGTTCCGTCATCCCGGGGTCTCGCACCCCTGAAATGGCCACTGACCTGCGGATTTAAGGAACGTCTGCGTTGCGTAATTGACCGGACGGACGACACGGGGTGGAGACGTTAGCGTGCTCGACGTGCGAAGCATCTGCGTCTACTGCGGCTCGAGTCCCGGCTCCTCCCCGACGTACGCAGACGCGGCCACGGCGCTCGGCCGGGCCCTGGTCGAGCGGGACCTCGAGCTCGTGTACGGCGGCGCGCACGTGGGGCTGATGGGCACCGTCTCCGACACCGTGATGTCCGGCGGCGGCCGCGTGCACGGGGTCATCCCGGAGCCGATGATGGTCAAGGAGATCGCCCACCAGCAGCTGACCAGCCTCTCGGTGGTCGACTCGATGCACGCCCGCAAGCTGGAGATGATGGACCGCGCCGACGCGTTCGTGGTGCTGCCCGGCGGCACCGGGACGCTCGAGGAGCTGTTCGAGACCTACACGTGGCTCCAGCTCGGGCTGCACCGCAAGCCCATCGGCCTGCTCGACGTCGGTGGCTACTGGTCGGGCCTGATGGGCTTCCTCGACCACGCCGTCGGCCAGGGCTTCGTCCGCCGCGAGCACGTCGACCTGCTGCTGGTCGACGAGGAGCCCGCCCGGCTGCTCGACCGATTCGACTCCTGGGAGCCGCCCGCGCTGCCGGCCTGGCTCTCGCGCGAGCAGGCCTGAACGGAGTCAGGCGGTCGCGCGGTGGAGGGCGACGACGCCGCCGGTGAGGTTCAGCCAGGCCGGATCGCGCCAGCCGGCCTCCGCGACCAGGGCGGCGAGCCCGGCCTGGTCGGGCCAGGCGCGGATGGACTCGGCGAGATAGACGTAGGCGTCGGGGCTCGACGAGACCGCGCGGGCCACGGTGGGCAGCGCCTTCATGAGGTACTCGATGTAGACGGTCCGGAACGGCGTCCACGTCGGGTGGCTGAACTCGCACACGACGAGGCGACCGCCTGGCCTCGTCACACGACGCATCTCGCGCAGGCCGGCCAGCGGGTCGACGATGTTGCGCAGCCCGAACGAGATCGTGACCGCGTCGAAGGTGTCGTCGGCGAAGGGCAGCTGCGTGCCGTCGCCCGCGGTGAACGGCAGTGCCGGCCGCGCCGACTTGCCGACCCGCAGCATGCCTAGCGAGAAGTCGCACGGCACCACGAGCGCGCCGGCGTCGGCGAAGGGCTGGCTCGACGTACCGGTGCCGGCGGCGAGGTCGAGGACCCGCTCGCCGGACTTCGGGGCGACGGCCTCGATCACGTCGCGGCGCCAGCGCCGGTCCTGGCCGAGCGAGAGCACGTCGTTGGTGACGTCGTACCGCTTCGCGACGGCGTCGAACATGCGACGTACGTCGGTCGGTTGCTTGTCCAGTTCTGCGCGAGCCACGGCCGGAGCCTACGGCCCTCGGGACGTCGACCACCGCTCGGCAACGCTCTGGCAACCAAATGCCCGGTTGCTGCGTCCTCGTCAGTGAGACTGGAACGCTCACGAACCCGGAGGACTGCGATGAAGGCGCTGCGCGCCCTGATGGTGACCGTGCTGACGATCGCGGTGCTGGCCGCCACGACGATCGGCGCGGCCCTGGCCGTCCGGTGGTACGCCGACCGCGACGCCGAGCCGGCGGCCGCGAGCGACATCGCACCCGAGCCGACATCGACGCCGACGACGCCCGCGGAGCCCACCCCTCCGACCACGGAGCCGACGCCGACGGAGCCGCCGGAGCCGGAGCTCGTGCTGTCCCAGGGCGACCAGGGCGAGCAGGTGCGCGAGCTTCAGCACCGGCTGTACCAGCTGGCGTGGTGGCCCGAGCTGACGACCGGGCGCTACGACGGCGAGACCCGCGAGGCGGTGCGCGGCTTCCAGCGCAAGCGCGGCATCGAGGCGACCGGCCAGGTCGACGACAAGACGTGGCAGCGGCTCACGAAGATGACCGAGACGCCGACGCACAACCAGAAGTTCAACGTGCTCGAGCCCGGGCCGGCGCTCTACGCAGCCGGCGCCAGCGGCGAGGAGGTGCGCGGCGTGCAAGCACGCCTCAAGCAGATCTCGTGGCTGTTCGGCGACGTGACGGGCACCTTCGACCCGGCGACCGTCGAGGCGGTGCGCGGGTTCCAGGCCAAGCGCGAGATCCCGGTGACCGGCGAGGTCGACCAGCGCACGTTCGACCGGCTGGTCGCGATGACGTACACACCGACGTACGAGCAGATGCACAACATCGAGCCCAAGCCAGCCGCGCTGGACCCGCGCTGCACGACCGGTCGCGTGCTGTGCATCGACAAGACGTCGAACAGCCTGCGCTGGGTGATCGAGGGCAAGGTCATGGAGACGTTCGAGGTGCGGTTCGGCTCCGACGAGCTGCCCACCCGCGAGGGCGCGTTCTCGGTGTTCTCCAAGTCCCCGGACCACGTCTCGAGCCTGTACGACACCCCGATGCCGTTCGCGATGTTCTTCTCGGGCGGCCAGGCCGTGCACTACTCGCCCGACTTCGCGGCCAACGGCTACGCCGGCGCCTCGCACGGCTGCGTCAACGTGCGCGACTACGACGGCGTCGCGTGGCTCTTCGACCAGGTGGCCATCGGCACCCCGGTCATCATCTACCGGTCCTGACCGGCCACGACTGCGTTGGGCCGTGGGGCCCGGCGTAGGCTCTGCCCTCGTGACGAGCAGTGCGACCCCCGGCCACACCGGCGACCCCGCGGCCCAGCCACTCGTCGTACGCACCGTCCGGGTCGACGCCGAGACGGTGCCCGACCTGATCGACCGCCTCCCCCACGGCGACGCGAGCACGTGGCTGCGCAGGGGCGAGGGGCTGGTCGGCTGGGGCACCGCGGCACAGATCCGCACCACCGGCCCGACGCGGTTCGCCGACGCCGACAAGTGGTGGAGCGAGCAGGTGGCACGCGCGCTGATCACCGACGAGGTCGGCGAGCCCGGCACCGGGATGGTCTGCTTCGGCTCCTTCGCCTTCGCCGACGAGCCCGGCGACTCGGTGCTCTCGGTGCCGCAGGTCGTCTTCGGGCGTCGCGGCGAGACCGCCTGGCTGACGACGATCAGCTCCGGCGACCTCGACCCGTTCGCTGCCGTCGTCGCACCCGTCGCGCCGGCCGAGGTGAGCTTCGCCGACGGTGCGCTCAACGGCGAGCAGTGGATGTCGGTGGTCGCCGACGCGGTGGCCCGCATCAACCGCGGCGACCTCGAGAAGGTCGTCCTGGCCCGCGACCTGGTCGCGACCGCCGACCGAGCCGATCGACCTGCGCTGGCCCCTGCGCCGGCTGGCGACCGACTACCCGATGTGCTGGACCTTCCACGTCGACGGCCTGTTCGGCGCCACCCCCGAGATGCTCGTACGCCGTGAGCGCGGGCTGGTCACGTCGCGCGTCCTGGCCGGCACCATCCGGCGTACCGGCGACGACGAGCGCGACCTCGCCCTCGCCGCGACGCTGGCCCGCACAGCAAGGACCTCGAGGAGCACGAGTACGCCGTGCGCTCGGTCGCCGACGCGCTCGACCCGCACTGCTCCTCGATGAACGTGCCCGAGACGCCGTTCGTGCTGCACCTGCCCAACGTCATGCACCTGGCCACCGATGTCGCCGGCGTGGCGCAGGACGCCGACACCGTGTCGACGCCTGCGGCTGGCCGAGGCGCTGCACCCGTCGGCCGCCGTCGGCGGCACCCCGACGACCGCCGCCGTCGCTCTCATCGCGGAGATCGAGAGCATGGACCGCGGCCGCTACGCCGGTCCGGTCGGATGGATGGACGCCACCGGCGACGGCGAGTGGGGCATCGCGCTGCGCTCGGCGCAGCTCGACGGCGACACCGTGCGGCTCTTCGCCGGCTGCGGCATCGTCGGCGACTCCGACCCGGAGGCCGAGCTGGCCGAGTCGCAGGCCAAGTTCGTGCCGGTGCGCGACGCTCTCACCACCAGCTGACCGATGCGGGTCGTCGTCGGGCTGATCGGCGGTCTGGCATGGTGCGCCGTCGCCTGGCTGGTCGGCACGTTCGTCGGCCTCGGCTCCGAACGCCTGGGCTGGCTCTGGATGGCCCTCGTGTACGCCGTCGGGCTGGCGCTCGCCGTACGCATCGCCCGGGCTAGGTGGCCCTGGCTCGCCGGCGCCGTCGTAGTGGCACTGGCGTTCGGCACATCGCACTGGTTCACCAGCCCGCCTACCGCCGAGCGGGTCGCGGACGTTATGGCCGGCGTCGAGGCGCCCGACGGCTTCCGCGAGGTCGATCGCACCGAGGGCGGCAACACCTGGTGCCTCCAGGGCTGCCCTCGGATCGTCGTGACCTACGAGGCGCCCGGCTCCCTCGCGGCTGCCGAGGAGGACATGGGTGAGTCGCTGGAGGAGGCGGGCTGGTCGGCGGAGGACGGGGTCTGGTCCAAGGGTCTCTACCGGGCCCGGTTGAGCGGGTTCGAGGATCAACTCACCGTGAGCTACAGCGGCCGCAGGTTCTGAGTTCCCGCCGCTGGTTGAGGTGGGAGGGAGCTCCAGCGACCGCCTCGAAGCCAGGGCGTCGGTCCCTCGGTTTCGAGGCGACGCCGCTGGTTGAGGTGCGAGGGAGCTCCAGCGACCGAGCCTCGAAGCCAGGGCGTCGGTCCCTCGGTTTCGAGGCGGCATTCGGTGGTCGAGTGCCTCGCCCCCGTCCTCGGTGGTCGAGTGCCTCGCCGCAGTCCTCGGTGGTCGAGTGCCTCGCGAGGGACGAGCGAGGTGTATCGAGACCCGAGGTGTATCGAGACCCGAGGTGTATCGAGACCCGAGGTGTGTCGAAACAGGGGCGCATCGAGACCGCCAACTCCGGGCCGGGTCTCGATACGCTCGCTGGAGCTCGCTACTCGACCAACGATGATCTGGAGGTCGCTACTCGACCAACGATGATCTGGAGGTCGCTACTCGACCAACGATGATCTGGAGGTCGCTACTCGACCAACGATGAACTGGAGGTCGCTACTCGACCAACGATGAAGTCGGGAGGTCCTGGCCGTCCTCGAGGCGGGCGTACTCCTGGCCGGCCTCGCCGAGGAACCGGGCGAGGTGGGTGTCGAGGATGCCGAGGCCCTCGGGCGAGTAGACCCGGTCGTGGATGGCGAGGTTGCGTGGAGCACCCACGGCGAGCGCGAAGTCGATCGCCTCGGACACCTTCTGCCACGGGGCGCAGATGGGTGCGCACAGCACGTCGACGTCCTCGCCGGGCGGGGTGAGGGCGTCGCCGGGGTGGTAGACGCGCTCGTCGCCGAGGGTCAGCACGTAGCCCGAGTTGAAGAACCTCGGCAGGTCCGGGTGGATGACCGCGTGCAGCTCGCCAACGGCACGCACCTGCACGCCTGCGACCTCGAACCGCTCGTCGGGCGCGACCACCGTGACGCGCTCCAGCAGGTCGGGAGCGTCGTCCCGGATCCGCGCCGCCACCGCGTCGATGGTGAAGATCGGTGCGTCACAGGCGCGCAGGTGGTCGGGCAGGAAGTGGTCGGGGTGCTCGTGCGTGATGAGCACGCCGTCGGCGAGGTCGGTGGCACCGGGCCCCGTGAAGCCGCCCGGGTCGAGCACGAGCGACCGGCCGTCGTACTCGATGCGCACGCAGGAGTGGCCCAGCTTCGTGATCCGCATGCCCCAGACTAGGCACATGCTCCATCCTCCGCCGGGCGTCACCCTGCGCCTCGCAACGCTCGACGACGTGCCCGCTCTCGCCCGGCTGCACCAGCAGTGCTGGCGCGAGGCGTACTCCCCCATCGTCGACGAGGCACTGCTCGAGGCGAAGCTCGACCTCCGGCGCTCGGAGGAGGTGTGGCGGACCCAGATCGAGGCTGGCCGCAAGCGGCTGATCGCGGTGCGCGACGGCGTACCGATCGGCTTCGCGTCGTCCGGTCCGGGCCGGGACGCCGATCTGCCGACGGAGCGCGAGCTGTACGCGTTGTACGTCGCCGCGGCCGAGTGGGGCCGCGGGATCGGCCGGCTGCTGCTCGCCGAGGAGCTCGCCGGAGACGAGGCCTCGCTGTGGGTGCTCGAGGGCAACACCCGGGCGCGGAGCTTCTACGAACGGAACGGCTTTGCTTGTGACGGTGCCCGCAAGAAGTACGACGAGCTGGGCGTCTGGGAGGTCCGGATGGTGCGCCGCGTCGACCACCCGGTGCGCGCCTGACCGATCGGACAGACCTCGCGCCATCCCCCGTCAAAGCCAGAGGATGGTGGGTCGGCGGTTATGGTGGACCGCGTCGCCGCCACTGATCTTGGGGCTGGCGGCCTGACCAATCACCCAACGCCCGAACAGGACTCACTCATGTCTGGACGCCGACTCATCGTCGGGAGCATGGCCGCATTGCTGATGCCCGCCTCTCTGCTCCTGGCCTCACAAGCCAACTCCGAGACGCAGCCCTCGGCCTCGTCCCTGGCCACGAAGGCACAGGCCAAGAAGGCCAAGACCCGCGTCTCGATCTCGGTACTGCCGCAGATCAGCCAGTACGGCAAGGGCACCGCCAACCCGAACTCCGCCAAGGCCGCGGTCAACGTCAAGGTGAAGCCCGCACGCAAGGGCACCAAGGTGCTGCTGCAGGTCAAGGCCGGCTCGAAGTGGAAGAAGGCCGGCAAGGCGGTCACGACCAAGAAGGGCCTGGCCAGCTTCAACACGGCCGCGACCCGCGGCGGCAAGGCCATCCAGGTCCGCGCCAAGGTCGGCAAGGTCACCACCAAGCCGGTCAGCAACGACAAGTGGCTCGAGCCGATGTTCACCGACACGTTCGACGGCACCGCGCTCGGCGACCAGTGGTCGCACCGCGTCCCCGACTACAACCCGGAGGGCTTCCGCGCCTGCTCGAAGGGCGGCCCCGAGGCCGTCCGCGTGGGCGGCGGCGTGGTCCGGCTCAGCGTCATCAAGGACCCCTACCGCAACGACAAGTGCGCGGCGAAGCAGGACGGCAAGGTCCTCGGCCAGTACGCCTACCGCCTCAACGGCCACATCTCCACCGCGGACAAGGTGTCCTTCAAGTACGGCGTCGCGGCGGCTCGCATGAAGTTCCAGAAGATGCGCGGCCAGCACGCCAGCTTCTGGCTGCAGCCGCAGGGCGAAGGTGCCGGCGGCGCCGAGATCGACGTCATCGAGTACTTCGGCAAGGGCGCTGCCAAGGGCGGCCTCACCAGCTTCACCTACCACCGCGACAGCAAGGGCAAGCTGATCAAGACCGGCGACTGGCTCAAGGACTCCGACAGCTTCCTGGCCAAGAAGAACGACGCCTGGTTCAAGGCCTACCACGTCTTCTCGGTCGAGTGGACGCCCAGCGCCTACATCTTCCGCATCGACGGCCAGGAGACCTACCGCAGCACCAAGGGCATCTCCAGCAAGCCGGAGTACCCGATCCTGTCCCTGCTCAGCTCGGACTACGAGATCCCGAACCTCGGCAGCGACAACAAGCTCCCCCAGCACTCGTACGTCGACTGGGTGCGCATCTGGCAGTCCTGAGCCTCGGCTCAGCCTGATCAACCTCCGCACATCGCGTCGTACCTCCGGGTACGGCGCGATGTCGCATTTCCAGGTCGTGGCCCGGAGGTACGACGACCGCGTGCGGGACGGAGGTGTCCCCGGCAACGGCGGCACTCGGCTCCGACACTGCTGCGCTCGCCTGAGCGGGGGCGAGCCCGGCTACTTCCTGGAAGTGAAGATCTCGCCCGGGGGTGCCGTCGAATCGCACAGCGTGGGCGAGACCGCACTGGTCACGCCTCTTCCGACACCCGAGCCCTGACGAGCGGCTGCGCGTCCTCCCGACTCACAGCTCCGCAGAGTGCACGTGGATCGGCATGCCGGACGCGGTCACCGTGGCCTTCTCGAACGTGAGTCCGACCTTCTCGGCGACCCGCTGCGAGGGGACGTTGTCGGGGTTGGTGATGGCGATCAACCGGCGGATGCCGCGCGACCGGGCGAGGTCGCGGCACGCCGTCGCCGCCTCGGTGGCGAGCCCGCGGCCCTGGGATGCCGGCAGCAGGTGATAGCCGATCTCGAGGTCGGGCTCGCCGTCCACCGTCTGCCAGGTCAGCCCGCAGTCGCCGACGAAGGCGCCATCGAGGTCGTGCAGGATCCAGAGTCCGAAGCCGTCACGGGCGTAGTTGTCCTCGTTCCAACGGATCCAGGCCGCTGCCTCGTCCCTGGTCCTCGGCCGCGGGTAGTACGTCATCACCGCGGGGTCGCCCAGCAGCGATGCCATGTCGTCGAGGTCTCCGGCGTCCATCCGCCGGAAGGTCAGCCGCGCCGAGGCGGGAACGTCGCCGCTCATGCCGTCTGGTGGTGCACGAAGCACCAGCGCCAGTTCTCGTCGGGCTCGGCGGTCTGCATGACCGGGTGGCCCGTGTCGTGGAAGTGCCCGGTGGCGTGCCGGCCCGGCGACGAGTCGCAGCAGCCGACCTCGGCGCACTCCAGGCACTCGCGGAGCGCGACCCACGTCTGGCCCTCGGCGAGGCACTGCGCGCAGGAGGGCGAGGGGTCCGTCTCGACCCGGGAGTACGCCGTCAGCTCGGCGCACTGCTCGCCGAGAAGGGACTGTCCCTGCGCCGTCCGGAGGTCCTGGCGCGACTCGGTGGCCACGTCGAGCATCGACTCCTCGATGTCGAGCATCGCCAGCACGTCGGCGACCACCTCGGACGCGACCGTTCCACCGGAGCGGATCTCCAGCACCCGCGCACGTTCGGCGCCGATCATGGCCACGCGCAGCCGCGCGTAGAGCTCGCTCGGCGCCTCCATCTCGGTGTGCGTGGAGAGGCGCTCCCAGGCCGCGAAGTTGCGCTGCTCGATGCGCTGCTTGATGAGCGCCACCACAGCGTGCGGGTCGTCGACCTCCATGTCCTCCAGCTGGTGGAACCCCGCCTTGGATGCCTGCTGGAGCAGAGTGGCCCGCGCCAGGGCGTCGGACGCGGCGTCGGGACCCGGCACCCCGAGGCGGCGGGCCAGCCACGGCAGCGACAGCCCCTGGATGAACAGGGTGCCCGCCACGACGGTGAAGGCCACCAGCAGCAGCACCTCCCGGAACTCCACGTCGTCGGGGATCACGAACGCCGCTGCGAGGGTGACGACGCCGCGCATGCCGGCCCAGCCGACGAGCAACGTGGACCGCCAGGGCACCTCGTCGTCCTCGGCCCGGCGACCAGGTCGCACCAGCAGGTAGCGCGCCGGGAAGACCCACAGCAGCCGCAGCACGATCACCGCGACGAGGGTCGACCCGCAGATCAGCGCCACCCGGCCGCCCGAGACGCCGCTCTCGCTGACGTCGTCGAGGATCCAGCTCGCCTGCAGGCCGATGAGCAGGAAGACTGCGTTCTCGAGCATGAAGGCGACGGTGCGCCAGTTCATCCGCTCCGCGATCCGGCTCTGGGCGGTCTGCACGATGGGTGCCTTGTGGCCGAGCAGCAGGCCGGCCACCACCACCGCCAGGACACCGGAGGCGTGCACGCGCTCTGCGCTGATGAAGGCGGCGAACGGCACCACGAACGAGATGGCGGTGTCGAGCACCGGATCCTTGATGCGCCTGCGCAGCTTCGCGACGACGAAGAAGAACGCGAAGCCGATCAGCAGGCCGCCGACGGCCGCGACCGTGAAGTCGAGGCCGACCTCGAGGGCGGTCACACTTCCGGCGCCGGCGGCGAGCGCCGTACGCAGCGCCACGAGTGCGGTCGCATCGTTCATCAGGGACTCGCCCTCGAGGATCGTGGTCACCCGCCGCGGAAGCCCGATGCTGCGGCCGATCGCGGTCGCCGCGACCGCGTCAGGCGGCGCGACGACGGCGCCGATCGCGAACGCCGCCCACCACGAGAGCTCCGGGAGCAGGGTGTGCACGAGGAGCGCCACGCCTGCCGTCGTGAAGACGACGAGGCCGACCGAGAGCAGCCCGATCGAACGGCGGTTGGCGTTGAAGTCGACCAGCGAGGTCTGTACGGCGGCAGCGTAGAGCAACGGCGGCAGCAGCCCGAGCAGCACCAGGTCGTGGCCGAGCCGGATCTCGGGGAACATCGGGACGTAGGAGCCGATGACGCCGACGACCACCAGCAGCAGAGGCGCCGGCAGCGAGACTCGCCTCGCGACCGCCGTCCCGGTGAGCACGACGACGGCCAGGGCCACGAGCAGGAACGCGATCTCCACCGCCACAGTGTGCCGGATCCCGCTGGTCGAGGAGGTTGCGCGCCCACCCGCTGGTCGAGGAGGTTGCGCAGCCCGTCGCCCCGCTGGTCGAGGAGGTTGCGCAGCCCGTCGCCCCGCCGGTTGAGGAGGTTGCGCAGCCCGTCGCCCCGCTGGTTGAGGAGGTTGCGCAGCCCGTCGCCCCGCTGGTCGAGGAGGTTGCGCAGCCCGTCGCCCGCTGGTTGAGGAGGTTGCGCAGCCCGTCGCCCCGCTGGTTGAGGAGGTTGCGCAGCAACCGTCTCGAAACCAAGGATGTCGACGCCTGGTTTCGAGACAGGCGCGAGCGCGCCCTCCTCAACCAACGGCGAGCACCAGCGAGCGAGCGGTCAGGCGGGCTGTGCCACCCAGAGCATCGGGTCGCCCCAGCCGAGCTCGTCGACGCCGTGCCTCCCGAACGCCAGCACCACGAGGGTGCGGCGGTGGGCGGCGAAGGTGAGGACGTGCGCGATCATCCCGCCGTACGTGAAGACCTCGGCCGGCTCGCAGAGCGCGTCGACGAAGGTGTCGTCGAGCCGCGCGGAGCCGACGACGTCGTGCACGTGGGAGAGGTACGTCGGGCCCTCTACGGCCAGCCGCTGCCGCAGCGAGGAGAGCGACTCGTGCTCCTCGACCGACCAGTCGTAGTCGCGAGTCGCCATCGCGGCGTTCCACATGCCCATCTGCCCGACCAGGCGGGACAGCAGCGAGCGGATCGTCTGCTCGTCGTCGTCGACGTTGACCTCGATCGGCTCGTCGAGCTGCTCGTCGGTGAGGCGCTCGGCCAGCCGGACCATCTCCCCGGTCAGCCAGATGTGGTGCTCGACCATCTTCGTCATCAGTTCCATGGCGGTGACCTCGTCTCGTGCGGGCAGCCGCAGGCTGCCGGGTGGGTGGAAGTGCACGTCGCTCGGCGCGTCGATCTGGATGTGCCCGGGCTTCCTGCGCCAGGTCGCCGGCGGCACGTCGTACGCCCTGGTGAACGCGCGTGTGAACGCCTCGTGCGAGCCGTAGCCGGCCTCGACGGCGATGTCGATGAGCGGCGCGGACGTGGTGATCATCCGGTACGCCGCCCGCTCGAGGAGGATGCGCCGGCGGAACGTGGCCGGCGGCTCACCGGCGACCGAGCGGATCATCCGGTCGAAGTGGAAGCGCGAGAACCCCAGCCGTGCTGCCCATTCGGGGCCTGCCGCGCCCACGACCGGGTCGTCGGTCCCGGTCGAGGCGAGGGCCTCGGTCAGGTGGTCGACGAACGCGGCGAAGGTGTCGGTGGCGACGCTCATGCCTCGAGGATGGCGGACTCGGTGCGATCCCGCCTTGATCAGGCTTGCCCAGCCGGGGACTCGATGCGGGCTCTCGTTGCTCGAGTCGGACCGCCAGGCCCGTATCGAGTCCTCATCACCGAGAGGTCACTGCTTCGTAAGGGTTGCCGGGCCGCGGACCGCGCACGGCCACCTAGGTTGGAGCCGTGACCGCCGCCGACCTGATCCTGCCCTGCCGTGACGAGGGGCCGGCGCTGCGCGAGCTGCTGCCGAGGGTGCCTGCGTCCTTCTCGGTGATCGTGGTCGACAACGGCTCGACCGACGACACAGCCGAGGTGGCCCGCGAGCTGGGTGCGCAGGTGGTCACCGAGCCACGACCCGGGTACGGCGCGGCCGTGCACGCCGGGCTGCTGGCCGCCACCGCGGAGTACGTCGCGTTCATGGACGGCGACGGGTCGTTCGACCCCGACGAGCTGGTGCCGATGCTGGCCGACGTGGCCGGGGGACGTGCCGAGATCGCGGTCGGACGGCGGCGCCCGGTCTCCAGCGGCGTGTGGCCGTGGCACGCCCGGATGGGCAACGGCCTGATCGTCGCGTGGCTGCGCCGGCGCATCGACCTCGACGCGCACGACATCGCCCCGATGCGCGTGTGCCGGCGCGAGGGGCTGCTGGCGCTCGACGTTCAGGACCGCCGGTTCGGCTACCCGGTCGAGCTGCTGCAGAAGGCGACGAGGGCCGGCTGGCGGTTCGTCGAGCACGAGGTTGCGTACCACCCGCGGGCCGTGGGTACCCGGTCGAAGGTCTCGGGGTCCGTCAGCGGCACGGCCCGGACCGCCCGCGACTTCTGGAAGGTGCTGCAGCGGTGAAGATCCTGCTCGTCGCCAAGGCACCGGTGCCCGGCCGGGCGAAGACCCGGCTGGGCGACCACATCGGGCACGACGCAGCCGCCGACGTGGCCGCCGCCGCGCTCGCCGACACCATCGAGACGTGCAACCTATCGGGCGCGGAGCGGCACGTCGCGCTGGCGGGCGACCTCGTCGACGGCGTACGAGCCGACGAGCTTCGCGACCTTCTCGACGGCTGGACCGTGACCGCCCAGCGCGGCAACGGGTTCGCCGAACGCCTCGTCAACGCACACCTAGACGCCGGCCCGGGTGCGGTCGTGCAGATCGGCATGGACACGCCCCAGGTCACCGTGGCAGCGCTGATCGAGGTCGCCGGGGGGTTGACCGAGCACGACGCCGTCGTCGCACCCGCCGAGGACGGCGGCTGGTGGGCCCTCGGCCGCACCGATCCCGACGTGGCGCGCGCACTCCTCGGCGTGCCCATGTCGACGCAGTCCACCTGCCGCGACACCGTCGCCGCGCTGCGGGACGCCGGCCACTCCGTGGGCCAGGCGGCCAGCCTGCTGGACGTCGACACTCTCGACGACGCGCGCCGCGTCGCCGCGGCGATCCCCGACAGCCGCTTCGCGCGGGCCTGGGGCGACCGATGA
Organism: uncultured Actinomycetota bacterium; assembly: GCA_963825755.1. Lineage (GTDB taxonomy): Bacteria > Actinomycetota > Actinomycetes > Propionibacteriales > Nocardioidaceae > Nocardioides. The sequence continues at coordinate 71,486 of CAWGUS010000014.1, read as the reverse complement.
ACGAGGTGCCCTTCTCGACCGTCTTCACGCTGGCGCTGAGGGGCGAGCCCACCGACGTCGTGGGCGTGGAGGACGAGCCTGTCGCGCTGCCCGTCGGCGAGTGGACGCGGCCGGCCGACGAGCACGACCACCACCTGCTCGACCTGTGCGTGGGTCCCACGCTCGACGTCGGTTGCGGTCCCGGACGGATGACCGCCGAGCTGGCAGATCGTGGGCACGTGGTGCTGGGCATCGACGTGGTCCATGAGGCCGTCGGCCAGACCCGCGACCGCGGCGGCGCGGCGATGGTCCGCGACGTGTTCGGCGAGCTTCCCGGTGAGGGGCGCTGGGAGACCGCCCTGCTCGCCGACGGCAACGTCGGCATCGGCGGAGACCCGGTCGCCCTGCTGAGGCGGCTGGCCGAGGTCGTCGACCCGCGTGGGCGCGTCGTCGTCGAAGTCGCCGGTCCCGGCATCCTCGCGAGCACCCACTGGGCGGCCCTGCAGAACGGCGAGCAGCGCAGCCGCCCGTTCAAGTGGTCGGTGGTGGGCGTCGACTCCATCGATGCCACCGCTGCCGAGGCCGGTCTCGCCGTCGCCTCGGTCGAACAGGTCGGTGAGCGCTGGGTCGCCGTCCTCGTGGGAGCGCTGTGAAGGCGCCGGCCCCGGAGCACTTCACGTCGCGTCTCCGCAGCCCGGCCGTGGCCGCGCGGATCGGGCTCTGGCTCGGCATCTGCTTCGGCATCTGCTTCCTCACCGGGCTGGTCAGCCACTACGCGCAGAATCCCTCTCAACCAGTGCCTTTCCCGGCCAGCCCGTCGTGGGGCTACCGCGTGACACAGGGTGTCCACGTGCTCACCGGCACCGCTGCGATCCCGCTCCTGCTGGTCAAGCTGTGGAGCGTGCTGCCGAAGCTCTTCGAGCGGCCGCCGCTGCGCGACGCGCGCCGGCTGCTCGTGCACGGCCTCGAGCGCGCGTCGATCGGCGTGCTCGTCGCGTCGGGCATCTTCATGCTCGCGTCGGGGCTGATGAACGCGGCCCAGTGGTACCCGTGGTCCTTCTCCTTCCGCACCACCCACTACGCCGTGGCCTGGGTCGCCGTCGGCTCGCTCGTCGTGCACATCGCCGTCAAGCTGCCGATCATCCGCGACGCGCTGACCGGCGACGTCGAGGACACCCACCACGACCGGCCGACCGCGGTCGACGAGGGCTCGCTGTCGCGACGCGGGCTGATCCGCACGACCTGGCTCGCCAGCGGCGTCGCGGTGCTCGCGTCGGCCGGCAGCACGGTGCCGCTGCTGCGTGACGTCTCGGTGTTCGGCGTGCGGTCTGGCGACGGGCCTGGCGGCATCCCGATCAACAAGTCGGCCGCCGCGGCGAAGGTGACCGCGAGCGCCACCAGCGCGTCGTACCAGCTCGAGATCGTGTACGCCGGCCGCTCCGTGTCGCTGTCCCGCGACGACCTGCTCGCCCTGCCCCAGCACACCGAGGACCTGCCGATCGCCTGCGTCGAGGGCTGGAGCGCCAGCGGGTCGTGGGGCGGTGTGCGCGTGCGCGACCTGCTCGACCTCGTCGACGCGGAGCCGGGCGACGTACGCGTCGAGTCGCTGCAGGAGTCGGGGCCGTTCCGGATCACCCACCTTCCCGACAACTTCGTCCGCGACGACCGCACGCTCCTCGCGCTCACCCTCAACGGCGAGCCGCTGGCCATCGACCACGGCTTCCCTTGCCGCATCATCGCGCCCAACCGGCCCGGGGTGCTGCAGACGAAGTGGGTCCGTCGACTGGAGGTGCAGGCATGAGGACGCGGGCATCCCTGGTGGGCCTCGGCGTGCTGATCGGTGGGTACGGCGCGTGGCTGCTGCTGTCGCGGCAGGACCTCGAGCAGCTGCGCAACGTCGCGGTGTGGCTCGTCGCGGGCGTGCTGCTGCACGACGTGCTCCTGTCCGGGGCAGTGATCGCGCTGTGCCTTCTTGCCGGTCGGCTCCTCCCGCGCTCGCTGCACCGGGCGGGCACGATCGCGCTCGTGGTGATCGGGACGGTCACCGTCACCGCGGTGCCGGTGCTCGGGCGGTTCGGCGCGCGGGCCGACAACGCGACACTGTTGGACCGCAACTATGTGGTCGGGTGGGTGGTGTTCGTGGCGGTGGTGCTTGCGGCGCTTGCGGTGCCTTGGTTTCGAGGCTCGCTGCGCTCGCACCTCAACCACCGGCAGACGCGGGAGGAGAGCTGACGATGGCGCGGATCCTGGTCGTGGAGGACGACGTGACCGTGCGCGAGGTGGCGGTGTCCTACCTGCGCGCGGCCGGGCACGACGTGGCCGAGGCCGCCGACGGGCTGTCGGCGCTGGAGGCGATGGATGCGGCGCCTGCCGACCTCGTCGTGCTCGACCTGATGATGCCCGGCATCGACGGGCTCGAGGTGTGCCGCCGGCTGCGCCGCACGAGCGACGTACCCGTCGTGATGCTGACCGCCCTGGGCAGCGAGCAGGACCGGGTGATCGGGCTCGAGCTGGGCGCCGACGACTACGTCACCAAGCCCTTCAGTCCGCGCGAGCTGGTGCTGCGCGTCGACTCGATCCTGCGTCGCACCGGCACCGCGCCCGAGGAGCCGACGCTGCTGACCGACGGCGACCTCACCATCGACAGTGAGCGCCATGAGGCCACCCTGGGCGGCGTCGTGCTCGCGCTGACGGGCCGGGAGTTCGACCTGCTGCGCCACCTCGTCGCGAACCCCGGCCGTGCGTTCTCGCGCGACGACCTGTTGCGCGACGTGTGGGGCTGGACCGTCGGAGACCAGTCGACGGTGACCGTGCACGTGCGCCGGCTCCGGGAGAAGGTGGAGTCCGACCCCACGAGTCCGGTGCGGCTGGTGACCGTGTGGGGCGTCGGCTACCGATGGGAGACCACATGAGCGGGGACCCCGCATGAGCGCCGACCAGATCGAGATCCTGGGGGTGGCGCTGCTGGCCGCGCTCGTGGTGGGCGCCCTGGGTCTGGTGGCGGGCTGGCTGCTGCGCACGGCGTCGGTGCGGTGGCAGCTCGGCCTGGTGGCCGCTGTCGCCGTGCTGTCCGTGCTCGCGGGCGTGCTGGCCATCGCGGAGCGGATGTTCCTCATGCCACACGACCTCGAGGTGGTCACGCTGGTCACCGTCGCGGCCGCGGCGAGCTCCTTCGTGGTCGCGTTCGCGTTGGGTGGCGCACTGGTCCGCTGGTCGCGCGGCCTGCAGGAGGAGGTACGCCGGGTGGGCACCGGCAGGGCGCCCGTGCCGTCGACCGGGCCGCGCGAGTTCCAGGAGCTGTCTGCCGAGCTGGCCGCCACCGTGGCCCGGCTCGACGAGTCCCGCGCGAGGGAGGCGCGACTGGAGAGCTCACGGCGTGAGCTGGTGTCGTGGGTGAGCCACGACCTCCGCACGCCGCTCGCCGGGATGCGGGCCATGACGGAGGCGCTCGAGGACGGCATGGCGCCCGACCCGGCCCGCTACCACCGTCAGATCCGTGCGGAGGTCGACCGGATGGTGCGGATGGTCGACGATCTCTTCGAACTGTCCCGGCTGCACGCCGGCGTCTTCACGCTGGCGCCGCAGGAGGTGGCGTTGGGCGACCTGGTCAGCGAGGCGCTGGCCGGTGCCGACCCGGTCGCGCGGGCACGCGGCGTACGCCTCGGCGGCAGCGTCGACCTGGGCCTGCAGGTGCTGGCTGACCCGGGAGGACTGTCGCGGGTGCTCGCCAACCTGTTGATGAACGGCATCCGGCACACGCCGGCCGACGGCTACGTCAGCGTCACCGGCCGCGCGGTGCACGGTGGCGTCGAGCTCAGCGTCACCGACGGCTGCGGCGGCATCCGCGAGGAGGACCTGTCGCGGGTGTTCGACGTGGCCTGGCGCGGCGGCACCGCCCGCACTCCGGAGCCCGACCCGTCCGACGCGCACACCGCACGCGCGGGCCTGGGGCTTGCCATCGTGAAGGGCATCGTCGAGGCCCACCGCGGAGCCGTGGAGGTCGTCAACGAGCCCGGTGCGCCCGGCTGCCGCTTCCTCGTCCGGCTGCCGGCCCGGGCACGGTGACACGTTCCCGCGCGGCCCACGCCGGGCTGCTGGTCGCGCTCGTCGTGGTCGCGGCGTCGATCATGGTCCCGCCGCTCGTCGGCTGGGACGTCGTCACCCGTCGCGACGACCAGGTCGAGTTCCCGCCGTTGCACGGGTTCTGGTACCCCGAGGTCGGCACGGCGGGCGTCCTCCCCCTGCTGCTGGCGGTCGCGGCCTGGTGGTGGGGTCCGCGGCTGGCCGAGCGGCTGCCGTGGCGCAGCCTGATGCTCGCGTCGTACGTCGCGGGGCTGGCGTGGCTGCTCGCCCTGGCGTGGGTCGACGGCCCGGAGGGCGTCTCGCACGCGCTGGCGAACCCCTACGAGTACCTCGGCACTGCGCGCGCGACCGACGACATCGGGTTGATGCTCAGCACCTTCGTGGACCGCATCCCCTACGCCGCCGAGGACAACTGGGTGACGCACGTCGCCGGTCACCCGCCGGGTGCGCTGCTCTTCTTCGTGGGGCTGGTCCGGATCGGGCTCGGTGGCGACCTGACCGCCGGGCTGGTGGTCACGGCCCTCGCGGCCACCACCGCACTGGCCGTCATGTCGACCCTGCGCACCCTGGGCTCCGAGCCGATCGCCCGGAGAGCCGCGCCGTTCCTGGTGTTCACCCCTGCCGCGGTGTTCATGGCCGTCTCCGCCGACGCCATGTTCGCCGCGGTCGCGGCCTGGGGGCTGGCGGCGCTGGCGCTGGCCACGCGGGCCTCCGGCCTTCGGCTGGTCGGGTGGTCCATCCTCGCCGGGCTGCTGCTCGGCTACTGCGTGTTCCTGTCCTACGGCCTGCCGCTGCTGGGCCTGCTCGCGGTCGCGGTGCTGGTGCTGGGTCGCTCCTGGCGGCCACTGCCGATCGCGGGTCTCGCCGCCCTGGCTGTCGCCGCGGCCTTCGCGCTCGCGGGCTTCGCGTGGTGGGAGGCCTACCCGGTGCTGGTCGACCGCTACTGGGAAGGCGTCGCGGCCGAGCGCCCGCAGGCCTACTGGGTGTGGGGCAACGTCGGAGCGCTGCTCATCTCGGGCGGTCCGCTGCTGGGCGCCGGGCTCACGCACGCCGCCTCCCGCTGGCGACGTACCGACAGGGCGGTGGTGCTGCTCGCCGGCGCGGCCCTGCTGATCGTGGTCGCCGCCGACCTGTCGCGGATGTCGAAGTCGGAGGTCGAGCGGATCTGGCTGCCGTTCATCCCGTGGCTGACCCTGACGCTCGCCGTGCTCCCCTCGCAGTGGCGGCGCTGGGGGCTCGCGCTGCAGCTCGCCACCGCGCTGGTGGTGCAGCACCTGCTCTACACGAGCTGGTAGCCCGCTGGCTGAAGGGCAACGGCCTCGGTGGGCCGCTCGTCGAAGGGCGGACCTCGGTGGCCCGCTCCTCGAAGGGCGGACCTCGGTGGCCCGCTGGTTGAGGAAGGCGCGCCAGCGCCTGTCTCGAAACCAAGGGCAACGGACCTCGGTTCCGAGACGGCTGCCGCGCAGCCTCTCGACCTGCGGGAGTGCTCAGGACGCAGCGGCGCCGTCGCGCTGGCGGGCGTAGTGGCGCCGCGCCCGATCACGGTTGCCACAGTCGCTCGAGCTGCACCAGCGCCGCGTGTGGCTCTTGCTGCGGTCGAGGAACACCCAGCCGCACCCCGGCCCCGCGCACCGCCGTACCCGGTCGAGGTCGTTCGCCGTGAGCAGGTCTAGCGCGGCGAGCGCGAGGAGCCGTACGACGTCCGTGGCGCGAGCCGGCTCGATCCGCCAGCGCAGCGGCAGCCCCTCGAGCCGACTGTGCGCGACGGCGTCGGCCAGTCGGTCGTTGAGCGCCCGCGCCACGACCAGGGACCCCGACGTCCCCTGACCGTCCGCACGCGGTGCCAGCGAGTCGTGGAGCTGCTCGCGCAGGTCTCGTACGTCACGGAGCGTCTGCCGGGCCGTTCTCTCGCTCACCCCGCCGGACACCATCTCGAGCGCCGGTCCGGCCAGGACTCCGGTCCGGTCCAGCCAGGTGGCGAGCGCCGCCGCGTCGGAGAGGTGGTCCACGCGACGCTGGGGATCGAGCCGCCAGCTCACGCTGTTGACCAGGTCGAGGGCCACGTGGCCGCCGACCAGCTCGACGGTGGCAGCGGTGTTGGCCATGGCAGGAGTCTACGCCGCTGTGGCAGGAATCTAACTGTCAAAATGACATTTCGCCCGTTACGTTGGTGCCCATGGCACAGATGATCGAGGGTTACCGAGCGGGAGTCCGCGTCGGTCTCGGCATCGCGGCGCCGACGTTCCTGCTGGCCATCGTGTTCGGCGCATCCGCCCTGCGGGAGGGATGGGGTGCCGCGGCACCGGTCATCGCGTCCATGACGGTGTTCTCTGGGTCAGCCCAGTTCACGCTCGTCACCGTGCTGGCCTCGGGAGGCGCCTTGACGGCGATCGCGTCGGCGGCCCTGATCAACCTGCGGTTCCTGCCGATGGCCCTGGCAGCCGCGCCGGCCCTGCGGGGCGGACGCCTGCGCCGCGGACTGGAGGCGCAGGCGGTCGTCGACGCGTCCTGGGCGGCGGCGCACCGCGGCGACGGACGCTACGACCGGGAGCGCCTCATCGGAGCCACGCTCGTGCAGTGGCCCGCGTGGGTCGGGGGCACGGCGCTCGGTGTGCTGTTCGCCCCGCCGGCGCACCTGGAGCACAGCCTCGGTCTCGACGTCGTGTTCCCGGCGTTCTTCATGGTCCTGCTGGTCGACGAGCTGCGGGTCTCGGGGCTGGCGCGGGTGGCTGCTGCGGTCGGCGGGCTCATCACCGCGCTGACGCTGCTCCTCCTCCCGGCCGGCCCGGCCCTCCTCGCCGGGTCGGTCGCGGCGCTGCTCGGCCTGCGCGGGGTGCGCCGGGACACGGACCCGGCATGACCACGATCTGGGTGTGCATCGTCGTCACCGCCATGGTCTCCTTCGCCATCAAGGCGATGGGACCGATGGCACTCGGCCGCCGCCCGCTGCCCGTCGCTGCGCGGGACGTCGTCACGCTCCTCGCCCCGGTCCTGCTGTGCGCCCTCCTCGTCGCGGAGCTTGTGGGCCCGGACTGGAGCTCCGTCGACCGCGGCCTGCTGGCCGGTGTGGCCGCGGCAGCGACGGCACGACTCTGGGGCCTGCCTCCGATGGTCTGCGTCTGCTGCGCCGTAGCCGTCACCGCCCTCGTCCGCGGCGTCGCCTGACTCGCGGATCCACGCTCAGGCGCGCAGCGGCGCGGTCGCGAACTCCCGCAGTCCCTCGTCCGGCCCGATCTCGGCGGTGAAGCCGAGCTCTGCGCCGGCCAGCACGGGCGACGCGACGATGTGCCGGACGTCGCCGAGCCGGTAGCCCCCGGTGACCTCGGGCTCGATGGCGCGACCCGTGCCCGCGGCGACCTGCCGGGCCACGTCGAGGATCGAGACGGGCTGCCCGGAGCAGACGTTGTAGGCGGCGTACGTCGACTCGTCGGCCTCCACGACCGCGTGCAGCGCCAGCACGTTGGCGCGGGCCACATCGGCGACGTGCACGAAGTCGCGCATCTGCCCGCCGTCCTCGTAGACCTGAGGCGCCTCACCGCGCTCGAGGGAGGAGCGGAACATGGCCGCGACCCCGGAGTAGGGCGTGTCCCGGGGCATCCCCGGGCCGTAGACGTTGTGGTATCTCAGCGCGATGGCCGCCGCCCCGGCCTGCCGGACCCACGCGGACGCATAGTGCTCCTGGGCGAGCTTGCTGGCGGCGTACGTGCTGCGCGGGTCGAGCCGCGCGTCCTCGTCGACCAGCTCCCACGTCAACGGATCGCCGCAGACCGGGCAGTGATTCTCGAAGTCACCACCGTCCAGGGCCTCGACCGCACGGGGCTCGGGCACCTGCGCACCGTGCGTGGGGCACGCATAGCGTCCCTCGCCGTACACCACCATCGACGACGCCAGCACCAGCCGGCCGACGCCGGCCTCATGCATGGCGGCCATCAGGGCAGCGGTGCCGAGGTCGTTGTGGGCGGCGTACTCCGGCAGGTCGGAGACCGCCACCCCCGCGCCCACGATCGCGCTCTGGTGGCACACGACGTCGACGCCCTCGAGCAGCGCGGCCCACTCGTCGGACCTGGCTGCGTCGCGCACGTCGAGGGTGTGTGTGCCGGGCGGCGCCTCGGCGCTGCCGTGTGCGTTCTCCAGCATGATGTCGACGGGCACGACCTCGTCGCCGGCCGCGGCCAGCTGGTCGCCGATGGCCGAGCCGATGAACCCGGCGGAGCCGGTGAGCAGGACCCTCACAAGCTGGGCACCTGGTAGGTGAGCTCGACCTCGTCGGCCCAGGTGGAGCAGGCGCATCCGTCGGGGTCGGGCAGCGCCTCGATCGCGGTGCGGAGGATGCCGCCGAGACGATCGAGGTTCTGCTTGAACATCGCGAAGACCTCCTCCTGGCCGACACCCTGGCCCGACTCGGCGCCGGCGTCCATGTCGGTCACCAGGGCGATGGCGGCGTAGCACTGGCGCATCTCCCGGGCCAGCATCGCCTCGGGGGCGCCGGTCATGTTGATGAGGTCCCAGCCCTGCTCGGCGTAGTGCCGCGACTCGGCGCGCGTCGAGAACCGCGGCCCCTCGACGACCACCATCGTGCCGCCGGGGGTGATGCCGTCGCCCGTCACCGCCGCGCTCACGTCCGGGCAGTACGGGTCTGCGAACGGCAGGTGCACCGCGCCGGTCTCGACGTACGACGAGATCCGGCGATGCGTGCGGTCGACCAGCTGGTCGGGGACGACGATGTCGCCCGGCTCGACACGCTCGCTGAGCCCGCCCACCGCACACGGCGCCAGCACCTGGCGCACGCCGAGCGATCGCAGCGCCCACAGGTTCGCGCGGTAGTTGATCGCGTGCGGCGGGTACTCGTGGTGCGGCCCGTGCCGTGGCAGGAACGCCACGCTGCGGCCGGCCACGGTGCCGATCGACACCGGCGCCGACGGGTCGCCGTACGGCGTCGCGATGTGGTGCTCGCTGGGGTCGTCGAGGAAGGAGTAGAAGCCGGTGCCGCCGATGACGGCGATGTCGGCGCGCTGGATCGGTGCGTTCACCCGGGCCACTCTGTCATTCGTTGGTTGAGGAGGGCGCGCAGCGCCCGTCTCGAAACCTGCTATGGCACCAGCGCGCGGATCCTGGCGTCGAGGTCGCGGCGGTTGTCGCGGCGCACCCGCACCTCGACGACCTCGATGCCGCCGTTCGGCGAGGCGAGCGCCTGCTCGAGCTCCGGCAGCGACTCGACGCGCCAGTGCGGGGTCGCGGTCGACGCGCACAGGGCGGCCAGGTCGACGTGGTGGGGCGTGCCGAACAGGCGGTCGTAGGCATCGGCGTACGCCGCGTCGCCCTGCTCGAGCATCGCGAAGATCGAGCCGCCGTCGTCGTTGACGACGACGATCGTCAGATCGGGCCGTGACTCGGCCGGGCCGAGGATGAGGCCGCCGGCATCGTGCAGGAAGGTGACGTCGCCCATCAGTGCGAACGCCCGCTCCGACCGCCGGCCGAGGGCCGCACCGATCGCCGTCGAGACCGTGCCGTCGATGCCGGCGAGTCCTCGGTTGGCGATGACCTTGCGGCGGGCACCGACGGCGTACCTCGGCACCATCAGGTCGAGGTCCCGGATCGGGCTGGAGGCGCCGACGACGAGCAGGCCGCCGGGCGACAACGCCTTCGCCACGGCCCCCACCACTTCGTACGGCGTGAGGTCGGGCTCGGCGGCGAGCAGGGCGTCGAGCTGGGTGGCGACCGAGGCGTCGGCCGCGTGCCACTCGTCGACCCAGCCGGATCCCGGCTCGCAGGCCAGCGCGTCGAACTCGACGTCGACCTCGAACGGCCGCCCGGGCCAGACACCCGGCGCGCGCTGCGCCCACACCTCGACGTCCGTGCGGGCGAGCAGCTGGGTGACCGGTCGCGAGAGGGTCGGGTGTCCGTAGACGACGACGCGCTCGATGCGGCTGCCGAGGTCGCCGCCGAGCAGGAGCCGGTAGCAGCGCACGGCGCTCTCTCCGGTGCGCGAGCCGCTCGACGGCTCGGCGAACAGTGGCCAGCCCGCCCGCTCCGCCAGCACCCGCGCGGGTGGGCCGGCGTCGTCGCCGGCCACGACGACGGTGCCCGGGCCGGCGGTGATCGGCGTGCCCGCGCCGTACTCCGGCCACCGGCGCTCGCGTGCGGGCGGCCGCTCGGGCAGCCAGCCGAGATCGTCGTCCGCGGGCAGCAGCGGGTCGTCGAGCTGCACGTTCAGGTGGGTCGGGCCGCCGTCGACGAGCAGGAAGTCGGCGGAGGCCAGGTCCTGCGTCGCGACCAGCGGACCGAAGACGCCCACCTGGTCGGTGGTCTGGTTGGCGTTGGTGCCGCGCAGCGAGGCGGGCCGGTCGGCGGTGACCGCCACCAGGCCGACCGCCGCGTGCGCCGCCTCGAGCATCGCCGGGTGCAGGTTGGCGACGGCGGTGCCCGACGTACAGATCACCGCGGCGCGGGCGCCGACCTTGCTGAGGCCGAGGGCCAGGAAACCGGCCGAGCGCTCGTCGAGGCGCGAGTGCAGCTTGATCCGGCCGGCCTCGGCGGCGGCGTAAGCGGCGAACGACAGCGGCGCGTTGCGCGAGCCCGGCGCGACGACCACATCGGTCACGCCGGCATCGATGAGGCGGGCGACGACGCCTCGGGCGAGGCCGGTGGAGGGATTGCTCACGAGGGGCGATCCTGCCGTACGGCGCGCAGCCGGCGCTCCCAGTGGGCCACCCGGTCGGGCGGCGCGGCGATCCGGGCGAGTGCCTCCTCGTCGACGACCGGGACGGTCACCGGCAGCCAGCCGTCGACGGGGAGCAGCGGCTCGACCGCCACGTCGTCGTGGAAGAGCTGCACCGTGGCGAGTCCGCAGGCGTGGTCGAGGCTGGGCAGCGCGGCCGCCAGCGCGACGCCGGCCGCGATGCCGACCGACGTCTCCAGCGCGGAGGAGACGACGACGGGGAGGCCGATGTCCTCGGCGATCCGCAGGCACGCGCGCACCCCGCCGAGCGGCTGCACCTTGAGCACGGCGACGTCGGCGGCCTCGAGATCGCGCACCCGGTAGGGATCCTCGGCGCGGCGGATCGACTCGTCGGCGGCGATCGGCACGTCGACGCGGCGGCGTACGCGGGCGAGGTCCTCGACGTCGGCGCACGGCTGCTCGACGTACTCCAGCCCGCCGGCAGCCCGGTCGAGCACCGGGATCGACGACACCGCCTCGTCGAGGGACCAGAGTCCGTTGACGTCGATGCGCACCCTGCCGGTGGGGCCGAGCGCATCGCGCACCGCCTCGACGCGGGCCACGTCGTCGGCGAGGGTCTGGCCGGGCTCGGCCACCTTGACCTTGGCGGTCGTGCAAACGCCGGCCAGGACGATCGCGTGGGCGCGCTCCGCGTCGACCGCCGGGACGGTGACGTTGACCGGCACCCGATCCCGCAGCGGCGGGGGCCAGTCACCGGCCGCGGCCTCCTCGGCGCAGCGCAGCCACGGCTCGGCCACCTCGGGCGGGTACTCCAGGAACGGGCTCCACTCCCCCCACCCCGCGTCGCCGCGGATCAGCACGCCCTCGCGCACGGTGATGCCGCGGAAGCGGGTGCGCATCGGGATCGAGAAGACGTTCACGCGAGCGCCCTGAGGGCTGTCCGGTCGACCTTGCCGTTGGCGAGAAGCGGCAGCGCATCGAGTACGACGACCTGCCGGGGCGCCCACGCGCGCGCGTGCTCGGCGGCGACCCAGTCGCGCGCCTCGTCGAGGCCGATCATCCCGCTCACGAACGCGACGACGCGCTGGCCCCACTCGGCGTCGTCGACGCCCAGCACCTCGCACTCGCGCACGTCGGCGTGCGCACGCAGCCGGGCGGCGACGGCTGGCAGCGGCACGTTGACCCCGCCGCTGATGACCACATCGTCGACGCGGCCGAGCACCCGGAGGCGGCCGTCCTCGTCGAGCCGGCCGGCGTCGCTGGTGAGGTACCACCCGTCCACGAGCGTCTCGGCCGTCAGCGCCGGGTCGCCGTCGTACCCCTCGAAGATGGTGGGGCCGCCGATGCGGATCCGCGCGTCGGTGCCGATCGCGACGGCCACGCCGTCGAGCGGCAGACCGTCGTACACGCATCCGCCGGCGGTCTCGCTCGCGCCGTACGTCGCGACGAGGTGCAGCCCGGCATCTGCCGCGCGAGCCCGCAGCCCGGGGTCGATCGGCCCGCCGCCGAGCAGGATCGTGTGCAGGCCGCGGAGGGCCGCGACGTCGTCAGGCCGGTCGAGCAGCCGGTGCAGCTGGGTGGGCACGAGCGACGTGAGCTCCGCATCGCCCCAGCCGTCGAGCACCGGGTCGTGGCCGGCGACGAGGGAGCGGACGATCACCTGCACGCCCGCGACGTACGACGACGGCAGGGCGAGCGCCCAACGGCCGGTGTGGCCCAGCCGGCGTGCGGACGCGGCGACGGACGCCAGCACCGCGTCGCGCGTGATCACCACGTGCTTGGGAGTGCCGGTCGATCCCGACGTGGTGATGAGCAGCCGCTCCGGATCGTCGGCGGCCAGCCACCGCGCGAGCGCGTCGACGGCACCGGCCGGGTCGTCGGGTGGGCGCAGGAAACTCACGCGACGCACGCTAGTGCCAGTGCCAGAATCTCCCGAGATGACGTCACGTATCCCGGCCCGGGTGGAGCGGATGCTGCCGCCGAGCCCGCTGGCCCGACGGCTCAGTGTGCAGTCGGTGCTGTTCGCGTTCGGCGAGGGCACGTTCCTGACGGGCAGCGCGGTCTTCTTCACCCAGATCGTCGGGCTCTCGGCGGCACAGGTGGGCCTCGGCCTCACGATCGCGGGCATCACGAGCTTCTTCTTCGCCGTACCCATGGGCAAGCTGGCCGACCGGATCGGCCCGAAACGGACCTGGGCGCTGGCGGCCCTCGGCGAGGCCGGGCTCTACCTCGTGTGGCCGTGGATCGGCGCCTTCGCGACCTTCGTCGGCACCCTCGTCCTGCTCGAGATCGTGGGAGGCGCGGGCCACGCCGGCCGGCAGGCGTACACGCTCGACGTGTTCACCCGCGAGGAGCGGGTGCGGTCGATGGCGTTCATGCGCAGCGCCCTCAACATCGGCTTCACCATCGGCGCGCTGATGGGCGGGCTCGCCCTCGCGTTCGACAACGACGACGTGATCCGCGCCGTCCCGGTGCTCACCGCCGTGATCCTCGGCTTCAACGCGCTGCTCATCTCTCGGCTTCCCGACGCGCTGCACGACGAGGCCGAGGTCGCCGCCCCCGCCGAGGCCGCGCTCAAGTCGGGTGCGCTGCGCAACAAGGGCTTCCTGGCGATGAGCTTCTTCGACGGCATCCTCGGCACCAACCAGGTGCTGCTGAACGTCGTGATCCCGCTGTGGCTGGTCGAGGAGACCGACGCCCCACGGGTGCTGCTGGCCTGGCTGTTCGGCACCAACACGGTGCTGGCGGTGCTGCTCCAGGTCTCGGCCGCGCGTGGCGCCGACACCGTGCCCGGCGCACTGCGGGCGAGCCGGATCAGCTCGTTGTTCTTCGTCGCGTCGTGCCTGATCGTGCTGGTCACCCACGACACCATCGGCTGGATCACGATCGTGCTGGTGTGGGTCGGCCACGTCACCGTGACCGGCGCCGAGCTGTTCCAGTCGGCCGGCGCGTGGGGACTGCAGGCGGAGCTGTCCGATCCGCGGAAGCGCGGCGAGTACGCCGGCGCGTCCAGCCTGGGCCACACCGCCGGCTCGGTGTGGGCACCGGCGCTGTACACCTACCTGGCCATGGAGTGGGGCACGCCCGGTTGGCTGGTGATCGCCGGGATCGTCGTGCTCGCGACCATCGGGATCCATCCGTCGGCCCGCGCGGCCGGGCGCTTCCTGTCCCGCGAGAGCACGGCCGCGCCCGCCTGATTGGATACGTCGGTGACCTCCACCGCCGACTGGATCGCCGGCGCACGCCCGCGCACCCTGCCCGCCGCCATCGCTCCCGTCCTCGCCGGCACCGGCGTCGCGACGTACGCCGACGGGCTGGTGTGGTGGAAGGCGCTCCTCGCCCTGGTGGTCAGCCTGGCGCTGCAGGTGGGCGTCAACTACGCCAACGACTACTCCGACGGGATCCGCGGCACCGACGACGCGCGCGTGGGACCCATGCGGCTGGTCGGCTCCGGTGCCGCGACACCGCGTGCGGTGAAGACAGCCGCCTTCCTCGCGTTCGGCGTGGCGGCCCTGGCCGGCCTGGTGCTGGCGCTGACCACGGCCTGGTGGCTCGTGGCGGTCGGGCTCGCCTGCATCGTGGCGGCGTGGTTCTACACCGGCGGCTCGAAGCCGTACGGCTACCTGGGCCTCGGCGAGGTCATGGTGTTCGTGTTCTTCGGCCTCGTCGCCGTGGTCGGCACGACGTACGTCCAGACCGAGCAGTGGCTCTGGCCGGCCCTGTACGCCGGCGTCGGGGTCGGCGCCCTGGCCTGCGCGATCCTCGTGGCCAACAACCTGCGCGACATCCACACCGACGTCGAGTCGGGCAAGCGCACCCTCGCCGTCCGCATCGGTGAGCAGCGCACCCGCTACCTCTACCTGCTGCTCGTGCTCGCCGCCGCCGCCGCGATCGTCGCCATCGCCGCCGCCACGACCTGGTGGGTGCTCGGCGCCCTGGCGTTCCTCGTCGTCGCCACCCCGCCCGTGCGCGCCGTGCTCGGTGGCGCCAGCGGCCCCGGCCTCATCCCCGTCCTCGCCCAGACCGGCCTCGCCCAGCTGTGGTGGGCCGGGCTGGTGGTGGTGTTCCTGCTGGTGCCGTGAGGATGGCGTCAGGTCCCCTTCGCGCGCAGGTGGTGGACCGCCGCGTAGGTGTTGCGGATGGCGGCCATCGACTCGTCGTAGTTCGCCTGCGCGACGCCGATGAAGACGCAGTCGACGATCATGAGCTGGGCGATCCGGCTGCCGAGGGCACCTGAGCGGAACGCCGTCTCGCGGGCGGCCGTGGTGAGTACGACGTCTGCGCGCTGACCCAGCACGGAGTGCTCGTGGTTGGTGATCGCGATCGTCGCGGCACCGGCGGCTCGTGCGATCGCGAGGAACTCGATCGTGTCGACCGTCGTGCCGCTGTGCGAGACCGCGATGGCGACGGCGCCCGGTCGCAGGGTCGCGGCCGAGGTCCACGCCGCGTGCGAGTCCGACCAGTTGAGGGCGGTGCGTCCGATGCGGGTGAGCTTCTGCTGCAGGTCCAGGCCCACGAACGAGCTCGCGCCCACTCCGAAGATGTCCACCCGGTCCGAGCGCACCACCGTGTCGACGGCCGCACCCAGCGCGGCGATGTCGAGCACCTTGGCGGTGTCGGCGATCGAGAGCGTCTCGGCGATCGAGACCTTGGCGACGATGTCCGTGAGGCTGTCGTTGCGGTCGATGTCGCCCGACACCTCCGGAAGGGTGGACGCCTCGAAGCTCTCCCTCGCCAGGTCGCGCAGGACGTCCATCCGGAGCGTCTTGAGCTGGTCGTAGCCCATGCTGCGGCAGAACCGGACGACCGAGGTGGTCGAGGTGTCACAGCGGGCGGCGAGCCGCGCGATCGACATGTCCGCCGCCTGGGCGGGGTGTGCGAGGAACAGCTTGGCGATCCGCCGTTCGCTGGGCCGGAGCTCGGGAAGCAGGGCACGCATGCGCACCAGCGGGGCCCGCTGCTGCGGTCCCGCGGGACGATCCTCCGGGCCGGACATGACCCTCCTCGCTTCTCGGCGACGGCCATCGGGTGCTGCCGCGGTCGGTCACCATGGTAGGTACCTTTGTTACCTGATCATTTCATTTCATGTACTTTAGTGACCTAGCCGATCCACCGATGCCGCCGCGCCGGTCCCCGCACCTTCTCCGCCCGGCGAGACGGCACGACGTACGAGGAGTTCAGATGCACGGAGTCACTTCCTCCAGGACGACCGGCCTCGCCGCCGTCGGCATGGCTGCCGTCGTCGCACTCACCGCCACTGGTTGCTCCTCAGGGTCCTCCGACGGCAACGGCGGCGGCGCGGCAGGTGGCTCGCTCGTCATCGGTGTGACGAGCGACCCCGACACACTGCTTCCCTGGAAGGCCACGCAGTTCCAGGCCGTCAACGTCCTCCAGAACATCTACGGCACGCTCACCGAGTTCGACGAGGAGCTGACCGTCCAGCCCGGCCTCGCCGAGTCGTGGGAGGTGTCCGAGGACGGGCTCACCGTCACCTTCGACCTCCGCCAGGACGTCACGTACGCCGACGGCAGCACCTTCGGCTCCGAGGACGTCAAGCACTCCCTCGAGCAGATCATGAAGGAGGAGACGGCCGCGGTCGCCGCCACGTCCCTGGCCTCGGTGAAGTCCATCGAGGCTCCCGACGAGAGCACCGTCGTGATCACGCTGAGCACCCCCGACGCCGCACTGCCGGCCAACCTGGCCGTGGTCAACATGGCGATCCTCTCCTCGGACGACACCGAGGAGGCGCTCAACACCGAGCCCAACGGCACCGGCCCCTTCACGTTCGACGAGCGCACCGCCAGCCAGTCCCTCACCCTCGCGAGGAACGACGCCTACTGGGGTGACGCACCGAAGCTCGACACCGTCGAGTTCCGGGTGATCCCCGACGAGTCGTCGATCGTCTCCGCCATCCAGGCCGGCAACGTCCAGCTGGCCGTCTTCGACGACCCCGTCGTCGCGCAGACCGCCGAGAGCGGCGACGTCAGCGTCGAGAGGACGCCGCAGCTCAGCTACCACGTCCTGCAGCTCAACGCGACGCGCGGAGATCTCCAGGATGTCAACGTCCGCCTCGCCCTGCAGTGCGCGATCGACCGGCAGGAGGTGCTCGACACCGCCGCGCTCGGCGAGGGGGAGGTCACGGGCCCGATCACGGCTCCGGCGTACCGGTCCGACCCCGCGTCGCGACCGTGCCCGGAGCGCGATCTCGACAAGGCGGCCGACTACCTGGCCGAGGCCGGCCAGCCGGACGGCGTCACCATCGACACGATCGTGTCGCAGGGCGAGTACTCCACGAGCGTCAACGAGGCGCAGAACCTCAAGGCCCAGGCAGCTGACGCCGGCATCACGCTCGAGATCGAGACGCTCGAGTCCGGTGCGTACGTCGACCGGTGGATCGCCGGAGACTTCGACGCCGCCGTCGCTCTCAACGGTGGGCGCCCCGAGCCCGACGGGATGTACGGCCGCTACTTCACCAGCACGGGCAACCTCAACTCGGTCGCGGGCTACAGCTCGCCCGAGCTCGACGCACTGTTCGCCGCCGGCAAGCAGAGCACCGACGAGGAGGAGCGCAAGGGCATCTACGAGCAGGTCTCGGACCAGCTCGAGGAGAACGCTCCGTGGATCTGGCTCTTCACGAGCTACACCTACACGGCGACCGCCGGGGCGTCGAGGGCTTCACGCCGATGGCCAACGGCTCCCTGCAGTACCTCCGCACCACCTCGGCGAACTGACGCCCGAACGGCGCGGCGCCGGTGCTGCGGCGCCGCTCCGTTCGGCCCGAACCCAGGACGGCCATGCTCCGACGAATCTCGAGGAACCCGGTGCTCAGGCGCTGTGTCGCGGCACTCGCGACGCTCTTCGGCGTCGCCGTGTTCGTGTTCATCATGCTGCGCGCGATCCCGGGCGACCAGATCACCGCGAACCTCGGCACGGAGGCGGCAGCGCTCACTCCCGCGCAGCGAGAGGCACTTGAGTCGTACTACGGGCTCGACCAGCCACTCGTCGTACAGTTCTTCAGCTGGCTCGGCAACATCCTCACGGGCAACCTCGGATTCTCGGCGCGGGCGCAGGAGAGCGTCCTCGACCTGACGGTCCGGTCACTGCCGGTCACCCTCGAGCTCGCGGTCTTCTCCATCGTGCTCGCGCTGGTCATCGGCGTCCCGCTCGGCATGCTCTCGGCGTCCCGGCCGGACTCACCACGTGACGCCATGGGGCCAGGTCGTCGGGCTCGCCGGCCTGTCCATCCCCGCCTTCCTGCTCGCGACCGACGCTGCTGTCCGTCTGTGCATCGTCGTTCGGCTTCAACCCGAACGGCGCAGCGCTACGCCTTCTTCGTCGACGACCCGGTGCTGAACCTCCAGCAGCTGCTCATGCCCTCGCTCGTGCTCGGCTTCGGGATCGCCGCACCGATCATGCGCACCACCCGCACGGCCGTCCTGGAGGTCAGGTCCCTGGACTTCATCCGCACGGCCAGGGCCAAGGGCGTCCCCGCCCGGCGCCTGCAGGTCAGGCACGTGCTCGGCAACGCGCTCGTCCCGATCGTCACCATGACCGGGCTCCAGTTCGGCTACCTCCTGGGTGGCGCCGTCGTCGTGGAGCAGATCTTCTCCCTGCCGGGCATCGGCCGTCAGGTGCTGCTGGGCATCCAGCAGAAGGAGTACGCGCTCGTGCAGAGCACGGTGCTGGTCATCGCGCTCGCCTTCGTGATCGTGAACCTCGCTGACCGACCTCGCTCTACCGGGTCATCGACCCGCGGGTGCGTGCGGCATGACCGACATCGCCGCAGGACCGCAGCGCTCCCGCCGGGTCGGCGGACGGGCCATGGACCGGCTCCGGCCGCTCCTCCGCAGCCCGAGCGGTCTCGTCGGGATCGTCCTCGTGCTCCTGCTCGGTGTCCTCGGTCTCGTC
Organism: uncultured Actinomycetota bacterium; assembly: GCA_963825755.1. GTDB lineage: Bacteria > Actinomycetota > Actinomycetes > Propionibacteriales > Nocardioidaceae > Nocardioides. The sequence goes on along the minus strand of CAWGUS010000014.1, from coordinate 52,837 downwards.
TCCTCGTTCGGGCTCCTGCCGTACGACCCGATCGCCCAGGACCCGCCCGCGCGTCTCCAGTCGCCCGTCCGGCGACCACTGGTTCGGCACCGACCAGTTCGGCCGCGACGTCTTCTCCCGCGTCGCCGCTGGGGTCGCGAACTCCGCGCTCATCTCGGTCGTCGCCGTCGCGTTCGCCACGGTCGTCGGCACCCTGCCGGAGTGGTCGCGGCTTCTACCGAGGATCCTCCGACGGCGCCATCGGCGGGCGTCACCAACGTGCTGTTCGCCTTCCCGCCGCTCCTCCTCGCACTCTCCCTCGCCTCGGTGTTCGACCGCAACTGGTTCACGGTCGCCGTGGCGATCGCGATCGTCTACGTGCCGATCTTCATCCGGGTGACCCGTGGTCCGGTGCTCTCGCTCCGCGAGATCGAGTACGTGCGGGCGGCGACGAGCACCGGCCAGAGCCGCGTGATGATCATGCTGCGCCACGTGCTGCCGAACATCACGGCCGATCATCATCGTGCAGGTGACGCTCTCGCTGTCCTGGGCCGTGCTGACCGAGGCGTCGCTGAGCTTCCTCGGGCTCGGCACGCCTGCCGCCCGCACCGTCGCTCGGCTCGATGATCTTCGAGGCCCGGACGCTGGTGAGCATCGCGCCGTGGACGCTGCTCGCCCCCGGCGGGTCATCGTCCTCCTCGTCGTCGGCCTGAACCTGCTCGGCGACGGCCTGCGCGACGCCCTCGACCCACGGAACCGAGGCAGAGCGATGAGCCCCACTGGCGACGATCCGGCACGTCCTGACGACCGAGGCGCGCGACCCGCGGTACGCCGACATCGACCTGATGAGCGTCGCCGGGCTCGCCGCGGCGATGAACGACGCCGACGCGACGGTTCCCGCTGCGGTCCGCGCCGCAGCTCCCGCGCGATCGTGCCCGCGATCGAGGCCGCCGCCGACCGGATCGGCCGCCGGCGGCCGGCTCGTCTACGTCGGCGCCGGCACCCCGGGCCGGATCGGCGTGCTCGACGCGTCGGAGTGCCCGCCGACGTTCGGCACCCCGCCCGAGCAGGTCGTTCGCGATCATCGCGGGCGGACCCGGCGGCGATCGTCCGCCGCGCGAGGGCGCCGAGGACGACGCGGAGGCCGGCGCGCAGGCGATCGACGACGCCGGCATCGGCCCCCTCGACACCGTCATCGGCATCGCCTCGAGCGGGCGCACCCCGTACGTCGTCGCGGCCGTCGAGCGGGCCCGCGACGCTCGGAGCGCTCACCGTCGGCCTCTCCTGCAACGTCGGCACGCCGCTGAGCGCGGTCGCGGATCACCCCATCGAGGTGGCTCGTCGGGCCGGAGGTGCTCAGCGGGTCGACCCGGCTGAAGGCGGGCACGGCGCAGAAGCTCGTGCTCAACATGTTCTCGACGATCGTGATGGTGCGGCTGGGCAAGACCTTCGGCAACCTGATGGTCGATCTCAAGCCGACCAACGACAAGCTCCGCGAGCGAGCGGCGCGGATGGTGGCCGAGATCGCCGGCGTGCGCGCGCGACGCTGGCCGACGCCGTGCTCGCCGAGACGGGCTACGACGTCAAGGTGGCGATCCTCGTGCTGCGTTCGCGGCGTGACCGCTGCCGACGCCCGGGCCCGGCTGGCGGCGACGTCGCGGACTGCTCCGCCCCGCCCTCGAGGAGGCGTGATGAGCGTCCTCGGAATGATCTCGGGCACCTCCCACGACGGCATCGACGTTGCCGTGGTCGACTTCGAGGGCACGAGGGCGCGCTCAGCGGCCGCGTGCTGCACGACGGCGAGCACGCCGTACTCAGCCGAGCTTCGCGAGCCCCTGGTCGCCGCACTCCCGCCGGCACCGACGACGCTGGCCGAGGTGTGCGAGCTCGACACGCTCATCGGCCAGGCTTCGCCGATGCGGCGGCCGACGGCCGCTCGCGGCCGTCGGACGTGTCGACCCCGTGTCTCCCACGGCCAGACCGTCTACCACTGGGTCGACGGCACGCGCGCGCTCGGAACCCTGCAGGTCGGCCAGCCAGCGTGGATCGCCGAACGCACCGGCGCGCCCGTCGTCTCCGACGTACGCATCCGCGACATCATCGCCGGCGGCCACGGCGCGCCACTGGTGTCCTTCCTCGACGACCTTCTGCTGCGCGGCCGCGCCGGGGTCTCGGCCGCGCTCAACCTGGGCGGCATCTCGAACATGACCGTCGTCGGTGGCGGCTCCCTGCTCGCCTACGACATCGGTCCGGCCAACGCCCTCGTCGACGCGGTCGTGGTCGCGGAGCGCCTCAACGAGCTCGGGTACGACGACGGTGCACGCGTCGCGGCCAGCGGCCAGGTCGACGACGAGCTGCTCAGCCTGCTCCTCGAGGACCCGTACTACACGCTGCCGACTCCTAAGAGCACCGGCAAGGAGCGCTTCCATCTCGACTACGTGCGTCAGGCGACGGCTCGGCATGGGCCGGGTCCCAGCCGTCAACGATCTCGTGCGCACGCTCACCGAGCTGTCCGTGCGCACGGTGGCGCGCGACGTCTCCGGCCGCCGGCATCGGCTTCCTCGCCGTGTCCGGCGGCGGCTGCCGAAACCCGCTCATGCTCGACGGACTGCGTACGGCGCTGCCGGGCGTCGACGTCGTGCTCGCCGACGAGCTCGGCGCCCCGGCAGACAGCAAGGAGGCCATCGCGTTCGCGCTCATCGGCTGGTGCACCCTGCACGGCGTGCCGGCGACGGTGCCCGGTGGGACGGGCGCGCGCGAGCCGCGCATCCTCGGCACGATCACCCCCGGCGCCGGGCCGCTCACGCTGCCGACGCCGGTTCCCGGTGGCGTCAGGTCGCTCTCGCTGTCGGGGCGTACCGACCCATGACCGTGCTGCGCGCCGCGACGAGCGACGACCTCGACCGGGTCGTCGCTGTCTTCCTCGCCTGCTGGCGGGAGAGCTACGCCGGAATCCTGCCCGCGCCCACCATCGCGGCGATCACCGACGCGCGGGCTGTCGAGCTCTGGACCCGGGTGCTCTCCGCGCCCGCGGGCACTGTGCTCGTCGCCGAGCGCGACGGCGCCGTGCTCGGCGTGGTGCGCTTCGACACCGACGAGGGTGTCGTGCACTCCCTCTACGTGGCCCCCTCGGCCCAGGGGCTCGGCATCGGGACTCGCCTGCTCGACCTGGCCTTCGAATCGCTGCGTGCGGACGGCGTGCGGACGGCGGCCCTCTGGGTGTTCTCGGCGAACGAGCCGGCGATCGCCTTCTACCGCCAGCGTGGCTGGCTCCCCGACGGCGGGACCCGCACCCAGGACGAGTTCGGTGAGCCGGAGCTCAGGCTCCGCAGGGACGCCGAGGGGGCGGCATGAGTGTCGGCGAGGTGCTGCGCCGCACCGTCGACACCCTCGTCGGAACCTCCCCCGGAGCGCCGGCCGGCTGCGTGCTCGGCGTCGACCTCGACGGGGTCCGCACGGTGGCCGCGGCCGGCTCCGCATCGCCGGAGCTGGCCGACGCACCCATGCGCCGAGAGACGGCGCACGACCTCGCGTCGGTCACCAAGGTGGTGGGCACGACGACGGCACTGCACCGGCTCGCGTCGGAGCGGCAGCTCGACGTGGACGCACCCGTGGTCCAGCTCGTGCCCGGCTTCGGTGGCTCCCGCGACACCAGCATCCGCGACCTGCTGCTGCACCGTGCCGGCCTGTGGGAGTGGCAGCCTCTGTACCTCGCGCCCGAGACCGCCGACGACCCGTTCGCGACGGTCGACGCACTCCCCCTCCGCCATCCCCCCGGTCGGGAGCATCACTACTCCGACCTGGGGTTCATGACCCTCGGTCGCGTCGTGGTCGCAGTCGCCGGCGCGCCGCTCGAGGCTGCCATCCGTGAGCTGGTCGGCGAGCCGCTCGGGCTCGGACACCTCGGCTACGGCCCGGCCGACGGCGATCTCGCGACGAGCGGCAGCGGCGACGACGTCGAGCGCCGCATGGTCGCCGACGGTGAGCCCTATCCGGTCCTGTGGAGCGACCGGGGCTTCGCCTGGCGCACCGGCGCGATCCGCGGCGCCGCGAACGACGGCAACTGCTTCCACGCGTTCGGGGGCATCGCCGGGCATGCCGGGCTCTTCGCCACGATCGACGACGTGCTCGACGTCGCCGCCGCGCTGAGCCGCGCCGACCATCACCCGGCCCTGTGGGAGCCGGCCACCACGGCCGACTTCTTCGCGGCCGGTCCGGATCCCGAACAGGCCCTCGGCTGGCGGCGGGACGAGCTCACCGTCGCTGGCGAGCGGCTGCCGCTGCTCTGGCACCCGGGATTCACCGGTACGGCGGTCGGCTTCGTCCCCGGCCGCGGCATCGCCCTCGCGATGCTCACCAACCGTCTGCTGGCCGCGGACCCGCAACCGACCGCCACCCACTGGCAGGCCGCCCTCGACGCGCTCGCCACCATCCTCGGCACCAGGGAGATCGAACACCATGACGACGAATGAACCGGTGCTGCGCATCAGTGGGCTCTCGGTCGCCTTCACGTCGGGCCGCGACCTGACCACGGTCGTCAGGGACGTCTCCATCGACGTGGCCGCCGGGGAGACCGTGGCCGTGGTCGGCGAGTCCGGGTCCGGCAAGTCCACGACGGCCGCCGCGATCAACCGCCTCCTCCCCGAGAACGGCCGCATCACGTCGGGGAGCATCCTCTTCGAGGGCCGCGAGATGCGGGACCTGGCCGAGGGCCAGCTCGTGCGGCTGCGTGGCGCCGGGATCGGCGTGGTGCCGCAGGACCCCATGTCGAACCTCAACCCGCTGATGCGCATCGGCGACCAGATCGGCGAGGCCCTCGAGGTGCATGGCCACGAGAGCGGCCCGGGCGTGCACACCCGGGTCGTCGAGCTGCTCGACCTGGTCGGCATCCCCGACGCCGAGCAGAGGTCCCGCCAGTACCCGCACGAGTTCTCCGGTGGCATGCGCCAGCGTGCGCTCATCGCCATGGGACTCGCGTGCCGGCCCAGGCTCCTCATCGCCGACGAGCCCACCTCCGCCCTCGACGTCACGGTGCAGCGCCGGATCCTCGACCAGCTGGACGAGCTGACCGACCAGATGGGCACCGCGGTCCTCCTGATCACCCACGACCTGGCCCTGGCAGCGGAGCGGGCCGACCGCATCGTGGTGATGCTCCGCGGCGAGATCGTCGAGGAGGGCTCCGCCGAGGAGATCTTCGCGCGTCCACGGCATGCCTACACCAGGCAGCTCCTGGCCGCGGCGCCGAGCCTGGCCGCACCCCGTGCCCCGTCGACCACCACCCGGACCGGCAGCAGCGACGCGGACTCCCTCTCGCCGCTCGTCGAGGTGCGCGACCTCCGCAAGGTCTTCGAGCTGCGGTCGCCCAAGGCAGGTGAGCCCGACGCGTTCACGGCCGTCGACGGGGTCAGCTTCTCCATCGCGCGGGGCTCCACCGTGTCGATCGTCGGCGAGTCCGGCTCGGGCAAGTCGACGACGGCGAACCTGGTGCTCGGCCTCGAGGTGCCCACCGAGGGGTCCGTGCTGGTCGACGGGGTCGACCTCGCCACCCTCGGGCGACGCGAGCTGCTCGCGTTCCGTCGTCGCGTCCAGCCCGTCTTCCAGAACCCCTACGCCTCGCTCGACCCCCGCTACACGGTCGAGCGGACGATCGCCGAGCCGCTGAAGGTGCACCGCGTGGGCAGTGCCGCCAGCCGCCGCGCCCGCGTGGCGGAGCTCCTCGACCAGGTCGCGCTGCCGGCCTCGATGGCCGCGCGTCTGCCGCACGAGCTCTCGGGTGGGCAACGCCAGCGGGTGGCGATCGCGCGTGCACTCAGCCTCGAGCCCGAGCTCGTGGTGCTCGACGAGGCGGTCTCGGCGCTCGACGTGCTCGTGCAGGCGCAGACGCTCCAGCTGCTCGCCGGCCTCCAGGAGCGACTCGGGCTGAGCTACCTGTTCATCAGCCACGACCTCGCCGTCGTACGCATGATCTCGGACCACGTGCACGTCATGCAGCGCGGACAGGTCGTCGAGAGCGGCACTCCCGAGGAGATCTTCGACGCACCTCGGCATCCGTACACCAGGGAGCTGCTCGCGGCGATCCCCGGACGACGCCTGGCGTCGTGAGACCTACTCCGGGTCCTCGCTCCCCCGCCGCTCCTCGAACCGGGCGGTGGCGCGGGAGGCGCGCTCCTCGACCCGCCGGGCGAAGGCCTCGCGCTGGCGGTGGAGCAGGTAGTACGACGCGATGCCGGACACGATGAAGGCGAGCACGACCGACCAGACGGCGTGGACGCTGTCGCGACCCCCGACGAGCGACCAGACGCTGATCACGATCAGCAGGGAAGCGACGAAGACGACGAGGCGCAGGGCGGTGTAGACGACGAACTCCTTCACCCCTTCAGGGTATGTGTTCACCAGTCACGGCCTACATTGGAGGGGTGCTGAAGTTCCTGCTGGTCGTCTTCATCTTCGCTCTCCTGGTCTACCTGCTCGTCCGGGTGATCGAACGGCGTGGCGTGCAGGGGATGCCGCAGCGCAGGCCGCGGCCGCGCAAGCCGCAGCGGCCGTCGTCGCCCGACGACGATCCCGACTTCCTGCGTGACCTCGACCGCAAGAACCGGAAGAAGCGTCAGAGGGACGAACCCGACTCCACCTGAGCGGTGACGCTGATCGGCGCGGCACCCTCGGCGTACGAATGCTGCGATGTCGTCGAGAAGAAGTTGATCCCGATGAAGTTGAACCACAGCGTCGCGACGCCCACCAACGCCAGGATGGCGGCGTTGCGACCGCGCCAGCCGGCGGTGGTGCGGGCGTGCAGGTACGCCGCGTAGACGACCCAGGTGATGAACGCCCAGACCTCCTTGGGGTCCCAGTTCCAGTAGGAGCTCCAGGCCTGGTGTGCCCAGATCGGGCCGGTGATGAGCACGGCGAAGGTCCACACCGGGAACGCGAAGGCGTGCAAGCGGTAGGCGATCCGGTCGAGGCCGCGCAGGTCGGGCACCCGCGCGAGGTAGCCGGTGGTGCGGCCGACGTACTTCTTGCGCGACTTCAGCAGGTAGAGCAGCGACGTGATTCCGCCCAGGCTGAACGCACCGGTCGCGATGACGGCCGACACGACGTGGATCACCAGCCACGGCGAGTCGAGCGCCTCGGTCAGCGGCGCAACGGGGTCGTAGAGCCAGATCACCGCGGCCATCAGCACGGACAGCACGAAGCCGGTGACGAGCGGCGCCATCCAGGCCAGCCCGAACCGCCGGTAGAGCGCCAGGTAGAACAGCCCCACGAAGAAGGTGCCCGCGAGCGTGAACTCGTACATGTTGCCCCACGGCACCCGGTTGGGGTCGGCAGCCATGCCCCGCCCGACGAGCGCCACGAGGTGGACGGCGACGGCGATGCCGGTCAGGAGTACGCCGAGCCTTCCGAGCATCGCGGTCCGGCCGGTCGTGACCTCGGTGTCGGCGGCCACCTTGCGCAGCGACGCCCACTGACCGAGGTGGCAGAGGAACGCGAGGAAGTAGACCGCTCCGACGACGGCGACCGCCTGGTTGCTGAGGGTCTCCCACGACTGGTCGCTCACGCGTCCTCCTTGATCGCTGCCATGATGCCGTCGAGCTCCTCGGCCACGTCGCCGCCATCGCTCCTGTCGAGGCCACCGAGCTCGACCAGTGTCTGCCCTCCCTCGCGCCGCACACGAATCCACACCCGCCGCGGCCGGATGAACAGCGAGCCCAGCAGGCCGAGCAGGGCGAGGCTGACTCCGCCGAGCGCGACCAGCTTGCCCGGCGTACGGCTGATCTGGATCTTGTTCCAGCGCTCGAGCCCCTCGAACGTCACCGAGCCGGCGCCACCTGGCAGCTTCACGGTGTCGCCCAACCCGCATGTCGAGGCGGAACATCGACCCGTCGGCCTTCGTGACCAGCTCCGCGTTGGCCTTGTCGAGCACGTAGACCGACTGCCCCGCACCCGTGTCCATGCCCAGGTCGCCGGTGTAGGCCACCATCGAGAGCAGCGGATCGAGGGCCTGCCCGAACGCCGAGTAGGGCCCGCCGTCCTTGCCGGGGGCGAACGCGAACGTCGGGTAGAGCTGCCCCTCCAGACCGATCTGGGTCGGCTGCGCATCGGGCGCCGCAACCACTCCGAACGACTCGAAGGTCTGGTCGGTCGGAAGGAACACGGAGGGCCCGCCGGTGGCCACGTTGCCGTCGCCATCGGTGATCGTGATGACCGGCGCGTACCCGTGGCCGATCAGGAACACCTCGGTGTCGCCGATGCTCAGCGGGTGGTTCACCCGGAGGTCGTACTCCTTCTCGCGCGCGTCCGGGGACCCCTGGTAGGTCAGGTGCGAGACGAACTTCTGCGCCATCCCCTTGCGCGGCCCGCTCGTCAGCCAGTTGACGTCGAAGTCGGTGATGTCGAACGAGAACGGCTCCATCCAGTCCTGCTGGAACAGGCTGCCCGGCACGAAGTCGTCGTAGCTGCGCACGTCGTTCGCGAACCCACTGCCGACCACCACGATGGCGCCGCCCTTGTAGCCGAACAGGCTGCCCATGGCGAAGCCGACGAGCACGACCACGACGGAGATGTGGAACACCAGGTTGCCGGCCTCGCGCAGGAAGCCGCGCTCCGCCGCCACCGTCGACGCGGTCGTGTCGACGCGGAAGCGCCGCTTGCGCAGCACTGTCGAAGCCCGCGCGAGCACCGCGTCCACCCCCTCGTCCGTCGTGTACGACGCGTGGTGCGGCAGCCGGTCGAGCCGCCGGGGCGCCTGGGGCGGCCGGGCGCGCATGGCCGACCAGTAGACGAACGACCGCGGGATGATGCAGCCGACCAGGGAGACCATCAGCAGCAGGTAGATCGCCGCGAACCACGGGGCGTCGTAGACCGAGAAGAGCCCCAGCCTCTCGTAGATCGGCGTCAGCGTCGGGTGGGCGTCCTGCCAGCGCGACGTCTTCAGCGAGTCGACGTCGGACTGCGGGATGACCGAGCCCGGGATGGCGGCGAGCGCCAGCAGGAGCAGCAGGATCAGTGCCGTGCGCATCGACGTGAGCTGGCGCCACGACCAGCGCGCCATCTCGCGCAGGGTCAGCTCACCGGAGCGCCGGCCCGGAGCGGGCGAGGTCATACGGGCGCCTCCGTCCCGAGGATCAGGTTGATCTGCAGCCAGGTCACCATGTCGTCCCACAGGCCGCTGACCAGCAGCGCGCCGACGAGCACCAGCATCAGCCCGCCGATGCGCATCACCCACGCCTGGTGGCGGCGTACCCACGCGAGAGCGCCGAGCGCCCGCCGGTAGGCCAGCCCGGCCACGATGAAGGGGATGCCGAGACCGAGCGCGTAGACGCCCGACAGCAGAGCGCCCCGGCCCGCGGTGGCCTCGTTGATCGAGAGCGTGCTGATGGCGCCCAGGGTCGGCCCGATGCAGGGCGTCCAGCCCAGGCCGAACAGGACGCCCAGCAGGGGCGCGGCGGCGAGTCCCGACCGACGGCACCTGGTGGATGCGCCAGTCGCGCTGGAGCCACGGCACCAGTCCGGCGAACGCGAGGCCGAGCACGATCGTGAGCGATCCGAGCACGACGGTGATCGGCCGCTGGTAGTCGATGAGCCAGCGCCCGAGTGCGCCCGACAGCGTGCCGATCGCGACGAACACGGCGGAGAAGCCGAGCACGAACAGCACCGAGCCGAGCAGCATCCGGCCCCGGTGCCGGCCGGCCTCACCGGACGCGAGGTCGGCCCCGGACAGGCCGGTCGCGTAGGAGAGGTAGCCGGGCAGCAGCGGGATCACGCACGGCGAGAAGAACGAGACCAGGCCGGCGACGAGCGCGACCGGCAGCGCCAGCAGGAGGGATCCGGAGAACGCCTGCTCGGAGAACCACTCACCCATCTTCGGCGGCCACATCCTCGACGAGCTCGGTGAGGGTCAGCACGGACGGGATCGCACCCAGGATCGTCGCCGCGACCCGGCCCTGTCGGTCGAGCACCACGGTCGACGGGATCGAGCGCGGGGTCAGCGTGCCGTAGAAGGCGAGCAGCGCTTTGCTGTCCGGGGAGTAGATCGACGGGAACGGCACCTCGAAGTTGCGCACCAGCGCCTTCGCCTTGTCCGTCGAGGCGTCGCGGATGTTGATCCCGAGGTACGACGCCCGGTCGGCGCTCGCCTCCGCGGCCTCCACCAGGTCGGGCATCTCGGCCCGGCAGGGCGTGCACCACGATCCCCACACGTTGATGACCACGACCTCGCCACGCAGTCCGGCGAGGTCCACCGGGTCGCCCTCGAGATCCTCACCGGTCAGCTCGATCGGGTCGCCCCGGTCGACTGCCTTGGTGATCGCGACGGTGCCGTCACCGCTGATGTAGCCCTTGTCGCCGGTGCCCGACATCGAGGAGCAGCCGGTCAGCGCCAGCAGCGACACCACCAGCACCAGGACGGCACGCCTCATGAGGGTCGTTTCGGGTCGGGAGCCCCGCCGGCCGAGAACGGCGCCGACCGGTCCTTCACCGGGATCAGGTCGCCGGCGGGCTCGGAGTAGCTCACCTGAGAGAGCGTGTCGCCGGTGAAGTGCAGCGACGTCAGGGAGCAGAGCGTGCACTGGCGGTTCTTCGGGTGGTGCAGGTAGGAGCGCTTCTCGACGTGCAGCCGGGTCGTCCAGATCGGCAGCTGGTGCGACACGATCACGGCCTCGTGGCCGCGCGCGTCGTCGCGGGCGTCGTGCACCGCCGCCATCATGCGGGCGGCCATGACGGCGTACGGCTCGCCCCACGACGGCTTGAACGGGTTGTAGAGGTGGCGCCACAGCCGCGGCCGCTTGATGATCGTCAGCGCGCCCTCGCCGAAGTTGAGGCCCTCGAACTCGTTGACCGACTCGATGACCCGGTCGTCGGTGACGATCTCCAGCCCACGGTGCTCGGCCAACGGCGCGGCGGTCTCCTGCGCGCGCTCGAGCGGTGACACCCGCAGGTGCACGACGTCGCGGTCACCGACCGACTCGGCGATGCGCTCCGCCATCTGCCTGCCGAGCTCGGAGAGGTGGAACCCGGGCCGGCGGCCGTAGAGCACGCCCTCGGGGTTGTGCACCTCACCGTGCCGGAGCAGGTGGACGATCGTCTTCTCCTGCGTCGCCATCAGCATCCTTCCGATGAGGCTGCGGCTGCCGCGCGTGCTGCGGCGGGCAGCGCGTCGAGCACCGTCTGCACGGCGCGGTCGTCGTGGGCGGAGGACAGGAACCACGCCTCGTACGCCGACGGCGGCAGGTAGACGCCCGCGTCGAGCATCGCGTGGAAGAACGCCGCGTAGGCGGCGGTGTCCTGGGCCGAGGCGTCGTCGAAGTCACGCACCGGGGACCCGGTGAAGAAGACCGAGAACATCGTGCCCGCAGCCTGTACGACGTGCGGCACCCCGGCGGCCGAGAGGGCGTCGACGGCGGCCTGGCGGATCGTCGTGCCGGCCGCGCCGATGTGGGCGTAGACGTCGTCGGTGGCGAGGCGCAGGGTGGCGAGACCGGCGGTGGTGGCGACCGGGTTCCCCGAGAGCGTGCCGGCCTGGTAGACCGGCCCCTCCGGCGAGAGCCGCGCCATCACGTCGCGGCGACCGCCGAACGCGGCAGCCGGGAAGCCGCCGCCCATCACCTTGCCGAACGTCATCAGGTCGGGGGTCCAGCCCTCCTCGACGCCGTCGAGGCCCCAGCCGCCCAGCTTGGTCGCGCGGAAGCCCGTCATCACCTCGTCGGAGATGAACAGCGCACCGGCCTCACGACAGGTCAGGGCCAGGAACTCGTTGAACCCCGGCTCGGGCGGCACCACGCCCATGTTGCCGGGCACCGCCTCGGTGATCAGCGCCGCGATGCGCTGGCCGTGCTCGGCGAACGCCGCCTTCACGGCGGCCCGGTCGTTGTAGGGAAGCACCAGCGTCAGCTCGGTCGACGACGCCGGCACCCCGGGACTGCCGGGCACCGCGAACTCGTGGTGCGTCGCGACGCCCGAGCCGGCCGAGGCCAGCAGCGAGTCGACGTGACCGTGGTAGCAGCCGGCGAACTTCACGATCACGTCGCGACCGGTGAACCCCCGGGCCAGCCGGATCGCCGACATGGTCGCCTCGGTGCCCGAGGAGACGAACCGCACCGCCTCGACGGGCGTGCGGGCCACGATCTCCTCCGCGAGCTCGACCTCGGGCTCCGTCGGCGTGCCGTACGACGTCCCGCGGGCCACCGCGGCGGACACGGCGGCCATCACGTCGGGGTGTGCGTGACCGAGCAGCATCGGCCCCCACGAGCAGATCAGGTCGACGTACTCGTGCCCGTCGACGTCTGTCAGCCACGCGCCCCTGGCGGACCGGATGAACCGCGGCGTCCCGCCGACGGCGTTGAACGCACGGACCGGGGAGTTCACCCCACCCGGGGTCACCGCTCGCGCGCGATCGAAGAGCGCGGCCGAGGCCGGCGTGGGTGTCGGGGTCACCGGCTCATTGTCGCCCAGCCCCCAACCCAGCACCCAACCGGCCGGGGGAGGGTGGACGCGCCGCGCTGCCCGGCCTAGCCTCGTAGGAGCGTTTGACGTTCGCGCGGACGGGCATACCTACTCAGCCGTAACTCCGTGTGACACCATTCGTTGGATCACCATCGGCCCGCCTCGGCGGGCGGTGGACGGGGAGGATCAGCAGCACCGAGGGAGTTCGCCACAGATGTCAGCCTCACGCTTCGGACGCATCCAGAAGGCCACGGCCATCGTGCCGCTGGCCCTGCTGTCGGCGGCGTGGACGGCCAGCCTCGCCGGAGTCGGCCTCGGCTCGGCCTCCGCAGACGGTGACGCGACCACCCTCCCCGACGGCACCACCGTGCCCTCCCAGGCGATCGAGGCGCCGGCGAGCGTGTCCGTGCCCGGCGTCGTCGCCCCCGGCATCGGCGGCAGCAGCGCCCAGAGCGTCGTGGCCTCGGCCTCCCCCAGCGGCATCCCGGCGGCCGCCCTGGCCGCCTACCAGCGCGCGGAGGCGGTCATCAACGCCGCCGACGAGGGCTGCCAGGTCCCGTGGCAGCTGATCGCGGCCATCGGCCGCGTCGAGTCCGACCACGGCCGCTACGGCGGCAACGTCCTCGACGACGACGGCCTGGCCCAGCCCGGCATCTACGGCATCCCGCTCGACGGCACGAAGAACACCCGGAAGGTCACCGACACCGACGCCGGTCAGTACGACAACGACACGACGTACGACCGCGCGGTCGGCCCGATGCAGTTCATCCCGTCCACCTGGGCAGTCGTCGGCGTCGACGGTGACAGCGACGGCAAGCGCGACCCGCAGGACATCGACGACGCGGCCCTCGGCACCGCCGTCTACCTCTGCTCGGGCGGCGAGGACCTCTCGGGCGAGGCCGGCCAGCGCTCGTCGGTCTACCGCTACAACCACAGCAACGACTACGTCGACCTGGTGCTCTCGGTGATGAACGCCTACATCGACGGCGAGTACCTCTCCATGCCCAACACCACCACCGCGGGCCGCGTCTACCTGCCCGACACCACCGGGCCGACCGGGTCGGGCAAGGGCGGCGGCGGCGGCGGCAAGGACAAGGGTGGCAAGGACAAGGGCGACGGCAAGGACAAGGGAGACGAACGCGACCCGACCAACCCGCCCCCGACCAACCCGCCGCCCAAGGACCCGCCGACGAACCCGCCCACCAACGACCCCAACCCGCCGACCAAGGTGCCGTCCAACCCGCCGCCGTCGGTGCCCGTCCCGACCAACCCGCCGGTGACGCTGCCCCCGCCCCCGGTCACGGTGCCCCCGGTCGGCCCGGTCCTGACCTGGGCCGAGGCCCAGGCGCAGTGCATCGCGTCCGGCATCTCGGTGCTCGAGGTCACCCGGCTGACCAACTGCATCAACAACCTCCTCAACCCTTGAGCCCCGCTGGTTGAGGAAGGCGCGCCAGCGCCTGTCTCGAAACCAAGGGTGTTGTGTGCGGTCCCAGCCTGCCCGCAACCTCGGTGGTCGAGTGGCCGAGCGAGGAACGAGCGAGGTGTATCGAGACCCCCGCCTCCAGCGAAGAATGGTGTGCGGCCCCGGCGGGCCTGCCGGCTCCCGCCGACGCGGCGGGGGACAGGCGTGCCGTGTCGTCGCGGCAGCGCCGCGTCGGGTCACCCGCCGTCGCGCGGCGCCACGCCGCGCTTTTAGCCCCCGCCGCAGCCGGCGTGCGCCGTCCGGCCCATCGCGGCCGCGGGTGATGGGGAAAGCGCCGCCCATCCCTCGGTGGTCGAGTGCCGAGCGAGGTGTATCGAGACCGCACGACCGAGCAGGTCTCGACACGGGCCCGGGGCCCTACTCGACCAACGAGACGATCAGCGTCGGAGGAGGCGGGCCGCCTCGGCCGCCCAGTACGTCAGCACCACGTCGGCGCCGGCACGCCGGATCGACGTGAGGGTCTCCAGGATCGCGGCCTCGCGGTCGATCCAGCCGTTCGCCGCGGCCGCCTCGACCATGGCGTACTCACCCGAGACGTTGTAGGCGGCGACCGGCACGTCGACGGCGTCGCGCACCCGGCGTACGACGTCGAGGTAGCGCAGCGCCGGCTTCACCATCACGATGTCGGCGCCCTGCTCGACGTCGAGCAGGGCCTCGCGCACGCCTTCGACGGCGTTGGCGGGGTCCTGCTGGTAGGTGCGTCGGTCGCCCTCGAGCGAGGAGTCGACGGCCTCGCGGAAGGGGCCGAAGAACGCGGAGGAGTACTTCGCGGAGTAGGCGAGGATCGAGACGTCGGAGTGCTCGACGCTGTCGAGGGCCGAGCGCACGACGGCGACCTGGCCGTCCATCATCCCGCTCGGCCCGACCATGTCGACGCCGGCGCTGGCCTGGGCGATCGCCATCTGGGCGTACGCCGCGAGCGTCTTGTCGTTGTCGACCTGGCCGTCGACCGTGAGCAGCCCGCAGTGGCCGTGGTCGGTGAACTCGTCGAGGCAGAGGTCGCTCATCACCGTCAGCCCGTCGCCGACCTCGGCGACGACGTCGGTGATGGCGAGGTTGAGCACGCCGGTCGGGTCGGTCGCACCGGAGCCGACGGCGTCCTTGTGCTCGGGGATCCCGAACAGCATCACGCCGCCCAGCCCGAGCTCGGCCGCCTCGACGGCCGCCTTCAGCAACGAGCCACGGGTGTGCTGGACGACGCCGGGCATCGAGCGGATCGGCCGCGGCTCGTCGAGCCCTTCACGCACGAACATCGGCAGCACCAGCTGGCGCGCCTCGAGCGACGTCTCGGCGACCAGCCGGCGCAGCGACGGGGTGCGGCGCAGGCGGCGCGGCCGGACGACCGGGCCGACTGTCCGGCTCGATCTCGAGCTTCCACGCCGCGGCCATGCTTCGAGCTGACCTTCCGGCGGCCGGGGCTTGCGCTCGGACGGCTTGGTGACCGGCTGGCCGGCGTCGAGCATCGCGAGGCGACGGGTGGCGCCGAAGTCGGCGAGCGCGTCGACGAGCTCGTGCACGTCGGGCTTCGGAGCGAGTACGTCGACCCGCAGGCCGTGCTCCTCGGCGGTCTTGGCCGTGGCCGGCCCGATGACGGCGATGATCGTCGAGGGGTGCGGCTTGCCGGCGATGCCGACCAGGTTGCGCACCGTGCTGGACGAGGTGAAGACGACGGCGTCGAACTTGCCGGTCTTGATCGCGTCGCGCGTCGGCGCCGGCGGCGGGGTGGCCCGCACCGTGCGGTAGGCGGTGACGTCGTCGCACTCCCAGCCCAGGTCGATCAGGCCGGCGACCAGCGTCTCGGTGGCGATGTCGGCACGCGGCAGGAAGACGCGGTTGATGGGGTCGAGCACGTCGTCGTACTCCGGCCAGTCGGCCAGCAGGCCGGCGGCGGACTGCTCGCCCGACGGCACCAGGTCGGCGCGCAGGCCCCAGGCGGCGATGGCCTCGGCGGTCTTGTCGCCGACCGCGGCGATCTTGAGGCCGGAGAAGGCACGGGCGTCCAGGCCGTACTCCTCGAACTTCTCGCGCACGGCCTTGACGGCGTTGACGGAGGTGAACGCGATCCACTCGTAGCGGCCCTCGACCAGGCCGCGCACGGCCTTGTCCATCTGGAGCGGGTTGCGGGGCGGCTCGACCGAGATGGTCGGGACCTCCTCGGGCACCGCGCCGTAGCCGCGCAGGCGGGTGGAGACGGTGCCGGCCTGCTCCTTGGTGCGGGGCACGAGCACGCGCCAGCCGAAGAGCGGCTTGGTCTCGAACCACGACAGCGTCTCGCGCAGGTCGACGACGTCGCCGACCACGATGATCGCGGGCGGGGTCACGCGGGCGGCGCGCGACGTCGGCGGCGACGTTCTCGAGCGTGGACGACCAGGGTGTGCTGCTCGGTGGTGGTGCCGACGCGGGTGATCGGCGACCGGCGTCTGGGCCGAGCGGCCGGCGCCGATGAGCGCGCTCGCCGTCTCGCCGATCGAGCGCGACACCCGACAGCAGCACGAGGGTGCGGTCGTCGGCGTACTGGCTCCAGTCGACCGCGGCCACCGCAGGTCACCCGACGGTGACCTCGCGCTTGGTCCTTGGTGGTCAGCGGGATGCCGGCGTACGCCGGGACCGCCGCGACGGAGGAGACGCCCGGCACGATCTCGAAGCCGATGCCGGCCTTGACGCAGGCCTGCGCCTCCTCGGGACCGGAGGCGTAGAGGAACGGGTCGCCGGTCATCAGGCGCACCACGCGGGATCTTGCCGTGCTTGACGACGACCTTCGACCGGTTGGCGTGCGTGAGCGGCTGCCCGTCGTCGCCGAACCCGCCGTCGACGAACTCGGGGCCGGCGGGCGGCTCACCCTCGTCGTCGCCATCGGTCGACGGCGGGGAGGCCCAGGAGCGTGCGCACCAGCTCTCGTGCTCGGGAGCCTCGGTGACGACCACCTCGGCCTCGCGCAGGAGCTCGACGGCGCGCACCGTCAGCAGGCCGGGGTCGCCGGGACCGCTGCCGACGAACGACACCCAGCCACGGACCCGCTGCTGGGGCGCTGCCGGTGGTGCACCGTCTTCACGGAAGTGATGGTCTTGCTCTCGAGTCATTCGCCTGCTGTTCCTCACTGTGCCTTGACTTCGTTCAGGTGCGATCAGGTCTGCTGCTCCCTCGGCGAGCATCTCGCCCGCCAGCCGGGATCCGACGCCCACGGCGTCGTCGGGCGCCGGTCGCGCTCATCCGCACCGACCACCCGCCGTCGAGGGCCAGGGCGATCGCCCTGATCCACAACTCGTCGCCGTCCTCGCCTTCGACGACCTCGGCCAGCGCTCCCAGCGGTGCGGAGCACCCGGCCTCGAGTGTCGCCAGCACGGCCCGCTCGGCCTCGATGGCAACCCTCGTGGGGCGATCGTCCAACGTCGCGAGCGCTTCCACCAATTCGGCGGCGTCGGTGCGGCACTCGACCGCGAGCGCACCCTGCCCCGGAGCGGGCAGCATCTGGAGCGGGTCGAGCACCTCGGTGACCTCGTCGAGGCGGCCCAGCCGGGCGAGTCCGGCGCGGGCCAGGACGACGGCGTCGTACTCCCCGTCGGCGACCTTGCGGATGCGGGTGTCGACGTTGCCGCGGATGCCGACGACGTCGAGACCCAGCCCAGCGCCTCGATCTGCGCGGCGCGACGCGGGCTGCCGGTGCCGACGCGGGCGGCCGGCGGCAGCTCGCCGAGGGTGAGCCCGTCGCGGGCGACCACGACGTCGCGCGGGTCCTCACGGGTGGTACGGCGGCCAGCGTGATGCCCTCGGCGGGCGTGGTCGGCAGATCCTTGAGCGAGTGCACCGCGATGTCGACCTCGCCGGCCAGCAGGGCGTCGCGCAGCGCGCTGACGAAGACGCCGGTGCCGCCGAGCTGGCGCCAGCGGGCGCGCGCTGCGGTCGCCCTCGGTGCTGACCTCGACGAGCTCGACCTCGCGGCCGAGTCGCGGCGCGGATCAGCGTCGCGACCAGGCCCGACTGGGTGGTGGCCAGCGCGGAGGCGCGGGTGCCGAGACGCAGTGCGGCGGTCATCGGTCGACCTCGCCCGGCTCACGTCGGCCCGGGTCACGGCGTCGACCGCCTCGGGGTCGAGCGAGAAGAGCTCGGCCAGCGCGGCGGCGTAGGACACCGCGCCCGGTCTCGTTGGCCAGCTCCTTGACCCGCACGGTCGGCTGGTGCAGCAGCTTGTCGGCGACCCGGCGCAGCGTGTGCAGGACCTCCGCGCGCATGCCGGGTCGAGGTCGGGCTGCCGGGCGTCGAGGCGGGCCATCTCGGTCTCGACGACCCCGGTCGCCATCGAGCGCAGCGCGACGACGGTCGGCGTGACCTGCGACTGGCGGCGGGCGGAGAGGAAGGCCGCGATCTCCTGCGCGACGATCGCGCGGACCCCGGCGACGTCCTTCGCGGCGCGGTACGTCGCGCAGCTCGCTCGGCCAGCATGGCCAGGTCGGTCAGGCTGACGCCCGGGCAGGTCGGCGACGGCCGGGTCGACGTCGTGGGGCAGCGCCAGGTCGACGATCTCAGCGGCCGGCGCGGCCCTCGCGGGCGCGGCCACGACCATCGCCCGGTGACGAGCAGCCCGGCGGCGCCGGTGCAGGTGATGAGTACGTCGGCCTCGGCGAGCGCGGCCAGCGACTCGAGCGGCAGCGACCGGGCGCCGTACTCGATGGCCAGCCGGTCGGCCTTGGCGCCCGACCGGTTGACGACGGTGATCGAGGCGGCGCCGAGCGCGGGACACGGTGGCGGTCGCGAGCGAGGCCATGGCGCCGGCGCCGACGACGACGACGCGGGCTCCGTCGACGCCGCCGCGCTCACCCGTCGCGTGGTCGAGGGCCGCGGTGACGAGCGAGGGCGCGGCGCCGTCGATGTCGGTCTCGGCGTGGGTGCGCTTGCCGACGCGCAACGCCTGCTGGAACAGCAGGTTGAGGGCCGGCCCGAGGGTGCCGAGCTCCTGGCCGGCGCGCAGCGCGTCGCGGGTCTGGCCGAGGATCTGGCCCTCGCCCACGACCATCGAGTCGAGGCCGGCGGCGACGTGGAAGAGGTGGGAGACGGCACCGTCGTCGTAGTGGACGTAGAGGTGCGGCACCAGCGACTCGGTCGGCCTCGCCGGCGCGGTCGACGATCAGCCGGCTGACCTCCTCGACGCTGCCGTGGAAGCGGTCGACCTCGGCGTAGATCTCGAGCCGGTTGCACGTGGCGATGCACGGCGCCTCGGTGACGTGGTCGCTGGCGCGGCGTCGAGGGCCAGCTTGCGTGGCACCGTCGGCGTCGAGGGCGAGGCGCTCGAGCAGCGCGACCGGGGCGGTCTTGTGGGAGATGCCGACGACCAGGACGCTCATGCGGGGCCCCCGCAGAGTGTGGGCGGGGGAGCGCAGCGGCGGGAGCGCAGACCGTGTGCTGCGATCACCCGGCGGCACTTGCGCTGCTCGTGGTAGGCGAGGATCTGCAGCTCGATCGACAGGTCGACCTTGCGTACGTCGACCCCGTCGGGCACCGCGAGCACGCTGGGCGCGAAGTTGAGGATGCTGCGTGATGCCGGCCGCGACCATCCGGTCGGCGACGTCCTGGGCGGCGACCGCCGGCGTCGCGATCACGCCGATGGCGACGCCCTGGTCGGCCACGATCTCCTCGAGGTCGTCGAAGGGCGCACGTCGACGCCGGCCACGACCTCCTCGGTGCCGCGCGGGTCGGCGTCGAGCAGCGCCACGACGCGGAAGCCCCGGCTGCGGAAGCCCGAGTAGTTGGCCAGCGCGTGACCGAGGTTGCCGATGCCGACGATGACCACGGGCCAGTCCTGGGTCACGCCGATCTCGCGGGCGATCTGGTAGCGGAGGTACTCCACGTCGTACCCGACGCCGCGGGTGCCGTAGGAGCCGAGGTAGGAGAGGTCCTTGCGCAGCTTGGCGCTGTTGACGCCGGCGGCCCGGCGAGCTCCTCGCTGGAGCAGGTGGTGGTGCCGCCGTCGACGAGGGTGGTCAGGGCCCGCAGATAGATCGGCAGCCGCGCGACCGTGGCCTCGGGGATGTCCCGGGCGGGTCGGCGGAGTTCCGTGCGCTCACTGGTGCTTCTTTCCAGCAGCCGATCCCGGACTACGACGGTCCGTTTCAGGGCGGTCGGCCAGATCACTGTAGGAGTTTGTGAACGCGAGAACAAACTGAGCGGGCGGTCCGCTGTGGACCGTCGCCACCCGACTCGAGGCGCAGTGGTCCAGGTCGCCGACGGTCGTCGTGGTCCCGTCGCGCAGACGACCTGTTCGGAGCTACCCCGGACGGCGGACCACGCGTCCGGGGGTCGGAGGGCGGCGCGGAGGCGGGCCGGGTCGACCCGCCAGAAGTCGTGCTGCGCGGCCGTCGACGAACGTCACCGGGATCTCCTCGCCGAAGCGGTGCAGCAGGGCGGGATCGGTGTCGATGTCGACCTCGGCGTACTCCTCGCCGAGCTCGGCGCAGACGGCGGCGACGACGGTCCGGGCCTCGTCGCACAGGTGGCAGCCGGCTCGGCCGTAGAGGCGTGACGCGGGCGTGTCACTCCAGCAGCCCGAGCGCGCGGCGGCGCTCGAGCCCGCGCAGCCTGCCCTTCTGCACCTTGCCGGTCACGGTGAGGGGCAGCTCCTCGACGACCTCGATCGCGGGCGGCTGCTTGAACCGGGCCAGCCGGGTGCCGACGTGCTCGCGCACGGCGTCCTCGAGCCCGTCCGGGCGCCCCGTCGGTGGCACGACGTACGCCACGACCGCCTCGCCGGTCGTCTCGTCGGGCGCACCGATGACGGCCACGTCGGCCACGCCGGCAGCTCGCGGATGACGTCCTCGACCTCGGACGGGTAGACGTTGAAGCCGGAGACGATGACCAGCTCCTTGATGCGGTCGACCAGGAAGAGGTCGCCCGTCGCGTCGAGGAACCCGACGTCGCCGGTGGCCCACCAGCCGTCGCCGTCGGGTCCGCCGGCACCGTCGGGCCAGTAGCCGCTGAAGAGGTTGTCGCCGCGGATCGAGATCTCGCCGGGGTCCTCGCCCGCGGGCGTGCCGCCGTGCTCGTCGACGAGCCGGATCTCGATGCCGGGCAGGGCCGGCGCCGACCGAGCCCGGTCTGCGGCACCTCGCTGCACAGCGTGCTCGTGACCACCGGCGCCGCCTCGGTCAGCCCGTAGCCCTGGTGGACGTCGATGCCCGACACGCGTGAACTCCTCGATCACCTGCGGCGCCAGGCGGCGCCGAGCCCGACAGCACCAGCCGCACCGGGCCGAGCCGTTCCGCGAGGTGCTCGACGGGCAGCCAGTGCGCGAAGACGGGCGGCGCCACCGGCACGACCGGATCGCCTCGTCGTCGATCAGGTCGAGGGTGCCCTGCGGGTCGAACCGTCGACCAGCAACAGCTTGGCGCGGTGGCGGAGCACGCCGCCGAGCACGGCGTTGAGGCCGTAGACGTGGAACAGCGGCAGCACGCCCAGCACCACGTCGTCGCCGTGGATCATCGGCGGCTCGACCTGCGCCACCTGGTCGATGTTGGCCAGCAGCGCCCGGTGGGTGAGCATCGCGCCGCGCGGACGGCCCGACGTGCCGACTGGTGTAGAGCAGGGCCGCGAGCTTCTCGGGGTCGCGCAGCGGCGGCACCGGGCGCGCCTCGGGCGCCAGCAGGTCGTCGTACGACATCTCGCCGTCGGCCGCCGCGGCGTCCACGCACCACGACGCGCGGGGGCGGACGGCCGTCGCCCCTCGACGCCACGCAGCCTCCGCGCACCGACTCTCGACGGTGTCGCCGTCGGCGACCACGACCCGGGCACCGGAGTCGGCGAGCATCCGCTCGATCTCGTCGGCGGTCGACTTCGGATTCACGGGTACGGCGACCGCCTGCGCACGCAGCACGCCGAGATAGGACGTCACGAACTCGAGGCGGTTGCCCAGCACGACCATCACCCGGTGTCCGGCGAGCGCTCCCAGGTGATCGAGGCCCGTGGCGAGCCGGCCCACCTCGACCTCGAGCGCGGCCCAGGTGAGCGATCGCCCGCCGGCCTCCACGACGGCCAGCCGTTCGGGGCTCTCGTCGGCGGCGAGGCCACCAGCTCGGACGACGTCAGTGATGCGCGACATGTGGTGATACTTCCACACCCGACGGCCCCGCCGATTGCCTCTAGTCTGGCGCCGTGACCCCGCCCGACAAGCCCCGGCGCGCGCCCAACCTGCAGCGCCGTTCGACGCTCGCGGGCGAGGCCGCGGCTGCGGCTGCACGAGGTCGAGACGGCGCTCGACCACCCGGCCGACGCGACGGCGGCGGCGTTCTTCGACGTCGACAACACCGTCATGCAGGGCGCGAGCATCTTCCACCTGGCCCGGGGGCTGCACCGCCGCGAGTTCTTCACGACCCGCGAGATCCTGGGAGCGGCCTGGAAGCAGGCCTACTTCCGCATCGTCGGCGTCGAGGACCCCGAGCACGTCGCCGAGGCCCGCAGCTCGGCGCTGAGCTTCATCGCCGGCCACACCGTCGCCGAGCTCGAGGAGCTCGGCGAGGAGATCTTCGACGAGGCGATGGCGCACCGCATCTGGCCCGGCACCCGCGCCCTGGCCCAGCTGCACCTCGACCAGGGCCAGCGCGTCTGGCTGGTGACCGCGGCCCCGATCGAGATCGCCACCACCATCGCCCGGCGGCTCGGCCTCACCGGAGCCATGGGCACCGTCGCCGAGCACGAGAACGGCGTCTACACCGGTCGCCTCGTCGGCGAGATGCTGCACGGACCCGGCGAAGGCCGAGGCGATCAGGGCGCTGGCCGAGCGCGAGGGCCTCGACCTGGCCCGCTGCTCGGCGTACTCCGACTCCGTCAACGACCTGCCGATGCTCTCGATGGTCGGCGACCCGGTCGCGATCAACCCCGACTCCCGGCTGCGCGCGCACGCCCGCGAGCAGGGCTGGCGCATCCGCGACTACCGCACCGGCCGCAAGGCGGCCCGAGCCGGGCTGATGGCCGCCGCCCTCGCCGGCGCGGCCAGCGGCACGGTCGCCGCCGGCATCGCGATCAGGGGTCGCCGAGGGCACTCCTGAGCCTCTCGGCGCTATCTCCTCCGAACGGGTTCACATCGCGGTGACGCCCCCTACTCTTGAGTAGGCCGAGGGCGCTCTGGGAGGACATTCGGCATGCTCGGAGAGCACGATCTTGCGCGCGGTCTCGACGCGCTCAGATCCGCCGTCCTCGCCGTCCTCAGCACCCCTCAGCCCGCCCCGCCCGGCCCCTCGATCCTGTACGCCGAGGCGACGGCGTCGTCCGGCTCGCGGACACGGTCGTCCCGGCCGGCGGCAGTGGCCCGGGTGGCTTCGGCGACGCCGACCTGGCCGCCTCGTCGGAGGACTCCGAAGCCGACCGCACCCGGCTGATCGCCCTCGTCGAGCTGGCCCGCACCGGCGACAAGGAGGCGTTCGGCCTCCTCTTCGACCACTACCACGGCTCGGTCTACCGCTTCCTCTACTACCGCACCCGCTCCGCGACGCTGGCCGAGGACCTCGCGTCGGAGACGTTCTTCCGCGCGCTGCGGAGCATGAACAACTTCCGTTGGCAGGGCAAGGACTTCGGCGCCTGGCTGATGACGATCGCGCGCAACCTCGCCACCGACCACTTCAAGGCCGGCCGCACCCGCCTGGAGATGACCACCGACGACATGGCGGTGCACGACGACGCCACGGAGGGCCCCGAGGACGAGGTGCTCGCCGGGCTCACCAACGAGATCCTGCTGCGCGCCCTAAGGACCTGCCCGACGAGCAGCGCGACTGCCTCGTCATGCGGTTCCTCCAGGGCCTCTCGATCGCCGAGACCGCGTCGGTCCTCAAGCGCAGCGACGGCGCCATCAAGCAGCTCCAGCTGCGCGGCGTACGCAACCTCGCGAAGCGCCTGCCCGAGGGGGTGCGGTCCTGATGCGGGAAATGGTCTGGATGGCTGCCCCTGCCGCCGTAACCTCTCTCGTCCGCTGCGTCGTTGGATCGAACGAACGAGCTCTCCGGTGACGGGGCCGGGAGCCAGACGGATCAGCAAGGACGGCGGCGATGACACCAGTCTTCACTGCTCGTCGGCAGGCTGAAGAGTTCGAGAGCGGACTGTCGGGGGCCCTCGACCTCTCGAACCTGTCGCGCCGAGACGCCGCCGCCCTCGCTCCGCTGCTCGACCTGGTCGGCGAGCTGCGCGCTGTCGCCCCGCCCGCGCCGCGCGCCGAGTTCGTCGCCGACCTGCGCGAGCGGCTGATGGCCGAGGCCGACTCCGTGCTCGTGCCGGTCGACACCGAGACCGAGGCCCGGCTGCGCCTCGCCCCGGCCGACCCCCGCACCCGTCGCCGCGAGCGTCGTCTCGCGACCGTGCTCGGCGCCGCGGCCCTCGTCGGCGCCGACCGCGTCGGTCGCCGTCGCCGCCCAGGGCGCGCTGCCCGGCCAGGCGCTGTACCCCGTCAAGCGCGCGCATCGAGAACGTCCGCACCGACGTCACCCTCGACGACGGCGACAAGGCCGCCTGCTCCTCGCCAACGCGGCCGGCCGCCTCGAGGAGATCGACGAGCTTGCCCGCGAGGGCTCCCCCGCCGGCATCGCGGCCCTGCCCGGCACCCTCGACGCCTTCTCCAGCCAGACCGCCCAGGCCGGCGAGCTGCTGCTCGCACGACTACGACCGCACCGGTCGCGAGGGCCCCATCACCCAGCTGCGCGACTTCACCGGCACCAGCATGACGACGCTCGCGCGACTCGAGGGCACCCTGCCCGACGGCGCCCGTGACGAGCTGCTGCAGGCGGCCCGCATCGTCGCGGCGTACGACGACCGCGCCAGCACCGCGTGCCCGACCTGCGCCGGCGCCGGCGTGACCGAGGTGCCCAGCGTGCTGGCCTCCGACCGGCACGTCGGCCGGGGTGACGGTGCCCGCTTCCCTGCCCGGCATCGAGCTGCCGCGGCCCACCGACATCCCGAAGGACCGCAAGAAGGGCGACCGTGACGGCCGCGACACCGGCGACGCGGACGAGCCGACGGACGATCCGACACGGGCGACACCGGTGACACCACGGACACCGTCCCGCTGCCCGACCCGCCGCCGTGCCGCCCACGAAGCCTCCGGGCAAGGACGTCGGCAAGGACACCGCCAAGACCGCGACCGACGTCATCGACACCATCACCGGCACCTGACCGGCACCCTGACCGGCACCGCACCACCGACACCGGAGTCGTCGGCGGCGTCGTCGACGGCGTGGAGGACGTCGTCGAGGGCACCGGCGACGTCGTCGACGGCACGCTCGGCACGGTCGGTGGTCTCACCGGCGGGCTGACCGGCGGCCTCACCGGCCCTGATCAGCGGGCCGGTCAGCGGAAGACGGACTGACGGTCGAGCAGCAGCGTGTAGAGCGTCTGCTGGATCGTCTCGCGCACCTGGTCGGTGACGTTGAAGACCAGCATCGGGTCCTCGGCCTCGGCGGCGTCGTAGGAGTCGGTGCGGATCGGCTCGCCGAACTCCATCAGCCACTTCGACGGCAGCGGCACCATGCCCGAGCGGGCCGAGCCACGGGAACAGCGGCGTGATCGGGATGTAGGGCACGCCCAGCAGCCGCGCGAGCGACGGGATGTTGCCGACGAGCGGGTAGATCTCCTCGGCACCGACGACCGAGAGCGGGACGATGGGTACGCCGGTGCGCAGCGCCGCCGAGACGAACCCGCCGCGACCGAACCGCTGCAGCTTGTAGCGCTCCGACCACGGCTTGCCGATGCCCTTGAAGCCCTCGGGCCAGACGCCGACGAGCTCACCGCCGGTGAGCATCCGCTCGGCGTCCTCGTTGCAGGCCAGCGTGGCGCCGGTCTTGCGGGCCATGCTGCTCACCAGCGGCATCTTGAAGACCAGGTCGGCGCCGAGCGGCCGCAGGAAGCGACCGGTGCGGTCGTTGATCGTGGCCATCGTCATCAGGCCGTCGACCGGGACCGTGCCGGAGTGGTTGGAGACGACGAGCGCGCCGCCCTCGGTGGGGATGTTGTCGATGCCCCGCACCTCGATGCGGAACCACTTCTCCGCGATCGGTCGCAGCGCGGCCAGGAAGAACCGCTCGGTGACCTCCTGGTCGAAGCCGTACTCGTCGACGGTGTAGCCGCCCTCGAGCCGGCGGCGCAGGAAGGCCAGGAACTCGGCCAGCCGGCGCTCCCACTCGTCGTCGAAGAGCTCGACCGCTGCCGCCTGGAACGCCGCCAGCCAGTCGCCGACCGGGATGCCGGCCATCGGGTGGCCGGTCGGTGGCGGCGGTCGAGCTGGCGCTCGGCGCGGCCTCCTCGGGCGGGACTCGGCTGGGGAGTCCGCCGGCGGCGCCTGCTCTCGGCGCGGCCTTGCGGGTCGGGGACTGCTTCGCGGGAGCGAGGTCGCGCGCGACCGAGGACGGCTTCGACCGGCCCGTGCCGCGGCCGGGCCGGCCGGACGTGCCGATCGGGATGATCTGGGCGTCGGAGTCAGACATGTGCGACCCCTCCGACTGTCTCCCGGGACGCTCCCAGCGAGACGCCGAAGTCGGCGAACGCCTGCTCGGTCGTGAAGCGTGGGTGGAAGCCCAGCTCGCTGCGCATCCGCGTCGTGTCGACGCCGCGGCCGAAGGTCAGGAACCCGATCTGCTCGGGCGAGAAGTCGGCCAGCCGGGCCGACCGCAGCACACTGCCGGTGCGGCCGACGGCGAACGCGGGCAGCGGGCACGCTCGGCTTCTCGAGGCGGCGCAGCGCCTGCGACAGCATGAGTCACGCCGTCACCGGCGACGTTGAAGGTGCCGGTGACGTCGCCGGTCGCCGCGTGGCGCAGCACGCCGAGCAGGTCGTCCTCGTGCAGGAACTGGAGCCGGGGGTCGTAGCCGAACACGGTCGGCACCAGCGGCAGCCGGAAGTAGGACGTGATGGGGCTGACGACGTGTGGCCCGATCACGTTGGCCGCGCGCAGCATCGTCACCCCGACGTCGGGACGACGGCGAGCGAACCCGCGGACGTAGCCCTCGATCTCGTTGACGTCCTTGGCATAGCCCGAGCGGGGCAGCCTCTTGGGTCCCATGTCCTCGGTGAACATGGCCGGATCGCGGCTGCTGGCGCCGTACACGGTGGTCGTCGACTTCACAACGAGGCGCTGCAGCCCGGGTGCGGCCTGGCAGGCCGCGAGGAGCTGCATCGTCCCGATGACGTTGAGCTCCTTCATCGTGTTGCGGCCGCCGGCGCTGCCGGGGGTCGCGATCACGCTCATGTGGACGACGGTGTCGACGTCCTCCTTGGCGATGACCTTGGCGATGACGGGGTTGCGGATGTCGGCGCGGACGAAGGAGACGGCGCCGATGTCACCACGGGGCGGGACGACGTCCACGCCGATGACGCGATCGATGGAGGGGTCGGCCGCGGCACAGCGCGCGAAGCGCCGACCGAGATCGCGGGAGACGCCCGTGACCAGAACGACCCGCCCCATGATCGGGACAGACTTACTTGCCGAGCTTGCGACGCTGCACGCGCGTCTTCTTCAGCAGCTTGCGGTGCTTCTTCTTGGCCATGCGCTTGCGCCGCTTCTTGATGACTGAACCCACGGGTAGACCTTTCGGCAAAGAGTGTGTGGCGGTCGGACAGGAGGCCGGACCGACCAGCACAGCCTACTGGCCGTGGGTCAGGGCACAGAATCCGGCGGTCAGCCGGCGTTGAAGAAGCTCTTGCGGAGGTACTCGTTGACGTCTTCCTCGGTCACCCGGAAGGAGCGTCCGACGCGTACGGCCGGGAGCTCGCCGTTGTGGACGAGACGGTAGACCGTCATCTTCGAGACCCTCATCATCGAAGCGACTTCGGCAATCGTCAGGAACTTGACGTCTGACATGTCCGCTGCAGCCATGGTGTGCACCGATCCTCGCTGGCGGCACGGCACCGGCTTCCCCACCGGTGTCACAAACGTGGCGCAAGAGTGAGACTAGGGCTTGGTGTGACCCGGGGGAAGGGTGGGGCAGAAGAAACTTGAGTTGCGGCGGCGTGTCGCGTTGCAAATCCCCCATTGGGTCACGGCGGAGTGCCCCGTCCGGGCCCCCGCCCCGCCGGTCGGCTACGGCGTCCACTACGGGGACGGATCGAGGCCGTGCAGCGGGAAGACCGCGGTCCGGGTGGCGTTGATGGCCCGGTCCAGCCAGGTCTCGGGGTCGTAGCCCTCGCTCCAGTCGCGCCAGGCGGGGTCGCGCCCGTCGGTGAGCAGGTGCGGCGGGGTGCGCCCGATCATGGTGTCGACGTACTCGCGCCAGCATCGGCGGCGTCGCGGTGCCGGGGTCCAGCGGCCGGCCGGCGACGATGGCCAGCAGGTGGGTCCACGCGCGCGGCACGACCTCGACGATGGCGTAGCCGCCGCCGCCGGTCGCGACCCACTTCCCGTCGCAGAGCTCGTGGGCCAGCTCGTGCAGGGCGAGGTACGCCGCCCGCTGGCCGTCGACGCTCAGCATCAGGTGGGCGAGCGGGTCCTCCATGTGGGAGTCGCAGCCGTGCTGGGTGACCAGGACCTGGGGGTCGAACTCCCGCAGCACCTGGGGTACGACGGCATGGAAGGCGCGCAGCCAGCCACCGTCGGCGGTGCCGGGCGGGAGGGCGACGTTCACGGCCGAGCCCTCGGCGTTCGGGCCGCCGGTGTCGGTGGGGAACCCGGTGCCGGGGAACAGCATCTGGCCGGTCTCGTGCAGCGAGACCGTCAGCACCCGCGGGTCGTCGTAGAAGATCGCCTCGACGCCGTCGCCGTGGTGGACGTCGACGTCGACGTAGGCCACCCGCTCGGCGCCCTGGTCCAGCAGCCACTGGATGCCGACGGCGACGTCGTTGTAGATGCAGAAGCCGCTCGCCCGGTCGGCCATCGCGTGGTGCAGGCCGCCGGCGATGCTGGCGCTGTGCAGCGATCTCGCCGCTCCAGACCTGGCGGAACGCCTCGACGCTGGCGCCGACGACGTGCGCCGCCGCCTCGTGCATGCCCTCGAAGACCGGGTCGTCCTCGGTGCCGAGCCCGTGCTCGAGGTCGGTCTCGCCGGGCGTGGTGCCGCATCGGGTGACGGCGTCGATCAGGCCGCGGGTGTGCACGGTCGCGATCAGGTCGACGTCGGCGACGGGCGCGGGGACCACGCGCAGGTGCTCGAGAACGCCGAGCTCCTCGGCCAGCCGCATGGTCAGGTCGACGCGCAACGGTGACATCGGATGGGTGGGGCCGAAGTTGTACTCGGTGAGCGTCTTGTCGAAGACCACGCTCGCCGGTCCTGCGCACTCCACCATGGCTGCGACGTTACCGCGCGGCCATCCGGCAGTGGTTCAATGGACACGTGCCGAACACCGCGATGCAGCTGTGGTGGGCCGCCTGAGGCGGACCACCCTTCGAGCACACCCATCGAACAGGCCGCCCACGGGCGGCCTGTCGTCATGTCGGCACCGGTCCTCCGCGGGCGCAACACCACCCAGGAGACCCACCATGACCACGCTCTCGCTCATCACCCCGTCCGGCCACCTGACCCTCGGCAACCTGCTCGGCGCGCTGCGCCCGATGGCCGAGCGGCAAGCTGATGCGTTCTACGGCATCGCCGACCTGCATGCGCTCACGGTGCGGCACTCCCCCGCCACGCTCCGCGCGCTGGTCGACGAGATCGCCACCCTGATGCTGGCCGCCGGCCTCGACCGCTCCACGCTCTTCGTGCAGAGCCGGGTGCCGGCGCACACGGGGCTGGCCTACCTGCTCGAGTGCACGGCGTACACGGGCGAGCTCAACCGGATGATCCAGTTCAAGGAGAAGGGCCGGGGCGTCGGCTCGACCCGGGCCTCGCTCTACACCTACCCGACGCTGATGGCCGCCGACATCCTGCTCTACCGGCCCGAGCAGGTGCCGGTCGGCGAGGACCAGCGCCAGCACGTCGAGCTGACCCGCGACCTCGCGATGCGGTTCAACGCGACGTACGGGCCGGTCTTCACGGTGCCCGAGATGACGGCCCCGCCGGCCGGTGCGCGGGTGATGTCGCTGACGGACCCGACGACCAAGATGGGCAAGAGCAACACCGACACCGCCGGGGTCGTCCGGCTGCTCGACCCGCCCGACGTCGTACGCCGCAAGGTCGCGCGCGCGGTCACCGACTCCGACGTCGGCGCCGACGCCGTACGCCGCGACCCGGCCGCGAAGCCGGGCGTCACCAACCTGCTCGAGATCCTGTCGGCGTGCGGGGCCTCGGCCGACGGGCATCACGACGTACGGCGCGCTCAAGGCGGCCGTCACCGACGCGGTCGTGGCGCGTGCTCGACCCGATCCAGAAGGCGTACGCCGACCTGGCCGACGACCCCGTGCACGTGCGGGCGGTCTTCGACGCCGGCGAGGAGCGCTGCCGCGAGGTCACCGCTCCGGTGCTGGCGGCCGCGCGGTCGGCGATGGGCCTGTGACCGCGAGTTGAACGTGTTCAAACAATGCTCTAATGTCCTGCTCGTCAAGAATTGAACACGTTCAACAACTCGATCGGAGCTTCACCATGGACTGGACCGTCGGCACCTACGCCGCCTACCTCGTCGTGACCATCCCGCTCGTCGTGTGGGTGGCCCGCACGCTGTCGCGGCACGGCAAGGTCTTCCTGGCCGACGTCTTCGCGGGCAACGACTCCCTCGCCGAGGCGGTCAACACGCTGCTGGTGGTCGGCTTCTACCTGCTCAACCTCGGCTTCGTCAGCCTCTACCTGCGGATCAGCTCGCCCGTCGGCGACCTGGGGGGACTGATGGAGACCCTGAGCGTCAAGGTCGGCGTGGTGACGCTGACGCTCGGCGTCCTGCACTTCGTCAACGTCTACGTCTTCAACGCGATCCGCCGCCGGAGCCGGCTCGAGTCGCTGCGCAGTGCCCCGGTCTCCCCGCAGGGACAGCTGCCGCACGGCGCCGCCGCCTTCCCCGCCCCCGGCCATGCGTGAGCGGGTCGACGGCCTGACCGTCCTGTACGACGCCGGCTGTCCGCTCTGCACGCGCTTCCGAGGCTGGCTGGAGTCGCAGGCCCTGCTCGTGCCCCTGGCGGTGGTCGCAGCGGGTTCGGACGAGGCCCGGCGGCGCTTCCCGACCCTCGACCACGCACACACGCTCGTCGACATCACCGTGGTCGGCGACGACGGCTCGGTCTGGACCCGCGAGCACGCCTGGGTGATGTGCCTGTGGGCGACCCGCGCACACCGCGCCCTGGCCGAACGGCTCGCCACACCGCGCTGGCTGCCGCTGGCCCGCGGGGCGGCGTACTCCGCAGCAGGAGTGCGGTCGCTGATGCACAGCGGCGCGGCCGCGGGAGGTGACTACCCTGAACGCTGTGCCGGAACCTGCAGCCCGAACGCCCAAGGCTGAGCAGACCCGCGGCGCCATCGTCGATGCCGCTCTGCGACTCTTCCGCAGCAAGGGCTACGACAAGACCACGATGCGCTCGATCGCTTCGGAGGCCGGCGTCTCCCTCGGCAACGCCTACTACTACTTCGGGTCCAAGGAACACCTCATCCAGGCGTTCTACGACCAGATCCAGGTCGCGCACGCGTCCGCGGCGGCCGACGTACTCGCCCGCGAGAGGACGTTCGCTGCCCGGCTCGCCGGGGTGCTCGACGCCTGGCTCGAGGTCGCGGAGCCCAACCACGAGTTCGCCGGACAGTTCTTCCGCAACGCGGCCGACCCGCGCCAGCCCGCTCTCGCCCTTCAGCCCCGACTCGGCTCCGGCCCGCGACGCCAGCATCGAGCTGTTCCGCACCCTCGTCGACGGCGCCGACATCAAGGTGGCGCCGGCACTGCGCGCCGAGCTGCCCCAGCTGCTGTGGCTGGCGCAGATGGGCGTCGTGCTCTTCTGGGTGTACGACGACAGCGAGGGCCAGCGGCGCACCAGGCTGCTCGTCGAGAAGGTGGTCCCGATGCTCGACCGGCTGGTCCGGCTCTCCCGGCTGCCCGTCGTGCGCGGTGTCGTCGACGACCTCGTCGCGCTGATCACCGCGTTGCGGAAGGTCTGATGTCGCCCGTGCGCGCGGTGATCTTCGACCTCGACGACACCCTGGTCGACCAGAGCGCAGCCGCCCGGACGGCCTCGATCGCGTGGGGTCGGGACCGGGGCCTCACGCGGCGAGGACGACGAGGTGGCCCGTCGCTGGTCCGAGATCTCGATTCCGCACTACGCGCGCTACCAGCAACGGCTCGCGACGTTCGCGGAGCAGCGCCGGGCGCGGGTGCGCGAGTTCCTGCCGCACCTCGACCTGCGCGCCGACGACGCGGCCGACCGCGAGTTCGACGGCTACCTGGCCGTCTACCAGCCGGCCTGGGCGTGCTTCCCCGACGCCGTCCGGACCCTGCGACGGGTCCGTGCCGCAGGCCTGCTCGCCGCGGTCCTGACCAACGGCAACCAGGAGCACCAGCAGCTCAAGCTCGAGCGGGTCGGCCTGACCGACGAGGTCGACGCGCTGTTCACGTCCGACCAGTTCCCGCTCGGCAAGCCCGACCCACGCACGTTCGCAGGCAGCTGCGAGCGACTGGGCGTCGCACCCTCGGACGCCGTGATGGTCGGCGACTCCATCGACAACGACGTCGAGGGCGCGGTCGGGGCGGGGTTGGGCGGCGTACTCCTCGATCGGCTCGATCGGCACCCCGACACGGAGCACACCAGGATCCGGTCGCTCGACGACCTCGATGTGACTGCCGGTGCCAGACTGGAGTCATGAGCACCCCACAGGTCAACCCGTCCGCGCTGCGGCTGGAGTTCCCGCAGTCGCTGGCGGTCTACGCGACGTACGCCGAGGCGCAGAAGGCGGTCGACCACCTCTCCGACAAGGAGTTCCCGGTCGAGAACTGCATGATCGTCGGCACCGACCTCAAGCAGGTCGAGCGCATCACCGGGCGGCTCACCTACAACCGGGTGGCCACGATGGGCGCGCTGTCCGGGCTCTGGCTCGGCGCCTTCGTCGGCCTGCTCTTCGCGATCTTCGTCGACGGCAACGTGCTCGCCATGCTGATCTCGACGGCGCTGGCCGGCCTGCTGTTCGGCGCGATCTGGGCCGTCATCGGCTTCGCCGCGACGCGCGGACAGCGCGACTTCTCCTCGGTCAAGGCCGTGGTGGCCACCCGCTACGAGGTGCTCGTCGAGCACAAGCACCGCGAGAAGGCTCGCGAGATCCTCGCCGCGGAGCCCGGGCTGCTGCCCGACCCGTTCGCGGGCTAGATCCTGGACCTCAGGACGTCGAACTCGCAGCCCGGCAGGGACGGGTCGAAGCCGTGCCCGAGCAGCCAGCGGATCGCCAGCAGGCTGCGCGCCGACCACCACCCGCGGATCACGTCGAGGTCGACGTCGGTGCCGTAGCCGGCGACGACGTCGGCCAGGTGCTCCTCGTGGCCGAGCGTCAGGATCGCGAGGTCGTACAGGGCGTCGCCCCGGCCCGCCTCGGACCAGTCGAGCACACCGGTGACCTCGTCGCCGTCGACGAACACGTGGCTGGTCTGCAGGTCGCCGTGCGTGAACACCGGTGTCCACGGCCGGAGCACGGCCTCGGCGGCCACGCGGTTGCGAGAGACCACGTCGGCGGGCAGGACGTCGTTCGCGACGAGCCACTCGCACTCGTCGTCGAGATCGCTCCGCCGACTCGGCCCGTCGGCTGCTGGGTCGGGGCGGCAACGGCGCGTCGTGCAGGTGCCGTACGGCGGCGCCCGCCGCGGCCCACGCCGCCGGCGACGCGGTCGAGGGCGTGCCGAGGCGGCCCAGCGGCGTACCCGGGAGGGCGGCGAGCGCGAGCACGGGCGGGTTCCGCCACAGGATCTCCGGAGTGGGGATCGGCGCCAGCGCCATCGCCTCGACCTCGGCGTCGGTGCGCGCCTGGTCGGCGTCGACCTTCAGGAACACGTCGCCGACGCGCAGGGTCGCGCGCTCCTGATGGGCGACGACGACCTCGACCTCCTCCACGACGGCAGCGACCGCGTCAGGAACCCTCGGCCAGCGCGCGCGACCGGTCGCGCGCGGCCTCCATCGCGGCCAGGAACGCGGCCCGCACCCGGTGGCTCTCGAGCTCACGCAGTGCCGCAGCGGTGGTGCCCGCCGGCGAGGTGACCTGCTCGCGCAGGACGGTCGGGTGGGTGCCGGTCTCGCGGAGCATGACGGCCGATCCGACGAGGGTCTGGACGACGAGCTCGGTCGCGGTCGCGCGGGGCAGGCCGAGGTGCACGCCGGCCTCGATCATCGACTCGACGACGTAGAAGATGTAGGCCGGTCCGGAGCCGGAGATCGCGGTGACGGCGTCCATCTGCTTCTCGGGGACGCGCAGCACCTTGCCGCACGACGCCATCAGTGACTCGGCCTCGACGAGGTGCTCGTCGTCGCAGTGGGAGCCGGGCGAGATGGCGGCCATCCCCTCGTCGACCAGGGCGGGCGTGTTGGGCATGACGCGTACGACGGCCACGCCGGCGGGCACGCGCGACTCGATGAACGCGGTGGTGATGCCGGCGGCGAGGGAGACGATCAGCTGGCCGGGCCGGAGCTCGGGCGAGATCTCGTCGAGCAGGTCGCCCATGTCCTGCGGCTTGACGACCAGGGCCAGGGTCTCGGCCTTGCGGGCCGCCTCGACGTTGCCGACGACGGCGACGCCGTAGCGCTCCTCGAGCTCGTGGGCCCGGTCGGGTCGCTTCTCGCCGACGAGCAGGTTGTCGACGCGGCGGCCCGCACGGACGAGACCTGACAGCAGGGTCTCCCCCATCACGCCGGCGCCGAGGATCGCGGTCTGGGTACATCCCTGTTCAACGCGCCCGTCGCTTGCTCTCTGGTCCGCGACGCCCCTGCTCCTCCGTCGCCGGCGCTGCGGCCCACTTCTTCGAGACGAGCGAGCGGAGGAACATGGCGAGGTTCTGCGGCTTCTCGGCCAGCCGGCGCATGAGGTAGCCGTACCACTCGGTGCCGTAGGGGATGTAGACGCGCATCGTCTCGCCGCTCTCGGCCAGCCGCTTCTGCTCGTCGGGCCGGATGCCGTAGAGCATCTGGAACTCGTAGGTGCCCTGCGCGCGGCCGTAGCGGCTGGCGAGGCTCGAGGCGATCTGCACCATCCGCGGGTCGTGGGTGGCGATCATCGGGTAGCCGTCGCCGGCCAGCAGCACCTTGAGGCAGCGGACGTAGGACCTGTCGATCTCGGAGCGCGACTGGAAGGCCACCTCCTCGGGCTCGAGGTAGGCGCCCTTGCAGAGGCGCACGCGCGAGCCCTCGTGGGCCAGCGCCCTGCAGTCGGCCTCGGTGCGGAACAGCGCGGCCTGCAGCACCGCCCCCGTCTCGGGGAAGTCCTTGCGCAGCTCACGCAGGATCAGCAGCGTCGAGTCGGTGGTCTTGTGGTCCTCCATGTCGAGGGTGACCGTGGTGCCGGCGTTGCGGGCCGCGCGGCAGATGGCGCGGGCGTTCTCCAACGCGATCTTGTGGCCGCTCTCGGGAAGGAACTGGCCGACGGCCGACAGCTTGACGCTGACCTCCGCCTTGCGCGACAGCCCGCGCCGCGCCAGCGCCTCGAGCAGATCCTTGTACGCCGCAACGGTCGCGTCGGCCTGCTCGGCGTCGAGGACGTCCTCACCGAGGAAGTCGAGCGTCGCGGTGAGACCGTCCTCGATCAGCCCGGCTGTCGCGTCGGCTGCCGATGCGGTGCTCTCACCGGGGACGTAGCTGGCCACGATGCCCGACGAGACCGGCATCGTGGAGATGAGCTTCTTGACCTGCTCCGAGCGGGCGAGCAGGAGGATGGGCTGGCGGAGCAAGGACATGAGGAGGAGATTACGCCGTGCGCCTCCTCAACGTCGCAGCGCCGAGGCCGAGCCCGGCGACCGCGAAGCACGCGACGATCGCCACATCGCGCCACACCTCGCCGGCGCTGGTGCTCGTGACGAGGTGCTGCATCGCGTCGACGGCGTACGACAGGGGCAGGACGTCGCTGACCGCCTCGAGCACGCCGGGCAGCAGGTCTCGCGGGACGAACAACCCGCACAGCAGGATCTGCGGCACGACCAGCGGCGGGCATGAACTGCACGGCCTGGAACTCGGTCTGCGCGAACGCGCTGACGAACAGCCCGAGTGCCGTCCCGAGGACGGCGTCCGCGACGGCGACGATGGTCAACAACCAGACCTGTCCGGCGATGTCGAGGCCCAGCAGCCCGACGCTGACGCCGACCGCGAGGCCCGACTGGACTGCGGCGACCAGGCCGAACGCCAGCGCGTAGCCCAGCAGGAAGTCGAGGCGGCCCATCGGCATCGCCAGGAGACGTTCGAGGGTGCCGCTGGATCGTTCGCGCAGGGTCGTGACGCTGGTGACGAGGAACATCACGATGAAGGGGAAGAGGGCGAGCAGCCCGGGGCCGACCCGGCTGAACGCACCGCCCGGGGTGTCCTCGAACATCCACCACAGCAAGGTCATCAGCAGCGTCGGCAGCACGACCAGCATCGCGAGGGTGCGGTGGTCGCGGCGGATCTGGGTCAGCACGCGGCCGGCGACGGCAGTGTCACGCGGGGTCTCATGCCGCCGCCTCCACGATCTGCAGGAACGCCGCCTCGATGTCGTCGGACGCCGACCGCTCCTTGATGCTCGGCGGGCGTGCCGTCGGCGATGATCCGCCCTTCGCGCATCAGCAGCAGCCGGTCGCAGCGTTCGGCCTCGTCCATGACGTGGCTGGAGACCAGCACCGCGGTGCCGGCGTCGGCGAGCCGGTGGAAGAGCGCCCAGAGGTCACGGCGCAGCACCGGGTCGAGGCCGACGGTGGGCTCGTCGAGGACGAGCACGTCGGGCTTGCCCGAGCAGGGCGACGGCGAGGCTCGCCCGCGAGCGCTGGCCACCGCTGAGGGTGCCGACGGTCTGGTCGCGGTGGCCGACCAGGTCGACGGCCTCGATCGCGGTGTCGATGCCGGCGGTGCCGATGCCCAGCACCCTGGCGAAGAAGCGTAGGTTCTCGGCGACCGACAGGTCGTCGTACACGCTGGCGGCCTGGGTGACGTAGCCGACGCGGTCGCGCAGCGTGCTGTCGCCGGCGGGCGTGCCGAGGATCGAGACTCGCGCCGCTGCGCACCTGCTGGACGCCGACGATCGCGCGCATCAGCGTCGACTTGCCGCAGCCGCTGGGGCCGAGCAGGCCGGTGACGCCGGGCGTGACGTCGAGCGAGATGCCGGGGAGCACGTCGCGGCCGCCGCGGACGACGAGGAGGTCGCGTGCTTCGATGACGTTATTCATCATGTGTTGAATTATGCGCCGCCTTCCTGCCCTCTGGCAAGAGGGCGTGGTCCGGAGGATGCTGGGACCGCCACCAATCGAGGAGGACGCCCATGCCGATCGTCACGCAGGTCAAGGTCCACCAGCCCGTCAAGAACCAGCTCGTCGGGCGGCGCTTCGTGGTCACGGGCGTCGGTGCCGGGTTCGAGGGCACGATCGGTCTGCGCGTGCTCGACTCCCGAGGTCGCGAGCTCGCCACCGGATCTGCCCAGTCGGCCGGCGGGATGGCCGGCATCGGCGAGTTCAGCGCGACCCTGACGATGGCGTCGCCGCCGCGCAACGGCACGACAGCCACCCTGCAGGCGTTCGGCGACAACCCCGGGCTCCCCGACGAGGGACCGTCGCCGGGCTTCGACCTCGTCGAGGTGCCGATCATCGTGTTCCCGGACCTGCGCGGCTGGTTGCTCTACCGGGTCGTCCGCGGCGACACCCTCACGTCGATCCGCCGCCAGCTGCGGCCGTTCACGAAGGCCACGGTGGCGCACATCGTCGCCGCCAACCCGCGCATCGACGACCCCGACGAGATCAAGGTCGGGTGGAAGCTGCGGGTGCCGCAGCTCGACTGAGCGTCAGGGCAGGGGGCCGGTGAGGTAGCGCTGGATCGTCGGCGCGTACGTCGCCACCACCTGCTCGCCGCTCATCGACGCCAGCGGCTCCACCTGCAGGACGTAGCGCATCAGGATCAGGCCGATCACCTGGCTGGCCACGATCGGCATCCGGTGCTCGGGCCGGTCGACGCCGAGGGCCGCGCCGATGGGCTCGATGACCACCGGCAGGAAGCCGTCGCTCAGCAGCTGGTGTCCCGCCGGGTCCATCACCGCCCTCGCCACGGTCAGCAGCGACGGCCGCAGCTCCGGGTCGTCCCACACCGCCAGGAACGCGGTGAGGAACCGCTCGGCCGCGCCGTCGGCACCGCCCGCGATGACGGGGGCCAGCGATCACCCGCGGGTCGATGGGGATCTCCAGGGCCGCGACGAACAGGTCGTCCTTCGTGCCGAAGTAGTGGTGCACCAGCGCCGGATCCACGCCGGCCGCGGCTGCGACGCCGCGGATCGTCGTACCCCGGAAGCCCTTCTCGGCGAACGACGCCTGGGCCGCCTTCAGCACCGCGGCGCGGGTGTCGGGGGCGCCCGGGCGACGTCCCCTCGACGCGGGGCGAGCGCGGGCCGGCATGGCGACGAGAGTACCGCCGAGGTGGATTCATCGGGCCGAGGTCGCTCGACCGACGGACGTGGCTCGCGCTCAGGCGAACGGACCTGTCGACGGACTCGGGCTGCCCGCGGATCGGCGCGAGGACGTCGCACGTCAGGCCCCATTGGTCCGTCGGTCGACGTGGATCGACGGCTACCTGGCCGGCACGGCGAAGTGCGCGCGCGCGAACTCCAGCGACTCGCGCAGGTCGGTCTCGCGCTCGGCGCGGGTGGTGCAGCGGCGGGTGTTGATCTCGACCACGATGTCGCCCGCGAACCCGGCGCGCGCGAGGTGGGCAGGAAGTCGGCGGCGCCGGTCGTGCCGCGGCCGGGCACGAGGTGCTCGTCCTTGGCCGGTCGGTGCCGTCGGTGAGGTGGACGTGCTTCAGGTTCGGCCCCATCCGGTCGGCCATGGCGACGACGTCGGAGCCGCGCGATGGAGGCGTGGGAGAGGTCGAGGGTCATGTGGGCGTAGGACTCCGTCGAGGGGTCCCAGCCGGGCACGTACATCTCCATCGCCTTCGAGACGCGCGGCCGCGAGGAGGCCCGCCACGGGTACATGTTCTCCACCGCGAAGTCGATGCCGGTCGAGACCTCGAGGGCGGCGATGCCGTCGACGAAGCCCGCGGCGTACTCCTTCTGCCAGCGGAACGGCGGGTGTACGACGACCGTCGAGGCGCCGAGCTCGGCGGCCATCTCGGCGGAGCGCTCGAGCTTGCCCCAGGGCTCGGTGCCCCAGACCCGCTGGGTGAACAGCAGGCAGGGCGCGTGCACCGCGACCACCGGGCAGGCCGTGGTGCTCGGCGAGCTGGGCGACTGCCGTCTTCTGCTGGCGAGAGGGAGTCGATGCCGACCATCACCTCGACGGAGTCGTAGCCGAGGGACGCGGCGTACCCGAAGGCGTGCGCGGTCGACTCGGGGTAGACCGAGGCGGTGGAGAGGCCGACGGAGACGGTCACGGGACGCGGATCTGGTCGAGGCGTTCGAGGATCACGCCCTCGCGCAGCGCCCAGGGGCAGATCTCCAGCTCGGTCAGGTCGAAGATGTCCATCACGGCCTCCGCGACGAGCGCGCCGGGACGATCTGGTGCACGCGGCTGGGCGAGACGCCGGGCAGGTCGGCGAGCTCGTCCGCCGGCATCGCCATCAGCTTGGGGATCCACTCCGCCAGGGCCTCGGCGGGCAGCCCCGGGCGACGAGCGGTCCGTCGCCGGACGGCGCCGCCCCGCAGATGCGGGCCGAGCGAGCGGAACGTCTTCGAGGTCGCCGCCGCCCGGTCGGGCCGGCCGGCGCGCAGCAGGTGGCCGGCGTCGCGGGCGATGTCGGCGCGGATCTGCTGCCGCAGCCGGCGGATCGCCTCGTCGTCGGGCGTCGCTCCCCCGAACCACTGGCGAGCCAGCCGGGCCGCACCCAGCGGCAGCGACCACGCGACGTCGGGGACCTCGTTGGTGCCGCCGGCGATCTCGAGCGAGCCGCCGCCGATGTCGAAGACGGCCAGCCGGCCGGACGACCAGCCGAACCAGCGGCGTACGGCGAGGAAGGTCAGCCGCGCCTCGTCCTCACCGGAGAGCACCTCGATGGCGTGCCGGTGCGTCGGCGACGTGGGCGAGCACCGCGTCGGAGTTGACCGCGTCGCGGACCGCGGACGTGGCGAAGGCGAGCATCTCCTCGCAGCCCTTGTCCTCGGCCACCGACATCGCGTCGGCCGTGAAGCCGGTGAGCGCGTCGATGCCCTTGCTCGTCACCGAGCCGGCCTCGTCGAGGTGCTCGGCCAGGCGCAGCGGCTGCTTGTGGGAGTACGCCGGCAGCGGCGCAGCGCCGCGGTGGGCGTCGACCACGAGCAGGTGCCCCGTGTTGGAGCCGATGTCGAGGACGCCCAGGCGCATGGGTCCAACCTAATGGTCAGTAGGTTGGGGACGTGCCAGAAGTCGATGCGGTGTTCCCGCGCGCTTTCGTCGAGTTCGCCGACCCTGTCGACGAATCGCAGGTCTTCCGGTGCGACCTGACGTGGCTGACGTCGAGCTACATGTGCATCTTCGGGCAGGGCTGCCAGGGCATCTACGAGAGCTCGCCCGACACGGGCTGCTGCACGCTCGGCGCGCACTTCTCCGACAAGGCCGACGAGAAGCGGGTCGCCGGCGTACGTCGCGCAGCTGACGCCCGAGCAGTGGCAGTTCCATCCCGGCCGCAAGGTGAAGAAGGGCCGACTGGGTCGACGTAGACGAGGACGGCGAACGCAAGACCCTCGCGATCGAGGTCGACGGGCAGAGCGGCTGCGTCTTCCACAACCGCACCGACTTCCCCACCGGCGCCGGCTGCGCGCTGCACGGGCTGGCGCTGGAGCAGGGACGCAACCCGCTCGAGACCAAGCCCGATGTGTGCTGGCAGCTGCCGATCCGGCGGACCTTCCGCACCGTCGAGCGGCCCGACGACACGTCGTACACGGAGGTCAGCATCGGTGAGTACGACCGGCGGGGCTGGGGCCCGGGCGGGCACGACCTCGACTGGTACTGCACCGCCAACACCGAGGCGCACGTCGCGCCGGAGCCGCTGTACGTCACCAACGAGCCGGAGCTGACCGAGCTGATGGGCCCCACCGGGTACGCCGAGCTGGCGCGGCACTGCGAGGCGCACCTGCGGTCCCGCTCACTGCTGGCGATCCACCCCGCCGACCCGCACTGAGAGCCGAGCCTTGGCGTCGTTCCTTGCGGTTCGGGGGCGTTGCAACGACGCCGAACCGACGTGACACCCGGCTGGCCGGGCATCGCTGCAGACCACCCACCGAGACGTCTCGACGTCAAGACACCGGACCCCAGTGTCACGGCGACCTGATGCGCGGAACAGAATGCAGGCATGCGCCTGGACCACCTCTCGTTCGCCGCCGGACCCGACGGCCTCGCCAGCACCGCCCAGCGCCTGGGGGAAATTCTCGGTAGGAACTTCACCGACGGTGGAGTTCACCCACGCTTCGGCACCCGCAACATGACCCTGCCGCTCTCCGAGGGGACCTACCTCGAGATCGTCGAGGTCCTCGACCACCCGGCCTCCGACAAGGCTCCGTTCGGGCAGGCCGTGCGTGCGCGCTCGCTGCTCGGCGGCGGCTGGCTCGGCTGGTGCGTCTCGGTCGACGACATCACCGAGGTGGAGCAGCGCCTCGGCCGCGAAGCCGTCAAGGGCAACCGGCACCGGCCCGACGGCACCGAGCTGCTGTGGAAGCAGATCGGCGTCAACGGCCTGATCAGCGACCCGCAGCTGCCGTTCTTCATCCACTGGGAGGTGCCCGCCGAGCTGCACCCCGGCCACGGCGCCGACGGCGAGTACTCCCTCGCCTGCCTCGAGATCGCCGGCGACCCGCAGCGGGTCAGCGAGTGGCTCGGCCAGTCGGTGGAGCAGCCGCTCGAGGACGTCAAGGTCGACTGGGTCGCCCCGCACGGCACCCCCGGCGTGCTCGCCGTACAGATCCAGACGCCCCACGGACTCGTCCGCATCTGACCGAGCAGCAGGTCGCGAGGCGGTGTCCTGAGGAGGCGCGCCAGCGCCGTCTCGAAGGGAACGGGCGGCATGCGTCGTGAGGGCAGATCGAGCAAGGCCCGCGACCGAAGGAACGAGGTCGCGATGGGCGCGTCGAATTCAGGCGGCCGGGCCATCCCCAGCCCCAACATCTGGCACCACACCGCGACGTACGAGCTCGAGAACCGCGCCGCCGACCCGCACGGCCGCATCCTCGATGCGATGCGGTCGGTGGCCGACTGGGCCGGGCGCGACGTGCTCGACCTCGGCTGCGGCACGGGCTTCCACCTGCCGACCTGGGCGCGTACGGCGCAGCGCGTGGTGGGCGTCGAGCCGCACCCCGACCTCGTGGCCCTCGCGCGCAGGCGCACGCGCGCGATGGACAACGTGACGGTGCTGCCGGGCCTCGCCGAGGACGTCCCGCTGCCCGATGCCAGCGTGGATGTCGCACAGGCGCGCTGGGCCTACTTCTTCGGCCCCGGCTGCGAGCCCGGGCTGCGAGAGCTCGATCGCGTCGTCCGTCGCGGCGGCAGCGCCTTCGTGGTCGACAACGACGCCCGGCGCTCGACGTTCGGCGGCTGGTTCCGGCGGGGCTACCCGATGATCGACCCCGACGAGGTCGAGCGGTTCTGGTCGACGCGCGGCTGGACCCGCATCGGGGTCGACATGGGCTGGCGGTTCGCGAGCCGTGCCGACCTCGAGAGCGTCGTCCGGATCGAGTTCACGCCGGCACTGGCGGACGAGATCCTGAGCGAGCACGATGGCACGGAGGTCGACTATGCCGTCAACATCTGGTGGAGACGCTTTTGACGCGAGACAGACAAAAGTTGTCATCGCGCCGTTGAAAGTCGGGAGTGACCTGGGTTACGTTCGCCGCATGACCTCCGGAAGCACGGGTCGCAGTCTCGGGATCTGGTTCATCGGCGCCCGTGGCTCCCTCGCCACCACCGCGACCGTCGGCGTGCACGCCCTCGCCGGACACCTCACCGACACCACCGGCTGCGTGACCGCCCACCCGGAGCTCGACGGCCGCGGGCTCGCGGCGTACGACGCGATCCGCACCGGTGGCCACGACATCAGCACGACGCCCCTGCTCAAGCAGGCAGAGCGGCTGGTCGCGGGCAGCGTCGTGCACCCCGCCGTGGTGGCACACCTGCACGACGACCTCGACGCCGCCGAGTCCCGGCTGCGGCCCGGCCTGGACCCGACCAGGGACGAGCCGCAGCGCGCCGCGATCGACCGCCTGTCCGCCGACATCCGGGACTTCGGGACCGGCGTCGACCGGGTCGTCGTGGTCGACGTCTCCAGCACCGAGCCGCCCCACGACCCCGGCGCCGACGGAGAGTCGTGGGCCGCACTCGAAGC
Organism: uncultured Actinomycetota bacterium; assembly: GCA_963825755.1. Lineage (GTDB taxonomy): Bacteria > Actinomycetota > Actinomycetes > Propionibacteriales > Nocardioidaceae > Nocardioides. Next base: position 9,652 of record CAWGUS010000014.1, on the reverse strand, counting down.
CGCGTGGGCCGCCGGCCGGGCGCCGCTCGCGCCGAGCTCAGCGTACGCCTGCGCCGCGCTGCTCGCGGGGGCGTCGTACGTCGCCTTCACCCCCAGCCCCGGCATCGACGTGCCGGCACTGCGCGAGCTGGCCGACGACGACTGGCGCGCCGTACGCCGGCTGCGACGGCAAGACGGGCGAGACGCTCGTGAAGTCGGCACTGGCGCCGATGTTCGCCACCCGGGCACTGGCCGTGCGGTCGTGGACCTCGGTCAACCTGCTGGGCGGCGGCGACGGCGAGACGCTGACCGACCCGGAGGCCCGGCTCGAGCAAGACCACCACCAAGCGCAGCGGGCTGGAGTCGATGCTCGGGCACCCGGTGGCCGGGCCCGATGCACATCGACTTCGTCGACGACCTCGGCGACTGGAAGACCGCCTGGGACCACGTCCGCTTCGACGGGTTCCTCGGCGCGCGGATGACCATGCAGTTCACCTGGGAGGGCTGCGACTCGGCGCTGGCCGCACCGCTCGTGCTCGACCTGGCGCGGCTCGTCGGTCGCGCCCACGAGGTCGGCGAGACCGGGCGCGCTGCCCGGCCTCGGCTTCTTCTTCAAGCAGCCCTACGGCTCCGACGAGCACCGGCTGGCCGAGCAGTGGTCGCGCCCTGCGTGGCCTGGTCGCAGGGCCTGCGGCGCCGAGCACGGGCTGCACCCATGAAGCTGGGCGACCTCGCCGAGCTCGTCCGCGCCCCGGCCGCGATGACCGTGCCGGGCGACTGCCTGGTCGGGCGCCGCCCACCTGCCCGGCCGGCTCGCGGCGGCTGGCTGATGCCGGCCTCGTCGACCTGCCTCTACTGGTCGGGCATGGCGTTCAACGACTGGTGCGACCGCGAGGTCGACGCCGACGAGCGGCCCGAGCGGCCGATCCCGTCGGGACGAGTCAGTCCGCCGGCGACCGCGCTCGCCGTCGCGGCCGGGCTCGGCGTCGCGGGGGTCGCGATCTCCGCCGCGGTGGGCGGTCGCCGCGGCCCTCGGGTCAGCCTCCCGCTCGCCGCGCTCATCTGCGCCTACGACGGCGTCGCCAAGGACTCGCCCGCCGGTCCGCTGGTCATGGCGTCCACCCGGTGCCTCGACGTACTCCTCGGGGCGTACGCCGGCCCCGGCCAGCGCCTGGGCACCGGCTGCTGGCGATGGCCACCCACACCGTCGGCCTCACCGCGCTCAGCCGCGGCGAGGTGCACGGCAGCACGCCCGGTCGTCGCCGCCGGCGTGCACGGCCACCGACGCTCGCGGTGGCCGCCGGCACGACGTACGCCGCGCTCCGCGACCCGCGCCGCCACGCAGTCCGAGCAAGGCGGCCGCCGGCGCTGCTCGCCGCGGCGTACGCCGCCGTCGTCGGCCGCGCGCAGGCGCGGGCCGTGGCGGACCCGTCGGCGGGCAACGTGCGCGCCGCGACCGGCACCGGCATCGGCGGGTTCACCCTGCTGCAGGGCGCCTGGCTGGCCGGCCGCGGCCGGCTCGACGCGGCAGCCGCTGGTGGTCGCCGGCGGCCCGCTCCTCAAGGCCGCATCGACGCGGATGAGCCCGACATGACCGACCCGCGACCTGCGGCTGGGCTACGGCACTCAACGGCTTCGCCGGCCACCGGCTCGCCGACGCGTGCGCCGTCGTCGCCGGGCTCGGCTACGAGGGCGTCGCGCTGACCCTCGACCAGCCGCACCTCGACCCGTTCTCCGACGACCTCGCGGCGAGGTCGCGCGCGCGCCGCCGCGTCGCGCGGCACGACCTCGCCGTCGGTGATCGAGACGGGTTCGCGCTACGTGATGGACCCGTGGCACAAGCACGAGCCGACCCTGGTCAGCGACGGCGACCGGCAGAGAGCGCATCGACCTGCTGCTCGTCGCGGTGCGCGTCGCCCACGAGCTCGGCGCCGAGGCGATGTCGTGCTGGTCGGGCACGCTGCCGGCCGGGGACGGCCAGCGAGGACGGCTGGCGGCGGCTCGTCGACGGCCTCGGCCCGGTGCTCGACGAGGCCGCGCGGCTCGGCGTCACCGCTGCTTCGAGCCCGAGCCCGGCATGCTCGTCGGCCACCCTCGACGACGCCCTCGACCTGCGCGCCCGGCTCGGCAACCCCGAGCACCTGCGGCTCACCCTCGACCTCGGCCACCTGGTCTGCAACGAGCCCCGCACCCCCGCCGACACGTTCGCCCGCGCCGGCGCCCTGATCGGCAACGTGCAGGTCGACGACATGGTGCGCGACGTGCACGAGCACCTCGAGCTCGGCGACGGGCGAGCTCGACCTCGACGCCGTGCTGACGCGCTCGTCGACCAGCGAGTACGCCGGCCTCGCCAGCGTCGAGCTGCCCCGCCACTCCCACGCCGCACCGGTCGTTGCCGAGCGCACGATGGCCGTGCTGCGCGCCAGCCTCGACCGGGTGAGCAGCGCCGTACCCGCAGGAGGACGTCCCGTGATCACCGACCCTCGGTGCCCCAAGCAGCCCTGCGCGCCGCGCTCGCGCCAGCGGCCGTCGCCGCACTCGACGAGATGCGCGCCGAAGTCGCCTGCCGACCCGTCGAGGCTCGGCCGGATCTTCCCGGCCGCCGCCCGGCGCACGGCGCGCGGCCCGCTGCCCGGACACGACGCATTCGATCGAGGACGCCGTCCGCGTCGAGCTGGTCGCCGCCGGCCACCTCGACCCCGAGTCGCTCCTCGAGGAGCTGCGCGAGCTCTACCGGTACGGCGACAACGACGAGAAGCGCGCGGTGATCCTCGCCCTCAACGGCGCCGACGACGACCGTCGACGGCAGCGAACTGCTCGCCGACGCGCTGCGCACCAACGACACCCGCCTGGTCGCCGCCGCGATGGGTGCACATGCGACCCGGCTCTCCGACGACGCCTGGCGCCACGGCGTGCTCAAGTGCCTGTTCACCGGCGTGCCGGTCGAGCGCCGTCGCCGCCCTCGGCGACCGCGCCGACGCCGAGCTGGCCGCGATGGTGCGGCGCTACGCCGCCGAGCGCGAGGCCGCCGGCCGCGACGTACCCGCCGACGTCGACGACCGTGCTCGCCGCCTGCCCCGACGACACCTGGAGTCCTGACATGCGCATCTTCGACCCGCACATCCACATGACCTCGCGCACCACCGACGACTACGAGGCGATGCACGCCGCGGGCGTGCGCGCCCTGGTCGAGCCGGCGTTCTGGCTCGGCCAGCCGCGCACCAGCGTGGGCTCGTTCGTCGACTACTTCGACGGCCTGGTCGGCTGGGAGCGCTTCCGGGCCTCGCAGTTCGGGATCGCCCACCACTGCACGATCGCGCTCAACCCCAAGGAGGCCAACGACCCGCGCTGCGCCGAGGTGCTCGACGTGCTGCCCCGCTACCTCGCGAAGGACGGCGTCGTCGCGGTCGGCGAGATCGGGTTCGACTCGATGACGTCGGAGGAGGAGAAGGCGTTCAGCCACCAGCTCGGGCTCGCGGTCGAGTTCGGGCTGCCGGCGATGGTGCACACCCCGCACCGCGACAAGGAGATGGGCACCCGCCGCACGCTCGAGCTGGTCGAGGCCTCCGGGCTCGCGCCGGACATGGTCGTGGTCGACCACCTCAACGAGATGACCGTCGGACCGGTCGCCGACAGCGGCTGCTGGATGGGCTTCTCCATCTATCCCGACACCAAGATGGACGAGCACCGGATGGTCGCGATCCTGCAGGAGCGCGGGCCTGGAGCGGGTGCTGGTCAACTCCGCCGCCGACTGGGGCCGCAGCGACCCGCTCAAGACCGCGAAGACCGGCAGGGCGATGCTCGACGCGGGCTTCAGCGACGACGACGTCGACCGCGTGCTGTGGCGCAACCCCGTGGAGTTCTTCGGCCAGAGCGGCCGGCTGCTGCTCGACCGACGACGGCGCCGACCGACGCCGGCGCGACGTTCGAGGGCAACTCGATCCTGCGCGGCCGGGCGGGACCTGACGGTGCGCTTCCGCGACGGCGTCGGCGACGTCGTCCACCTCGCCTACGGCACCAACGTGCTGCCGGCCGAGGACGTCGACGGCCTGGTCGCCCAGGTGACCGGCTTCGGCGACCGGCTCCGCGGCTCACCTCGGACGTCGACCGGATCGGGCTCGGCTGTGGCTGCCCGCGGCTGCCGCGCACCGGCTGGCCGCGCGACCTCGCGCGAGGTCGAGCGGCTGCGCAGCGACCCTCGACCGACCACGGGGTCGAGGTGGTCACCCTCAACGCCTTCCCGTACGCCGCGTTCCAGGGCGACGGTGGTCAAGAAGGCCGTCTACCACCCGACCTGGGCCGAGCGGCGCGACTCGACTACACCCTCGCCGCCGCCCGCGTGCTGGCCGCACTGCTGCCCGACGACGTCGACCGCGGATCGATCTCGCACGCTGCCGCTCGGCTGGCACGCACCGTGGCCGGCCGACCGCGCAGCTCGCTGCCGACCCACCTCGCCGAGCTCGCCGACGGGCTGGCCGAAGGTCGAGGCCGAGACCGGGCGCAGTATCCGGGTCGGGCTCGAGCCCGAGCCGGGCTGCGTGGTCGAGACGATCGACCGAGGCCGTCGACCGGCTCGCCGCGCGTCGACCGCGAGCGGATCGGGCGTCTGCCTCGACCTGTGCCACCTCGCCGTGGGCTTCGAGGACGCCGCGACGCCCTCGCAGCGTCTCGACGCAGCCGGGCTCGACGTGGTCAAGGCCCAGCCGGCTGCTGCCCTCGTGGTCGACGACCCCGTCGACGCCGGCGGCACGCGCCGCGCTCGCGGACGTACGCCGAGGACCGGTTCCTGCACCAGGTACGCCAGCGCGGGCGACGTCACGTCCCGAGCGGTCGGTGACGACCTGCCCGACGCCCTCGACGGCGATCGGCCGACGGCGCCGGAGCCGTGGCGGGTGCACTTCCACGTGCCGGTGCACGCCGACCCGCGCCCGCCGCTGCGCAACAGCCGCGACGACCTGCGCGGCTCTCTCGGCCGCGCTGGTCGGCGGGCCGACGGGCCGCGCGTCGACCACCTCGAGGTCGAGACCTACACCTGGTCGGTGCTGCCCGGCGGCGCACCCGCCGACGACGACGCCCTGGCCGCAGGGCTGGCCGCCGAGCTCGCGTGGGTCCGCGACGAGCTCGGTCTCAGCTCGGACTGCACACCACTGGAGGATCTCATGAGCAAGCTGCTCGTGGTCGACGTCGTCGGCCTCACCCCCGTCCTGCTGCGGCACATGCCGCGGCTGCGACGCCTGGCCGAGCGCCGGCTCGCAGGCCGTGCTGGACACCGTGCTGCCGGCGGTCACCTGCTCGGTGCAGTCGACCTTCCTGACCGGCCTGCCCCCGGCGGAGCACGGCGATCGTCGGCAACGGGTGGTACTTCCGCGAGCTCGGCGAGGTGTTCCTGTGGCGCCAGCACAACAAGCTCGTGCAGGGCGAGAAGGTGTGGGAGACGATCCGGCGCGACCGGCCCGAGCTACACGGTCGCCAACGTCTGCTGGTGGTACGCCATGGGCGCGACGACCGACTGGACCGTGACCCCGCGGCCGATCTACTACGCCGACGGCAAGAAGGCGCCCGACTGCTACACCCGGCCGCCCGAGCTGCACGACGAGCTGGTCGGCGAGCTCGGCGAGTTCCCGCTGTTCCAGTACTGGGGCCCGACCGCCGTCCATCAGGTCCAGCGCAGTGGATCGTCGACGGCGACCCGCCGGCTGCTGCCGCGCGCCGACCTGACGCTCGCCTACGTGCCGCACCTCGACTACGACCTGCAGCGGTTCGGGCCCGACAGCGCCGAGGCGGCCGGCCGCGGCCCGCGAGGTCGACGCGGCGCTGGCCCCGCTGCTCGACGACGCCGAACGGATCGGCGCGACGGTCGTCGTGCTCTCGGAGTACGGCATCACCAAGGCCGACACCCCGTCGACATCAACCGCGCGCTGCGCCGCGAAGGGCTGCTCGAGGTCTACACGCAGGACGGCATGGAGTACCTCGACCCGTGGGCCTCGCGCGCGTTCGCCGTCGCCGACCACCAGGTCGCCCACGTGTACGTCGACGACGCGGCCGATCTCGAGCGCGTGCGCAAGGTCTGTGCCGGTCTCGACGGCGTCGCCGAGGTGCTCGACCGCGAGGGCCAGGCGGCGTACGGGCTGGACCACGAACGCGCGGGCGACCTGGTGCTGGTGGCCGAGCGAGACGGCGTGGTTCACCTACTACTACTGGGACGACGACGACCGGGCACCCGACTTCGCCCGCGGCGTCGAGATCCACCGCAAGCCCGGCTACGACCCGGCCGAGCTGTTCTTCGACCCGGACGACAGGGCCGTGAAGGTGAAGGCCGGGCTCACGCTGGCCCGCAAGATGGCCGGGCTGCGCTACGCGATGAAGGTCGTGCCGCTCGACCCGTCGCCGGTGAGGGCACGCACGGCCGGCTGCCGTCCCGCGACGAGGACGGCGCCCGTGCTGCTGGTCAGCACGCCCGGCGCGGTGGGCGACCGGATCGCCGCCGCGGACGTGCGCGACCTGCTGCTCCAGCTGTCTCAGTAGTCGCCGAAGTCGATGGCCGGCGCCGGGCCGAACATCGGGTCGGCGTCCGGGTCGAGGGTCAGCTCCACCTCGGCACCGGCGCGTTCGCAGTCCGTGGTGACCGTGCACCGCACGACCTGGATCGTCTGCCTGCCGGCGCCCTCGCCACCGCTGATCGGCAAGAGCAGCGTGTCGTCGCCCTCCCACCCGGCGGCCACCAGCCACTGGAAGTCGGGGTCGGCCAGCAGGCCGTCCGGCGCGTCGAGAGACACCCACTCGCCCTTCGCGACGTCCCAGATCTCCGGGAGGTCGTCGGTGAGCAGGAAGCGACCGTCGGGCGACAGGTCGAGCGCCTCACCGAGGTAGCGGCCCATGCAGTGGGACTCCCCTGACTCCCACCCGCGAGCGGTCAGCGTCGAGAGGGTGGCGCAGGTGTTCTTCTTCTCGCTGTAGTCGTAGGTGAGGCCGAGGCCCGCGACGCCGTTGGCGAAGGAGAAGACCTTGCTCTTCGGGTCACCGAGCTCGACGGTCGAGTAGTCGTCCCGCAGCAGCCACTCGGTGCCCCAACCCTCGTGGGTGGGTGCGCCCCGGTAGACCAAGCCCTCGGCGCTCCAGCCGCTGATGCGCAGCGAGTTGTCCCACTTGGTACTCGGCTCCTCGACGTCCGCCGGGTCGTGCGGGATCGCGCTGGTGTTGAGGGTCAGGACCTCCACCACGCGGTTGCCGTAGGCCACCCGGAGGCCGTCGCCCGACACGAAGGCGCCCGACCAGCCGCCACCCTGCGGGTCCGGGTACGGCGGCAGGCGATCCAGGTGTCCGTCGGTGTTGAGCACTGCCGGCGCCACCTCGGGCGCATCGGTCCGCAGCATGACCAGCCAGCCGCCGGCCACCTTCTGCGGCGGTCGGGAGGTGTCCACCTCTGCCGGCACGTCGACCAGTGCGTTGCCGTCACGCAGGCCGGCGTCGGTGAACATCGGCGGGACGGGCGCCGGCCCCTTCGGCAGCGACCGCGCCCACTCCAGCCGAGCGGACGGGTCGATCGACGCCCGGCCGGTGGCGGGTCCTGGTCCGTTGTCGGCTCCCGTGCCGGGCACCAGCAGCACGACGGCGACCGCGGTGGCGACACCGCCAGCCACCAGTGTCGTCGTACGACGACGTCGACGGCGGCGTCCGGCCGTGAGTGCGTCGTGGGCGAACCCGACGGACGCCTCGACGTCGTCGACGGCCTTCCGGAGGCCGCGGGTGAGCCGTTCCTCGATCTGGGTGTTCATCGTGTCTCCTGCTTCGCGTCGTCGTCGGCCCGGATGGCGGTGCGCAGCGCCGCTATCCCGCGCGACGCGTGTGCCTTCACGGAGCCCTGGCTGCAGCCGAGCGTCCGGGCGATCTCGGCCTCGGAGAGGTCCTCGTAGTAGCGCAGCACCAGCACGGTCCGCTGGCGCGGCGACAACGAGGCGAGCAGCTGCCAGACGACCTGCCGCTCGCCGACCGCGTCGGCCGCACCGGCCGCGACGTGCCTGGTCTCCGGCACCTCGTCGACGAGCACCTCCGGCCGACGAGCCCGGCCACGGGTGCGGTCGATCGCGGCCCGCGTCATCGTCGTCCGGACGTAGGCCTCCTGTGCCCCCTGCCGTCGGATGCGCCACCAGGCGACGTAGGCCTTGGCCAGCGCGGCCTGCACCAGGTCCTCCGCCGCGTGCCGATCCCCGGCCGTCAGCAGGGTCGCGGTGCGCAACAGGGCGGACGAGCGGGCCTGCACGAACTCGACGAAGTCTGCGTCCTTGTCCACCGAGATCCTCTCCTTGGCTTCTCAGAGGGAAAGACGACGCGGGCACCGGCGCGGTTGACAGCGCACGGTCAGCTCGAGCCGCGCACCGCCAGCGTCGGCGTCAGCAGCACGCCCGGCTGAGCGACCGGCGGCGTGGCGAGCAGGCCCTGGAGCGCCTGCACGATCTCGACCGCGACGTCCTCGAGGGGTTGCCGCACCGACGTGAGACCGGGCGGCACCACCTGGGCGACCTGCGAGTCGTCGAACCCGACCACCGCGATGTCGCGGCCGGCGACCATGCCGCGGTCGGTCAGCGTGTGCAGCACCCCCATGGCGAGGGTGTCGGAGGCACAGACGAACGCCGACGGCTGCGCCTCGTCGAGGAGTACGGCGCTCGCGCCACGCCCGCTGCCGATGGTGTCCTCGACCCGGCTGGCGAGCCCCGTCGTACTCAGCCCGCGGCCGTGCATGGCGCTGAGCCAGCCGGCGCGCCGGTCCTCACCGATGAACGAGTCCTTCTTCCAGCCCATCCACGCGATGCGGGTGTGGCCCTTGTCGAGCAGGTGGTCGGTGGCCATCGCTGCACCGGCCGCGCCGTCGACGTCGACCCAGGCATGGGTGGCACCGGGGTCCTCCCAGGGCCGGCCGAACGCGACGAAGGGCGCCCGCTGCCCGGTGAGCCAGGCGGCCTGCGGGGCGCCGAGGTAGGTGTCGGTGACGATGAACGCGTCGACCGCGGTCGAGCGGAGCAGGTGGTCGTAGGCCGACAGCGGCTCGGTGTCGTCGTCGGCGAAGAGCAGTACGTGGTAGCCGCGCTCGGCCGTCGCCTCGACCAGCGAGTGCACGAAGCGGTCCATCAGCGCGTTGGCGGTGCCCTCCTGGGCCGGTGTGAACCGGAGCCCGATCAGGTGCGACGAGCGGGTGCGCAGGCTGCGGGCCGCACGGTTGGGCGAGTAGCCGAGGTCGGAGATCGCCTGCCGGACCCGCTCGAGGGTGTCGGGGCGCAGGAGGTCGGGGTTGTTGACCGCGTTGGAGACGGTCTGCCGCGAGACGCCTGCGCGCTCCGCCACGTCGGCCAGCGTCGTCGGGGCGACCGGAAGGTTGCCGACGACTCGGCCGACCCTCTGCTCCGGATGCGACATCCCCGACTCCTTGATCGTTCCAAAAGCGTCGTCAGCATAACCCTGCGCGTCCTCGTCGGGACTGTCGGCGGCCTCGCCTACCGTGCGGTGCATGAACACACAGCCACGAGTCGCGGCCGCCCGCGGTGTCGCCCGCCCGCAGACCGCATGAGCAAGGTCCGGTCGTCCTACGCGTGCAGCAGCTGCGGCGCCGCCTACGGCAAGTGGTTCGGGCGCTGCTCCAAGTGCAACGAGTTCAACACGCTCGTGGAGGCCAGGCAGG